>NZ_PQBR01000023.1:0-581309 GCF_002911615.1 Microbacterium sp. CJ77 | reverse complement strand
TCTTGCTGACGACTGACCTCGAAGTCTGGGTGTCCTTGCTGTTGATCTGTCGTCCGTCAGGAGGCGCATCACCCTCGTGGTGCTGGCCGGGCGGGCGTGACCTCATAGGAGCCTGATCGCAACAGTCCCATCACAGTCCCGTCCACCCGACCGGCCAGTGTCACTCACCCTGTCCTGATCTGGTTGGAGCGAGCACTATGAGCATGCAGCAAGTCCCCTCTCACCGTCGAGTCGTTGTCGGCGTCGACACTCACAAACACGTCCACGTCGCCGTCGCGATCGATGAGCTCGGCGCGGTCCTGGATCGCCGATCTTTCGCGGCGGATTCCGGTGGCTACGGCCAGCTGATCGACTGGGGCGAATCGTTCGGCGGGAAACTCACCTTCGGGATCGAAGGCACCGGTTCCTATGGTGCAGGCCTGGCCGGCGCAGTGCGCCGTCGTGGAATCGGGACGCTGGAGGTGATGAGAACGGACCGTCGCGACAGGCGACTACGAGGCAAGTCCGACACCATCGATGCCGAGAACGCAGCCAGGGCAGTCCTCGCGGGCCTGGCGACGGCCATCCCGAAGTCAGCCGATGGAACAGTGGAGATGATCCGTCAGATCAAGGTCGCCAAGGACGTCGCCGTCAAGGCGAGAACATCCGCGATGATCAGCCTCAAGCAGGTCATCGTGAACGCCCCCGACGATCTGCGTCAGGAGCTGCAACCGCTATCGAAGATGGCGCTCATCCATCGCTGCGCGGCGCTTCGTCCGGGCCAGGTGACCACAATCATCGCGTCGACCAAGCACACGTTACGATCGATCGCCCGTCGCTGGGAAGTACTGGATGCCGAGATCTCCGGGCATGAGAAGCTCCTGGCAGAGCTGACCGCGCAGATCGCTCCCGACCTCGCGAAAGCCTTTGCGGTCGGTCCTGACACCGCGGCCGAGATGCTGATCGTTGCCGGCGACAATCCGGAACGGATCCGTTCGGAGGCCGCGTTCGCCCGGCTCTGCGGTGTCGCCCCGATCCCTGCATCGTCAGGGATGACCACCCGACACCGGCTCAATCGGGGCGGTCACCGGCAAGCAAACGCCGCACTCTACCGTGTCGTCATCGTTCGCATGCAGCACCACGAACCCACTAAGGCCTACGTCGCCCGCCGGATCACCGGAAGGAAAGACGAAGTCCGAGATCATCCGGTGTCTGAAACGTCTTCTCGCCCGCGAACTCTGGGCCGCGATGCGCCCCATCCGCGAAGCCCGACCACCCCTCCAAATCGCGGCTTGACAGATATAGGAGCATCAACGCCGCCATGGAATCGTTCTTCGCCCTGCTGCAGAAGAACGTCCTCGACCGCCGCTCGTGGACCACCCGGGAGCAGTTGCGGATCGCGATCGTCACCTGGATCGAGCGGACCTACCACCGCCGGAGGCGCCAACTCCGCCTGGGCCGTTTGACGCCCATCGAGTTCGAGACCATCATGAACACGACCGCCGCACTGGCGGCGTGACTACAACCTGTCACCTATTCGTGCAGCAGTCCCGGCCATGAGGTTGGTGTCGTTTCGGGTCTTGTGAATAGAGAGAACCCCCGGGCTTAGCGGAGATGTCTGACGTCTTCACAAACTCGGAGGTTCTCGTGCCCCACGTAATGCCCGTCTGACCTTTTCGGGCGGCAGTTGATCATCGAACGTGCCCGGGCGGGCTGAAACAAGCGCATATCGCCGCGGCGATGGGGGTGTCCCGGAATTGTGTGAGGCGTTGGCTTGATCGTTACCGCGACGAGGGCGAGCAAGGGCTGGGGGATCGCTCCTCACGCCCTCACCGGTCGCCATCTCGAACGCCAGCGGTGACCGAGCAGGCCGTTGTCGAACTACGCAGGCAGGAACGCATCGGACGCGATGAGATCGCGGCGCAGCTGGGCGTGCCCGCGCACCGTGTCTCGGATCCGCGTCCGCTATGCCATGCCGCATCTGTCTCGGCTGGACCCGATCACGGGCGAAGTGATCCGCGCGTCCACGACCACCACGGTCCGCTACGAACGACAGCATCCCGGCGAGCTGGTCCATATGGACGTGAAGAAGCTGGGCCGGATCCCCGACGGCGGCGGCTGGAAAGCACACGGCCGATCAATGGGCTCCACCGCAGCGCGGAAACAGATCATCGTCGGGTTTGACTACGTCCACTCCCTCGTCGACGACTACTCCCGTCTGGCCTACTCCGAGGTCCTTGATGACGAGAAAGGCCCCACCTGCTCGGCGTTCCTCGAGCGGGCAATCGCCCACTTCGCCGCGCACGGGATACCACGCATCGAGCGGCTGATCACAGACAACGCCTGGGCCGACCGGTGGTCGCTGCGACGCGTCTGCGCCGACAACAGAATCCGGCAGATGTTCATCAAACCCCACCACCCCTGGCAGAACGGGAAGGTCGAGAGACTCAACCGCACGCTGCAGAGCGAGTGGGCCTACCGGCGCCCATACTCGTCCAACGACGCACGCACCCAAGACCTTGCGCCCTGGCTCGAGCACTACCCCGCTGGACGACGCCACTCAGGCCTCGGAGGCAAACCAACGTGATGGCCGGGTACAACTAGATCCTCTGCTCAGGGTCGGCTGAGGAATTCACTGCACTCGTCGTCGCTCCCCGACGGGAGCGACCGGATGATCTCGATGCGCCCCGGTGGAGATCCCCGAGCGCGCAAAATGTGCCACTTCCGTGCCGCGAGCTCCGCGACCAGCTCACGCCCGTCCCGGTTCATGGAGCGAGTACGGGATCAGCTCGCTCCCGCCTGCAACAAGCCGCCGGCTCAAGCGCTCGCCGCTCCAACTTTCCGCTGACGCGGGCGAGACAGCGGTCGATGTTCGTGCCCACCACTGCAATCGTAGGGAACCCTGGGTTCACCATCATCAAGGCGACGGTGGCGGTCGATGTCGTTCGTTCGCGTGCGAACCGATTCCGCACGGCTTGTATCGGGCTGTTTCGTTCACCCCTTGCGGCGTGGCAATGAGAACAGACGTGGGTCCTAAACCGCTGAGTAGCCGCCGTCGACAGTTAGCGTCGAAGCGGTGATGAACGAAGCGGCGTCCGAGGCAAGGAAGAGAACAGCGTTTGCAATCTCCGCAGGATCTGCAAGGCGACCCATCGGAGTGTTTGCCATCAGCTCTGCGCCCTTTCCACCCCGCGCCAGCATCGGCGTAAGCACAGAACCCGGAGCAACGACGTTGACCCGAACGCCATCGCGCGCATGGTTGATCGCCACCGTCTTTGCCAGCATGCCGAGCCCGGCTTTGCTGGCGTGGTAAGCGGCGTTCGACAACCCGGGTGTGGGAGGGGTGACTACTGATGCCGACACAGACCCGATGCAGATGATCGATCCTCCGCCTCGCACACGCATGCTCGGGAGCACCGCCTGCATCCCCAAGAATGGCCCGGTCAGATTGACGCGAAGTATCCGCTCCCAGTCGTCGAGGCTCTGATTCTCTGGTGCAGATGGAGAGTTGATGCCCGCATTGCACACGAGAACGTCAAGCTCGAGACCGTCTTGTGCAAGTTCGGCTATGACCCTCTCCCAGTCTTGTTGGCTTCCGACGTCTAGCTCACAGAAGCGCGCTTCGTACCCGTAACGGGAAAGCGCTTCGCACTGACTTAGAGCGCTCGCCTTGAGATGAGGAAGATCGGCGATCACGACACGGGCGCCGGCAGCTGCGAGCACCTGCACGATGGCGGCGCCGATTCCGCCGCTTGATCCGGACCCCGTTACGAGAGCGGTCCGCCCACTCAAGGTGGAGGAGTTCACCTGGCACCTGCGCTGTCATGTGTGCCGTAACGGGCCAGCACGCGCCGCCCGACGAACGACAGCAACCGATCGGCGAGGAATCCCAGGAGGCCGATGACGAGGATGCCCGTGAACATCGTGCCGGTCTGAAAGAACTGGCGCGCGGTGAAGATCATGTACCCAAGTCCTGACTCCGCAGAGATCATCTCCGCCGCGACGATCGTGGTAAAGGCATTCCCCATCGCGATACGTGCACCCGTAATCAAGAACGGGACGGTCGAGGGCACGGTGACTCTGAAGAAGACGTCAGCCGGGCCCATACCAAGGCTGCGTGCAGCCCATCTCTTCACGGTCGGAATCGCGTAGACCCCAGCAATCGCGTTGAGCACGACGATGAAGATGCTGCTGTAAGTGATGAGAAAGATCTTCGACCCCTCACCGATGCCGAACCACAGAATCGCGACTGGAAGAAGTGCGATCGGTGGAATGAATCGGAGGAAGTTCACGTAGGGATCGAGGAATCTCCGTAGCCAGGTTGAACTCCCCAGCAACAGCCCTAGCGGTATACCGACAAGGAGTCCAATGACGAAGCCGGTAAGAATCCGAAAGAGGCTCGCACTCGCGTTCGAGACCAGACTTCCGTTCTGCAGGCTCACGATGAACGCGTCCCAAGTCTGGGCGGGAGATGCGAACAAGATGGGACTCACGAAAAGTGAGACCAGCCACCACAGCGCGATCCCTACGCCGACAGACAGCACAGGAGTGAAGAGCCGTGCCAACCTGCTCTCGCCGGGACGCCACCCCTTGCTGGGCGGCTTGCCGGATCGGATGGTGCTCGTGGCTGTCAGCGTCCCGGTCATGCTGCGGCCTTCCGACTCGGCCGCTCGAGCGACGCGTCGATTGCGTTCCAGAGCTCGACGAACTCTGTACCGTGCGCGCGTGGTCGGGGGAGATCCACGTCGAAGGTCTTCGCGATGTGAGCGTTCGGCCCGGCAGACATCACCGCTATCCGATCGGCCAGCGCGATCGCCTCATCGATGTCGTGCGTGATGAGCAGAACTGTCTTGCGGTCCGCCGCCCAGATTCTCAGGAGTTCAGATTGCATTGCACGGCGCGTTTGGCTGTCGAGCGCTCCAAACGGCTCGTCCATCAGGAGAACCTCGGGGCTGTTTGCTAGCACCCTCGCGAGCTGCACGCGTTGCTTCATTCCTCCCGACAACTGACCCGGGTACTTGCGTTCCTGCCCTTCAAGCCCAACCAGGTTGATGTATTCTTCGGTGACCCGCGTCCGCTCGCGCTTCGGCATCTTCTTGACCTTGAGCGCAAGCTCTACGTTCTCCCGCACATTGAGCCACTCAAACAGTGCCTCGAAGGTCTGGAACAGCACTCCGCGATCAGATCCGGGACCAGCGATCGGCTGCCCGCGCTTCGTAATTGTTCCGGCAGTCGGGTCCTCAAAGCCGGCGAGCAGGTTTAGTAGCGTACTCTTTCCGCATCCACTCGGGCCGAGCAGACAGAACAACTCGCCTTCCCGAAGCTCAAAGCTCACGTCATTGAAGACCGTCTGCCCACCGGAGCTCGCAAAGCTCTTGGTGACGTGTTCGAACTTGATCACTCGAGCCCTCCGAGGTCGGCCGTCATCGCTTCCGGCACTGCGGCAGTCATGGGCGCGAGATTGACGAACTCACTCCACGTCGGGACTCCGGGAATCTTCTCGGTCTCGACCGCCCAGGTCGCGACGTTCGTCAGCGTCGATACGTGGTCATCGGTGAAGGAGACTTCGTACTTGAACAGACTAAAGGGGAGCTCCAGCGCATCAACTGGCACACTGAGCGTGTCGCTCAGGATCTGGATGGCTTCATCTCGGTTCTCTTCGGTCCACTGCGCTGCCGTGTCGAGAGCGCGGAGCACCGCCTCTGACGCTTCCTCGTCCTGACTCAAGCGCTCAGACGCGACGATGTAATTCCGGCTCGTCCAGTCGTACTCGTCTCCGTACTCGAAGATGTACGCACCAGCGACGGTCTGAACGGCGGTCTGCGTGATAGGTGCCCAACTAAAGAAGGCTTGAATGTCTCCCCGCGTGAAGGCTGCAACCATGTCGTCGGTGCCGACGTTCACGACCTCGATCTGGTCCGCATCCAGATCGTGATTCTTCACGAACGCGTGCATGGAATACTCCCCGCCGGACCCCAGCGTGACTCCGACTTTCACGTCGTCGCGCTCCAGATCCTCCGGGCTCTCGATCGACTCGGACACTGTCAAAGCGTGCACCTGCGGTCCGACCGCCATCGCCCCAATGATCTCCACCGCGCCCATGCCCTGCTCTTCAGCTTTCGCCCTCGCGGAAATGACTGGAAGATCGGTTACTGATGACAGATCGACTTCCCCAGCAAGTTGCGCTTGCAGCGCTTCGTTCCCGCTGAGGAACTGTCGGCTGGCGACTACGTTGATCCCCTCTTCAGCGAAGTAGCCGTTCTTCCAGGCCACCACGTAGAGAGCTGTACCGGTACCACCGTCAATTCCGAGAGTGAGATCGAAGGACCCTGCCGGCGCTTCAGAGGGAGAACCCGTTTCTGCGGAAGGGGAGCAGCCAGCTATGAGAGCGATGCTTGCAATGATTGCGATCCCCGCCCCCAGCACATGGGTGGGGCCAGATGTACGACGCATGTGATTCTCCTTTGAACGTTGCGATGAAGTAATCGTGTCCCTCTTCGTCGGGTTCAGTCCAATTGATTTTTATCGGACCTTCTAGTAGTGATACTAATGGAGGAAAGATCATGTCTTTGAGAAAGATGGAGTACCTACTTGCCGTCGTAGAGCATCAATCGTTCACGATCGCCGCACAACAGTTGCACATCACGCAGTCAGGTCTGTCGCAGCAGATTCATGCGCTTGAGGAGAATCTCGGAGTTCGACTTCTCGAGCGGCTCGCTCGCGGCGTGAGACTGACCGCCGCGGGCGAGGCGTTCGCGAAGCATGCCGAGATCGCTCTCGCGGCCGAGCGGCGAGCGTTCTCCGCCGTTGAGGATTATCGTGCAGGGCGCGCAGGACGAATCGACATCGCGACGGTGTACTCGGTAACAGTCAACCTTCTCCCGGGAGCGCTACGCGTCTGGTCTGCGCGCATGCCAGACGTGTCCGTCCGCATTCAAGAGTTTCAGCACCGAACTTTGCTTGAAGAGGCAGCCCGGACTGGAACCTTCGATTTAGCGATCGGACCGGAGCCTGATGACTGGGATGGACCGCTTGATCGGCTAGGCGCGGAGCCGTTTGTTCTCGTACTTCCTCGCGAGCACCCTCTCCGCGATCAGATTGTCCCCTACGAGCAAGATCACGTCGGTGCACCTGCTCGGTCACTTGGGAGACTGCCGACGTCGGTCCTTCACGGTCAGACTTGGGTCATGCTCAACGTGCCAAACGGGCTGCACGATCACGTTGATTCCCACCTAGCGGCCGCTGGCCTAGGTGGACAACGTGTAGCTCTTCGCACCTCGCAGATGGATGGGGCGGCGCGGCTGGCGGCCGCCGGCCTCGGCCTCGCACTCTTGCCAGAGCACGCGGTGGTTCCTGGATTGGACGCCCTCATTTGCGAGCCGGACCCACCACTTCGCCGTCACATGGCGGCCTTCGCCAAGACGGAGTACAGCGAGATGGTGCAGTTGTTGGTACGCACCATCGCAAGCACTCGAGAAGTGTTTGCAGGAAAGCCGACCACCTAAAGGTGGGTGGCCGACCTCCCTGCCTACGCGCCCAGAATCCCGGCGACAGAGAAGCCGCCGTCGACCGCAAGTTCTGCCCCTGAGATGTGGCTCGAACACTCGCTGGCTAGAAACACGATTGCTCCGGCGACTTCCTCGGGCCACCCGAGACGTCCATCCGGCGTTCGTTCCGCCCGACGTCGCTGCGCCTCTTCGGACTGCATTCCCGCCGCCAGAGGAGTGTATGTCGGTCCTGGTATGACGGTGTTGACTCGAACACCGCGTGGTCCGAGCTCGCTCGCTAACGAGCGCGAGAGCGCGACGACGGCGGTCAAGTCCTGGGACGTGGTGTATCGGTGATCGTGTGATCCCTCGTGTCGAGGTCAGGCTGTGAGGGCCCGAAGGTCGGGTTCGATCACCTCCTCTGTGGTGGGTTCGCCGACGCGGCGTGCGGCGGCGAGGGCGTCGAGGCCGAGGTAGCGGCGTTGCTCGGCCCACTCGTCGTGTTGCTCGGCGAGGACGGCGCCGACGAGCCGGATGATCGCGTCGCGGTTCGGGAAGATGCCCACGACGTCGGTGCGGCGGCGGATCTCCCGGTTGAGGCGTTCGTTCGGATTGTTGGACCAGATCTGCCGCCAGATGCTCTTCGGGAACGCGGTGAACGCGAGGATCTCCTCACGTGCGGCCTCGAGGTGCTCGAACGACCTGGGGAGCTTGTGCTCGAGCGCGTCCAGGACGCGGTCGAACTGGGCGTGCACGGACTCCGCGTCGGGCTGGTCGAAAACCGTGCCCAGCAGGGTCTTCACCCATGGCCACGAGGACTTTGGGGTCACGCTCATCAGGTTCGCCGCGTAGTGGGTTCTGCACCTCTGCCAGGACCCGCCGACGGTCGCGCCGATCGCTGCGACCAGACCTGCGTGTGCGTCGGACGTGACGAGCTTCACGCCGGTCAGGCCTCTCGCGACGAGGTCGCGCCAGAACGTCAGCCAGCCGGCGCCGTCTTCGGTCGAGTTGACTTGCAGACCGAGGATCTCGCGGTAGCCGTCGGCGTTCACGCCGGTCGCGACCAGCACCGCGACCTTCACGACCCGGCCGCCCTCGCGGACCTTCATGGTGAGCGCGTCGGCGGCGACGAACGAGTACGGGCCGGCGTCCAACGGCCGGGTGCGGAACGCGGTCACCTGCTCGTCAAGGTCGCGCGCCATCTCCGACACCTGCGACTTCGACAGCCCGGTGATCCCGAGGGTCTTCACCAGGTCATCCATCCGACGGGTGGACACGCCGAGGAGGTAGCTGGTCGCGACCACGGTGGTCAGTGCGGCCTCCGCGCGGCGGCGGCGTTCCAGCAGCCACTCCGGGAAGTAGGTGCCCTGCCGGAGCTTGGGGATCTTCACGTCGATGGTCCCGGCGCGGGTGTCGAAGTCGCGGTGGCGGTAACCGTTGCGACGGTTCACCCTGTCGTCGCTGATCGTGCCGTAAGCGGCGCCGCAGATCTGGTCCGCGTCCGCGGATAGCAGCTGGTTGATGAACGTGCCGAGCATCTCCCGCAGCAGATCGGGAGACGCCTGCGCGAGGTGGTCTTCGAGGAAGCGGGCAGGGTCGATATCGTGGGGTGAGACGGTCATCGTCGGGGTCCTTTCGAGATGGATGTGAAGAGTTCTCTCGAAGGATCACGCGGTGACCGTCGCTACGTCCGCAGCGACACGGTCACCCGATCCGTACACCACCTTGCCGGACGCCACCACGACGGCTCCCTTCGATGCCGCATACGCGGTCTGCCCAGGTGTGCCGAGCACGGTTGCAGTCGAGCCAACGTTCACTATCGCCCCCGAGCCTGCGTGCGCCATCCAACGCGCCACACACTGAGATACGAGAAATGTTCCTGTCAAGTTGACGCCGACTACCCTGTTCCAGTCCGAGATGCTCGTCTCGAGGAACGCCTTCGTTAGCCCCACGCCAGCACAGTTGACGAGCACGTCAATTCGGCCGAATGTGGAGAGCACCCGCGATACTGCGCGTTCCACGGATTCCGGATCACGCACATCCGCACTGATGGACAGCCCATGGCTCGATACCTTCTCCTCAGCGGCCCAATCGAGACTGGCAGTCACGTAACCGGCGTTGACCAAACCCGCGATGACGGCTGCCCCGATCCCAGAGGCCCCGCCGGTCACCACTGCGACACGAGGTCGCTTGGGATCGCCGTCGGGCACCACGACTAGACCGAAGCGGCAAGCATCTCGCGATGGTCATCAACGTGTGACGACTGAGGGGCATCCAGGCCGAGAATCCTGGCGGCGTTTCCGAACATGATCTTGCCGAGAGCATCGTCGCCGATTTCGAACTGTGCGAACCTCTCGTATGCAGTTATCGGATTGAAGGGAAATGCGCTCGCGTAGACGACCTGATCCTGTAGGACCGTGCCGGCAGCTTCCAGGAACGGCTCGGAGCCAGGGAGCGCGTAATAGATGGACGCCTCGAGATAGATGTTGCTTCGGCGATACGCAAGCGCGATCAGTTCAGTGACATGGGGGTAGGTGCCGTGAGACATCACGAACGTCACCTCAGGGAAGTCCTCCGCGACGATGTCCATGGCCCACGGATCGGCGAATCGCCCGCACACCGGTCCGACCGTCACCACCACGGGGATCTCGAGCTCGGCTGCCGTCTCGTAGATGGGATAGAACTGCCGGTGGTCGGGCGTCTGCCGGAATCCCTCCGGGTCAACCGACACTCCTCGCATGCCAAGCTCTCCCACGGCTCGCCGCAACTCCTTGGTGGCAACGCGACGCATGCCAGGGTCAACTCCTGCGAACCCGATGAGCTTTCCGTCTGACTTCTCGACGCACTCCGCAATGTAGTCGTTGGTGAAGCCAACGGTGGGTGACGACGGATCGCCCACCTGCCGCCCCGTGAACACGCCGAGCGTTACGTCCGACTCGCCAACCTCCGCCAACCAAGACTCGAAGCTCTGCTCACCTGGGTACGGCCCGAACTTGGGGCGGGCCCACAGCTTCTCCGCCGCCGGGCCGGAGCAATGCTCCATGTATGTCGGTGTATTCGGACGCAACCGGAAGTCGATGATTCCCACGTTGTAACCCTTCTCGCTGATCTGATGAGCCTCTCCGGCTGTGTTCATCATCCGCAGAGTCGAATGAACAGTCCAATTGAATCTTCTGCGCCTTGCCATAAGCGCAGCTAATTTGCTCAGCTTCGGGATCACGAGATTTAGATTCCGGACGGCATAAGCGTGCGCGCACTCTGGCGTTTCTTCGCACGCCCTCAAGTTGTCCGCGACGTAGCTTGGAGACTGACGGAGCATGACCCGCTTTTCGCGACACCTGAGTTGAGACGATGATCGTCTCGGAACGAGTCCGTGAGATGCCCACCATATGAGCCGGAGTTTGGCGTCGAGCAGTTGATCTTGTCGCGCAGTTCAAGCCTGTCGCGCAGGCGGCGCGTGATCTCTGGATCAGCGAGTCATGCCTGCGGAATTGGATGAAGCGCGAGGCGGTCGACAGTGGACGCAAGGCGGGGGTGACGACCGACGAGCACAAGCAGCTCATCGAGTTCCGGCGTCGGAACCTGGTGTGGAGGTCGCAACCGGGTATTGGAGATGGAGATAGAGATTCTCAAGCACGCCAGCGCCTACTTCGCCCGGGAGAACGTGCTCCCAACGGTTTCGCCGGACGATGCACCTAGCGAGAGGTGCTGGTGGTGTGCGGGCGTGGTCGAATCATGAGGCAGTTCCGTGATCCCGACCGCAGGAACCCGACCATCAGTCAGCGACGAGGGTCTAGAGTTCGCCGATCGCTTGCCCGAGCTGCAGATACATGTCGCTGACCGCAGCGTCGTTGACCTGATATCGAACACGCTGCCCCTGACGGACCTCATCCATCGGCGGTTCAGAAATCAGTAGGCCCGATGTCATCAGCGCTGCAAGGGACTTAGCAACCGTCGGAATCGGTATCTCGAGCGCCCGCGAGATCTCAGCGCGAGAAGCCGGTCCGTTGGTCCGAAGGAAACCGATGATGCCCGCGCGCACCATATTGCCAAGGGCTTTGATGGGGTCCTCCGCATGCTCGCTATGACGAGGGCGGGCGTATTTGGGCACGGGACTATTGTGGCGCACCGGCTCCGCGAGCACTCGACAAACTGGGTAATTTAGTGATTCACATGATGAGTGTATCTCTGTAGTATCCACATATGTCAACCGCTAGATCAACCCCGCAGTCGCTCAGAGTCAGGCATAGCCGAGCCATGTCCCCCATACTCCCTACAGACAAAGGCGGATCAACGCGGCTATTCTGCGAACGGCCAGTTTTTTGCACAACCACACTCGCCCACGACGGACCCCCGTGGCGCGAGCACCGAAACATTGCGCCTCACCCTTTACGGTTCTTTCGCGCCTGCATAGGATGCCGGAAAGGCAGCTCGAGCTGGCCCCACCGTCGCGTCTCGCTCCACTGCTCACAACCAGCAGGGAGGCCAGTGCCATGACGACGCCGCAGACACCACGCCGTTCGACCGGACTGCCCTGGGCAATTGCCGGCGGGGTTGTCCTTGTTGGCGGCATCGCGGCGCTCGTCGCTGCGGCGATCATCAACACAACAACATCCGATGCTGGACCACGCACCTCGCCTCCCAGCACCAGCGCGAGCGGCGCGCCCTCGGCCGCGCCGCCCACGCAACCAACCGAAACGGGCGTCGTAGACGACGGCGTTACGGTGCAGGGTTGGGTCCCTGAGCCGATAACGCGCGATGAAGACGTCTATATCCGCGCAGCACTAGCAGCCGCCGCGACCTTCGACACCACCCTCGCAACACGAGACGAATGGCTGGCGTACCTCGACACATGGTTTACACCGGATACGCGATACGCATCAGGGGTTGATCGAGAAGCTCAGCTTGATCAGGCTCGCCTTGAACTCCGCCAGTCCGTCGTTCTCCCCGAAGACATGTGGAACTCCCTCGCGGCAGAAGACGGCCGAGTCGAGGCAGCCGCGTCGGCGGAGATCGCCTACTCCCCCGTGCCGGAGAACCCCCCTGGAGACATGTTCATCGGCGAAGCGGATGTGCTGCTCACCTTCACATCCAAGACAGAGGGGGCACAGGAGACGAGCTACGAGCAGACGGCGCGCGTTCGCGTGCAGGTACTGTGCGGCGGCGAGTCAATCCCGACCCTCGGCTCGGCGCAGCAGGTTGGCGATTGCAAGGTCGTTCGCTTCTTCGGCGCGGACGGCAGTTGACATGCCGCATCCCTCAGTCGTTGCCGCCGGTATCGTCGCGCGGTCAAAGACGTTGCGCCGCCTGGTTCTGCTCGCGGTGCTGGCGGTAGCCCTGGCGGGCGGAGCTATCGTCACTCCCCTCGTTGCGCTTCCCCTTGCCATCGCAGCGCACGGTACACCCGCAGTGCAGCCCGGAACGATCGACGGACGCACACCGGTCGTCGTCGGCGAATGGGGCTACCCACTCGCGGGCGATTACACCAAAGGTCGCGGTTTCGGCTTTCACCCGGTCAAGGGATGCTCCTACTGCCCCGCGGACCACAAGGGCTATGACATGTCGCAAGGATGCGGCGCGGCCATATTCGCTGCCGGCCCTGGCACCGTCACAACCGCCGGCAGCATGGGCCAGTTCGGCAACAGCGTTGTGGTCGACCACGGCGATGGCATCCAAACGATCTACGCCCATCTGGAGTGGGGCTCGATCGCCGTCGAAAAGACTCAGCAGGTCTCGGCGGGCACGCGCCTCGGCGCCGAAGGGACGACGGGCCTCTCCTGGGGATGCCACCTGCACTTCGAACTGCGCATTGACGGCGCCCGCCTCGACCCCGCACCATTCATGGCCGCCCGCGGTCTTCCCCTCGCCTGACCGACGAACACCAAGGAGCCCGGATGCCACTCAACGACCTACTCGTCCCGTTCGACGTGGACGTCCCCGAAATTCAGCCCGACTTCTCGGCGCCCTTCTTCCAGGGGTTTCAAGTCATCGCGTCCTACATACTGGCCGGCGCGATGATCGTCGTATTCATCATGCTGGTCATCGCGGGTGCCGCCCTCGCTTTCCGCGGACTCGCGCCCGACCGCGTCAGATCGTGGGCGGGCGAGAACATCGCTTGGATTTTCATCGCCGCCGCCATCCTGGGCGCCGCGAGCGGCCTGTTCGCCTGGTTCGTCAACTTCGACTTCGGATTCTGACCTATGCGTCGGCTCGGGATGTTTCTCCTCGGCACGCTGGTCGCTGGCGTCGCCGTTGTGGGCATCGCCGAGCCGGCACACGCAACAGCCGAAGCGTCGGGCACCATTCGGGTGGACACGGCAACGCCCGTCACGGGTCAGACGTGGTCTGCGCCGACGTTCCCGGTGACCTGCTCGAGAGAGACCGATCAGGTCAGTTGCACCCCCGAAAATGCCGCCGACATCAAGGCGCAGCGCTGCTTCACCGGCGTACTGGTCGCGGGCGAGAACGCGATGGTCTGCACGACATACGAAGGACACCACCAGAAGCTGAAGGATGCCGGAGGCAAAGAGCTCACAGTCGGATACGACTGCAGTGTGGGTGATCTCGTCTGCGTCAGCTTCGAGAACGCAGGCCGCGGCATGGCCCTGGCAACGACAGGCGGACTCTTCGTTCTCGCATCGAATATGCGGTTCGACACCTCAAGCACCCTATGGGCCGCGGCCGTCGAAGAATGGTCCTTCTGGAACTGGGCTGTGCTCGCGGTCGTCTTCGCAGCCATGATCTGGGCGATCGCAGCCGCCATCGTCGCACGGGACCGCGACCAACTCGTCGGTGCAATCATCCGGTCCTTCATCGCGATCCCCGCCGTCCCGATCACTCTCTGGCTCACCGGGCATGTCGTCAACGCTGTGGACGACATGGCGATGTACATCCTGACCCGCGACGGAGACTTCGCCCTCATCTCTACGCTCCAGAGCGTGATGTGGGCAGGCGGTCACGCGAACTACTTCTTTGCGTTCCTCATCCACGGCCTTCTGATGATCGCAACCGTGCTCCTCACATTGGTCTTCGCCTTCCGAAACCTCGCCCTCGCCGTTCTCATCATGGTCGGGCCGGTCGCATGGATGATCTTCCCGGTTCGCGGAATCGGACCGCAGTGGGTGGTTCGCTACCTCAGCGCGGTCGTCGTTCTGCTCCTCACCGGGCCACTCACGATCGGATTCCTCGCGCTGATCATCAACGGGCTATCGACAGTCCGCACGATCTGGGACCCTCAATCTTGGCCTCTGCTCATCGGCCTCGTTCTGGTCGCGTTCGCCCCCTTTGCGGTCTTCGGCCTCTTCACTTTCACGGGCGCCGTCGCCGCCGACTCGTTGGGTTCGCGGCTCGGCGGTCAAGCGGGCCGCATGGGCGCCAACGCTGCGCGAAGCGCCTCGCGTCTTCCCTCTCGCCTCGGCAGTGCGCCCGCAGGTGTCTCGCCCGGATCGACACGTGGCCGCGCTGGCAGCACCGGCCCATCCGCGACCACTGCGAAGAGCAGTCCCTCGCGGCCGACATCCGGACCGACCTCGCCCGCTGGATCAGGCGCTTCCGGATCGACCCCACCGAAACCAACGGCAACATCCGCTACTTCCACGCCCCCGACGCCCGCCGCGTCTCGACCCGTGAGGAGCACACCGTGACCGCCACCGCCGCAGAACACGCACGCCCGGTCCGACTTCCCCGTCGCTCCCGCCAAGGGGTTGTACTCGGGCTCGACCCGTGGCAAATCGGATTCGTCGCCGCAGCCGCCCTTGTCCTGCTCATCGGTGTCAATGGGTTCGGTCCCGCGGGCATCCTCTACGCAGCACCCGTCTATCTCCCCGTAGGACTGGTCGCCGTGACGACCGTGCGGGGTATCTCCGCGCCCCGGATGCTGGGACTTTGGCTCTCGAAACAATTACGGCACTCCGCAGGCGCTACGACCCACGCCTACCGTCCAGAACGCGTCCAGCTCGAAGGAACACTCAACCTGCCCGGCACGCGCGCGTCCGTGCAGATGTGGGACGTCGACGGGCTCGCCTGCGTCTACAACCCGCACGACCGATCGGTGTCGGTAACGGCGGAACTCGAAGTGCAGGGATTCCTCATGAAGGACACCCCCGACCGCCACGACCTCGCACAACAGTGGGCGCAGGTACTCGCCACGTTTACGCAGCGCGTCGGCGTCAAACGCGTGACGCTGCAGGAACGGACGACGCCCACCACGATCCGAGCGGGCCGCGAACACTTCGAGTCGAGCGCGCATCGTGCGGGCATCGACGACGACGCAGACGTGACAACGAACTATCGACAGGTGATGGATGCTTCGGAGCGCTTCGCCGTCGCCCACCGCAACTACCTGACGCTGACCTTTGACCTCGTCGCGCTCGGCCCGCAGGTTCGCGCGCTCGGGGGAGGCAAGTCCGCGATCCAGGCACTCGCCCATGTCGAGGCCAGCAACATTGCCGACGCCCTCCGCTCAGCCCGCATCACCGTCCGACGGTGGCTAACGCCGAGAGACATCGCGAGCCTGGCTCGCACCGCGTTCGATCCAGAGTTTCTGTCCACGGTGCAGAACCGCGACGCCGAGAACACCGGTGTCGCATTGAACGCAATCGGTCCGATGTACCTCGAAGAGCCGCGCGGCAAGAACGGCGTCGTGATCACAGACTCAGGAATTCACACCACCATGTGGGTGCACGAATGGCCTCGGTCCGATGCGGCGGTCGGGTTTATCTCCCCCCTCGTATTCGCGCGTCATCCCGTGACCGGCGAAGCGGTGACGCACATCTTCTCGATCGTGCTGACCCCGGTGCCCGTGAACAAAGCACTAAAGCGCATCCGTGAAGAGAAGAAGGTCTGGCGGGGCAACGAAAGGTTGCGCGCCAAGCGTGGCGCTGACGGCTCCGCCGCTGACGAAGCGGATTGGCTTGCCCTCGAGAAGCAGGAGGACGAGCTTGTCGCCGGTCACGGTGAATTCCGCTATGGCGCGTACCTGACCGTCACGGCACCTGATGAGAATGCTCTCGAACAATCGATCGCTGGCGCCCGCAACGCTCTTTCACGGGCAGGCATGGAGGCGCAGATCCTGTACTGCCAGCAGGCCGAGGCGCTGCTGGTGAACGCGCTGCCGCTCGGGCTGGGGGTGAAGTGATGGCCCGCCGAACCTTCGTCGTCTCCCCCGCCGGTCAGACGCGTGCCGAGCGTCGCGCGGTGCAGCGCGAGATCGCCGCACGAATGCGGGAAGCGCAGCCGACCAGAACCTCAAAGCGGGACCGCGCGCTACCGGAGCCAGCGGTACCAGGTCCTTTCGGCCCGGGACTCACCGAAGGGGGCTACTGGAACCTTTCCGCTCCCGTGATCCCAGCCCACCAAGCAACGTCCCAGCACCTCGCTGGAATCTATCCCTTTGTCGCGGACGCGGGACTTGGCCACCGAGGTCCGATTGTTGGCGTCGACCTCAATGCGGACGCGCTCTGGCATTTCTCACCGTGGGAGGCCTACGCGGATCCCACGGAGCGTGGGTCCTTCTCTACCAACGTCCTGGTGCTGGGGTCGTACCGGTCGGGCAAGAGTTCAACGATCAAGACACTGATTACCCGCTCCATTCCTTTCGGACACCAAGCGGTCGTCCCCTCAGACCCGAAGGGTGAATGGGTGGTCGTTGCTGAGGCCGTCGAAGGCACCGTCATCAAACTGGGTGGGGCAACAGGCGCCCGACTCAATCCCCTCGATCGCGGCCCTCGCCGCACGGGTAGCAGTGATGAGCAGCACGAGCAGATGGTGCGCCAGCGCCGCATCGCGACGCTCATCTCGCTCGTCGAGATGGCGGTCGGCGGCACGAAGCTGTCTGCGGTCGAACACGCGTGCATCCACCTCGCTCTCGAACGCGCGATCTCGGCAACGGGCGACGATCCGACGCTTCGCGAGGTCTACCGTCAGCTCGCCCGCATCGGCGCGGGCGAACTCTCCGACGAACCTGAACTCAGCGCCGCAGCCTCGCAACCTCGATTCGTACTGCGGCGGTTTGTCGAAGGCGACTTGTCCGGCCTGTTCGAGGATGAATCCACCGTGCAGTTCGACGATGCATCCCCACTCGTCGTCGTCGACACATCCGAACTCTTCGCCCGCGGCGACCTCGTCGCGCAGCTCACCCAGGTGTGCACCACATCGTGGGTCCAGGCGGTCATCTCGGATCGCGAGGCAAAGCGCACGCGCTATGTGGTCCGCGAGGAGGGGTGGCGGGACATGACCTCGCTCGCTGCCCTCCAGATGTACCAGCAGTGGCTCAAACTTTCACGCCACTACGGCATCAGCAATATCGTCATCCTGCACAAGATGGGCGACCTCGACGCAGTCGGCGAGGCCGATTCGCAGGAGCGAAACCTCGCCTACTCGATCGTCGGAGACATCGAGAACAAGTTCGTCTTCCGGGTCAACCACCAAGAACACGCGAGCCTGCGAGACCGTCTCCAAATGCCGACCGCACACGTAGACATGGCTCGGCAGCTCAGGAAGGGCGAGTTTCTGGCCTACGTCGGCCAGTTCTCGTACCTCGTCGATTGCTTCGCGACGTCCACCGAGTGGGAGTACGACCTGTTCAAGACCGACGATGCCTTGCTGCCCGCTGCCGAAATCGCGGGGTTCAGCGAGTTGATCACGCCGCTACCGCTAGACGACGTCTGGCCCATCGACGACGGCACCGATTTGGCCGGATGGCTGAGCGCTGAGAAGGAGACAGGATGACCATTGCCACCAGACCGCTCGTCTACGCCAACGTGAGCGGCGATACCGCGGAGTTCATATCTATCGATGGAGACACCGAGAGGCTTCACGCGGCTCCGGCAGAAGACATCCGTGCATCGATCGTCCGTCGCGCGATCGCCGAAGCGCAGGTAGCGGGCTCCGAGCTTGAACTGGTCACCTCCGGCGACCGCGGCGATCATCGCCTACTCATCCGTACAGACGGCAGCGTCGAGGGGGTCAAGGTCGACGAACCCGTTGACGAATCCGCCGACAGTGCGACTGATGTCGCGACCGGCGCCGTTGCGATCGGTAGCGAACAGCCCACCACCCGCCGCGCCGCTCGCACCGAGCGCCGATCCTTCATCACCACGGACGACGAGACGGAGCGCTCGCCATCCACAGGATGGCGCGCCATCCTCGCCCGTCTCGGCATCACCGTTCGTGCCTCTGCAGAGGAACTGCGACGCGAGGCCGACCAGCGAGCGGTCGCGCAACACTGGGCCGGGTGCCGCACCATCGCGGTCGCCAACGGCAAGGGCGGCGTCGGCAAGACGATGACCACCGCGATGCTCTCCGCCGTTTTCGCCCGCTACGGCGGCGGTCCCGTGCTCGCATGGGACAACAACGACACACGAGGGACCCTCGGCTGGCGCACGGAAAGCGGACGCTACGACTCGACCGTGCAAGACCTGCTGCCCGCCGCCGACTGGCTTCTCTCCCCCGACGCACCAATCTCTGACATCGCCAACTACGTCCACCACCAGACGCAAGACCGATACGACGTGCTGCGTTCCAACCCCGAGCTTCTCGCCGCCCGACAGCGCATCGAAAGCACCGAGTTCGATCTGTTGATGCGTGTCGCCGCGCGGTACTTCCGCATGGTCGTTTTCGATTCCGGCAATGACGAATCCGCCGAGCGCTGGCTGAGGATGGTTGACGCCTCCTACCAGCTCGTCATCCCCACTATCGCGGCACGAGAATCGGCAGAGTCGGCCGCACTGCTTCTCGAAGCGCTGTTGGCGCGCGATGACCACTCGGCGGAACTGGCGCGAAATGCCGTCGTCGTCGTGACTCTCTCGGAGCGTGCATCGGCGTCTGAGATTCGGCCAATCGTCGAGGGATTCACTGACCTCGTCCGCGCCGTGCACGTCATTCCCTTCGACCCGGCGCTGAAATCAGGTCCGCTGCGCTTCGACGCGCTCCGCCCGGTGACTCAGCGCGCATGGGTGCGCACGGCGGCATCGGTCGCGGAGAAGCTGTAGCGAGTAGGACTCCACTCATGGTGAGCGACGGTATCTGGCCCAAGATCGCGGCGATCGGCATCGCCGCGGTCATCCTGCTCAACATCGGATTCGCCTTCGCTGCCGAGGCGGTCACACAGATCGTGTGCGGCGCACGACCCACGCCGACTGGCTTTCTGTCGGGACTGTGGCTCGCGCTCTCCGGCGATTCGGGGACGTACACGATCGACAGATGCGCCCTGCCTGTGACGGCGATCAGGGTCGCCGATCTCGCGCTCGTGCTCGCAGTCGCCTTCGTGTCGGCGTGGGCCGGGGTCGCGTACTCGCGCTATCGGCAGTCAGATCGCTACTTCATCAACGATCTGCAGAGCCGACCCGGGTTCGCCCCCGCATCCGAGATTCGCAAGCACCTCTCCGCGCGAGCGGTTCTCCGTCGCGCACCTCAGTTGCGTCCCGAACTCTTCCAGCCGAGCCCGACAGACGTCGGTTGGCGGGTCGGTTCGTCTCGAGGACTGGATGTCTACGTGTCGATCGAAGACTCCGTCGCGCTCGAGGGTCCGCCCCGCTCGGGCAAGGGGTACCGCGTCCTCGTCTCCGCAATCCTCGACTGGTCGGGTCCGTTGATCACCACCTCAACGACGAACGACAACCTCACCGCCACCATGAAGATGCGTCGGCGTCGCGGTGCCGTCAGCGTCTTCGACCCTCAGGGCCTGTCGGGCATCCGTGACGCCATGAGGATCAGCCCTTTCGCGGGATGTGAAGACCCGCTCGTGGCTCTCCAACGAGGTTCGGCGATCATCACCGGCACCGCGCTTGGAGCCTCAACGACCAACGGCGAATGGGCCCAGGCATCCACCATCGTCCTCTCCCGCCTTCTGCACGCCGGGGCGGTCGGCGGACGGTCGATCGCCGACCTCTACGACTGGGGGACGAGCCCATCGCTCGCGCGGTCGGCAGTTGAGGTGCTGCGCTCCGATGGCGCGCCTGGGTGGGGAGACAGCCTGGAAGCCCTCGTCTCGGGCGACGAACGACTCGTGTCATCCACCTGGTTCGGTGTGCAGAACGCGGTTGCGCCGCTAGCTGTGCCGCAGATTCGAGACGCACTCTCGCCGCGATCCGGCGATCCGCGCTTCGATGCCGAGGAGTTCCTGACCGGCGAAAACACGCTGTACTTGGTTGGCTCATCGTCGGGGTCCGCCGCGATGGGCGGGTTCCTCGGTGCTCTTCTCGACGACGTCGTTGAGCTCGCACGCCGCAAAGCGCTCGCATCCCCGAGCTCGCGACTCGCACAACCACTCGGCTTGATCCTCGATGAGATCGCGAACATGTTCCGATGGGCGAACCTGCCACGCACGATGGCCGACGGCGGCGGCCGCGGCATCTGCACCTTCGTCGTACTGCAGGCCCTCTCCCAGGCCGAGACCGCCTGGTCACGGGCCGAGGCAGACACGATCTGGTCCGCCGCAACGGCCAAGATCCTTCTCGGCGGCGCAGCGCAAGTCGACCACCTGCGCGACATCGAAGCCATCCTCGGCTCACGGGAACGCCGCCGCACCCAGCGATCCTGGAGCAGCAGTCAGGCCGGCGTGAACACGAGCGAGCAGCACGACCGACTGCCCCTCATGACAGTCGACGAGATCCGTCGAATGCCTCAGACCGTCGGCCTGCTCGCCTACCGCAACCGCCGAGGCGTGCTCCTCGACCTCGCCGGATGGGACAAGCGCGCTGACGCGCGAGCGGTCAGCGCCGGCAAGCGCGAAACGGAACGTGAACAACGCGCCGTGTTTGCCGAGGACCTCGCGCGAGCAACGGGACCCGCCGCGAACGAGACCCCGGAACCATGACCAACATCCGGAAACCCCGCCGCCTCAACTCCTACCGCCGTGGCTATCTGCGCTCACCCGCTTGGTTCGCCCGTCGCGACCAGTGGTTCAGAGACGAACGGCGCCGTACGGGCACCGTTGCCTGCGCGGCATGCCTTGTGGACGGCACCGCCCGAACCCTGGAACTGCACCATCTCGACTACTCCGGCGTCGAGCGCACCGATGCCGGCTGGCGCGCGCACGAAGCGCACTCGGACCTCGCCGCTGTTCACCCCTACTGCCACGAACTGCTGCACCGACTGCTCGACCGCGACCGGCTGTTGGCACACCACCGTGATCGACGGACAGCATCCCTCTCGGCGCTTATTCGTCTGCGACGCAAGTTGCGCGCGATTGGAGGCGCGGCATGACTGATGAGACCGACGAGGCATACGAGACGATGCTCGCCGCCGAACTCGCCGAGTGGGATCCAGGCGACCGCCGCGGAAGCTCCGCGCCCCTGGGCGCCGCCGTCGTCGATTGGAAGGAGCTACCCGACGCGCAGGCGGCCGACGCGTGGCGAGCCCTGCGCGACTGGGTCGAGTGGCTGACGATCCGGTACGACGTACCCGTAACTGGCATCCCGGACTGCTGGTGGAAACACGGAGCGCTCGTGGAGGAACTCTCCGCCCTGCACACGGCCCACCGCGCGTCGTTCGATGCAAGCGACAGCGGCTACGGACCCATCGGGTGGCACGAGCGCCTCGCACAGGCGCGCGGCCGCTGGCGGCAGGCCTACGCCGGCGGCTGCGCCCACGGGCACCAGCCGCAAAAGCCTCGCTCATGGTCGTCCGCGACCGACGAGCAGGAATGGGATGCGTGGACACGCCAGTCTCACGCGCCATAACGCACCGACCGGTGCATGACAGAAAGGAACGAAAACCATGTCCACACGAATTCCGGTCACCATCGAGGGCAACCTCACGGGCGACCCCGAACACGGCACCGCCGACAACGGCACCGACTACGCGCGGTTCAGCGTCGCGGTCAACGATCGCCGACGCAACGAGCAGAGCGGAGAGTGGGAAGACGCGGGCTCGGTCTTCCACCGCGTCGTCGTCTTCAACAGCCAAGCACGTCACGTCGCCGACTCCCTGCGCAAGGGCGACGCCGTGCTCGTCGCTGGCGATTTGCGGTTCTCGACCTACACCGACCGCGAAAGCGGTGCGACTCGAGAAGCACGGGACATCGTCGCGGACAACGTCGGGGCGTCGCTGAAGTTCGCCGACGTCGAGGTCGAGCGATCCCCAAAAGCTAACGGCCCCGTAGCTCACGCTCCGGGGCCGGAAGCCACACCGGTTTCGCACACCGGTGCAGGGTTCGCTCGCTGACCATCCGCAAAGACAGAGCGGGCGGGAGTTACGTTACTCCCGCCCGCTCCTGCATGTCACGGATGAGGGTCCGTGATGGCTTCCTTGGGTCGTACCATTTAGAACATATGTTCGATCGGAGGAATTGTGGGCACGAATCGTCGATATGCCGCCCAGATCGACGAGCGCATGAACCAGAAGATCCTCGACCAGCTCGCGGCAAGATATCCGATCCAGGCACTCACCGAGCGCGAGCTACGCCTCGACCTCTACCCCGTGACCGCCGATCCTCAACCACGGCGCGTGCGCGCTTGGGTCCGATTCGGCGCGATCGCCTCGCAGATCGAAGGAGACGCGATCGCTTGGACTCCTCGAGCCGTGCAAGTCGAGTTTCGGTTGGACGGTCGAGATCAACGCGTTTGGGTCTGGGCATCGGCCGTCGACCGCGTGGAGTGATCCCGGCCTCTCGCGGCGATCATCTCGGGCCGTGAGCCTGGATAGCCGTCAGCTCAGTGAGGCTCCGCCAGGGGTCAGCATCGGCGAGACGATCGGATCCGACTTGACGATCTGCGGCCTTGCACGCGGCTCGATACGCGACCCAAGCGTGGTCGCCGCCCGGCCAACCTCGAGCCACGCCGCCTGCCGATTCTCTTCCATCGTGGGTTCCATCGAAGGGCGCAGCATCCGGGTCGCGAGCTCTTCGACTGCGTCCACGCCGGGACCGAGGGCAATCACGGAGTTCACAGCGCGTCCTCTGGTCATCCCGACATACATGCCGGCCGCATCGACGCCTAGACCAACGAGCGCGGCCTCCGTGCTTTCGCCTTGGATGCCATGGACCGTTGACGCGTAGGCGAGATGCACGTGCTCAGCGACATAGTCAAGAGGGACAAGTCGCGTATCGCCAGAGTCAGTAACACTCACGAGCCGAACTCCTTCCGGCTCGATGCGACCAACCGTCCACATCGCGCGATTTTCGACTCCCAGGCCCTTATCGTTCCGCCGCGTCTGGACAACGTCGCCCTCCACCAACCACTGATCATCCTTGCCGATGACGGCGCGTGCCGAGTCGAGTTCGCCCTGGTCTACCCGTCGCTGTTGGATAGCTTCGTTGATCGCCTGGGCTTCCGCGTTCGTGGCTGTCACCAGCGCCACGCGCCTACCAGCAGTTGCCCACGCGAAGTACTCATCAACCATGATCTGCTCGGCCTCCGCCTCGTTCGCGGCGCGACGGATCAGCCCCCGAGCACCAAGCTCATGCGCAACGTCGAGTGCGTCGTCCTTCGTGCGCGGTTCGCGCATGCGGAGCGTCAGCGCGGCATAGGTGGGATCGCGGAAGCGATGTACCGCGGTGAGTTCGACGCCCGCGGTCGAGCGCCGCGCCATGATGGCCATGGCACCCGAGTGTCCGACGGGGCGAGCTTGTAGGTGATCACCGACCATCGCGATTCCGGCACCGGTCTGAGCGGCGACGGCTGCGAGTGCGTTCGCGACCCGCAAGTCGACCATTCCGGCCTCATCTACGACGATCCGATCGCCGGCCGTCATACGGAATCGGCGGGGCCCGCCGTAGACCTGCCCCGTCGCGTCCGTGTCGCCCACAGTGAGTTGCCGCCATTGCTCAGCGCCGGCGGCCTCGGTGTGCCAGCGCCATCCGTAGTCGAGCAGCAGAGCGTGCAAGCTCGATGCACTTGCACCGATCTCGTGGGCGGCGACGCTCGCTGCCTTCTTCGTCGGCGCAACCACGAGCATCGCCCTGCCCTGCCGCTCGAGGGCTCGCTTTGCCGTCACGAGCATCGTCGTCTTGCCCGTGCCGGCGGGACCGGTGACCGCGACCAGCCGATCCGTCCCGGCGATCGCCGAGGCAGCGTGGAGTTGACCCGTGTCGAGCTCACGTCCTTCGGGTAGGACGGTCGTCGATATGTCTCGGACGACTTCGAGCGGAACCCTCGCGCCCTGCTCGGAGAGGCGCTCGAACTGCTCGGCGAGGTCGGTCTTGAGAACAGCCGTCGTGACCGCCATGAAGCCCTTCACATGGGACGGGACGCCTGCACGGTCATCCAGCAGATTCACAACGTCGCGAACGGCTCGCGCGACTACATCGTCGATCACGTGCTCAAGCAGTTGGCGGTCAGCAATGACGCCGGATGCGGCAACCGCTCGCATCGCGCCCGCACGGATATCGAACATGCTGAACCGCCCGCCGCTGCTCGCCGACCGGTTGTCCGCATCAACTACGGCCATGCGCGCGAGCAGATCGCGGTCGAGATCTGCGATCACGACCTGGTGCGGCTCAGCAGGCGACCGAGAACCGAGCAGCGCGGGATCGAGCGATGCAAGCTCGTCGCGGGCCCATTGCTCCCAGTCGCCCTCATCAATGTCGTCGGGTTTGTTCGGGCGTCCCTGCGCCCACGCCCACCGATCGATCGCTGCGAGAACGTCGTGCGATGGCTCCTGTCCCGGGTGTCCGGCGCGCCACTCCGCCGTCTTCGCCTGCCGGTTTGTCTCGATTTGGTTCGATCGGCGCGACATAGGCCGCACGGCATGTGCGAGCTGAGCGATCTCGCCCCTCTCATCGAGGGTGTACCCGTGGCGGGCCAGCGCGGCGATCCATCCGGGATCGGTCCGGGCGGCGATCTCGCCCTCTGCGTTGACGACCGTGTGCAGCTTCATCGCGACCCGCGAGTCGACGTTCGACCACCTGCCATCCAGCCCCTGCACCTTGACGTTCAGCCACAGGTGCCGGTGGATGTGCGGGTCGAGCGCCCGAGACCGTCGGTGGCGCAGCTCCACGACTTCGATGCGCTGAAGATCCTCACGGATGCTGCCGCCGGCCCCTCGCCGAGCGTTGAGTTCGCGCTGCCATGTCTTGACGATGCGGTCGCGGAGGCGATCTTGGAGCGCCTCGAACTCGGCAGCAAGCTCGGGGTGAATCAGTGAGGCGAGGCTGAACGATTTGGGGGCGTTGATCGTCCCATCAAGTACGAGGTCAGCATCCGGTGATTGGAGGTCGCGTCCCCGACGTTCCCCCGTTGCGGGGTCTTCGCCATTCACCCACCGGCGAAGCGACGTCTGGTCGAGGCTGTCCTCGAGGATCCGTCCCGCCTCGACGGTGAGTCGGGGGACGGATGCACCGGCGGAGTACGCGGCGAGCGCGTCAGTGCCCAGCGGCGCAGCGATGTGCGAGTCACACGTGCCTTCGAACGCGTACGCGACAGCCTGACGGACTCCCCCGGAGTCGACGCCCCGCTTCCATCGCTCGAGTCCACCTCGCATGAGGCGAGGCTACGCGAAAATGTTAAATCCCGACAGCGTTACACAGAAAGTGCCTGCGTGCATCGTCTCTCCGAAGGTCGATCGTCTCCATGCGCCAGCGCGAGCGCGCCGGCTGGCGTGGCTCGCTTCGACTTGACTTGGTGCCGCGAATGGTGTGAGCTCGGGTTGGAAAGGAAGTACTTTGACGACGCTTCTGTCTTGCTTCAGCGGGGTGGGCGGTCTCGACCGGGGTCTTGAGGCCGCTGGGTTCGTCACGCTCGGCTGCCTAGAGATCGATAGGGACGCGCGCGCCACGCTTGCAGAGAATCGTCCCGCTTGGCGTTTGCTTGAGCCCTCCGACGTCGTCGAGGCGGGTCGCGCTCTAGCTCCCCAGGACGTCGGAATCGCCCCGCGGGAGTTGACGCTCTTGGCAGGTGGCCCGCCCTGTCAGCCATTCAGCAAGGCTGCGCAATGGGCTGCGCCTAAGCGCGGCATCAAGGACGACAGAGGGACGACTGTCGACGGCATGATGGATCTCGCTGCATCGTTCCTGCCGAGAGCGATCCTCATGGAGAATGTCGCTGGTTTCTTGAGCGGAAAGAACAATGCAACCGCACGCATCAAGAAGCGGCTTCGGGAGATTAATAGCATGGCCGGTACGCGGTACCGGCTCAGGTCCTGGGTGGTAGATGCGGCGGACTACGGCGTCCCCCAGCACCGAGCGCGTGCCATCATGATTGCATTTCGCGACGGTGAACCCGCGCCATCTGTTCTTCCACGACCGCACGGGGAGGATCACCGCACCGTTTGGGATGCATTGGAAGACCGCGTTCCGGATCCTGTTCCATCAGCTAGGGGCGGGTATGCGGACTTGCTGACTAGCATCCCGGAGGGCAGCAACTACCAGCATTTGACAGCACGAGGGGGCGGCGAAGAAGTCGAACTTTTCGGCTACCGGACCAGGTATTGGTCCTTCCTGCTCAAACTGGCGAAGGATCGGCCAGCGTGGACCCTGCCCGCGAGCCCTGGGCCCTCGACGGGCCCGTTCCATTGGAGCGGCCGTCCGCTTGCGAGTTCGGAGCGCATGCTTCTCCAGGGCTTCCCAGCAGACTGGCGTCTTACAGAGAACGAACGTGTCAATGTAAGGCTCGCTGGCAACGCCACCCCCCCGCCACTCGCCGAAGCGATGGGAAAGCTCATCCTGCACTTGCTCGAAAAACCCGGTGAACCAATGAACGCAGAGACAATTCGGGCCTCGCTAGCAACCACCAGAAGCACCAAACCCGTGCCGCCTCCTGCCGACCCCGCACCTCTTCCCCCTCGATGGAAGGCAGTAGTGGGACCTCAGATCCCACATCCGGGGAAAGGCGCGGGGCCCGCTGGCTACCATCGCGCCAGCTCGTCCAATAGCGTCATCGTTACGGACTGAGCCAAACGGACTCACCTCCGATCACCCACGGGAGACACAACCGATGGATCAGGCCCATCACGAGGATCGCGCATCATTGATCTACCTGCGTGTAGATGAGTTGACACTGGACACGCGGAACCCGCGTTTGGTGACGGCGGCCGCACCGAGCCAGAAGAGTCTTCTCCGTCAGCTCTATGAGCAAGAATCGCTAGACGAACTCGCGCAGTCCTTCGTTGATAACGGCTACTTCGCTGAAGAGCCCCTGGTTGTCGTGAAAGAGAACGGCGAGTGGGTTGTTGTCGAGGGCAATCGGAGGCTAGCCACCCTGAAGCTTCTGCTAGATGAGAGTCTGCGAGCCGATCTGAAGGTCGATGGGTGGCCCGAACTGTCCATCGCCCAACGAGACCGCATAGTCGAAGTCCCGTGCGTCAAGTACGACAACCGAGAGGAAGTGTTCCCCTTCCTCGGCTTTCGGCACATTACCGGTGCCAAGAAGTGGGCCCCCTTCCAGAAGGCTCGATTTATAGCCCAACTCATTGATGCAGGACGATCCCTCGACGAGGTGGAGGACCTGATCGGAGACAACTCCCAAACAGTGAAGAAGCTCTACCAGGATTACATTGTCTTCAACCAGATCAAGACTGAGCTGGACATGCCCGAGCGACCCATCCGAGATCGCTTTTCACTACTCGAAGTGACGCTCGGTCAACGACCCATTAAGGCCTTCCTCGGTATCCCCAAAACCCTTCCCAAGCAGGCAACCGACAAGCTCGTCCCAGAGGAGAAGCTAGACGCTCTTGAGGAAGTGGTCGGATGGGTTTTCGGAACGCCGTCGCGCGCGCCGATACTTCTCGAGTCACGCGCTATCTCAAATCGATTGGCGCCCGTGCTCGCTAGCTCAGAAGCCACCGATCGCTTGCGCTCCACGGGCGACTTGGAGTCCGCCTATGAATACAGCGCTGGCGAGAAGGAGTTCCTGCTCAAGAAGATTCAATCCGCCGAGCGCGCAATCAGAGACGTTTCTGGTCTAGTCTCCGTCTACCTGGAAGACCCCGACGTCGTCCGCGGAGTCTCGCGACTCATTCAACTCGCGCAGGGACTGGAGAAGCTGGTAGACGAACTGTGACCATCGATCTTGCGTTCCCGGCCGGAGAAGGCCCAGATTTCAGAGAGGTAGCGGATTGGTGCGAGTACACCGCTCTGACGCAAACAGCAGACTTCAAACGCGGCGATCTGAAATCGGCTATCTCGCGCGAAAACATCTCTTCCGCCGACCTCTTGGAAGAGCAGGCGTGGGCCGAACTCACGACTAGGGCGGGACTCTTCGGAGCGACCTGGCCGCTAGAACTCGACGGATCTCGGCTGCGACGGGCGGCTGCGACAGAGGACGCGCGCACTCTCTACCGTTACCTTTGCCTGCTCGGGATGGGTCAACTCGATAATGTCGACCGAAAACTCTTCGAGGAGATCGTTCGTGCGATATTCGCTGTAACTTTTGGCGAGAACACAATGCGTATTGGTCACCCGGCCTCTGCCGGGATGAGCACCTCGTTTCGCGAGCGCGCAAAGCACTACGCGACCGCTGCGGGACTCACGTCAAGCGAGTACCTCAATGACCCTCTACCTGATGACAAGGATCTCGGTCTTGACGTCGTGAGCTGGCACGGTACCGGGGACAACCGCGGCGGTGAACTCCACTTCCTCGTACAGTGCGCAACCGGGAAAAACTGGCCAGAAAAGGGGGATGACATACATCTGGGCACAATTTCGCCTCATCTCAATTGGGCTGTGACACCTGTCCGTGTGTTCTGCATTCCTGCGGTCGCACATCTCCCTGAGCAGCAATGGATTCGATTCTGCCGAAGGGCAGGACTCGTTCTCGACCGACCGCGGTTGATCGAAGCAGGGACGAACATAGAACTTAGCGATGCACTTCGCACAGCAATCCATACCCGCGAGGTGGCTCTCGTCGGTTAGCCGCCGCGGCGCACCGCACATGATGACGAACTAGGGGATTTCCGAGGGACGAGCGTGGTGAGGACGTGCGAACGCCTGGCATCGAAGCCGCTAAAGTGCCACTACTCGGCGGCCTCGTTCCACTAGATATGGCCTAGCGACGGAAGGATCTCGACCCGATTGCGCCTCCGTCGATCCCGGCAGCCGCTCGACAGGTCCCCATACCTTCCACCAATATCGAAACCGGACGAGAGGCTGCCAGCTGTCAACTGCGGCGGCGCTGAGGGGGCCAGGTGCCGCTTCTATCTGAGCAATCAGCGAACCTACCTCCGTCAGCACGCTCGTGAGCCTGAGATTCGGCTCTTCCAGAAGCCCGAGGCATCCCAGGATCGCCCGAGATGTAATGCTCAGACGCACCACCAGCAGCCGAACGTCTCCTTCCTCCCATATGGGCGGAAGTCCATCTATCGCATCTAGCGCGTCATCGACCGCGATCCAGCTGACCGATCGCAGTGCGGCAGGCCAAGCCTCAAACGCGCGACGTGCATCAAGATTCGCGGGCAAGAACGCACCAAGAGGCATCACCCCCAGCTCGCGATGTGCGAGATCGAGAGCATCTTTGCTCTCGTCCAGGGCCGCGGCGCTCACATTGACGCGGGGAGTGGTTTCATTCAGCACTGATACCTCGAAAACGCGAGCGCGTGGCAAGAGACCCCTGACTGTCACTAGTGCTTGGAAGCAAGGATTTACGTCAGCCACACCCAACCGCTCGACTTTGACGCGAACGACCGCGCCCGCGGCCGCAAGATCGACCAGTCGTATCCCGTTCGAACCGAAAAATGCCTCAGCGCGCGACCACTCAGGCATCCGATTGAGGTCTCCTGCCGCTGGCCAGCCAGCCGGCTCTGACGCACGCATTGCTCGATCAAAGGCAAGAGCCGCGTGACAGCCGCGGTCGAAAGCGACCAACCGCCGAACGCAGTCCTCGAGGGAACTAAGAGTGATCACATCACCCTCGCCGCGTAGTACCTCGTCGAAGCCATCCCATTCGAGGGTCTCGTGAGCAAAAGCATTCCGGAGGCCCACAAAGACCGAGGAGATGGCCAATCGGCGCAGGAACTCATCACTAGCTAGCATCGCGTCTCGGACGTTGGAAAGACTTGGCGGCTCCGTCCATCGTCCTGCTCGCAACGACAAGATCGCCCAAACAAAGGGCCGGATCGATCCCTCGACGAGGTGCCGGTACGCACCCGTCAGTAACTGCGCGCGACGATCACTCGATGCTTCCGCCGCGACCGAGGCCATCGCCTCCATCACAAGAGCATGAGTCTTCCGTCCAATAGTCTCTCTTGATCTCAACGCTGCACTGAGTTCCCGACGCACACCACGGCTCTCGCCGACCGATAAGGCATCGAGCACGATGTGCATCGTCCAGGCAGCTAGTGGTGGATCCGGAGAACTCGCAATCCAGCCCACTACAGCCACTCCCGCAGATGCGTCAGAGACCGGCGCGAGGCCGAGGGATAGGAGATGCTGGCCAACTCGCGACATAAGCTCGTTCGTCCTGTACGCGAAGTGCCCAATCACTATGTCTGGTCGGAAGACACCGCGGTCATCAACCGGCTCCCGATCCCCACCGAACATCGTTCGGAGGGGGGATACGTCTCCGCGAGCTGACCTGATTGCCGTGAGGTACCGTTCGCTTACTATCTCCGCCGGCAGCGAAACCTCACGGCCTGCGCGGACGCCATTCAGCTGATCTCGAACCGTCTGGCAGAGTTCGCCCAATACGCCGACCGCCAACGCACTGCCAAACGGCTCGAAGCGCGCGAGGGCGGAAAGCCTCTCGCGCACCGCCGTCAACGAGTGCGTTTGTAGCTGTGCCCAGTCCCGCAAGTCGTTGAAGTTAACGCTGGAGGGTTTGTCAAGACCCAGCACTTCGGTAGCATCTCGGATCAGCGCGATGAGCGACTCCGAGTGGGTTCCCGTTACTTGGGGCGTCAGCGGAATCGTTGAGACGAGCGGGAAGTCGCGCTTCAGCGTCTCGTCTAGCCAGCGTTGGAGACTAGCGATCGCTCGGGACCGAGCATCCTCCGGCAACACCATGCGACAAAGCTAGCGCCCTGTCTGCATGTGCGACGGAGATGGCCGGTTCGTCGCGCGACTAGTAGGAACGCTTCAGCGCCTGTGAGCTGCGTAAACAACTCTTGGTCGCGTCAGTCTTGAGAGCCGATCTCTATCCCAACCATTCGAATCGCCCCCGCCCGACGCGACGATTTTCCTGTGACGAATCTCTCCTGCAATAGCCGGAACGAGCTTCAGTAGCTCCGACGTGTGTTGATCTCGCAACCTCACGATTTTCAGTTCGTCTACACGGTACGGAGCGCGCGACGAACGGCGCTGGCGCTCACGCCCACGACATTTGCAATGTGAGCCACCGATCGGCCGTGGGATCGAAGCTCGGTCGCAATGCCGATCTTGTCGGGAGTCATGACAGAAGGACGCCCCGCCCTGCGGCCCTCCATCCTGGCGGCTCGGAGTCCTGCGCGAACGCGGTCACCGAGCAAGGCGCGGCGGACATCATCCAACGCGATCAGGTAGGCGCTTGTTTCTGAAGTGGACGCCGGAGCCAGATCTAGTTTGGGTTCGGCGATAGACCGAAAGTAGATCGAATCATCGTCGAGGGATCGCAGCGTAGAGACGAGGTGGTTCAAGCTGTGCGAGAGCCGCGCGGCGCTCGTCACCACGAGAGTGTCGCCTGCGCTGAGCCTCGCGAGGCATTCCTTGAGCTCAGGCCGATCGCGCGGGTGCCCCTCCCCCGCATCGACGAAGACCTCTTCCGCGCCGTGCGCCTTGAGCACGGCTACGTCCTCATCAATCGGCGCACCTGCGCGCAAGGTCCGGGTGTAGCCGACGACGCGTGAAGTCATCGGCCGATCACAGGCATCTCGGGAGCAGCTGTCGTAGACGGATCGCTCGTCGGCAATGCGGAGAGCTGGCGGCGCAGCGACTGGGCCTCGGCCGCTAGACGAGACTCCAGTTGCGGGCCTGTGGTCGAGCTCGCGGGCAGGTTCATGGCCGGGACGACCTCGCGGAGAGCCACCTGATGCAACTCGATGAGCAAGGCGAGATCTGTGGCTCGCGGCGGTAGCGAGCGGGCAAAGTCCGTGATGCGGCGCAGCTCTCCTAGCCATTCGACTGCGGCTCGCTTCGTGGGTCCGCCCGCGCGGGCGCGATTGAACGAGTCGCTCGAACCGGTGGGCAGTCCGTTTCCGGACCCGTCGAGCATCGTCACCTCTACGCCCCGTTCGGCGGAGACCGCGGCAAGCACGTCGCGGACATCGGTCCAACGTGCATCGTGTTCAGCGACGGATACCTCGACGGCATGGCCTGTCCGTTGGATCTGCCGAAAGTGTGCCGACGCGACAGCAAGCAGCGATTCTGCGCGCCGAGGCACAACAACGACCATTTGCACTTGGTAGCGGGCATCGAGGAACTGCGTCGCGACGCCCAGCGCCGCGAAGGGCGTGCGGAAGTCGCCTTCGATAATGAGGGGGCGTCGCACCTCACGGGCATGGGAGATCGCCGCACGCAGCCACTCAGCAACATCCGCGTTCACGCTCGCAGTCGATGCCGTGCCCGTCTCTGCGACCGCAGCATGAAGGGCGCGAAGTTCCGTCGACGAGAGCACCGTGGCGGTCGGCGAGGCGTCAAGCGCACGCGCGATCGCTCGTCCCCGGCCGCTCCCCGGCCCCCCAGCAATGAGAGTGAGGTGAGGTGAAGTATCCCCATCCACAGGCGGGAAAAGGATTGGCTCGATAGTGCGTTCGTATTCGTTGAGGGGATCTCTGCTGCCCCCTGCTACGACGTCGCTCACGTGTTGCTCGCAACGCTTGAACCGCGTGATTCGAGTTCAGCCGTGAGCCGGTCCACAGCCGCACGATCGAACCCATTGACGGCGTTGGCCTGCGCACGAAGCCTGACGACGGAGTCCAGCGACGCACCGCCCTGTTGGGCTCGCTGGAGAAGCTGGGACGCGAGCGCGCTGGCTCCCTCACGCATCTCGTCGTACGCAATGGCGTCATTCACACGCCATGCAGATTGGCCAGCCGCCATGTTTTCCGCCTCCTGGCGCGAGTTTAGCTGGCTAAACCGAAAAGGCTGAAGCGGTATTTCGGCGTTCCTGTCCTTCGCCGTGATATCTAGCTTCCTCACGGCGGTCTGCGGTTGTCAGGGGCACGGCGCCAGCCGTGTCGCAACGCGACGCGAAGCGCCCTTGACGGCCGCGCGACGGCGCGTACGATCGCGGATCACCGGCCGAAGGGATTACTCGCGTGCGAGAGAGCTGATGTCTCTGATGAAAGCGCGCCGGTCGGCGGCGGGGTCGGTGATGAGTCCAGCGATGCGCAACCGCCACACCCCGCGCGCTGGCCCCTGCAAGCCGACGAGTGGCTTGATACACCAGGCGACGTCCTCGCCGAGCGTGTAACCCGGCTCCTCGGTCGCGCGCTCGGGGTAGTAGGTGAAGGCCGCAACAGCAACTCGCGTGATGGTCGCTTCGACGTCTGTTCTATCGATCATGCTGGTCCCTTCGTTTCGTGCGCGCAGGAGCGGCTGCGCCAATATTCTCGTTCCCCGCGATGCACAGGGCTAACTCGCGAGTGAGCACCACACCAACGACGCGCCTGGGGAGGAATCATCGCCCCATTCCTCTCGTCTGAGAGTTCGGGCCGGCGTGTGGTCGGGCGGCGTCTCCTCGCTCGATGACGCGCTTTTCGCCGATCCGGAGCCGTGCATTGATCTCGCGCGCAACGTTCTCCATGCGTTGCTCTTCGGCGGAAAGTCGGCCCGGTACATCGTGTCGGAGTTCGGGGTTGCGGGCGGCGTAGTGGGTGGTGCGGGCGCGGTAGCAATCGCGTTGCCATTCGTCGAGGAGACGTTGCGGCGTGCGACCTTCGTCGCGGAGGGCAGCGACCGCGTTCGCGTCCCGATGCGGCGCGAAGAACAGCGTGGCGCTCTCGAGGTTGGTGTCTCGTTCGGTGGATGTTGCGCGGTGTCTCCTATGCGGTGGGAGCCCGGCCTCGATGCGGCGGCGTTCTCGTGCCTTCCAGGCGCGAGCCGCCGCGAGTTCGCGTTCCTTGTTTGCCGCGTAGTACTCGCGCCTTCTTGCCTTGATCTGCTCGGCATTGCGTTCATAGTGGCGGCGTGCGTTTTCCTTCTTCTGCTCCGGGTCGTCCCGATACTTGTCACGGCGTTTCGCCGCCCGTTCTTCCTTGTGCCGCTCACGCCACTCCGCGTTCGCACGTGAGCGTTCCTCGCGATACGCGTCAGGATCTGCGGCCTTGCGTCGAGCAAGGTAGTCACGCTGGTACGCGCGACGTTGCTCGATGTTGGCGTGATAGTAGTCGCGCGACTTCCTCGCGTTCTTCTCGCGGCGCTCTTCCTCACGGCGCTTCTGCTCCGCGGCGCGGCGGTTGCGGTCCACCTCGTTCCGGTTGATCCGTTCGCGGTTCGCGGCGTCGTAGTTCCTCCGGTATTCGCGGATGTGATCCTGGTTGTTCTGCCGCCACTGCCGCTTGTACTCACGGATCCGCTCGCCCGCCTCCTCCGATTCCTCCATCGGGCATCACCGCCCGATCCCGGCCATGAACGTGGCAGCCGGACCGGATGCTGGCGAATGGGTCGTGCCTGCGCTGGCGAGCCGGTCTACGAAATCGGGCCGGAATCCTGACCAGTGGTGCTGCGGCTCATTGTCGACGATGACCACGGGCGCTTCGCTGTACCCGAGATCTTCGGTGATGAAATCGCGAGCCGCCAGATTGCCCACATCCGTCACGTCAATCACGGCGAAGCGGATGCCGCTCTCCTCCAACTTGCGGATCGTCAGCCGACACCGCTGGCAGGACGGCCCGGTCGAGTAGACGTTCACGGACAGCATCAGGACAACTCCCGCGCCGTTCGTTCGACAGCCGACGCCCCGATCCTTGGCACTCCTGAAGTTGCAGAGTCCGGGACTCCTGAAGTCCGAGAGTGCGGATGTTCGGAAATCACGGACTGCAGGAGTGCGTCCTCGGTGTCGCCGACGAGCTGATCCGCGTTCGCCAGCAGCAGGTCGATCGCAACGCGGACGAGCGTGTTCTCGGTGATCCGCTCCTGACGGTCGGTGCGGCGCCGCATCAGTGCGCGAGCGAGTTGGGTGAGCTCGACATACTGGTCCTCCCGCAGCCGAGTTTCTTTCCGGGTGAGACGTGCGTATTTCGCCACGCCTCGCACGAGCGGAGGGGCTTTCGCCTCCATCTCATTGGCCATTGCGCGCCCGGTCGGCGGGGCAAGTGACGTGACGCGCGCTCGCGCGTCACCCAGCTGTCCTGCAAGGTCGATCTTGCCCATCGTCACCACCTCGAGTGCAGTCCGGACTGCAGGTGTGACGTCAGCTCGAATCCGACGCGGGTGATGTCGGCGATCGATCCCTCGGTGCGGCGGGTGTCGGCGAGGTTGGTGACTAACCGTCCGAGCATCGGAGCATGGGCGTGGATCAGGTACTGGCGCAGATAGGACTGGAAGGTGAGCAGTCCGAACGAATCCTGCAACACCGTCTGCCACTGCTGGTACTGGCCCGGGATACGCCCGTCCACGCGGTTCAGCAGCACCCGGTAGGGCAGTCCGCGCGGTTCGATCAGGCGGGTGACCGTGCGGAGCGTGGGGTCGATCGCCATCGGCTCGGGGACGACCGGAACGATGACGTAGTCCGCAGCGTCGAGGACAGCCTCGAGGGTGCGGGTGTCTTCGAGACTTCCTGGAGTGTCGACAACGACGAGGTCGTACAAGTCGTCGAGTTCACGCAGTCGGGTAAGCACGCCAGGGTCGTGGTCGTCGGCGAAGTCGAACGGGATGTGTGCGGCCATGTTCTGCGCCCACCACGTGGTTGAACCCTGCGGATCGACATCAACGACCAGCATCCGAAATGTCCTGGACAGGTGAGCCGCCAGTTGCATCGCGACGGTCGTCTTGCCGACCCCGCCCTTCTGATTTGCCACGGCGACGATTTTCACGACGCACTCCCGAAATGCCGGACTTCGGAAGGTCGGATGTGTCGGAGTACGGAAGTCCCGAGGTTCGAGAGTGTCGGAGTTCCGACGCCAGCCGTCCCTCCCCGTAGCCGGATAGCCCGGATCCGCGGATTTGCCGTTCGGTGTTCCCTTCTCTGTTCATCTCCCTGATCTCTCACTACTAGTGAGACAACAGACCGATATGCGCGCGACGTGACGCCGATAGCCCTCTCGGCGTGATGCCGATACCGACAGGACACGAAACCGACACCCGCTGTCGGCCCTATCGGTGTCCTGCCCGGATGCGCCCCGACAATGGCCTGCCATCGGACGGAGCGCCGACACTGTGGATAGTGCCGTTCGCTGCGGCGAACCTCTGGCGATGCATCCACGCTTGATCCTTCTCGCGGTACTCCTCGGGAACCGCGGGGAATCGGTAGATGCACGACAGCCACCTTCCGTCTACCCGCCGGTCGCGAGCGACGTGCACCAGTCCCGACTCGCCGAGCACCTTCACCACCCGCTGCACGGTGCGTACGTTCAAACAGGTACGACGTGCGATCGTTGCGTACGACGGGTAGGCGTACCCCTCGGCCGCGCTCTCCAGCTCCGCCAGGCACAGCAGCACCAGCTTCTCGGCCGGGGTCAGTGGCACCCAGGGCACATCTTCCAGACCTGCGGGCGTATCGGTCGCGATCCTCGGGCGGTTGTCCGTCTCCCACGCCCAGTTGCGTGCGCTCAAGCTCATGCTCGGCCTCTGACCTCGTCATCCACGTCACGAGTCACACCGCCTCGGACGTGCGATCGCAGGTTGACGCCTCGATCCACTCCTCCAACTCGTCGAGCGCGTAGACGATTGTGCGCCCGAGCTTGCGGTACCGCGGACCCTTGCCCTCGTACCGCCACATCGCGAGTTTGCCCTTGGTCACCCCCGGGAGCATCGCCGCGACTTCATCCGGGCTGAGGAACGTGTGGGCCAGTCCCGTTCGCATCGTGTTCGTGGTGTTTGCCATGATCCAACTCCTTTGCGTATACCCGACAAGGTTTGACGAGAGTGAATCAGATGTGACAAACTACGTCAAGGTTATACATGCATATTCGTGACGCGGAGAGGCAAACTAAGGAGGTGAAAATCGACGTGCGAACACTCGAAGGCGACCCCGTCACCTGGCGCGACGCCACACTCCCGATCGGGTCCGCGTTGCGCATCGTCCCGGCCTTCCGGGCGACCATCGAAGAAGACGACGTCCCGCACGAAACAACCGTGCAAGCCCGCTACGACCGTGAACTCGGCCGCTACCGTGTCACGTCCGTCAACGTGGTCATCGCCGAACCCGGCGGCGAGATCAATGGCGCCGCGCTCCGCCGCGTGCGCGTCCAAGAAATCGTGCAGGCAGCAACACCGTCATGCATCGCGATCTCCCTCGACGACGGGAACGACCCCACAACTGTTAGCGAGCTAACAACTGCAGAGGGTCGTCTCGTCCCCGAGTGGATGGCCGAACAGGCACGGCAACGCGCTAACAAAGAAGCGCGGATGGATCTCGTCGAACTGATCTACAGCGCCGCCGCGCTCTCGGGTCAGCCCCCCACCAAAGCCGTCCAAGCCGAACTCAACGTGCCCTACCGCACCGCCGCGGACTGGATCTCCAAAGCCCGCACCGCAGGACGCCTCGAAGGCATGAGCTACATCGCCGGCCGACAGGCGGATGGGTAGCGTCCACTCATACGACTCCGCGAAAGGCCGCCGGTATCTCGTCCGGTACCGCAAGCCGGATGGCAGCAACGGCGCCAAACGAGGGTTCAGCCGCAAGCGAGATGCGGAACTCTGGCTCGCTGACGTCGAGTCCAGCCGGGCGCGCGGCGAGTTCATCGATCCGAAAGCGGCACGCGTCACGATCAACACGCTCGGCCCAGGGTGGGTCGAAAGCAAACGTGCTTCTATGAAGCCGTCTTCGTTCGCACCCGTCGAGACGGCATGGCGCCTACGTGTTCAACCCACGTGGGGTCGTTGGGCTTTGTCCGACATCCGACACTCGGACATCAAAGACTGGGTCGGCAAGCTCAGCAAGCAGGTCGGCGCCACGGTCACTATCCGGACTTTCGGTGTGCTTGCAGGCATCCTGGACGATGCCGTACACGACAAACGCATCTCGCTGAACCCAGCACGCGTGGGCGACATCCCACTACCCCGGAAGAAGAAGCGCACCCACCGGTATCTGTCCCACGAGCAGGTTGCCGCCCTCGCACGGGCATCAGGCAGTCACAGGCTGCTTGTGCTGGTCCTCGCCTACACAGGCATCAGATGGGCGGAAGCTACAGGGCTGCGCGTCCGCCACATTGACTTCGAACGCGGGCGTCTTCGGATCGAAGACAACGCAGTGGAAGTAGGCAACAGGGTGCATCTGGGAACACCGAAGTCACACAAAAGCCGCGCCGTGCCTGTGCCGCGCTTCGTCTTGGAACACCTCCGCCTTCATACCTCGCGCCTTGACGGCGACGCGCTCGTCTTCGCGGGCCGGGATGGCGGCTACATGCGCCGCACTCGGGCTAGCGAAGGATCGCGATCTTGGTTCAAGGTCGCCCTGAAGGAAGCGAACTTGGCCCTCATGACTCCACACGACCTGCGTCACACTGCCGCATCGCTCGCGGTTCAATCCGGCGCGCACGTCAAGACCATCCAAAGAATGCTCGGACACGCGTCCGCGGCGATGACACTCGACGTGTACAGCGATCTCTTCGACGACGACCTTGACTCGGTTTCGATCGCGTTGGATGCAGCTGCGTCCCGTTCGGGTGTTCTCAATTTGTTCTCGAATGAGGACGAAGCACCCGAGCAACGATCCTGAGACCCGCGTGAATACGCCACTATGTCGCAGAATTCTGTGGCGGAGACGGAGGGATTTGAACCCTCGGTCCCCGTAAGGGGACTCCACCTTAGCAGGGTGGTGCACTAGGCCGGACTATGCGACGTCTCCAGGCATTCCGACGCGAACGTCGCGAATGCACTCCGCAATACTAACCCGATAAGCACCCTCGCTACGAAGCGAGGGACGCCGCGATCGGGTCAGCCGTTGCCGTTCGAGCAGGTGTCCTGCGCCGCGGTCGATCCGGTGATGGCGGAAGGGAGCGCCACGGAATCTTCGGCGGGCGCGATGGGAGCGCCGGAGGTGGCGGCGTCGGTGGGGGCGACCGGCTCGGTCGGCGCGGGCGTCTCGACGATGACACCGTCGCCCTGGCTCGCCTTGCCCGTCAGCTGCAGCGGGCGGTTGGTCTCGAGCGCGGCCCACAGCGCATCGGCAGCGGCGTAGTTGGGGACGACCTTGTTCGAGTCGGAGGGGTCTCCGTTGACGGGGTACTGGATGAAGACAATCTCGTCGAACGGGACGTTCTTCACCGCGAGCGCGATCTGCGTGAGCGTCAACGGGTTCCGCAAGGTCTGGCTGGGGGTGACGTTGGACAGCGCCGTCGTGGCGAGTCCGAACAGCGTGGCCGGGTTCGACAGCACCTGCTCGCTGACGAGCTTGCGCGCGAGCTTCGACATGTACTGCTGCTGGTTGCTGATGCGGCCGAGGTCACCGCCGTTGCCCACTCCGTGTCGCGTGCGCAGGAATTGCAGCGCCTCGATTCCCTGCAGGGGAACGATGCCCGCGGGCAGGTCGAGACCCGTGTGATAGTCCTTGATGCCGTTGGCGATACAGACCTCGACACCACCGATGGCGTTCGTGATCTCGATGACGCCACCCCACGTGACGGCGGCCGCGAACGGGATGTTCTGACCCGTGAGCTCGGAAATCGTCTTGACGGCGCACGAGAGCCCCCCGTACGAGAACGTCGAGTTGAGCGGCTGCTTCGTCATCGCCGAGGTCGTGCGGCCCGTGTCGGGGTCGGTGCACTCGGGGATCGGGATCATCAGGTCGCGCGGAAAGCTGATCACCGTGACACGACGCGGCTCGTCCGAGATATGGACGAGCATGTTGACGTCGTTGAGCTCGCCGCCCGCATCCGCGCCGGTGCACCGGTCGCCGAAATACGCCGCGTAGGCGGGCTCACAGGCATCCGTTCCCGCGACGAACAGGTTGACGCCACCCTCGATCTCGCCGATGTCGGGGGGAACCGACTCCTGCCCCTCGAGTTCTACCGCGCTCTCCGAGAAATCCGCAACCGCGGTGTATGTCGTGTAGCCCACGACACCGAGGCCGCTGACGAGCACCACGGCGAGCGCGACCGCGACGAAACGCGCGATCTGTCCGCCGATGCTCGGGGACGAGAGGATGCCGTGACGCGCGACGGTCCTGCGGCGCCTGGCGTCCTTCGTCGTCTCGCTCACTCGTGTCCTTTCGGCGGTCGGGTCCACCGTGTGATTGTGCGGAGGGTGTGGGATTCGAACCCACGGGACATTGCTGCCCACTGGTTTTCAAGACCAGGTCCATCGGCCGCTCGGACAACCCTCCCGGCGAAGCACCTCGGCACTTCGTCGACAGGCACCGAGTGTACTCGACGGACAGTCGCGGCCTATTTTCGCAGGAAGTGCTGTCAAGGCCCTGAAAGCGGATGCCTCGGCGCGGCGAACCCGCAGAGCCAGCCCAGCCCGCGCACCGAACGCGCTACAGGCGGCGGAGGATCTCCGAAACGCCACCCTCTTGCACCGACAGGGTGATCTCGCCCGCCGCATCCCGCACCTCTTGCGGTCCCTGCGCCATCGCGATCGCGCGGCCACCCTTTTCGAGCGCCCAGCGGAACATGCCGACGTCGTTCCGCCCGTCGCCCATCACCAGCACCCGGTCGGGCGGAATGCCGAGCCAGCGGCGCACCAACTCGAGCGCCGTACCCTTGTCGACACCCTGCGGCGCGATGTCGAGCCATGCGGTCCAGCCGATCGCGTACGAAACCTGGTTGAGCCCGATCTTGTCGACCAGACGCAAGAAGTCGCCCTCGGCGTGCTCGGGCGAGACCACGACGACGCGGCAGACCGGATGCTTCGCGAGCTCCTCGAACGGCACCCGATGCGCCGCGAGCAGGTTCCAGTCCTCGAGGTAGTCGGTGTAGTACCGGTCGCCAGCCGGAAGTTCGACGAGGTACTTCGCGTCGGGCAGGTGCTCGCGCAGCAGCGTCAGCACCTCGGTCGCGTCGAACGTCTCGGTGTGAACGCGCTCGTAGTGCACCTGACCGGCATCGCGGCGCTGCAGGATCACCGCGCCGTTCGAGCAGACGACATACTCGGGATCGAGTTCGAGAACGCGCAGGATGCCTCGGGTTCCTTCCCAGCTGCGCCCCGTCGCGAGCATGACCTCGTTGCCCGCCGCGCGCGCATCGGCCACGGCCTCGACGATTCCCGGGCTGAGCGTCTCGTCCTCGAGCAGGACCGTGCCGTCGATGTCGAGCACGATCAGCAGCGGAAGGGTCGTCAGTTCCGGGTCGGCCGAGTCCTGGGCGACGTGTTCGATGATCTCGGCGGCTTCATCGCGGTCGACGACCTCGACCTCGCCGGTGTCGGGGATGCGGTCGCGGACGTTCGCGCCCCCCGCGTCTGGAGCCTCCGTCACGCGATCGGCTCCAGGACCTCGAGCCCGCCGAGGTACGGACGGAGCGGCTCGGGCACCCACACCGAACCATCCGCGCGCTGGTGCGTCTCGAGCAGCGCAACGATCCAGCGGGTCGTCGCGAGCGTGCCGTTCAGCGTCGCGACCGGCTGGGTGCGCGCCCCGTCGGGCCGGTGACGGATGTCGAGGCGACGCGACTGGTACGTCGTGCAGTTACTCGTCGAGGTCAGCTCGCGATACGCATCCTGAGTCGGGATCCACGCCTCGATGTCGAACTTGCGTGCCGCGGACGACCCGAGATCTCCCGCCGCGACGTCGATCACGCGGTACGTGAGCCCGAGCTTGCCGAGCATCTCTTCCTGCCATCCGAGAAGCCGCTCGTGCTCGGCCTCGGCCTCTTCGGGCGTCGTATAGACGAACATCTCGAGCTTGTTGAACTGGTGGACGCGGATGATGCCGCGGGTGTCCTTGCCGTGCGACCCCGCCTCCCGGCGGTAACAGGTCGACCATCCCGCGTAACGGAGCGGCCCGTCGGCGAGATCGAGGATCTCGTCCTTGTGATACCCGGCGAGCGCCACCTCGCTCGTGCCCGTCAGGTACAGGTCGTCGTCGGGCAGGTGATAGACCTCGTCCGAGTGCTCGCCGAGGAACCCGGTGCCGCGCATGATCTCGGGCCGCACGAGCGTCGGGGTGATGAGGGGCACGAATCCCGCCTCGAGGGCGGAGTTGAGGGCCAGGTTCATGAGCGCGATCTCGAGGCGCGCGCCGATGCCCTTCAAGAAGTAGAAGCGCGCGCCCGAGACCTTCGCCCCACGCTCCATGTCGATCGCGCCGAGCTTCTCGCCGAGTTCGAGGTGATCGCGGGGTGTGAAGTCGAAGGTCGGGACCTCGCCGACACGGCGGATCTCGACGAAGTCGGCCTCGCCACCGGCGGGCACGCCGTCGATGATGATGTTCTCGATCTTCGCGAAGGCGGCATCCGCTGCTTCTTCCGCCACGGCGACAGCGGCCTGCGCCTGCTTGACCCGGTCGGCGAGACCCTTGGCCTCGGCGACGAGCGCGGCCTTCTCGTCCTTCGGCGCCTTGGCGACGTCCTTACCGAACGCATTCTGCGCCGCGCGGAGCTCTTCGAACGTCGTGATCGCGGCACGACGTTCGCGGTCCGCGACGAGCGCGGCTTCCACGGTTTCGGGCGAGTGCCCGCGGGCGACCTGGGATCGGGTGACGAGGTCGGGGGCATCACGAAGAAGCACGGGGTCGATCATTCGTCAAGTCTAGTTGCGCTCCTCCCGCATGATCCCCGGGTCGACGGCGGCTGAGCCTAGGGTGGGACCATGACTGCGGCATCCTCTCCTCCCCCCGACGACGCCGCGGCAACGTCCGACCAAGAACCGGTGAATCCCGCGGTCCCACGCGACGCGGAGAGCCTCGACGACGTCGACGGATTGCCGAAGGGATTCGACGACGAATCGGAACCCGTCGACGGCCCGGAAGACAACCCCGACCCGGCCGAGGCGGCGAAGCCCGACGACGTCATCCGCGAGCCCGAGGACATCGCGCCCGACAAGGCGGACGGTGAGACCGGTGAGGCGCGACAGGTAACCCCCGAGGGCGAGACGACGTCGATGGACGCCGACGACCCGTCGCCGAAGAAGCGCGCCGCGCTCGTCTACAACCCCATCAAGGTCGACAAGAATCGTCTGCGCAGCCAGGTGACCCGGCTCTCCGCCGAGGCCGACTGGGCCGAGCCCCTCTTCTTCGAGACGACGGTCGACGACCTGGGCGACGATGTCACACGCCAGGCACTCGCCGAGGGGGTCGACGCCGTGATGGTCGCGGGCGGCGACGGCACGGTGCGCGCCGTCTCGGAGGCCATGTCGGGCACCGGCGTCCCGCTCACCATCGTTCCGAGCGGCACGGGCAATCTGCTCGCTCGCAATCTCGGCCTGCCGCTCGGGGACTCCGAACCCATGGTCGCGGCCACCTTCGCCGGGACGACGCAACCCGTCGACATCGGATTCGCCGACATCCGCCGCACCGACGGCAGCCGCGAGCGCCATGCCTTCGTCGTCATGGCCGGCATCGGCCTCGACGCGGCCATGATCGCGAACACCAACTCGCAGCTGAAGAAGACCGTCGGCTGGGTCGCGTACGTCGACGGAGCGGCCCGGTCGCTCGCCACGGCGAAGCCCTTCCGCGTGATGTACCAGATGGAGAGCGGTCGCCTGCACGCCGCGAAGGTGCAGAGCGTGCTGTTCGCGAACTGCGGGGCGCTCCCCGCGGGCATCGCCCTCATCCCCGAGGCCTCGGTCGTCGACGGACTGCTGGATGTCGCGGTCATCCAGCCCTCCGGATGGCTCGGATGGCTCGGCGTCTGGCGCAAGGTCTGGTGGGACAACAGTGTCCTGCGCCGCTTCCGCGCCGGCCGCCGGGTGCTCGAGCGCCGAGGCCGCAACAGCTCCGTGCGGTTCCTGCAGGGTGAGGGCATCGAGCTCGCGACCTCACCCGCCCAGCCGATCGAACTCGACGGCGACGAACTCGGCGAGGCCGTACGCATCCGGTGCACGATCGAGCAGGGCGGCCTGAGCGTCGTGGTCCCCCGCGGCCACGACACCTCGAACTTCTGACGATGTCGTCCGCATCACTCGTCTGGTTCCGCGACGACCTGCGGGTCGCCGACAACCCCGCGCTGCGCGCGGCGATGGAGCGCGGCGGGCCCGTCGTCGCCCTGTACGTCCTGGATGAGGTGTCTGCCGGCATCCGTCCCCTCGGCGGCGCCGCACGCTGGTGGCTGCACGGCAGCCTGACCTCGCTCGGCGAGCGCCTGCGCGAGCTGGGCGTCCAACTGGTTCTGCGCCGCGGAACAGCCGAAGACGAGGTGCGACGAGCGGTGACGGATGCCTCGGCCGGCGCCGTGTTCTGGAACCGGCGTTACGGCGGCGCCGAGCGCAGCGTCGATTCGACGCTCAAGGCCGGGCTGCGCGACAACGGTGTGATCGTGGAGTCGTTCGGGGCCTCGTTGCTGTTCGAGCCGTGGACCGTTCGCACCGGCGCGGGGCAGCCCTACTCGGTCTTCACGCCGTTCTGGCGCGCGTGCCGCAACCTGCCCGCGCCGCGCACGCCGATGCCGGCCCCACACGAGCTCACCGGAACGACCGATATCGCCAGCGATGCGCTCGAAGGCTGGGCGCTGCTCCCCACCCATCCCGACTGGGCGGCGGGCCTGCGTGAGACGTGGGTGCCGGGCGAGCCCGCCGCACGCGCGCGGTTGCGGGAGTTCTTGCGCGACGACCTCGACGACTACGACCGAGCACGAGACGAGCCCGCCGCGGGCGTGACATCCGGCCTCTCGCCGCGCCTGCGCTGGGGCGAGATCAGCCCCCACGAGGTGTGGCATGCCACCGTCGCCGATGTGCAGGGCGGCGACGGCGCCGGCGGTCCGCGAGCCGTCGCGGCGCAGCGATTCCTGTCCGAGATCGGATGGCGCGAGTTCGCCGCGCACGTGCTGTTCCACAATCCGGATCTCGCCACCGTCAACCTGCGCCGCGAGTTCGACGACTTTCCGTGGCCACGGCTGAAGCCGACCGCCCTGGAAGCCTGGCAGCGCGGACGCACGGGCATCGCCCTGGTGGACGCTGGCATGAAAGAGCTCTGGCACACCGGCATCATGCACAACCGGGTGAGCATGGTGACCGCCTCGTTCCTCATCAAGAACCTGCTGATCGACTGGCGGCACGGCGAAGAGTGGTTCTGGGACACGCTGGTCGACGCGGACGGCGCCAGCAACCCTTTCAACTGGCAGTGGGTGGCGGGCTCCGGCGCCGACGCCGCGCCCTACTTCCGAGTCTTCAACCCCGAATTGCAGGCGAAGAAGTTCGACCCGCAGGGCGAGTACATCGGCCGGTGGGCACCCGAGTACGGGCGCGGCGGGGCACCCGAGCCGATCGTCGACCTCGGGGAGACGCGCAAAGCCGCACTCGACGCGTACGAGCGGATGCGTCGCGGCTGACGCGGGAATGCCGGACCCCGCTGTCGTGGTTGACCCACCTGATGACTTCTCACGCAGCTCCCGCACTCTCGGTCCTCGACCTGATCCCCGTTCGCGCGGGCCAGAACAGCGCGCAGGCGATCGCCGCATCCCTCGACCTGGCGCTTCACGCCGACCGTCTGGGTTACCGACGGTATTGGTTCGCCGAGCACCACAACATGCCGGCGGTCGCCTCGACGACCCCACCCGTTCTGATCGCGGCCGCGGCCTCACGCACCCACCGCATCCGTGTGGGCTCGGGCGGCGTCATGCTGCCGAACCACGCGCCCCTGATCGTCGCCGAGCAGTTCGCGGCGCTCGAGGCCATCGCCCCCGGCCGCATCGATCTCGGGATCGGTCGCGCCCCCGGCAGTGACCCCGTCATCACCCAGCTGCTGCGGCAATCGGGCGCGACGAGTGACGTCGATCGATTCCCCGACCACATCCGCGACATCCTGGCCCTGTCATCGCCCGAGGGCGCGACCCTGCGGTTCACGAGCGGGGGCGAATACACCGTCCACGCGACACCCGCGGCGTCCGGTGTTCCCGAGGTGTGGCTGCTCGGTTCGAGCGACTACTCGGCGCAACTGGCGGCCTCACTCGGCATGCCGTACGTGTTCGCCAACCACTTCTCGGGTGAGGGCCTCGAACGCGCGCTGTCGCTCTACCGCGACCAGTACCGCCCCACCGAGGCGCACCCCGAGCCCCGCACGCTGCTCACGATCAACGCCGTCGCCGCGCCGACCGCAGAAGAGGCGGACGCGCGGGCCCTGCCGCAACTGCGAATGATGGCGCGGCTGCGAACGAACAAGCCACTCACCCCGCTCGAGACGGTCGAGCAGGCCGAGGCCGCACAACGCGATGGCACGGGCGGACTCTCGGACGGCCTGGCCGTGTCGTTCATGGATGCCGCGCGCTCGCGCTGGGTGATCGGGACCGGTGCGGACGTGGCATCCGCTGTCGCGTCCTTCGCCGCGAAGCACGGTGTCGACGAGGTCATGCTGTCGCCCGTCGCGGGCGCATATGACTCCGAGGCGCTCGAGGCATCCGAGGGCCGCGCGCAGACGCTCGAGCTCGTTGCCGAGAGCCTGCTCACGCCGACCCCCTGACGCACCGTCAGCAGTTGCCCGAGGGTCGGCGTTACCGATGGCGCGATGGCGGCGCGCCTGCGGTGATCAGAGCCCGGGTTCGCCGCTCAGCAGCCCGCGCAGCCAATCGCGAGCCTCGACGAAGATCTCGTCCGAGTAGCGGTCGGGGTAGCGCACGACCACGCGATCCGCGCGCGGGTACGACCCGAGGAAGATCACCTGGGGGCTGAAGCGCCGAAGCCCGAGCAGCGCATCGGCCATCCGCTCGTCCTGGATGTGTCCGTCGGCGTCGATCACGAATCGATAGCGGCCGAGGGCGTCGCCGATCGGACGCGATGCCAGCAGGCTGAGGTTGATGCCGCGGGTCGCGAACTGCTCGAGAAGCTCGAGCAGCGCGCCCGGGTAGTCCTTCGGCAGTTCCACGATCAGCGAGGTCTTGTCGGCACCCGTCGGCGGGGTCGGAGCGACCGTCCGCCCGACGAGGACGAACCGCGTCACGGCGTTGGGGTTGTCGCCGATGTTCTCGGCCAGTACTTCGAGGTCGTGATGCTCGGTGATCGTCGGTGGGGCGATCGCGGCATCCGCCTCGCTCGTGCCATCGAGGAGTCCGACGGCGCTCGCGACATTGCTCGCGGCGGGGATGTGCGAGTGGGCGGGCAATTCTCGCGTCAACCACTGCAGGCACTGCCCATAGGCCACCGGATGCGCCGCCACGAGCGACACGTCGGCCAGCTTCGTCCCCGGGCGGGCGACGAGCACGAAGTTCACCGGGACGAGGTACTCGCCGATGATCCGCAGACCGGGCACGGTCGCGAGGGCATCCTGCGTCGTCGAGACGCCGCCGTCGATGGAGTTCTCGATCGCGATCATCGCCGCATCCGACCGGCCCTCGACGACGTCCGCGAGCGCCTCGCCGACGTTGCGCACCGGAACCCACTGGTGACCGCGGGCCTCGGGGACCTGCGCGAGCGCCGCCTCGGTGAACGTGCCAGCCGGTCCGAGATAGCTGTAGGTGCGGCGGACGGGTTCGGCGGCGGGTTCGAAGGCGGCTGTCACGAGCACTCAGCCTAGTCCCGCGGGTGCGCGGCCCGTTTGGGTGGTTCAGTGACCGGTGGTTCAGTGACCGGTGGCTCCGTGGCTGGGCGTGCGGGCGCAGCGCCCCATGCCTAGAAGGGTGGTGGGTCGGTGCTCGGCGTGAAGTGGACGGCGGGGGGTGGTTTGTCGATGTAGACGTGCCCACCCGGCGACGTCCATTCGAGGATTCCGCCGCCGAGTTGGCGGACGGTCCAGCCCGTTTCGCCTTTCAGGGTGTGGTGTCTCTTGCAGAGGCACGCCAGGTTGCAGGCATCCGTAGGCCCACCCAATGCGTAGTCGAGGGTGTGGTCGCGGTCGCACCGGTGGGCGGGTTGCCGGCACCCGGGGAACCGGCAGTGCTGATCCCGTGCGCGCAGGAACCGTTTCATGTCCGCCGACGGGGTGTATCGGTCGACCGCGAGAACGCACCCGGTGATCGGGTCGGCCAGGACCCGTTCCCACCCCGTCGCGTGCCCCGCGAGCTGCCGGGCGGTGGCGGGGTCGATCGGGCACCGCCCGGGGGCCCTGACCCCAGTTCTTGGACACGCTGAATCCAGCATTTTGCTGGGGAAGCGAGATGATCAGAATCATGGTTAGGAAGAACTACTCCGACGGGTTCCGGCGGCAGGCCGTGGACTTGTACGAGTCCACTCCCGGGGCGACGGTGCGTGGCATCGCCGCTGATCTCGGGATCGAGCGCGGCACGTTGCGGCTGTGGCTGGAGCGGCACGGGACGGGCCGGAAGACGGCTGCGGACGGCACCGCCGCGCGCAGCCCGTTCAAGGCGTCGGCGACCTCGCCGACGGCGGATGCGGGGGCGGATGAGACGCCCGCGCAGCGCATCGCACGCCTGGAGGGGCGGGTCGCGCAGCTGGAGGTCGAGCAGGTCAAGCTCGTCACCGAGCGTGAGATCCTGCGGCAGGCGGCCAAGTATTTCGCGGGGGAGACGAACTGGTGAACCGCTTCCAGTTCGTTGAGGACCTCTCAGCCACCTACCCGGTGAAGCGGTTGTGTCAGCTCGTCGAGATCACGAGGTCCTCGTTCTACGCATGGCGGGCCGGCGCCGCCGCCCGGCGGGCGCGCGCCGCGGAGGACGACGTTCTGGCGGGGCGGATCCGCGCCGTCCACGAAGGCGACAACACGATGGGCGCGCCACGGATCACCGCCGAGCTCAATGACGGCGCCGCGCCGTCCGAGCGGGTCAACCGCAAGCGGGTCGCCCGCGTGATGCGAGACAACGAGATCCACGGGTACCAGCGCAAGCGGCGGGTGCGCACCACCGTCCCCGAGCCGTCGGGACAGGTCGTCCCCGACCTGCTGAAACGGGACTTCACCGCCGAGGCGCCGAACCAGCGGTATGTCGGCGACATCACCTATCTGCCGCTGGCTGACGGGCAGAACCTGTATCTGGCGACCGTGATCGACTGCTGCTCGAGACGGCTGGCCGGGTGGGCGGTCGCGGACCACATGCGCAACGAGCTCGTCGAAGATGCGCTGCGTTCGGCGAGGCTGACCCGCGGCAGGCTGACCGGGTCCGTGTTCCACTCGGACCACGGATCGGTCTACACCTCCAAGGCCTACGCGGGACTGTGCAAGCGGCTCGGCGTGACACAGTCCATGGGCGCGGTGGGCACGAGCGCTGACAATGCCCTCGCGGAGGCGTTCAACGCGACGCTCAAGCGCGAGGTCCTGCAAGACCGGGCCGTGTTCGCCGACGAGGCCTCCTGCCGTCGCGAGGTGTTCCGGTGGCTCGTGCGCTACAACAACACCCGCCGCCACTCCTACCTCGGCTACATCGCGCCCGTCGCATTCGAAGCCGAACTCACCGCCGCTACGCTACCGATAGCGGCATAATCCCACCCCGTGTCCAAGAACCGGGGGCAAGGCCCCGGCCAGCTCCGCGGGCTCATCCGTCACCCCGGCCAGAGCGAGGGCGGGGACGGTGACGTTCACGATCGCGCGGATCGCACCCAACCCGCCGAAGCCGTCTGAGAGTCCGGCACCGGTTTCGACGGTCGGTGTGGTGGTGAGCAGCATGTCCGCGACGAGGTCGGCACGAATCTGATCCAGGGTCCGGGCGTCGGCCGGGTCGGCGTTCTTGATCGCCTTAGCTTGTTGCGTGATCCGGTCGTGCATCGCATGCGCGAGGACGGCGGGTTGGATGGTGCTGAACTCCGCCATCCCGTCCCCGATGTCCCGCACACACGCACCCCGACCCGCGCGCGCTTCCCGGTGCCGCTCCGCCAACGTCCGCGGCTGCAACGACTCCGCCAATCGCGCCAACGTCTACCCGAGCCGCCCCGGTGTCGTTCCCTCTGCCCGGGCCAACGCTGCAGCCTCGAACTCCGACCGCGCCTCGGCATCGGCAAGGGGGAGTCCGTGTTCCATGATCACCGCGACATGTCCGGCACTGACGCGCCCTGCGTCCCACGCGTCGAACGTCGAGGGAAACGCCTCGGCAAGGGTCGCGGCGTCGTTCATGCGGCGTTGCACCGTCCGGTCGGACATGTTCGCCGCGACACCCAACTCCGCCGCCAACGCCCGCACCGGCAACTCCGCCTCACGCGACGAGACCGACACCAACTCGGCAACCCGCCGCATCCCGAGGTCCGCCGCATCCGCCAACACCCGCGCCTGTGCGGCTTGCGCCCGCGCCACCGTCCGGGAAGCCTCCGCGAACCGCACCGCCAGATCACGCGCGGCAACATCGACATCCTCACCGGATGCGAGACATGTACTCGAATGCATGTTCGAAACTCTACGGACGACCACCGACATCCGACGCCCGAAAAGCACCGAAATCACGCCAAGACCGAGCGCGAAAGATGAGAGTTCACTCACATGGCCGACAGATGCCACCGCCAGCCGTCCACGAGGAAGTGTCGTCGAGCGCCCCGGCGAGGCAGACTAGGACGATGAGCCGCGCAGGACAGCCAGCCGAAGCATCCGACCTGATCGACGTCGACGCATTGATCGCCGCCTACTACGACCTGAAGCCGGATGTGTCGATCCCCGAGCAACGCGTCGCGTTCGGCACGAGCGGCCACCGCGGCTCGTCGCTGTCGACGAGCTTCAACGAAGACCACATCCTGGCCACGACCCAGGCGATCGTCGACTATCGCACGTCGCAGGGGATCGCGGGCCCCCTCTTCCTCGGACGCGACACGCACGGGCTCTCGCTGCCCGCCGAGCGGACCGCGATCGAGGTGCTCGTCGCGAACGGCGTCGACGTGCGCGTCGATGGCCGCGACTCGTGGGTGCCGACCCCGGCCCTCAGCCACGCGATCCTCGCCTACAACCACGGAAAGGCCGCGGATGACCCGGCCCGCTCGGACGGCATCGTGGTCACCCCGAGCCACAACCCGCCCCGCGACGGCGGCTTCAAGTACAACCCCCCGCACGGCGGCCCCGCCGACACCGACGCGACGTCGTGGATCGCCGACCGCGCCAACGCGCTCATCACGGCCGGTCTCGAGGGCGTCGCGCGCATCCGTCACGCCGACATCGACATCGACGCTCTCGGTCGCTACGACTTCCGCGACGCGTACGTGCGGGACCTCGCGAACATCATCGACATCGACGCCATCCGCACCGCGGGCGTCCGCATCGGCGCCGACCCCCTGGGCGGGGCGTCGGTGGAGTACTGGGCGCTGATCGCCGAGGTGTACGGGATCGACCTGACGGTCGTGAACCCCGACGTCGACCCGACGTGGAAGTTCATGACGCTCGACTGGGACGAGAAGATCCGGATGGATCCGTCGTCACCGAACGCCATGGCGGCGCTCGTCGCGCGTCGGCACGAGTACGACATCCTCACGGGGAACGACGCGGACGCCGACCGGCACGGCATCGTCACGCCCGACGCCGGGCTGATGAACCCCAACCACTACCTCGCGGTCGCGATCGACTACCTCTTCTCGCACCGCCCGGGCTGGTCGGCGGACGCCGCGGTGGGCAAGACGCTCGTGTCGTCGATGATCATCGACCGGGTCACCGAATCGCTCGGCCGTCGCCTGCTCGAGGTGCCGGTCGGCTTCAAGTGGTTCGTGCCCGGGCTGCTCGACGGCTCGGTCGCGTTCGGTGGCGAGGAATCAGCGGGGGCGTCGTTCCTGCGGACCGACGGGTCCGTCTGGACGACCGACAAGGACGGCATCCTGCTCGCCCTGCTGGCGGCCGAGATCCTCGCCGTCACCGGCAAGACCCCGTCGCAGCGTTACGCCGAGCTCGAGGCGGAGTTCGGGGCATCCGCGTACCAGCGTGTCGACGCACCCGCGACGCCCGCGCAGAAGGCGACGCTCGCGAAGCTCTCCCCCGACGCCGTCACGGCGACCGAACTCGCGGGCGAGCCGATCACCGCGAAGCTCTCGCACGCCCCGGGCAACGGCGCGGCCATCGGCGGACTGAAGGTGCAGACCGAGCACGCCTGGTTCGCCGCTCGCCCCTCAGGCACCGAGGACGTCTACAAGCTCTACGCCGAATCGCTCCGCGGCCCCGAGCACCTCGCCGAGGTCCAGGAAGAGGCCCGCGCGGTCGTCGCGGCAGCACTCGGCGGCTGATCGTCGAGTCGCGAGCGGCCGAGGTGCGCGGCGCACAGAAGTACGTGGACCCTCGGTGCAAGGCATCGGGTCTACGCTCTACCCATGAACCGACGAGGCGCCTACGCGAAGGGCGTCGCCAAGCGCGAGGAGATCCTCACCACGGCCCTCGAGGTCATCGCCCGAGAGGGCCTTCGCCGCACGTCGGTACGCGAGCTGGCAGGTGCTGCGGGCCTGAGCCAAGCGGGCCTGCTGCACTACTTCGGCAGCAAGGAAGAGCTCTACACGGCGATCCTCCGCAAACGCGACGAGCTCGACGGCGAGAGGTTCGCGACCCTTCGGGGCGCACCCGCCCTCGCGGGTGACGACGAGGGCACCGGGGGGAGCGCGACGCGCTCCGCCGAGGATGGCCGCGCCGACGCCGTGTTCGCTTCGTTTCTCGACATCATCCGCCGCAATGCCGGCGTGCCGGGCCTGGTCCAGCTGTTCGCGCACCTCTCCGTGGACGCCGCAACGCCCGAGCACGCCGCGCACGAGTTCTTCATCGATCGGAGGCGCTACGTGGGCGAACTCCTCGCCCCCGCGATCTCGGAGCTGCAGGCCGAGGGCCGGATCGTCGACACCGTCCCCGCCGCGAGCCTCGCGACGATCGTCCACGCCCTCGCCGACGGTCTGCAAACCCATTGGCTGCTCGAACCGGACCTCGACATGGCGGGCACGATCGAAGCCCTCTTCGCCGCGCTCGACCCCCGGCCGGTGACGGCGCGGTGAGCTCGTCTGCTCCCGAGACTCGGACGCTGCAGGGACCGGTGCGCGGCATCTGGCACCGCGGGGGCGAGGCCTATCTCGGCATCCCCTACGCCGAACCGCCCGTCGGTGACCGGCGTTTCGCGTCTCCGGTCCCGCCACGCCCGTGGAATGGCATCCGGGATGCCTCGACGAACGGTCCGACGCCGCTGCGCCGCGACTTCGGCGATACGACCCTGATCCCCGAGCCTCCCGTCCCCGGTGACGCGACCCTCAATGTGAACGTCTTCACTCCCGCCGCCGACCCCGGCTCGGGTCTTCCCGTGTGGGTCTGGATCCACGGCGGCGGTTACACGACGGGCTCGCCTGCCAGCCCCTGGTTCGATGGCGCCGCGTTCGCCCGCGACGGCGTCGTGACGGTGACCCTGTCGTATCGCCTGGGCTTCGACGGGTTCGGGTGGATCGACGGGGCACCGCAGAACAGGGCCGTGCGGGACTGGATCGCGGCGCTCGAGTGGGTGCGCGAGAACATCGGCTTCTTCGGCGGCGACCCGGACCGCGTCACGATCGCCGGACAGTCGGCCGGAGGTGGGGCGGTGCTGACGCTCCTCGGGATGCCTGCGGCGCAACACCTGTTCCAACAGGTGTGGTGTTCGTCCCCCGCACTGGGGGACATCGCGGCGGATCGCGCCCGCGCGATCGGCGGGCGCCTCGCCGACCACCTCGACGTCACGGCCGAACGGGGCGGCTTCGCCTCCGTGGACCCCGATCGGATCGTCGCGATGCAAGAGGGCGCGGTACAGGAGCCGAACACCAAGGGACTCGCGGTCGTGCGGGCGCTGTTGCGCGACGGAGTCGGGCTCGGTCCGGTCATCGACGGAGAGCTGATCCTTCGTCCGACGCTCGAGTCGTTGCGCGCGGGCGTCGGCGCCGACAAGAGCCTCGTCGTCGGCGCGAACGACGACGAGTTCACGATGATCACGATGGGATCGAAGATCCTCCGCTTCGTTCCCGCACGCCTGGCGCTGGCGGCTCTCGGCGCGCCGCGCCGCGTGGCCTCCGCCTACCTCACCGACAATCGCGCGGTCCGTCGGCGCGGCACCGGCAGGCTCGTCGGTCGGTACGTGAGCGACCATACGTTCCGCGCGGGCGTCGCGCGGGTTGCCGATGCGCGCGCAGCCGGGGTCGACAGCACCGGGGCGCGAGGAACGGATGCGTCGACCGCACCGACGTGGCTGTACCGACTCTCGTGGGCCTCTCCCACGCACGGCATCGCCATGCACTGCCTCGACGTGCCGTTCGTGTTCGACGTCCTCGATGCGCCGCGCGTGACCGCCATCGCGGGCGACGCTCCCCCGCGCGCGCTTGCCGATGCCATGCATGGCTCGGCCGTTGCGTTCGTCCGCGACGGCAGCCCGGGCTGGGCGCCGGCACCCGAGGGCCGACGCGGGCCGACGCGGATCTTCGACGTCGGGAGTGCCGCGCCGGACGTCGTGGTGGACGCCTACGCCTCGGTGGCCGCCCTGGGCTGACGACGGACATTCGCCCGCGGCATCCGGTTCGCCATCACCTCGATCGCGTCGGGATTGTGGTCGATGAGCACCGCGCGCCGGCCGAGGGCCTGGGCGACGGCGCCCGTCGTGCCGCTGCCCGCGAACGGATCGAGCACGGCGTCCCCGGGCCGGGTCGAGGCCGCGACGATCCGGCGCAGGATCCCCTCGGGTTTCTGAGTCGGGTAGCCGGTCTTCTCACGCCCCGTCGTGGGCACGATGGTGTGCCACCAGACATCCGTCGGCAGCTTCCCGCGCGCGGCCTTCTCGGGTGTCACCAGTCCCGGAGCCATGTACGGCTCGCGGTCGACCGCGTCGGAGTCGAAGACGTAGTTCGCCGGGTCCTTGACGTAGACCAGGATCGTGTCGTGCTTGGTGGGCCACCGGCTGCGCGACTTCGCCCCGTAGTCGTAGGCCCAGATGATCTCGTTCAAGAAGCAGTCGCGCCCGAAGAGGGCGTCGAGCGCGACCTTGGCGTAATGCGCCTCACGGTAGTCGAGGTGCAGATAGAGCGTGCCGTCCGCCGCGAGCAGGCGCCAGGCCTCGGCGAGGCGGGGCACGAGGAAGTCCCAGTAGTCGACGAAGCGGTCGTCGTACGAGCGCAGCAGGCCCACGACACGTTCGTAGTCGCGGCCGTGGAACCCCCGGAAGACGGGTCCACCGTCCGCCGGAACGGCGCTGTCGGACGAGGATCGACGAGACGTGTGCACGGCCCGACCCTGCACCCGGCCCGTGTTGAACGGCGGGTCGAGGTAGACGAGTGTGAACGAGGCATCCGGCATCCCGGCCATGGCCGCCAGGTTGTCGTCGTGGACGACGGTGACGGATGCTTCGGCCTCCGCACCGCTCACGGAACCCGACGCAGCCAGGCGTCCGTTGCGAACTTGGACTCCACCAGCGCCTCCGCCTCGGCATATTCCTCGGGGGTGATATGTCCCGACTCGGCGCCATAGAGGCGTGTGAACGTCTCGACGAAGCGGTCGATGACCGCCTCGCGCGGGAGCCCCGTCTGGCGGCGCAGAGGATCGACGCGCTTCGCCGCCGAGACCGTGCCCTTGTCGCTCAGTTTCTCGCGACCGATACGCAGCACCTCGGTCATCATCTCGCCGTCGATGTCATAGCTGAGCGTCGCGTGGTGCAGCACCCCGCCGTTCGCGAGGCGCTTCTGGGCCGCGCCACCGATCTTCCCCGTCGGGCTGGCGATGTCATTCAGGGGTTGATACGTCGCGTCGATGCCGAGCGAGCGGAGCGCCTGCAGCGCCCAGTCGTCGAGGAAGGCGTAGGAGTCGGCAAAGGTCATGCCCGAGACGAGGGCGGCCGGAACGTAGAGCGAGTACGTGATGATCTGACCCGCGGCCATCATCATCGCGCCACCGCCCGAGATGCGACGGACGACATCGAACCCGTGGCGCGCCGCGCCCTCGGGATCGACCTCGTTGCGCAGCGACTGGAACGAGCCGATGACGACGGCGGACTCGTTCCACTCCCAGATGCGGAGGCTGGGCCGTCGCCGCCCTTCGCCGACGCGGGCCGTGAGCACTTCGTCGAGCGCGAGGTTCATGCGCGGAGAGACGGCGGTCTCGTGCAAGACCTCCCAGTCGAAGTCGCTCCAGCCGGGCGCGACCACCAGCGCGCGGCGCACGGCCGTGCCGACGGCCTCGGGCGTGAATCCGAGCATCTGCGTCTCGGGGGGAAGCGCCGCGCGCACCGCCGCCGCGATCGTCGTGGCATCCGCGGTCTCGGGCAGGCCTCGCACCGCGGCGTCGATGGCTTCGAGCGCCGTGTCGGGTTCGAGGAAGAAGTCACCGGCCAGGTGAAAATCAGAAATCAGGCCGTTGCGGACCTCGAGATCGACGACGACGAGCTTGCCGCCCGGAACCTTGTATTCGCCGTGCATGGATCCAGACTAGGCGTGCGGCTCCCCCGGTCGTCGAACGAGGTCTGCGGGCTCGAGCCGAAACACCCCGTCAGTCGCGGACCGCGAAGCGCGCGTCGAGCCAGGCCAGCAGATCGGCGCGCACGTCGGCCTGCCGCACCTCGTTGAAAACCTCGTGCCGCGCACCCGGGTAGACGAGCGTCGTGATGTCATCGAACCCGCTGCGCTCGCGATAGGCACGGGCCAGCCGGTGCGCGGAGGTCGCGCCCCCGACCGTGTCCTCACGCCCGACCATGATCAGCACCGGGAGGTCGGACGCGCGTCGCCCGCGCAGGCCCTTTCGGGGCCGACCGAACAGGCGCGCGGCGTCGATCGGGCCGAACAACGCGAGCAGGGGCCGGTCTGTCGTGAGGGGGTCGGCGCCGAAGGCCTCGCCTACGGCGGGGTCGGACGACAGCCATTCGCGGCCCGTCGCATCCGGGCCCTTCCACGGCGCGTTGAGCGCTCCCGCGTTCAGCGACCCCGGCCACCGCAGCGCAGTGCCCGTCAGCACGACAGCGTCGTAAGCCTCGGGGTCGTCGTTGACGAGCATCTGGGCGAGAAACGATCCCCAGGAATGTCCGAGGAGCACGAGCGGAAGGTCCGGATTCTCGGTGCGGATCAGCTCGGTGAACTGCCGCAGTGCGGCGACAGCCGCGGGCATGCCGCCACGACCCAGCCGACCGAGGTGGGCCGGGTCGCCGTGTTGGCGAAGTCCCGTGCGCCCGTGACCACGGTGGTCGTCGGCGTAAACGGTGTAACCGTTCGCGGTGAGTTGCGCGATCAGGGCGCCGTAGCGACCCGCGTGCTCACCCACGCCGTGGAGCAACTGCACGACGGCGCGGGGGGCGGTCATCGCGGGGTGAACGTCGTAGACGATCGCAACGCCGTGGTCGTCGGTGTACTCCGGCATGTCGTCGACTCTACTGGCGGAAGCACCCGCACACCCGGGTGTAGAGTCACGCCGTTCCCGCGAGAAAGCGCCCCCATGATCGACCGTTCCAACCGCCGCTGGGTAGGACTCGTATTCATCAGCCTCGCGGTCTCGCTGATCATCGTCGACTCGACGATCGTCAACGTGGCCGTGCCTTCGATCGTCGACGAATTGAAGATCAGTTCGACCGAGGTGCAGTGGGTACAAGAGGCGTACACGCTCGTCTTCGCCTCCCTCCTGCTGTTGTTCGGCAGCCTCGCCGACCGCGTCGGTCGACGCCGCCTCATGCTGATCGGCGTCGTGATCTTCGCCCTCGCATCCGTCTTCGCGGCCCTCGCCCCCGACGGACGCCTGCTGATCCTGGCTCGCCTGGTGCAGGGCATCGGCGGCGCGATGATCCTGCCGACGACTCTGTCGCTCATCAACGCCACCTTCCGCGGCCGCGAGCGCGGCATCGCGTTCGCGGTGTGGGGGTCCACGATCGGGGGGATGGCCGCGCTCGGCCCGCTGCTCGGCGGCTGGCTCACCACGGCGTTCTCGTGGCGCTGGGCCTTCGGCATCAACGTTCCCTTGGGGCTCATCATCCTGGTCGGCGTCTTCCTGACGATCGAGGAGTCACGCGAGCCGGTGCGTCGTGGGCTCGATATCGTGGGGGCCGCCCTGTCGGTGCTGCTGTTCGGCCCACTCGTCTTCGGTCTGATCGAGGGGCGCACCTACGGGTGGTGGTCGAGCGATCGACCGTTCTCGATCGCGGGGTGGACCTGACCGGGCCCACTGTCTCCCGTGCCGGTTGCCTTCCTGGTCGCCGCGCTCGCGCTCGTCGCGTTCCTGCTCTGGAGCCGCTATCGGCGACGTCACGATCGTGCCTCTCTCCTGGAGCTCTCGCTCTTCCGCATCGGATCGTTCCGCAACGGCAATATCGCTGCGCTCGTGATCGCACTGGGCGAGTTCGGGCTGATCCTCTCGCTTCCGCTGTGGCTGCAGTTCGTCCTCGGCTTCGACGCGCTCCAGACGGGGCTCGTGCTGCTCGCGCTCGCGGTCGGGTCGTTCGTCGCCAGCGGGGTCGCGGCGTCGACCTCGGGGCGCATCCGCCCGGTCGTCGTCGTGCGGGTCGGCATCCTCGCCGAGCTCATCGGTGTTGCCTGGGCGGCCGTGATCATCGCCCCCGATGCCGCGTGGGGATGGTTGCTCCCCGCTCTGTTCGTCTACGGCTTCGGGGTGGGATTGGCGACGGCGCAGCTGACCGGCGTCATCCTGCAGGACGTACCCGTGGCCCTGTCCGGGCAGGGTTCGGGCACGCAGTCCACGGCGCGGCAGGTCGGTTCGGCGCTCGGAATCGCGATCCTCGGAACGGTGCTCTTCACGAGCACGGCAGGGATCTTGGGCGCCAAGCTCGATGACGCCGGAGTGCCCGCCGCCGCACGCGATCAGCTGGTGAGTGCCGTCGTCGACTCGGCGGGTGGTGCGATCGCCGGACTGGGCCAGAACCCCGAGACGGCGCCGTATCAGGACGCTGCGCGTGAGGCGTTCTCGGATGGCACACGCCTGGCGGCCTTCACGGCGGCGGGATTCCTCGCCGTGGGTCTGGTCGCGACTCTGGCCCTCGGCTCCGGCCGCAAGCCCGAAGAGCTCGACCGGGCCGAGGGGGACGCTGTCGCGACAGGCTGAAGCGTGGGACGCATCCGTGGCCCATTTCGTTAGCAAAGGTAATGAGCTAGACTAACGATCGTGTCTACCGGAACCGATGTCGCCGCATCCGCCGCCGCATCCGCCGCCACGCCCGGTCTCGACGAACAGGCGTCGAACCTGCGGATGGCCGTCCTACGGTTCTCGCGTCGCCTCCGCGCCGAACGCGCCGTCGACACGATGAGCGACGGGCAGATCGCCGTACTCGGCTGGCTCCGGCTCAAGGGCCCGCACACCCTGAGCGAACTCGCCGAGCGCGAGCGCGTCTCGGCGCCCTCCATGAATCGCACGGTCAACTGCCTGGAGGAGTGGGGATACATCACCCGCACACCCGACGACACGGATCGGCGCAAGGTGAACATCGCCCTGAGCGATGCGGGGCGCGACGTCGTCACCGAGACCGCGCGCCTGCGCGACGCTTGGCTCGAGGCTGCTCTGTCGGAATTCACCCCCGCCGAGCGGGTGACTCTCGCCCAAGCCGCCGGGCTGCTGGCACGGATCGCCGACCGATGAGCGCCATGTTTCGCTCCTTCTCGGTATTCAACTACCGGGTCTGGTTCATCGGCGCGATGGTGTCGAACGTGGGCGCCTGGATGCAGTCCACGGCCCAGAACTGGGTCGTTCTGACGCAGCTGACCGACAACGATGCCGCCGCTGTCGGCATCACGATGGCGCTGCAGTTCGGCCCGCCGCTGCTGCTGGTGAGCGTGACGGGCTGGGTCGCCGACCGCTTCGAGCGCAGGCATCTGCTGATGCTCACCCAGAGCATCCTGCTCATGCTGGCGATCGCGCTCGGCGTGCTGCTGCTCGTCGGCGCGATGACACTGCCGCTGATGTACGCCTTCGCCCTCGCGCTCGGCGTCGTCATGGCCTTCGACAATCCGGCCAGGCAGACGTTCGTGACCGATCTCGTCTCGCGCGAGAACGCATCCAACGCCGTCGCCCTGAATGCGGCATCGTTCAACGGCGCCCGCCTGATCGGCCCCGCTGTGGCCGGCGTCATGATCGTCGCGATCGGCACGGGATGGGTCTTCCTCGTCAATGCCGGAACGTTCCTCGCGACCGTGATGGCCCTTCTGCTGATCCGTCCGAGCGAGCTCGTCCCGCGCGCCGTCTCGCACGCGGGAACGCGGCTTGCCGACGGATTCCGCTACGTGCGCAAACGTCCGGATCTCGTCATCGTGTTCGTCATGGTCTTACTCGTCGGCGCCTTCGGCATGAACTTCCCGATCTTCGCATCGACGATGGCGCTCGAGTTCAGGCAGGGAGCGGACGGTTTCGGGCTGCTCTCGTCGATCCTGGCGATCGGATCGGTCGTGGGCGCTCTGCTGGCTGCGCGGCGCGATCGCGCCCGGCTGAGGGTCGTCGTGCTGGCGACGCTGGGATTCGCCCTGGCATCCGCGACATCCGTTCTGATGCCGACGTATTGGACGTACGCGGCGACGCAGGTCCTCGTCGGGGTGTCGATCGTCACGATGCTGACGACCGCCAACGGCTACGTGCAGACGACGACCGACCCGAGCCTGCGCGGACGGGTCATGGCCCTCTATCTCGCGGTGATCATGGGCGGTACCCCGATCGGCGCCCCCATCGTCGGGTTGGTCGCTGCCGAATTCGGTCCACGCTCGGCGATCCTGGTCGGCTCCGCCGCGGGGCTCGCCGCCTTCGTCATCGGCGTGATCTGGCTCCTCGCCTCCGGTCGGCTGCACCGCCATCGCACGCGCCGCTTCGGCCTCGAGATGGACCAGACACGGCCCATCTCGGTCGTGACGGCGGCGAACCCGATTCAGGCCTGACGCATTCCGCATCACCATCGATTCGCACCCGACGTGTCGATCGGGCCTTGTCAAGTGCCTTCACCGCGCCTGGGCGACGTGATTTCGTGATCGTCTTACGAGAATCCGCGACACGTAAAGGAGATGGTCATGCCGCGCGATAAGGACTCCCGGCTGAAGGATCCCGAGATGTACGAGGCGCTCCGTGAGGACGGCGCCTCGAAAGAGAAAGCCGCACGCATCTCCAACGCCGCTGGCGGCACGAAAGCGGGCCGGTCGAACGTCGGCGGCAAGGGCGGCCAGGCAGGAAGCTACGACGACTGGACGGTGCCCCAGCTGAAGAAGCGCGCGAAAGAGCTCGGCCTGTCCGGGTACTCGAGCAAGAGAAAGAACGAGCTGATTCGCGCGCTCCGCGACCACTGAGTCGGAGACTCAGGCCTCGCGGGTGATCGTCACGCGAACGAACAGCTGACTCTTGAACGGGCCGGCGTACACACCGCGCAACGGCGGCACGTCGTTGTAGTCGCGCCCCCGTCCCACCAGCACGTGACGGTCACCGATCTCGATGTTGTTCGTCGGGTCGAATCCCTGCCACTCCCCCGCGAACCATTCGACCCAGGCGTGCGACTCGCCGGTCACGGCCACACCGACCTCGGCGTTGGGCTTGGGGTGCAGATAACCCGAGACGTAGCGGGCGGGGATGCCGACCGAACGCAGCGCGCCGAGCGCGATGTGCGCCATGTCCTGACACACGCCCTTGCGGGCCTCCCAGGCTTCGACGGCCGTGGAGTGCACGCCGGTGACCCCGGACATGTATTCGACGGCGTCGCCGATCGCGACGACGATGTCGTGGGCCGCACGCCCCGGATCGTCGTGCCGCGACGCGATCGTCTGCGCGATCTCGGCGACATCCGGGTGTGGCATCGTGCGATTCGTCTGCGTTAGCTGCTCGACCGTCTCGATCGACCGCGCCGCCTCCACCGCGAGCCGCTCCCAGGTGATGCCGCTGTGCTCGATGGGCCGCGGTCGCACCTCCACCAGACTGCGGGCCGTGATCTGCAGGTTCGCGTGGGGCGAGAGCACATCGAAAGCGCTGACGCGCGTGCCGAAGTAGTCGACGTAGGTGTTGACGGATGTCGAGGGCTCGATGTCGAGCGACGAGCTCAGCACGAACTGGCTGTCGGTCGTCCCGGGAAGCATCCGTGCCTCGTTGTACGACGCCGAGACGTCCCCCGGATACGAGAAACCCGTGGCGTGCTCGATCCTGAGGCGCTTCACGAGATCTCCCCGATCCAGCTCGGCTCGGCCTGCGTCGGGAAGAACCGGGCGCGGATCGCCTCGGAGGCTTCGCGCGTGACGCGTTGGACGCGATCCATGTGCCGGGGCAGCTCCCCGAGGATCTCGCCGATCGGGCGGTATTCGAGGTCGTTGCGGATCTGTCCCAGTGCGCGCAGCACACTGTTGGAGTGACCGACGCGGTCTTCGCGGGGGTCGATGGCGCTCATGCAATCCTCGGCACGCTGGATGGAGTAAATGATCGATCGCGGGAACAGGCGGTCGAGCAGAAGGAATTCGGCGGCGTTCTTCGCACTCGGCATGCCGCGGTACGTCCGCAGATACGCCTCGTAGGCGCCGCACGATCGCAGGATCGTCGTCCACGACGGACCGGATGCCTCGGTCAGCGACCGCGTCGCGAGCAGACGTGCCGTCATGTCGGCGCGCTCGATGCTTCGCCCGAGGGTGAAGAACTGCCACGACTCGTCTCGGCTCGTCGAAGAATCGACGATGCCTGTCGCGAGGGCCGCACGCTCGCGCACCCACTGGAAGAACTCGTGCACCTTGTCGGTCTGCAGGCGGCGAGGCATCCGGGCGCTCGTGGTGTTCAGGACCTCCCAGAGCTCGGTCGAGACGATCTCGCGGGCACGACGGGCATTCTCCCGAGCCGCGGTGAGCGAATAGGCGATGCTCGCGGGGTTCATCCGATCGACCGCAAGCCGCGAAAGCACGTCTTCGCGGCGGACGCTCTCGGCGGCTGCCGGCGCCGTCGAACCCATGACCGTGAGCATGGCGCGGCAGGCCGTCTCTTCGTCGATCCACGGGTCTTCGAGCAGAAGCTGCAGGTGCACGTCGAGGATGCGGGCGGTGCCGTCGCTGCGCTCGATGTAACGGCCGATCCAGAACAGACTTTCCGCGATGCGGCTCAGCATGAGGCACCGTCCTCGCCCTGTTGTTGCTGCTCCTGCTGTTCGACGCGGCTGCGCGGACGGTCCTGCGGCGAATGGGTCACCTCGGACTGCTCCTCGTCGCCGTCCTCGGCGTAGATGATCGAGATCGACTCGGTGACGGTCGCCGCCTGGTCGGCCACGAGCCCGGCCATGCCGTGCCCCTGCCCGTACTCGACGTGCGTCGGGGCGGAACCGCCGACGATCCAGGTGTCCTTCGAGCCGCCGCCCTGGCTGGAGTTGACCACGAGTTGACCCTCCGGCAGGGCGACCCGCGTGAGCCCTCCCGGCAGCACCCAGATGTCGTCGCCGTCGTTGACGGCGAAGGGGCGCAGGTCGGCGTGACGCGGTCGCATCCCGTCCTCCACGAGAGTGGGGATGGTCGAGAGCATCATGACCGGCTGCGCGATCCAGCCGCGCGGGTCGGCGATCAGGCGTTTGCGCAGCTGATCGAGTTCTGCGCGCGAGGCATCCGGACCCACGACCAGCCCCTTGCCGCCGGAGCCGTCGACCGGCTTCACGACGAGCTCGGGCAGACGATCGAGGACCTCTTCGAGGGCACCCGGGTCTTCCAGCCGCCAGGTGTCGACGATCGGCAGGATCGGCTCTTCCGAGAGGTAGTAGCGGATCAGGTCCGGCGTGTACGTGTAGAGCAGCTTGTCGTCGGCGACGCCGTTGCCGACCGCGTTCGCGATCGTGACGTTGCCCAGGCGCGCCGCGAGCATCAGCCCGGGGGCGCCCAGCATCGAGTCGGCCCGGAACTGCAGGGGGTCGAGGAAGTCGTCGTCGACGCGGCGGTAGATGACGTCGACCCGGCGGGGACCGCGGGTCGTGCGCATGAAGACCTTGCCGCCGGCGCACAGCAGGTCGCGACCCTCGACGAGCTCGACACCCATCAGGCGGGCGAGCAGCGTGTGCTCGAAGTACGCCGAGTTGTAGACGCCGGGCGTGAGGACGACGACGTTCGGCTCGTCGATCCCGGGCGGGGCGGAAGCACGCAGTGCGGCGAGCAGCTTGTTCGGATAGTCACCGACGGGGCGAACCCGCATCGAGACGAAGAGTTCCGGAAGCGTCTGCGCCATGACCCGACGGTTCGAGATGACGTAGCTGACGCCGCTCGGCACGCGAACGTTGTCTTCGAGCACGCGCATCTGGCCGTGCTCGTCGCGGATCAGATCGATTCCCGAAACCTGGATGCGTACGCCGTTGGCGGCATGGATGTCGTGGGCCTGCCGATAGAAGTACTGTGACGACGCGATGAGCTGCGCGGGGATCACCCCGTCGCGCACGCAGTTCTGCCGTCCATACGCGTCGTCCAGGAACGCCTCGAGGGCGCGAACGCGCTGCTTGATGCCGGCCTCGACATGCGACCACTCGTCGAAGTCGATGATGCGCGGAACCGCATCGAGGGGGAACGGGCGCTCCTCACCCGCGAAGTCGAACGTCACCCCCTGTGCAAGGTACGAGCTCGCGAGCGAATCGGTGCGTCCGCGCAGCTCTTCCTGGGTCATCCGCGCGAGCGCCTGATAGAGCTCGCGATACGCCTGGCGAGACTCGGCGAGGGCACCCGGATGCTCCGGTCCGCCGAACATCTCGTCATAGGCGGGAAGGCCCTCGGCTGTCTTCCGCGGCGCAAGAGTCGAGCCGTAGCCGTCGAAAAGGTCTCCCATGCCCCGAGCCTAGCCCCGGCCGTGTTGCCGAGATGTTTCGGTCGCGGCGCGGCCCCGCGCTGGCTCGAGGCTCACGGCAAACGCACCGCCCAGCCCCGCGAAACCGCACGTAAGCTCTCACCATGACGCACAGCGACCGCGCGCCGGGCCGCGTATCGGCAGGATGGGCGGGCGTCGCGGCGGTCGCGTTCGGCGCCGGACTTGGCGAGTTGGCGGCGGCGATCTTCTCGCCCACGGCGAGCCCGACCGCGAGCATCGGCTCGCTCATGATCGACCTCGCCCCGCCGTGGGCCAAGGACCTCGCGATCGCGCTGTTCGGCACGCTCGACAAGATCGCCCTTCTGACCGGGATCGCGATCGTCCTCGCCCTCATCGCCGCGGCGGCCGGACTGCTCGAGGCACGACGACCACCGTGGGGTCGCGTGATCGTCCTCGCGCTCGGGGCGTTCGGGGCGGTGGCCGCGATGACGCGGGCAAACGCCACCGGAGCGTCGTGGGTCCCCTCGGTGGTCTCGGCCGCGGCCGCGGCCATCGCGCTCGGCATGCTCATCCGGCGCCTGCCCGCGCGCTCGACCGCCAGCGCGACGGATGCGGCGGATGACGCGACGACTCGCCAGGCGCCGACGCGCACGTCTGAGCCGGATCGCCGCTCGTTCCTCATCTGGAGCGGTGGCGCGGCGGCCATCGGCGCACTCGCCGCCCTCGGCTCGAGCGCGGCGCGTGCCGGGAGTCGGGCCGCGACGGCCGTCCGTGACGCCATCCGCCTGCCGACCCCCTCGACGACGGCCGCACCGGTCCCGGCCGGTGCCGAGCTGAACATCGAGGGGCTGACGCCCGTCATCACCCCGAACGACCGGTTCTATCGCATCGATACGGCCCTGATCGTGCCGCAGGTCGACCCCGCGGAGTGGTCGCTGCGCATCCACGGCATGGTGGAGCAAGAGGTCACGATCGGCTGGGATGAGTTGCTCGCGCTGCCCCTGGAAGAGAGCGTGACGACCCTGACCTGCGTCTCGAACGAGGTGGGCGGCGATCTGATCGGCAATGCTCTGTGGCTCGGCTATCCGATCCGCCAACTGCTCGAACGCGCGCGCCCGAAAGCGGGTGCAGACATGGTGCTGTCGCGGTCGGTCGACGGATTCACGGCCAGCAGCCCGATCGAGGCGCTGACCGACGATCGCAACGCCATCCTCGCGGTCGGGATGAACGGGCAGCCGCTGCCCGCCGAGCACGGCTTCCCGGTGCGCATGGTGGTTCCGGGCCTGTATGGCTACGTGTCGGCGACGAAGTGGGTCGTCGAGATGGAGGTCACCACCTTCGCGGACGCGACCGCCTACTGGACCGACCGCGGATGGTCCGAACGGGGCCCGGTCAAGCTGCAGTCGCGCATCGACGTCCCCCGCACCGGCTCGGTGCTCGCGGCGGGTGACACCGTGATCGCCGGGGTCGCCTGGCAGCAGCACGTCGGGGTCTCGGGTGTCGAGGTCCAGATCGACGGCGGCGACTGGCAGGACGCGACGCTCGCCACCGCGATCTCGGACGACACGTGGGTGCAGTGGAGCCTGACGTGGGCCGCGACATCCGGCGAGCACACGATCCGCTGCCGCGCGACGAACGTCGATGGCGAGACGCAGACGAGCGACGTGCAGGGCGTCGTGCCCGATGGGGCGACGGGCTGGGATGAGCTGAGCATCCGCGTCAGCTGAGTCTCACTCGTCGAGGCTGCGCGACCCGCCGAGTGCGCCGGTTGTCACCGAGATAGCCCGTTCCACGCGGTAGGTCACCGGCGGGCTCGCGAGTAAGCGGCGCACTCGATGTCGAGCATGAACCGGAAGGCGTCAGTCGGCGAGCACGACCCGCAGCTGCTCGACCGCCCAGTCGAGCTCGGTCGCGCGCACCACGAGCGGCGGGGCCATCCGGATCGTCTGCCCGTGCGTGTCCTTCACGAGCACGCCGCGCGCGAGCAGACGCTCGGCGATGTCGCGCCCCGTGCCGACGGCCGGATCGATGTCGACGCCGGCCCACAGCCCCGCCCGGCGGATCGCCGTGACGCCCGAGCCGACCAGGTCTTCGAGCCGCGCTCCGAGGTGCTCACCGAGCGCCAGGGCGCGCTCCTGGAACTCGCCCGATTCGAGCATCTCGACCACCCGCAGGCCCACGGCGGCGGCGAGCGGGTTGCCGCCGAACGTCGATCCGTGCTCACCGGGCCGGATGACGCCCAGCACGTCGGCGTTCGCCACAACCGCCGAGAGGGGCAGGACGCCTCCGCCGAGCGCCTTGCCGAGCAGATACGCGTCGGGCACGACACCCTCGCGATCGCAGGCGAAGGTCGTGCCGACGCGGCCCAGACCCGACTGGATCTCGTCCGCGATCATCAGGACCCCGTGGCGCTCGGTGATCTCGCGCACCGCGCGGAGGTATCCCTCGGGCGGGACGATGACGCCCGCCTCGCCCTGGATCGGCTCGATCAGCACGGCCGCGGTGTTCTCGTCGATCGCGGCCTCGATCGCGGCGGCGTCCCCGAAGGGGACGCTCACGAAGCCCGGCGCGAACGGCCCGAAGTCGCTGCGCGCCTGCGGATCGTCGCTGAAGCCGACGATCGTCGTCGTGCGGCCGTGGAAGTTGCCGTCGGCGACGATGATGGTCGCGGCATCCGGGGCGATGCCCTTGACGCGATACCCCCACGCCCGCGCGACCTTGATGCCCGTCTCGACGGCCTCGGCGCCCGTGTTCATCGGCAAGACCATGTCCTTGCCGGCGAGATCGGCGAGGGCGGCGGCGAAGGGCCCGAGCCGGTCGTTGTGGTACGCCCGGCTCGTCAGCGTCAGGCGCCCGAGCTGCTCGCGCGCGGCCTCGAGGATCGCCGGATGCCCGTGGCCGAAGTTGAGCGCCGAGTAGGCCGACAGCAGGTCGAGGTAACGCTTGCCCTCGACATCCGTCACCCACGCGCCCTCGCCCCGCGCGATCACGACCGGCAGCGGGTGGTAGTTGTGGGCGAGGTGTTCGTCTTCGAGCGTCACCACCCGGATGCTCGCGGTGTCGAGATTCGTCATGACCGTCGTCCCCTCTGCTCGTCCGCGCCGCGCAGTTCCAGCGTGCAGCACTTGATACCGCCGCCGCCCAGCAGCAGTTCGGACAGGTCGATCAGCATCGGGTTGTAGCCCCGCTCGCGCAGCTGGGCCTCGAAGCCGGTGGCCCGCGGCGAGATCAGCACGTTCAGGCCGTCGCTGGCCGAGTTCAGCCCGAAGACGTCTCCGTCGGCCTCCGAGACGCGGATCGCGTCGGGGTAGCGCTCGGCGAGGATCGCCTGGCTCGCGGCATCGAACGCCTGCGGCAGGTAGGCGATGTTCGCGTGATCGGGTCCTCCCCGCTCGGCTCCCTGCACGGGATCGAGCACGGCGATCGCGGTGTCGAGGTGGTAGAACCGCGGGTCCGTGAGCGTCAGGCTCACGACCTCGCGTCCGAAGACCTCGCCGACCTCGCGGTGGCTGTCGCCGGTCGAGCGGAAGCCGGTGCCTGCGAGGATCGTATCGCCGACGAGGAGGAAGTCGCCCTCGCCCTCGTTGACCTCGACGGCCTCGACGAGTGCGAACCCGTGGGCGGCGAACCAGGCGTCGAAGTGCGCTCCCTCGGGCGCACGCTCGGCGAACCGGAACTTCGGGCCGTACGCGATGCCGTCGATCAGGAATCCGCCGTTGGCCGTGTAGACCATGTCGGGCAGGCCCGGAACGGGATCGATCAGCTCGACCTCGTGCCCGAGCGAGATGTACGTGTCATAAAGGGTCTGCCACTGCCGCAGGGCCGTCTCGGTGTTGGTGGGCCGCTCCGGCCGCATCCAGGGGTTGATGCTGTAGCTGACCGTGAAGTGATCCGGCCGGCACATCAGGTACCGGCGGTGCTGCGCGGTGCGGCCTGCATCCGGTGTCTGGGTCGTGGGCTCGTCTGCGGGGACTGTTGCGGGAGAAACGGGGTGCGTCGACATCTCTGCTCCTGGGGTAGAGGTGCGGCGGACGCTGTCCTGAGGTTCGGCGGCCCTTCGACTCGGGCTCCCGGGGGAACTGCGAGGAAAGGTCGACTCGAACACGCCACGGGCATTCTCTCACCCCGGGCGGTGGAGCGCGATCACCACCCCACCAGCGCGACAGCCCGGCACACCGCAACATCCCGCCGAGACGACGCAACATGCCGCGCGGGCGCGAGGCTTCACGGCATGTTGGCGTCCTCTCGCGAGCGGGGACGGCAGCTCAGGGCACCGTGACGACGACCTTGCCGACCGTGTGGCGCGCGTCGACGTGCGCGAGCGCCGCTCCCGCGTCGGACAGGGGATACGTCCGCTCGATCACGGGGTGCAACCGGCCCTCCCCCACGAGCGCGAGCAGCTGCCGGGTGATCGCGGGCTTCGCCGTCGCCGCGAGCGGCTGGAGTCGGGGGCCGCGACCCAGCGAGAGCAGCCCGGCGCGCAGCATCCTCCCGATCGGGCCGAGGATTCGCCCGCCCTCGCCCGACACCATCACGACGCACCCCCCGGGCGCCACCAGTCGGCGGAGCGCACGTAACGGTGCCGCGCCGACGATGTCGATGACGGCGTCGAAGGATGCCGCGGGCAATTCTGGCGGCGATGCTCCGGCGTCCACGCGCGCGTAGTCGAACGTGCGTATCGCGCCGAGGTCGGCGACCAGCCGCTCGTTGCGGGCACCGCAGATCGCCCAGACCTCGGCACCGCGGAGGGCGGCGAGCTGAACCGTGTAGGTACCGACCCCGCCGCTCGCGCCGATGACGAGCACCCGGCGGCCCGAACCCGCCCGATCGCCCGCAAGATCGAGAGCCTGCCACGCCGTACCCGCAGAGACGGGCACGGCGGCCGCGGTCACCGCATCGATCGACTCCGGCCGTGCCACAACCCGCGCGGCCGGTGCGATCACGTACTCGGCCAGCCCACCGCCGGGTATCTCGCCGACGACCTCGTCGCCCACCGCGAGCCCCGCCACCCCGGGCCCGAGGCCGACGACAGTTCCGGCGACATCCATGCCCCGTGTCGCGATCCGCGGCCGACGGAGCCCGAAGAACGCCCGCACCAACACGGGTTCCCCGCGCATGACGTGCACGTCACCGGCATGCAGCGCCGTTGCCCGCACCCGCAGCAGCACCTCGCCCGCGCCCGGCTCGGGCACAGGCGTCCGCTCGCGCTTCACGACCTCGGGACCGCCGTACGCGGACTGCCACCAGGCGGCCATGGAAGAGGTGTCCACTGCATCCGTCATGATTGCTCCTTCACCGCGTGATCGGCCGGGTACTGGAAGACGTCGTCGAGGCCGACCCCGAAGACGCGTGCGATCTGGAACGCGAGCTCGAGACTCGGCGAATACTTGCCCTGTTCGATGGCGATCAGGGTCTGTCGCGTCACCCCGATCCGCGCCGCGAGCTCGGCCTGCGTGAGCCCGGCCCCCTCGCGGATGGCGCGGATGGAGTTGGTCACGCGCGTGGGCTTGACCATCAGGCAAGTCCCCGCCGGTAGGCGATGACGCTCGCCAACCCGCCGACGAACGCCGAGAGGGCGAAACCGAAGAACATCGTGTTCGCGATCCAGAACCAGTCCGCCTCGAGGGCGCACAGCACGATCACGCCGAGTCCCGCGATCACCAGGAACGCCTGGCCGACCCGGCCGCCCATGTGAGCGATGTCCCGGTCGCGCTGATCGGACTTCCCGACGCCGTCACGATCACGCACTCCGGCGAGGATCCCCCAGAGGATGCTGATCACGATCGATGCGACGATGCTGCCGAGGATCGTCCACAGCATGATCGGCCACCACACGACATCGGTCAGTGGCCCCTCCCCCGCCTGCTGCAACACGAGCAGCACATAGACCGTCAGCCCCACCACGCTGACGATGAGCCCGACCCAGGTGTTGCGTTCTTCGTAGACCACGATCCACTCCAATGTCAGGAATTATTGACATTGGCCACGCTAACGAGACCCGACGGCCGTGTCAAGTTTTGTTTACATATCCAGAAGTCGGAGCCTATCGCGGCGGAGTCCTGCCAGGGTAGGGGCATGACGCGCCGTACCGCTGACGAAACCCGCAGCCTCATCCTCGAGGCCGCCATCCAGCTGCTGCTCGAGCGCGGGGTCACCGCGGGCGTGCAGCACGTCCGCCTGCAGGAGGTGCTGCGCATCGTCGGCCTGACGACCGGCGCGGCCTACCGGATCTGGACAGACCAGGACGACTTCCATCGCGACCTCGCGGTGGCGATGGTCGGCGTGCGCTTCGCCCCGCCCGTCACGAGCGCGAACATCGCGATCCGCGACATCCTCGCCGCGAACGGACCGCTCGTAGAGGTCGTCCGTGCGGCGGCGCTCGACCAGGTCACCTACTCGTCGAAGTTCCATCTCGAACCCGAGTCCCGTGACTCGCACGCCTTCATCACCGCGCTCGCGTTGCGAACGGCCGCGGGTGCGTGGCCCGAGCTGCGCGCGGCGAGCGCGGTGCGTCATCGCGATTCGATCGACGCATTCGCCGGTCTCTACGGAGCCCTGATGCGGCATTACGGGCGCCGGATGCGTGAGCCGCTGACGATCGTGGACTTCACCGAGGCGATGGCGGCGCTCGGTGAGGGCTTCGCGATTCGCGCCGCGGAGGGTCTGAATCACCCGATGTACGAGGTCCCCGAGGGCGCAGAGGTTCCGAGCGGGCAGTGGACGCTGTTCGGCCTCAGCATCCTCGGCATGATCGAGGGCTTCACCGTTCCCGTGGACGAATAGCCGTTCGCCCGGCCGAAAGCTCGCGTCCGCGAAGGCCACGATCGCCCGAGGACCGCGCACCCCGGCCGCCCGGCTCAGATTGCGGGCGGCCGGGGTGCGCTGATCACTCAACGAGAGAGACCCGCCGTCGAGCCCGAATCCGGACGGCGTCCTCATCCCCCCACACACATCGTGATGCGTGAACGGGGCGAGGTCTAGAAAGATAATTTCCTTATCTATCCGAAGGCTCAGCGTCGCGGGCGCAGGGATGAGCGGATTCGGCGCAGAGCTCGGACGCGGGAATGTCCACGGCCGCACGACGGTTCTCGCTCTCGTGTCGATGCATCGGACGAACGAGGCCGCGGCGCATCTGTCGAATGAGCCCGAGGGCCTCGCGCAGGTGCTCTCCGGGCTCGAGGTGACCGAGGCCGAATCCGTCCGCCTGAGGCTGGAACGTGGAGCGCACCACACCGCGACGGACGGCATGACCCTGATCGTCGTGCTGGAGGGCACCGTGCGCTTCTCGCAGCGCGCGGTCGCGACCGCCTGTGTCACGCGCCCGAGCATCACCCATCGGGCAGACGAGATCCTGAGCGCCGGCGACGCGCTCCTCACCTGCGGTGACGACGTGCTGCACCTCGAATCCCTCGACGACGCCCACGTGGTGGTCTCGCACCTGCGACTGGCCGAGACATCCCTGCGCCACGCCGCGGCCCTGCCCTCGATGCTCGCCGTGGTCGGCTTCCGCGAGCGCGGCCCGGCAGCGGGCGAACTGGCGCAGCACCTGGGCGAGCCGAGCGGCGTCGCGCGCCCGGGCAATCCGGTCATCTGCCTCCTCATGCATCGGATGCTCCTGCTCGAGGTCATCCGCGTGTGGTTCGAACTCGGGTGCGCACCCCGGGGCTGGCCGACCGCGGACCGTGATCCGCACCTCGACCGGGTCGTCGCCGCCGTCGATGCGGACCCGGGGCGCGCCTGGACGGTCGACACTCTCGCGCGCGTCGGCGCGATGTCACGCTCGGCATTCGCGGCGGCGTTCCGCGAGCACTACGGGGTCTCTCCGGCCCGGTTCGTGACGCAGACCCGCATGGCCCTCGCCATGCGGATGTTGGGCGCGGGGGCATCCGTCGCCGAGGTCGGCGCCGGACTCGGATACGCCTCGACCGAGGGGTTCAGCCGGCGCTTCCGCGAGCACATCGGCGTCACCCCCTCGACGTGGGTCGCGATGCAGCGGGGCACGATCGCAGCACCGCTCGGTCGTTGAGCGAACGTCCGGCCGCAACGACGACCCCGGGAGAGCGCACCCATTCGTCGGGGGCGTGGTTTCGCTCAGCGCGCGGAGGGAGCGTTCACCGAGCGGGAGGCCCGCGGGACGCGGTTCGCGAGCCCGAAGAGGACCGCGCCGACCAGCAGCGCCACGATCCCCACGCCGTACACCGCGACGACGTCGCTCGCGTCGACCAGCAGGCCGCCGACGCCCGCGGCGACGGCGATCGCGAGCTGGAAGCCGACGACGACGAGCCCACCGCCCGGCTCCAGCCGATCGGGCATCCGGTGTCCGACCCAGGTGTTGACGATGATGAGCCAGGACGCGAACAGGCCGCCCCAGACGAAGGAGACGACGCCGATCGCGACGATCGAGCCGGACAGACCGATCATCCCGGCGAGCATCAGGGCGATCACGGCGGGCACGCCGACGCACAGCACCGCGTACGTGCGGTCGACGATCATCCCGACGATCACGTTGCCGACCAGCCCGCCCAGGCCGAAGAGTCCCAGCAGGACGACGATCGTGGTGGCATCGGCATCCGGCATCCGCTCGAGCGCCAGGCGGACGTACGAGTACGCGATGAAGTGCCCCAGGACGACCAGAAGGTGACCCGCCAAGCCGAGTGCCACGCCGGGACGGAGAATCGTGTCGATCAGCTGCGCGATGCTGGCCGACGTCGCGGCGGGGATCGACGGCACCACCAGCGCCAGCACGATCGCGAGCAGACCCGTCACGGCCGCGCAGACGGCGAACGTGACCCGCCAGTCGAAGGCCTCGCCGATCAGCACGCCGATCGGCACCCCGGCTACTGTCGCGAGCGAGACCCCGGCCGATGTGAACATGACACCGCGGCCGACGTTGTCGGGGCCGGCGAGACGTGCGGCGACCGCAATCGACATGGCCCAGAATCCGCTGATCGCGGCCCCGAGCAGGAACCGCGCCGCCAGCACGAGCAGCAGGTTGGGCGCGATGGCGACGATCGCGTTGGACAGAGCGGCCGAGAGCGCCAGCCAGACCAGCAGGTTCCGCCGGTCGAGGCGCGGGAAGATCAGACCGATCGTCGGCGCGACGAAGAGGCCCACGAGCGCCGTCACCGTCACCATCTGTCCCGCCTGACCCGGCGTGACCCCCAGCCCGGCCGCGATGTCGGTGAGCAGGCCGTTCGGCAGGAACTCGGCCGTCACGAGGACGAAGCTGAGCATCATCGCAACGACGAGAGCGCCGTAGCGCACGCGGAAGCGCCCGGGCGCGACGTTCGGGTTCGATCCGGTCGAGGGCGATGCGGTGGGAACGGAAGCGGTGGGGACGGATGGGGTCGATGTCACGGTTCGAGCCTCGCAGAGTCCGAGGGCCGGCGCCCGACCAGGCGTCCGAAGCATCCGACCGTTCGTCCGCTTCCGCCGCTGATGCTAGATGACGGCTTCGCTCCACGGGTCCGGCGTACCGAACCGGTGCGCCGTGATCGAGATCGACTGTTCGTGCAGGAACGGCAGCAGCTCGATGCGAGCCGCCGTCGTCACCTCATCCGTGTACACGGCGAGGTCGGGATTGCCGCCGGTGGCTTCGGCGAGCGCTGTGCGCAGCGACACGACGGCGGCCGGTGATCCGATCAGGCGGGCCCGCGTTTCGGGCGCGGGGGGCGCATCGTCCGCCGTGGCGGCCGACCGGGCGGACCCGCCGACGGGGCGGACAGCCATCCGCTCGATCCACTGCGCGTCGGTCTCGACACGCACGTCCACGTTCAGTTCCGAGAGAACGCGCCGCACGGCCGGCGGCAGGGCAACCGGGGCGCTCAGCGAGAAGCGCGAACGGGCGCGGACACCCGCGAGGATCACCCGCAACACGGCGCGCCAGTCGGCATCGCCCGTCGCGCGCACGGCCACGGGCACGGGCCGGTAGCGGAAGAGATTGCGCTCGACACCCAGCCGCGAGACGTCGCGGACCTGACCGAACTCCCGGTCCCACGAGATCGCGTCGGACAGCGCCGCCCGTCGCAGCCATTCGAAGGCCTCGTAGTCGAGCGTGGCCTGTGCGGCCTCGATGATCGCGGTCAGCCGCGAGTCGAGTCCCCGCAGGTGCAGCGACGCCGAGCGCGCCCCACCCGCCGAGGGACGCCACGACCCGAGCCCGATGAGGTAGTTCGGCCCACCCGCCTTCGTGCCAGCACCCACGGAGGACCGCTTCCACCCGCCGAAAGGCTGACGCCGCACGATCGCTCCCGTGATCCCACGGTTGACGTACAGATTGCCCGCCTCGACGCTCTCGAGCCAACGCTCCAGGTCCGCGGGGTCCTGCGTGTAGAGCCCCGCGGTCAGTCCGTAGTCGACGGCGTTCTGCAGCTCGATCGCGTCCTCGATCGACCGTGCGCGCATGATCCCGAGCACCGGTCCGAAGAACTCCTCGCGGTGGAAGCGTGACCCGTCTTCCACGCCGGTACGGATGCCGGGGGTCCACAGGCGTCGCTCGTCATCGAGGGGCCGGGGCTGCACGAGCCAGCGCTCGCCGTCGTCGAGCGTCGTCAGCGCCCACGCGAGCTTGCCCGTCGGCGGCTCGATGAGGGGGCCGACGTCGGACCGCGGGTCCTCTGGCATCCCGATGCGGAGTGAGGCGGTCGCGTCGACGAGCTGCCGGGCGAAGCGCCGGGACCGCGCGACCGGCCCGACGAGGATCGCCAGGCTCGCCGCCGAGCACTTCTGGCCCGCATGCCCGAAAGCGCTGCGGACGAGGTCGCGCGCCGCCAGGTCGAGATCCGCCGTCGGCGTGATGATCATCGCGTTCTTGCCGCTCGTCTCGGCCAGCAGCGGCAGGTCGGGGCGCCACGAGCGGAACAGCGCGGCCGTCTCCCACGAGCCGGTCAGAATGACACGATCCACGCCGTCGTGCGCCACGAGCTGGCGACCGAGGCCGCCCTCGTCGATGTCCGCGAGCGCGAGCACATCGCGCGGCACCCCGGCATCCCACAGCGCGTCCGCCAGCACGGCGGCGCAGCGGCGCGCCTGGGGCGCGGGCTTGAAGACCACAGCGGACCCCGCGGCGAGCGCCGCCAGCACGCCGCCCGCCGGGATGGCGAGCGGGAAATTCCACGGCGGTGTGACGAGCGTCAGCCGCGCGGGGACGAAGACCGCACCGCTGACGGCGTCGAGTTCGTGCGCGGACGCGGCGTAATAGCGCGCGAAGTCGACGGCCTCGCTCACCTCGACGTCGGCCTCGGCGAAGATCTTTCCCGTCTCGGCCGCGGCGACCTCGATCAGGTCACCGCGACGCGCCTCGAGGACGGATGCCGCCCTCGTCAGGACCGCGGCCCGGTCCGCCGCCGGACGCGCCCCCCACGCCGCCCCGGCCTCGCGCGTGCGGGCGACGAGTTCGTCGAGCCGGGTCTCGGAGTCGAGCCGGGCGGCGAGGATCGTGCGGATACCCGCCTCAGACCCGGGCACGCGGGCCAGGACCCCAGCCGCCCAGGAACGGGTCTCGGGCAGCGACGGGTCGGAGTCCCGGGCGTTCGCGAATCGGGCGTTGGCGAAACCGAGCGCCGGGACATCCGCCCCTTTCTCGCGCGGTGCGTAGACGGCGGTCTCGACGAGGTCGTCGCCGAAACGGAAGGGCGAGGGTGCGGGGGCAGCGGTTTCGCCGAGCGTGCCCGCGTTGGCCCCTTCCGCGATTCCGAGCACGACCTGCGTGAGCCCGGCATCGGGCTCGGCGTTCGGCCCGCCGAGTGCGGGGCGGCGGATCGCCGGGAGCGTTTCGTCCAGATCGACGTCACCGGAGTCGACCGGGGGCCGGGTCGAGACGTCGGCCCGCGGGCGACGACGCGGACCGACGGCGAGGGATGCCTTGGATGCCCGGGCGATCGAGGATCCGAAGCGTGCCCGCTCGCGCTGCCAGAGCGCGGGGTCGTGATCGAGATCGAACGCGGCCGAGAGGAAGTTCTCGCTCGACGCGCTCTCTTCCAGTCGACGGACGAGGTAGCTGATGGCGACGTCGAACTCGTCCGGCCGGACGACGGGAACGTAGAGCAGCACGCGACCGACCTCGCGCTCGACCGCCTTGACCTGCGCCTGCGCCATCCCGAGCAGCATCTCGATGTCGACGTCGTCACGCACCCCGCGCTCGCCGGCGAGCAACCACGCGTACGCGACGTCGAAGAGGTTGTGCCCGGCGACGCCCAGTCGCACGGCGGCGGTCGCTTCGGGGCGAAGCGCCTCGTCGAGGCAGCGCACGTAGTTGGCGTCGGTGTCGAGCTTGCTGTCATAGGTCGCGAGCGTCCAGCCGTGCAGGGCTGCGTCGACCCGCTCCATGGCGAGGTTCGCGCCCTTCACGAGCCGCACCTTGATGCGCGCCCCTCCCGCGGCGACACGGACGCGGGCCCACGCCGTCAGCTCGCGTAGGGCGGGCAGCGCGTCGGGCAGGTAGGCCTGCAGCACGATGCCCGCCTCGAGCGATGCCAGGCGGGGGTCCTCGAGCAGCCGCGTGAACACCGCGATCGTCAGGTCGAGATCGCGGTACTCCTCCATGTCGAGATTGATGAAGGTGCCATCCGCGACCGCGCTCAGATACAGGGGCAGCAGACGCTCGACGACCCGGTCGACCGTGTCATCGAACGCCCACAGCGAGACGGACGACACGATCGCCGAGACCTTCACCGACACGTAGTCGACGTCCGGCCTGAGGATCAGTTCGTGGATGCCTTCGAGACGCCGTCGCGCCTCACCCTCGCCGAGCACGGCCTCGCCGAGCAGATTGAGGTTCAGACGGGCACCGTCGGCCCGCAACCGTTGGATCGCCGGGCCGAGCTTCGCGGGGCGTGCATCGACGACCAGGTGCCCGACCATCTCGCGCAGCACGCGCCGCGCGATGGGTACGACCGGGGCCGGTAGCCCGGGCGCGATCTGACCGCCGACGCGGACGGCGGCGCGCAGATACCACGGCAGGAATTCGGGGACGAGCGGGGCGACGCGGTGAAGATGGGATGCGGCGGCGACGAGGCTCTCGGGGCGCATGACGCCGTCCACGAACCCCACGGTGAAGGGCAGGCCGTTGCGGTCGCCCAGAATTCCGGCCAGCCGCCGCGCGGAGGGATCGACCGTGCTCTCGGCGGACTCCGCGACCCACTTCTCGGCCAGACGGACGGCCTCGGCTTCGCGGGTGTCCGCGTGCCCCGGCGACGCGTGATTCGGCTCGAGAGGCGGCATTTCCTCAGCCTACGTCCGCGCCCTCGGAGCGGCCCGGCTCAGCCCGGCGCGTCGATCTGCGGACGCCCGCTATCCCCAGTCGCTGGGTGCCTCGGCGCGCGGTGAGGGCAGAGCGGATGCCGCGGCCCACTCGTGCACCCAGTCCGGAACCTCGGGCAGACCCTCCGGGCGCCCGACGGCGGCGAACAGCTCCTCGTGCCCCAAGGATCCGCCCGACCGCTTGAGCATGCGGGCGCGGATGATCGCGCGCGCATAGATCTCACCGTCCACGACGGCCCGGTGCTCGAGGTAGATGGCGCGGTCGTCGTGGCCGATCAGGCGCGACTCGAGCGTGAAGCGGCGCCACAGGTCGAGCGACTTGCGGAAGGTGATCGTCTCGCTCGAGACCACCGCGTACCAGCCGTGCGTGCGCATCGCGTCGGCGAGCCCCGTGCGGACGAGCAGGTCCCAGCGTCCGAGGTCGAAGAGCGACAGATACCGGCCGTTGTTCATGTGCCGCAGCACATCGATATCGGTGGGGAGCGTTCGCAGACGGATGCGTCCGACCGTCGTCGGCGGAAGGAGCCCGTCGCGGCGCAACCGACGACGCGCGGCGAGCATGACGAGAAGCGTGCGCCAGATCACATTCACGAAGCGTGACGGTACCCCTTCACCCATCACAATCGGGGATCCGTTGTGGACTTCCGACAGTTCGGCCCGCGAGGTCAGCCTCTCGGCGGGAGTCGCGCACCTCCGATTTCCCCCGCGCGAGAGGCTGACGTAGAGTCTCGCCATGGAAGCAGAGCTCCAGACCGACGTCGTCGTCCGCCCCGTCCGTGATGTTGATGCCGAGGCCCTCGGTCGGGTCCACGCCACCTGCTGGCACGAGACCTACGACCACCTGATCAGCCGGGCCGCGCTCGAAAGTGTGTCCGCTCGCCGCATGGCCGAGTTGTGGACGCACTGGATGAACCAGGGCCCCGACTACGTGCAGTACGCCGCCCTCGTGAACGGCGAGATCGTCGGCTTCGCCGGGGCGGGCCCCGCCCGTGACGACGACGCCCCGCGTCCGCGCGAGCTGTACTTCCTCTACCTACTGGCGGCCTGGCACGGGACCGGCATCGGACAGCGCCTGTTCGACGCCGTCGTTCCCGAGAACGAGCGCGCGTACCTCTGGGTCGCGGACGACAATCCCCGCGCCCACCGGTTCTATCACCGCAACGGATTCACCCTCGACGGCGTCTCGCACGAGGAGCCGTTCCTGGGTGAGACGATCACCGAAGTCCGCTTCGTCCGCTGAGTTCAGTCGGCGCTGCGCAGGATGATCTGACCCGCCGACAGCTCCACCGCGATACGACTCGAAGCCGAGGCCGAGGTGTCCAGGCGGTTGTCGAGCTGGCCGGCCGAGACGCTCGACGTGAGGTCGTAGGCGCCCTCGGGCAGGGCCAGGTTCAGCGATCCCGCGCTGACGTTCACCTCGACGAGCCGCGGCTGCGACCCGTCGAATCGACCGTCGAGTCGACCCGCGCTGAGGGTGAGCTCGGCGGTCTGGACATCGGTCAGATCGAGGTCTGCGCGTCCGGCGCTGATGTCCGCACTCACCGTGCGCGCCGCACCCGAGACGTTGACCGCGCCGGCCCCGAGCTCGACATCGAGCTCGCCGTAACGACCCGATGCGTCGAGATCACCGGCCGAGACGGTGAATTGGGCGTCGAGCGCCCTGTTCTCGAGTTCGCGAGGCAGCGTCAGCGTGGCGCGGACGTTGCCGCCGAAGAGCCAGGCTCCACCGAAGGCCCAATCGGGCGACGACACGACGAGCTGATCCTCGTCGCGTTCGAGCGTCCACCGGGCGCTGCCCCACCCGCCGGTGACGTCGAGCGAGGCCGCGTCGACGTCCGCGTAGTCGATGCGGAGCGACCCCGCCGATACGTCGATATCGAGCTCGTCGACACCGGCGGCGTCGACGACCTGGGTCTCGGTGCGGACCGAGGCGGACGCGATCGTCGAGATCACGGTGCTTCCCACGAGCGCGAGGGCGATCACCCCACCGAGCGACGCGGTGAGGATCGCCACCACCTTGGCCGATTGTGCGGTCGATTGCGCGGCTGGCCGCGGGACCGGGCCGGATCCGTTCTCGGGCCCCGTCGGGGGTGCGGGCGGCGCGGGAGGGGCCGGGGGTGTGAGCTGGTCGGTCATCGGAGTGCTCCTGTCTGGGGGGCGTCCCCAAAGTTGGTGTCGCCGCGGTGCGCGGGGGTGCCGTGTTCGATGTGGGCGAGTGCGGCCAGCACGCGCCTATTGCCGGAATCGTCCTGCTCGAGATCGAGCTTCTGGAAGACGGCCGTGATGTGCTTCTCGACGCTGCCCTCGCTGACGTGCAGCGCACGGGCGATGGCCTGGTTCGAGTTGCCCTCGGCGATGAGCGAGAGCACCGAGCGTTCGCGTTCGGTGAGCCGGCGCATCCGTTCGTCCCGGCGACGACGCCCGAGCAGCTGCGCGACGACCTCGGGGTCGAACACGGTGGCTCCGGCGCCGATGCGGGCCACCGTCTCGAGGAACTCGGTGACATCGGCCACGCGGTCCTTCAACAGGTAACCCAGGGCCCCGCCCTCCCCCGCGATCAGGTCGGTCGCGTAGCGCTCTTCGACGTACTGCGAGAGCACGAGCACCGGCAGATCGGGGTGCGCCGCGCGCAGGCGCAGCGCGGCGCGGATGCCCTCATCGGTGAACGTCGGCGGCAGCCGGACGTCCAGGATGCAGAGCTCCGGCGCATCCGTCACCACCCGCTCATCCAGCTCTGCCGCGTCGGGAAGGGCCGCGACGACGGTGTGACCGGCATCCTCGAGCAGTCGCACGAGTCCCTCGCGCAGCAGGACCGAGTCCTCGCAGATCAGGATGCGCACGGCACACTCACCTCTACGGTCGTCGGTCCGCCGGCCGGGCTGTCGAGGCGGAACGAACCGCCCGCCCCGATCACCCGCTGCGAGATGCCGTCGATGCCCCCGCCCGGGGTGACGTGCGCACCGCCGATGCCGTTGTCTTCGACGCGGGCCCACAGCATCCCGCCCTCGCGTTCGCGGACGAGAACTCGCACCTCGCTCGCACGTGAGTGCTTGGCGGCGTTGGTCAGCGACTCGGCGATGACGAAGTAGGCGGCGGCCTCGGCCGTCTTGCTGCATCGCGCGGTCAGGCGCACGTCGAGCACGACCGGGATGTGCGAGCGCGAGGCGAGGGCCGACAGTGCCGCGTCGAGGCCGCGATCGTCGAGGACGGAGGCGTGGATGCCTCGGGCGAGCTGCCGCAGCTCGGTGATCGCCGCCTTGGTCGACGTGTGCGCCTCGGCGATGAGCGCCTTCGCGGCCGCCGGGTCGTCGTCGACCTTCTGCTGGGCGAGCCCCAGGGTCATGCCGACCGAGACGAGCCGGGGCTGAACCCCGTCGTGCAGGTCGCGCTCGATCCGCGTCCGCTCGACCTCGGCCGCCCGAACGGCACCCGCGCGCTGCACGTTGGAGGTGCGTGCGGCCTCGACGAGCTGCGCCTCGCGGGAGGGAACGAGGATCGACCGCGCGATGACCCCCTGCAGGATGGCCAGGCCCACGATCGCCGCGAGTGAGAAGATCGCCGCGATGATGCCGGTGGGAACGGCCCACGCGACGCCGACCTCGACGCCCGTGTTGCCGAGCGGAACCGTTTCGACGTCCGCGAAGAGGGGCGCGAACGCCAGCACGACTCCCGAGGTGAGCAATCCGAGGAATCCCAGCACGATCAGGCCGAGAACCGTTGCGATCGCGGCGTTCGCAACGGCGCGCCACATCCCCGCGTCGATGAACTGGAGCCAGATCGTGTGGAGGAACCCGCCGAACCCGGTCTTGGCGCTCCTTCGGGCGCGACGGGCGGGAAGGCCGAGTTCGTAGAGGCCGTCGATGCGCGCCGTCTCGAGCCATCCGATCGCGAAGAGCGAGTAGACGAACGCGAGCAGGAAGATCAGGCCGATGCCGACGACGAGCACGAGGCTCAGGCCGACGCTCAGCAGGGTGATCAGGATCGTGAAGACGACCGGACCGACAATGCCGAGGGTGACGAGGTGGAGGGCCGAGAGCGACACACGCCCCGGTGAGGCGATGGGCGACCGGCTGGGTGCGGCGGTGGCCGGGGCGGTCAGGGCTGTGCTGGACATAGGTCCACGGTAGGCCTGGGCCTGCGCGGCGCGCGCCCGAGGCATCCGGAAACTCCTCGGGGGGATAACCCCCGGACGGGCCGGCCGCCGACCCTCGCCGCCGAAACACCCATCTGCGGCGAAACACCCTGTGGCGGCGGGCGACGTCAGCGGGACTTGACCTTGCCGAACAAGCGGGCGATGGGCACGATCACGACGGGACGCGCCGCGACCCACGCGGCGACGATCACGGCCGTCGAGGCGGCGAAGATCCAGAAACCGGCCCAGCCGAGCCCATCGTTTCCGGCGTACATGTGGTTGAGGTTGCGCAGCGCCCCGGTCGCGAAGACGAGGGTGACGTGCACGACGATGAACACCACGAAGTACAGCATCACCGGGAAGTGCAGGGCCCGCGCCCACTCGATCGGGAAAGCCCGGTTCAGGGTGGCGGTGTTCTTCGGCCAGACCCCCGACATCCGCACTCCCGTGACGGCGGCGAGCGGCGCCGCGACGAACACCGTCGTGAAGTACGCCAGCTGCTGCAGGCTGTTGTAGTTCGCCCAGCCGCTCTCGGTCGGCCAGTTCAGCGACACGTACTGCAGCGCCGCCGAGAGGGCGTTCGGGAAGACCTCGAGGCTCGTCGGCACGAGGCGCACCCAATGCCCGGTCACGAACAGCAGCACCACGAAGATCACGCCGTTGACGAACCACAGCAGGTCGAGGGCGTTGTGGAACCACAGGTTCAGGCTGATGCGGCGCTTCTTGTTGGAACGCGGCGACCAGAACGCGGCCGGACGCTTCTCGGTGCGAACCTGCCACCCCGTGCGGATGATCAGCACCATCAGGAAGACATTGAAGAAGTGCTGCCACTGCGCCCACGCGGGAAAGCCCGGCGCGACGGCCACCGTCGGCGCGTACGCGCCGGGATAGGTCGCCAGGAACGCCCGGACCTCGTCGAGGCTCACGATCCAGCGGGCCAGCGCGATGATCATGCCCGTCGCGAAGAGAACCGCGATGGCGCCGCCGGTGACGGCGAGCAACCACTGGCCACGCGTCAGACCGCGAATGCGGCGGGGCGGCGGCTGCGTCGTTGGTCGGCGGGCAGCCCGATTCGACGCCGCGACCCCCGGCCATGCCGTGCGGGTGAACGGCAGCGGCATCTTCATGGGGCCCACTCCTTCCGCTCGAGTCTATTCGGCGGACCCCGTCTTCCCCCGCGGCATCAGCCGTGCCGGCGGGGGACCTCGCTCAGCCGGCCTCGGCCGCCCGCTCGGCGACCGCGAGCTCGGCCTCGCTCGGCACATAGCCCTCGATGTGACGCTCGTCGACCCCGTTGTACGCCGACAGCGGGCGGATGAGGGCGTTGGAGGCGGTCTGCTCGATGATGTGCGCGGTCCAGCCCGTCACGCGTGAGGCGACGAACAGCGGCGTAAAGGTGGGGGTGTCGAATCCGATCAGGTGGTACGACGGCCCGGACGGGTAGTCCAGGTTCGGGTAGATGGCCTTGCGGGAGACGAACTCGCTCTCGAGCGCGTCGTAGAGCGCCGCGAGGTCGGTCGCGCCGTAGTGCTCGATGAGGGTGTCGAGCGCCGTCTTCATGGTCGGGACGCGCGAATCGCCCTTCTTGTAGACGCGGTGCCCGAAACCCATGATCTTCTTCTTGTTGGCGAGGGCGTCGTCGAGCCACGGCACGACGTTCTGGGCGCTGCCGATCTCGTCGAAGATGTGCATGACCGCCTCGTTCGCTCCGCCGTGCAGCGCGCCCTTGAGCGCACCGATCGCGCCGACGACCGCCGAGTACAGGTCGGCCGTCGTGCTCGTGATCACGCGCGCGGTGAACGTGGAAGCGTTGAACGAGTGCTCGGCGTACAGGATCATCGACACGTTGAACGCGTGCGCGACGACCTCGTCGGGCTCTTCGCCGAACGTCATCCAGAGGAAGTTGCGCGAGTAGTCCAGGTCGGCGCGCGGCGGCACCAGCTCCTGCCCGCGGCGGCGGCGCTGGTCGTAGGCGACCATGGCCGGGATCTTGGCGAACAGCAGCTTCGCCTTCGCCAGGTCAGCGGCGGGCGAGTTGTCGGCGACGTCCGCCGCGGCCGCGCCGAACATCGAGACCGCGGTGCGCACGACGTCCATCGGGTGCGAGTCGAGGGGCAGCAGGTCGATCGCCCGCTTCACGTTCTCGTCGAGGTCGCGCTGCGAGCGCTCGAACGTCTCGAACTCGGCGAGCTGCGAGGCATCCGGCAACTCTCCGTGCCACAGCAGGTAGGCGACCGCCTCGAACGGCTGGGTCGCCGCCAGCTCTTGCACCGGGTAGCCGCGGTACAGCAGCGAGTTCGTCTCGGGATTGACCTTGCTGACGGCCGTGTAGTCGACCGTGACTCCGGCCAGGCCCTTCTTGATGTCGATATCGGTCATGGTCACTCCTTCGTGATGGTGAAGTTGAAGACGCTGGTGTCGAAACGGTTGTACTGCTCGTAGTCGATCAGGTCGTACAGGTCGGCGCGGTGCTGCATCTCGTCCAGCTTTCCGGCGAGGTGCCCCTCATCGTTCAGCGTGTCGAGGGCGCGACCCGCCGCGCCCATCGCGATGCGCAGCAACGATACGGGCCAGATGACGATGTTCACGCCGACGTCCCGCAGCTGGTTGCTCGAGAAGAGCTCGCTCTTGCCGAACTCGGTCATGTTGGCCAGGATCGGCACGTCGACCGCGGCCCGCATCGCCGCGAACTCCTCGAGCGTGCGCATCGCCTCGGGGAAGATCGCGTCGGCGCCCGCGTCGACGAGCGCCTTCGCGCGGTCGATCGCGGCGTCCATCCCCTCGACGGCGCGGATGTCCGTGCGCGCCATCACCAGGAAGTTCGGGTCGCGGCGTCCATCCACCGCGGCTCGGATGCGCTTGATCGCGGTGTTCTCGTCGACGACGGCCTTGCCGTCGAGGTGCCCGCAGCGCTTCGGGTTGATCTGGTCCTCGATGTGGGCGCCGGCCAGGCCCGCGTCCTCGAGCGTCTGGATCGTGCGGGCGACGTTCATCGGCTCGCCAAACCCCGTGTCGGCGTCGATGATCGCGGGCAGCTCGGTCATCCGGGCGATCTGCTGACCCCGCCCGGCGACCTCGGTGAGGGTCGTGAGCCCGATGTCGGGTAGCCCGAGATCGGCGGCGAGGACGGCGCCCGAGATGTAGACGCCCTCGAAGCCCTTGCGCTCGATCAGCCGGGCGCTCAGGGGGTTGAACGCGCCGGGGAAGCGCAGCAGCTCGCCCGTGGCGAGGCGCTCGCGGAACAGGCGGCGCTTCTCGGCGGCCGGGGTCGTGGCGTACAGCATCAGCGGCTTCCCTCCGCGGCGTCGCGTGCACAACGTCGGCATTCGGCTTTCGAGGCGGTCGATCGGGGCGCGGTCGAGCGCGCTGTGGCACGGATCTGCGACGTTGTGCTCACGGTCGCCATCAGAAGAGCCCCCTCGGGGCCGGGGCAGACTCGAGCACACCCGGCTTCGCGACGATCGTGAGTTCCCGAACCTCGTCCGCGGTCAACTCGGGCAGCCGCTCGGCAAGAGCGAGGAACCGCTCGATCTCGGCCGCCTCGAGCACAGGCTCGGCGAGCAGGCGGAACTTGCGCACGTAGTCCGCGCGCGCGAACGGGCGGGCGCCGAGCGGATGCGCGTCGGCCACCGCGATCTCGTCCTCGATGACCGTGCCATCCGTGAGGGTGATCACGACGCGTCCCCCGAAGGCCTTCTCGTTCGGATCCTCGGAGTGATAGCGGCGGGTCCACTCGGCGTCCTCGGCGGTCGTGATCTTCTGCCACAGCGCCACGGTGTCGGGGCGCTGGGCGCGCTCGGGGGTATACGAATCGACGTGGTGCCATCCGCCGTCCTGGAGCGCGACGGCGAAGATGTACGGGATCGAGTGGTCGAGGGTCTCGCGGGAGGCCGTGGGGTCGTACTTCTGCGGGTCGTTCGCCCCCGAGCCGATCACATAGTGCGTGTGGTGGCTCGTGTGCAGCACGATGCTCTCGATCATCGCGGCGTCGGCCAGCTCGGGGCGGGCCTCGTGGAGCTTGCGAGCCAGGTCGATCCAGGCCTGCGCCTGGTATTCGGCCGAGTGCTCCTTCGTGTACGAATCGAGGATGCCGCGCTTGGCCTCACCCGGAGCGGGGAGCGGAACGTCGTACGACGCATCCTTTCCGTCGAGGAGCCAGGCGATCACACCGTCCTCGCCCTCGTAGATGGGCGAGGGGCTGGTCTCGCCGCGCATCGCGCGGTCGACGGCCTCGACCGCCATCTTGCCGGCGAAGGCCGGGGCGTGCGCCTTCCACGTCGAGATCTCGCCCTTGCGGCTCTGCCGCGTGGCCGTGGTCGTGTGCAGCGCCTGCCCGACGGCCTGGTAGATGGTCTCGGCGTCGAGGTCGAGCAGGGTGCCGATCCCCGCGGCGGCCGAGGGGCCGAGGTGGGCGACGTGGTCGATCTTGTGCTTGTGGAGCGAGATCGCACGGACGAGGTCGATCTGGATCTCGTATCCCGTCGCGAGTCCGCGGACGAGCGCGGCACCATCCGCGCCGACGTGCTGCGCAACCGCGACGATGGGCGGGATGTTGTCTCCCGGATGCGAGTACTCGGCGGCGAGGAAGGTGTCGTGGTAGTCGAGCTCGCGGACGGCCACGCCGTTCGCCCACGCCGCCCACTCGGGACTCGTCCGGCGCTCGATCGCACACCCGAAGATCGTCGCCCTGCTTCCGTTCGCCGAGACGGCGTGGTCGAGGGCCTGCTGCCGAGCGGCGCTCACGGGGGCGCGGGTCAGCGAGGCCGCGGCGACGGCGGCGTTGTCGATCACCCGGTTGATGATCATGTCGACGACCTCGGACTCGACCGCGACCGGGTCGGTGGCGACCTGGGCGATCTTCCATGCGAGCTGGTCTTCGCGGGCGAGGTTCTCGTCGCTGCGGTGGACGCGAACGTGGTGGAGCTGTGTCATGAGGTGCCTTCCGGAGGGGAATCGGGGATGTTGGCGAGCGCACTCTCGAGGGCGTTGTGCAGATGCACGTGCGTCGCATGGGCGGCGAGATCGGCGTCGCGCACGGCGAGCGCTGAGGCGATGAGACGATGCTCGGCGGCGGATGCCGCGAGCCGATCGGGGTTGTCGCGCGCGAGGCGCCGGACGCGCACCAGGTGCGTGCGGACGTTTCGGAGCGCGGAGGTGAGGAACTCGTTGGCGACCGCGTCGTCGAGCTGACGGTCGAAGCGCGCGATGAGCGCGTAGTAGGCCTCGACACCCTCGCTTCCCGTGACGTTCGCGTCGCCGAAAGAACGGGCGAGCTCGGCGAATGTCGCCGCATCCCCCCGCACGGCCGCGAGGCGTGCGGCCGTTTCTTCGAGCGCACGACGCACCTCGAAGAGGGCACGGATGTCGGCGGTGTCGATCGCCGCAACGACCGTCACTCGCGGCGATTGCTGGACGACGAGGCCGTCTGCGGCCAGCCGGCCCAGTGCTTCGCGCAGGGGGGTGCGACTGACGCCCAGCCGGGTGGACTGCTCGACCTCGCCCAGAACCGCGCCGGGCGGAAGGATCCCGTCTTGTATCTCGCTGAGGAGGGTCGCGTAGGCGCGGTCACTGGCTCGCACGACTCGCACCTCCTGGACGTCGACTCGATTCATTGTATACATAATCGCTCTGCGGGTGCGATGCACAGTGGCGCAATCGACCGTGCGTATACAAACAGTCATGACAATGTCGGCCTCCGCGAAGATGGCTCGCGCTCGCTCCACGAGTATTCACACATTCATGAAACAGGTGTAGCTTCACTGGCATGTCCGCTGCCATCTCCTCTGTCGTCACCACGCGCGGGTTGACGAAGCACTACGGGCGCGTTCGAGCCCTCGACGGACTCGATCTCGACGTGGGCGAGGGCCAGATCCATGGCTTTCTCGGACCCAACGGAGCCGGCAAGTCCACGACCATCCGGGTACTCCTGGGACTCGCCCGCGCAACGTCGGGCGAAGCATCCGTCTTCGGGCTCGACCCGTGGCGGGACGCCGTCGCGATCCACCGGCGCGTGGCTTACATCCCCGGCGATGTGAGCCTCTGGCCGAACCTGTCGGGCGGCGAGGCGGTCGACCTGCTCGCCAGACTGCGCGGCGCGAGGCGGCGCGACCCCGCCTTCCGAGCCGAGCGTGAACGGCTCGAGGCGGCCTTCGAATTCGACCCCCGCAAGAAGGGCCGCGCCTACTCCAAAGGGAACAGGCAGAAGGTCGCGCTCATCGCCGCCCTCTCGGTTCCCGCCGACCTGTACATCTTCGACGAACCGACGAGCGGACTCGACCCCCTCATGGAGGTCATGTTCCGACGCGAGATCGCGCGGATCCGGGATGCGGGGGCGACGGTCCTGCTCTCGAGCCACATCCTGTCCGAGGTCGAGCACCTGTGCGACCGCGTGTCCATCATCCGGTCCGGCCAGATCGTCGAGACGGGCACCCTCGCGCAGCTGCGCCACCTCACACGCACCGAGGTGTCGTTCGAGGCGCCGTCCCCGGTGCCGTCGGGCGACGTGGCATTCCCCGGTGCTCACGACGTCGTCATCGAGGACGGCCGCGTGCGATTCACGGTCGACTCCGACGCGGTCACGGATGTGCTCCCCGAACTCGCTCGCCGGAACGTGCAGGGGCTGCACATCGCTCCCCCTTCGCTCGAGGAGCTCTTCCTGCGCCACTACGGCGAGCGCGGTGCGACCCGTGCCGGCGATCCCCGATGAACGGGATCGGCGCGCTGCTCGCGCAGCGCATCCGGCGGGATCGCCCGCAGGTGGCGATGTGGACGATCGGCACGGCGCTGCTCGCCTTCTTCGCCTATGTGGGCGTCGCGGAATCGTACGGAACCACGCAAGACCGCACGTCCCTGCTCGCGGCCGCGGTCGCCAACCCCGTCATCCTGTTGTTCCGCGGCCTGCCGTCCGGCGCCGACGAGGGCGCCTTCATCACCTTCCTGATCCTTCCGTGGCTCTGCCTGCTCGCGGCGTTCATGAGCTCATTCCTCGCCGTCCGGCACACCCGCGGCGACGAAGAGGCGAGGCGCGCAGAGATGCTCGCGGCAACGCCCGCATCGCGATTCGCTCCGGTCGTCGCCACCATCATCCACGGCACGCTGTCGAACGTGCTGCTCGCCGTCTTCGTCGCCGTGGGCTTCATCGCGGCGGGGCTCGGCCCGACGGGCTCGATCCTCGCGGGCGCCGCGACCGGGTCCGTCGGATTCGTCTTTCTCGGAGTCGGGCTCGGTGCGAGTCAGCTCTTCCGCACGTCCCGTGCCGCCAACGCGGTTTCGGTGTGGACGCTGCTGGCGCTCTTCCTCGCGGCCGGAATCGGCAACGCACTCGGCACTCCGAGCGATGACCTGCAGCGCATCGACAGCTCGGCGCTCACGTGGCTCTCGCCCTTCGGGTGGGCCGAGAACACACGTCCTTTCGCCGAGAACAACGCCCTTCCGCTCGCTCTCGCGGCCGCAGTGGCTCTGACGCTCATCGCGGGGGCCGTGCTCGCGCAGAGCGCCCGCGACCTGGGCGAGAGCTTCATCGCCGAGCGAGCGGGCCGCGTCGAAGCATCCGGCGCGCTCTCGACGCCGATCGCTCTCGCATGGCGACTCTCGCGTGGCGCCGTGGTCGGCTGGGCCGTCGGCGGCCTCGTCGTCGGAGCACTGTCCACCTCGCTCGCATCGATCGTGGCCGAGGTCGGGTCCACGAACCCCACGGTCGAGGCGATGCTCGAACAGATCGCGGGTGCGGGCAACATCGAGCAGGGGACGGTGACGATCTTCTTCACGATGCTCGGCGTCCTCGCCGCGTGCGCCGCCGTGCAGACCGTCTGCCGAGCCCGGCAGGAGGAATCACAGGGAACCGCCGAGATGCTGCTCGCGACACCCGTCCACCGCGTCCGGTGGCTCGCCGGATATCTCCTGATCGGGTTCGTCGCGATCGTGGCGGTCGTGGGCGCGGGTGCCATCGGGGCGGCGCTCGGGATCGGCGGGCAGGCGGTCAACGGTGAGGGCGGGGATTTCGCCCTGATGCGCGACGTCGCCGTGGTCGGCGGAGGGCAGATCGCCGCGGCATCCGTCTTCCTCGTCGTCACGGCCCTGATCTTCGTCGCTCTACCGCGTGCCACGATCGCTCTCGGCTGGACGCTGGTGCTGCTCGGTATGGTGCTGGGGTTGTTCGGCCCCCTGTTCGGCTTCCCCGCCTGGCTCACCGACCTCTCGCCCGTGGGTATCGCTCCGCTCATCGAGGGCGACACCGTGGATGCGCGTGGGCTGTGGTGGCTGCTCGGCGCCACCACCGTCGGGGCGGTCGGGTCGCTCGGCCTCATGCGGCGCCGGGAACTCGCGACCGGCGGATAGATTCGAATCATGGACCATCCCGGGACCGAGGCGGCCGAGCAGGCCGCCGCGATGCTGGCCGCAGCGGGGATGCCGCGGATGCCCGCGCGCGTCATGATGGCGCTCGTGGGATCTCCGGACGAGGGGTACACGGCCGCCGATCTGGCGGACCGGCTGGGCGTGTCGGCCGCCGCGGTCTCGGGCGCGGTGCGCTACCTCGTCTCGATGCGCCTCATCCAGCGCCTCCCCCGGCCGGGCGACCGACGTGATCGCTACGATCTGGTCGACGATGCCTGGGCCGACATGATCACGGTCAACGCTCCCCTCTACGCGAACCTGGCCGCCCAGATGGACGCCATCGCCCGCGAGAACGTCGACGCTCCCCTCTCGGTCGATCGCGCTCGCGACACCGCGGACTTCTTGCGCTATCTCGCCGAACGGATGCCTCGCCTCGCCTCCGAATGGCGTGCCGAACGCGCGACGAGCTCGTCCGCCACGCGCGACGAGGTGCCGGACGACGAGCGGCGCGCATAGGCGAGCCGCTCGCCCCTTCCTGCCGATCGCATAATTTCCCCGAAACTTTCGACTCGTTTTGCCGCTGATTGAGGCAGAACTTTCGTAGGTTCGATCTCGAAGGCGCAACCGCGCCCGAGAGAGAGCACCGACGTGAGCCCATCGCAGCCGGACCGCACGGCGTTCTTCGTGTCGGACAGCACGGGAATCACGGCCGAGACCCTCGGCAACGCACTCCTCGCCAACTTTCCGGGCGTCACGTTCGCACGTCGAACGCTTCCGTTCATCGACTCCGTACCGGCCGCACAGGCCGTGGTCCGCGACATCGAGGCCGCGGGCGCGGCGGGGGCCGAGCCGATCGTCTTCAGCACCGTGAAGGGGCATGAGCTCGGAGCCACGATCCGGGCGGCGCGCGCAACGCACATCGACCTGCTGAGCGGGCACCTCACCGAGCTCGAGGGCGCGCTCGGCACGACGGCATCCGAGCAGCTCGGGCAGTTCCACACCGTGGGCGACACCGAGCGCTACTTCGCGCGCATGCGAGCCGTCGAGTACGCCATCGAACACGATGACGGCCAGAGCTTCCGCGCGCTCGACCAGGCGGACGTCGTCATCGTCGCCCCCTCACGCTGCGGCAAGACTCCGACGACCATGTACCTGGCCCTGCAGTACGGCCTGCTCGTGGCGAACTACCCCTTGACCGATGACGACTACCCGACCGAGGGCCTGCCTCGCGAACTCGAGCGCTACCGGACGCGCTGCTTCGGCCTGACCACCACGCCGCTCCGGCTCAGCCAGGTGCGCCACGAGAGGCGCGCCAACTCGACCTACGCCAGCCTCGCCCAGTGCACCCTCGAGCTGCGCCGCGCCGAGGACCTCTACCGGCGCGCGCACATCCCGTTCGTGAACTCCTCGACCAAGAGCGTGGAAGAGATGTCGGCCGTCATCATGCAGTCCCTCCGCCTCCGCCCCTGACCACGTCCTCCCATTGACCGGCGCAACTCGCGCGATCACCCCTCCGAAAGGTCCTCGCATGACGAACATCCTCTGGTTCGACCAGGTCGGCATGGCCGACGTCGCCCGCGTCGGCGGCAAGAACGCATCTCTCGGCGAGATGGTCTCGCACCTGTCAGCACTCGGCGTGAAGGTGCCCGGCGGGTTCGCGACGACGGCCGATGCCTACCGCTCGTTCCTCACGGCCGACGACCTGGAGGGACGCATCCGCAGGCGGATCGATGCCGTCGATGTCGAGGACATCGCGGGGCTCGCCGCGGCCGGGTCCGAGATCAGGACGTGGATAGAAGAGCAGGCGCTGCCGGAGGACATCGAGCGAGACATCCGCGCGGCGTACGAGCGTCTCACGGGCGACGCCGGCGATGCCGGGGGCGAAGAGGTGACGTGGGCGGTGCGATCGAGCGCCACCGCCGAGGATCTGCCCGACGCGTCCTTCGCGGGTCAGCAGGAGACGTTCCTCAACATCTCGGGCATCGACAACGTGCTGGGCGCCATCCGTTCGGTCTTCGCCTCGCTCTACAACGACCGCGCCATCGCCTACCGTGCGCATAACGGTTACGAGCACCACGACGTCGCCCTCTCGGCCGGTGTGCAGCGGATGGTGCGCTCGGACCTCGGCGCCGCGGGCGTCATGTTCACGGTCGACACCGAGTCGGGTTTCGACGGCGCCGTGTTCGTCACGAGCTCGTACGGGCTCGGCGAAGCCGTCGTGCAGGGAGCGGTCAATCCCGACGAGTTCTACGTGTCGAAGGTGGCGCTGGCCGCGGGACGGCCCGCGATCCTCAAGCGCTCGGTGGGCGAGAAGGCCATCGCGATGCGCTACACGAACGACCGGCACGCCGGCGCGAGCACCGCGTTCGTCGACGTGCCGGTGGCCGACCGCATCCGCTTCTCTCTCAGCGATGACGACATCACCGAACTGGCCCACCACGCGCTCGTGATCGAGCAGCACTACGGCCGGCCGATGGACATCGAGTGGGCCAAGGACGGTATCGACGGCGGGCTCTACATCGTGCAGGCCCGGCCCGAGACCGTCGTCTCGCGGACGGATGTCGGAGTCATCCGCCGCTTCGTGCTGAACGACTCGGGCGAGGTCGCCGTCGCGGGTCGCGCCATCGGGCAGCGGATCGGATCCGGACCCGCACGCGTGCTGCGGGACGTCTCGCAGATGGATGCCTTCCGCCCCGGCGAGGTCCTCATCGCGGACATGACGGACCCCGACTGGGAGCCGATCATGAAGCGGGCGAGCGCGATCGTCACCAACCGCGGCGGCCGCACGTGCCACGCCGCCATCATCGCGCGCGAGCTCGGCATCCCCGCGGTCGTCGGCACGGGCGATGCCACGCGGGTGATCGCGGACGGCGACGAGGTCACGGTCTCGTGCGCCGAGGGCGACACCGGGTTCGTGTACCGCGGACTGCTCGACTTCGAAGAGCAGTTGACGCACCTGGACCGGATGCCGAAGGCACCCGTGAAGATCATGATGAACGTCGGCACGCCCGACCAGGCGTTCTCGTTCTCTCGCCTGCCGAACGACGGCGTCGGCCTCGCGCGCCTGGAGTTCGTGATCAACCGGCAGATCGGCATCCACCCGCGAGCCCTGCTCGAGTTCGACACGCTTCCGGCGGATCTGAAAGAGCAGATCGGCACCGCTACGGCCGCCTACGCGTCTCCGCGGGATTACTTCGTGCAGCGCGTCGCCGAGGGGATCTCGATGATCGCGGCCGCGTTCTGGCCCGAGCCCGTCATCGTGCGCCTCAGCGACTTCAAGTCGAACGAATACGCCAACCTGCTGGGCGGCGACCGCTACGAACCACACGAGGAGAACCCGATGCTCGGCTACCGCGGAGCATCGCGGTACATCTCGCCCGACTTCCGTCCCTGCTTCGACATGGAGTGCGAGGCGCTCCGGCACGTGCGGGACGAGATGGGGTTCTCGAACGTGCAGATCATGGTTCCGTTCGTCCGCACGGTCGGCGAGGGTCACGCTGTCGTCGAGCTGCTCGCAGAGAACGGTCTGCGGCGGGGCGAGCGGGACCTCAAGGTCATCATGATGTGCGAGCTGCCCTCGAACGCCCTGCTGGCGGACGATTTCCTCGACTACTTCGACGGGTTCTCGATCGGCTCGAACGACATGACGCAGCTGACCCTCGGGCTCGACCGCGACAGCTCGCTCGTCGCGTCGACATTCGACGAACGCGACCCGGCGGTGCGGAAGATGCTGTCGATGGCGATCGCCGCCTGCCGGGCGCGCGGCAAGTACGTCGGCATCTGCGGCCAGGGCCCGTCGGACCATCCGGACCTCGCCGAATGGCTCGTCGAAGAGGGGATCGATTCGATCTCCCTCAATCCCGACACGGTCGTCGAGACCTGGATCCGACTGGCCGGGGCGGCGACCCCGGCGGTGTGAGCGGCGGCGCCGGCGCCGGCGTGCCAGACCGACCCCGCACGCCGGTAGCCTTGCCCGAGTGACCGAATCCTCTCGCTACATCGTCGCGACCGACGGCGCGTGCAAGGGCAATCCGGGACCGGCGGGCTGGGCGTGGGTCGGCGAGGACGGTCACTGGGCAGCGGGCTCGATCCGCGAGGGCACCAACAACATCGGCGAGCTGCTCGGGCTGCTGAAGGCGATCGAAGACCACCCCGACGTGGCCGAACTCGTCGTGCAAGCGGACTCGAAGTACGCGATCGATACGTACACGAGGTGGATGGACGGGCACCGGCGCCGCGGGTGGAAGACCTCGACCGGCGCGCCGACGAAGAACGTCGACATCCTCGAGCAACTGATCTCTGCACGCGATGCCCGCCGCGCGGCGGGGATGCCGGATGTCGTACTCGAGCACGTCCGCGGGCATTCGGGTCACGTGCTCAACGCGTGGGCGGACGAACGCGCCGTGCGCTCGTCGGAGCATGCGCAGAACGGCGTCGAGAGCGCCTGGTCCTCCCTCGGCGGCCTGCATCCCCGGCTCGACGTGTCGGTCGCGCCGAAGAACGGGCGCTGACCACCTCACCGAGCCCACCGAGAGCGCCGGGAGCGTCGAGCCCGCCGGTTATCGTCGAGCGCGCCGCTCGCCCGCCGTGATCGACGGGCGGAGTCGGCAGCAACCGGCGGACTCGGCCGAACGCAGCGCTACCGGGACGGCGAGTCCGCTACGGGCGGGACTTCGGCGAGACCTCGAGGGTCTGGGCCGGGTCGGTCACCGCGACGGGCGCGAGGGCGGTGTCGATCGCGGCCATCGTGTCGGCGTCGAGCACGACACCGGATGCCTTGACCGAGTCCTCGAGCTGCTCGGGGCGCGACGCCCCGACGAGAGCGGCCGCGACGTTCGGGTTCTGCAGCACCCAGGCGATCGCGAGCTGCGGCATCGTCAGGCCCGCCTGCTCGGCGACCGGCTTCAGCTTCTGCACGGCGGACAGCACGTCGTCGTCGAGGAAGCGCTTGATGAAGTTCGCGCCGCTCTTCTCGTCCGTGGCACGCGAACCCGCGGGCGCCGCCTGGCCCGGCAGGTACTTGCCGCTGAGGACGCCCTGAGCCATCGGCGACCAGACGATCTGCGAGATCCCGAGCTCTTCCGACGTCGGGACGACGTCGGCCTCGATCACGCGCCAGAGCGCGGAGTACTGCGGCTGGTTCGACACGAGCTGGAACTTCAGCTCCTTCGCGAGCGCGTGGCCCGCGCGAAGCTGGTCGGCGGTCCACTCCGAGACGCCGATGTAGAGCGCCTTGCCCTGGCGGACGATGTCGGCGAAGGCCTGCATCGTCTCTTCCAGCGGCGTCTCGTAGTCGTAGCGGTGCGCCTGGTACAGGTCGACGTAATCGGTCCCGAGGCGTTCGAGCGAACCGTCGATCGATTCCATGATGTGCTTGCGGCTGAGGCCGGAGTCGTTCGGTCCCTTGGGCCCGGTCGGCCAGTAGACCTTCGTGAAGATCTCGAGCGACGCGCGCCGCTGCCCCTTGAGCGCCTCGCCGAGGACGGACTCCGCGGCGGTGTTGGCGTAGGCATCCGCGGTGTCGAATGTCGTGATGCCGAGATCCAGCGCCTTGTGGACCGTCGCGATGGCCGCGTCGTTCTCGACCTGCGAGGCGTGCGTCACCCAGTTCCCGTACGTGATCTCCGAGACCTTGAAGCCGCTGTTGCCGAGGTAGCGATAATTGACCATTCGTCTACGCTAACCCGCGCGCGAACCCCTGAGGCGGACATGTCCATTCCCCACGAGACCGGCCCCGTGCCCGCGCGCGTGCGTCGGCTCGTGGGCGGCGCGGAGGTACAGGCCGTGTGTGTCAACAGTCGTGGGGGCACGACCTATCGAGCCGATGGCCTACTACCGCGACCTGTGGAACGCGACGTGACGAGCGACTACGGGGTCGCGGCGGCCGCGGCCTCGTCGTCGACCGTCGCGACGAGCTGACCGCACGCCCCGTCGATCTCCTTGCCGCGCGTGTCGCGGAGCGTCGTCGGTATGCCCGCGTCGTTCAGTCGGCGGACGAACTCGTTCTGCACCGACTTCTCGGACGCGGTCCAGATCGACCCGGGCGTCGGGTTGAGCGGGATCGGGTTGACGTGCACCCAGCCCCGGCCCCGCGCGTTGAGCTTGTCGGCGAGCAGATCGGCCCGCCAGGCGTGGTCGTTCATGTCCTTGATCAGCGCGTATTCGATCGACACGCGGCGGCCGGTCTTCTCGAAGTAGGTGCGGGCCGCGTCGAGCGCCTCATCGACCTTCCAGCGCGAGTTGACCGGGATCAGCTCGTTGCGCAACACGTCGTCGGGCGCGTGCAACGACAGCGCGAAGGTCACGGGGATGTCTTCCGCGGCCAGCTTCAGGATGGCCGGGACGAGACCGACCGTCGAGACCGTGATGCCGCGGGCGCTCATGCCGAGGCCCTCGGGTTGCGGCGCGACCATGACGCGCACGGCCTGCATGACGCGCGCGTAGTTGGCGAGCGGCTCGCCCATCCCCATGAAGACGATGTTGCTGACCCGCTCCATGCTGTGGTCGTCGGAGCGCTTGCCGCCGAGCTCACCCGCCGCGATGAGTGCGTTGGCCCGGACGATCTGCTCGACGATCTCGGCCGCGGACATGTTGCGGGTGAGCCCCGCCTGCCCGGTCGCGCAGAACGGGCAGTTCATGCCGCAGCCCGCCTGCGACGAGACGCACAGCGTGATCCGCCCCGGGTAGCGCATCAGGACGGACTCGACCAGCGCGCCGTCGTGCAGCTTCCAGAGGAACTTGATCGTGTCGCCGCCGTCGGTCTGCAGACGCCGGACCTCGGTCAGCAGGGGCGGGAGGAAAGCCGACACGAGCTCTTCGCGACGCTCGGACGGCAGGTCGGTCATGAGCGCCGGGTCAGAGGTGTGATGACGGAAGTAGTGCGTCGCGATCTGCTTGGCACGGAAGCCCGGCAGGCCGAGCTCCTTCGCCCGCGCGACGCGCGCCTCGGGCGTGAGGTCGGCGAGGTGCACCGGGGGCTTGCCCCGTTTGGGGCTCGCGAACTGCAGCAGCGGCCGGCCCGAGGCATCCTTCTGCTGCTGCCATCCCTCCGTCGCCGGACGCACCTGGCGCACGGGACCCGGCCCCGTCGGGCGGACGGGGGACTCGGGAGGCAGGGAGGTCATGATTCCAGGCTACGGGACGACTACCGTGGAAAAGGTGAGTGAGGACATCGCCGTACGGCCCATCCGCCCCGAGGACGCGGGCGAGGTGATGACACTGCAGCGCGCGGCCTTCGTGCAGGAGGCCCTCATCTACGGCACCCCAAACATGCCACCGCTCACCCAGACGCTCGCCGAGGTCGAGTCCGAGCTGCAGCAGAACGACGGATGCGTGGCGCACCTCGGGTCCCGCATGGTCGGTGCCGTCCGCGCCCGGCGCGACGGGGACCTGCTCCTGATCGGTCGGATCGCGATCGCCCCCGACCAGCAGGGGCAGGGGATCGGATCGCGCCTTCTGGCCGCCGTCGAGGCGGCGGGCCGCGACGCGGGGGCCACGGAGGCGGAGCTGTTCACGGGATCGCTCAGCGAGGCCAACCTGCGGTTGTACGAGCGCGAGGGTTACGTCGAATCCGAGCGGGTGGACGGCGACGACGGCATCCAGCAGGTGTTCCTGCGCAAACGCCTGAGCTGAGCCTCGCGCGACCCTCAGCGCTCGCCCGACACGTCCCCGAGGTGACGGGTCAGGGCCTCGAGGGCGGGTCGCTGGCCGCGCACCAGGAGCGATGCCGCGGCCGCCGCATCGGTCCACCGCGCGTCGTCGACCTCCGGGAACTCGACCGTGCGGCCGGAGCGCGGCGGCCACTCGAGCTCGAAGGTCCCGTAGCTGAACGCCTCCGGCGCGAAGTCCGCACCGTCCCCCACGAAGACGGTGATGCGCTTGCCGGAGGCGTACGGGAACGTCCCGAGTTCGGCGTATGCGACGTCGGGAGCCTCGACGCCGAGCTCTTCGCGGAACTCGCGTCGCGCGGCATCGAGGGCGGACTCCGCATCCGGATCGAACTCGCCCTTGGGGATGGTCCACGCACCGTCGGTCTTCTTCGCCCAGTAAGGCCCGCCCATGTGCGCGATCAGGACCTCGAACGACGGCACGTCACCGTGCGACATCCGCTCGTCGCCGGTGATCCGGTACAGCAGGATGCCGGCGCTCATCACGGGCATGCGTGGCCGACTCAGTCGAGGAAGATGTCGGGGAAGAGCCGATCATCCGGCGTGCCGGGAACCGCGGCATAGCCCGAGAAGTCGGTGACCCCGCTCTCTTCGAGCACGTCCTCGACGATCAGCGAACGGCCCGAGTTCTCGCGCGAGGGCGCCGTGAGCACGAGGTACGCGGCGTCGGCATAGATCTCGGGGATCCGGCTCGCGGCCATCACCCGATCGCCGCCGAGCAGGTTCTGCACCGCGGCCGTCGCGATCGTCGTGCGCGGCCACAGCGTGTTCGCCGCGATGCCGTCGGCCGCGAATTCCGCGGCCAGACCCAGCGTGACCATCGTCATCCCGAACTTCGACAGCGTGTAACCGGTGTGCGCGCCGAGCCAGCGCGGCGAGGGGTTGAGCGGCGGCGACAGCGACAGGATGTGCGGGTTGCTGCTTTCGCGGAGCAGGGGAACCGCCGCACGCGAGAGCATGAAGGTGCCCCGGACGTTGACGTCCTGCATGAGGTCGTACCTCTTCGGCGACAGGTCGAGAGAGCCCGACAGGTCGATCGCGCTGGCGTTGTTCACGACGATGTCGATGCCGCCGAACTCGCCCGTCGTCTTCAACACGGCCTCGGTGATGTCGTCGTCGGTGCGGACGTCGCCGACGATCGCGAGCGCGTGCCCCCCAGCCTCGCGAATGCGCTCCGCGGCCGAATGCACCGTGCCCTCGAGATTCGGATGCGGGGTGTCGGTCTTGGCGAGAAGGGCGACGTTGGCGCCATCCGCTGCGGCGCGAAGGGCGATCGCGAGCCCGATTCCGCGACTGCCGCCCGACATCAGGATGGTCTTGCCGGCGAGGGTGCGGTCGGTCATGAGGTCTCCTTCGGAGCTGCGGGGCGTGCTGACGGACGGACGGATGCCGCGGCGAACGCGGCGACGCGGGCTCGGGCATCGGGGGTGTCGAACGCGGCGCCGATCGTGCGCGCCTCGTCCGCGAGGTTCTCGGCGAACGACCGCCGGGCGCCCGCTCGCACCAGTCGCTTGGCCTGCCCGAACGCCGCGGTCGCGCCGCCCAGCCAGAACCGGGCGATCTCTTCGCCGCGGGCCGCCGGGTCTGCGGCGACCTCCGTCACGAGGCCCCACTCGAGCGCCGTCGCGGCATCGATCGTGAGGTCGGCAAGCAGCATCCGCAGGGCCCGCGTCTGGCCGACGGCCGCCGGGAGCAGGGTCGACACCGAAAGGTCGGGGGTCAGACCGATATTGGCGTACTTGCTGACGAACCGGGCGCCCTCGCCGGCGACGATGTAATCGGCCGTCAGCATGAGTCCGAGCCCGCCGCCCGCGACGGCGCCCTGCACGATCGCGACGACCGGCTTGTCGGACTCGACGAACGCGCGGATGCCCTCGTGGATCGTTTGGGCGGCTGCGGTCACGTCGGCACCGGCGGCGCCCGAGGTCGCCATCTCGACGACGTCTCCCCCGGCGCAGAAGGCCGGGCCCGCGGCATCCAGGATCACGGCACCGACCGTCGGGTCGGCGGTGATCTCGCGCGCGAGGTCGCGCCAGCGGGTGCCCATCTCGAACCCCATCGCGTTGAGCGACGCGGGACGGTTCAGGGTCAGCCGCGCGAGCGCGCCGTCGCGGGCGTAGCGGATCGAATCACTCATGGACGGGTCCTCCCCCGATTCGTGGGTACGCCTCCCGGTTGATGCGTGCACAGCGTCGCATGGGTCGATGAACGGCGGGGCGCGCACCGAGACGATCCGCGGGTCCCACCCGGTGCGGTGCCGGATAGGCGACGGTGTGCACAGCGCGTCCACGCCTCTGCCGCGTCTGGCACTCATCTGGGCGCCATCCGGATCGCGCCGTCGAGGCGGATCGTCTCGCCGTTGAGGTAGCCGTTGTCGACGATGTGCGCCACCAGGGCCGCGAACTCGTCGGGTCGCCCCAGGCGGGGCGGGAACGGAACCTGTGCGCCGAGCGAGTCCTGCGCCGCCTGCGGCAACCCGTGCAGCATCGGGGTCTCCATGATGCCCGGGGCGATCGTGCAGATCCGGATGCCGTAGCGGGCGAGCTCGCGCGCGATCGGCAGCGTCATCGCGTGCACCCCGCCCTTGCTCGCGGAGTAGGCCGGCTGCCCGATCTGGCCGTCGAAAGCGGCGACGCTCGCCGTCGTGACGATGACACCACGTGCGCCCGAAGCATCCGGTTCCGTTGCGATCATCGCCGCGGCGGACTGCGCGATGACGTTGTAGGTGCCGACGAGGTTGACGCGCACCGTGCGTTCGAAGTCCTCGAGGGGCGTGGGGTTTCCGTCCCGGTCGAGCAGCTTCGCGGCCGTCGCGATCCCGGCGCACGCCACGACGACCCGCAACGGGGCGAGAGCGGATGCCTCGGCCACAGCGGCCCGCACGTCGGAGACGCTCGTGACGTCCGCGGCGGCGAAGACACCACCGAGTTCGGCCGCCACCTCGACGCCGCGCGACGTCGGGAGGTCCACGATCGTGACGAGCGCACCATCGGCGGCCAGGCGCCGTGCGGTGGCAAGACCCAGCCCGCTCGCCCCGCCCGTGACGAGGGCTCCCGCTCTTTCGGCCTGCATGCGCTCCCCTTCGAACGACGCCATGCGTCCGCATCCGGACGCCCTGAGATCCGGTCCCACTTTACGCGACACGGGGTCCCCGCCACCCGTCCGTCCCCGCGGCGCGGGTCAGGCGGGGCCGAGGATGAAGTTCCAGCTGCCCGTCGCCACCGCGACCGAGATCGCCGTCGCCGAGATGGCGGCACCGGCGGTCACGAGCACCCACTCGGGCGCACCCCACCGCGACGGGCGGGCCCAGGTGCGGGGCACGGGGTGACCGTCGGCGTCGACGATCCGGCCCCCGAAACCGCGCGCCTCCATCGCCGTCGCGAGCTTCGACCCGCGCCGGATCGACAGGACGAACAGCGCGAACGCCATGCCGAGGGTGCGCCGCACCCGCCCGGCATCGGCGACGCCGCGGGCGCGGCGAGCGAGCGCCAGCGCGCGCCAGTCGTCGCCGAGCAGTCCGAGCAGACGCATCCCGGCGAGCGCGCCGAGCACGAAGCGCGCGGGCAGGTGCACGAGCTGCGCGAGTCCGTCGGCGAGGTCCGTCGGATCGACCGTGACGAAGAGCACCACCCCGGGCAGAGCGATCGCGAGCACGCGGAAGAACGTCGCGAGGGCCAGTTCGAGCGATCCGTCGCTCACACGCACGAACAGCCACTCGAAGTAGACGGCCCCGGATGGCGCACCGTACAGGGCGATCGTCAGCGCCGTGAGCGGAGCGGCGATCCAGACGGGCAGCGTCCGCAGCCAGAACTCGCGCCAGCGCAGACCCGACAGGGCGAAGAGCACCAGCTCCAGGAGCAGTGCCGTGGCCGCCGAGACTGCGTCGATCGTCAGCACCAGCGGAACGGCGATCAGCAAGGCCGCGGCGAGCTTCGCCACCGGGTTGATGGTCGCGATCGGTCCCGTGCGCACGCGGGACGCGACCGGCGCGCTCATGCCGTCCCTCGCAGATCGAAGCGACGGGCGTGCAGCGCATCGAGAACCCCGGGGTCGTGGGTGACGACGACCACGGCCGTGCCCTCGTCGCGCAGCTCGGCGATGATCGCGACGAGCTCGGCCCAGGTCACGGCATCCTGACCGAACGTCGGTTCGTCGAGCACGATGACCCGCGGGCGCGTCGCCAGCGTGGCCGCGACCGTCAGCCGCCGCTTCTCGCCACCGGACAGCGTGTACGGGTTCGCGTCGGCCAGCCGATCGAGCCGCAGTCGCACGAGCAGATCGTCGACCCGGCGCGCGATCTCGTCGTCGGGTAGACCGAGGGAACGAGGCCCGATCTCGAGCTCGCCGCGCACCGTGGTCGCGAGCAGCTGGTGCTCGGGCTCTTGGAAGACCGCGCCGATCCGGGTCAGCAGCGCGCGCGACGACCACTTCAGCGGATCGCGCTGAGCAGAATCGGCGAGGGCGCGGGATGCCTCGACTCGGCCGCCCACGGCGGGCAGCAGGCCCGCCAGGGTCAGCGCGAGGGTGGACTTGCCGGCACCGTTCGACCCGGTGATGCCGAGCACCTCCCCCGAGCGCACGTCGAGGCTCACGGGTCCGGCCACGGGCACGCCCTTCACGCGCCCGGCCGTCAGATCGCGCGCCTCGAGCACGGCGGGGCCCGGGGCGAGCACGGGAGGTGCGGGATGTCGCGGAGGGATGCCGGGAACCCAGACGCCACCCGCGGCCAGACGTGGCCCGAGGGCACCCAACACATCGTCGGGCGCGCCATCCGCTATCACCCCGACCCCGCCGGAACCCTCGCGGTCGTCCTCGGACCCGGACCGCTCGCCGAGCACGATGACGCGCTCGACGAGCGGCAACCACACATCGATCCGGTGCTCGACGATGACGAGCGTCGCGCCGGTCCGCTCGGCGACTCGCGTGACCGCGTCGCGCACCTCGCGGACACCCTCGGGGTCGAGGTTGGCCGTCGGCTCGTCGAGCAGGATGAGTCCCGGGCGCATGGCGAGCACCCCCGCGAGCGCGAGGCGCTGCTTCTGCCCGCCCGACAGTTGCGAGGTGGACCGATCGAGCGGCACATCCAGGCCCACCGCGTCGAGCGACTCGCGTACCCTGCGCCAGATCTCTTCGCGCGGGATGCCGAGGTTCTCGGCGCCGAACGCCACATCGTCCCCCACGCGCGCGAGGATCGCCTGACTGTCGGGGTCTTGCAGGACGAGCCCGGCCCTCCCCGCGGCGCGAGCCGCGGGGAGGGTGTCGATCGTGAGCTCACCGCGCGACTCGCCCTCGTCGTCGCCCCCGAGCACCCCGGCGAGCGCGTGCAACAGCGTGGACTTGCCCGCCCCGGATGCGCCCAGCAGCAGGACGCGCTCACCGGGCTCGATGCGGAACGAGGCATCCGTCACCGCCCATCCGAGACGCGAGGCGAAGCGCCAGCCCCAGCCCCGCGCCTCGACCGCCGCGGGGCGGAGGGGGGCGACGGATGCGATCGAAGGATCGACCACGTCAGACGCGCCGCGTGACCTCGCGTCCCGAAGCGAAGCGCCCGAGGGCACCGGTCGCCGCGAGGCCGCGCGCCACGAACCAGGCGCCGGCACCCGCGATCACGGCGCCCGAGATCGTCGTGGCCGCGATGTAGACGAGCGTGAAGGTCGTGTCGGCACCCGCGTACCAGAGGATGCGGTCGTTGATGCCGCAGGCGAGGCCCGCACCGGCACCGGCGAGGATCGCGACCGGCAGGCGCCAGACGGCGTAGGCGAAGAGGAGGAAGACGATCTCGGCACCGAGTCCCTGCACGAGGCCCGAGGCGATCGTCAGCGGACCCCACTGGTTGCCGACGAGGGCCGAGATCACGGCCGCGAGCAGCTCGGTGTAGAGCGCGGCACCCGGCTTGCGGATGATGAGCGCGCCCAGCACGCCGGCGATGAGCCACGGGCCGGCGAGCAGGCCCTGCAGCCCGGGAAGCAGGGGCGAGAGGATCGAGCTCGGCCCCTCGTAGCCGATGTTCCAGACGAGGAAGATCGCGGCGGACGCGACACCGATGACGCTGGCGACGACGATGTCGACGACCCTCCAGCGCCAGGTGATGGCAGAGAATCCGCGGCGCCCGGTGGTGGCGGGGGCAGATGTGGACGTGGACGTACTCATGAGTGCTCCTTCCTGCGCTGGCATGACCCAGATCAGGTTCGACGGTCGAAGCGTGTTCGCTTCCTCTCAGCCCGGCACACCGGACTCCCGTGGTTGACGGGATGAGTATAGCTGTCGCGGTACCGTAGGCGAATGACCTCGAACGACCCGCCTGAGCCCGTGCTCACCCGGCGGGCCCGACGTCGCCGTGAGACGGGCGCGACTCCGGTGCTCGATGAATCCCGGGCGGCGACGGCCTCGGCACCGCCCCTCGCCCCCGCGGTCCCAGAGCCCGCGGCCGCGCCCATTCCGACCCCGACCCCGACGCCGACGCCGACGCCGACGCCGACGGAGGTTCCCACGACCACCCGCGCGCTCGCGTGGGTTCGCGAAGACGGCACCTCCACCGTGCCGCAGCCCGAGGTGCCGCCGCAGACCGAGCTCGTCGAACGGTGGCCGAGGCGCTCGCCGCTCCGCCCGGGTGTGCTCGTCCCGCTCGGCAGCGTCCTGGGGCTGGTCGCCGTCTACGCGATCGCCATGCTCGTCTGGCCGCTGTATGCCGTCGCGCCGCGCGTCGACGCCGTCGAGCTGCAGACGGTGGCGGGTGCTCCCGCCACCCCCGCGTGGCCCGCAGAGGGTTCCGCCGCCCTCGCCGTCGAGGGGCTGGGCACGACCGCCGCCAGCGCGGATGCAGCCGTTCCGATGGCCAGCATCACCAAGGTCATCACCGCGCTCGTGGTTCTCGACGCACTCCCCCTCGCGGTGGGCGAGTCGGGGCCCGAGTACGCATTCACCCGCGCGGATCGCACGAACTACCGCAACACGCTCGCGGCGGACGAGTCCGCGCTCGATGTTCCGGTCGGCGGCACGCTCACGGAGTACCAGCTCCTGCAGGGCATGCTGATCGGTTCGGCCGGAAACTATGCGGACAAGCTCGTGGACGGCCTGTACCCCTCGGACGCGGTCTACGCGCGTGCCGCCATGCAGTGGCTCACGCAGCACGGGTTGGCGGGCATCACCGTCGTCGACTCGTCGGGCATCAGCCCGCGCAACACCGCGACGCCCGCGGCTCTCGTCGGCCTCGCCCGCCGCGCCCTCGCGAATCCCGTCATCGCCGAGATCGTCGCGCAGCAGTCGGTCGAGCTGCCCGGGGCGGGTCTGGTCGAGAACACCAACGCCCTGCTGGGCGAGCCCGGCATGGTCGGCATCAAGACGGGACTGCTCTTCGGTGACTACAACGTCCTGGCCGCGCGCGACATCACGATCGGCGAGACGACGGTGCGGGCTTACACCTCCGTGCTCGGGCAGCCCGACGGCGAGACGCGATTCGCCCTCGCGCGCGACCTCCTGAACGGACTCGACGCGCAGCTCGCACCCACGATCGCCCTGCCCGCGGGCACGGTGGTCGGCACGGTATCGACACTGTGGTCGGATCCCGTCGACATCGTGACCGCGACGGATGGATCGGTCATCCTCTGGAACGGATCGCCCTCGTCGGCCGCCGCGAACCTGTCGCTCGGCGATGATCGCGCGAGCGGCGCATCCGCGGGCACCGTGAGCGTCTCCGGACCGGTCGATGAGGTCGAGGTCGAGGCGCTGCTCGCGGACGAGGTCGCCGGGCCGAGCTTCTGGTGGCGGCTCACGCATCCGCTTCAGCTGTTCGGTCTCGTCGCCGGCTGAGCGATAGGCCGAGCTGTCGACACAGGTGACGGAGCGTCGATCGGCTCAGACGAAGCGCACGGTCTGCTGCAGCCGCGTGCGGACGTCGAAGACCTCGTTGCCGCCCATGTCCCGCGCGCCGGGGATACCGCGGCGCAGCACCGTCGCGAGAGCGACCCGGCCGCACACGACGACCGGCAGACCCCGCACACGGCCGACGTCGAGAATCGCCTGTGGCAGATCGTCATCCGGCAGCACGACGATCGCCCCGCTGAACCGCACGCCCGCGGCGCGCGACACGACCCGCATCCGGCCGATCAGGTCGCCGATCGGCGCACCCGCGACGTCCTCGCCCTGCAACTCGCCGCGGCGGAGCGAGACGGGTCCCCCGAAGTCTTCGGAGAGCACCCCGTAGAGACCGCTCGGCCCGAGAACGATGTGGTCGAGCTTCGCGTCGGGGTCATCGCCCCGGCGACCCGAAGCGGCGACGTCGTGCCACACCGCGAACCCCATCCCGAGGTCCGCGACGACGCGGGCGGTGGCCTCTTCGGCGAGCGCATCCGCCAGCAGGCGGCGGATCTCGTGCGGTGCCGACCGCACCAGGGCCGGCGCGTAGGGGTCTTCGAGGGGGATGCCGCGGCCGACCCATTCGCGCATCAGGGTGAGGTAGCGCTCGCGTCGCCAGCCACCGGGCTGCCCGTGGCTGCGGGCCCGGGGCCGCGTGTCAGCGCTCGCCCGCGCCGGACGCCACCCGGACGGATCGTCGTCGGTGCCCGCGCCGGGATCGGGCGCATGGTTCGTGAAGCCGTGCCCGCGGTCGTATGCCTCACGCGCGGCCGGTGTGCCCACGAGATCCCACGCGCGCTGCACCCGACCGAAGGATGCCGCATCACCGCCGGTGTCGGGATGCGTCGCGCGCAGTCGCTGGCGGTAGGCCCGCCGGAGCTGCTCGTCATCGACATCCGGTTCGACGCCGAGCACGCCGTAGGCAGACGTCGAGAGGGGACTGTCGAACACCGCACTGCCTCCTCCGCCGCCGAACGGGCGGACTCCAGGCTAACGCCCGGACCCTGGGAGGGGCCGCTCAGCGCCGCTGCTTTCGCCGCGCGTATGCCGCCGCCTGCCTGCTCGAGAGCGCGAGCAGCACGAGGATGTCGAGGCTCAGCGTGACGAGAGTCGTCTCGACCCGGATGTCTTGGCCACCGACCCACCAGGTCGTGAACGCCGCCGAGATCGACACGACGGCGTACAGCATGACGAGAACGCGCGCCCAGTTGTGTCCCCGGTAGATCAGCACCGCCAGCACACCCTCGAGAAACGTCGCGACGCCCCCGACCGCCAGGATCAGAGCGAGCCCGATGGTCTTGGCGTCTTCCGTCAGCTTCACGTCCTCGCCGAGCTCGACCTCGACGCTGTGCGCGATGTCACCCCAGTTGAGGGCCAGTGCCGCGAGCCACAGGAAGCCCGCGACGACCCGCAACATGACCAGACCGGCTCCGGCGCTGATGGCGGCGGGACGGGGCATGTTCGGGTCGTACCCGACCGGGCGGACGAGGTCCCCCGGGGATTCGAATGCGGGGCGCTTCTCGGGGGTCCTTCCGGCGGATCCGGTCACGAGGCGCTCCCCTCTGTGAGAACGGCGCGCTCCGCGACGACGGAACGCGTGTCGGTCGGGATCGGGACACCCGAGACATCCACGATCGGCAGATCACCGTCGGTGCGGATGCTGTCGCCTCCGCCATTGCGTGCGTGGTAGCCGCTCGAGAAGTCCTTGATGACGTCGATGCGGATCGCGGGCTCGGCCGCCACGAGGGTCTGGATGATGTGGTCGCGCTCGATATCGGTGTCCGCGTCGATGCGGTGCGTGACCTGCAGGGTGAAGAGCGACAGCCCGACGGCGGTGTCGAAGGTGCCCGCGGCGAGCCACTCGACGCGGGCTCCGCCCGGCAGCAGCCATCCCTCCGGGCATTTCCAGAAACGCACGTGATGCCGCTGCGCGGGGTTGCCGTCGACCTCCTGCTGATAGGCGAAGTCCTGCTGACGGCTGAACAGGAACAGGGGGCTCACCGGCGCCTCGTCGTAGCTGCGACGTCTCAGCGTCGACGTGATGATGCGCCATGACGAGGCGAGGGTGACCGGGTCGGCGCGTCGCCAGCCCGCGACCTCGAGCGCAGCCTCGATCTCTTCCGCGGTTCCGCGGAAGGCCAGGTTGACCGGATCGCCGAGCAGCCCGTCGCTCGTGCGGGTGCGGCCGATGAAGTAGTCGGGAACGTAGATCGTAGTCAGGATGCGGTGCAATCGCGGCAGCACGAGGTAGGCGAGCACGACCCAGAACACGACGGCGAACGGGATGCCCCACCATCCGACCCGGAACGTCTCGGTGAACCCGAGGTAGGCGAGCCAGATCGCGGCGAGGCCCGCGAAGACGAAGAAGAACCAATCGAGCACCACGCCCACCGAGTAGCGGCGTCTGTGGCGCGGGGGCTCCGACCGTTCCATAGGGTCACTCTAGGGACACGGCGCCCGAGCGTCCGGACGCACGCCCGGATGTCGTCAGGCCCAGAGCGGCACCTCGGGTCGGAAGGCGAACGCCTGAGCCGCGACATCCGGCGGCAGCTCGGCGAGCGAGGCGGGTCGCCAGTGCGGTGCCCCGTCCTTGTCGATCAGGCGCGCACGGACCCCCTCGGGCAGGTCCGGTTGGGTGTGGGCGAACCACATCGCCAGCCCGTACTCACGCTCGAGCGACGCGCGCAGGTCGGGATCGGAGCGGGCCGCGCGGACCGAGGCGAGCGTGACCGTCAACGCGGTCGGCGAGAGCGTCTCGAGCAGTTCGGCGGTGGCGGATGCCTCGGGCTCGGGCCGCTCGCGGAGTGCCGCGATGATCCCCGCGACGTCGTCGGCCGCGAACGCCGGGTCGATCCAGGCCCGGTGCCGTGCCAGCGTGGACGGCTCGGGCGACTCGTCGAAGAGCATCGCGACCTCGGTCGCGCCGCCCGGATCGGCACGCGACTCGAGCGCCTCGCGCACGGCATCCAGGCGTTCCGAGGGAACCAGCAGGTCGGCGAACCCGGCATCGATCGCATCCGCCGCCGACATCGAGCCGCCCGTCAGGGCGAGGTACTCGCCCAGCCGCCCCGGGGCGCGAGCCAGCAACCAGGTGCCCCCGACATCCGGGGTGAAACCGATGCGCGTCTCGGGCATCGCGAGCGCCGAGCGCTCCGTCACGATGCGCACGGCGGCGTGCCCAGCGAGTCCGATTCCGCCGCCCATCGTCACCCCGTCCGCGAAGACCACGATCGGCTTCGGATACTCCGCGATGGCCGCGTTGAGCGCATACTCCTCGCGGAAGAACGACCCGGCACCCTCGGCGTTGCCCGACATGATGCTCTCGGCCAGACCCCGCACGTCACCCCCGGCGCACAGCCCGCGATCTCCCGCGCCCTCGAGCAGGATGCGCTCGACATCCGGCTCGGCCCGCCACGCCTCGAGCGCATCGCGCAGGCCGCGCACCATCCCCAGGTCGAGCGCGTTGAGAGCCTCGGGGCGCTGCAACACGAGGCGACCGACGCCGCGGGTGAAGCTGGCTGAGACACGCGAGGACTCGATCGACAGCGTTCGCATGTCCCGACCGTACCGCCGGTTCCCCTGCGTGGGTCCGCTCTCACGCCCCAAAATCGGTCAAGATGAGGGGTACGGCGTCCGAGAGAGAGGTACGGCATGCCCCAAGGCGAGGTTCTGGAGTTCACCGGAGTCAACAAACTATTCGGTGCGGTCGCGGCCGTTCAGGACTTTTCGGCGCGCGTCGAACCGGGGGTCGTCACGGGATTCCTCGGTCCGAACGGTGCCGGAAAGACCACGACCCTGCGCATCCTGCTCGGGCTCGTTCGCGCGACCAGCGGTCGGGCGACGATCGGCGGCACCTCGTACGCGGATCTCGCGTCTCCCCTGCGCTCGGTCGGGGCCGCGCTCGAGGCCGCGAGCTTCCACCCCGGTCGATCGGCCGCCAACCACCTGAAGGTCTACGCGCAGGCCGCGCGCCTGCCGCGCTCGCGTGTCGACCAGGTACTCACCACCGTGGGGCTGGCGGATGTCGCGGGCCGGCGCGTCGGCGGCTACTCGCTCGGTATGCGTCAACGCCTGGGGCTCGCCTTCGCCCTGCTCGGCGACCCCGGCGTGCTCGTGCTCGACGAGCCGACGAACGGGCTGGATCCCGAGGGCATCATCTGGATGCGCGGGCTGCTGCGCGAACTCGCCCGCCAGGGACGCACCGTCCTGGTGTCGTCCCACCTGCTCACCGAGGTGCAGCAGACGGCCGACCGCCTGTTGATCATCTCTCACGGATCGCTCGTCTTCGAGGGGTCGGTCGAGGATCTCGCCGAACCCGCCGAACAGGCCGTGGTCGTTGATTCTCCCGACCGACAGGGTCTCGCCGCAGCGCTCACGGCGGCCGGCGTCACCTACGAGAACCTGCGCACCGGGGTCTCGGTGCGCGGCGCCGACCCCGCCGACATCGGTGCCATCGCTCTCGCGGCGGGCGTCGTCCTCTCGGGGCTTCAGAAGCGAGGCCCCTCGCTGGAAGAGGTCTTCCTCGAGCTGGTCAACGGGTCCCGCGTGCACCCGACCGCCGCGGCATCCCTCACGTCCGCACCGTTGGTCCCCGCTCCGGCCGCAGCATCGGTCGTGGCGGAGGATTCGACGGAAGGCACCGGCGAGGAAGCACCCGGGGCCGGGGAACCAGCGGCTACCGAGGAACCAGTGTCCGAGGAATCCCCCGCCGTCACGGCCGACCCGGCGGCGGAAGGATCCGCCGCCGCCGACCCGACTTCCCGGACCGGTGACGGGATCTCCCCCGTCGACGTCGACATCGACATCGACGCGGACGACGAAGCCGAAGAACCGCGCCCGACCTACGCACCCGTCTCGTCGTTCGCGGTCGCCGCGACGGGCATCATCGAGGTCGTGCCCCGTGCGGACGACGTCGGAGAAGAGAGCATCGGCGACGATGCTCACGAACGTCCCCGGGAAGACGACGACAGCGAGGAGCGATCGTGAGCCTTGTCGCCGCAACCCGGTCCGAGACCACCAAGGTGTTCTCGACGACCGCCTGGTGGATCCTCGCCATCGTCCTCGTCGTGTACGTGGGCAGCACGGCCGCCGGCCTCGCTTTCGTTTTCGGCGCTTCGGCATCCGGCGACCTGCCGACCAGCGCGGGCACGCCACCCATCCCCGCCGACGGTCTCGCCTCGGTGCTGTACAGCATCGGCGGCTCGGTCGGCTACGTCTTCCCGCTGCTCATCGGCACCCTGATGGTGACCAGCGAGTTCCGCCACCAGACCCTCACCCCCACCTTCCTGGCGACGCCCAAGCGCGGCACCGTGCTGTGGGCGAAGCTCGTCGCGGGCATCCTGATCGGCGCGATGTACGGCGCCCTCGCCGTCGTGTCGGCCGTAGCACCCGCCGCGGGTCTGCTCGCGGGCCTCGGACTGGACACCGCCCTCGGCTCGAGCGACACCTGGGCGCTGTTCGGGCGGTCCCTCCTCGCCCTGATGCTGTGGACGCTGATCGGTATCGGCGTCGGCACGCTCGTGCGCAACCAGGTCGTGGCGATCGTGCTCGTCCTGGCCTTCACCCAGTTCGTGGAGCCGCTGCTCCGGGTCGCGGGCAGTCTTGTGGATTGGATCTCCGAGGTCACGCGATTCCTGCCCGGCGCGGCGAGCGATGCTCTGATCGGCGCGAGCATCTACAACATGATGGGCGCGGGAGGCGGGAACAGCCTCGAGTGGTGGCATGGGGGACTCGTCCTGCTGGCGTACGCCCTGGTCCTGCTGCTGATCGGGCACATCGCCAGCTGGACCCGCGACGTCACCTGATCCGTCCGGACGGGCGGGCGACGGTCAGGATGCGGCGTCAGCCGACGCCGCGTCGTCCGTCTGCCCGTCGAGGCGCAGGGCGCGAACGAGCTCGAGGCCGTGGCGCGTCGTGACGAGCAGCCGTTCGTAGTCCTCGTGACCCTCGAGGTCGATGACGACGCTCGGCCGACGGCCGCGGATGACGGCGAAGTCGAGGCCGGTCCCGGACTTCCACGTTCCGATGGCCATCACGCTCGGCACGGTCGTCGCGGGGCTCGGAACCCCGCGGAGCCAGATCCACGCATCGTCCGTGAGCATGACCTTCGCGATCTGCTCGCGCTGCACCTGGATATTCCCGCGCCGGAATGCGAGCGCCCGCTCGATCGGTGACAGCACGACCTCGAGACGTTCCGAGTCGAGAAGCAGGGTCACCATTCCCCTAGTCTGCCAGCGGGCGTGCGCGGTCGAGAAACGCTTTGCTCACAGTGCGGCAACGATCGACCCCGTGCCCGCAGCGGGGCGCCGCGGCGTAGAGTCGAATCGTGCTTCAGATCTGGGCCCTCACCGGCATCCCCGAGATCACCGCGGGTACGGATCTGGTCTCCGTGATCGCGGATACCGCCGCCGGCTCGCTTCAGGATGGCGACATCCTCGTGGTCACGTCGAAGATCGTGTCGAAAGCCGAGGGCCGCTTCGTCCCTGCGCAGGATCGAGAGCAGGCGATCACCGACGAGACGGTTCGCGTGGTCGCCGCGCGGACACATGGCGAACACACGACGCGCATCGTCGAGAACCGCCTCGGTATCGTCTCGGCGGCGGCGGGGGTCGATGCCAGCAACACCCCAGAGGGCACCGTGCTGCTGCTCCCCGAAGATCCCGATGCCTCGGCTCGGAGACTCGCGGAGGGATTGCGTGCGCTCTTGGGTGTCAGCATCGGAGTGCTCGTCTCGGATACCCTCGGGCGCGCGTGGAGAGAGGGACAGACGGACAGCGCGATCGGGGCCGCGGGCGTGCGCGTCTTCGAAGACCTCCGCGGCCACACCGATGCGCAGGGTCGTCCGCTCACGGTGACCCTGCCCTGCGTCGCCGACGAGATGGCGAGCGCCGCAGATCTCGTCAAAGGCAAGGCCACGGGCAATCCCGTCGCCGTCGTCCGCGGCCGAGGGGATCTCGTCGGGCCGCTCGACCTGCCCGGCGCCCGCTCGATCGTGCGCGTCCCCGAGAAGGACATGTTCTCCAGGGGGAGCGAAGAAGCCTACGCAGATGGCTTCGCCGCGGGCTTCGCCTCCCGCCCATGAATGCCCGCCCACTGCAGGCTGGCGAGGTCGAGAGGGTGTGACTCATCGCGACGGACCGCTGGACCACGACGGGCCCGATCCCGAGATGCCAAGATGGTCGAATGGAGCACCGCACGGCTCAGCGCCTCGATCGTCACGGCGCCGAGAGCCTGCTCGCGGCGCGTGGCACCGAGCTCGACGTGCTTCTCGACGCCGCGACGGCATGCCGGGACGAGGGCCTTCGGCGAGCGGGCCGACCCGGAATCATCACCTACTCCCGCAAAGTCTTCATCCCCCTGACGACACTCTGCAGGGATCGCTGCCATTACTGCGTGTTCGTCGACACGCCGACCCAGCTGGCCCGCGCCCACAAGCCGCTCTTCATGTCGGCGGAGCAGGTGCTGACGGTCGCGCGGCGTGGTGCGGCGCTCGGCTGCAAGGAGGCCCTCTTCACGCTGGGCGACCGACCCGAGGCGCGCTGGCCCGCCGCGCGCACATGGCTCGACGAGAACGGCTACACATCGACGCTGGACTACGTGGCCGCGATGGCGCGCCTCGTGCGCGATGAGACAGGCCTGCTGCCCCATCTCAACCCGGGGGTCCTGACCCTCGATGAGCTGCGCGCGTTGCGGCCGACCGCACCATCGATGGGGATGATGCTCGAGACCACCTCGCGCCGCCTCTTCGAGGAGCCCGGCATGGTGCACTACGGGTCACCCGACAAGGACCCAGACGTCCGGCTGCGCGTGATCGAGGACGCCGGGGTGGCACGTGTGCCTTTCACCACCGGCATCCTCGTGGGAATCGGCGAGACCCTGCGCGACCGCGCCGAATCCCTCATCGCGATCCGCGAAGCGCACGAGCGACACGGCCACATCCAAGAAGTGATCGTGCAGAACTTCCGCGCCAAGCCGCGCACCGCCATGCAGGACGCCCCGGACGCAGACCTGCTCGATTACGTCGCCACGGTCGCGGTCGCCCGGATGGTGCTCGGGCCAGACGCCCGAATCCAGGTACCCCCGAACCTCTCGGACCCCGACGAGTTCGACCTGCTGGTACGTGCGGGGGCAGACGATTGGGGTGGAGTCTCGCCCCTGACGGCCGATCACGTCAACCCCGAGCGACCCTGGCCCCAGGTCGACGACCTCTCGGACCGCACGACCGCCCTCGGCTATCGACTCCGCGAGCGTCTCACCGTGCACCCCGAGTACCTGCGAGCCGCCACCACCTGGCTCGACGACGAGGTCGTTCCCGCGACACGCGCGCTCGCCGGCGACGACGGGCTCGCGGTCACGGACGGCGATACTCTCGACGAGCGCGCGAAAGCCGAGGCGCCGTCGCGGGCGCACGCGGGCAGGCGCCCGATCCGACGACTGATCGAACGCGCAGCGAGCGACCCCGCGTCACTCGATGACCAGGAGTGGGTCGGGCTCCTCGAATCGGACGGTCCGGCCCTCGAAGAACTGGCCGAGACGGCCGATCAGCTCCGCCAGTTCACGGTGGGCGAAGCGGTCAGCATCGTCGTCAACCGAAACGTCTCATCGAGCCTCTTCCGCGCCGCTCTCGCAGAGGAGCCCGACACCTACGACGCCGCGGCGCTCGCCATGATCGCCCACGACGCGAGCGAGCTCGGGGCGAGCGAGATCTGCGTCCAGGGCAAAGTCGGCCCGTACGAGGCACCCGAGGCCTACCTCGACATCGCCCGTACGATCAGGACCGCGGCCCCCGACATCCATCTGCACGCTTTCCGTCCGGCAGACGTCGACGACTTCGCGCGCCGCGCCGGACTCACGCTCGAAACGGCCTGTGAAGCGGTGCGCGACGCGGGAGTCGGGACAGTTCCCGGCACCGGAGTGAAGATCCTGAGCGAACGAGTGCGTCGTCGAATCGCGCCCGACGACCTGGATATCGAACGCTGGGTCGAGGTGATCAGCGCCGCCCACCGCTCGGGGTTGCGCTCGACCTCCGTGATGTTCTATGGGCATGTGGAGACCGCGAGCGAACGGATCGCGCACCTGCGGCGTCTCATCGCGGTCCAGACCGACACCGGCGGCTTCACCGAATTCGTGCCGATACCGCTGCCTGGCCACGGTGTCCCCCTCGTGCCAGGACGCGCGGCCCTCGACGAGCACCGCGCCGTGTTCGCGGTCGCTCGCCTGATGCTGTCCGCCTCAATCCCGCACATCCAGGTGCCCTGGACGCGAGTGGGCGATGAGACGGTGCAGGCCCTGCTCCGTTCGGGCGCCGACGATCTGGGCGGCACCCTGCTCGATGGCCGCGTGCTGCCCCGTTCCGGGGCGGAGCACGGGCAGCAGATGACCATCGCGCGCGCGAAGCAGATCACCCGTGGGTTGTTCCGCCCGCTCCGGATACGTACGACCGACTACCGCGGAGCGCTCGGGGGCGACGCATGACCGATGTCGACGTCGCCATCATCGGCGCCGGGTTCGCCGGAATCGGCATGGCGCTCGCCCTGCAGAAGGCCAACCGCGAATCCTTCATCCTGCTCGAGCGAGCGGGCGATGTGGGGGGCACGTGGCGTGAGAACACCTACCCCGGAATCGGTTGCGACGTGCCGGCCCACCTGTACGGCTTCGCCGATCATCCCCGCCCCGACTGGTCACAGACGTATGCGACGGGGTCCGAGATCCAGGAATATCTGCGTGACGTCGCAGCAGAACAGGGCATCACTGCACGGGCCGTTTTCGACAGCCCGCTCCGCCGAGCACGTTGGAGCGAAAACGCCTGGCATCTCGACACGGGGCGCACCGGGGCACAGACCATCACGGCCCAGTCGCTCGTGCTGGCCTGCGGGCGCCTGACTCAGCCGCGGCTGCCCGACGTGTCGGGCATCGAGTCCTTCCCGGGACCGGTCATGCATACGGCGCGCTGGGACCACTCGGTTGCCGTCGCGGGTCGGCGCTTCGCCGTCGTCGGCACGGGGGCCAGCGCCGTGCAGCTCGTGCCCGAGCTCGTCCGCCGGGGTGCGTCCGTCACGCTGTTCCAGCGCACTCCCGCATGGATCCTGCCGCGCGGTGGCGAGATCTACACGACGGAGCAGCAGCGCCGCTTGGCGTCGGACCCGTGGGCGTTGGCCGACCTTCGCGCGGATCTCTACCGCGAAGGAGAGTCCCGCCTCGCCTCGCGATCGGGGGATCGACGAGCCGCGGCTGTCGCGCACGAAGCCGCGCGCGCCCACCTCGCGGCCCAAGTCCGTGACGCCGCGCTCCGCGATGCACTGACCCCCCGATACCCGTTCGGATGCAAACGCGTTCTCCTCTCGGACGACTTCTACCCGGCTCTCGACGCCGGCGAGGTCACGCTCGAACCGTCCGCGCTCGTAGCGGTCGAGGGGCGCACGCTCGTCTCGGACGACGGCAACGCCTATGAGGTGGACGCGCTGGTGCTCGCCACGGGCTTCGAGACGACTCAGCAGCCCTACGCCGACCTCGTCGAGGGTGAGGCTGGCCAGACGTTGGCCGAGCACTGGAGCGATGGCATGACGTCACTCGGATCGACCGTGGTCGCAGGATTCCCCGATCTGTACGTCCTGAATGGTCCGAACGCGTCGCTCGGTCACAACTCCGCTGTGCTGATGGCTGAGGCACAGGCGGCCTTCGTCGTGCGATCACTCGCCGAACGCGGAGGACACCCCCGGCGCGTGCGAGCGGAGGCCGAGCGAGCCTACACACGCGAGATCGTCGAACGCAGCGTCGGGACGTCGTGGCTCGCCGAGGGATGTCGCAATTGGTACGTCGACGAACGCAGCGGTCGACTCACACTGCTCTGGCCGGGCTCGGTCCAGGCATTCCACGACCGCCTGGCCCGCATCGGACCGGGCGACTTCGAACCCGCATCCGTGGGACTTCTGGAAGGACGATCATGACCATTCCGATTCGATTCGGGTACAAAGCATCCGCCGAGCAGTTCGCCCCCCGGGAGCTGCTCGAATTCGGCGTGCTCGCCGAAGAGGTGGGATTCGACTCCGTTTTCGTCTCCGACCACCTGCAGCCCTGGATGCACGACGGCGGACACGCCCCGGCGGCGATTCCGTGGCTCGGGGCTCTCGGGTCGCGCACGTCCCGCATCGTGATGGGAACCTCGGTCCTCACCCCGACGTTCCGCTACCACCCCGGGGTCGTGGCGCAGGCGTTCGCGACGCTCGGCTGCCTGTATCCGGATCGGATCGTGCTCGGCATCGGCACGGGCGAAGCGCTCAACGAGGTGACTCTGGGCTTCGAATGGCCGGAGGCACCGGAGCGCTTCCAGCGGATGAAGGAAGCGATCACCCTGATGCAGAGGCTGTGGACCGAGGACCGCGTGAGCTTCGACGGAAGCTTCTATTCCACGTCGAATGCCACCATCTACGATCGGCCCGAACGTCCGGTGCCGATATACGTCGGTGCGTCGGGGCCGGCGGCCACCAGGCTCGCGGGACGAATCGCCGACGGATACATCACGACGAGCGGAAAGGCACCCGAGCTTTACTCGGAGACGCTGCTGCCCGCGCTCGAAGACGGCCTGGCCAAGGCGGGTCGCTCCCGCGACGACATCGACACCCTGATCGAAGTCAAGGTGTCATTCAACCCGGATCGTTCGGTGGCGCTCGAGAACACGCGCTTCTGGGCCCCTCTCGCACTCTCGCCCGAAGAGAAGATGGGGGTCGATGACCCTATCGAGATGCAGCGCCTCGCCGCGAGCCTGCCGATCGAGCGCGCCGCGTCACGCTTCATCGTCTCGGACGATCCCGACGAGCACGTCGCCGCGATTGAACGCTACCTCGACCTCGGGTTCCGGCACCTGGTCTTCCACGACCCGGGGCACGACCAAGAAGGCTTCCTCCGTCGCTACGGAACCGAGATCCTCCCACGACTGCGGGCGAGAGTCGGCGAGTGAAGCCCCGGTTTCGCGGCGTGGGCTGGACCGTGATCATCCCGGTCAAGCCCACGGCTCTCGGTAAGTCCCGGCTCGGCCCCGATGCCGCCGGGCGGCATGGCCTGGCGGCAGCAGTCGCCCTCGACACCGTACATGCCGCCTACGCCGCGCGTAACGTCCGCGAGGTCATCGTCGTAACCGACGACCCGCACCTCTCGGAGGAACTGGGGGGCATCTCGGGCATCAGTGTCCTCCGCGAGGATGGCCCGCGTGGTGTGGACGGTGCGATCGCGTACGGCGCGCGCACCCTTGATCGAGCCGTAGCCCGCGCGGCGCTGCTCGGCGACCTGCCGGCCTTGCGCCCGCAGGACCTCGATCGGGCACTCACGCTCGCCGAAGCGCACGACCGAGCGGTCGTACCGGATGCCGAGGGTACGGGCTCGACACTCGTCACGGCGCGGGGCGGAATCGATCTCGTCACCTCTTTCGGCGTCGGCTCCCTCGATCGTCACGCGGCGGCCGGGTGCCGGGTGCTGAACGTCGCGCGCGGCTCGACGTTGCGGAGAGACGTCGACACGGCCGCGCATCTCGAGACGGCGCGAACGCTGGGTCTGGGCGAGCGGACGGCAGCTCTCCTGCCTCAGAGCCCCGAAACGTCGGTCGCGAGCGCCAGCGCGTCGGCCGCGAGCTGAGCTGAGCTGTCGGTGTCGTGCATCCAGAGCGGCGCGACGCGCGCGGCGATGCCGAGAGCGCGGATGGAGGGCAGAGTCGCGCTGTCCTCCTCTGCCACGAGCCAAGCATCGAGAATCCCGCCCGCCGAGCGCGCCCCGTAGACAGCGGCGACTCCCGCCGCGGAGCACTCCGCGCCCACCGCCGCGAGGCACACGTCCGCCATTCCCCGGACGACAGCGCCGCCGATGATGGGCGAGATCCCGACGATCGGTGCGCCCGTGTCCCGCAGCGCATCGCGGATACCGGGCACGCTCAGGATGGGACCGACCGAGACCACGGGGTTCGAAGGTGCCACGAGCACGACGTCGGCGCGCGCGATAGCTTCGGTGACGCCGGGAGCGGGCAACGCCATCTCGATGCCGGGGTTGGCGAAGCGGATGGGCTCGAGACGAGCGCGGTGCAACGTCCACCACTCCTGGAAATGCATCGTTCGCTTCCCATCGCCGTCACGCACGGTGACGATCGTGTCGACCTCCGCCTCGGTCATCGGCAGGATCTCGACGCCGAGAGGCCACCGCGCACTGAGCCTACGCACGATCTCGACGGCCCCGACGCCCTCGCGCAGCCAACCCGTGCGGGCCAGGTGCGTCCCGAGGTCCAGATCCCCGAGGGTGAACCACGGCCACCCGGCATTCCAGGCGCGCAGCTCGGTCGACACGCGCTCGCTCTCACCGGAGCGACCCCAGCCCCGCTCGGCGTCGTTGACACCGGCCAGGGCGTAGAGCAGCGAATCGACGTCCGGCTGCAGACGGATGCCCGTCAGCCACAGGTCATCACCCGTGTTGGCAATGACCGTGACCGCCGCCATCGGCTCGGACCGCGCGAGGAGCGTGCGCAGACCGACGGCGAACTTCGATCCGCCGACGCCCCCGGCGAGCACCACGATGCGCCGCGCGGTTTCGTTCGTCATGCGCGAGATGCGGCTGCCGCCGCGCGAGCCGAGGCAGGGAGAGCATCCACGATGCGTCCGAGAGCCGCTTCGTCGTGCGCCGCCGTGAGGAACCACGCCTCGAACACGCTCGGGGGCAGCGCGACCCCGGCGTCGAGCATCGCGTGGAAGAAGTCCGGATAGCGCCACGCTTCCTGCGCGTGCACGCTGTCGTCGTCGTGCGGTGCGTCCGGGGTGAATGCCACACCGAACAGGCTCCCCGCACGCGGGACGGAGTGTGCGACGCCCGCCTGCGTGAACGCCGCATCGAGGGCATCGGCGACGACGGATGCCGCGGCATCCACCCGCGCGTAGACGTCGGCGGTTGCCGCGCGCAGCGTCGCCAGCCCGGCCGCCACCGACAGCGGATTGCCCGACAGCGTGCCCGCCTGATAGACGGGCCCCGTCGGCGCGAGCAACTGCATGACGTCGCCGCGTCCGCCGAGGGCCGCGAGGGGCATGCCGCCGCCCACGACTTTTCCGAAGGTGAACAGATCGGGGGTGTACGCCTCACCCGCTGCCTGCTGCAGCCCCCAGTAGCCCGCGGGGTGGACCCGGAACCCGGTGAGCACCTCGTCGAGGATCAACAGCGAACCGTTGGCGTGGACGATCTCGGCGAGGCCGGCATTGAAGCCGGGGAGCGGTGCGACAACACCCATGTTGGCGGCAGCCGCCTCGACGATGACGGCGGCGATGCGGTCGCCGTGTACCGCGAAGACCTCGCGTACCGCGTCGAGGTCGTTGTAGGGGACGACGAGCGTCTGCGCGGCGATCGGCGCCGGGACACCCGCGGACCCCGGCAGGCCCAGCGTCGCCAGGCCCGAACCGGCGGATGCCAGCAGCCCGTCCGAGTGGCCGTGGTAATGCCCCGCGAACTTGACCAGCAGGTCACGCCCGGTCGCGCCCCGCGCGAGGCGGATCGCCGTCATGGTCGCCTCGGTGCCCGTCGAGACCAGGCGCACCCGCTCGACGGGACGGTGCTCGCCCGCGCTCACGCGCGCGGCGATCAGCTCGGCCAGCTCTACCTCGGCCTCGGTCGGCGCGCCGAAGGACAGACCACGGCCCGCCGCATCCCGTACCGCTTCGACGACCTCGGGGGCCGCGTGACCGAGCAGCGCCGGACCCCAGGACGCGACCAGGTCCACGTACTCGCGGCCGGCCGCGTCGGTGATGTACGCACCGCGGGCGGATGCCACGAATCGCGGCGCCCCGCCGACCGACCCATACGCACGGACGGGAGAATTGACGCCGCCCGGGATCACCGAACGGGCGCGGTCGAACAGCAGGGTGTTGCGATCATCCATGGACTAATCCTCGTCGCTCACTCAAGGTCGCGGCGCAGCCACCCGGCGGCCTCGATGGCGGCATAGGTCAGGATCGCACCGGCACCGGCGCGACGGATGGCGAGCAGCGCCTCCATCGTTGCGCCCCGGCCGTCGATCCATCCCTGGGCTACCGCGGCGGCGATCATCGCGTACTCACCCGACACCTGGTACGCCCAGACGGGCACGTCGACGGCGTCGCGCACCGATGCGAGCACGTCGAGATACGGCAGCGCGGGCTTGACCATGACGACGTCGGCGCCTTCTTCGACATCGATGATCGCCTCGCGAACACCCTCGCGGGCGTTGCCCGGGTCCAGTTGATACGTGCGGCGGTCGCCCTTCAGCTGCGAGTCGACGGCCTCGCGGAAGGGCCCGTAGAACGAGCCCGCGTACTTGGCGGCGTACGCGAGCAGCGTCGTATCGGTGAACCCGGCGGCATCCAGTCCCGCGCGGACGGCGGCGACCTGGCCGTCCATCATGCCCGACAGCCCGAGCATCGCGGACCCCGCGCGCGCCTGTGCCAACGCCATCGATACGTAGCGCTCGAGCGTGGCGTCGTTGTCGACCCGTCCCCGCGCATCGAGGACTCCGCAGTGGCCGTGGTCGGTGAACTCGTCGAGACAGAGATCGGTCTGGACGACGATCGCGTCGCCCACCTCTTGCACGACGGCTCGTGTCGCGACGTTGAGGATGCCGCGCTCATCGTCGGCGCCCGAGCCCACCGCATCCCGCACTCCGGGAACACCGAAGAGCATGATGCCACCGATGCCCGCGGATGCCGCACCCACGGCGGCCTCGCGCAACGAGTCGAGCGTGTGTTGCACGACCCCCGGCATGGACTCGATCGCTCGCGGCTCGGCGATGCCTTCGCGCACGAAGACCGGCAGGATGAGCTGCGACGGCGCGAGACGGGTCTCGCGGACGAGGCGTCGCAGGGCGGGCGACTGGCGGGTACGGCGGGGGCGGCGTTCGGGAAAACTCACGGCGAGAACTCGTCGGCGGCATGCGGCAACACAAGCCGCGAAACCGCATCGATCAGGGCAGAGACCGTCTGCTGCTCGGCCACGACATCGACGTCGAGCCCGGCGCGACGCGCGTCCTTCGCCGTGCGCGGCCCGATCGCGGCGATGACCGTACCCTCGGGGATCTCGGGGAACTGCAGGTGCACCTGTTCGGCGACCGAGCCACTCGTCACCAAGATCGCGTTGATGCGGCCGCTGGCGACATCCTGCGCGATGCGCTCTGTCACGGGCACGCCGATCGTGCGATACGCCACGACACTCCGCACGTGATGGCCCGCGTCGCTCAGGCGGCGGGTGAGGACGGGCTTCGCGATCTCGCTGCGGAGCGTCAGGATGCGTCGCGGCTCCGGCTCGAGGGCGATCAGCTGGTCCGCCATACCCGCGGCGGAGTTGTCCTGCGTCGGAACGAGGTCGACGCGGTAACCGACGGCCTCGAGTGCGGCGGCGGTCGTCTCGCCGACGGCGGCCACGCGCGTGGTCACCGGGATACTCACACGGTGGGCGTAGAGGACGTCGACCGTGGTGGCGCTCGTGACCGTGAGCCAGTCGAACTCGCCCGCGACCAGATCCGCGAGGGCCGCGTCGAGCGAAGCCTGGTCACTGGTCGGGGCGAAGTTGATCAACGGCGCCACGACCGGGGTCGCGCCCTGCGAGCGCAGGCTCGCCGCGACGCCATCGCCCCAGGGTCCGCCCCGGGGGACGAGCACGCGCCACCCGCTCAGGGGTTTGACCGCTTTCGCGGGATGCTCGGCTGCTGGATTCATGTAGAAGACTCTCGTGACACCAAGTCGGCTGCCCCACCATCAAGGAGTCGACGTGCGATCGCAGACCCGATCAGCGCTGCTCGCACGGTCGGGTCCGCGCTGTCGGCGGCGTTCGCGCCATCGCCGCCGCCCGTTCGTCGAATATACCCCTTAGCCAGGGACTCGGCGTGATCGAGGCCCACCCGGCGTCCGCCGTCCAGCGCGTAGACGACGGCGCGAACCCGCACATCGTCGTCGGTCACGCTGGCGTGCACACCGACCGGAGCGTGGCAACCCGCCTCGATCCCGGCGAGGATCGAGCGCTCGATCGTGACGGCGAAGCGCGTGGCCGGATCCTCGAGCGGGGCGATGGCCGCGAGGAGATCTGGCGATGCATCCGCGCGCACCTCGATCGCGAGAGCACCCTGACCCGCCGCCGTGGGCCACTCGGCCAACCCGAGCGGCTCGAGCAGCAGCCCGTCGGCCGACCCGGTGCCCCAGACGGCCTCCGCGCCGTCTGCGTGAGGGGTACCATCCAGCAGCCCCAATCGCGTGAGCCCCGCGGCGGCGAGGACGACACCGTCGAGTTCTCCGTCGCGGACGCGGGCAAGTCGCGAATCGACGTTGCCCCGCAGCTCGGCAACCCGGGCGCGCGGTGCGCGGCGACCTAGTTGAGCCTGGCGTCGGGGCGAACCCGTGCCGATGACGGCTTCACCGATCTCGGCCAGGAGCGTGCCCCGCGTGACCGAGATGTCCCTCGGGTCCGCGCGGCGCGGCATCGCGGCGATCCGCAGGCCGGGCGCCTCGGCGGTCGGGAGATCCTTCAACGAGTGGACGAGCAGGTCGCACTCGCCCGCGGCGAGCGCCTCGCGCAGACGCGTCGCGAAGACACCCGTCCCGCCCAGCTGCGCGAGAGGGGCGCGCGTGACGTCGCCCTCGGAGACGATGGGGACGAGTTCGACCGAGATGCCGGTGGCAGCCGTGATCGCGTCGGCGACATGGCCGGACTGGGCGAGCGCGAGGGCGCTGCGTCGCGTGCCCAGCCGCAGCGTTCCGGTTCCCTCCGTTCCGGACAGGGCGATCACCCTGCATCCGTCACTGCAGGACCTCGGGCACCTCGCTGAGCGAGAGCCGACGACCCGTGTAGAAGGGCACCTCTTCGCGGACGTGCCTGCGGGCCTCGGTCGAGCGGAGGTCGCGCATGAGGTCCACGAGCTCGACCACGTCGTCCGCCTCGAGCGGCAGCAACCACTCGTAGTCGCCGAGGGCGAACGAGGCGACGGTGTTCGCGAGCACGCCCGTGAACGCGGCACCCTGTCGTCCATGCTCGGCCAGCATGCGGCGCCGGTCGGCCTCGGGCAGCAGGTACCACTCGTAGCTGCGGACGAACGGATAGAGGCAGAGCCAGTCCTTGGGCCCGATACCGCGCAAGAATCCGGGAACGTGCTGACGGTTGAACTCGGCGTCACGGTGGACACCCATCGCATTCCAGGTCGGAAGCAGGTTGCGCAGCAGTTCCGTGCGGCGGAGGCGGCGCAGGTCACGCTGGAGTTCTTCGGCCGTGTCGCCATGCAGCCAGACCATCAGGTCGGCATCTGCCCGCAGGCCGCTGACGTCGTAGAAGCCGCGCACCGTGACGCCACCCGCTTCGATGAGCGAGACGATGTCTTCCAGCTCGGTCTCGTCGACCGCCGCGACGGGTCGATCGGGGTCGCGTCGCCACACGGCCCACAGGGTGAAGCCCGAGGGGTTCTCGCCCCCTTCGGCGGCTGCCGTGTTTTCTGCGGGGGCTGTGACTTCGGCGGAGCCTGTGTCTTCGGCGGAGGGGGACGGGTGCGGGTGACTCTCGGTCATGCTTCCAGTCTCACCCAGCGCACCTGATCGGCCAAACCTGGCCGATCAGCGACGGGGCGCCGTATACAGGCGCACGCCCTCCCAGACAGCGAGCCCCACGACGGCTGCCGCGCCGACGGCGATGGCGGCCGCCTGTACGGGACGCGCGTGGGCGAAAGTCCGGGCGCGGTGCGCGGCTTTGTCCGTCCAACGCGCGGCGCGCTTGGGCAGGTTGGCCTTCTCTTCGATCGCGGCGAGCGCGGCCTTGAGTTCGGCTCGAGCCTGCGCGACGGGATCACCGAGCTGAGGGACGAGCGTACGGGGCAACGGCACGAGCAGGCTGTCGGGGCGCGGCGAGCGTCCCCGGTTCGATTCCAGGGCGTCAGAACTCATCACGAACCTCCCGGACGATGTCGAAGTCCTCTTTCACGGCCCCGATCGGACTCTGCCGTCGAGACGCGCGTTTGAACCGCGCGACGCCGAGCAGGGCCAGCACGGCGACGATGACGAGCAAGCCGACGCCGATGACCAGCGCCGAGAGCCAGACGGGCCACACCGTGGCGAGCCCGGCGATGGCCGCGGTTCCGAATACGGGGATGCTCCAGAACAGCACCGCCAGGGCAACCACGAGCCACCCCGCACCGATCCCGTAGTCCTTGGCGGTCTTCGCGAGCCACGATTTGGCCTGATCGACCTCGGCGATGACCAGGTTGCGGACGAGCTCGGGAACGTCGCCGACGAGCGTCAGCAGACTGTCGTCCGCACGGTCTTTCAGGAAACCGTCTCGCATTCCTCGCGGGGATGCCATCGTCAGCTCTTCTTGGCGTCTTCGGTGGACGCCGCGTCGTCGATCTTCTTCTCGATGTTGGCGACCGAACGCTCGGCGGCCTTGGCCACGTCTTCCGAGCCGTCCTTGCCGGCTTTGATCGCCGCATCGAGTCGCTGACCCGGCGTGGCATCCTTGCCCTGTACCGCGCGCGTCACCTTGACCGCACCGTTCCACACTGCGCCGGGGACCGCCATGGCGGTGGACGTCGCGAAGTCCTTGGCCCGGTCGACCTGCTTCTGCACGGGGTCGAGGTTCCACACCTTGAGGGCCTGTTCCTTGATCTGTTCGTACCGCTCACGTCCCGCGCGGGCGCCGAGGACGTACCCCGCCGCCAAGCCGATCACGAGTCCCACTTTGCCCCGCATAGGGGTCTCCTCACACTCGTCGCTACGCTGTTAGATCTTCGGTTCGATTCTCTAGGTTAGCCCCGTATGCCAAATTCGGCATCCGGGTTGACATCAGGGCCGTCGGTCCCACAAGAGAGCGGTTCGGACGCGTTCACCCTCGGTCAACGCGTCGGGCACGACCTGTGCCAGGCCCGTCCCCGAGACCCAGGCGCCGACGATACCCAGGCCCGGGACTGCCGCGACGCGTTCGCGGACGGCCGCCGTCTGCGCCTCGCGCCCGATGACCGATGCGGGCTGACTCTGGGTGTAGCGCTCGCGGTGTGCGCCGGCCAGCTGGCTCGGGCTCAACGGAACGCCGAGAAGAGCGGATGCCTCGGTCAGGGCGAGTGCGGCGGCCTCCTCGTCGCTGAGTTCCGCCGTGGCCGCGGGTTCACCCTGGCTGCCGAACGACACGCGCACGACGTGGCGGTGGGGGGCGATGGTGCGCGCCGTTTCGGCCAGCCAGGCCCACTTCGCGGTCGCGTGGGTGAGTGCCTTTGCCGTGTACGACCCGGGGACCGTGAGCACACCGGAGCCGCGGGGCCTGGCGTCGAGAGCCGTGGCGTCCACGACGAGCGACACGACCTCGATCTCGGGGGCAGTGCCGTCGCTGGGCCGCGCGTCGCTGGCGCCGTCGAGGGCGGGGTCGAGGCCGGGCACGGATGCGCGCAGCAGCGCCCGCGCCATCCGCTCGTCCGTCGCGACGATCACGGCGTCCGCCGCAAGGTCTTCGCGTCCGTCCGCGCGCGGGTCGGCGCCCCGGGCGAGTTCGACCTGCCAGTCATCCGCGCCCCGGCCGAACGCGGCCACACGCGTATCCGTCAGGATCGTCGCCCCCAGCTCGTGCAGGCGCGCCAGGAGCCCCTCGACGAGCCGCGTCATGCCGCCGCGGATCCCCTCGACCGCTCCACCGGGGGCCTTCGTCGCGCGTTCGGCGCTCAGCACGGAAACGGCACCGCTCAGCGATCCCGCGCGGGTGAGCGCGGCATTCAGGCCGGGAGCCGCGAGATCGACGTCGATGTCGGCGGGCAACGCGGAATAGACGCCCTGCACGACGGGTGCGACGAGACGATCGAGTACGCGAGTGCCCATGCGTGTCGAGACCAGGGCGCCGAGGCTGTGCGTGTGACCGATCGTCAGCACGGGGCGCAGGCGGTCGAGATACGCCCGCCAGGTGCCACCCCATCCGATGATGCGGCGGACATCCGGATCGAACGGGTTCGCGGGAATGCCCAGGACTCCGCCCGCGGGCAGCGGCGCCGCGCCTCCCGGCACACCGGGGATCCCCGCGAGCCATGCCCGTCCACCGCTCGGTGCGACGACATCCGAGCCCAGACCCAGCTCGTCGATCAGGCGTCGCACGTGCCCGCCGCGTGTGGCGTAGCTCTCCGCTCCGACGTCGAGCGTCAGCCCTCCGACGCTCGCGCCTCGGATGGCTCCTCCGGGACGCGACGCGGCCTCGAGCACCGTGACATCCATCCCGATCCGCGCGCACTCCCACGCCGCGAGCAGGCCCGCGATCCCCCCGCCGATCACCACGACCCGCGTGTCGCGGGCTTTTTCGATCAGTTCGGCCGAGAACGGTGCCGAGGCGCCTGAGCTCACTCGTCCTCCCCGTGAGCCAACCGCACGATGCGGGTCAGCACGTCGGGATCGGTTTCGGGCGTGACGCCGTGACCGAGATTCAGAACATGCGCGCGGGCGGCACGGCCGCGCTCGAGCACATCGCGCACGTGGGCCTCGAGCACCGGCCACGGCGCCTGCAGCAGGGCCGGATCGATGTTGCCCTGCACCGTGACGTCGGGCCCGAGGACGCGGGCGGCGTCGTCGAGGGTCGTTCGCCAGTCCACGCCGACCGCGTCGGCGAGACCGCCCAGGCGCATGTCGTCGAGGATCGGCCCGGTGCCGACGCCGAAGTGGATGATCGGCACCCGACCGGCGACCGCCGAGACCGCCGTGCGCGAGTGGGGTGCCGCGAACGCGCGATAGTCGGCCCGCGAGAGCGAGCCCGCCCACGAGTCGAAGAGCTGAACGGCGGATGCTCCAGCGCGAACCTGCACGTCGAGGAACACCCCGGCGACCCGGCCGAGCCAGTCCGCGAGCGCGTGCCACGAGGACGGGTCCGCGTGCATCATGGCGCGCGCCCGCATGTGCTCTTTCGATGGGCCGCCCTCGACCAGATAGGCCGCGAGGGTGAAGGGCGCGCCCGCGAAACCGATCAGCGGTGTCGCGCCGAGTTCGTCGGTGACACGGCCGATCGCCTCGGTCACGGAACCGGATGCCGCGGCCACCTCGGCGGGGTCGATCGTGGTCAGGCGGGCGACATCCGCGGCGCTGCGAACGGGGTTCGCGAAAACAGGGCCCCGGCCCGGTTCGATCTCGACCTCGACCCCGGCCAGGCGCAGGGGCACGACGATGTCGCTGAAGAAGATCGCGGCGTCGACGTGGTGCCGGCGGACGGGCTGGAGCGTGATCTCGGAGGCCAGCTCGGGGTCGAGGCAGGCATCCAGCATCCGCGTGCCGACACGCAGTTCGCGGTATTCGGGAAGGGAACGACCCGCCTGGCGCATGAACCAGACCGGGGCGCGGTCGGGTCGGTCGCCTCGGAGGGCGCGCAGCAGCGGGGCATCGGAGAGGTGCATGGTTCCATCCTCCCTCGCGTCGCTGGGTTCCGGCGACTCGGGACTGGCGGGCGGTGGGGGTGTGCACGGAAGGTAGGCTGGGCAGGTGCTGCTGTGTATCTCGGCGAGTCACAAGACCGCCGCATTCGATCTGCTCGAGCGGCTCAGCGTCCACACGACCGATATCGCTCCCCTCATCGCGGAGCACGACTCGTGCGTCCGCGGGGCCGTCGTGCTGGCGACGTGCAACCGCTTCGAGGCGTACGTCGACATGGACGAGCCCGTCACCGCGGCAGGCCCGGTCGGCGTCGAGGCCGTCCTGCTCGCGGCCGAGGCGGCGACGGGCGTCAGCGCCTCCGAATTCGAGGGTTCGTATCGGGTCGTCACGGGTCCGGATGTCGCCGAGCACCTGTTCGCCGTCGCATCGGGCCTCGAGTCCGTCGTCGTCGGCGAGGGCGAGATCGCGGGCCAGGTGCGCCGGGCGCTCACCGACGCGCGGCGTCAGGGCACGTCATCCACAGAACTCGAGCGCCTCTTCCAGCGTGCGAGCGAGGCGCAGCGGGGCGTCAAGAACGCCACCGCGATCGGCCGCGCCGGACGCTCGCTCGTGCGCCTCTCCCTCGAGCTGGCCGACAGCCGCGTCGCGGACTGGGCCGACCTCGACGTCCTGCTCGTCGGCACCGGTGCATACGCCGCGGCGACGCTTGCCGCGCTGCGCGACCACGGCGCCGAACGCATCACCGTCTTCTCGCCCTCGGGGCGCGCACAGGTCTTCGCCGCCAAGCACGGCATCGCATCCATCGACGATGCCGAGTACGCGCGGGCCGCGGCATCCGCGGATCTCGTCATCACCTGCACGAGCGCCGACCACCACGTCCTCGACGCGGCCGTGCTGCAGCGCGGGCGCGCCGAGCTGTCGGGCGAGCTTCGCCGCATCACCCCGGCGGGCGCCGCGGAGTGCCCCGTTTCGCACACCGCGGGCGCGCGACGCCTGGTGATCGACCTCGGCCTGCCCCGCAATGTCGACCCGGATGTCGTGACCGTTGCGGGCGTCGATCTGCTCGACCTCGAGACCGTTCGGCTGCACGCCCCGCTCGAAGAGTTGCAGGCGACTGCGGAGGCGCGCGAGATCGTGCGCCTCGCCGCGCAGAAGTTCGCCCTCGCGGGCCGCCGCCAGAGCCTCGCGCCCGCCGTCGTTGCGCTGCGCGAGCACGCCTTCGGTGTGCTCGAAGACGAGATCGCGCGCGTCCGCGCACGCGGCGACGACGACGGCCGCACCGAACAGGCCATGCGCCACCTGGTCGGTCGCCTGCTGCACGTCCCCACCAGCCGCGCGCACGATCTCGCGGCCCGTGGGCGTGCCGACGATTACGTCGCCGCCCTCGGCACGCTGTTCGGCATCGACGTCAGCGCCCAGGATTCTGCGACGGGTGGTGCCGCGGATCACCGCGACGACGCGGCCCTCGCCGACGGCGTCGCCTGATCCGTGACCGGCTCAGCATCCGAGTCGGGTGCGCTGGCACGTGACGTCTACCGTGTCGTCGGTGAGAACCGCCGGCTGGGCCCGGTCGCACGCTGAGCGCGGTGGGTCGGCGCGCTCGTCGCGGGCGCGGTGAGCGCCCGGTGGGATCGAGTGGGAGACTGAACGCATGACGCTGCACATCACGGGCGACGCGGCCGCGGACCGCCTTTTGAGCGATGACCCGCTGGCCCTGCTGATCGGCATGCTGCTCGACCAGCAGGTCGCCATGGAGACGGCCTTCGCGGGGCCGCTCAAGATCCAGGAGCGCGTCGGCTCGGTCGACGCCGCGACCCTCGCGCGCTATGACCCGGAGAAGCTCGTCGCGGAGTTCCAGAAGACGCCGGCCGTGCACCGCTACCCGGGATCCATGGCCGGGCGCGTGCAGTCGCTCTGCACCGCGATCAAGGACGACTGGGACGGGGACGCCTCGGCCATCTGGACCCGCGATGCCCCCGACGGGCGCGAGGTGCTGAAGCGCCTCAAGGCTCTGCCCGGGTTCGGCGAGCAGAAGGCGAAGATCTTCCTCGCGCTGCTCGGCAAACAGTACGGGTACGCGGGAGAGGGTGGCGTGAGGCATCCGCTCCGTACGGCGAGGACGGTTCGTTCCGCAGCGTCGCCGACATCGTCAGCCCGGAGTCGCTGCTGAAGGTGCGCGCGCACAAGCAGGCGGCGAAAGCCGCCGCGAAGAAGGCGTGAACGCGGTCCCCCGGGGCACCGCGCGGCGAGACATGCGTCTGCAGTTCTTCGGGGGATTCGCGATCGAGGCGGACGGCGCCGCGGTGGTCGTGCGCGGTCGCGGCCAAGAGGCGCTGCTGTTCCGGCTCGCCCTCGACGCGGGAACGGATGTCAGCTACCGCACGCTCACCGAGGACATCTGGCCCGAGGATCGCCCGGCGGACCCGCGGGCATCGCTGCAGTCGCTCGCGTCGCGCCTGCGCCGTGAGCTTCCCGAGGGTGCACTCGAAGCGGTACCGGGCGGGTATCGGCTGAACGCGTCCCGCTCGGACGTCGACATCGTGCAGTTCCAGGACACGGTGGAGGAGGCCCGGCGTGCGGACCCGGCCACGGGTGCCGCACTCGCACGCGCGGCCCTCGCGCTGTGGGCCAGCGAGCCCTGGACGCCCGGCGACGGCTTCGCGTGGGTGCTGCAAGACCTGCGCGACGACCGTGCGCACGCGCTGCGCCTCGCGGCGGTCGACTCCCCGCGACCGGTCGTCCTCGATACGGACCCCGTGCCCGCGCCCCTCACCGCCCTGGTCGGTCGGCACGACGAACTGGACCTGATCGCGACCCAGCTGGACACCGAGCGCCTGGTGACGCTTCTCGGCCCGGGCGGAGCGGGCAAGACCACCTTGGCCCTCGAGACCGCGCGCCGCCGGCCCGGCTCCCTGTTCGTCGAGCTCGCTCCGGTCACGCGCGGCGAGATCTGGAACGCCCTCGACGGAGCCGTGGGGCGTCGGATGCGTGTCGCGGAGACGACGAACGTGCCCGCCACGCCCCGCGAACGCACCCTGCAGGCCCTACGCGGGCGCGAGATGCTGCTCGTGCTGGACAACTGCGAGCACATCGCGGGGGCGGCCGCGACCGTCGCGCGCGACATCCTGCTCGCCGTGCCGGGCGTGCGCATCCTCGCGACCAGCCGCGAGCCCCTCGGCGTGACGGGCGAGGCCTTCGTCGATCTCGGTCCACTCTCCCCGGAGGACGGCGAGGAGCTCTTCGCCCGCCGCGTGCGCGCCGCGCGGGGCACACCACCGCACGGCGCCGAGGTCGCGGAGGCGACGCGGATCGTCGCGCGCTTGGACGGGCTGCCGCTCGCCATCGAGCTCGCCGCCGCGAAGACGCGCACTCTCACGTTCGCCGAGATCGATCGCGGCCTGGACGACCGATTCACGCTGCTGAGGTCCGCGACGCGTGTCGGGGATACCCGGCACCAGACGCTGCGGGCGCTCATCGACTGGAGCTGGGACATGCTGTCGCCGGGAGAGCGCACGGCGCTCATGGCGATCGCGGTCTTTCCCGACGGCGTCGGTGCGGAGGATCTCGAGGGGATCGCCCCCCGTCTGGCGGTCGCGGCCGCCGATGTCGATGCCCTCGTGGATCGATCCCTGCTGCGCCGCAGCGAAGGTCGGTATCGGATGCTCGAAACGGTCCGCGACTACGGGCGCGACCGGCTCCGCGAGGACGGGACGCTGGAAGGGGCCAACCGTCGGCAGGCGACGGTCATGGCCGAACTCGCACTCGGCCACGACGCGCGAACGCGCGGCCGTGACGTCCGCTCGGCCGTGGCCTGGTTCGACGCCAACGAGGACAACCTCGTCGCGGCCACCCGGTGGTGCGCGACCGCCGGCGACACCCGGCTCGGCGTCTCTCTGGCGCGGGGACAACTGTGGGTCTGGATGATGCGCGAGCGGATGGACGAGATCCAGACGGCGCTGACCGCCTTCGCGCCCGCGGCCGTTGCCCTGGAGTCCGAACCCGAGGTCATGCTGAGTGCCGTTGCCCTGGGTGTCGAGGTGTTCCGCCTGGAGCGCGGCGAGTCGACTCCCGACAGCATCGAGCGCCTCGCGCGGCGAGCCGACGACATCATCGCCGCGGCGGCGCGACATCCGTCGGACCTGACACAGGCGCTGCCCGCGCTCCTTCCGGCCCTGATCGAGATCCCGCGCGACCCGGACCGCGCGAAGGGATGGTCGCGGAGCTACGTCATCCATGACGTGCTCGACGCGGACGCGCCCGAATGGACCCGCGGACTGGTCGCCGTCATGCGGGCGGCGGCCGCTCAGAACGACGGAGACCTCGAGACTCTCGGCGTCACGTCCGAGACCGCGCTGGACACCTTCCGGCGCATCGGCGACCCGTGGGGCACGGCGCTGGCGAGCCAGATGCGCGCCGAGTGGCTCGTCCTGAACGGGCGGCTCGACGAGGCGCTCGCGATCTCCGACGCCGCGACACCCGGATTGGAAGGCCTCGCCACGCCCTGGGACATCGTGCAGCAACGCGCGCAGTGCGTAGGAGTGCTGCTGCGGATGGGACGGATGGACGAGGCCCGCGCGCGACTCGCGCAACTCATCGAGATCGCAGACGCGGCGGGAGGCGACCGGGTGCGCACGCAGGTCGCCTACGTGCAAGCATCCGTCGACATCGCCTCCGGCGAAGCGGACGCAGCGCTACGCGCCCTGGAGCGCGTCTTCGAACCCGCGCAGTCGATCCCCGAACAGCTGACGGCGTGGGGCCACTCGAAACGGGCTCAGGCACACGTGATGGCGGGACGCCCCGACGAGGCGCGCGATGCGCTGCGCGTGGCTCTTCCGGTCGCCCTTCGTACGGGTGACCAGCCGATCATCGCCGACGTCGTGGTGAGCATCGCCGCGTGGCTGACGGAGACGGGTGAGCCGGTCGCCGCCCGGCAGGCGCTCGTCACGGCCGACAGGTTGCGCGGTGGGCCTGACGAGAGCGACCCGTTCATCGCCCGCCTGCGTCGCCGCCTCGACGACGAGGGGGCGCCGGAGATCCCGACGGATCCCGACGCCCCCGACCCGGAGTCGCTGCTGGCGCTCCTGCTCTGACGCCGACCTGAAGCCGGCGCGGTTCAGGCCTTGCGCATGTAGGCGCGGACCGTGAGCGGCGCGAACACCGCAACGACGACCGCGGCCCCCAGCAGGGCGAGCCACACATCGCCGCCGAACGTCCCGGCGTTCACCAGGTCGCGAACGGCGGTCACCAGATGCGAGACGGGGTTGATGTTCACGAACCACTGCAGCCAGCCCGGCATCGTGTCGGCCGGGACGAAGGCGTTGGAGAGGAACGTCAGGGGGAACAGGATCAGGAACGAGATTCCCTGCACCGAGCCCGCCGACCGGGCGATCACGCCGAAGAACGCGAAGATCCAGCTGAGCGCCCAGGCGCACACGATCACGAGGAGTCCCGCGACGACCACGGCGCCCAGGCTCACGGGACGGAATCCCATGATGAATCCCATCGTGAACGTCAGCGTCGTGGCGATCGCGTAGCGCACGGTGTCGGCGAGCAGGGCCCCCGACAGCGGCGCGATGCGGGCGATCGGCAGGGATCGGAACCGGTCGAAGACCCCCTTGTCCATGTCTTCGCGCAGCTGGACGCCGGTGACGACGGAGGTCGTGATGACCGTCTGGACGAGGATGCCGGGGATGATGATCGGCAGGTAGCTCTGCACGTCGCCCGAGATCGCGCCGCCGAAGATGTAGGTGAACATCACGGTGAACAGGATCGGCTGGACGGTCACGTCGATGAGCTGCTCGGGCGTGCGCCGGATCTTCAGCAGGCCACGGCCGGCCATGGTGAAGGTGTTGGCCAGCGTCTGACGCAGGCTCGCGTGGTTGACGAGCGGACGCCCGCCGGCACGCGTGAGGGTTGCTGTGGTGGCGCTCATGCGCGTACTCCTTCGTGGGTCGCTTCGGCCGGGGACTCGGCCGCGCCCGGATCGTGGGCCGCGACATCGTCGGCGGGGATGCCCTTGCCGGTCAGGGCGAGGAAGACCTCGTCGAGCGTCGGCTGCTGCACGCTCATCTCGGTCAGGTGCAGGCGCTCGTCGCGGAACGCGAGCAGGAGGTCGGCGACGCGATCGGGATCGCTCATCGGCACCGTGAGGCGTCCGGCCTCGGGCGAGACGATCGCGTCGACACCGAGCACGCGCGAAACGACGCGTGCCGCGTCCTCGATGGACGACCCGGGTCGCAGCCGCAGGATGAGCGAGGCCTGGCCGACGGATGCCTTCAGTTCGAGCGCGGTTCCCTCGGCGACGACGCGCCCCTCGTCGATGACCGCGATCCGGTCGGCGAGCTGGTCGGCCTCATCCAGGTATTGCGTCGTGAGGAGCACCGTCGAGCCCGAGGCGACGAGGCGCCGGATCGTGTCCCACATTTGCCCGCGCGTGCGGGGGTCGAGACCCGTCGTCGGTTCGTCGAGGAAGATGAGCGGCGGCTGGGCGATGAGGGATGCGGCGAGGTCGAGCCGGCGGCGCATGCCGCCCGAGAATTTGGCGAGAGGTCGCGATGCGGCCTCGGTGAGGTGGAACTCCTCGAGCAGATCTCGCGTGCGGCGCTTCGCATCCGCGCGCGAGAGTCCCAGCAGGCGCGAGAAGATCATCAGGTTCTCGGTGGCCGACAGCTTGTCGTCGACCGACGCGAACTGTCCCGTCAGGCCGATCAGCTGTCGCACGATCTGGGGCTCGCGCGCCACGTCGTGGCCGAAGATGCGGGCCGTCCCGGCATCCGGTCGCAGGAGCGTCGCGAGCATGCTGATCGTCGTGGTCTTGCCGGCCCCGTTCGGGCCGAGCACGCCGTAGACGGTTCCCGCCTCGACGACGAGATCGACGCCGTCCACGGCGCGGTTCGAGCCGAAGGACTTCACGAGTCCCGCGGCCTCGACGGCGTAGGTGTATTGGGTCATGGTGTGTGCCTTTCTGTGGCGTCGCACCATGATGCGCCGCGGGCGCTGTCACCCCGCTGTCACGCGGGCCCGGGCGCTGTCACGAGGCATCCCTCGCTGTCACGACCGTGCGCGCGACGAACGCCGAGCTCGCCGCTTAGCGCCGAGTCCGCCGCTTGCTCACCGCGAAGAACGGACGGACTCGGCAACAACGGGCGGACTCGGCGAGGGAGGACGCGGATGCCGGGGGCGCCATGCTCCTGCAGGAGCACGCCGCGGGTGCGGGTCAGGCGCCGCGCAGGCGCTCGGCGAGGTAGGCGTAGACCTCGGCCAGCGGAACGCGCTCCTGGGCCATCGTGTCGCGGTCGCGCACCGTGACCGCGCGATCCTCGAGCGAGTCGAAGTCGACCGTGACGCAGAACGGGGTTCCGATCTCGTCCTGGCGGCGGTACCGGCGGCCGATCGCGCCGGCGTCGTCGAAGTCGATGTTCCAGTTGCCGCGCAGGTCGGCGGCGAGCTCGCGCGCGATCGGCGAGAGCTGCTCGTTGCGAGACAGCGGGAGAACGGCGACCTTGATCGGCGCGAGGCGCGGGTCCAGGCCCAGCACCGTGCGGGTGTCGGTTCCGCCCTTAGCGTTCGGCACCTGCTCTTCGCGGTACGCGTCGACGAGGAACGCCATCATCGCGCGCGTCAGACCGAACGAGGGCTCGATCACGTACGGCGTGTAGCGCTCGCCGGTCGCCTGGTCGAAGTACGACAGGCTCTGACCGGATGCCTCGCTGTGGCTCGTGAGGTCGTAGTCGGTGCGGTTGGCCACACCCATCAGCTCACCCCACTGCTTGCCCGGGAACCCGAAGGCATACTCGACGTCGATCGTGCCGGCGGAGTAGTGCGCGCGGTCCTCCTCCGGCACGTCGTAGCGGCGCATGTTGTCGGGGTCGATACCGAGATCGATGAACCAGTCCCAGCACGCCTCGACCCAGTGCTCGAACCACTCCTGCGCCTCGGCGGGGGGCGTGAAGAACTCGATCTCCATCTGTTCGAACTCGCGCGTGCGGAAGATGAAGTTACCCGGCGTGATCTCGTTGCGGAACGACTTGCCGACCTGGCCGATGCCGAACGGCGGCTTCTTGCGCGATGCCGTGAGCACGTTCGTGAAGTTCACGAAGATGCCCTGCGCCGTCTCGGGGCGCAGGTAGTACAGGCCCGACTCGTCATCGACGACGCCGAGGTAGGACTTCACCAGGCCAGAGAACGCGCGCGGCTCGGTGTACTGACCCTTCGTGCCGCAGTTCGGGCACGGGACATCCGCGAGTCCGTTCTCGGCCGCACGGCCCTTGCGTGCCTCGAAGTCCTCGATCAGGTTGTCGGCGCGGAAGCGCTTGTGACAGTGCAGGCACTCCACGAGCGGGTCGGTGAACGTCGCGACGTGACCGGATGCCTCCCACACGCGCTTGGGCAGGATGATCGACGAGTCGAGGCCGACCATGTCGCCCCGGCCGCGCACGAACGTCTGCCACCACTGGCGGCGGATGTTCTCTTTCAACTCGGTGCCGAGGGGCCCGTAGTCCCAGGCCGAGCGCGAGCCGCCGTAGATCTCACCGGCCTGGAACACGAAGCCGCGGTGGCGGGCGAGGGCGATGACCTTATCGAGGCGGGACTGTTCGGCCATGGTGGCTCCAATGGTCGGGGTGGGGTCGGGGGCGAGATGAGTGTGGGCGCAGAGCGCGAGATCACGGGCGCGGCGGGGCTGTCATCACGGGAGCGGCAGAGCCGCGCATCCTTTCTCGATCTTAGTCCGGGGCGCTCTGTGGGACCGCCAGGGTAAGACCCGCCCACGGGCGCACCCGCAGGCCTAGCATCGGAGGATGAGCGAGCGCGTGTTCGATGTCGTGGTGATCGGTGCGGGACCCGTGGGCGAGAACGTCGCGGATCGTGCGGTGCAGGGCGGACTGACCGCCGCGATCGTCGAGGGCGAGTTGGTGGGCGGCGAGTGCTCGTACTGGGCGTGCATGCCGACCAAGGCCCTGCTGCGACCGGGGGCCGCCCTGCGTGCGGCGCGGAGCGTCCCCGGCGCGCGCGAGGCGTTCGGCGCACCCCTCGACGTCGAGGCCGCGCTGCACTTCCGCGACACCGCGACGTCGGGGTGGGATGACGCGGGCCAGGTGTCGTGGCTCGACAGCGCGGGCATCACCCTCGTCCGCGGACACGGTCGGATCGCCGGTGCGCGCCGCATCGAGGTGACGGCTCCGGATGGCTCCGTCGAGACGCTCGTCGCACGCCACGCGGTCGCGGTCTGCACGGGGACGTCCGCGATCATTCCCGACATTCCCGGGCTCACCGACGCATCCCCGTGGACGAACCGCGAGGCCGCGGCCGTCCAGATCGTGCCGGAGCGCCTCGTAATCGTGGGCGGCGGGGTCGTGGCCGCCGAGTTCGCGACGGCTTTCTCGAGCCTCGGCGCGAAGGTGACGATGCTCGTCCGCGGCGATGCACTCCTCACGTCGAACGAACCGTTCGCGGGCGAACTCGTGCTCGCCGCCTTGCGCGACGCGGGGGTCGACGTGCGTACCGGAACATCCGCAACGCGCGTCGAACGTACAGCGGATGGCTCACTCACCGTCTCTCTCGGCGACTCCCCCGACAGCGAGGTGCTGCACGCCGACGAGATCCTGATCGCCACGGGACGCCGCCCCCGCACGGACGACATCGGGCTCGATTCGATCGGGCTGGAGGCGGGACGCTCCCTCCGGACGGACGACACCCTGCGGGCGCTCGACGCGGACGGAAAGCCGGTCGGCGCCGAGGGCGACGAGCCCGGCTGGCTGTACGCGGTCGGGGACGTGAACGGCCGGGTGCTGCTGACGCACCAGGGCAAGTACCAGGCGCGTGCCGCCGGGGACGTCATCGCGGCCAGAGCCCTCGGACAGCCGATCGACGACGCCCCCTGGGGTCGTCACGTCGCGACCGCGGACCACGCCGCCGTGCCGCAGGTCGTCTTCACCGAGCCCGAGGTCGCGGCCGTGGGCATCACGGCGGCCGAGGCCGAGCGTGCCGGCCGCGAGGTGAAAGTCGTCGACTACGACCTGCACAACATCGCCGGAGCCTCCGTCACCGCGAAGGGCTACACCGGGCAGGCGCGCCTAATCGTCGATCCGAAGACCCGCACGGTTGTCGGGGCGACCTTCGTGGGGGCCGGTGTCGCGGATCTTCTCCACTCGGCGACGATCGCGGTCGTCGGGGAGGTTCCGATCGAGCGCCTGTGGCACGCGGTGCCCTCGTACCCGACGCTGAGCGAGGTCTGGCTGCGGTTCCTCGAGGCCCTCGGTCGCGACACCGCTTAGCCGTAGCTCTCGCCGCGGTCGCTGAGCCTATCGAAGCACATGGGCGTCCTGCAGCGATCTGAAAGATCCTCTCGGGGAATCAGAACTTCCACAAGACCCGGGGCCATTCACTCCCAAAGCCGCGGGTCCACTCACCATCCGCCGACAACCACGAGTACCATCCCGGGCAGCAGGAAGATGGCAGTCAATAGCCGCGCTGTTCCGCGCGCTGAGCGCATCGCCCGGCGTCCCGCAAGATCATTTTCTGCAACGCGACGCATGGATCTATTGATGGCATAGTGACGCGCGGCGAGCACGGACAACCCGATCACGACAAGTGCCGCTCCACCAAACAACGCGAGCGCATCGCCGGGAGATTCAACCGCGATGCTGCCGCAGGCCTCCGCCCGCTGGTTGTAGGTAACCAGACTTCCGACGAGGCCGATAGGCGACGCAGCACTCAACGCCCAACGCGGGAGAGCTGCTCCCACGCGCGCATTTGCGTTTCCTTCCCCTCGGTAGAGGGTGGCGCACCAGTCTGTAATCCAGTCGCCAGCTATCAGCACAATCGCGCTGAACACGGCGATCACAACTACTGCTACCCACCCATCTCGATGATCGTGACCTGACCGGCCGTGTGGGCAAGTTTCAACCCGCCCTGATGCCACCCGGTTTGTTGCCCGTTCAACCCCGCATCATCCGACGCCACCGTCCCGATCGCACGGGTGGTGGGGTCCAAGGGCTGCCCGAACGGGTCATACAACCTGAGCGCACCCGTCGACGTCCCACCACCGGTCGCGATCGAATGTCCCAGGATCCCCGGATACGACCACGACAACCCGGCACTGGTCGCCTCCACACTCACCCCGCCGGGCAGTGACAGTTCACGGGTCAGCTCACCCGCGGCCGATACTGACCCCCACGGCGAATCCGACCCACCGGCGTGCAGGAACTTCGTTGTGGATGCCGGTTGTGCACCCGCCGGATCCACCGTCCGAGCAACCACCCGACCCGACGCATCCCGAGCAACCGTGACCGTCGTGCCATCCGAATACGTCATCCCCGCATGACGACCACCCGCGTCATACGCGATCGTGATCCCACCCAGAGATGTGATGTCACCCCGGGCGTTGAAGTTCACCTGACCCGCCGCGAGGCCATCCGCAACACCGGCCCCGGAACACTCGTCCCGGCAGCCTGATTCACCTCCACCGCGACCACGTTCCACTGATCCGCCGTCGGAGCAGACGCACCCACCGTCACACTCGTCCCGACACCAACACCGGATCGGTGACGCGCTGCACCCACGGATCGTCGCCGAGCGATTCAACGCTTTCTCACGCCTCGATACTTCGAACTCCGAGGTGGAAGATCAATAGATCTGTCAAGACGCGGGATGCAACTGAGAATCAAGCGCCCGGATGTCGGCCGCAGACCATCCCCGCAAGTCCGCGAATCCATGACGTACAACGACCGCATGCAATTCGCTGCCATCCTCGAAGAGGAAACGGGCGAGAGGACGAGTGAACGGGCTTCCTTGCGCGGGCTCAACCGATGCCCCCGCGCGCGGGAAGACTGCGATCGGCGACCGGCTGCCCGCCTCCCAAATGGCTATGTGAGGTCCCGTCAACGACAGCCATCCCTTCCCCATAGTGCGGAGATCTTGCTCCGATCTCGGGCGATAGAGCGCAGCCCGCTCGAACAGAACGACAACCAGGTCGCCTGACTTGTCACGATGTTCACGCGCTGAACGGGCAACTCCTCCGTGACGGAACGCGACCAGGATGCCCAGCCCAGCTACGAGAAGCGCGACCATCCCAAGCACGTAGACTCGAGTGCCCTCCGACTCAGGGGGGAAGAAGACCATCCCGGCTAGCAGACCAACCACCGCCACCACCGACACAGAGAGGCGAACCCACAAGCGTTCGGTCGTGCGCAAAATCGGGAGGTTCCGCAACATGTGGTGCTGCAACTCTCTTGACGAGGAGGCCAACTCCCCAGAGTTGGACGTTGAATACGAAAGAAGCTGGTTCAGGAGCTCCCAAGAATGTCATCAGGATCTCGGAGTCGGTCGTGGGGGACTCGTGGGCACGGCGTGGGCACGCGCGATCTGGCCATACCTACACGTCTGTGCGGCCGTCCTCTTGTCGGGCCGAGCCACTCTGCATCACCACTCTCCCTTCGCCCTCCCGCCATCGTGAACAGCAAATGGGCAGTCGACTCGGCCTCCCATAAGTAAGTCGTCTCGGCCGTCCGATGGTCCACACCTGAGCCGCCTAAATCATCAGCAGCAGAATCCACCCGTCCACAATTGCAAGCCCGATGAAGGCCACCGCGAGAACCACCGTGGGGACCCGAGATTCGGAAGAGCGCGAGCCATCGGCCACGGCACCGCGACTTCCTTTTGCTCGACGCAGACCGACGACAACCGTGATGGCGCCCGCCAGGAGAAGACTGATCGCCAGACCCGAGACCACGACGACCGGCATTGAGCCTGCCGGATTGCTCTCCGAGAATCGCGCAAGCCTAAGGCCAGCCTGCACCAAGAAAACCGTTCCGATAGCGAGGCTAACTATGCTCGCACCGAGCAGCTGCGATGGGTTGGCGTTTCGTGTGGCTCGACCCCGGAACGGAATTCCCGGGGTTAAGTTCAACGCGCTGACGATGGAACGAGCTAGCCAGGCGCGGAACACAAGCATCAACGCCGAGGCAAGAGCACAGATCGTTCCCAACGCCAGAAACCATAGTGCTTCGGCGGGAACGTTAGCTACGTGATCCAGAAGCTCACCCCCAGGCACCGTGGCAGGCAATCCACCCGTTGCAACTGGAGCGTATACCTGCTGCATACTCAACACCTCCCCCAAAAGAAGCCGTCGGCGCGACTCCGACGCCAACGTGATCGTCGCGGAACCTGGGAACGTCCACTCCAACCCCGTCGTCCGACCCGCACGATCCCGCGTGACCGCGTTCAGGCGTGAACCGCCCGCATAGGTAAGCGACGGACGCGCGCTGCTGCAACGCAGAATACGACGGCGTGCCTCAATGCTCGAACCAGCCTGGCGCAGTTCGATCCGACAAATACGACCCGTCCAGATAGCCCTTCACCCGCGCTCAGGGGATATCTTGTCCTTCCTCTCCCATCGCCTCATCGAACGCAGCAATCTCAGTCGATCATCAGCTCCGCGCCCCGTGTCGCTGCCTCACGCAGCATGTCCGCGCTGACCGCAATGCCCCTGGCAGCCTCAGGCCCACTCAACGAGACTCGGATAGACACCTCGGTGTGGTGTATCGACGGGTGATCTTCGCGCCATCGGTCGACTCGAGTCAATGCTTCGCTCCAGAAATGGAGAAACTCGCCTTGCCGAAGTTCACCATCATCTTGCGCTATCGTCGCCGAAATCATCGTGTCCATTGCGGGCATCATTTCAATATCGACCCCGTTGTCGGTGACGTTCTGCTCCCAGAAGTAAACGACCGCGCTGCAGATCAGGAGCGGCTCTTCCTCGTCACTCACTCTTCTACACCTTTCTCAACCCGTGCCCGGTGCCTTTACGGCGTTGCCCGCGACGCCAACAAGAAGCACACCCACCCCTACCGCCACAAGCGGGCCCCAATCTATGGACGGGCCGATAGGCGACGGCGAACTATGAGGATCGAGATACTCATCGATGTTGTCAACCACGTTGCCATCACCACCCTCAATCCCGACGTCGCCAGTTTCTACGTTGATCTCAATGTCGGGGTTCCGAGATGGCCCCATTCCCCGGATGCCGGGCGGATTCTTGATGCGGTGAATCGCGTCGGTGCCGGTTGCCTCGAACATCCCCCCAACGGTCGCTGAGCTTGTCGAAGCGACCACCGGAGCACCTTCGACAAGCTCAGGGAGCGAAGCCGGTCGTCGCGACGTGCTCGGCGAACAAGCCGGGCCACGCCATGATGCCGTAGGGCGTCCGCGCGATGACGATGCGACTGTCCGGGATGAGCTCGTGCAACTTGTTGGCCGTCTTGACCGGATGCGTCCGGTCGCCCGTCCACGCGAGGATCAGTGTCGGCACCTCGATGCGCCCGATCGCCTTGCGGTCCGGCAGATCGGTGGAGGCCGCACCGCGCATGATCGTCGGCAGCAGCTTCTCGCTGATCGATGGACGGGTCTCGGGCATGTCGGCGAGCGCTGGCGGCACGGGCGCTGTGCTGCCCGCCTCGACGAACGCGCCCATGCCGTGCTGTTCGACCAGGTCCGCGTTCTGCAGATAGGTCGCGGCCTGCGCGCGACGGCTACCCCACGCCGTCGGAGGCACCACGAGCGTCAGGCTCGCGAACCGCTTCGGCTTGCGCACGGCCGCGTGCAGCAACGTGCCGGTGCCCATCGACGGCCCGATGCCGTGCACCTTCTCACCCGGCGCGACATGGTCGAGCAGCGCGAGCAGGTCCTTCGCCAGGCGGTCCCACCGGTAGGCCGACGGATTCTTCCCGCCCGTGGATCCGCCGTGACCGCGCGCGTCGTACCGCAGCACGCGATGGTCGCGCAGCGCTCGGCCGAGATCGAGACCCAGCTGGGCATCCCGGACACGACTCGAGGTCAGCCCGTGCAGCTGCACGACCAGCGGGCCGGTGTCGCCCGTGATGTCGTAATCGAGCGTGGCGCCCCCGACGTCGAGTGTGGGCACGAAACCTCCGGTTGCAGGCGGGAGTCACAGGCACGAGATATTCGCCCCCTAGACTACGGCGCCATGCGCCTGACGAATGTCGCCCAGATGACCCTGCCCCGGGGCACGCTGCAGAGCTTCGTGACGCGCGCGTCCGAGCACACCGGACGCCCCCTGCCCATCTCGTTCGACCAGCGTCGGCACGTCGGTCTGGGCGCACGTCCGGGCTCGTGGATGGCGGTCGCGTTCCGGCTTCCCGAGGCGGCGACCCTCGACGACGTCGCGGTCGCGTGGATGGCAGTCATCGGGCGCCACGGCACGCTGCGAAGCGCGTTCTCGTACGACGAATCCGGCGAGCTCGCGCTGCACGAGATCGACATCGTGGGCGGCGAGTGGCTGGAGCATCCGGTCGGCGACGACCAACTCACGCGCGATGTGCTGCGGGGTGTCTTCGATGCCGCGTGCTCGCCGTTCGAGCGGCCCTCGCACCGCGTGTGCGTCGTCGTTCCCGATGACCCCGACCCCCTCGATCCGCGGCCGACCGCGGTGATCGGATCCGACCACGCCCACGTCGACATGTGGTCGCTTCTCGTGCTCGTCCGCGACATGATGACCGAGCTCTCCGGAGGTCCGGACGCCGAGCCCGTGCCCGCGGCTTCGTTCGCCGAGCACTCCGAGCTGCTCGAGAGGATGCCTCCGGCCCCGGTCGACGTGCAACGGCGCTGGAGCGACATCCTGGCCATCGAGGCCGGCACGATGCCCACCTTCCCCCTCCCCCTCGGTGATGTCTCGGCCCCGCGCAGCGAGATCGTCGAGGTGCGAGACGTGCTGTCGGCTGCCGAGTCCCGCGCGTTCGAGGGGCACGCCACCGAGCGGGGCGTGCGGATGACAGCGCTGGCATTGTCGGTGCTCGCCGAGGCGACCGCGCAGATGAGCGGCGTGCCTCTGCGCGCCGTCTTTCCCGTGCACAGCAGGAACGAACCGCGATGGCATGACTCGGTGGGCTGGTTCATCACGAACTCGGTCATCCATTTCCACGAGACCGACCCCCTCGCATCCGCCAGCGCCGTCAAGGATGCACTCGCGCTCGGTTCTTATCCGCTCGCGCCGATCTTCGCCCCGTACGGCGGCATGCCCGCGGGACCCGGGATGTTCGCGATCTCGTGGCTCGACACCCGCCGGCTGCCGCACGTCGACGACGCGCTGGGGATCCAGTACGTCTCGGCCGTCATCCAGACCGACGGGGTCATGATCTGGTTCATCGTCAACGATGACGGGCTGCACCTACGCTGCCGATACCCCGATACGTCGGAGGCGCGGACGAATGTGGGCGCCTGGCTCGACCGGATCGAGAACGGGCTTCGGGCCGTCGTGGCGCCCTAGCAGCCGTACTGTCGCCCGGGCCGTGGCCCGCACACCTCCCGCGCGCCGATAGCCTGACGTCGTGGGTTCACGCGACGCAGGGGACAGAAAACGCCTGACCCATATGCCGCCGCAGGGCGCGATCGTCGCCGTTCTGGCCCTCGCGGGGCTGTGCGCATCGTTCATGTACACCCTGGTCGTGCCGATCCAGGCCCAGCTCCCCGAACTGCTCGACGCATCCCGCGAAGACACCGCGTGGGTGGTCACGGCCACACTTCTGACCGCCGCGGTCGTCACCCCGATCTCGGGTCGCCTCGGTGACATGTACGGAAAACGGCGCGTCGTCATCGCGCTCCTCGTGTGCCTGATCATCGGCTCGGTCATCGCGGCGCTCTCGACGCACATCGTCGGCATCATCGTGGGACGCGCTTTGCAGGGCGCCGTCACGGGAGTCGTGCCGCTCGGAATCGCCATCATGCGCGACGTCGTCCACCGCGACCGGCTCGGCACATCCGTCGCCCTGATCAGCGCGACGATGGGGGTCGGCGGTGCGCTCGGCCTGCCGCTCAGCGCTCTCGTCACCGAGGCGGCCGACTGGCATGTCCTGTTCTGGATCGCCGCGGGGCTCGGTGTGGTCGTCCTCGTCCTGGTCGTGTGGATCGTGCCCGTCAGTGTGCTGCGAACGCGCGGCAGCTTCGACTACGTCGGAGCTCTCGGGCTCGCGGTGGGACTCACCGGCATCCTGCTCGCGATCTCACGCGGAAACGAATGGGGCTGGACGAGCGCCCCCACCCTCGGCTGCGGGTTCGGCGGCATCGCCGTCCTGCTCGTCTGGGGGTGGTACCAGCTGCGCGCCGCCGAGCCGCTCCTGGACCTGCGCGTGGCGGCCCGGCGACCGGTGCTGCTCACCAACCTCGCCTCGATCGGGATGGGCTTCGCGCTCTTCGGGTCGAACATCATCTTCCCGCAGCTCCTCGAACTGCCCGTCGGGTCGGGCGCCGGCCTGGGGCTCTCGCTCATCGGCGCCGCGCTCGTGGTCATGCCCGCGGGTCTCGTGATGATGGTGATCTCTCCCCTCGCCGGGCGCCTGGAACGGACGATCGGACCCCGAGCGCTGCTGACCGGCGGCGCCATAGCCCTCGTCGTCGCGTACGCATTCGTGTACTTCTTCTCGGACGAGGTGTGGCACATCCTGCTCGCCAACATCCTCGTCGGCATCGGTATCGGGCTCGGATTCGCAGGCATGCCGATGCTGATCATGCGCGCCGTGCCCGCGAACGAGACCGGGGCATCGAACGGACTGAACGCCCTCTTCCGCTCGATCGGCACGAGTGCGGCGGCGGCCGTGCTGGGTGCCGTACTCGCCGCGATGTCGCAGTCTTACGGGGGCATTCCGGTGCCGACCGCCGCGGCGTTCCAAGCGTGCTTCCTGCTCGCGGGGGGAGCCGCCGTCATGGCGCTCGTGTTGTCGCTCCTCATCCCCCGGCACGGCCCCCCGGTCGACCACGCGTCCATCCCCGACGGACGCTGACGCCGCGGGAGCGCGTCAACGGCGCGCGGCAACGGCCGGAGGGCGCCGGGGGCTACTAGCCTGGCGCCCATGAGCGACGCACCTGGCTCCCGGTCGGCATCGACCGACGAAGCATCCGTCACCCGACAGACGGGCAGCCGTGACACCCGATTCTTCGGGCAGCCGTGGGAGCTCGCGCACGTCTTCGGCGTCGAGATGTGGGAGCGCTTCAGCTTCTACGGCATGCAGGGAATCCTGCTGATCTACCTGTACTACTCGGTCGCCGAGGGCGGCCTGGCGATCCCCAAGCCGATCGCGGCGGGGATCGTCGGCGCCTACGGAGGCGCGGTGTACCTGTCCACGATCCTCGGGGCGTGGATCGCGGACCGCCTGCTCGGCTCGGAACGCGTGCTCTTCTCCAGCGCGATCGTCATCATGGCCGGGCACATCGCGCTCGCCCTGTTGCCCGGCGTGACGGGAGTCGCGGTGGGTCTCGTGCTCGTCGCCGTCGGTTCGGGCGGGCTGAAGGCGAACGCGACCTCCGTGGTCGGTACGCTCTATTCGGCCGACGACCCCCGCCGGGATTCGGGCTTCTCGCTCTTCTACCTCGGCATCAACCTCGGTGCGTTCCTCGGTCCGCTGCTGACGGGCCTGCTGCAGACCACGCTCGGGTTCCATTGGGGCTTCGGTCTCGCCGCCGTCGGTATGGCGTTCGGCCTGATCCAATACTCGTTCGGACGACGCCAGCTCCCCGATGAAGCCCGCCGGGTACCCAACCCCCTGCCTCGCTCACGTCGTCCGCTCGTCGTGGGCATCGCCCTCGGCGGGCTCGCGGCGGTCGCTCTCGCGGTCGTCTTCGGGTTGATCCGCGTCGAGCACCTCTCGCTGGTCGTCATCGTGGTCACGCTGATCGCGACGGTCGCCTACTTCGCCGTCATCCTGTCCAGCAAACGAATCACGGCGACGGAGCGCTCGCGCGTGCTGGGGTTCATCCCCCTCTTTCTCACGAGCGTCGCATTCTGGTCGCTGTACCAGCAGCAGTTCACGGTGCTCACGATCTACTCGGACGAAAAGCTCAACCGCGACCTGTTCGGATGGGAGATGCCGGTCTCGTGGGTCCAGTCGATCAATCCGGTGTTCATCATCATCCTGTCGGGCGTCTTCTCGGCACTGTGGCTGAAGCTCGGGCGTCGTCAGCCGTCGACCCCGGTCAAGTTCGCGCTGGGTGTCGCGATCATGGGTGTCGCTTTCCTCCTGTTCCTGCCCTTCTCCGGTGGCGGCGCGAACTCGACACCGCTGCTCGCGATCGTCGGCATCCTGTTCGTCTTCACGGTCGCGGAGTTGCTGCTCTCGCCGATCGGGCTATCGGTCAGCACCAAACTCGCGCCCGAGATGTTCCACACGCAGATGGTGGCGCTGTTCTTCCTGTCGGTCGCGCTCGGAACCGCGATCTCGGGCTGGCTCGCGCAGTTCTTCGACGTCAACGACGAGGTCCCCTACTTCGCGATCCTCGGTGCGATCGCCATCGCGGTCGGACTCGGCATGGTGCTGGCCGTGCGGCCCGTCCTGAAGCTCATGAAGGGTGTGCGCTGACGACCGTTTCGCGCCCACGGCGCGACGCATCACACCAGGCGCAGCTCCGCTTCGATGGCGGCGCCCGTGCGCAGCAGCGCGGGCACGTACCGCTCGATCTGGCGCTCTGCCGTGTCGCGCGTCGTACTCGATGAGACATTGATCGCCGCGACCACGGCGCCGTCCCGGCCGTGCAGCGGCACGGCGATCGAGCGCAGTCCCCGCTCGAGCTCCCCGTCCACGAACGCCCAGCCCTGCCAGCGTACGCGCTCGATCTCGTCACGGATCGACGCACGGTCGGCCAACGTGTGATCCGTGTACGCTCGCAGTTCGGATGCATCGAGCACGGTCGCGACCGCGGCATCCGGCATCCCGGCCAGGAGCGCGCGGCCCATGCTCGTCGCGTACGCGGGGAATCGGGTGCCGATCGTGATGCGGACGCTCATGATGCGCCGCGTCGGCACGCGCGCGATGTAGACGATATCCGTCCCATCCAGCACCCCCGCCGACACGCTCTCGTCCACTTCCCGCGAGAGCCGCTCGAGATGCGGTTGCGCAATCTCGGGCAGCGACAGCGCCGAGAGATAGCTGAAACCGAGCTCGAGGACGCGCGGGGTGAGGGCGAACGTCCGACCGTCGCTGCGGACGTAACCCAGGGTCTCGAGGGTCAGCAGAAACCGCCGTGCGGCGGCTCGCGTCAAGCCGGAGCGTCGCGCGACGTCGCTGAGCGAGAGTTCGGGATGCGTCGCATCGAACGTTCGGATGACCGACAGGCCACGCGCGAACGACTGCACGAACGTCCCGGATGCCGCGGCATCCGGTCCCTCGTCGATCATGCGTCCTACCGCTCGAGGACGACGGCGAGGCCTTGACCGACGCCGATGCAGATCGCGGCGACCGCTATGCCGCCGCCCCGCCGCTTCAGCTCATGCGCCGCGTGCCCGATGATGCGACCGCCGGAGGCACCGAGGGGGTGTCCGATGGCGATCGCGCCACCGTGGATGTTGAGCTTGTCGGGGTCGAGCTCGGGCCACAGCTTCAAGCACGCGAGCGACTGCGAGGCGAAGGCCTCGTTGAGTTCGACGAAGTCGACGTCCGCCCACGTGCGCCCGGCACGGGCGAGGGCACGGTTCGCGGCCTCGACGGGCGCGATCCCGAAGACATCGGGATCGTTGCCGAAGACCCCGCGGCCCGTGATACGGGCGAGGGGGTCGATGTCCAGCGCACCCTCGCCACCGAGCAGCACGGCCGAGGCACCGTCGTTGATCGAGGAGGCATTGCCGGCGGTGACCGATCCGTTCTTGGCGAACAGCGGGCGCAGGCTCGCGAGCTTCTCGAGCGAGGTGTCGGCACGGATGCCCTCGTCCCGGGCGAGCTCGGCGCCGGGCATCTGAACGATCTCGCCGTCATAGACACCTGCATCCCACGCCGCCGCGGCGAGCTGGTGGCTGCGCAGTGTGAAGGCGTCCTGGGCCTCGCGCGAGATGTCGAACATCTCGGCGAGCTTCTCGGCCGACGCGCCATTGCTGATCGTCCAGTCTTCGCGCAGCGCCGGATTGACCATCCGCCAACCGATCGAGGTGTTCCACATCGTCTGGTTGCCGACGGCCGGCCACGGCTTGGGCGACTTCTCGACGACGAACGGCGCGCGGCTCATCGACTCGACCCCTCCGGCGAGGATGATGTCGGCATCCCCCGCCTCGATCGCGCGCGACCCCTGGATGACCGCCTCGACGGCCGACCCGCAGAGCCGGTTGACCGTGACGCCCGAGACGCTCGAGGGGAAGCCCGCCAGCAGGGCGCCGAAGCGGGCCACGTTGCGGTTGTCCTCGCCCGCCTGGTTCGCGTCGCCGAAGATCACGTCGTCGATGCGTGCGGGGTCGAGGCTCGTGCGCTCGGCGGCGGCCTTCATGACGACGGCCGCGAGGTCGTCGGGGCGGACGCTCGAGAGCGCTCCGCCCGCGCGGCCGAACGGGGTGCGGACGGCGTCGTAGACGTACGTTGCGGTCATGGTTGTTCTCCTTGCGTTTCGTCTCGCTTCGCTCGCTCAACGACCGGTGAGGGTCGCTCGCTCAACGACCAACGAGCGTGAGGCCGGTGAGCTCGGCGAGCGATTCGATGGTGTTGTCGCCGAACGCCTCGCGCACGGCGAAGCCGTCGGGCGTGACGTCGAAGATGGCGTGGTCGGTGTAGACGCGGCTGACGCAGCCGACGCCCGTGAGCGGGTACGTGCACGACTCGACGAGTTTGGACTCGCCCTGCTTGGTGAGCAGGTCGGTCATGACGTAGACGTCCTTCGCACCGATAGCGAGGTCCATCGCACCGCCGACCGCGGGGATCGCCCCGGGTGCTCCGGTCGACCAGTTGGCGAGGTCGCCGTCTTGGCTGACCTGGAAGGCTCCGAGCACGCACACGTCGAGGTGGCCGCCGCGCATCATGCCGAACGAATCGGCGTGGTGGAAGTAGGCCGCGCCCGCGAGCGCCGTGACGGGCTGCTTGCCGGCGTTGATCAGGTCGGGGTCGATGAGGCCCGGCTCGGGCGCCGGTCCCATGCCGAGCAGCCCGTTCTCGGTGTGCAGGATGATCTCGAGGTCGTCGGGAAGGAAGTTCGCCACGAGGGTCGGGGCGCCGATGCCGAGATTGACGTACGCACCCTCGGGGATGTCTGCGGCGATGCGCTTCGCGAGGTCGTCACGACTGATGCGGGTGCTCACGCGGCATCCTCCTTCTCTTCGTCCGTGTTCGCGTCGAGGGGTCGACCTTCGATGTCGACGCCCCCGACGAATTGGCCGTCACGCAGCCAGAGGCGCTGGCCGACCGCGACGACGCGGTCGACGAAGATGCCGGGCGTCACGACCGTCTCGGGCTCGATGGCGCCGAGCGGCACGACCTCGTCGACCTGCGCGATCGTCGTCGTCGCCGCGGAGGCCATGATCGGACCGAAGTTACGGGCGGTCTCGCGGTACACGAGGTTGCCCCAGCGATCCGCCCGGAGCGCGCTGATCAGCGCGAAGTCCGCCCGGATCGGATACTCGAGGACGTAGCGGCGTCCGTCGATCTCGCGCTCTTCCTTGCCCTCGGCGAGTTGCGTGCCCACCCCCGTCGGCGTGAAGAAGGCGCCGATTCCCGCGCCCGCGGCCCGGATGCGTTCGGCGAGGTTTCCCTGTGGGACCAGCTCGAGTTCGATCTCGCCGGCGCGATAGAGGCCGTCGAAGACCCACGAGTCGCTCTGCCGCGGGAACGAGCAGACGATCTTGCGGACCTGCTTGTTGGCCAACAGTGCCGCGAGGCCGGTGTCGCCGTTGCCCGCGTTGTTGTTGACGATGGTGAGGTCCTTGGCGCCGTGCGCGATGAGTGCGTCGATCAACTCGACGGGCTGACCCGCGCGACCGAAACCGCCGATCATGACGGTCGCGCCATCCGGGATGTCGCCGACCGCCTGTTCGACGCTCGGCACGGTTTTGTCGATCACGACGCCTCCTCGCATGTGTTCGCTCTGCGAACGCTGGTTCGCTATACGTCCACTCTACTGCGGTGCTCCCGCGGTTGGCCAGCCCTCGGACGGATGCCGTGGGCATCACGAACCGGAACGGTTCAGGCCTCGGCGAAGACCTCGGAGGCGATGCGGAACGCCGTGTTGGCCGCGGGGACTCCGGAGTAGATCGCGGATTGCAGGATGACCTCGCGGATCTCATCCACGGTCAGGCCATTGCGCAGGGCCGCGCGCAGATGCATGGCGAGCTCTTCGTGGTGCCCGTGCGCGATGAGCGAGGTGAGCACCGCGATCGAGCGCTCGCGCCGCTGCAACCCGGGACGCGACCACACGTCGCCCCATGCGACGCGCGTGATGAAGTCCTGGAAGTCGGCCGTCAGCTCGGACGTGTTGGCGATCGAACGATCGACGTGCTCGTCCGAGAGCACGGCGCGACGGACGACCATGCCCTGGTCGTAGCGCTCCTGATCGGTCAGGCCCTCGCCCGCGGGACGGGTCATCGGCTCGTCCCCTCGAAGAACTCCTGAAGCAACCGGCCGGTGGCCTCGGGCTGTTCGGCGGGCGGCAGGTGGGCCGCCCCGTCGATGCGGACCGCGCGGCCATCGCGCACGCCCTCCGCGATCTCGATCGCCTTCGCCTCGGGGGCGACGGTGTCGTGCTCACCCCACGCGGCCAGCACCGGCAGAGCGATCGACGAGAGCTGGTCGCGCACGTCGTACTCGGCGAGCGCCTCGCAGCAGCGGGCATAACTGTCGTCGTCGGTATCTTGCAGCGCGTGCAGCAGCCGGCCGGTCAATTCGGGCCGCCGGGCGATCGAGTCGGGCGCGAACCACCGCTGCGCCGAACCGATGATCAGGCTCGACGTCGACTGCGTCCGGGCCTGAGTGGCACGCTCGTGCCAGGCCGCCGCATCTCCCAGCTGTGCGCCCGAGGCGACGATCGCGGCGCGTTCGACCAGGTCCGGATGCCGAAGCGACAGCTCGAGCCCGACGGCACCACCGAGCGACACCCCCGCGTAGCGGACCGGGCCACCACCGAGTTCGCGGATGCCGTGGGCGACCGCGTCGGCGAGCTCGCCCACGGTGAAGGGTGCCGCGGCGACGGGCGATGCGCCGTGTCCCGGCAGATCCCACGCGACGACGCGGTAGTCGGCCGCGAGCATCGGAAAGACGTCTTCCCAGAGGATCGTCGACGTGCCGAGCGACGGGCCCAGAACAACGAGGGGCGCGTCGGTCGCGCCGACGGGTGCGGTGATCGCGATCTGCGGAACCGTCATGAGAGAACCTCCGGATTGTCGTGCTGTGCCGGGTCGTACTGTGCCGAGTCGTTCTGTGCCGAGTCGTTCTGCGGGCCCGGCTCACGGAGAGCAGAGTCGAGGTAGGAATGGGCGAGCCCGAGATAGTGGGCGGGATCGACGAGCGCGTCGACATCGAGGTCGACCGCTTCGGGAAGCGCGCGCACGAGGTCAGCGAGGTCCGCGCCCCCGGATGCCTCGGCGACGAGTGCGGCGAAACGCGCCCGGCCGATCAGGGGCACCAGCGTCAGCGAGAGGCGCTCGCTGACGATCAGAGCTCCGGTCAGGTCCAGATTGCGGGCCACCGCCGCGCGATCCACCGACAGGCCGCCGACAACACGCGCGGCGTTTGCCGTCGCTCCGAGTGCGAGCCGCAGCAGTTCGCGCAGCGTCGGCCACTCGGCGTGCCACGACCCGTCCGGCCGCTCATCCGCGGCCAAAGCGGACGCGAGGTGGAGCGTCGCTCCGAGCTGGGGCGCACGCATCGCCGCCGAGCGGATCAGCACGGACCCCGCCGGATTCCTCTTCTGCGGCATCGCGGACGATCCACCGGCCGCCCCCTCGGCCAGCTCGCCGATCTCGGTGCGAGAGAGAGTGGCCACATCGGTGGCGATCTTGCCGACCGCATCGATCGCCTGAACGAGGGAGTCACCGAGTTCGGTGACGGGCCACCGGCTGGTATGCCACGGGGCATCCGGCACGGCGAGCCCGAGCGCGTCGGCGAAGGGTTCCGACAGCCGAGCCGCCGCATCCGCTCCGACGGTCTCGACGATCGCGGCGAGCGTACCGCCGGCCCCGCCGAGCTGCGCCGGGAGCGCGACGACCGCGGACTCGAGTCGCGCAGCAGCCCGCTGCACTCCCCGCAGCCAGACGGCGGCGCGCAGGCCCACCGTGGTGGGCACCGCATGCTGCGTCAGGGTGCGCGCGGCCGCGACATCCTCGGCATGCTCTCGCGCGAATCCCGCCAACTCAGCCTCGGTGCGCCTGAGGTTGCGCAGAACCTCGCGGCCCGACCCGTACGCCACGAGCATGAGGGCCGAATCGAGGATGTCCTGGCTCGTCGCCCCGCGGTGCACCCACGCGCGCGCAGTCTCGGGCACGCGTGCCTTCAGCTCGGCGACGAGCGGTATGACGGGATTACCCCCCGAGACGGCTGCCTCGGCCAGGGCGACCGCGTCGATCCCGTGCCCCCGGCATCCGCGTCCCTCGTACTGCCAGCCGAGCGTCGCCGAGACGTCGGCGACGACTGCGGCGGGGGCCACACCCACTTCGCCGTACGCGCGCACGAGGGCGACCTCGACGGCGACGAGCGCGTCGAGCACCGCCTCGTCCGACACCAGCGCGTCGTGTCCGACGCTCACGGGCGAGAGCAACCCCACATCGAACGCGGGCGGCGACACGCGCGCGCCGGATCGATCGGGGGGTGCATCAGAAGGCAAGGAAGACGGTCTCCTTCTCGCCCTGCAGCCGGATGTCGTGCCGCAGGCTGCCGTCGGGCAGGCGCGTTGCGATGAGCGTACCGCGCTCGTCCTCGGACAGGTCGGACAGCAGCGGATCGGCCGCGAGTCCGGCCTCGTCCTCGGGCAGGTAGATGCGCGTGTGCAGCTTGTTCGGCAGACCGCGCGCGAAGACCACGGCGGCGAAGAACGGCGCTTTGCCGTCGATCGAGCCGGGGTTGCGTGTCCAGAACTCGTAGTGTCCCTCGTCCGTCGTCGCCGAACGCCCGAAGCCCGTGAAGGTGTGGTCGTCGCGGCGACGCGCGCCGCGACTGCGCGAGACGGTGCCGTCGCTGTCGGCACCCCAGATCTCGACGACGGCATCGGGGATCGGAGCCCCGGCCCCGTCGTACACGGTGCCCGAGAGCACGATCGCTCCGGGGGAGTGCGGGAAGGTGACCTCGTGCATCTTCGGATAGGCGAGGCCGAACGCGAAGAACGGCCCGATCGTCTGGCCGGGTGTCGGCTCCAGGCGGGTTTCGGTGCTCATCAGTGCTCTCCCTCGGGCTCGAACCAGGTCGCGGACGGACCGTCGACGACGATGTCCCACGTGTAGCCCATCGAGAACTCGGGCACGGTGAGGTCGTGGTCGTAGGCGCCGACGAGACGGTCGCGCGCCTTCTGGTCGCGGATGGTGTTGTAGATCGGGTCGAGCGCGCAGAGCGGGTCGCCCGGGAAGTACATCTGCGTGATGATGCGCTGCGTGAAAGCCGTGCCGAAGAGCGAGAAATGGATGTGGGCCGGACGCCACGCGTTGATGTGGTTCTTCCACGGGTACGGACCGGGCTTGATGGTCGTGAAGAAGTACTCGCCGTTGTCGTTCGTGACCGTGCGGCCCGCGCCCGTGAAGTTCGGGTCGAGGGGCGCCGGGTGCTGGTCGCGCTGGTGGATGTAGCGCCCAGCCGAGTTGGCCTGCCAGATCTCGACGAGCTGGTTGGCGAGCGGCCGACCCCAGCTGTCGAGCAGGCGTCCCGAGACCGTGATGCGCTCGCCCAGGGGCTCACCCGTGTGCTGCAGCGTCAGGTCGGACTCGATAGCCGCGACGTCGCGCTGGCCGTACGCCGGCGACCACAGCTCGATCGTCTCGGGGTCGACCAGGCGCGGGTTCTTGGTGGGGTGGCGCAGGACGCTCGACCGGTAGGGCGCGAAATCGTAGAGCGTGACCGGTGCGGGCGCCTCGCCCCGCGCCTCGCGTGCCAGATGGTCGGCGTGGATCTCGGCCATCTCGGCGTTGATCTCGCGCTGCGAGGGCATGTCCGGCGAGGCGAGCAATGATTCGGGGGCCGCAGCCTGCGGAGTTGTATCTGTCATGGTGTCTCCTTCGACAAAGAGCTATCCAAAGGGTGACAGGCGGGCCCCGCGCATCCGCCACGGATTCTCACTCAGTGGGATCCGTCTCCCGCAGGATCCGTGTCAGGTCCGCTGCCGACTGTGTCACGAGTGCGGCCAACCGACGCTCATCGGCCCTCTCCAGCCGCACGACCATGCCGATCGCCGCGGGCGGGAGGCCCGCGACCTTGCCGAGCGCCGCGGCCACCGAGACGTTGCCCAGCGTCATCTCTTCGCGCGTCGTGGCGTACCCGCGGCGGCGCGCGACAGCCAGCTCGGCCCGCAGCACTTCTTCCGTCGTGATGGAGTGCGTCGTCTCGCGTTCGAGGGGTGTCGAGAAGTAGTGAGCGAGCCAGTCCTCGTCGCGCGTCGCGAGGAGCGCCTTGCCGACTCCCGTCGTGTGGAGCGGGTGGCGTCCGCCCATCCGGCTGAGGGTGGGGATGGACGACTGTCCCGTCACCCGACCGACGTACAGGGCGGTCGCACGCTCGGGCGTCGGGGCATCCAGAACCGCGAGGTGCACGTTCTCGGCGGTGGCTTCGTAGAGGCGCAGCATGAACGGAAGTGCGGTTTCGCGCAGTCGCAGCGAGAGCGGCGAGAGCTCGCCCAGCTCCCAGAGCCGCACGCCGATGGTGTACCGATGACCGGGGGCACGCGCGAGCAGGCCGAGCGTGGTGAGCCGGGCGAGCAGGCGGTGCAGCGTCGACGTCGCCAGGCCCGTGCGTTCGGCGATCACCGCCGCCGAGAGGGCGGGCTCATCGTCCGAGAAGCACTGCAGCACGCCGAGGGCGCGCTCGAGGACACCCTCTGCAGCACTGTTTTGTGCAGCACTGTCTTGTGCAGCACTGTCTTCTGCAGCACCGTCTTCGGCAACACCGTCTGCAGCACCGTCGCTATGCATCGTCGCTCCCCCTCTCTCACCGAGGCTATCTTGGGCGAATGGCGAACTCGCCGACGGGTGACACGATGGCGGAACGCATCGTGCGCGTGCTCGACACCTTCAGCGCCGAGAGAACCGTGCAGACCGCGGCGCAGATCGGTCGGCGGTCGGGGCTGCCGTCGTCCACGGCGCACCGCATCGTCGACGAACTCGTGCGCGCGGGGCTGCTCGAGCGCGACGACGAGCACCGCGTGCGACTCGGCATGAGGCTGTGGGAACTCGCCCTGCGGGGGTCGAACGCGCTGCGCCTGCGCCAGGCGGCGCTGCCCTTCATGTCGCAGGTGCAGGCGCGGGTACGCGAGCACACGCAGCTCGCGGTGCTCGAGCAGGACGAGGCGCTGTTCCTCGAGCGCCTCTCGCACCCCGAGGCCGGGGCCAACATCACGAGGATCGCCGGCCGACTCCCCCTGCACGCGTCGTCGTCGGGTCTCGTGCTGCTCGCCTTCGGTCCCGACGATCTGCGTCGTCGCGTACTCGCCGGGCCGCTCGTCTCCGTCTCTCCCGAGACGATCACGGACCCCGCCGTGTTGTCGCGCGTGCTGGACGACATCCGGCGCGCGGGCTACGTCGTCGCCCCCGGGTCGATCGAGAGCGTGTCGACGGGTATCGCGACGCCGATCCGGGATGTGCGCGGTGCGGTCATCGCGGCCCTGTCCGTCGTCCTCCCGCGCGACGCCCCCACCTCGGGCCCCCTCGACGAACTGCGCCGGGCCTCCGCGGGCATCTGCGCAGCCCTCGCCTCCGACCGCCCCTGACCAACGTCCTCCGTGCCGCTGCCGGACCCGCTCCCCTGACAGTAGACGCGGCATAGGCCCCCGAAAACCCGCAACGAGTGCCAGGCGAGCGGGTCCGGGAGGATGGTTGGTTCCCGTTCAATGGGAAATGGGGTGCGAGGGCGGAGTGGTGGGTTGGATGCTGAGGGGAAACAGTCCGTCGAAGGAGACGCCACCATGACCGAGACCGTCCGCACCCGGGTCGCGATCGTCGGAGCGGGGCCCGCAGGCCTGCTCCTGTCCCACCTGCTCGCGTCGGCAGGCATCGAGTCCGTCGTGATCGATCAGCGCACCCGCGATGAGATCGAGAGCACGATCCGTGCCGGCATCCTCGAGCACGGAACCGTCGAGGTGCTCGACTCATCCGGCGCATCGGACCGCGTGCGCACGGTCGGTCATCGGCACGACGGCATCGAACTGCGCTTCGAGGGCCAGGGACACCGCATCGACTTCCCCGGGCTGACCGGCCGCAGCGTCTGGCTCTACCCCCAGCACGAGGTGCTGAAAGACCTGATCGCCGCACGCCTCGCGGGCGGCCAGGACCTGCGCTTCGGCGTCACCGCCGAGCGCGTCGAGGACGCCGCAACGGATCGGCCGCGCGTCATCGCGACCGGACCCGACGGCGAGTCCTTCGTCATCGAGGCGGACTTCGTCGTCGGCGCCGACGGCTCCCGCAGCGTCGCCCGCGCGGCGGTCACGGGCTCGCAGACCGGCGGCTACTTCCGTGAGTATCCCTTCGCCTGGTTCGGCATCCTCTGCGAGGCGCCGCCGAGCTCGGACGAGCTGATCTACAGCAACTCGCCCGACGGCTTCGCGCTGATCAGCCAGCGCAGCGCCACCGTGCAGCGGATGTACTTCCAGTGCGACCCGAACGCCGACACCGAGGCGCTGAGCGAGGACGAGATCTGGGAACAGCTCCAGCTGCGCGTGCCCGGGACGACGCTGCAACGCGGCCCGATCTTCCAGCGGGATGTGCTGCGGTTCCGCAGCTTCGTCGCGCACGAGCTCCGCGCCGGGCGCGTCGCGCTCGTCGGCGACGCGGCCCACACGGTCCCGCCGACCGGGGCGAAGGGCATGAACCTGGCCGTGGCCGACGTGCTGCTGCTCGAGCGGGCGCTCAGAGCCCTGCTCCTCGAGAACGACGAACGCCTGATCGACGTCTACGCCGAAACCGCGCTGCAGCGCATCTGGAAGGCGCAGCACTTCTCGTGGTGGATGACGAGCATGCTGCACGTCGCACCGGATGCCTCGGACTTCGACCGCCTGCGCCAGGTGGGCGAGCTCCGCAGCGTCGTCGAGTCCGAGGCCGGGCGCACCTACCTCGCCGAGGCGTATACGGGTTGGCCGTTCTCGACGGCCCTGTAGCGTCTCGACGGCCCTGTAGCGCCGTCATCCGCTCACTGGGAACCGCGGACCGGGCCCGCCCGCGCCTCGGCTATAGTCCGGTGATCATGGGCTCCGACAACGAGGTACGCACGCACGCGTCGCGCCCGGCCAGAGAGGACGCCCGTGTCGGCATGAGTGCGCCGGCCGCGGGGCTGACCCTGTTCGTCGCCGTCTGCCTCGTCGCGGCGAACATGCGCCTGAGCATCACGGCGGTCGGTCCCCTGCTCGACCAGATCGGCACCGATACGGGAATGTCGGTCGGCGCTCTCGGTCTGATCGCCGCCGTGCCGCTCGTCGCCTGGGCGGCGCTGTCACCTTTCGCGCTGGGGCTGAGTCTGCGGTTCGGGATGTCGCGAGCCGTGTTGGGGGCGCTCCTCCTGTTGCTCGCGGGCACGACCGTGCGCTCGCTGCCCGGCCCCACCATCAGCCTGTGGATCGGAACCGTCCTGATCGGTCTCGCGCTCGCGGTGGCCAACGTGCTCATGCCCGCCGTCATCAAGCGGGACTTCCCCGCGCGCGTCCCGGTCGTGATGGCCGTCTACACGGGGCTGCTCGGGGGCGTCGGAGCGATCGGCTCGGGGGTCGCGGTACCCCTGTCGTTCCTCGGCGACGAGCAGTCCGGATGGCGCATCGCGCTGCTCGTCATCGGTGCCGGGCTGCTCATTCCGGCGATCGCGGTGTGGGCGTGGGCGACGCGCGGACACAACGCCGTCCACCGCGCGCGGCCCGTCGTCGCCCGCACGAGCACGGGGATCTGGCGGGATGCGCTCGCGTGGCAGGTGGCCGCATACATGGGCTTCCAGGCATCCACCTTCTACATGATGCTCACGTGGTTGGCCGCGATCTCGACATCGATCGGCCGCTCAGAGGTCGTGGCCGGGTTCGACGTGATGATCTATCAGCTCACCACGATCATCGGTTCGATCATCGTGCCGGTCCTGCTCCGCGGCCCCGCCGAGCGATACGTCCCCGCAGCGATTCCGCTCGTCGGCGTCATCGGCATCGCGGGGCTGATGGTCGCCCCCGGGGCGATCGTCATGTGGGTGCTGATCGCGGGACTCTCCTCGGGCGCCTCGCTCAGCATGTCGCTGACCCTGATGGCGCAGCGAGCGCGAACGCCGGATGCTTCGGCCGCGCTCTCGGGCATGGCCCAGTCCGTCGGCTACCTGATCGCCGCGGTCGGCCCCGTGCTGTTCGGAGCGCTGCACGCGGGGTTCGGCGGATGGACGGTCTCTCTGGGTCTGCTGGGGCTGGTCCTGCTCGCGCAGTCGGTGACGGGCGTGCTCGCGGGCCGACCGCGGTTCGTTCTGGATGCGCGTCAGCCGCACCGCAACTGATCTGGGGCCGATCAGGCGATGCGCTCGCCGCACATACCGCACACGCCCGTGGGCGGCACCTCGACGAAGCACGTCGGACAGACCGCCGCGACCCGCTCGGGCACGGCCGGTCGACGGGGCGCGGCGGCCCTCGCTGCGCGCGCGGTCGAGCGTCGCACGCGGGCATCCAGCTCCGACTCGACCGGGGCCGGCGGCGGGGGCAGGTGCTCGGCGCAGTGGAAACGGACGACGCCGGCGTGGCTCTTCGGATTCCGGCGGCGGACCGCCCACAGCTCGGTGCGATCGCGCGGCTCCGAGGCGGGGCCGCACTCCGAGCAACGCGTCGGGTCGCCGGGCACGACGTCCGCGACGAGCACGGGAACATCGAAAGGGAGGTCTTCGCGCCAGTCCGTCGAGCCGGTGATCTTCACCCCTCCACGGTACGCGCACGGCAAGGTGCCGGTCGACCGGCTGTGCAGCGCGGTCAGTCGGGAAACGCCACGACCCGCAGCAGCGCCGTGAGTCGATCGCGTTCGCCCGGCGTGAGGCGTCCGAACACCTGCTGCTCGGCGGTGCGCGCCGCGGCGTGAGCCTGCTCGTACACGAGACGGCCGGTGGGTGTGGCGACGACCACGTTCGCCCGCCTGTCTGCCGGGTCGGGCTCGCGAACGACCAGTCCGCGGGCCTGCAGGTCATCGACGAGCGCGACGACCTGGCTGGGATCGAGCCGCAGAAAATCCGCCAGGTCACGCTGGGACGGCCGCGACCCATCCACCGCGAGCGCGAGGATCGAATACGACCGTGCGCGCAATCCGGATGTCGCCAGCGCGGCGTTGCCCGCCGCGAGCGAGAGGGCATTCGCGCGAGCGAGCAGAAAACTCATCTCGTTCCCCAGGGCACCGCCGGCCGCACCCCCCGGGGGTGTCGCGATCTGCTCCGTGCTCATAGGAGCGATGGTATCAAAAGTAGTCGTATTCAATAATTGACAATCTCAACTATCGGGGCTCTAATGGACGGAGAGATACGAAGGAGTCATCCATGCTGCTGGAAGGCAAAGTAGCCATCGTCACCGGTTCGGGGCGCGGTCTCGGTCTGGCCTACGCCGCCGAACTCGCCCGGCAGGGCGCATCCGTCATCGTCAACGACGTCGACGAGCAGGTCGCGGCCGATGCGGTCGCGGCGATCGAATCCACGGGCGGCAGGGCCGTCGCGGTCGTCGCGCCCGTCGGGCCGACCGAGACCGCCAAGCTTCTCGTCGACACCGCGTTCGACACCTACGGGCGCCTCGACATCCTCGTCACGAACGCCGGCGTGCTGCGCGACACCGTGCTGTGGAAGATGAGCGACGATGACTTCGACACCGTCATCAACGTTCACCTGCGCGGCACCTTCACCTGCGTTCGCGAGGCCGCGACCCGCATGCGCGAGCAGGCACAGGGCGGCCGGATCATCTGCATCGGCTCCCCCACCGGCCAGCGCGGCAACTTCGGCCAGACCAACTACGCCGCGGCCAAGGCCGGCATCGTCGGCATGGTGCGCACGTGGGCCCTCGAACTCAAGCGCGCCGGCATCACCGCGAACGCCGTCATCCCCGTCGCGGCAACCGCCATGACCGCGACGCTGCCCTACTTCGCCGCCGCCGTCGAGGCCGAGAAGAAGGACGAGCCGATGCCCGCCTTCTTCCGCCACGACCTCGGCTTCGGAACGTCGGACGACGTCGCCGGGCTCATCTCCTACCTCGCCTCGGACGCGGCAGCGGATGTCACGGGTCAGGCGATCGGGATCGGCGGCGACCGCGTGCAGATCTGGTCGCACCCCGAGGCCGTCGCGACGGCGTACCACGACGGCGGGTGGTCGGCCGACGACCTCGCGTCGGAGTTCCCGGCCCTGCTCGCCGAACACGGTCAGAGCGTCGGAGAGACGTTCCCGCCCCTGCCCGACGAGTTCCAGCGCCCCGCCCAGGCCTGATCGCCGCACACCACTCGAAACGGCCTCTCGACGATGAGCAGATACGAACCCGCCCTCGACCTCGAGTCCCTCCAGGCGATCGACATGCACGTGCACATCGAGCTGGACGACCACGGTCACGCGTCGCTGCCACCCGATCTGGCCGCGGCCGCCGCGAAGTACTTCAGCTCGGACATCGGGCAGCCCGACCTGGACTCCGTCGCCGCCTACTACCGCGAGCGCAAGATGGCGGCGGTGGTGTTCACCGTCGATTCCGAGACGGCGCTCGGCCACTCGCCCCTCTCGAGCGAAGAGATCGCCGAGGGTGCGCACCGCAACAACGATGTCCTGATCCCGTTCGGATCGGTGGATCCGCACAAGGGCGCGGCCGCGGTGGATCAGGCGCGGCGCCTCGTCGAGGAGTACGGGGTGCGCGGCTTCAAGTTCCACCCGACGGTGCAGGGCTTCGACCCGAGCGACAGCTCGTGGTTCCCGCTCTACGCCGCGTTGCAGGACGCGGGCGTCGTCGCCCTCTTCCACACCGGTCAGACCGGCATCGGTGCGGGCATGCCCGGCGGACGCGGGTTGCGCCTCGCGCTCTCCAACCCGATGCTGCTCGATACCGTCGCGGCGGAATTCCCCGAGCTGCAGATCATCATGGCCCACCCCTCCGTGCCGTGGCAGGACGAGGCGCTGTCGGTCGCCACCCACAAGCACAACACGTGGATCGACCTGTCGGGCTGGAGCCCCAAGTACTTCCCGACCGAGCTCGTGCGCGCAGCGAACTCCTACCTGAAGAACCGGGTGCTGTTCGGCTCGGACTTCCCCCTGCTGACCCCCGACCGGTGGCTGCGCGACGTCGAGCAGACGACGCTCAAGCCCGAGGTCATGCCGGGGATCCTGAAGCAGAACGCGGTGCGGCTGCTGGGGCTCGGCTGAACCATGAGCACCCCTACCCTGCGCAGCACGGAGCCCTTCGGCTTCGATCCCCTGGGACTCGCGGAGGCCCACCTGAGCGACGCCGCCCGCGGCACGCTCGCCCGACTCGGCGACGTGCTCGACCGCGAGGTGCGCCCCCTGCTGGCCGAGGCGTGGGAGACGGCGACGATGCCCGCGGCCGTGCTCGGCGCGCTCATCCCGCTCGACCTCATGCATCCCGAGGGCGTCACGGCCGAAGAGGCCGGCTCGTCGCTGTTCTCGGGATTCCGCAACTTCGTCCTCGCCCGGACGGATGTCTCGGTCGCGACGCTCTACAACGCCCAGTCGGGTCTCTTCCGCAGCGCCGTGGGCCTCGGCGGGTCGCCGCAACAGGTGGCCGCCCTCGACGCGCGGATCGCCTCGTTCGACGTCAAGGGTGTCTTCGCTCTGACCGAACCCGACCACGGGTCGGACATCGCCGGCGGGCTCGAGACGACGGCCCGCCGCGACCCTGGCGACGACGGTGACGACTGGGTCATCGATGGCGAGAAACGATGGATCGGCGGGGCCGGCGATGCCGACCTCCTCACCGTCTTCGCGCGCGATGCCGACGACGGTCAGGTCAAGGCCTTCCTGGTCCCGCGCGAAACGCCGGGCGTCTCGCTGACCCGCATCGAGGGCAAGATCTCGCTGCGGCCCATGCAGAACTACACGATCGGGCTCGAGGGGGTGCGCGTGCCCGAGACCGCCCGTCTGCAGCGCGTCGACTCCTGGCGGGACGTGTCCCGCATCCTGCGCGCGATGCGATCGGACGTCGCGTGGATCGCGACCGGCCTGCAGGCCGGCGCGCTCGAGGCCGCCGTCCGCTACGTCCGCGAGCGCGAGCAGTTCGGGCGCCCCATCGGGGGCTTCCAGCTCGTGCAAGAGAAGCTCGCGCGGATGCTCGGAAACCTCACGTCATCGCTGACGCTCGTGACGGCGCTCTCGCTCCGCCAGGACGCCGGAGAATTCGCCGATGAGAACTCGGCGCTCGCGAAGATGCAGACGGCGCTGCTGGCACGAGAGACCGTCGCGCTCGCGCGCGAGGTCATGGGGGGCAACGGCATCCTGCTCGATCACGACGCGGCTCGGTTCTTCGCCGATGCCGAAGCCGTCTACTCCTATGAGGGCACCCACGAGATCAACGCCCTCATCGTCGGCCGGGCCCTCACGGGCGACGCCGCATTCACCTGAACCGCGGACATCCGCCATCGCGAAAGAGAGAACACCATGACCACCACCGTCGCCTTTGCCGATCTCCACACCCTCGTCGGTCAGGACCTCGGATACTCCGACTGGTTCGAGGTCACGCAGGAGCGCATCAACACGTTCGCCGACGCGACCGATGACCACCAGTGGATCCACGTCGACCCCGAGCGCGCGAAGGAAGGCCCGTTCGGGGCACCGATCGCGCACGGCTTCCTGACGCTCGCCCTCTTCATCCCCCTGTGGGTCGACCTGCTCGACGTGCAGGGTACGACAACGAAGGTCAACTACGGCCTCGACAAGGTCCGCTTCGTTTCGCCGGTTCCCGCGGGCTCGCGCATCCGGCTCAACGCGACCGTCGCCGAGGTCACCGAGGCCGGTGGCGGGATCCAGATGACCGTGGACGCGACCATCGAGCTCGAGGGCGGCACGAAGCCGGCCGTCGTCGCGCGCAGCCTGCAGCGCTTCTACGCCTGACCCGTCCGTCGTTCGACGATGCACAACCACGGACTGGGCGCGTGGATGTTCACGCGCCGCCTCAAGAGCCCCGACAAGGTCGCCCTGGTGTTCGGCGAGGACGAGCGGATCACGTACCGCCAGCTCGCCGACGACGCGGATCGCGTGTCCGCACTGCTGTGGCATCGCGGCATCCGCAAGGGTGACGCCGTCGCGTACATCGGCGAGAACAGTCCGGATTTTCTGCGGGTCCTGTTCGGCGTCGCGCAGCTCGGGGCCGTCTTCGTGCCCCTCAACACGCGCCTGGCGGCGCCCGAGCTCGCGTACATGCTGTCGGACTGTGGTGCGCGGCTGCTGATCCACGATCCCGAGTTCGCCGGGCGGCTCGCTCCGGGAATCGAGGCGGCTCGGGTGGCCCATGTCATCCCGACGGGGGACGGGGATGCCGAGGTGCCCGGGCTCACGGAGCTCATGCAGGAGTCCTCCGCAGGACATGCCGACACCGCGGTGGTGCTCGAGGATCCCGCCGCGATCATCTACACGTCGGGCACGACGGGTAAGCCGAAGGGCGCCGTCCTGTCGCACGGCAATCTGACCTGGGTGTCGATGAACTGCATCGTGGACTACGACGTCGTCTCGGCGGATGTTGCGCTCCTCATCTCACCCCTGTTCCACGTCGCGTCCCTCGGCATGGGTGCTCTCCCCGTGATCCTCAAGGGCGGCACGATCGTGCTCGAGAAGGGATTCGAGGCGGGGCGCGTGCTCGAACTCATCGAACGGCACCGCATCACGATGCTCAGCGGCGTTCCGACGACGTATCAGCTGCTGGCCGACCACCCGAACTGGGCCGCGACCGATCTGTCGACGCTCACCAAGCTGACCTGCGGCGGTTCGGCCGTGCCGACGCGGATCCTGAACGCCTACGAAGAGCGCGGCCTGTCGTTCTCGCAGGGATACGGCATGACCGAGACGTCGCCGGGGGCGACATCCCTCTCTCCGTCGATGACACGCGAGAAGCAGGGCAGCGTCGGTCTTCCGCATTTCTTCACCGACATCCGGATCGCGGACGAGAACGGCGCGATGGTGCCGCGCGGGACGGTCGGAGAGATCGAGATCTCGGGCCCGAACGTATTCCTCGGGTACCACGGGATGCCCGAGGCGACCGCGGATGCGTTCACCGCGGACGGCTGGTTCCGCTCCGGCGATCTGGGATACCTCGATGCCGACGGATACCTCTATATCTCGGACCGGCTGAAGGACATGATCATCTCGGGCGGCGAGAACATCTACCCGGCCGAGGTCGAGAACCTCATCAGTGACATCACGGGGGTATCGGGAGTCGCCGTGATCGGCGTGCCCGACGAACGGTGGGGCGAGGTCCCGTGGGCCGTCGTCACGCTCCGCGACGACGCGGCGGTCGACACCGTGCCCGACACGGCATCGGTGCGGGCGTACCTGGAGGGCAAGATCGCGCGCTACAAGATCCCGAAGAACGTCGTCGTCGTGGACGAACTGCCCCGCACGGCGTCGGGCAAGGTGCGAAAGGCCGACCTGCGGGCACGCTTCGGCGGCCGCTGACGATGGGCGGGCGCGGGAGGCCGCGAGGACTCCCGCGCCGTGTCAGCGCCCGCCGACCGCAGGTGCGGGGACGGTCCCGAACGATCGGGCGTGGAGCCCCGCGAACTCCTGCTCGGCGAGGGCCGCGAGCTCTTCGCGACGCGCTCGATAGGCCGCGACGGACCGCTCGGCCGGCCACGCGTCGCCCATGAACTCCGCGGGGAGCCGCGGGTCCGCGCGCAGCAGCGCCAGCCAGTCCGCGACGAGGCACACGAGTGCCGAGACGGCGGTCGCGGCGCCGTCAGAAGCCCCCGGTGCCTCCCAGGTCTCGAGGAACCGCTCGTGCTCCGCACGGATCGCGTCGATGTCCCAGGCCTCGCGCACCGACCGCGAGACGGGGTAGGCGCGCAGATCCTCGGCACGGAACGCCGTGACGGCGTGGGGAGCGAGGGCATCCCCGAGCGGCTCGAGCGCGGCCTCGAGGTCGACCTCGCCCGGGGCGATCCACAGCCCGTCACGGAGTGGTGCGAAGCCCTCCCACGCGAGCGTGGCCCGCAACCGGTGACGAATCGTGCGCTGATTCTCGGGAACCGAGAAGGTCACGAGAGTCCAGCCGGTCCCGTTCGGTGCGAACGGATGCTGCGCGTGCACGCGCACGGCGGCCTCGCGCAGCACATCACCGGTGTCGTCGCTCAGCGCGAAGGCGATTTCTCGCCCGACGCGCACCCGTTCGAGCATGCCGCGCCGCGACATCCGATCCAGCATCGCACGCGCGGTCGGGGCAGTGATCGCGGCGCCCTCCAGGACCTCGAGCAGCACGCTCGCGCGCACCGGTTCGCCGATGCGATCCAGGACGAGCTCGCCCAGGAGAGCGAGCAAGAGCTGCTTGGGTTGCCGAGCGCGCACGTGTTGCTCCGTCCTGTCGATCACTTTCCGTCGATCACGCCGTACGCTCACGCGGTCGGGCGGATCGCCTCCCCGCGCTTCGCGCGCTGGATCTGCTCGTAGACGTGCGTGCGCAACTCGGTGAAGCGGGGCAGCGCACGCGTCGTGATCTGATCGCGCTCGGGGGCGAGGTCGATCGCCAGATCTTCCTGCACCCACGTCGGCGACTTCGAGAGTACGACGACGCGCTCGCCGAGGTACACCGACTCGTCGATGTCGTGCGTGACGAACAGGATCGACATGCCCCGCTCGAGGTGCAGCTGGCGCACGAGGTCCTCGAGGTCCGCGCGGGTCTGGGCATCGACGGCCGCGAACGGCTCGTCCATGATCAGCACCTCGGGCTGATACGCGACGGCGCGCGCGATCGCGACGCGCTGCTGCATGCCGCCCGACAACTGCCAGGGGTAGCTCTTCGATGCGTGCTCCAGCCCGACGGCCTGCAGCGCGTCGTCGACGAGCTGGGTGCGCTCGGCCTTCGACAGCTTCTTGTGCTTGAGGGGCAGCTCGACGTTGCCCCGCACCGTCAGCCAGGGGTACAGGCTGCGCCCGTACTCCTGGAAGACGAGCGCCATGTTCGGCGGCGGTCCCGTGACCTTCTTGCCGTCGAGGGCCACCGTTCCCGCCGTGGGCTTGAGCAGCCCCGCGATGCACTTCAGCAGCGTGGTCTTGCCGCAGCCCGACGGGCCGACGATGACCACCAACTCTCCCCGCCGCATCGAGAAGCTGATGTCGCCGATCGCCTCGACGTTGCCGGTGGACGATTCGTAGACCTTCTTGAGGTGCGAGACCTCGAGGAGCGTTTCAGGCACGCTCCACCTCCTTGATTCCGTGGTACCAGCGCAAAACGCGTCGTTCGACGATGGTGAAGACGATGGACAGCAGAACACCGATCAGGCCGAGCAGCACGATGCCGCTCCACATCTCGGCGATCAGGTAGTTCGTCTGGAAGAACTTGATCTGATAGCCGAGGCCCGACGATGCGTAGAAGAGCTCGGAGATCACCATCATGATCAGGGCGACAGACAGGGTCTGGCGCACGCCGGCCATGATCCGCGGACTCGCGGCCGGCAGCACGAGGCTGAAGAGGCGCTCGGAGCGGGTGAGCGCGAACGAGCGGGCCGTCTCGGTCATGACCGAATCGGTGGAGCGGACGCCCTCGATCGTGTTGAGCAGGACCGGCCACAGCGAGCCGGCCACGATCACGACGACCTGCATCGTCGGATTGATGCCCAGCAGTGCCGCGATGACGGGGATCAGGACGGGTGGCGGGATGGCCCGGAAGAACTCCAGCATCGGTTCGAGCAGCTCGCGCAGCCAACGCGTGAGGCCGATGATCGTGCCCGCGGCGATGCCGATCGCGACCGCCAGGACGATCGCTATGGCGAGGCGCGCGACGCTCGGCAGCACGTCCGCGACGAAGGCGGGTCCCACCCAGGTGTCCACGAACGCTTCGTAGATCGTGAAGGGGCTCGGGAAGAACTTCGCCGGAGCGAGGGTGCCCAAGACTCCCCAGACGACGAGGAGCACGATCGGGAGGCCGATCGCGTAGAGCGTGCTCTCGCCCATCTTCGCCCAGAGGCGCGACTTCTGCCGGGGCGTGCGCACGGTGCTGGTGTAGAGAGTCACAGGACATCCTCCCCTCGGACCGACTGATGCCACGCGAGGGTGCGTCGCTCGATGTAGCGGAAGCCGAGATTGATGATGAGGCCGAGCACGCCCGTGACCACGACGATCGCGTAGACCGTCGTGTAGTTGCCGATGCCGGCCGCGACGGCGAGCTCTCGGCCCAGCCCGGGGTTTCCGATCGTCATCTCGGCGGTGATCGCCAGGATCAACGCGACGGCGGCGGCGAGCCGCAGGCCCGTCATGAGGTATGGGAGAGCCGTCGGCAGGACGAGATTCCGGATGCGCGAGGCGCGGGTCAATCCAAAGCTGCGGGCCGTGTCGCGCGCGACGGTGTCGATGTCGGCAACTCCGTACAGCACCTGCACGAAGATCTGCCAGAAGCTGGCGTAGACGATGATCACGAGCGCCGCCTGGAGCTGCAGGCCGTAGATGAGGATCGCGATCGGGATCAACGCAACCGACGGGATCGGGCGCAAGAACTCCACCACCGTGTGCGTCGCTCGCCGCAGAAACGGCACCATTCCGACAATGGCACCCAGCGTCGTCGCCGCCACGGTGGCGATCGCGAGGCCGATGGCCCACGCGGTCATGGTGCGGCCGACGTTCCGCCAGAACTCGAGGTCGGTCATCATGACACCGAGGCGGCTGAAGGTGTCGAGGGCCGACGGCACCTGCTCGGGGTTGACCCAGCGCAGCGTCGAGGCGAGCTGCCAGGTCACGAGGAAGCCGACGACGCCGAGCACCCCGAGAACGACCTTTCGCGCGGAGCGCAGGTTCTTGCCCCGGCGCAGCCGGGCGCTCGTGTCGGGATGCGGTGGCGAGCCGGCCTCTTGCGGCGCGTCGATGACGGTCACGTGCGCTCCTGATGCATGGGGGGATGGGCGGGGCTGGCAGAGCGGAGAAGAGGGGGATGCGCGCACACGTCGACGCATCCCCCTCCGCGCTTACTGCTGCTGCAGCAGACGGTCGAAGTCGGGCAGCTTGTCGATGTACTCGTACTTCACGGCCAGATCACCGAGCGTCTCGATGCTCTCCGTGTCGAGCTCCCACGTGAAGGTCGGCAGCGTGATACCGGCTGCGGCCTCGGCCGGGATGTCGAGTCCCGTCGCGATCGCGGCACGCACGGCGTCCTCGTTGTCGGCCGCGTAGGCGAGCGCCTCGGCCATCGCCGCGGAGTAGTCCGCCACGAGATCGGGGTCCTCGTCGATGAGCTTCTGCGTGGTGATGTTCGTCAGCACGGTCAGCCCCGGGATGACGGCCTGATAGGGCGAGACGACGGACACGCCGCCCGCACCGAGCACGATGCCGCGGAACGGGTCGGGCACCCACGCGGCATCGATCGTGCCGGCGTCGAGCTGAGCCTTGGCCTCGGGGAACGCGACCTCGACGAACTCGATCGTCGACGAGTCGCCGCCGTCCGCGTCCACCGCCGCGCGGATCGTCAGGTCACCGGCGGCTCCGAGGGAGTTGACCGACACCTTCTTGCCCGACAGGTCCTTGGGGCTCGCGATGCCGGAGGCGGCGAGCGCCACGACGGCGTTGACGTCCTTGCCATCGGCGAGGCTGTTGGCGTAGTCACCGATGATCACGATGCCGAGGTCCTGCAGGTCGGCGCGGATCGGACCGAACGGCTGCCCGATGGCGAACTGGATGTCGCCGCTGAGCAGGGCGGGGATCGCCTGGGCGCCGCCCTGGGCGGGCACGACCTCGACGTTCAGGCCGTGATCCTCGAAGATCCCGGCGTCGATCGCCGCCCAGAGGGCGCCGGTCTCGGCGATGGGCAGGGCCGCGACGCGGACGTCGCGGAGCTCACCGGCGCCCGTCTCGGTGGGGGCGGCAGACGGGCTGGCGCCCGAATCGGTGCATCCGCTGAGGGTGAGCGCAGCAGCGGCTGCGAGGGCGATTGCGGCAAGACTCTTCTTCATTGACAGGCCTCTCGTCGACGGTCAAGGGTCGTCGACACAGCTGAGAGCGATCCCACCGGCGGGTCCGTCCGACGTGATCTGCACGACGCTGTGTGACCTTGCCATCGTGTGCCACGCCTCGATCAATGTCAAGGTTTTCATGACGCGCGTCACATAACTGTTGAATAACCCCGCCCAGTGCTCCCCTCCCCCGAGCGCGAAAGTGCCCGTTCCGCAACCCGAGGGTGCAGAACGGGCACTGCCGCGCTGAGGGTCAGAGCGGGTACTGACCGGGCTCCCGGCGCATCGTGATCCAGCGCGTCTCGGTGAAGGCGTCGATGCTCGCCTGCGCACCGCCGTGGCGTGAACCCGTTCCCGACGCGCTGACGCCGCCGAACGGGGTGTTCGCCTCGTCGTTCACCGTCTGGTCGTTGATGTGCACGATCCCCGTCGGGATGCGCTGGGCCATCGCGAGGCCACCGAGCACGTCGCGCGTGACGATGCCGAGCGACAGGCCGTAGTCGGTGTCCGAGGCGAGAGCCACGGCTTCATCGTCGGTCGAATACGAGACGACGGATGCCACCGGCCCGAAGACCTCTTCGCAATAGGCCGCGGCGTCCTTCGGCGTGTTCGCGAGGACGGTCGGACGGTAGAAGAGGTCCTCGTAGGTGCCGCCCGCGCGCAGCTCGGCGCCCTGGGCGACGGCATCCTGGACCAGGGTGTGGACGCGATCGCGCTGGATCTCGTCGATGAGGGGACCGAGGTGCACGGGACCCGCCGCGGGGTCGCCGACGTGCATGGAGTCCGCCTTCTCGGCGAGCGCCGTGACGTAGCTCTCGAAGATCGACTCGTGCACGATGTGACGCCCGACCGTCATGCAGATCTGGCCCTGGTGCAGGAACGACCCCCACGTCGCGAGGTTGACGGCCTGGGCGACATCGGCATCCTCACGGATGATGAAGGCCGAGTTTCCGCCGAGCTCGAGGTGGGCGCGCTTGAGGTGGCGCCCCGCGAGTTCACCGACGATGCGACCCGCGCGGGTCGAACCCGTGAAGGCGATGACGCGCACGCGGGGATCGGCGACCATGGCCTCGCCGACGTCCGCACCGCCCGGGACGAGCTGCAGCAGGCCGGCGGGAAGACCCGCCTCTTCGAAGATGCGGACCATCGACACACCGCCCGTGATGACCGTGCGCGGGTCGGGCTTCAGGATGACGGCGTTGCCGAGGGCGAGGGCGGGAGCCACCGCGCGGATGCCGAGGATCAGGGGCACGTTGAAGGGCGAGATCACGCCGACGACGCCGACCGGGATCTGCTGGGCGAGAGACAGGCGCGGCTCTTCACTCGAGAGAATCGAGCCGAGCGGGGCCGAGGGCAGCGCGGATGCCTCGTAGCATTCGGCCGCCGTGACGTGCAGCGCGAACCCGGCCAGGGGCGGGATCGCCCCGACCTCGCGGGTGTTCCAGCCGCCGATCTCTTCGGCGTACTGCTCCCACAGCGCTCCCGCCCGGCGCAGGACGGCGGCACGCACGGGGTGCGGGGTCGCGGCCCACTCCTGCTGTGCTCGCGCGGCGCCCTCGGCCGCCCGGGCCACGTCGCCAGGGCCGGCGATGCCGACCGTCGCGAGCGTGGCGCCCGTCGCGGGCTCGATGGAGGCGATCGTCCCGCCCTCGCCCGTGACCCATGCGCCGTCGATGAAGATCTTGCCGCCGAACACCGCTTCGTCGATGAGGGTTCCGGTGGAGGTGATCGTGCTGGACATGTCGTTCTCCTCAGTAGGTGCCGCGGGCGCAGCCCGGGGCTTCGTTGATCTAGTCTTGCGCGAGCCGCGCCAGACGCGCCGCTCGGCGGCCCTCGGTACTCAGGGCGAATCCACGCCGGATGACACGCATCGCCTCCTGGGCGAGCCCCACACCGTCGAGGTAAGGGGATCGCCAGATCGCGAGCATGTCGCCCGCTTCGGGCGAGAGCACCCCGCGCGAGAACGCCTCGACACCCACGCGTCCCGTGTATCCGCTGTCGATCGCGTGCCGCACCAGATCCGCCACGTCCACCGCCCCGCTGCCCAGGCCGCCGCGACCCGACTGACCGAGCTCGAGGTACCCGAGCCGCGGCAGCGCGTGCGTGATCGCCGCCGCGAGGTCACCCTCCTCGACGGCCATGTGGAAGGTGTCGAGATGGATGCGCAGATGTTCCGACCCGCTCGCCTCGACGTACCGCATCGCCTGCGCCGCGGTGTTGATCGCCGAGGTCTCGTAGCGATTCAGGACTTCGAACGTCATCGCGACGCCGCGCTCGTGCGCGTAGTCGGCGACGCGGCCCACCTCGGCGGCGGAGCGCTCGAAGGCGGCCGTCGAGGTCGGTCCGCTCGGATGCCCGAAGAGGCCATAGGGGACGCCGTTCATCTGATCGCCGCCGAGGGAGACGGTCAGATCGACGGCGGCACGCAGCGCCGCTGCGCCCGCGGCGCGTTCATCGGCGTCCTCGGCCGAGACATCCGCACCGGGCGCCTGCCCCGCGATCGTGATCGGAGAGATTCCGCGGGCGGCGAAGGTGCGCCGCAGACCCGCGACATCGATCGCCCCGGGCTCCAGGGGCGGCAGCACCACCCGTCGGTAGCCCGCCTCCACGAGCGCGTCGAGCGCCGCGGGCAGCAGGTCCGACGACGCATCCGCGAGCAGGATGTTCAGGTGACAGGCGACGTCGAGCCCGGCGGAGGGTGTTTCGGTATCCACACTCATGGCACGCGCCTCAGAAGGTCGGCAGGTCGAGCCGCTGTTTGAAAACGGAGTAGCCGTCGTCGACGCTCACGACGGTCCCGTTGATGACGTTCGCCTCGTCGGACGCGAGGAATGCGACCACGTTCGCGATCTCGTCGGGCTCGGTCATCTTGTTGCGCAGCTGCTCCGCGGCGAACGTCGCGCGCAGCTCCTCGCTGAACTGGTTGATGATGGGCGTGCCGACGCGGCCGGGAGTGATCGCGACGGCGCGGACGCCGAACTGCGCGAGCTCGTAGGCCGCGGAACGTGTGAACGAGATCACGGCCGCCTTGGCCGCGCTGTAGGTGAACGAGAGCTCGGCCGCCTGCTCGCCGTAGATCGAGGACGTGCTGATGATCACGCCGCCCGTTCCCTGATCGCGGAACTGCCGGCCGGCCGCGAGGATGCCGTAGTAGACACCATCCTGATCGATGCGGATCATCGGCTCGTAGTCGACGGCGGGATCGTGCTCGAGGAGCGGTTTGCCCCCGGCGATGCCCGCGTTGTTGAAGATGACGTCGAGCTTGCCGAAGACCTCGACCGCGCGAGCGACCGCGGCCTCGACCTCGGCGTACACCGAGACGTCGACGCGAACCGCCGCGATGCTGCCCTCGAACCCTTCGTCCGAGATCGCTTGTGCGGCGGCTTCGGCCTGATTCAGGTTGATGTCGGCGATCATGACCTTCGCGCCCTCGCGAACGAACTTGCGCACCGTCGCGAGTCCGATGCCGCTCGCGCCGCCGGTGATGAGAGCGACTTTGCCGTCGAGACGCATGGGAGTTTCCTCTTCTTGGAGTATCTGGTTTCGAGTGTGTGGGTACTGCGGACGTGCAGGAATGGTGCGGGGGGTGCGGGGGCGGATACCGGAGCATCCGCCCCCGCGGTGAAACGAATGGCCGCTAGAGCTTGTCGGACGGCGTGGTGTCCGCCGCGTTCTCCTTGGTCACGAGCGTCACGTCGACGTCGACGAAGTCCTTCGCCGGCAGTGTGCCGTCCTCCTGGAAGGCCACGACATCCTTGATCAGCATGTCGAGCACGAGGGGCCAGGGCTGGTCGATCGTGGCGAGCATGTTGCCGCCCTTCTCGATGGCCGCGAGCGTCTCGGAGAGCGCGTCAACACCGGTGACCGGGGCGGTCGAACCCGCCTCGGCGAGGCCCTGTGCCGCGCCGAGCGCCGCGTCATCCCAGCCGGCCCAGACGGCGTCGAGGCCGTTGGGGTTGGCGGAGAGGTAGTCGGAGACGAAGTTGAGCGCCTCCGTGCGACCCGTGGCGGGGTTCGTGACCTGCTGCGGCTCACCGCCCACGACGGTCGCTCCGGCCGCTTCGAACGCCTCGACCGCGAGCGCCGAACGCAGGCGGATGCCGGCGTGCGGGTCGTGGCCGATGACCATGATGGTCTTGCCCTCGAGGCCACCGATCGCCTCGTCGATCGCACCGACCGTCTTGTCGACGATCTGCTGCTGGTTCGTCGTGATGTTGGTGACGAAGGCGTCCGTCGGCTCGGTGCCGGCGTCCATCGCGAAGATCGGGATGTCGGCGTCCTTCGCCGCGGTCACGATGGACCCGATCGACGAAACGTCCGTGTATCCGTCGAGGATGACATCGGCGCCCTGACCGATGGCGCTCTCGACGGCCGGGTTCATCTTCTGGAAGTCGAAGTCGCCCTGGATCATCGTCAGATCCCAGCCGAGTTCTTCCGCCTGGGCCGTGACGGCCTTGACCCACCACGCACCGACCGGGGTCTGGTTGCCGGAGGTGAACGCGATGACCTTGAAAGCGTCATCGGCGCCACCGCTGTTGTCTCCCGAGCCACTGCCCGAGCATCCCGTGAGGGCGAGTACCGCCGCGGCGGCTACGGCCGCGGCCACCTTGAATTTCGTACGCACGTATCTACTCCTTTGTGATTGCGTTGGTTGTGAGGGAGTGATGGCCCCGCGGATTACCGGGTCGCGAGGCCCGTGGGAGCGTTGCTATCGCTCCCGCGTCTTGAGGCCGGAAAGGACCACGGCGAGGATGATGATGAGTCCGGTCACGACCTGCTGCACGTAGGCGTTGACGCCCAGGATGTTCAGGCCATTGCTCATCACGCCGATGATGCCGACGCCGATCATGGTTCCGCCGAGGTTCGCGGCTCCCGAGCGGATGACGGTCATACCGAGGAAGACGGCGGCGACGGAGAACAGCGTGTTGTCGGAGCCCTGCTCCGCGGCCGCGCTGCCGAGGCGCGCTGCCAGCAGGATGCCGCCGATGGCCGAGATGAATCCGGCCATCGTGAACGCGAGCAGACGTGCCCAGCGCACGTTCACGCCCGACAGTCGCGCTACCTCGACGTTGCCGCCGATGGCGTGGAGCCGTCTGCCGAGCGTTGTGAAGCGCAGCATCGCCCAGATGATCACGGAGATCAGGACCGCGAAGTAGACCGGCAACGGCACGTTCAGGAACCGGCCCTGGCCGAGCTGGTTGAACTCTTCGGGCATGCCGAAGACCGTGGTGCCTCCCGTGACGAGATATGCCAGGCCTATGACGGAGGTCATCGTCGCCAGTGTCGCCACGAACGCCGACAGGTTGAGATAGGCGATGAGCACCCCGTTGACCAGCCCGACCAGGAGACCAACCGCCAGGCCGGCTCCGATCGCGACGGGCATGGAGTTCTCTCCGAGGAGCATCACGGAGGTCACCGCACCGGCAAGACTCGATGTCGCGCCGACCGAAAGGTCGAAGTCGCCGAGCACCATGACGATGGTCTGCGCACCGGCGATGATCGCGAGGATCGAGACCTGGTACAGGATGTTGCGGACATTGATGAACGACAGGAACGTGTCGGGCCGCATCGCGAAGAAGAAGATGATCAGCAAGATCAGCGCGACCACCGTGCCGCTCTGGATGAGGACCCGGCCCGCCGTGCGCGACTGCTGGGCCATGATCGTCCCGGTCCGCGTGGGCTCCTTCTGAACTGTCATGATGTGGACCTTCCGTAGGCGTAAGAGAGGAGGAGTTCGTCGTCGGCGCCCTCGGCGGGCACGTCGCCCGCGATCGAGCCCTCGTGCATGATCAGGATTCGGTCGCACATCCCGATGAGTTCCGGCAGCTCCGAGCTGACGGCGATGACCGTGGTGCCGGTGGCGGCGAGTTCACGGATGAGACGGTAGATCTCGGCTTTGGTGCCGACGTCGATGCCGCGCGTGGGCTCGTCCATGAGCAGCACGTGCGGCTTGCGCGCGAGCATCTTGGCGAGCACCACCTTCTGCTGGTTGCCGCCCGACAGTTCGCCGACCGGCTGGCGCGGGCTGCGCGCCTTGATCTGGAGGTCGGCCATGGCGCGCTTGGCCATCTCGGCGATCCGCCCGCGCGAGACCCATCCGAGTCGGCTCACCGACGAGATGTTGGCCAATGCGATGTTGTCTTGAATCGACGCGCCCAGGAGCACACCCTGGCTGCGGCGCTCCTCGGGAACGAGCGCAACGCCCGCCGCGAGGACGCGTCCGACCCCTGCCCTGCGCGGGACGATCTTGCCACCCACGGTGATCGTGCCCGCCTTGGAGGTCTGCGCCCCCGCGAGGATCCGCAGCAGCTCGCTCCGACCGGAACCGGCCAGTCCCCCGATGCCCAGCACCTCGCCCTTGTGCGCGGTGAAGGAGACATCCGTGACGCGCCGGCCCTCAAGCCCTTCGACGACGAGAGTGACTTCGGTCGAGGTCTTCCCTCGCTCGGGATAGAGCGAATCGGCGTTTCGGCCGACCATCGTCGAGATGACCTCGCCGATCGTGGTGTCGGCGACGTTCTTCGTCGTGATCGTCTCGCCGTTGCGCATGATCGTCAGGCGATCGCACAGCTCGAAGACCTCCTCGAGACGGTGCGACACGTAGACGATGGCGACTCCCTCATCGCGGAGGGAGCGCAGCACCGCGAAGACTTCGCGGATCTCGGTGTCGGTGAGCGAGGCCGTCGGCTCGTCGAGGATCAGAACACGCGCATCTGTGGCCAACGCGCGCGCGACCGCGACCATCGTCTGCTGCACCGGCGAGAGGTCGCCGGCGAGCTTGCGCATCGAGATCTTCTGATTGAGGCGTTCGAGCTGCGCCCGCGCCTCGCGGCGTAGCGCGCGACCGTTCACGATCCCCGCGCGGCTCGGCAGCTGTTCACCCAGCAGGACGTTCTCGGCGACCGAGGTGGTCGGCACGATCGAGAGCTCCTGGTAAAGCGCCACGATGCCCGCTTTGTGCGCGGCCCGGACGTTGGCGAACTCGACCTCTTCACCCGAGCGGCGGATCTGGCCCGAGTCCGGCGCGTACAGCCCCGTCACGACCTTGATGAGCGTGGACTTGCCGGCGCCGTTCTCGCCCAGCAGCGCGTGGATCTCGCCGGGCTGGACCGACAGGCTCACGCCCTTCAGCGCGTGCACGCCGTCGAAGCTCTTGAAAACATCGACCGCCTCGAGCGCCGGGAGGGTGGCGGTCGAGACCGCGCCGTTCTCGATGACCGTCATGACGCACTCCGGGAGTCGTCCAGGTCGTTGCAGCGGATGACGACCTTGGGGTGAGCACCGCTCATGTGGGCGGCGAAGGCCGCCGCGGCGTCCTCGAGATCGAACACGGCCGCCGTCATCTCGTCGACGTCGAGGTGCGGGAGGATCTGCAGAGCCCGCGGGAAGGCGTAGGGCGAGACGAAGACGCCGGTGAGCGTCAGCTCCTTCAGGTAGAGGTAGTCCGACAGGTTCAGCGGCATCGCGAAGTCGTGCGGGTACATCGCGCCGTAGATCACGGTCGCGCCCTTCGCGGCGATGTCGAGGAGTCCCTGGACGGCGCGGGGCGAGCCCGAGGCGTCGATCACGATGTCGTATCCGCGGCCGTCTGTGATCTCGTCGGCACGCTCGAACTGGTTCTCGGCGATCGGGTCGATGACGTACTCGGCGCCGTGACGGAGGGCCATGTCGCGGCGATCCGCGATGGGTTCGATCATGGTCAGCGAGGTCGCGCCATACATCTTCATGACCTGCAGGGTCAGCTGGCCGATCGGCCCGCCGCCGCAGACGGCGACCCGGTCGCCGACGCGGATGCGGGTCTTGTCGGCGATGCGCACGGCGACGGACGTCGGCTCGAGCAGGCATCCCGTGAGCAGGGACACCTCTTCGGGCAGTCGGTAGACCTGTGACTCGTGCCACGTCACCGTCTCGGCCATGCCGGGGCGGTTGTAGTCCTGGATGTGCTCGCAGAACTGCTGACGACCCTCCTGGCAGGGGCGGCACGTGCCGCAGAACCGCAGGAAGTTGCCCGCGACCCGGTCCCCGACGCGCAGGCCGTTGCGGTGCGCGGCCTCTCCGAGCGCCTCGACGACGCCCGAGATCTCGTGTCCGAGGCCGATCGGCACGTCGGTGCCGAAGAATCCCTCTGCGAGGTGGGGATCCGACCCGCAGATCGCGGCGTACGCGACGCGGATGCGCACGTCCTCGGGTCCGAGGGGCTGCTCGGGGAAGTCCACGACGTCGATGACGCCGCGCGCGGTCTCGTCGGGATCGCGCAGGCTTCCCACCTTCGTGACGGCTACTGTTCTCATGACTCTCCGTTGAGTTCTTGCGGGGCAAGCGGTGGGTTACGGTACGGGCAGTGCTCTCGCGAGTCGGCGACTGCCGACCCTCACGATCAGGGCTGCGCGGCGATGACCCGACGGATCGCGGCGATCGTGGCTTCGAGGCCGTAACCGTGCTTGTCGCGCAGCTGCTCGTCCTCGCCGAAGCCGGCGTAGACCTGCGGGATCCCGAGACGCTCGAACGCCTTCAGGTGCACGCCGTTGTCGGTGACCACGTCGGCGATCCGGGTGGCCAGCCCACCGTACGCCAGGTGATCCTCGAGGACCACGAACCGGCCGTCCGTCTCGGCGGCGGAGCGGATGATGAGCTCCTGGTCGATCGGCTTCAGCGTCCACATGTCGATGACGCGGATGGACCGGCCATCCTTCGCGAGCTCGTCGGCCGCGTCGAGCGCCTGGGCGACGGTCGTGCCGTGGGTGAAGATCGTCGCGTCGGTGCCTTCGCGCGCGATGATCCCCTTGCCGATGCGGATGTCGTGGGTGCCGGGTTCGTAGAGGACCTTGTCCTTCTTGCCGACGGCCAGGCGGATGTACAGCGAGCCCGTCATCGACATGGACTGACGCAGGACCTCGCCGACCATCAGCGGGTCACCGATCGACGTCACGGTCATGTTCGTGAGCGCACCCATCAGGGTGAGGTCTTCGACCGCGTAGTGGGTGGAGCCGCCGTTGCCGACGAGCCCTCCGTGGGTGCCGATGATCTTGACGGGGAGGTTCGGGTAGCAGACGTCGGTGCGGATCTGCTCGAGCGCGCGCATGGAGAGGAACGGGAGCATTCCCGACACGACGGGGATGTTGCCGTCGTAAGCCAGACCGGCCGCGACTCCCACGCACGCCTGCTCCGCAAGACCCACGTCGAGGAAGCGCTCGGGGAACTTGTCGCGGAACTCCACCAGCGTCGCGCCGATGTCGGGAGTGAGGACCCAGAGGTTCGGGTACTCGTCGCCCAGCTCGGCGAGCGTCGTGCCGATGACCGAGCGGGCCCCGAGGAACTCACCGAAAGTGAAGGTGATGGGCATCAGACGGACTCCTTCTCTCGAGAGGCCTCGAGAGCCTCCATCGCGCGTTCGAGGTCGGCGGCTCCGAGCGAACCCGCGTGCCAGGCCAGATTGTGTTCCATGAAGTCGACGCCCTTGCCCTTGACCGTTTCGCAGATGACGACGGTGGGCTTGTCGCTGTCGGGTGCCGGGAGGCCGTCGATCGCACCGACCAGCGCCCCCATGTCGTGGCCGTCGATGTGCACGACGTTCCACCCGAAGGCCGCCCACTTGTCGGGGTAGGGCTCGAGGTTCACGCGCTCCTCGTCGAAGCTCGTCATCAACTGACGATTGCGATCGATGAAGGCGACCAGGTTGCCGAGCTTGTTCGAGCTGGCCACGAGCGCGGCCTCCCAGACGGAGCCCTCACCTGTCTCGCCATCGCCCATCAGGGTGACGACGCGGTGGGTCTCGCCGCGACCGCGGGCGCTCAGGGCCATGCCGACCGCGAGCGGCAGTCCGTGACCGAGCGAGCCCGTGGACGCCTCCACGCCGGGAAGCTGCACCTTGCAGGGGTGCATGCCGTACGCGCTGTCGAGCTGACCGTAGGTCTGGACGATCCCGTCGTAGGAGAAGAAGCCGCGGATCGCCATCGCGATGTACATCGCCACGGCCGCGTGCCCCTTGCTGAGCACGAAACGGTCGCGGGAGGGGTTGGCGATGTCGGTCGGGTCGACCGTCAGGCCGTACTCGAACAGCGCGGTGAAGATGTCCGCCGACGACAGGTCGCCTCCGATGTGCACCGCACCCTCGTACGTTCCGCACAGGTGCAGCAGCTTCTGACGCAGTTCGAACGCCAGATCTTCCAGCTGTGCGACGTCGGGGCGCTCGCCTACCGGGACAAGGCTCTCGCGAACCATCCTCTGCCTCCTCGTTGATGACATGGGCGCCGATTGCGCTGCATCGCTGCAGTGCTTCGACCTTCTCAACCGACCCTCGGGGGCCGACGAAAGGAGACGCTAGCACGATCTCCTTTACAGGTAAACAAGAATGCAGGTAAACTTCAGGAAGTCGGTGAGGACTTGTCAGAACCCGAGACCGACACCCGAATCCCGTGCCATCATGGCGCTGGTAAAGGCAACTTCGATGCGGTTCGACAGACACGCACGATTCGACAGACACGCAGTTCGGCAGACACACAGAGAGGTGGGTGGTCGGCTTGTCCGACACGTTGAGTACTGAGGCCCCGGTTCGTACGGGACTGTTCATCGGCGGCGAGGAACGGCAGACGGCGGAGACGATTTCTGTCGTCGACCCGGCTAAGGCAGGCGTGATCGTGGGTGAGGCGGCCTCCGCTTCGGCCGATGACGTCGCCGACGCGGTAGCCGCGGCAAAGGCGGCCTATCCGGCCTGGTCGGCCCTGTCGACGGCCGAGCGGGCGCGCCAGATGGCGGAAGCGATCGCCGGAATCGCCGACGAGCGCGACACGGATGCGGCCATCCTGTCGCAGGAGAACGGCAAGATCCGCATGGAGGCCTGGGTGGACGCCCTGGTCTTCGAGATCCGCTGGAACCTGGCGCTCATGATCGCCGACGAGGTCGACACCGGGAAGACGCTTCCCGTCATGCCCGGCATCCCGGTCAACACCGAGGTGTCCTACCAGTCGCTCGGCGTCGTCACGATCATCGTGCCGTTCAACTGGCCGATCGCGATCCTCGCGGCATCCCTGCCCCACGCGCTGCTCGCGGGTAACACCGTCATCGTGAAGCCGCCGCCCTCGGCGCCCCTCGCGACGACGCGCGTCGTCCAGCGGGTGGCCGAGAAGCTGCCGGCCGGTGTGCTGAACGTCGTCACCGGACGCGACGAGAACATGGGTGCGCTGATCCAGAACCCGGACATCGCGAAGGTGTGCTTCACCGGGTCGGTCAACGGCGGGAAGCGGATCATGGAGATGGCGGCCAAGTCCCTCACCCGCGTCACGCTGGAGCTGGGTGGGAACGACGCGGCGATCTTCACCGAGGACGCCATCATCGATGACGTCCACCTCGACCGCCTGTACGCGGCGATCTTCGACTCGACCGGCCAGATCTGCATGAACGCCAAGCGCGTCTATGTGCATCGGTCCCGGATGCAGGAGGTCGTCGACGGGCTGTCGGCACGGCTCGAGAAGGCCGTCATCGGCTACGGGCTCGATGAGGGCACCACGATGGGGCCCCTGCACTCCCCCGTGCAGAAGGCATTCGTCGCCGAGATCATCGAAGAGGCGAAGGACTCCGGCGCGACGGTGCTCGAGTTCGGCGAGCTCCCCGGCGGAGACCTCGCGGGCGGCAACTTCCTGCGCCCCGCGATCGTCGTCGACCCCGACCCGTCGCTCCGCGTCGTCACGCAGGAGCAGTTCGGTCCGGTCATCCCGATCCTGCCGTTCGACACGGAAGAAGAGGCCGTCCGAGCCGCGAACGACACCTGGGGCGGACTGTGCGGCAGCGTCTGGACCGCCGACCCCGAGACGGCCACCCGCATCGGCAGCCAGCTCGTGTGCGGCTACGTCTGGGTCAACGACCACGGCGCCACCCGCCTCGACCTGCGTGCACCGTTCGGTGGCATGAAGCAGTCGGGCATGGGCCGCGAACAGGGCATCGAAGGCATCCGGGCGTTCCAGGACACCCGCTCTATCGGAGTCATCGACCCCGAGGCACTCGCCGCGATGGCACACTGAGCGACCCCGCTCGGCGCGGCGCCCGGCTCCATACGGAGCCGGGCGCCGCGCCATACCGATCCTCGATGGCGGGCTCGTGGCCACTCGGCATGCGACAGAGAAGGACTTCGATGACGAACATCCCCCCGGTGGACGGTGTCGGGCGCCAGCGCCATCCCGATATCGTCACCGAGCCCCTCCCGAACTCGATCGACCCCGATCACTTCACGCCGCGATTGTTGGCGCTCCTGTCCAACGCGCTCGTCTGGCGGGAATCGCACGAACTGCGTCGGCGGTTCGGGCTCGGCACGAACGACTGGCGCGTCATCTCGTCGCTCGGGCTGCGCCCCGGGATGTCGGCGACCGAGATCGCGGACTTCGCGGCGATGAACAAAGCCGTCGTGTCGAAGAGCGTCAGCGTACTCACCGAACGTCGGCTCGTCGTGCTGCTCGACGGCCCCCGCGGTTCGCGACCGATGTTCCTCACGCGCGCCGGCGCCGAGATGCACGAGCTCATGATGCCGATCTCGCTGCGCGGTCAAGAGATCATGCTGTCGCACCTCGCCCCCGACGACATCACCCGCCTGAATGACCTGCTCCTGGCAATGCTGCAGGAGACCCGCGAGCTCATGACGCTCGAAAGCGAGGCGGTCGTCGACCGAAGCACGGACTCGTGAGCCCACGGTCCGCCAGTCCGCATTCGGCACCTGGCTAGACTGCCCGCGATGGCCACTCACCTCCCCCTCTCCGACGCGGTGCTCGCGCAGGCGACAGCACAGGGGCTCGTGACCGAACCACTCGCCCGCACGATCGACCGCGACTCTTACTCCCCCGCGCTCCTGGGCCTGCTCAACAATGTGCTCGTGTGGGGCGGTTCGCGCGTGTTCAACGCGCTGCATGACGTCGGAGCCAACGAGTGGCGCGTCCTCAGCGCCCTGGGCAACCACCCGGGCGCGACGGCGCGGGACCTGTGCGAGATTCTCGGCATCAACAAATCGATCGCCTCGAAGAGTGTCGGGGCACTTGTCGCGAGCGGCCATGTGGGGCAGGCGGACGGACGTCGCACCTCGCGCCATCTGTTCCTGACCACCGTGGGCGCTGCGCTGCACGACCAACTCATGCCGATCGCGCTGCGACGCACCGAGATCCTGCAGCATCGCCTGTCCGACGACGAGGTCGTCGAGCTCAACCGCCTGCTCTCGAAGATGCTCGAGTCGGCCGCCGACCTCCAAGAATACGAGCGCGCGCTGCTCGCCTCGGGGCCGACTCAGGCACCGAGCCACGCACCGAGCCACGGGCCGAATACAGAGTCGCGCACGAGCCACTAACATGGCGAGAGTTGACAGTTAAACTGAATTGCGGAATCACGAGGGAGTGACCGGACGTGGAATACAGGTTCCTGGGTAACAGCGGGTTCAAGGTCTCGGAGATCACCTACGGGAACTGGATCACGCACGGCTCGCAGGTCGAGAACGACGCCGCCATCGAAACCGTACGTGCAGCGCTCGACGTCGGCATCACCTCCTTCGACACCGCGGACGTCTATGCGAACACCGCCGCCGAGGTCGTTCTCGCGGATGCCCTGAAAGGCCAGCGCCGCGAGTCTCTCGAGATCTTCACCAAGGTCTACTTCCCGATCGGGGTCTTCGGGGCCAACGACTCGGGACTGAGCCGCAAGCACATCATGGACGGCATCCACGGATCGCTGCGGCGCCTCGGAACCGACTACGTCGACCTGTACCAGGCGCACCGCTACGACTACGAGACACCGCTGGAAGAGACGATGCAGGCCTTCGCCGACATCGTCCGCCAGGGCAAGGCGCTCTACATCGGCGTCTCGGAGTGGACCGCGGACGAGCTGCGCGCCGGTCAGGCCCTGGCGAAAGAACTCAAGATCCAGCTGGTCTCCAACCAGCCCCAGTACTCGATGCTCTATCGCGTCATCGAGGGCGTCGTCGTTCCCACGAGTCGTGAACTGGGCATCTCGCAGATCGTCTGGTCTCCCGTCGCGATGGGCGTCCTCACCGGCAAGTACCTGCCGGGTCAGCCCGTCCCGGACGGAAGCCGGGCGACCGACGCGACCGGTGGGTACTTCATCAAACGCTTCCTCGAGGACGACGTGTTGGCGGCGGTGCAGCGGCTGCGGCCCATCGCGGAGCAAGCGGGGCTGACGATGGCTCAGCTCGCGATCGCGTGGGTCCTGCAGAACGACAACGTCGCCGCGGCGCTCGTGGGTGCGTCTCGGCCGCAACAGCTGAAGGACAACGTCAAGGCCGCGGGCGTCCGACTCGATGCCGACACGATGGCCGCGATCGATGCCGCCCTCGCCGGCGCGGTCGTGGACGATCCCGCCCTGACCGAGAAATCCTCGCCGCGCACGCGCTGGAAGGACTGACATGGGCTCGATCACCCCCTTCACCGTCGCCGTTCCCGACGAGGACATCGACGACCTGCACGCTCGGCTCGCGCGGGCACGCTGGGCCGACTCCGCGACCGACGACTGGTCGTGGGGCACCCCACCGACCGCGCTCCGCGCACTCATCGACGAATGGGCGAACGCCTACGACTGGCGCACCACCGAGCGCCGGTTCAACGAGCGGGAACAGTATCTCGTGGAAGCCGGCGGCACGCGCATCCACGTCGTGCGCGCGGGAACGCCCGGCGCCCAGCCGCTCATGCTCGTGCACGGCTGGCCGGATGGCTTCCTGCGCTTCGAGAAGGCACTGCCGCTGCTGGCCGACCGGTTCGACATCGTCATCCCGAGCCTGCCCGGATACGGTTTCTCGGATCGGCCGGCGCGGCCGGGCTGGGGCCCGGTCACCGTGGCCGGCGCGTTCGACGAGGTCATGGCGGCGTTCGGGTTCGACCGCTACGTCGCGCACGGGAGCGATCACGGCAGCGCCATCGTGGAAGCGCTCGGCGCTCTGCGGCCCGATCGGGTCGACGCGCTGCACCTCGGCGACGTTCCGGCGTGGCGCCGATACACGATCGATCCCGCAGCGCACGGCGAGGCCGTGCGGGCGTACGCCGAAACCGGTGCGACGTGGTTTGCGACCGAGGGAGCCTACGCGGCCGAGCACCGCACGAAGCCCCAGACGATCGGGTTCGCCCTCGGCGACTCGCCCCTGGCGCTGGCCTCGTGGGTGTTCGAGAAGCTGCACGGCTGGGCCGACAACGACGCGCCCGGCGGCGGACTGACGATGCACGACGTGCTCGACGACATCTCGCTGTACTGGTTCACCGGCACAGCGGCCTCCGCCATCCGGTACTACCGCGATGCCGGCGACCACCTGCTGCCGCCGTCGTCCCGCGCGACGCAACCGACCGGGTTCACCGTCTTTCCGCACGACACCGTGGTCGCGACGCGCCCGTACGCCGAGCTCTTCTTCGACGTGAAGCACTTTGCGCTGCAACCCCACGGGGGGCTCTTCGGCCCGTGGGAGCAGCCCGAGCTTTTCGCCCGCGACCTGCAGACCTTCACCGACGCCCTCTAGAGCGACCGGCCCGAGGCGGACCCGGGCGGCGCGGACCTCAGACCGCGTCGTCCAGGCCGAGCAGGCGCACCGCGTTGTCTTTGAGCACGAGCCGCTCGACCTCTTCGCCGAGCTCCAGTGCGGCGAAATCCTTGAGCCAGCGGTCCGGGGTGAGAGCCGGGAAGTCCGATCCGAAGAGCATCTTGTGCTTCAGGTAGGTCCGGGTCGCGCGCACGAGATTCGGGCTGAAGTACTTCGGGGACCAGCCCGACAGGTCGATCCACACGTTCGACTTGTGCGTGGCGATCGAGATCGCCTCGTCCTGCCACGGCACGGACGGATGCGCCATGATGATCTGCAGGTCGCGGTGCCGCGCGGCGACCTCGTCGAGAAGCATCGGGTTCGACAGGCCCAGCCGGTAGCCGAGCCCACCGGGCATTCCCGCGCCCACCCCCGTCTGTCCGGTGTGGACGACGATCGGCAGGCCACGCTGCTCGATCTCGGCGAAGAGCGGGGCGTAAGCGGGGTCGGACGGGTCGAAGCCCTGGACGGTGGGGTGGAACTTGAACCCCCGAGCGCCGAGTTCGTCCGCCTGCCGTCGCAACTCGTCGACGGCCGCTTCTCCCTGCAACGGATCGACCGACCCGAACGCGATGAGCGTGTCGGGGTGCCGCTGGGCACCCGCCACGATGTCGTCGATGCTGTTCGGACGGTGCCCGGTATTGGTCGTCGCATCGACCGTGAAGACGACGGCCATGAGTCCCCGCTCGCGGTAGTACGCCGCGGTCTCGTCGAGCGTGCGCGTCGGTTCGGAGCTGCCGAAGTAGCGGTCCATCGCCTCGCGCTGCTCGCGCGAGGCCCCGTGATGTCCGTGATCGTCGATCTGGATGTGCACGTGCGTGTCGATCCCGAGAATGTCCTCGAGGCTCATGTCGTCCCTCCCGATGCGCCGCGGTCGGCGATCACTTCCCCGCGCAGTCGCCCTACGTCGATCTTGCCGGTCGGCGTGCGATCCAGCGATTCGCGGAACATGACGTGCCGCGGCTTCTTGTACCCGGCGACGATGCCCCCCACGTGGGCCGCGAGCTCGTCGGCCGTGACGTCGCCGGAGCGGACCACGACGGCCGCGACGACCTCACCGAAGCGCGGGTCGGGCACCCCGAGCACGGCCGCATCGGTGATCGCGGGGTGGGTGAGCAGCGCCTCCTCGACCTCCAGCGGGTAGACCTTCTCGCCGCCGGTGTTGATCACGCCGCTGCCGCGCCCGATGAACTCGATGTGACGGTCGTCCTGCACGATCACCCAGTCACCCGGGATCACGTAGCGTTCCCCCTCGATCTCGGGGAACGTGGCGCGTGTCTTCTCGAGGTCACGGTGATACCCCAGGGGGAGCGCTCCGCGCTGTGCGAGGATGCCGCGCGAGCCCGGGACGTCCTGAACCTGCCGGAAGTTCTCGTCGAACACCACGGCCGTCGGGAAGAGCTGCGCGCGGCCCGGCAGGTCGGCGACGCCCTTCGTCGAGGTGACCGCGAATCCGCCGCCCTCGGTCGATGCGAGCAGGTCGATGATCTCCATGTCGCCGAGCTCGTGCAGGGCCTTCTTCGTCTCGGCGCTGAAGCGCATGCCCGAGCTCATGATCGAGGCGACCGTGGGAAGCCCGACCCCGAGAGCGCGCGCGGCGTCCGCGATCGGCATGCCGATCGCGTCGCCGGCCACGATGAGCCGCGTGGCCCCCTCCGCGTTGGCGAAACGTACCGCCGCCTCGGCGTCGAGGCGCGCGCGCGAGGAGATCAGCACCGTGCCACCGACGGCGAGCGTGTTCATCGAGGTGGTCAGCGCGGTGCCGTGCATGAACGGCGCGAGCGGCAGATTGATCATCGGGGGGTAGGTGGAATCCACCGAGATCCGGATCGCGTCGTCCATCGTCTCGGGCTGCGGCCGACCCGACAGGGTGTACGCGGCGAACAACTGCACCTCGAAGAAGCTCGGCGCGCTCCACCGCACGGCCTTCGGACGTCCGGTCGTGCCACCGGTGTAGATCCACAGTTCGCCGTCCGCGGGGGCATGCGGCGGAAGCGGCTCATCACCGGCGACCGTCTCGGCCCACGAGATCGCGCCCGCCGCGATCCCCTCGCCCTCATCGACGCTCACGAGCGTGACGTCGACGTCGGCGAGCTGCGCGGCCTCGGTGGCCACGTCGGCCAGCGACGCGGGATGAATCAGCACCGACGAGCCGGAATCATCCAGGAGCGCCGCGACCTCGGCGGGGCGCAGCCGGAAGTTCAGCGGCACGGGTGTGATGCCGGCGGCCAGACACGCGAAGAACGTGATGAGGAACTCGGCGCGGTTGTGCAGCAGCATCGCGACGGTGTCACCGGGGCGCACCCCGGAGCGCTCGAGCCACGCAGCCAGCGACCCGGCCTCGCGCGCGAACCGCCCGTATGTCCATGTCTCGCCGTCGACGGTCTTGAGCGCGAGACGGTCCGGGTCTGCGCTCGCGATCGCCTGCCAGAGGTCGGAGTAGTGCCCCTCCACGATCGCTACTCTCCCGCGCCCGGGCCGGAGCGCTGCGCCAGGCCGTGGAGTTCGTCTCGCCAAGCCCGGCCGATCTGTTCGGGCCTCCAGCCGCCATCCTGATCGAGCGTGCGCAGCACCTGCGGGTGGGAGTACATCGTGAGGCGATCCCCGCCGATGCCGATCGCCTGCCCGGTCACGTCCGCCGCGTCGGCCGAGGCGAGCCAGACGACGAGCGCCGCGACGTCCTCGGCCGTCCCGAGCGCGTGGTCGCGCCGGTACTCGGTCGGAATGCCCCTGCCCGCCACATAGTCCTCGTAGACCTGCGTGTACGCGGGGATCGTCGCGGTCATCGGCGAGAGTGCGGTCGGGATGATGGCGTTCGCCGTGATCTCTGCGCGCGCCAGCTCGAGCGAGAGCGTGCGTGCCATGGCGACCAGACCCGCCTTGACAGCCGCGTAGTTCGTCTGCCCGAAGCTCCCGTACTGCCCGGCGGGCGAGCCGACCAGGATGATCCGGCCACCTTCCCCCCGCTGGCGCATCTCGATCGCGGCGGCACGCGCACAGGTGAAGGAGCCGCGCAGGTGGGTCTCGGCCACCAGGTCGAAGTCGTCATCCGACATCTTCCAGAGCACCCGATCACGCAACACGCCCGCGTTGGCGACGAGGATGTCGAGGCGTCCGAACTCGTGCACGGCCGCGGCGACGAGCGACTCGGCCGTCTCGGTCGGGCCGACCGGACCGACGACCGCAATCGCCCGGCCACCGGCCGCGCGGATCTCGGCGACCGTTTCGCGTGCCGTGACGTCGTCGACGTCGTTGACGACGACCGCGGCACCGGCGTCGGCCAGCGCGATCGCGTACGCCTTGCCGAGACTCCGGCCAGCGCCGGTGACGATCGCCGCCTTGCCATCCAGCCGTACCCGTTCGGCCGCGCTCATCGGTAGAACCTCAGGACGAGCTCGGTCGCGAGGACGGGCTTCTCGCCGCCCTCGACCTCGACCGTCACGGGCACCTCGACCTGGAAGCCGCCCGGCACCTCGGTGACGGATGACACGACACCGCGCAGACGGACACGCGATCCGACGGGAACGGGGGCCGGGAAGCGGAGCTTGTTCGACCCGTAGTTGATGCCCATGCCCACGTCGGTGACCTCGAAGATGCCGGCCATGAGCGGAACGACCAGGCTCAGGGTGAACAGGCCGTGCACGATCGTCCCGCCGTACGGCGTCGACGCCGCGAACTCCGGATCGATGTGGATGGGGTTCATGTCGCCGCTCAAGCGCGCGTAGTCGTTCACCTGTTCCTGGGTGATCTCGAGCCAGTCGGAGGGCCCGAAGGTACTCCCCTGGATCGAGGGAAGGTCGCCGATCGCGACGGACAGTCCGCTGGTCATTCGTGTACTCCTCGTCGAGTCCTGGTCGTCGATGCGAGATTCGGCTACCGACGGTCGTTTGTCAGGTTACCTGAAAGTTGAGGCGTGGGGCGTCTCGGGGCCGGGGTGGGCATCAGCCGCGAGTGAACGCGCTGATCCCCGTGATCGCTCTGCCCACGATGAGGACGTTCATCTCGCGCGTTCCCTCGAACGTGTACATCGCCTCGGCATCCACGAAGAACCGCACCACGTCGTTCTTCAGCAACAGCCCGTCACCGCCCACGATCTCGCGCGCGAGCGCGACGGACTCGCGCAGCCGATCGGCGGCCACGAGCTTGATCATGCTCGGGGCCACGTCATCCGTCACGGGATGCGTCGCCGTTCGCACGGCCAGCGCGAGAGTCTGCGCGATGTTGGCGACGATCTGGACGAGCTTCTCCTGGATGAGCTGGTAGCCCGCGATCGGACCGCCGAACTGGATGCGCTCCTTCGCGTACCGAAGGGCCGCGTCATACGCGCCCAGCTGCATCCCGACCGAGTTCCATGCGATCACCGGACGCAGCGTCCGGAACGCTCGATTGATGTCGTGAAAGGACTCGATCCGCGGCAGCCGCGCCTCGTCCGGGACGTAGACCTCGTCCAGGACGATCTCGGCGTTGTGCACGTGACGCAGAGCGGCTTTGCCCTCGATGACGGAGAGCGTCACGCCCGGGGCCGTCGCCGGAACGAGGAAGGCGAGGACCCGATCGCCATCCTGCTCGCGCGCAACGACGCACAACTCGTCCGAGATGGTCGCGTTGCCGATCCACCGCTTCCGGCCCTCGATCACCCAGCCGTCCCCGGCACGGCGCGCTGTCGTAGACAGCCCGCCCGCGATGTCGGAGCCGTGCTCCGGTTCCGTCAGGGCGAAGCACCCCGTCTTGCGAAACGCGAGGATGTCGTCGTCCCAGGCGGCTATCTGCTCGGGACTGCCGCCCTCGAGAACGAGCGTGCGGAACATCCCCACCTGTCCGCCGTAGATGATCGAGACGCCGAGGTCGAGCCGTGACAGTTCCACGGTCTTGAAGCCCTGATAGAGCGCGCTCGGCCTGCCGTCGTCGCCCAGCAGGGCCGGGTCGTCCTCCAGTCGCAGCGCGGCGAGGGGCCCGCGGATCTCGGCTGGGCACTCCCCGGCCTCCCAGGCCGGGATCAGGAGCGGGCGCACCCGGGTGTTCAGGTGCTCGCGCAGGAGCGCCAGCTTGGCTCGCTCCACGTCGGTCAGGGCATCGGCGAACCCGAGCAGATCGCCGGGATAGTCGAGCACCGCTGGATCCTGGGACTCCGTCGTCTTCAGCACGAGGGCACCGTATCAGGAAACCTGTAATTCATCGAGAGCCGCGACCCGCACCACCACCCGGCGAGTGCCCGCCCGTAAGCTACAGTCGTGCCGATCGGAGGCCCGATGCAGACGTCGAACTTCACCTACGTCATCAAGCAGGTCGAGATGGCACTGCGCCCGCATTTCCTCGCCGTGTGCAAGCAGGCGAACCTCACGCCGGCGCAGTACACGGCGCTCTCCGTCCTCGAACGGCGTCCGGGCCTGACCAGTTCGGAGCTCGCACGCCGGTCTCTGGTGCGCGCCCAGACGATGGCCGCGACCATCGAACCCCTGCTCGCGGAGGGTCTCGTCCGTCGGGAACAGGATCCGGCGCACGGCAGGCGGATGCTGCTGCACCTCACCCCTCTCGGCGTCGAACGCCTGGCCGAGATCGCGCCGCGCATCCGTGCCGTGGAAGACCTGATCGTTGCCGAGCTCGACGCGGAGTCCCGCGAGAACTTCGCGCGGTATCTGCGCAGCGCACGGCATTCCCTGGATTCCGCCGGTCCGCGGCCGAGCGGACGACCGCGCCCCACGGATTGAACATCGCCGACGGCACGGACAGGCGATCTCGTATTTCCCTCTGGACATTCCCTATGTTCATAGGTAACGTCCTTGTCAGGCGGCGCGAAGACGCGCGGCGTACTGAGAGCGGAAAGGACCTCGATCAGTGTCACGTTCTACTCAGCCGGTCAATAAGGCCGCAGCTTTGGAATTGGTCAGCAACTACTCCCTCGAGATGACGGGCAAGGATGTCCCGGGTCTGACCGAGGCGAAGGACTCGATCCCCGCTGGCACCAAGATCAACGTCACGTTCCTCGGCAACGAGGACCTCGACATGCGCGTCACCGCGTCGAAGGCCGTCCGCGACATGGGATTCATCCCGGTCCCGCACATCTCGGCTCGCCGCCTGAAGTCGCAGGACCAGCTCGAGGAGTTCCTCGGGCGCCTGCAGGAGGTCGGCGCGACCGACAGCGTCTTCGCCGTTGGTGGCGACCCCGCCGAGCCCGAGGGCCCCTACCCCGACTCGCTGTCGGTCATCCAGACCGGTCTGCTGCAGAAGTACGGCGTGAAAGAGGTGTCGATCGCCGGGTACCCCGAGGGCCACCCCGACATCGCGACGGACATCCTCTGGCGTCACCTCGAGGACAAGTCGGCCGCGCTCAAGGAGCAGGGACTCGACGCGACGATCCTCACGCAGTTCGCGTTCGACACCGACCCGGTGATCTCGTGGGTGAACGGTGTGCGCGGGCGCGGCATCGAATCCACGATCCGCATCGGCACGCCCGGCCCCGCCGGCATCAAGCGCCTGATCAACTTCGCGCGTCGCTTCGGCGTCGGCGCCAACGCGATGATCGTGAAGAAGTATGGCTTCTCGCTCACGAACCTCATGGGCACGGCCGGTCCCGACACGTTCGTCACGGACTTGTCGGCGCTGCTCGCTGCCGACCCCGCCTCGGGTGAGGTGAAGCTGCACTTCTACACCTTCGGTGGGCTCAAGGCCACGGCAGACTGGGCACACCAGTACGTCGACGGAATGAGCTAGGAGTCCCGCTGTGAGCGTGCACATCGCATCCCGGATCGATCAGGCTTGTCTGATCGTCCACGGCCCGGATCAGCCGGGCATCGTTTCGGCCGTCTCGGCCCTGATCACCCGCAACAAGGGCAACATCATCGCGCTGGATCAGTACTCCGACGACGCATACGGGGGCGCGTTCTTCCAGCGCGTCGTGTTCCATCGCCCGAACCTGTCGGCCGCGTTCGACGACCTCGAGGCCGACCTGGAGAAGACGATCACCCCGCTCGGGCTCGAGTGGAAGCTCACCGACCGCTCGATTCCCAAGCGGATGGCGATCCTGGCCTCCACGTCCGACCACTGCCTGCTCGAACTGCTCTGGCGTCACCGCCGGGGCGAGCTGAACGTCACCATCCCGATGGTGATCTCCAACCACACCAACACCGCGGACGACGTCCGCTCCTTCGGCATCCCGTTCTTCCACGTCCCCTCACAGGGGCCGGACAAGTCCGAGGCCGAGGCCGAGATCGTGCGACTGCTCGACGGCAACGTCGACTTCGTGGTGCTCGCGCGATACATGCAGATCCTGTCGGACGACTTCATCACCGACGTCGGCGTCCCCGTGATCAACATCCACCACTCGTTCCTGCCCGCGTTCATCGGGGCCGGCCCGTACAAGAAGGCCAAAGAACGCGGCGTGAAGCTCATCGGCGCGACGAGCCACTACGTGACGAAGGACCTCGACGAGGGCCCGATCATCGAGCAGGACGTCGCGCGCGTCACCCACGTCCACACGGCCGCGGACCTGCAGGCCCGCGGTGCGTACGTCGAACGCGCGGTGCTGTCACGCGCCGTCGAATGGCACGCCGACGACCGCGTCATCCGACACGGCAACCACACCATCGTTTTCTAACCCACCCGCGGGCATCCGCTCGCATTCCCTAGAGAGAGGTCCAACGTGGCACCCAAGAATCTGCAGGAAGTCATCGACGCGGCAGGAAGCCCCGTCGAACTCCTGCGCAACTCGCAGATCGGCTCGTACATCTACCCGGTCGTTCCGGCCGACTTCCAGAACTGGATCAAGGAGCAGAAGGCCTGGCGCGACACGGCCGTCCTGTACGACCAGTCGCACCACATGGACAACGTGTTCCTCAAGGGATCCGATGCCATCAAGCTGATCTCGGACACCGCGATCAACTCGGTCGCGAACTTCGCGGTCAACAAGGCCAAGCAGTACGTCCCGACCACGGCCTCCGGCCACGTCATCGGTGACGGCATCCTCTTCCGCGAGGCCGAGGACGAGTACGTCTACGTCGGCCGCGCTCCCGCGTCGAACTGGCTGATGTTCCACGGCGAGACCGGTGGATACCAGAACCTCGAGGTCGTCGTCGATCGCCGTTCGCCCTCGCGCCCCTACGGTGACGCCGTCTCGCGCAAGTACTACCGCTTCCAGATCCAGGGCCCGAACGCCTGGGCCGTCATCGAGAAGCTCAACGGCGGACCGCTCGAGAAGCTCGGCTTCTTCAACATGTCCGAGATGAAGATCGGCAACATGAACGTGCGCACGCTGCGCCACGGCATGGCCGGCGCACCCGGACTCGAGATCTGGGGCCCGTACGCCGAGCACCACCAGATCCGCGACCTGATCGTCGAGGCCGGCCAGGAATTCGGTCTGCTTCCCGTCGGATCGCGCGCCTACCCCTCGAACACGCTCGAGTCGGGCTGGATCCCCTCGCCCCTCCCCGCCATCTACACCGGCGCCGAGGAGCAGGCCTACCGCAACTGGCTGCCCGCCGACAGCTACGAGGCGACCGGAACACTGGCCGGTTCGTTCGTGTCGGACAACATCGAGGACTACTACCTCACGCCGTGGGAGCTCGGCTACGGCTCGTTCGTGAAGTTCGACCACGACTTCATCGGTCGCGACGCGCTCGAGAAGATGGACCCCGCCTCGCAGCGCAAGAAGGTCACGCTGGCGTGGGACGCCGAGGACCTCGGCAAGGTCTGGACGTCGCTGCTGAACGTCGACGGCCCGAACTACAAGTTCTTCGACCTGCCGCTGGCCAACTACGGTTCGGCCAACTACGACTCGGTCGTGGACGCCGATGGCACGGTCGTCGGATACTCGATGTTCACCGGCTACTCCTCGAACGAGCGTCGCGGCCTCTCGCTCGCGACGATCGACCCGTCGGTTCCCGAGGGCACCGAGCTCAAGGTCGTCTGGGGCGAGCCGAACGGTGGCACCAAGAAGGCCTCCGTCGAGCCGCACGAGCAGACCGAGGTCCGCGCGGTCGTCAGCCCGATCCCCTACTCCACCGTCGCCCGCGCGACGTACCAGGGCGGCTGGCGTACGGGCTACTCCAACTGAGTAGCTGATCGACCCGAGGGGGTCCGGGCCAGAGCTCGGGCCCCCTCGCACCATTCCCGCTCCGGGGGATTGCTAACCTCGGGTGACCGTCGAAGAGGAGGACAGATGAGCCTGCGTTACGCACTGCTCGCCCTCCTGCGCGTGGGCCCGCAATCGGGGTACGACCTGCAGAAGCAGTTCTCGCTCTCGGTGGGCCACGTCTGGCACGCCCCCGACTCCCAGATCTACCCCGAGCTGCGCAAGATGGAGGCCGAGGGACTCGTCGAGGGCGAGGATCAGCTGCGGGGCGAGCGCGGCACCCGTCGCCTCTACCACGTGACCCCCGCCGGCGACGCGGCGTTCGTCGCGTGGATGGCCGCGCCGCTCGACTACCAGCGCGTCCGGGATCCCGCTCATCTGCGCGCCGCGTATCTCGAGGTCGCGGCACCCGATGAAGCTCGCGCGTTCTTGCGTGCGCACATCGCGCAATGGGAGAGCGAGCTCGAACAGTGGGAGGGGGAGCTGCGCCGCATCGACGCGCGCGACAACCCCATGCTGATGCGCCGCCTCGCCGTCACTCCTCCCGAGCAGCAGGATCGCACGGTCGCCTACAAGCGCTTCGCGTACGAGGGACTCGTCGAGCGCGCTCGTGGCGAGATCGAATGGGCCCGCCGCGGGCTCGAGTTGGTGGACGCGCTCGAGTCCTGAGGCATCCGTTCCGCTCTCGTCCGCTCGCCCGTCCCACCGAGACACCCGCGGGCGTCAGTACACGTACTCCATGAGGTCTACCCCGAGGGTGCGGAACGCGTCGTGCGCACGCAGGCGATGCGCGATCGACAGGTCATCGAAGCAGACGATCAGCGCATAGGCGACACCCGCGCGCGGACCGGCCAGCGCACCCGCCTCGGCGCGCACCCCGGCATCCCGTCCCGTCTTGTTCACGAACAACAGCCCGTGGTCGTCCTCGTGCGCGAACGGATCGAGACCGGTGGCGGATGCGACCAGGCTGAGGTCCTCGTTCAGGCTCAGCCATTCCGAGACCTGCGCGCTCACGGCGGCGTTGACCAGGCTCGTGTTGACCATGGCGGAGAAGAGCCCGGCCAGCTCACGGGCCGAACCGAGCGCGAAATGGGGCGCGTGATCCGGACCGCGTCGATCGCGCAGACGATCGAGCAGCGCAACGCGTTCGAGCCCGAGCGCATCGATCCGCGCGTGCACGCTCTCGATGCCGACGCGATCGAGCAGCAGGTTCACCGCGAGCGAGTCGCCGGTGGCGGACGCGAGGACGGCGAGATCGCAGAGCGGCAGAGCGGGCGCCCGCAGATGCCGCCAGACGCCCGCACCCTCGACCTGTTCGATGCGCGCGCGCTCGACGATCTCGAGCGGATCGAGGGATCCGTCGTCGAATCGGGCCGCGACCTCGATCAGGAGGGGCAGGATGCCGAGGCCGCCGATCGGGCTCGTCAGGAAGTCGTCGCCCGCGAGCACGACCTTGCCGGTGTCGAGGTCGGCCACGTGCACCGAGACCCGCGCCCCCGAGGCGGCCAGCGCATCCAGGGACTTCAGGGACGACGCGAACGAGCGGCGTCCCGCAGCAGGTCGACGTTTCGTGCGGTGCCCGCCGCGGCGCGACCCAGGACGGGACGTTGCGTCCCGAAGTGGCTCAGGGGGCGTACCCACGAGCGAGCGTCCTTCCGATGCGGGATAGGGGCAGAGGGCGTAGCGGCGAACCGTACGTCAGGGGTGTCACCAGATGGTGACACGTTCCGCCGGATCGAGCCAGAGGGCGTCGTCCGCGGTCACCTCGAAGGCGTCGTAGAAAGCGTCGATGTTCCGGACGATCTGGTTGCAGCGGAACTCGTTGGGCGAGTGCGGGTCGATCGTCAGCAGACGGATGGTTTCGGCATCCCGTCCCTTCTGCTGCCAGACCTGCGCCCACGACAGCAGCAGCCGCTGGGTTCCGGTGTAGCCGTCGATGACCGGCGGCTCTTCGCCGGCGAGTGAGAGCGCGTACGCCTTCAGGGCGATCCCGAGCCCCCCGAGGTCGCCGATGTTCTCGCCGATCGTGAGTGCGCCGTTCACGTGGTGCTCGGGCAGCCCGACGGGCGAGAGCTCGTCGTACTGGGCGATCAGGCTCGAGGTGCGCTCCTCGAACGCGGCGCGGTCGGCATCCGTCCACCAGTCGTGCAGACGGCCGTCGCCGTCGAACCGGCTGCCCTGATCGTCGAATCCGTGACCGATCTCGTGCCCGATGACGGCCCCGATGCCACCGTAGTTCGCGGCGGCATCGCGCTCGGCGTCGAAGAACGGGTACTGCAGGATGGCAGCGGGGAAGACGATCTCGTTCATCAGCGGGTTGTAGTACGCGTTGACGGTTTGCGGTGTCATGTGCCACTCGTCGCGGTCGATCGGGCCGCCGACCTTGGCGAGCTGACGGTCGTGCTCGGCGACGTGAGCGCGGCGCACGTTTCCGACCAGATCGGATGCGTCGATCTCGAGCGCGTCGTAGTCGCGCCAGACGTCGGGGTAGCCGATCTTGGGCGTGAACTTGTCGAGCTTCTCGAGGGCGCGCTCGCGCGTCTCGGGGCTCATCCACGGAAGGCTCGTGATGCTCTGACGGTAGGCCTCGATGAGGTTGGCGACGAGTTCGTCCATCGCCTCCTTGGCCGCGGGCGGGAAGTGCCGCTCGACATAGACCTTGCCGATCGCCTCGCCGAGCGCGGCCTGCGTCAGGCTCACGCCGCGCTTCCAGCGCTCGCGGTTCACGGGAACACCCGTCATGTGCGTTCCGAAGAACGCGAAGTTCTCGGCGACGAACTCCTCGGAGAGGAACGCGGCGGCGGCGTGGATCACCTTGAAGGTCAGCCAGGCGCGCCAGTCCTCGATCCGCTCCTCCGTGAGCAGTGGGCCGAGCCCCTCGACGAAGCTCGGCTGCGAGACGACGACCTCGGCGAAGGCCTCTTCGCGACCCGGCGCGACGGCGGCGAGCCAGGGCGCGAGATCGACCCCGGCGAGCGCCGCGAAGTCGTCCCAGGTCATCAGGTTGTAGGTTGCGACCGCGTCGCGGCTCCTGACGTTGTCCCAGTGGTGCGTCGCGAGCTCGGTCTCGAGAGCGAAGATGCGGTCCGCCGTGGCCGAGACTTCGGCGACACCCGCGAGCTCCAGCATCCGCTCGATGTGTGCGCGGTACGCGACGCGGAGTTCGTCGAAGTTCGGAAGTCGGTAGTAGCTCTCGTCGGGCAGTGTGATGCCGCCCTGCAGCAAGAAGGGGACGTATCGGTCCGGTGAACCCGGATCGGGCTCGACATACAGGCCCAGCAGGCCGCCGACGCCCTCGCGCTCGAGGTCGCCGATGACCGTGAGCAGACCGGCCAGGTCCTCGATCGCCGCGACCCGTTCGAGCTGCGGCGCGATCGGGCTCGTGCCCAGCTCGGCGATCCGTTCCGTGTCCATGAAGCTCGTGAAGAGGTCACCGATCTTGCGGGTCTCGGTGCCCGGTTCGGCGAGCTGCGACTGCTCGATGATCTCGCGGACGTGCTCTTCGGCCTGTTCGGCCAGGGCGTGGAACGACCCCCAGCGCGCCTTGTCTTCGGGGATCTCGGTTCTCTCGAGCCACCCGCCGTTGACGTGGCGGAAAAGGTCGTCCTGGGGGCGGATCTCGGAGCTCAAATCATCGAGCGCGAGACCGGACCGGAGCGCGTCGTCCATAGCACCCAGAATAGGCCGCGACGACACCCGCGACGTCCCCCTTGACCGGGCGCGCCGTATCGGGGTAGTCCTCTTAGGCTCGGGGGGTGACCGATTCCGAGCGCGCTCCCGAACGCGCCGCCGCCGCTGGGCTGAACCGGGACATCCTGCGGCTGGCCGTTCCCGCGCTCGGCGCGCTCGTCGCCGAACCGGCTTTCCTGATCGTGGACGCGGCCCTCGTCGGCCACCTGGGTGTCGATCCCCTCGCGGGCCTCGGCATCGCTTCGGCCGTCCTGCAGACCATCGTCGGCCTGATGATCTTCCTCGCATACTCGACGACACCCGCCGTGGCCCGGCGTTTCGGCTCGGGCGACCCGTCCCGCGCGGTGTCCGTGGGAATCGACGGCATGTGGCTCGCGCTCGGCGTGGGCGCGGTGCTCGCGCTCGGTGGGTGGCTCACGACTCCGGCGCTGGTCAGCGTATTCGGACCGACACCCGAGGTTGCCGAACAGGCGCGCATCTACCTGGGCCTGTCGATGGGCGGGCTACCGGCGATGCTGATCGTGTTCGCCGCGACGGGACTGCTGCGCGGGATGCAGGACACCGTGACGCCCCTGTGGATCGCCGGGGTCGGGTTCGCCGCCAACGCCGGCCTGAACGTCCTCCTGATCTACGGGCTCGGCTGGGGAATCGCGGGATCGGCGATCGGCACCGTGATCGCTCAGTGGGCCATGGTCGGCGCCTATGTCGTCGTGATCGGGCGGCTCGCATCGCGACACTCGGCGCGCCTCCGGCCGCAGCGCGAGGGTATCGGCGGTTCGGCGCGCTCCGGTGGGTGGCTCTTCCTGCGCACCGCGAGCCTGCGGGTCGCGCTGCTGTCGACCGTGGTCGTCGCGACGGCGATGGGGCCGGAAGAACTCGCCGGATACCAGGTCGTGTTCACGATCTTCTCGGCAGCCGCCTTCGCCCTCGATGCACTCGCGATCGCCGCACAGGCGCTGGTCGGCAAAGGCCTGGGCGCGGGCGATGCGGCCGGGGTGCGGCGGGTCCTCGGCCGGACGGTGGCGTGGGGCGTGTGGTTCGGCGTGATCGTCGGCGCGGTGATCGCGGTGTTCTCGGGTGCCATCGGACTGGTGTTCACGGGATCGCCCGCTCTCGCCGCGCTCATCCTCCCGGCGTTGCTCGTGCTCGCGGCCGCGCAACCCGTCGCCGGTGTCGTGTTCGTGCTCGACGGCGTGCTCATCGGCGCGGGCGACGCCGCGTATCTCGCCCTCGCGGGCGTTGTGAACCTCGTCGTCTTCTTGCCCGCGCTGGTCATCGTCTCGGTGACCGGGGTCTCGGGCGCGGGCGGGCTCGCGTGGCTCGCCGCATCCTTCTTCGGCGTGTACCTGTGCGCGCGCCTGCTCACTCTCGGCTGGCGCGTGCGCGGCACAGCCTGGCAGCGCATCGGAGCCCACTAGCCTGCACACCCCCGCGCGAGACTTCACCTCTGTCACCTTTTGGGCTCAGAAACGTGACACAGGTGAAGTCTCGCGCCCGGGGCGGGGGTCAGGAGGGGGAGGGGGCGTAGCGACGGGCCCAGTCGTACATCACGACGGCGGCCGCGGCACTCGCGTTGAGTGAACGGGTGGAGCCGTACTGGGTGATCTCGACGACGGAGGATGCCGCGGCGAGCGCCTCGGGCGAGAGCCCCGGGCCCTCCTGCCCGAAGATCAGGACGCACCGCTCGGGCAGGTCCGAACGATCGAGCGGCACCGATCCCTCGACGTTGTCGATCGCGACGATCGGCAACTCGCGCTCGGCCGCCCAGGCGGCGAAGGCCGCGACGTCCTCGTGATGGATGACGTGCTGGTAGCGATCGGTCACCATCGCGCCGCGCCGGTTCCAGCGCCGGCGGCCGATGATGTGCACGGCCTCCGCGAGGAACGCATTGGCGGTGCGGACGATCGATCCGATGTTCATGTCGTGCTGCCAGTTCTCGATCGCGACATGGAACGGATGCCTCCGCTCGTCCAGGTCCGCGATGATCGCGTCCATCGACCAGTACCGGTACGAATCGACGACGTTTCGCCGGTCGCCCTCGGCGAGCAAGACGGGATCGAAGTGCGGATCGTCCGGCCAGGCATCCGGTCCGCCCGGCCAGGGCCCGACCCCGACCGCGCCCTCGGGCTCGGCGCCGGGTCCGGGCTGCGTCTCGGGCGCGCGTTCGTCGGTCACGGGGCCAGCGTATCCGGGGCGACTGTCGCGTCCGCCGCCACAGTCGCCGCGGGCGATGGAGCGCCGAGTCAGCCCTTTCACGTCGAGAACGCCGGTTGCTCACCGCAAACAGGGGGCGGACTCGACGCGAAGCGGCAGACTCGAGGCAACTCGCTCTTTTCGGGTGCCCGAAATATGGCTAGTGTTTCGGTATGCCGAAAGATTCGACGATGACGCATGAGGTTGACCGCCCCCTCAGCACGCCCAAGGTCGCGTGGCTGATCGGCCCCGCGCTGGTCGCGGGGGTCGCCTACCTCGATCCCGGCAACGTCGCGAGCAACATGACCGCGGGCGCCCAGTACGGCTACCTCCTCGTGTGGGTCGTCGTGATCGGCAATGTCATGGCGTGGCTGATCCAGTACCTCTCCGCCAAGCTCGGCATCGTGACGGGCGAGAGCCTGCCCGAAGTGCTCGGTCGGCGCCTGCGCAACCGATGGGCACGTCGCGCGTACTGGCTGCAAGCCGAGCTCGTGGCGATGGCCACCGATGTCGCCGAGGTGATCGGCGGCGCGGTCGCGCTCAATCTGCTCTTCGGCATCCCCCTGATCTGGGGCGGTGTCATCACGGGAGTCGTCTCGATCGGCCTCCTGCTCGTGCAGTCCAAGCGCGGCGCGCGCCCGTTCGAGAACGCCGTCATCGCGCTCATGGTCATCATCGCGGTCGGCTTCACCGCGGGCGTGTTCGTCGGGCCTCCGGACCCCGCCGGGATCGTCGGCGGCCTGGTGCCCCGATTCGAGGATGCGGGTTCGGTGCTGCTGGCGGCATCCATCCTCGGCGCCACGATCATGCCCCACGCGATCTACGCCCACTCCGCGCTCTCGCGCGACCGCTTCGCCCCGCCGCGCGCGACCGGCGAGGGCGGCCCCGTCCCCGCCCTGACCCGCCACGCGGGCGACGAACTCGCGACCCTGCGCGGAGTCGGCACGGCGCGTCTGCTGCGGGCGACGCGGTGGGATGTCTCGATCGCCATGATCATCGCGGGCACGGTCAATCTCTGCATCCTCCTGCTCGCCGCGGCGAACCTCGCCGGAGTGCCGGGCACCGACAGCCTGGAAGGCGCCTACGCGGCGCTTCGGGACGGGCTCGGCCCCCTCGTCGCAACCCTGTTCGCGGTCGGCCTGCTCGCCTCGGGCCTCGCGTCGACGTCGGTCGGCGCCTATGCGGGCGCCGAGATCATGAGCGGGCTGCTGCGTGTGCGCGTTCCGCTCCTCGTTCGCCGATTGGTGACACTCATCCCGGCCCTGCTGATCCTCGGCGCAGGGTTCGATCCGACGTTCGCGCTGGTCCTCAGCCAGGTCGTGCTGTCGTTCGGCATCCCGTTCGCCCTCATCCCCCTCGTGGTGCTGACCGCCCAGCAGCGCACCCTCGGCGAGTTCCGCAACCGGCCGATCACGACGATCGGCGGTGTCATCGCAAGCGTGTTCCTGGTGACGCTCAACGCGGTGCTGCTGTTCCTCGTCTTCACCGGCGCCTGACGTCGTCGTGATCGCCGGACGATAGCCTGAGGCAATGGCACCCCCGAGCGCCGTGGTCGACGACTACCTCAAGGCGATCTACCACCACACCGAGTGGCAGGATCGCCAGATCACCCCGTCGCAGCTCGCGGGCGAACTCGGCCTCGCCCCCTCGAGCGTCACCGAGATGGTCCAGAAACTCGCGGCTCAGGGTCTCGTCACCCACCGACCCTACGGTCCGGTGACGCTGACGGATGCGGGCCGCGCGCGCGCAAGCGGGATCATCCGTCGCCATCGTCTGATCGAGACCTGGCTCGTGCGCGAGTTCGGGTACGGCTGGGACGAGGTCCACGACGAGGCGGAGGTGCTCGAGCACACGATCAGCGACCGCCTGCTCGACAAGATCGACGAGCGACTGGGACGCCCGCGATTCGATCCGCACGGCGATGCGATCCCCGACGCCGAGGGCCGCGTCGAGCGCGTCGACTTCGTGCTGCTCGCCCACGCGGCGCCGGGCCACGAGGGCCGCGTCTTGCGGGTCAGCGATCGGGATGCTCCCCTGCTGCGCCGTCTCGAGCAACAGGGCATCGAGGTCGGGGCGACCGTCCGGGTCGTGTCGCGCGCGGTCCTCGACGGTCGCGACGGCCCGATCCCTCTTCCCGAGGGTGCCGCTCTGGCCGTGTGGCTATCGGCCTGACCGCCTGCGCGGCGCCTTGCGATACGAGGGCCACTGCACCGCGGTGACCTCTTCGCAGAAGGCCCACAACCGCGCCCCCCGCTCGGGGTCGGATGTGAGAGCGGCCGGTCGCGCGACGCGGGGAATGCCCTTCAGCCCGCCCTTCGGCCCCCAGAACGTCCCGCCCTCGGCATCCGGATCGAGGAGCGCACGCAGCGGCGCCCAAGCCCCGCGCTCCTTCGACTGCGTCACCGCGGCCTGCAGGTTGTCGACGAAGCGCGACCCGCGGGTCGGTTCGTTGACGCCTCGGATGCCGGGGGTCCGGCCGCTGACCGAATAGCCCGGGTGCGCGACCAGGCTGCGCACGGCGAAGCCCCGGGAGCGCAGCCGTCGGTCGGCCTCGAAGCCGAGCGCCTGCACGATGACCTTCGACTGCACATAGGCACGCCACGGCGAGTAGTTCTCTTCGAGTTGCGGATCGACGGGGTCGTAGGAGCCCATCGCCGTCGACAGGCTGCCGAGCCACACCATCCGGGCGGGGGTGTCGGCGCGCTCGAGCACGGGCAGCAATGCCCCGGCGAGCGCGAAGTGGCCGAGCACGTTCGTCGCGAGCACGAGCTCGTTGCCGTCCCCCGTCACCTCGCGCGTGCGGGGCGGGTGCACGATTCCGGCGTTCAGCAAGACGCCGTCGAGGCGATCACGACCGCCGACGGACGCCGCGGCAGCACGCACCGAACCCAGATTGCTGGTGTCGAGCAACAACGTCTCGACCGAGGCATCCGGTACCCGTCTGCCGATCGCCGCGCGAGCCGCGGCGAGGCGATTCGGGTTTCGTCCGGACATGACGACGTGCGCCCCGGCGCGGGCGAGTTGTTCGCTCGCGAAGTACCCGAGCCCCGCGTTCGATCCGGTCACGAGAAACACGCGCCCCGCCTGCGAGGGGAGGGATGTCGGGTTCCACTGGTCGCGTGGGGCGCTCATGTTTCGACAGTACGACGCGCGCCGCCGCGCACCCAGCGCCGGGGTGACGACGCGCCGCGCGCGATGCGCATTCGCCGAGCATCCGTCCGGTCTCACGGCCTAGGCTGGCGGCATGGCCGCAGACCGCATCCTCACTCGCACGAGGTCCGATATCGAGTGCTGGCTGACCGACATGGACGGCGTGCTCGTGCACGAGAACCGTCCCGTCCCGGGCGCGGCCGAGCTGCTCGAGCAGTGGCGCAACCAGGGCACGCCGTTTCTCGTGCTGACCAACAACCCGATCTTCACGCCGCGCGATCTCAGCGCCCGTCTGCGCGCCTCGGGGTTGGACGTGCCCGAGGACCGCATCTGGACCTCGGCCCTCGCCACCGCAGACTTTCTCGCGTCCCAGCTGCCCGACGGCACCGCGTTCGTGATCGGAGAGGCGGGACTGACGACCGCTCTGCACGAGGCCGGCTACATCATCACCGAGTCGCAGCCCGACTACGTCGTCGTCGGCGAGACGCGGCAGTACTCGTTCGAAGCCATCACCAAGGCCATCCGCTTCATCAACGCGGGCGCGCGGTTCATCGTGACGAACCCGGATGCCACCGGCCCGACGCCCTCGGGAGTCGTCCCCGCGACGGGCGCGTTCGCCGCCCTCATCACCAAGGCGACGGGCAAGGAACCGTACGTCGTCGGCAAGCCGAACCCGATGATGTTCCGCTCCGCCCTCAACCGCATCGGGGCGCACTCCGAGACGACGGGCATGATCGGCGACCGCATGGACACCGACATCGTGGCCGGCATCGAGGCGGGCCTGCACACGGTGCTCGTCCTCACGGGTATCAGTGACGCCGCCGAGATCGAGCGGTACCCCTTCCGGCCCGACGAGGTGCTCGACTCGGTCGCCGATCTCGTCGCGGCGGAGCCCGCCGAGACCGAGCTCCCCGAGGTCATCTGAGTCCTACCCGGCGCGGGCGGCCCCCGTTCCGGATGTCTGAGCGCGGAGGTATCGTCGCGGCATGGGTGTGCTGGATGAGGGCGAGCGGGTGCGGGCAGCGGACTCCGCCATCTGGCGCGCCTGGCTGGCTGCGAACCACGCTGATTCGACGGGTGCGTGGCTCGTCCGGGGCCGCAAGGGCTTCGCCCACCTGCACATCCCGTACGAAGACGCCATCCGGCAGGCTCTCTGCTTCGGCTGGATCGACGGGCCGGTCCGCGTATTCGATGCCGAGACATCCGGACTGTGGTTCGCCCCGCGCCGCGCAAGCAGCGGGTGGGCGGGCACCAACAAGGCCCGGATCGAGATCCTGAAGGCGTCCGGACTCCTCGAGGCCGCCGGCATCCGTGCGATCGAGGTCGCCAAGGCGAACGGGACGTGGACGATGCTCGATGGACCCGAAGCGCTGATCGAGCCACCCGAGTTCGCCGCGGCGCTCGACGCCGTGCCCGAGGCACGCGCTGCGTGGGATTCGTTCCCGCCGTCCGTGCGGACGTTCGGGCTGACCCAGATCGCCAGCGCCAAGCGCCCCGAGACCCGGGCCACCCGCATCGCCCGGATCGTCGCCGAGGCCGCCGCGGGGCGACGACCCTAGGAGCACCCCATGTCGCAGAGGGACCTGATTTTCGCCGTGTCGATACTGATCGTCGGCGGCAGCCTGGTGACGTTCCTCGTCGCTCTGTGGCGGCGTCGAGGCGACCGCGAAGACCGCGACTGAGGCGCGGCGCAGCGCAGCGCTACTGCGGGTCGAGACCCAGATCGGCCAGCCCGATCGCGGCGCGCCACTCGAGGCCCGCGGCCTCGACGGCGGCCTGCGCCCCCGTGGCACGGTCGACGATCACGGCGACCGCGACGACCTCGGCGCCCTCGCGGCGCAGCGCCTCGACGGCTTTGAGTGCCGACTGCCCCGTGGTCGAGGTGTCTTCGACGACGACCACGCGCTTGCCCGAGACATCCGCGCCCTCGATCTGGCGACCGCGGCCGTGGTCCTTCGGCTCCTTGCGCACCACGAACGCGTCGAGCGGCCGCCCCGCGTGCACCGACTCGTGCAGGATCGCGTTGGCGATCGGATCGGCGCCGAGGGTCAGTCCGCCGACCGATGCCACGTCCGGGATGTCGGCGATCAGGTCGAGCATGATGCGACCGATGGCCGGGGCTGCGCGGTGGTCGAGCGTCAGCTTGCGCATGTCGACGTAGTAGTTGGCCTGCTTGCCGCTCGAGAGGATGAAGTCCCCGCGGAACACCGCCTCGTCGGAGATGAGGGCGATGAGCCTCTGGCGGTCGGCTTCGATTTCGGGTGTCGACGCGGTCATGCGGTCGAGTCTAGGGCGCCGGGGCAGGCCATTCGGATGTCCCCGACACCTCCTAGGCTGGAGGGATGCGGCTCGCCACCTGGAACGTCAACTCCATCCGCGCGCGCGTCGAGCGCACCGTCGACTTCGCCGTGCGCGAAGACATCGACGTGCTCGCGATGCAAGAGATCAAGTGCCGACCGGATCAGTTCCCCTACGCACAGTTCGAGGACGCCGGGTACTCGGTCGAGGCGCACGGGCTGAACCAGTGGAATGGCGTCGCGATCGCGAGCCGCCTGCCGATGACCGACATCGAACATTCCTTTCCCGGCATGCCCGGCTTCGCGAAGGGACACGAGGGTCCGGATGCTCCGCTCGAGGCGCGCGCCCTCGCCGCCACGGTCGACGGGGTGAAGGTGTGGAGCCTCTACGTTCCCAACGGTCGCTCGCTCGACGACCCGCACTTCGTCTACAAGCTCGACTGGCTCGATGCGCTCGCGCAGTACACACGCGAGACCCTGCAGGGCGACCCCGACGCGGCCCTCGCGCTGGTCGGTGATTTCAACATCGCCCCGACCGACGCCGACAACGGCGACCCGACGGTCATCCCGGGCGTCACGACGCACGTGTCCGAGCCCGAGCGTGCGGCCTTCCGCGAGCTCGAGACCGCGGGGCTGAGCGATGTCGTGCGGCCCCTCGTGCCGACCGGGTTCACCTACTGGGACTACAAGCAGCTGCGCTTCCCCCGCAACGAGGGCCTGCGCATCGACTTCATCCTCGGTTCCCACGCCCTTGCCGAGGCCGTGCGGGGCGCGGCGATCCACCGCAACGAGCGCAAGGGTGAGATCCCGAGCGACCACGTCCCCGTCGTCGTCGACCTCGAGCTCGAAAGCGCCTCGGATTCCGACGATGTCCCGATGATCTTCGGCTGAGGCCTCTCCTCCGTCCGGCGGATGTCGCCGCGAGCCGGCCGTCGTACCGTGGAGGAATGAGCGAGTCCGATCGTGCGTCCCTGAGGCGTGTGCCGACGTCGGCCGACCTCCGAGCCGATGCCCTCCTCGCGGCCGCGATGCTCATCGGCAGCATCCTGAGCGCGTGGCTGACCTCGGTCGCGGGGCTCTACGGTGACGAGCAGGCCCCCTTCGGGTGGGGTGTGGTGTACTCCGCCGTCGTGACGGCACCGCTCGCCTTCCGGCGACGCTTCCCCTCCCTCGTGGCGATCGTGGTGTGCGCGGCGTACTTCGTGGCCGTGAGTCTGCGCATTCCCGAGATCTATGTCGGCAACATCGCCGTGTTCATCGCGATCTACACCGTGGGGGCATGGGTCGACGACCGCCGCCGCGCCATGCTCGTGCGGGCCGTGCTGATCGCCGGCATGTTCGTCTGGCTGCTCATCACGACGTTCCAGGGTTCGACCGCCCCGACCGACGAGGGCCTCTCGCGTGTCGGCGCCTTCTCTCCGTACGTCGCGTTCATGTTGATCCAGTTCCTGATCAACGCCCTCTACTTCGGCGGCGCGTACTACTTCGGCGATCACGCGTACGCCGCGGCCCGCAAACGCGCCGAGTTGCGCGAACGCACCGCACAGCTCGAGCGTGAGCGCGAGGTCACCGCCCGGCAGGCGGTGGCGCTCGACCGGCTCCGGATCGCGCGCGAACTCCACGATGTCGTGGCGCACCACGTCTCGGCGATGGGCGTGCAGGCGGGCGCCGCCCGTGCGGTGTTCGACAGCGATCCGGCCGCGACCCGACGCGCATTGTCGGGTATCGAGGCATCCGCTCGCGAGGCCCTCGACGAACTGCGGCAGCTGCTCGGGACCCTGCGCACGCCCGACGATTTCGTCATCGAGGGTGCCGATGACGCGGCGTCCACCGTCCGGCTCGCGGGGCTGCCCGGCCTCGTCGAGCACGCCGTCGAGGCGGGCCTGCCGACGACGCTCAGCGAACTCGGCGACCCCTGGCCCGTGCCGGACGTCGTGCAGGTGAACCTCTACCGGATCGTGCAGGAGGCGCTGACGAACGCGCGACGCCACGGCGGTCCCGATGCCCGCGCGGACGTACGCCTGCGGTACAGCCCCGACGCCGTCGAGATCGAGGTCACGAACGACGGCCGCACCGGCGTGCCCGCACGCGGAGGCCTGGGACTCGTCGGCATGCGGGAGCGCGCGAGCGCCTCGGGCGGCACGATCGATGCCGGGCCACGCTCGCGTGGCGGGTACCTCGTCCGCGTGCGCGTGCCGCGCCAGCCCGCCTGGAGCAACTCGTGAGTTCCGACGGCTCGGCGGGGCAGCCGATCCGTGTCCTGCTCGCGGACGACCACGCCGTCATGCGAACGGGCTTTCGCATGATCCTCGAGGCCGCGGGCGGCATCAACGTCGTCGGCGAGGCCGAGACCGGCGCGGCGGCCGTGGAGCGGGCGCGCACGCACCGCCCCGACGTCATCTGCATGGATGTCCAGATGCCCGTGTTCGACGGCCTCGAGGCGACGCGCCGGATCGTCGCGGACCCGGATGTCTCGGCGGCCGTCCTGATCGTCACGACGTTCGACCGCGACGACTATCTGTTCCAGGCCCTCGCGGCCGGGGCGAGCGGGTTCCTGCTGAAGAACGCGGGCCCCGAAGACCTCGTCGCCGCCGTGCGCGTCGTGGCATCCGGTGACGCACTGCTCGCCCCCGAGGTCACGCGCCGCGTGATCGCCCGGTTCGCGGGCGGACCCGCACGAGCCGACGCAACGGGCGAGGCCGCCGTCACTCCCTGGCCTGCTGCGGGTGCGCCCGGCGGTGGCGCCCCGCCCTTCACCGAGCGCGAGGTCGAGGTGCTGCGGCTGCTCGCCCAGGCGCTCAGCAACGCCGAGATCGCGGCGCGCCTGGTGATCGGCGAGGCGACCGTCAAGACGCACGTCTCGAACGTGCTGCAGAAGCTCGGGGCCCGAGACCGCGTCGCCGCGGTCGTCTGGGCGCACCGCAACGGCTTCGTCTGAGCCTCCCCCGCGCGCCGGAGCATGAAGACCCCCCGGCGGGGGGAGGCCCCATCGAGCGTGCATCCGTAACGTGGAGTCACACCCACGGAAAGGACGACGGATGCTGCGATTGACCGGTATCACGAAGAGTTACGGGGGGCGTCGCGTGCTCGACGATGTCTCGTTCGACGTCTCGCCCGGGCGCCTGACGGGCTTCGTCGGTGGCAACGGCGCCGGCAAGACGACGACGATGCGCATCATCCTGGGCGTCCTCGGCAAGGACGGCGGCCAGGTCGAGCTCGACGGTGCGGCCGTGTCGTCGTCCGACCGGCGCCGGTTCGGCTACATGCCCGAAGAGCGCGGGCTCTACCCGAAGATGAAGGTGCTCGAGCACATCGTCTATCTGGCGCGCCTGCACGGCTACTCGAAGGCCGAGGCCACGACGCGCGCCCAGGGCCTGCTCGAGCAGCTCGGTCTCGGCGAGCGCCTCGGCGACAACGTCGAGACGCTCTCGCTGGGCAACCAGCAGCGCGCACAGATCGCCGCAGCGCTGGTGCACGACCCCGAGGTGCTGATCCTCGACGAGCCGTTCTCGGGCCTGGACCCGCTCGCCGTCGACGTCGTCGCCGGCGTTCTTCAGGCACGGGCCGCCGAGGGCGCCGCCGTGCTCTTCTCATCCCACCAGCTCGATGTCGTCGAGCGGCTCTGCGACGACCTCGTCATCATCGCGAACGGCACGATCCGCGCCGCGGGCAGCCGCGACGCGCTCCGCGCCCAGCACTCGGCCCAGCGTTTCGAGCTCGTCTCGGCGGTCGACGCGGGTTGGGTGCGCGACGTGCCCGGCGTGACCGTGCTCGAGTTCGACGGCGGCTACGCCCTGTTCGACACGGACACCGAAGAGACCGCGCAGGCGGTTCTGCGCCGGGCCGTCGAGCGCGGCGACGTGACGAGCTTCGCGCCACAGCATCCGACCCTCGCCCAGATCTTCAAGGAGGTCATCCAGTGAGCACGCCCATCACGTCGTCCGCCTCTCGTCAATCGCCCTCGACCGCGCAGAGCGTCTGGCTGGTCGCCGAGCGCGAGATCGGATCGAAGCTCCGCTCGAAGGCCTTCCTGATCTCGACGGCGATCCTGTTCGCCGTCGCGCTCGCCGGCGTGATCTGGGGCGGATTCACGGCGCGCGATGCCTCGGGCATCCCGGTCGCGGTGACGCCGGACGCGTCCTCGCAGGTGCAGGGCATCGAGGGTCTCGACATCACCAACACGCCCGATCGCGCGGCCGCCGAAACGCTCGTCCGCGACGGTTCCGTCGACGCGGCGATCGTCGGTGACGCGTCGTCACCCGTGGGCATCGCGCTCATCGCGGATTCGTCCCCCCCGACGACCCTGCTGCTCATGCTGGCACAGACACCCACGGTCGAGCTGCTCAACCCGGACGAGACGGGCGGGGCTCTGCGCTACCTCGTCGCCATCGGGTTCGGCGTGGTGTTCCTGCTGGCCGCATCGCTGTTCGGCGGGACCATCGCTCAGAGCGTCGTGGAGGAGAAGCAGACCCGCGTCGTCGAGATCCTGATCTCGGCCGTCCCGACCCGCGCGCTGCTCGCCGGAAAGGTCATCGGCAACACGGTCCTCGCGATGGCGCAGATACTCGGACTCGCGGCGATCGCGGTGGTGGGCCTGACGGTGACGGGGCAGACGGCGCTGCTGCAGGGCCTGGGCGGACCCATCGCGTGGTTCGCGGTGTTCTTCTTCTTCGGCTTCATCCTGCTCGCGTCGCTGTTCGCCGCCGCAGCCGCGATGGTGTCGCGTCAGGAGGACATCGGTTCGACCACGACCCCGCTGACGATGCTGATCATGGCGCCGTACTTCCTGGTGATCTTCTTCAACGACAACCCGCTGGTGGTCGGCATCATGTCGTACGTGCCGTTCTCCGCTCCGGTCGGCATGCCCCTGCGCCTGTTTCTCGGCGACGCGCAGTGGTGGGAACCTCTGCTGTCCCTCGTGATCCTGATCGCGACCTGCGTCGCCGCGATCTTCGTCGGCGCGAAGATCTACGAGAACTCGCTGTTGCGCATGGGCGGGCGCGTCAAGCTCGTCGAGGCGCTGCGCGGCTGACGAGTCGCATATCGGCTGCTGTTCGCGGCATCCGCGCCATCGATGGGTGGAGCGGATGCCGCGAACGCGCGCCATCGTGTGAATCGGCGGCGTGTGACTCGGCGGCGTGTGAATCGGCGCCGTCAGGACACCCGAGAATCGCCCTCGACGGGCGCGGTGGTCGACGACGGGTGCTTGAGCGCCGACGCGACCGCGCGACCGTAGTGGCCGACCAGTGCGTCGGCGGCACCGACCAGCGCCAGGTGCGACAGGGCCTGCGGTGTGTTGCCTGCCTGACGACGACCGCCGACGTCGTACTCCTCCGACAGAAGACCGACATCGTTGGCCAGGGCACACAAGCGGTCCATCAGGCGAGCGGCATCAGCACCTCGCCCCGAAGCGGCGTATTGCTGGACGAGCCAGAACGAGCAGGCGAGGAACGGATGCTCGTCGCCCTCCAGCCCGTCGACCCCGGTCTCGGTGCGGTATCGCAGCAGGAGTCCGTCGGGCATCAGCGTGCGCTCCATCTGGGCGACGGTCGCCAACATGCGCGGGTCATCGGCCGCGCAGTACCCGACCTGCGGGAGAAGGAGCAGCGAGGCATCCACCTCGCTCGTGCCGTAGAACTGCACGAAGAACCCGCCGTCGGGGTCCACGCCCCGCTCGTCGATCTCGCGCCGCATCCGGTCGCGCAGGCGCTCCCAGTGATCGGCCGGCCCGTCCAGTCCGCCTTCCCGTACGGCACGGATGCCCCGGTCGAGCGCCGCCCAGATCATGACGCGGGAGTGTGTGAACATGTGCGGGTCTGCGCGGATCTCCCAGATGCCGTTGTCGACGCGGTCCATATTCGCCTCGACGTATGCGAGCAACGCGCGCTGCATCGGCCACGATGCTTCGGACTCGGGCAGACCCGCCTTGCGCGCCTCGTCGAGGGCGACCATGACCTCGCCGATGACGTCGGCCTGAAACTGATGTGCCGCGCCGTTGCCGATGCGCACGGGTGCCGCGCCGCCGTACCCCGGGAGGCTGTCGAGCTCGCGCTCGAACAGATCACGCTCGCCGCCGAGCCCGTACATGATCTGGAGTTCCGCGGGATCCCCCGCGATGGCGCGGATGAGCCACGCGCGCCACCGGTCGGCGACTCCGAGAAAACCATGCCCGATGAGCGCCTCGAGCGTGAGCGCCGCATCCCGCAACCAGACGTAGCGGTAGTCCCAGTTGCGGGTTCCCGCGAAATCCTCGGGCAGCGACGTGGTGGCGGCTGCGACGATGCCGCCGGTGTCGTGGTGAGACAGGGCGCGCAGCACCAGCAGCGAGCGGACGACGTCGTCGTGGTGCGGACCGGCGTGATCGATGCGAGCTGCCCAGTCCTGCCACCACGCGGTCGTCGCGGCGAGCGCCCGATCGACGTCGATTGCGGCGGGTGCATCCAGGTAGGAGGGGAACCACGAGAGTGTCAGGTCGACCCGCTCGCTCGCGCCGACCGCCAGTGTGCCGCGGTGCTCATGGTCCGTCGGCGCGAGGCGGGCGCCCCGAAGGATGACCGCATCGGGGCCGGCGACGGCGAGGAGTGCGGGGGCGTCATCGTCGCCGACCTGACGGACCCACGGCACCGCCCGCGCGTAGTCGAAGCGCAGGGTGAGGCGCTGCGTGAACTCCATGGTCCCGCTCACCCCGACGACGCGGCGGACGACCGCTACGCCGTGCTCGGAAAGTCCATCTCCGTGCGGCATGAAGTCCCAGACCTCCGCGACACCGGTCGCGCTCTCCCAGCGCGTCACCAGCACGAACGTGTCGCCGTCGTAGCGTCGCGTGGGGACGGCCGATGGATCCGTGGGGCGGAGGCCCCAGCATCCGTGCCGCTGATCACCGAGCAGGGCGCCGAAGATCGATGCTGAGTCGTAACGCGGCAGGCAGAGCCAGTCGATACTGCCCTCCCGAGAGACGAGGGCCGCGGTGCGCGTGTCGCTGAGCATGGCGTAGTCCGCGATGGGGGAGGTCACCGTCCCCATGGTGTCAGGGGGGACTGGGAGATCTCCCGATCATCCGCGCGGATAGTGTGGGCGCATGACGGTCGAGACCACGCTCCTGATCCTGGGCGCCTCGGGCGACCTCACCTCGCGCCTGCTGCTCCCGGCTCTCGGCGAGCTCCTCACCCGCGAGAGCTGGCGGCGCGTGCACCTGCGCGGCGCGGGCATGGATGACTGGAGCGACGACCACTGGCGCGACGTCGTGCGCGCATCCTTCGCGGCCGGTGGCGCGGATGCCGCGAACGATGTCATCGCGTCGACGAGTTACACCCGAGCGGACATCACGAACGCCGACGACCTGCGCACACTCGTCGCATCGACTCCCGGACGGTTGGCGCTCTACTTCGCCGTCCCCCCGGCGGTCGCCGCGCGGGCGTGCGAGGCACTGACCGACGTCGAGCTGCCCGAGGGGACGATCCTCGCGCTCGAGAAGCCGTTCGGGGTCGACGAAGAGAGCGCACGGGCCCTCAACGCCACCGCGCTCGGGCTCGTACCCGAGCAGCAGATCTTCCGCGTCGATCACTTCCTCGGTCGGTCGACCGTTCTGAACCTGCTCGGAGTCCGGTTCGCGAACCGGGTCCTCGAGCCCGTCTGGTCGGCCGAGAACATCGAGTCCGTCGTGATCCGCTACGACGAATCCCTCGCGCTCGAGGGTCGGGCGGGGTACTACGACCACGCGGGGGCGCTGACGGACATGATCCAGAGTCACCTGCTGCAGGTGCTCGCGTTCGTGGCGATGGAGCCACCCGCGACCCTCGACGAGGTCGACCTGCGTGACGCGACGTCCGCGGCACTTCGGGCGACGGTGCTCTGGAACGACGATCCGGCGCACGCGGCACGACGCGCCGTCTACACGGCGGGGACGAGCAATGGCACGCCGGTGCCCTCGTACGTCGACGAGGTCGGGGTCGACCCCGCGCGCAACACCGAGACGCTGGCCGAGCTGACCTGCGAGGTGCGCAACGCGCGCTGGCAAGGTGTGCCGTTCACGCTCCGGTCGGGCAAGGCCCTGGCCGCTCGCGATGCGGAGATCGTCTTGCGGTTCCGCCCCGTCCGGCATCTGCCCCAGGGCTTCACCGGCGACGCCGAGGGCTCCGTGCTGCGCTTCACGCTCGGGCCCGACCGGATGTCCCTCGAACTCAATGTCAACGGGGCCGATGATCCGTTCCGGATGGAGAAGACCGTGCTCACGGCGGACCTGGGCGACGGCGCCCTGAGGGCGTACGGCGAGGTGCTGTCGGGCATCCTGGACGGCGACGCGACGCTCTCGGTGCGCGCAGATGCCGCCGAGCAGTGCTGGCGCATCGTGCAACCCGCGATCGATGCCTGGCGGAGCGGCTCGGTCCCCCTCGACGAGTACGCCGCGGGGTCGAGCGGCCCCGCGGGCTGGGCGAGCCTGGACTGACCGTCAGTCGCCCTCGAGCACCGAGAGGACATTGCCGGCGGGGTCGCGGAACCACGCGATATCGGGCCCCATTCCTCGCGAGATGCCCTTTTCGTCGGTGCCGTAATCGGGGTCGGTGTAGATCTTCGTCGCGACCCCTCGCGCGTTGAGGTCGTCGACCGCCGCCTCGACATCGTCGACGGGGAAGTTCAGGATCGTGAAGCTCGCGGGCTCATGCCCCTGCTTCCCGTAGATCAGGATGTCGGCTCCCGACCCGAGCCGCAGCCGCAGGAATCCCATGGGGTCGTCCTCGACCGTCATGCCCAGGATGTCGGCGTAGAAGTGCCGCGCGGCGTCGATGTCATCCACCGAGAATCCGCCGAATGCGTGCTCGTTCGTGAACATGCGTCCTCCTCGTGTCCGTGCGCACCAGGGTGCTCCCGAGTGGCGCGGATGTCCAGACCCGGTCGCACCGGATCGAACCCACCCGACTCGGCTGTCAACCCCCGGCCCCGGGCGCGCCCGCGCTGGTTACTCTGAGACATGCCCGCCCACATCCTCGGCATCGGCACCGCTGTGCCGACCACCGTCCTGCCCCAGTCCGTGGTGCGCGACCTGTTCCTGGCGCAGCCCGGTGTCGACAGATTGACCGCGCGCTTGATCGGCGCGGCGTTCGACCAATCCGCGATCGACACCCGGCACACGGTGCTGAGCGAGCTCGGCAGCCAGCAGGCAGGATCGTCCGACTTCATCGACGGCGAGAGCCGCGAAGTGCGCTCACCCCTGACGGGTACGCGCAACGACGTGTACCGCCGTGAAGCGCCGCCGCTCTTCGCCCGGGCTGCGCGTGAAGCGCTGGCGCGAGCGGATGTCGAGGCATCCGCCATCACACACGTCGTGACGGCCTCGTGCACGGGGTTCTTCGCGCCGGGACCCGACTATCGCCTGGTCCGCGATCTCGGGCTAGTCACCACGGTCGAGCGCGACCACCTGGGCTTCGTGGGCTGCGCGGCCGCGTTCCCGGCCCTCCGGCAGGCCGCGCGCATCTGCGCCGCCGACCCGCACGCCGTCGTCCTGGTCGTGTGCGGCGAGATCTGCAGCATCCACCTGCGCGCGTCGTCGGATCCCGAGCAGATCGTCGCCTCAGCGGTCTTCGCGGATGGCGCCGCCGCGGCCGTCGTGACGGCCCGGGCATCGACCGATGCGCCGAGCCTCGCGCTCGAGGGATTCGCGACCGCGCTGACGAGCGAGGGCGAGGACGACATGCGCTGGATCATCGGCGACCACGGGTTCGAGATGACCCTGACGGCCGAGGTCCCCCGCATCGTGGGGCGCGAGGTGCGCGATGCGCTCGCGCCCGTCCTCGCGCGCGACGGGCGGGTCGACCGGTGGCTCGTGCATCCCGGAGGCCGGAGCATCCTGGATCGCTTCGAGACCGCACTGGATCTGCCGGGCGACGCCCTCGAGCTCTCGCGCGACGTTCTGCGGCGATACGGCAACATGTCGTCGGCGACCGTGCTCTTCATCCTCGCGCGGATGCTCGAGGAACCGGACCTGGTGGACGGTTCGCGGGCGATCGGGGTCGCGTTCGGCCCGGGACTGACCGTCGAGTCGGCGCTCCTCACGGCCCGTGTGCCGACGGTCGTGAACGCCGACGAGATCGCCGGACTCCGCCCCGAGCCGATCACCGCGGGATGACCCGGATGGCCCGGGTGACCACCGGCCGGGGGCGTCCGACCCTGAACGAACGCGCCGAGAACCTGCGCGAGCTCATGGACGACCCCGACTGCGACCCCGATCGGCTGCGCGCGACCCTCGAGCGCTTCACCCTCGTCAACCGACTGATCGCCGCCTGGGGCACCGTGTACCGGACGCGCGTCAGACCAGCGCTGGCCACGGCACCGGGTCCCGTGCGTCTGCTGGACATCGGATGCGGTGGGGGCGATGTGCTGCGTGGACTCGTCGCACGCGCGAGGGCGGACGGCTTCGACGTGACCGGTGTCGGAATCGATCCGGACGAGCGGAGCCTCGCCGTCGCGCGCGCCGCGCGACCCGTGCCTCGCATCGAGTACCGGCTGACCGACAGCACTCGGCTGGCAGATTCGGGCGAACGCTTCGACGTGACCCTGTCGAGCCACGTCATGCACCACCTCACGCCCGCCGAACTGCGTACGGTGCTCGAGGACTCGGCGCGCCTCGCCACCCGCCTCGCCCTGCACTCCGATATCGCCCGCTCGCGCCTGGCCTACGCCGCCTACGCCGTCGGCATCACCCCGCTGGCACCGGGCACCCTTCTGCGAACCGACGGCCTCCGCTCGATCCGCCGCAGCTGGACGCCGACCGAGCTCGCCGGGCTGGTACCGGAGGGGTGGCTCGTCGAGCGCCCGGCGCCCTTCCGCCTCCTCGCCGTCCGAAACCTCGCGGCATGAACGACGTGCTCATCGTCGGTGCCGGGCCGGTCGGCGTGATGCTCACCGCCGAACTCGCGCGCCTCGGCGTCGAGGCGACCGTCATCGAGGGACGCGCGGACCGATCTGCGGGGACCCGGGCCGTCGGCGTGCACTCCGCGGCATTGACGGCGCTCGAGCAGTCGGGCGCAACGGATCGACTGCTCGCCGCCGCTCGACGGGTTCGCACCGGCGTTGCGTTGGCGCAGGGACGACGCCTCGGCACGGTCCACTTCGATCGGCTGCACTCGAGGCATCCGTATGTCGCCACGCTCCCCCAGCACGCAACCGAGGCCGCGCTCGCCGCGACCGCGGACGCCTGGGACGCACCCGCCGTCCGCCGCGGGCTGACAGCGCAACGCGTCTCTCAACGGGGGCCTGCCGTCGAGGTGGAGATCGTCGACCGCGCCGGGCGAGCGACGGTCGAACGATCACGGATCGTCGTCGTCGCCACGGGATCGCGGGGACGCACGATCAGCCCGCTCACCGCGGCCGTGCGCACGAAGACCTACCCCGATCGGTACCTGATGACGGATGCTCCCGACACGAGTCGCGACGGCGACTCCGCCGTCGTGCGACTCGAGCCCGACGGCGTACTCGAGTCGTTCCCTCTGCCGGACGGGATGCGCCGGTATGTCGCCTGGGTCGAGGAAGGCGGTGTCGAGGAGGGGGACGCCGCGACAGACCGTCTGCGCGCCATCGTGGAACGACGGATGGGGACCGCATCCGGGGCCGATGGCATCCGGGCGGCGACGGCATTCGGGGTTCGCCGTTCGCTCGTTCCCGCGATGCGCGGCGGCGCGGTCTTCGCGATCGGCGACGCCGCGCACGAGGTCAGCCCCATCGGGGGTCAGGGCATGAATCTCGGCCTGATCGACGCGGCCACCCTCGCTCCCCTGCTCGCGCTGTGGGTGAGGGACGGCGTCGCGCCCGAACGGGAACTCGCAGGGTGGGAACGTCGTCGGCTGGCGGCGGCTGTTCTGTCGGGTCGCATCGCCGCGGCGAACACCGCGCTGGGCCGGGCGGGGGGCCGCGCAACGACCCGAGCACGCCGGGCGGCTGTCGGCCTGGCGCTCCGCGGGATCACCGGCAACATGCTGACGCGGGCATACGCGATGGGCTTCGACCCCGCCTCGCGGACTCGGTCCTGAATACTCGAGCGCCTCAGCCCGTCAGCCCGCCACCCGACAGCACGAGCTGGAGCGCCAGCACGAGGGCGGCGAACATCACGAGCCGGAACAGGACGCGACCCGGGGTGCGGGTCACGGCCAGCACGATCGTCGCAATGGCGGCAACCATGACGACCGCGGCGAACACCCACGACAGGGGGCCCACGCGCTGGACGTCGCCGTTCGCCGAACCCCACACGACCGCGACCGCTCCGACGATGATCCCGAGCGCCGCGAGCACGGCCGACCACCGCGCCCCGGTCCGATGGGGAAACCCCCGAATCCCGGTCACTCGATCGTCGTCCAGGTCGGGCAGCACGTTCGTGAGGTGCACGGCGGCGCCCAGGATCGCGCCCGCGAGCGTGGACCACCAAGCGGCCAGAGCGGGCTCCGGGGCTGAGAGGGTGGCGACCGAGGGGAAGAGCCCGAAGCTCACGAGGAACGGGACGATCGAGATCGCCGTGGACTTCAGCCCGGCGTTGTAAGCCCAGGCCGAGGCCAGCACGATGGCGTGGGCCGCGAGCGCCCCGAGCCCGAGCCATCCCGTGAGGACGAGCGCGATCACCAGTGACCCGAGAGCCGCGACCCAGGCCGCGCGAAGCGACACATCGCCGCGCGCGATCGGCTTGTCGCTGCGTCCGACGCGGCGATCCCGGTCGCTGTCGATCGCGTCGTTCGACAGGCCGATGGAGAGCTGCCCGGAGAACACCGCGATCACGAGCACGGCGACGCGCCAGGCATCCAGGCCCGCCGCGATGCCGAGACCGAGCGAGAGAGCGGTGACGACGAGCGTCGGACCGGGGTGGGTCGAGCGCCAGAGGGCGAGGGCGGCGCGCATGCCCGCAACCCTATCCGTACCTCGCCGGGGCAGACCGGGCACAACCGGTCGCCTCGACGAGCTCAGTGACGCAACCCCGAACCCCACGCGACGAACCCGACGCGAAAGGGCGCCCCGAATGACCCGGGGCGCCCTTTCGGATGTGTGCTCGTTACGCGGTCAACTCGGCCGCGGTCAGACCACCCGCGAGCTCGTCGATCACGTCGTCGCCGGGCGCCGCGTCCTGGAACGGTGCGACGATCTCGGCGCGCTCGAGCATCTCGGTCATCTTGCGACGACGCTGGCGCGTGATCAGCGTGACGACGCGCCCCTGCTTGCCCGCGCGACCGGTACGGCCCGAGCGGTGCAGGTACGTCTTGTACTCGTCGGGAGCGTCGGCCTGGATGATCAGGTCGATGTCGTCGACGTGGATGCCGCGTGCCGCGACATCCGTCGCGACGAGCACGTTGACCCGTCCCGACGTCAGACGCTCGAGGTTGCGCGTGCGCTTCTGCTGGTTGAGGTCGCCGTGCAGAGCGACGGCCGGGATGCCCTCGTCGGCGAACTGCTCGGCGAGCATCTCGGCGAACGCGCGGGTGCGGGCGAAGACCAGGGTCTTGCCGTCGCGGTCGACCAAGCGGCTGAGGATCTCGGCCTTGTTGCGGTGGTCGATCACGAGCACGCGGTGCTCGATCGTGCTGGAGGCCTGGTCTTCACCGGCGACCTCGTGCACGGCCGGCTCGACGAGGAACTCGTCGACGAGCGCCGAGACCTCGCGGTCCAGCGTCGCCGAGAAGAGCAGCTTCTGCGAGCCGTCGGATGTCTCCCGCAGGATGCGCTGCACGGGCTCGAGAAACCCGAGCTCGCACATGTGGTCGGCCTCGTCGATGATCGCGACCTGGACCTCGCTCAGGTCGAGGCGGCCCTGGTTGATGAGATCTTCGATGCGTCCGGGGGTACCGATGATGATGTCGACGCCCTTCTTGAGCGCACCGACCTGACGCGCCTGGGGCACGCCGCCGTAGATCTGGGTCGTGAAGAGCCCGACGCTGCGGGCGATCGGCTGGATCGTGCGGTCGATCTGCAGAGCGAGTTCGCGGGTCGGGGCGAGGATGAGCGCCTTCGGCTTGCGACCGAACTCGCGTCGCTGGCCGGCCTGGCCGCGGAGCACGTTCTCGACCATCGGAGCGCCGAAGGCGATCGTCTTGCCCGAGCCCGTGCGACCGCGGGCGAGCATGTCGCGGCCCGCGATGATCTCGGGGATGGTCGCGGCCTGGATCGCGAACGGTGCGGCGGCACCGAGATCGGCGAGGGCGCGGACGATGTTGTCGCCCAGTCCCAGATCGCCGAAGCTCACGCCGTCGACATCCGTCGCCTGGATGGCTTCGGCCTGCAGCCGCTCGTGCACGACGTCGACGTGCTGCTCGTGCGATGCGGTGCGCTCGGGCTTCTTCGACCAGTCGGAACGGCCCGCGGGTGCACCGTTGCGGTCATCGCGACGGGGGCGATCGCTGTTGTATTCGCGCTTCGGGCGGTCGTCGAACGAACGCTTGGGGCGGTCGTCGAACGACCGCGCGGGACGCTCGCCATACGTCCGAGCCGGGCGATCGTTGTTGTACTCACGACGCGCGGGACGCTCCGCGCCGTCGCGCGACGGTCGGTTGTCGTACGAGCGCGCGGGACGCTCGTCGAACGAACGGGCGGGACGCTCGTCACGACCGCGCGGGGGACGGCCCTCGAACGAACGCTTCGGGCGGTCGTCGAATGACCGTGCCGGGCGCTCATCGAACGAACGCGCGGGCCGCTCACCGTAGGTGCGCGCCGGCCGGTCGTTGTTGTACTCACGACGCGTGGGACGCTCCGCACCATCGCGCGGGGGACGGTTGTCGAACGAACGGGCCGGACGCTCACCGTAGGGGCGGGCGGGCCGGTCGTTGTCGTACTCACGACGCGCGGGACGCTCCGCACCATCGCGCAGGGGACGGTTGTCGAACGAACGGGCCGGACGCTCCTCGAACGAACGAGCCGGGCGGTCGCCCTGCGCGTGGGTGCGGATGCCGCGGGCTTCTTCACGACCCGCGCGCTGCGCCGAGGTCCAGCGGGCCTTGGGCGCGCCCGACTCTTCAGACGAACCACGGAAGCCACGGTGACCAGCGCTGCGGCTTCCCGGCTTCTGCGTGCGGGCTTCGGTTGCCGCGCCCTGACGCTTGCGGTCCTGATAGGGGGTCTTCTCGCCGCGACGCGGTTCGAAGTTCTTGGCGGGTCGGCCGCCGGCCGGCTTCTTGTTCTTGGGCATGGTGGTGTCCTTCTGGGTTGTCTCATGTGAGAACAGCACTCCACTGATCGCACCAGAGTGCGCCGGTCAGATCTGCGTCTGATCGCGGTCGGAGTTACCCGGACTCTCGTCGGCCGGGGGCCATTCAACGTGATGGTCGCCGGGGCGGATTCGCCCCCACCATCGGCCCCTTGGACTCACAAACCCATCCGCACAAGCGCGCGGTGTCCAGAGCCGACCGCACAACACTACCGCACGGGGGCAGTCCGGAGCTGGGACGAAGCCGGGTACGACGCGACGGGGAGCGCGCCGACGGTTGAATAGCATGGGAATGTTCGGCCGGTCGCGGTCGACTGAAGGAGGCTCCACCCGTGACATTCACCTCAGAGGCACGCGACGTGCGAACGGGACCCACGGGAGCGCAGTTCGTCCTTCGCAACGCGCACACCGGCGTCGGCGCGCACATCACGCAGGTCGGTGCCGCGCTTCGGGGTCTCACGGTGGGCGGCGTCGACCTCGTTCCGCCCTACCCGCCCGATGCACCCTCTCCGGCGGCATCCGGTGTCGTGCTCGTGCCGTGGCCGAACCGGATTCGTGACGGCGCCTGGATGCAGGACGGCAAGCCCCGCCGACTCGCGATCACGGAGCCCGCGCTCAACAATGCCTCCCATGGCCTGTTGCGCTTCGCCGCCTATCAGGCCATCGAGGTCGAGGCGGACCGGGTGACGCTCCAGGCCGATGTCTACCCGCAGACGGGATACCCCTTCCACCTGTCGACCCGCGTGACGTATGCACTGGCCGAGACAGGTGTCACCGTCACGCACGAGATCGTGAACGTCGGGAAGGATGCCGCGCCGGTCGCCGTCGGAACCCACCCCTACCTGATGATCGGCGGCGTTCCTACGCGCGACCTCGTCCTGCGCTCGTCCGGTACCCATCGATTCGTCGTGGACAAGCAGCTCGTGCCGACGGGTGAAGAACCGGTGGGCCCGGGCAACGACCTGCGCGAGGGCCGACGGCTCGGCGACGTCACCCTCGACACCGCGTATTCGGGACTCGCCCGCGATGACGACGGACTCATCCGTCACTCACTGACGGCTCCGGATGGTCGATCGCTCGTCCTGTGGCAGGGGCCGGGGTTCGACTTCGCTCAGGTCTTCACCACGGACCGCTATCCGGGCCAGTCGCTCGCGGTGGCAATCGAGCCGATGACCGCGCCCGCGGATGCTTTCAACTCCGGACGAGGCCTGAAATGGCTCGCCTACGCCGAATCCTGGTCGCTGAGTTGGGGGATTGAACTGACCCGTACATGAGATAACTCTCATGTACGGGTCTCCAGGGGGCTAAATGGCCGCTGGCGGAAATGATAGCCCGCTATACTCCTCGCAATAGCCACGCATCCCGACACCCCCCGAAAGGTCTGGACGTGACACCCCCCGGTCTCGTCACACCCTCCGTCAACATCGCCCCGTCCAACTTGCGCGCTTGGCGCGCCCTCCGCGCATCAATCCTCGCGGTGGGCGCCACGGTGCTCACGCTCGGTGCGACCCCTGGCGACCCCACCGTACCCCTCTGGGGCCACTGGTCGGTGGGCATGCTTGCCGCCTTCGCGGCCGCCGCGACGGGCGGGGTCCTGGCGTATCGCGCGTACACGCGGCGCACCGAGGTATCGATCGCACGGGGCCAGCACGACGGCCACTGGAGCCACCGGATCGACGCGGTTTCGGCGGGCCTGGCGCAGGCGCTCATATCGGGACTGCTGGTCGCCCTCGCCTTCATCCTGTTGAACAACCTCACGGGCGGCGCTCACGTCACCGCGCTGCAGGCGACGGTCGCAGCGGGGGTGAGCATCGCGATCGTTTCGCTGGTCGCCACGCTGGCGGCGTCGCGCAACGAGACGATCCACGCGGTCGGGATGCTCATGTCCTTGACGGTCCTCGGGTCGCTCACGTCGATCCTGACGACGCCCGACCCGGACTGGTGGCAGCTGCACTTCAGCCAGCTGGGAACATTCCACGCCTTCTCGGGCTACATGTTCAACGGCACACTCATCGCGACCGGCACCCTGATCGTCGCATTCTCGTTCCGTGTCCGTCGCGTTCTGATCAACGCCCGACGCCAGGAACGGCTGCGGAGCGTCCGCGCACCGCGCGTCTTCGCGATCCTGGTCGCGTGCGTGGGCTTTCACATGGCGATGGTGGGGTTCATCCCGGTGAACCAGCAGCAGTTCCTGCACGACCGCGCGGCCACGGGAATGACCCTGTCGTTCGCGGCACTGCTCATCCTCACGCCGTGGTTGTTGCGTGGCCTCCCCCCGCGCCTCACGCGCGCAACCGGCGCCATCGCGGCAATTCTCGTGGTGGGCGCGACCGTCTTCATCTTCGGCGTGATCAACCTCGCCGCCTTCGAGATCGTCGCCTTCGGCCTGATGTTCGGCTGGATCGCCGTCTTCGCGACCTGCGTCGAGACGCGGCACTCGCCGATCGCGCTTCCGCCCGCTGAGGTATCGACTCCCGCGCCGGTGTCGGCATCCGTCCCGCGCCGCGACGTCGCGACGGGCCGCCCGCGCCGCCCCGTCCTCGTCAGCCGTCGTGTTCGCCGCGGCGCACCCGACGGGTCTGCTGCACGGGCGCTGCCGCCGGATACCCGCCGAGCAGCGGTGAGCCCGCTTCGGCCGTCTCGCGCGTCGACTGTCCGCCGTCCGTTCCGCGGGGGTCCGGCTCGTGCGGCCCTGAATCAGACGATGCGGCGCCGCCCCGGCGAGCGTCTCGCCGCTCACTAGCACCCTCGACCAGGTTGTAGAGCGTCGGCAGCACGACCAGGGTCAGCACCGTCGATGAGACCAGCCCGCCGATGACGACGATCGCCAGCGGCTGCGAGATGAATCCTCCGTGGCCCGTGATGCCGAGCGCCAGCGGCAGGAGCGCGAAGATCGTCGCCAGGGCTGTCATCAGGATGGGGCGCAGCCGTCGCGCGGACCCCGCCATCGTGGCCTCGTATGCGCTCAGCCCCTTCTCGCGGTACTGATTGACCAGATCGACGAGCACGATGGCGTTCGTCACGACGATGCCGATCAGCATCAGAACGCCGATCAGCGACGCGACCCCGAGAGGAACACCGGTCACGATCTGCAGCAGGATAGCTCCCGTGGCGGCGAATGGCACAGATACCAGCAGCAGCAGGGGCTGCCGTAGCGACTTGAACGTCGCGACCATGATGATGTAGACGATCAGGATCGCGGCCAGCAGCGCGATGCCGAGCTGGGTGAAGGCGTCCTGCTGCTGCGATACGACCCCACCCACCTCGGCGTCGGCACCCACCGGCAGGTCGATGTCCGCCAGGGCCTCGGTGACCGACGCCGAGGCGGCGTTCAGGTTGTCCGTCGAGGGCGTGACGGTGATCGTCGCGGTTCGCTGCCCGCGCTGGGTCGTGATCGAGGTCGGTCCGTCCGTCTCGTCGACGGTGGCGATCTGGTCCAGCCGAACGGGGCCGGTCGCCGTCGGCACCTCGAGCGCCCGTAGCTCATCGAGGCTGGCGGGAGATACGGATGCCGCGAGGTAGACGGTCAGGGCCGTGTCATCGATCTCGATGGACCCGATCGCCTGGGGCTGCATCGCGCCCGAGACGAGCGCACCCACCGCGACCTCGGACAGGCCACGGGCGGCAGCGGCTTCACGATCGACGACGACCGCGATGTACGGCAGCGATGCGGACAGATTGCTGGTCACCTGACCGATGCCGTCGCGCCCACCGAGTGCGTCAGCGACGTCCGCCGTCGCCTGCTCGAGCGTCGCGCGGTCGGGGGCACTCACGTCGACCTCGATGTCGCTCGACCCGAAGCCTCCTCCGGACCCGCCTACCGCGATCTCGCCGGCACCGTCGAGATCGGCCAGCGTCGTCTGAACACGCTCACGCAACGCGACCTGATCCGCGTCCGAGTCGGTCGTGATCGAGTAGGTGATACCCGCGCCGCCGCCCGAGAATGCGTCACGAAGCGCCGAACCGCTCGATCCGATCGAGACCTGGACGGTCTCGATGCCATCGATGCCCAGGAGCACCTCTTCCACCCGCACCGCGGCGGCGTCCTCGCTTTCGAGGCTTGCCGCAGGGCCGAGATTCTGCGTCACGGTGAAGGTGTTCTGTCCGGAGTCGCCGAGGAAGTTCGTCTTCATGAACGGCGCCGCCGCGGCCGTGCCGCCGAGCACGACGAGCGCCAGCGCCAGCGTGATCCACGAGTGCTTGAGGGTCCAGGTGAGGATCGGCAGGTACGACTTCTGCAGGCGCGTGTGCGGTGCCCTCGGTGACTCGGGGTCGACGGCAGCACCGTCGGCGTCGACCAGCGGCTTGCCCGGGCGGAGGAACCAGTAGGCCAGCACGGGCACGATCGTCAGCGCCACGAAGAGCGAGGCGAGCATCGCGATCGTGACGGTGAGCGCGAACGGCCGGAAGAGCTCGCCGGTGACGTCGCCGACGAAGACGATCGGCAGGAAGACGGCGACGCTCGTGAGCGTAGACGCGGTGATGGCCGCGGCGACCTCACGCACGGCCAGCAGGATGGATGCGGTCTTGTCCGCGTCGCCCACGTAATGGCGCTTGATGTTCTCGATCACGACGATCGCGTCATCGACCACCCGCCCGATCGCGATCGTCAGCGCACCCAGGGTGAGGATGTTGAGGGAGTACCCGAACGCCTGGATCCCGATGAACGTGATGAGAACGCTGGTCGGAATCGAGATCGCCGTGACGAGCGTCGAACGCACCGACAGCAGGAACAGCAGGATGACGAGCACCGCGAAGACGAGCCCGAGCAGGCCCTCCTGTGCGAGCGACTCGATCGACTGCTGGATGTACGGGGCCTGGTCGAACACGACCGTGAACGTCGGTCCTCCCAGGCTCCGCTCGAGCTCCGGCAGGAGCGCGAGCACGCCGCGCGACACGTCGACGGTGTTGGCAGCGGGCAGCTTCGTGATGGCGATCGTCAGAGCCGGCTCTCCATCGACGCGAGAGATCGACGTGACCGGGTCCGTGTCCTCCACGACGGTGGCGACATCCCCGATCGTCACCGTCTCGGGTCCGAACTGATCGGCGCTCGTCGGCACGAGCGGCAGTGCAGCGAGTTCATCGACGGTCGTGATCTTGGCACCGGTCTGCACCGTGAGCGACTGGTCGGCCTCGGTTATCTGACCGCCGGGAAACAACACGCCGTTCTGATCGAGGGCGTCCCGGATGGCCTGCTGGCTGAACCCGGCGGCCGCCAGCGACGCCCTGTCCGGCGTGATGGTGATCCTCTGACCGATGCCCCCGACGATCTGCGCGGCGTTCACGCCGTCGACATCCTCGAGATCCGGGATCACGCTCTTCTCGAGCTGCGCCTGGATCGACAGCGCGTCATCGAAGCCGGTGACGGCGAGCTGGATGACGGGGAAGTCGTCGAAGCTCGCGGAGATCACGTTCGGCTCGACGGACTCGGGCAGCTGAGCGTCGATGCGGTTGATCGCCTGGGTGATCTTCTGCTCGGCCGTCGCGAGGTTCGTGCCATAGGTGAACGACGCCGAGATGATGGACGCGTTCGTGGTGCTCGTCGCGACCGTCGACTCGAGCCCCGCGATGCCCTGAATGGCCGTCTCGATCGGCGTCGAGACATCCGTGTTCACGACTTCCGGTGAGGCACCCGGGTAGGCCGTGACGATGGCGAGCTGCGGGAACTCGATCGACGGGATCAGCTCCTGCTTCAGGCTGGTCAGCGCGAGCCCGCCGAACACAGCCGCCACGATCGTGATGAGGGCGATGAGCGCGCGGTTCTTCAGGCTCAGAATGGCGAGATTCGACACGGTCGGCCTTCGATGTGAGACGGCGCGGACACCGAGCCGGAGTCCGGGGAACGATACGCGAACGTATCCTGATCAGTATCGCATCCGTCGGCGCCCTCCTACCCCGTGAGCAGCTCGCGAATGGCCGTCTCGGCGGCCACGTTCAGATCCAGGAGCCGGCCCCTCTCGTAGGCGCGGAACACGCGGGGATCGATGTAGCTCCCGCGCGCCACGGCGGGGGTGTTCCCCAACGACTCCGCCGTGGCCCGAACGGCCAGCTGCTCGGCCCGCTTGCGGTCGGACTTCGTCGCAACGGGCCCGATGCGCGCCAGCGCTTCCGCGGCGAGGATCGTGCCACGGAGCGTCCGGAAATCCTTCGCCGTGAACGATCCGCCGGTGAGCGCGCGCACGTGCGCATTGACGTCACGCGACGTGAGCGCGACACGCCGTCGGCCCCGCTCGTACGCGAGCAGGGGCGAACGCGGTCGACCGGCGACGAGCTGCGTGATGACGAGGGCGAGATCCGCATCGTCGACGTCGATCAGCGCCCGCTTGCCGCTCTTGGCGGGGAACGAGAGGGTGACCACGGTTCCCTCGACCGTCGCATCCCTGCGGATCAGCGTGGTCAGGCCCCGGCTGCCGTTCGCTTTCAGGTAGCGGGCGGACCCGACGCGGGGCGCAGCCTGATCGAGCAACCGGAACGCCGCGCCGAGCACCCGCTCGCGGTCGAGCTGCTCTCGGCGCAAGGCCGTCGTGACTCGCGCTCGAGCCCGGGGGATCACCTCGGCTAGCTGCAACGCCCGCGCGAACTTGCCGCGGTCGCGCGTGGAGCTCCATGCGGAGTGATACAGGTACTGTCGTCGACCCGCATCGTCCGTGCCGACGGCCTGGATGTGTCCCCGAGCCTCACGGGCGATCCAGACGTCCCGCCACGCGGGCGGGATCACCAGAGCTTCGATGCGTGCGACGTCACGTGCAGATGCCGGCTTGCCGCGGTGGTCGGCGTATCGGAATCCGGATCCGGACCGGATGCGTCGCAGACCGGGGTCTTCGAGGGGGCGGACCCGGACGAGGCGGCGTGCGCCAGAACTCCCTGCTCGTGCAGCCGTCATCGCCCCGCACTCCCCCGTCCCCGACCGCGACGTGCGATCCCGTCGAAACCTAGCGCCTTCGGCGCCCCTCGAGGGAGGACTTGACACCCGGCATCCGGACTCGACCCGGGACAGCCATGCGCGGACCCCACGCGCACATGCTCGTCGCACGTATCACTGTGCCCGCGTCGCGATTAGCACCGTCCGTGCAGGCCCGTCAACCCCCTCGCACGCTCTCCGGGACCCGCATAGCGTCTGCTGTCAGTGCCACCCGCACACCGTCCGCGTGCGTCCGCCGAGGCATGAGCCCGGCGCACGACCGAGCGGACGAAACACAAAGGAGCCTCACCATGAACCTCGCAGCCCTCATCATCATCATCATCGCGGTCGTGCTGGCCATCACCGGCGGCATCTGGTCTGCAGCCAACTGGCTGATCTGGGTCGCCATCGTGCTCGCCGTGATCGCCTTGATCATGTTCCTGCTCCGCCTCATCACGGGTCGAAGCAAGGTCTAGAGATGTCCGGCCGCGCGCGTTTCGGGTGCGCGCGTAGGCCTTCCGCCGCGGATGCCGCGGTCCAGCTATCGTGCTGGACCGCGGCATCCGTCTTTTCGGGATCCGCTCTTGCGGCTACAGCTCGCGCCCCACGTAAGTGTGCAGCGCGTCGCGAACGAACTCCGCTCCCGCCGTTCCTCCGTCCGCCGTGGCGTAGTTTGCGCCGAACCGCGGATCGGCGACGTACATGTCGGCGAGACCCGTGACGTACGCACGCATGTCGGCACCCGACGGCGTCCCCGGCATGCCCGCGAGCCACTCGACGTGACGACGGGCCATACCCAGGGCGATCGGAGAGTCTGCCGCGACGCCGCTTTCGGCGGCACGGATCCAGTCACGCGCGAGGTCCGCGGCGCGCTGTTGCCACGCTGACCTGTCGTCGGCCGACATGCCGCGCCACCAGGCGTCGTTGCGGGAATAGGCCTCCGCTCCCCAACGGGTCTCGACCTCGTCGCGGTACGCGGTGTGGTCGAATCCATCGAACATCGTGTCCATCATCAATTCTTCACCCCCTCTCAATGCCGCGATCGTCTTCTCGACGGCCGTGATCTGTCGCGTCAGCCGCTCGCGCTCTTCGCGCAGGGCCGCAGCGTGCTCGGCGAGGGCATCTGCTTCGTCGGCGGCCGCCGTCTCGTCGAGGATGCGGGCGATGCGCGACAGACCGACTCCCAGGCCGCGCAGCAGAAGGATCCGTTGCAGGCGCAAGAGGCCGGCACTGTCGTAGATCCGCTGTCCACCGGATGCGGCGCGGATCGGATGCAGCAGCCCGATCGCGTCGTAGTGACGCAGTGCACGGCTCGTCGTCCCGGCGCTCCGCGCCACCTCCTGGATCGTCCATTCCATGTCGCTCCCCCTTCGAGAAGCCACGCTAGGCGTTGACGCTGCGTCAATGTCAAACCGGTTCGTCTTCTCCCGACGACACCCTTGTACTCACGATATATCGTGTTATTCTGTACTCACGATATATCGTGTCTTCGAATCTCAAGGAGCGTGCCATGACATTGGAAAAGTGGATCGTCCACCCGGGCGAATCGCGCGTGATCGACATCGAGTCCGTCCGCAAGCTGAAGGTAGGCCTGGTGGGTGGCCAGATCGACGTCATCGCCCACGACGAGCCCGGAATCCGCATCGAGGTCCACGCCGTCACGATCAAGGATCTGCGTATCGAAGCGACGGGCGACACCATCGAGATCGATCACCCGCAGCTGCGGTGGGACAACTTCCTCGAGGTCTTCCGCAACTTCGGGACCGGCGGGCCCAAGGCCGAGATCAGCGTCGCCGTACCACGCAACATCGCCCTGAATCTCGGCGTCGTCTCCGCGAGCGCGCTCGTGGCGGGCCTCGAGAACGACGTCCGGCTGAACACGGTCTCGGGCGACATCATCGTCGACGGGCTCACCGGCGACCTGCAGGTCAACGCCGTCTCGGGCGACGTGCAGGCACACCGACTCGTCGGTGCCCTCAGCGCGAACAGCGTGTCGGGCGACGTCGCGGCCACCGGCAGTCTGCGCAAGGCCACCGTGGACACCGTTTCGGGCAGCGTCATGCTGGACACGACGGGCGCCGTCAACCAGATCAGCCTCAACACGGTCAACGGCAACGCGACCGTTCGGCTCGACCAGGCATTGGCCGCCAACTACGTCGCGCGGAGCGTCAGCGGACGCGTACAGGTGGACGGCGTCGTGCGGTCGGGGTCCGGTCCCACCAACTTCACCGGTTCGACCGGCGAACTCAGCGGGACCTTCGCCGACATCCGCACCAACACGGTGTCCGGCGACGTCACCGTTCTACGGCGGCCCCCGATGGACGCCGCACCCGTCACCGACGCCGGCAGCGCAGACCAGAACGAATCCGACCACGGTTCCCAGGACGCGCTATGAGTCCCGTCTTCTCCCACGGCGACCTGCGCCTCTACCTGCTCAACCTCCTCGACGAGGCACCTCGGCATGGCTACGACATCATTCAGGCACTCTCGGACCGCACCGGCGGCACCTACACCCCGAGCGCGGGCACGATCTATCCGCGGCTCGCGAAGCTCGAAGAGGAGGGGCTCGTGACCAAGAGCATCGACGGTCGCAAGACGATCTACGAGATCACGCCGGCCGGACGCGCCGAGGTGGCATCCCGCGCGGGCGACCTCGAGGGCATCGAGGCAGGCCTCGCCGACTCCGTCCGCCTCATCGCGGACGAGGTGCGCGGGAGCGTACGCGAGGCGATGAAGAGCCTTCGCGCGGACCTCGCGGCATCGGCTCGCGAAGAACTCAAGGCGGACACCGCGACCCCGCGTTCGGAAGACCCGCGAACCCGCAGCCGCGAAGAGCTGCACCGCGCCGATGCGATCGTGAACGACTTCCGCGGTCGCCTCCGCGCCGAGTTGCGCACGCACGTGGCACGCGGCGGCGTGCTCGAGACATCCGTCGTCGACGATCTCGCGACGAACGTCGAGAACGCCATGCGCGAGCTGCGGTCCGCGCTGCGGTGATCGACGCCAACTGACGCAGAACAGGAACGAGTGACGGGGCGGCCGAATTGACCGCCCCGTTCTCAGTCCTGGGGCCAAAGGTCCTCGTCGTCGGCCGCCGCCGTGCCGAGCGGCACGACGAGGATCGGGCGATGCTGGCGATGGGCCAGGCGCGCGGCCACCGATCCCGTGAAGAACTCGCGGATCGATTCGCCGATTCCCCGGTCGCGGGTGCCGACGACGAGCAGCTTGGCGTCGAGACGTTCGGCCAGGCCCTTCAACGCGATCGCGGGGTCACCGACGAGCTGACGCAACTCCCACGCCACGCCCTGTGCATCGAGGGCATCGTGCGCGGCCTGACGCACTGCTTCGAGCTCTGCGCCCCCGGGCGCGACATCGATGTCGATGGGTGCCGAGTGGACGTAGCCATCCGGGTCCTCGTACGTGACGAACCGCGTCATGTCGACGTGCACGATCACGAGCGGCGCCTGCATGAGGCGGGCGAAGTGGGCCCCCTCGCGCATCACTCGCGCGGATTGACCGGGCACCACGGCGACGATGACCGCCCCGTGGAGGGCGGTATCACGCGCTCCGCCCGTGTCGCCGCTCGGGGATTCCGGGCTCATATCGGTCATCGCTACTCCCTCACGGTGGTGGCGCCCCCGGCTTGCCCTCGTGCGCCCGTGCTATTCTGAATGCTACTCTTACCGGCCTCGAGCCGGTCTCGTGAATGCTTCGGGCACCTCAGACATGTCCGCCGCTCTAGTCGTGAGGGGGTCTCGCATGGGTCGTGGCCGTCAGAAGGCGAAACACACAAAGATCGCTCGCGAGCTCAAGTCTTACAGCCCGTCGGTCAACTACACCGCGCTCGAACGCGAGCTCGGGCACACGAACGACGACCTGTACGTCGACAAGTGGGCAGACGAGTACGAGGACGAGAAGGCCTAGCCCTCCCCCTCAGCGAGCTCCACGCCAGGGCAGCCGGTGCGATCAGCGGCTGAGCGTCGCGAACTTCCGCACGGATAGCGGCACGAACACGGCAAGCATGACCACGGCGAAGATCAGCACATAGATCACCGGGTGCTGCAACGGCCATGCGTCGGCCGTCGGGGAGTTCTCGGGAACGTTGCCGAAGAGCACACGGGCCGCCTGCACCAGCGCGGACACGGGGTTCCATTCCGCGAAGACGCGGAGGGGACCCGGCAGATTCTCGCTCGGCACGAATGCGTTCGAGATGAACGTGAGCGGGAAGAGGATGAGGAACGAGGCGTTGTTGATGACCTCGGGGCTCCGTACCGAGAGTCCGAGGAAGCTCATCACCCACGAGAACGCGTACGAGAACAGGATGAGCAGTCCGACGCCCGCCACGAAGCCCACGACCGACGACTCGACGCGCCAACCGACCAGCAACCCGGTCAGCATCATCACCACGAGCGAGAGCACGTTGATGACGAGGTCACCCACCGTTCGCCCGATCAGGACCGCGGACCCGTTCATCGGCAGCGTGCGGAATCGGTCGATGATCCCGTCCTTCAGATCCTGCGCCATGGCCGAGCCGGAGTAGGTCGAGCCGAACACGATCGTCTGCGCGAAGATTCCCGCCATCAGGAACGACGTGTAGCTCTCGCCGGGGATGTCGATCGACGAGCCGAACACGAAGGTGAACAGCAGCACGAACATGATGGGCTGGATGAGCGTGAACACCAGGATGTCGGGCACGCGCACGATCTTCTTGATGTTCCGCCACGTCGCGACGTAGCCGTCGGAGAAGAACCGGCTGATCGCGCTGCCGGGAAGCGGCTGGAGTGCCGCGGTGGACGTGCGGGAGGCCGACCCACCCGGGGGGATCGTCGTCATGCCACCGCCTCCTCGTCTGACGTCGCCTCGGCCGCGTGGCCGGTGAGCTGCAGGAAGACGTCGTCGAGGGTCGGTCGCCGCATCCCCGCGTCGTGCAATTCGATACCGGCCGCAGCCACTTCCGCCATGATGCTGCCCAGCGCGTCCGCGCCGTCGGCGACGGGGACGACCAGCGTGCGTCCCCCATCGGACACGACGGTACCGGTGCCGTGACGCTGCAGAATCCGCTCGACCGCGGGCGCATCCGCCTCTTGAGCGAAGCTGATCGCCACGCGCTGCCCTCCCACGGATGACTTCAGCTCGTCGGCCGTACCCTCGGCGATCACCCGCCCGTTGTCGATGATCGAGATCGAATCGGCGAGGCGGTCCGCCTCTTCGAGGTACTGCGTGGTCAGCAACACCGTCGTGCCGCCCGCCACGAGCGACTCGATGATGTCCCACAGCGCCAGCCGGCTCCGCGGATCGAGCCCCGTGGTCGGCTCGTCCAGGAAGAGGACGGGCGGATTGATCACGAGGGCGCCCGCGAGGTCGATCCGGCGCCGCATTCCGCCCGAGAATCCCTTCACCGGGCGGTTCTGCGCGTCGACCAGATCGAACAGCTCGATGAGCTCATGCGCGCGCTCGGCCGCGCGCTTGCGGCCGAGGTGATACAGCAGACCGACCATGAGCAGGTTCTCGAAACCGGTCAGGTTCTCATCCACCGCGGCATACTGGCCGCTGGCCCCGCTCATGCGTCGAACGGCCTGGGGATCGGCGAGGACGTCGATTCCGTTGATGTGCGCCGATCCGGAGTCGGGCTTGATCAGCGTCGTGAGGACCTTCACCGTTGTGGTCTTGCCTGCGCCGTTGGGCCCGAGCAGCGCGGTGACGGTTCCCTCGGGAACCGTCAGGTCGAGGCCGTCGAGCGCCCGCACGGTGGGAGCGCCCTTGGGCTGATAGGTCTTGACGAGATCCCTCGCCTCGATGAAGGCCATGCGCGCGATCGTACCCCGGGCCGGCGACGTCGGCGTAACAGCCCGACGGTCAGGACGTCTGGGACCCCTCGACCCACGCCAGGTACTCCTCCGAGACCGTGCCGGTTACGTAGTGCCCATCGAAGCAGCTCATATCGAGGTCCGTGACGTCCGAACCCTCGAGGATCGCGGCTTTGAGGTCCTCGACCTCTTGATAGACGAGGTAGTCGCAGCCGAGCTCTTCCGCGATCTCGGGGATCGTGCGGCCATGAGCGACGAGCTCCTGACGCGACGGCATGTTGATGCCGTAGACGTGCGGAAAACGCACGGGCGGGGCGGCCGATGCGAACGTCACGGTCTTGGCACCCGCATCCCGTGCCATCTGGATGATCTGCTGGCTCGTCGTGCCGCGCACGATCGAGTCGTCGATCAGCAGGACGTTCTTGCCCTTGAACTCGCTCGACATGGCGTTGAGCTTCTGCCGCACGCTCTTTCGGCGCACCGCCTGCCCGGGCATGATGAACGTCCGCCCGACGTAGCGGTTCTTGTAGAACCCCTCGCGATACTCGATGCCGAGCTTGCGAGCGACCTGCATGGCGGCGGGCCGCGACGAGTCCGGGATGGGCATGACGACATCGATCGTCCCGGTCGGGGTGTACTTGGCGATCGTGTCGGCAAGACGGTCGCCCATGCGCAGGCGGGCCTCGTACACCGAGATGCCGTTCATGATCGAGTCGGGACGCGCGAGGTAGACGTACTCGAAAGAGCACGGTGCCAGCCGCGTGTCCTTCGCGCACTGGCGCGTGTGGAGGTGCCCCTCGAGGTCGATGAACACGGCCTCGCCCGGCATGACATCACGGACGACGTCGTAGTCCCCGTTCTCGAGCACGAGGGACTCGGACGCGACCATCCACTCGTACCCGCCTGCCGCGGTCTTGCGCGTGCCGAGGATGAGGGGACGGATGCCGAACGGATCACGGAAGGCGAGCAGCCCGTGGCCCGCGATCAGGGCGATCGTCGCGTACGACCCCTCGACGCGCTCGTGCACGCGCGAGACGGCCTGGAAGATCTGGTCGGGGTCGAGGTCGAGGCCCGAGATCGACGCCTGGAGCTCGTTGGCGAGGACGTTGACCAGGAGCTCGGTGTCCGAGCTCGTGTTGAGGTGACGCCGGTCCTTCGAGAACAACTCTTGCGTGAGCTCACGCGTGTTCGTCAGGTTGCCGTTGTGCACCAGCACGATGCCGTACGGGGCGTTGACGTAGAACGGCTGCGCCTCTTCTTCGTTGCCCGCCGTGCCCTTCGTGGCGTAGCGGACGTGACCGAGCCCGATCGTGCCGAGCAGCGCACGCATGTCACGGGTGCGGAACGCCTCGCGCACCTGCCCGCGCGCCTTCGCGAGGTGGAAGATCCCGTTCGGCTCGGCCGTGGCGATGCCCGTCGAGTCCTGGCCGCGGTGCTGCAGAAGCAGCAGGGAGTCATAGATCTCCTGGTTGACCGGCCCCTGGCCGACCATTCCGACGATGCCGCACATGGGGGTTAGTTCGCTCCATCCGCGTAGGAACCGACGAGCCGCACGGCGCCGCCGTCGACCCCCTTCGCCCCCTGTTCGAAATCTCCCTCGGGCAGCGCATCGCCGCGCACGACGCCCACGGGCCAGGCGGCGATCCCGTCGCGACCGAGCGCGGCCACCGCGGCGTCGGCCTGGTCGGCCGCGACGACCGCGAGGAATCCGATGCCGAGGTTCCACGTGCCCTCGGTCTGCTCCAGCGTGATGTGTCCCGCGTCGGCCAGCACGCGGAAGACCGGAGACGGCGACCAGGTCGCACGGTCGACGTCCACCCAGGTTCCCCGGGGGAGAACCCGAGCGAGGTTGGCCGCGATCCCGCCGCCCGTGACATGGCTCAGGGCGTGGACCCCGGCACCGGGTCGCAGATCGTCGACGAGGCGGAGGAGGGGGGTCGTGTAGAGCCGAGTGGGTTCGAGGAGTGCCTCGCCCCAGGATGTCGCGACACCGAGTTCGTCGGCACGGTCGGTGTATCCGATCCCACGGTCGCTGACGATCCGGCGAACCAGCGAGAAGCCGTTCGAGTGCAGACCGCTCGAGGCCAGGGCCAGCACGACATCACCCGGGACGATCCGCTCGTGACCGAGGACATCCGCCGCCTCGACGACACCCGTCGCCGCTCCGGCGATGTCGTAGTCGTCATCGGCGAGCAGACCGGGGTGCTCGGCGGTCTCGCCGCCGACGAGGGCCGTGCCCGTCTCGGCGCAGCCGCGCGCAATGCCCGCGACGATGTCCGCGATGCGCGCCGGCACGACCTTGCCGCACGCGATGTAATCCGTCATGAACAGCGGCCGGGCGCCGACCACGACGATGTCGTCGACGATCATGCCGACCAGATCGATGCCGACCGTGTCGTGTTTGTCGATCGCGCGGGCGATCGCGATCTTCGTGCCCACGCCATCCGTGCTCGTCGCGAGAAGCGGATGATCGAAGTCACGAAGAGCGCGCGCGTCGAAGAGGCCGGCGAAGCCACCGACACCCCCGAGGACTTCGGGACCGTGCGTCGCACGCACCGCCGACTTCATGAGTTCTACGGCGAGGTCGCCGGCCGCGGTGTCTACTCCTGCGGCGGCGTATGGGTTGAGCGAGGCTGAGGCCACCCGCACAGCCTACCGGCCCGCCCGAGGTGCCGGATTCGATCGGGGCCCGTCGTGGCTCCGGCGCTCGGCGCGCACGGGTGGCGCCACCTACAATGACGGCATGCCCAGCGCCGCCGGTCCGGAGTGGGTGATCCGCGAGGACGCGAACATCGCGGTCATCCTGGCCCTTGCGCTGCGTCAGCTCGTGGGCGTGCGATGGCCGGACGAACTGCCTCCCCTGCGCGGTCTGCCGTCGAACGAGTCCCTACGCGACGAGCAGGAGCAGTCCCGCCTCGAACGGCAGTGGCGCGAATACTGGGCGATGACCGTCGAACCCCAGGCACACCCCGCCTCGAGCCCCCTCGACCTGGTCGACGGGTTCGAGACCTATGTCGCGCTCCCCGTCGAGGGCTTCGACGACCTGCGCGAGGCCATCGCTCCCCATACGAGTGCCGTGGCGTTCGCGCGAGCCGCACACGATCGCCACGCGGGCAACGCCCTCGGCAAGGCCGGTGTCTCGTACCGCGCCTATGCCGGGGCGATCGCGCAACACGAACGAGAGGTCGGGCGCAGGGCACACGCCTTCGAACTCAACGTGCAGGTGCTACCGCTCACCCAGCGTGGCGTGTGGTGGATCGGGTCGCTCACGATCGCGGTCACGGACGGGCTGCGCAGCGACGTCGTCGCATTCGACGCGGCGATCCATCCGATCATCGCCGAGCTCGCATAAACGCTGCCTCAGAACGGCGGTGGATCCGTGTTCGGAGTGAAGCGGATTGCCGAGGGTGGTTTGTCGATGTAGACGTGACCACCCGGGGACGTCCACTCCAGTACTCCACCGCCGAGTTGGCGAACCGTCCAGGCTGTTTCGCCCTTCAGGGTGTGGTGTCGTTTGCAGAGACAAGCCAGATTGCAGGTGCTGGTCTCGCCGCCCAATGCGTAGTCGAGGGTGTGGTCCCGGTCGCACCGGTGTGCGGGTTGCCGACATCCGGGGAACCGGCAGTGCTGATCCCTCGCCCGCAGGAACCGCTTCATATCCGCAGACGGCGTGTACCTATCGACCGCGAGAACACAACCCGTGATCGGATCCGCGAGGACGCGATCCCACCCGGTCGCGTGGCCGGCGAGGGCGCGGGCCGTGGCGGGGTCGATCGGACAACGCCCGACCAACTCAGCGGGCTCGTCCGTCACACCCGCCAACGCGAGAGCGGGGACCGTGACGTTGACGATCCCGCGAATCGCGCCCAGTCCGCCGACGCCGTCGGAGAGACCGGCATCCGTTTCCACGCAAGGGGTGGTGGTGAGGAGCATGTCGGCGACGAGGTCCGCACGAATCTGATCCACGGTACGGGTGTCTGTCGGATCGGCTTTCTTGATCGCGTGGGCTTGCTGAGTGATCCGGTCGTGCATCGCATGCGCCAATACGGCCGGCTGGGTTGAGATGAATTCCGCCATCCCGTCGCCGATGTCCCGCACACACGCGCCTCGCGAGGCTCGTGCTTCTTGATGGCGTTCCGTCAACGTCCGGGGCTGCAGAGACTCTGCCAATCGCGCCAACGTCGACCCGAGCCGCCCCGGCGTCGTCCCCTCCGCCCGGGCCAACGCCGCAGCCTCGAACTCCGCCCGCGCCTCCACATCGGTCAGGGGCAGTCCGTGTTCCATGATCACCGCAACATGCCCCGCACTCACCCGCCCTTCGTCCCAGGCATCGAACGTCGCGGGGAACGCCTCGGCCAACACGGCCGCGTCGTTCATGCGGCGCTGCACCGTCCGATCCGACATGTTCGCCGCAACACCCAACTCCGCCGCCAACGCTCGCACCGGCAACTCCGCCTCACGCGACGACGAGGATGCGAGTTCCGCGACCCGACGCATCCCCAGATCCGCCGCATCCGCCAACACGCGCGCCTGCACAGCCTGCGCCCGCGCCACCACCCGCGACGCCTCCGCAAACCGCACCGCGAGATCCCGCGCGGCAACATCGACGTCGGCCATATCGACGCCCACGGTGTCGGCGGGAGCGAAGCTGTTCGAATGCATGTTCGAAACTCTACGGACGATCGCCGACATCCGAACCCCGAAAAGCACCCAAATCACGCCGAAATCGCGACGAGAAGATGAGAGTTCTCCCATCTGGAAACCGGAGGTCGAACGGGCGCAGAGTGCCGCGCGAGCGGACGTCAGTCGGCGACGGTCTCGTGGTCGAAGCTCACGGTGCGCGCCCGGCGACGCGAGACACGGTCGAACAGCAGGGCCACGAAGCCCCCGACGGCGAGGCCGACGGCGATGCCGATGAGGGCGAGGAATCCGAAGACCTGCATCGACGAGTACGTGACATCGGTCAAGGGGCTCGTCGTCTCTTCACCCGTCGCAAACGTGAGGATGAGTGCGACCAGGACTCCGAGCGATGCGCCCACCGTCAGGAAGACGCCGTACTTGGGGGCCCGACGCACGCGTCCCTCGACGATTTCGTTGCTCACCCCTCCATTGTCGCACCTACACGGTCGGGCCGGCCGGGTCGCCGGAGCCCGCTGCCGTCATCGTCGCTTCGGCCGCGTGGCGACGCCGGACGATGATCGCGACGCCGATGGCGGCGATCAGCGCCAACCCCACTCCCCCGGCGATCCACGGCCAGACGGGCAGCGGATCGGTGGTGCCCGCGGCATCCGTGTCGGGCGCGGCGAGCGGCTCGTCGCCATCGACCGGGACGACAGCGGCCGCGACACCACAAGCGGCGGGCAACGGGACCTCGAGCGTGAGCGGGTCGAGCCGCTCGCCCGCGGGGTAGCTGCCGAATGCGGTTGCGCCGGCGGAGGTCAATGTCACCGCAACGGCATCGAGCGTGATCGCGTCCGGGCCCACGGCATGCGTCGGCACGGCGAATTCTGCGAAACGCACGCCCGTCATCGCAATGGACGCACCGGACTGGGTCGTGCCCGTGATGTCGAAGACGACGTAGCCGACGTCGCCCGCGAACTCGATGCGCGCGGCGCTGAGCGTCGTGTCCAGCGCGCCGTCATGGCCCGTGAATCGAATCGTGCCGCCGAAGTCGACGACTCCCGCGAGCGCATCCGACGTGTCGATCGATCCCGATCCGCCCGTCCAGACGAAATCGGGGTACTCGTAGGCGACGCCCGCGAGTTCCCAACCACCGCCCGCGATGCCCTCGATGTAGGTGCGGAAGGACTCCTTGAAGCCCCACCGCATCGACGCACCGTCCACGACACACGCACCGACCGCCGCGGCACGCGCCAGCGTGAAGGTCACACCACGCGAGACCGATCCCTGGAACGTGAGGGTGTGATCGCCGTCGGCGAGCGTTGCCGGGAGCGAGCCGGTCCAGGTCACGACACCGGATGCGTCCGCCACCAGGTCGGTCGCCAGCACGGTCGGCGTCGAGTAGACCACGACGGCGATGCCGGTCTCGCCCGCGCGGAAGCCATCGACCCGGATCGTGACGGGTGCGCCCGTGGAGAGCGCCGCGAGCGACCCGGGGTCGAGCACGATGCCGGTCGTCGCCGGGGGCGTGGGTGGGATGGTGCGTGTCACCGCGGTGCTGACCTTCGCCGCCGCGACGGTGCCCGAGGAACCCGACGGTGCCGCGGCTTGCGCGCCGATCGTAAGGGTGATCGGGTCGAGATTGCCGTACCGGCCCTGGAACAGGGCGCTGCCCGCGGGCGTCAGCACCACCGGGGCTCCGCTGAAGGTCACCGCTCCCCCGTCGACGCTGCGTGCCGCGACGCCGACGCTGACCGTGGCGAGCTGCATGCGCGAGCCGTTACTCATGACCCAGAGCTGAGCGGATGCCGGCGAGGCGAACCGGAACTCGGGGTTGGCGATCGACAGGTCGAGCAGACCGCCGTGGCCCGTGAACCGCACGCCGCCGGTGTACATCACGGTGCCGACACCCGTGGTGCGGTCGTAGGTCGAGCCGGAAGCCTGGCCGAACTGGAAGAGACCACCCGAGCGGGTCGCGCCGCCCGAGACGGTGATGCTGCCGTGCGCGATGGTCCCCGTGACATAGTCCGCGAACGACGCCGAGATACCCCAGCGCAGCGAACCGCCCGCGACGGATGGGGCCGGAGCGGCGGGATCGACCGGTGTCGGCGGGACCTCGGGCTGTTCGGGCACCTCGGGCACCGTGCCGGGGAACAGGATGTCCCACTGCGTCGACGAGATCGGCACATCCGCTCGCGCGTAGATCGTCTCGGCGGTCGGGTTGCTGTGACCGCGCCAGACGATGACCTCGTATTGCTTGGTGCGGTCGAGCTTGTCGGTCGGGGCGACGAGGGTCTTGTCGAACGCACCGCCGGTTATCGCGCCCGGCGTCATCCAGTAGCCGAACGCGACGTACCCGCCGCCACTCGTGAGGGCGCCCTCCGTGCCCTTCTCGATCACGGCCGCGTAGGCACCGGTGATGTCCCCGAAGTCCGAGCCGACGACACGGACCGAGGCACCCTCGGCCTGCGTGGCGACGGGCACGGAGACGTCGAGTGATGGGGGCGGTGTCAGGGTCACCGGCACGCTCAGCTCTTGTGCGGCGTTCGTGACGCCGCCCGCCGCGTAGGTGTACACACCGTACGTTCCACCCGCTGGCGGGGTCGCGGACTCGGTCACCGTGACGGTCGTGCGGAACGAGCCATCCGCACCGATGGGCGCCCACTGCGCACGGATGAGCGACTGGTACGCGCTCGGCACCTGGTCGAGCACGCTCTCGGCGAGCGCCCACTTCTGCGAGGTCGCCTTGCGCGATGCGCTCGGGGCACCCTCGGACGGACGCCACTGTTCCGCGAAACTACCGAACACGACGTACGTGCCCTGCGGCAGCGTGCTCGGGATCGGTACGCCACGCCCGCCGACGTTCGCGGCGGGGTCGTATCCGGTTCCCGCGACGACGAGGGTGTCGCCGAAATCGACGGCGTTGTCGCCGAGCGGGGTCACCCCGTCGGCGAGGTAGACCGTGAGCGCGGGCGCGGGCATCACGTCGACGATGACCTCGCGCTCCTGAGCCGCGTTCGTCACGCCGCCCGCGCCGTAGGTGTAGACCCCGTATCGCCCGCCGTCCGCGAGCGCGCTCGGGCGGGTGACGGTCAGCGTGGTCTCGAACGATCCATCCGCGGCGATCGGCGTCCACTGGGCGCGGATGGCGCCCTGGTAGTTGCTCGGAACCTGGTTCAGGACCTCTTCGGCGAGCGCCCACTTCTGCGATCCGACCTTGCGCGTGCTGCTCGCGGCGCCCTGCGACGGCTGCCAGGACTCGGCGAAGTGGCCGAACACGACGTACGTGCCCTGCGGCAGCGTGCTCGGGATCGGCGCACCGCGACCGCCGACGTTCGCCGTCGGGTCGTAGCCCGTGCCGCGCACGACGAGGGAGTCGCCCGCGCGCACGGTCGTGTCGCCGACGGGCGTGACACCGTCGGCCAGGAAGACAGCGAGCTGGGGAGTGGATGCCGGAGGCTCTGTCGGCTCGGTGGTGGGCTCGGTCGTGGGCTCATCAGTGGGCTCGGTCGAGGGCTGGTCGGTGGGCTCGGTCGACGGCTCGGGCTCGGGCTCGGTGGGCGGGAAGACCGCATCCCACTGCGTCTCGGTTATCGCCACGTCGGCGCGGGCATAGATCGTCGACGAGTTCGCCGGCGAATGCACCTGCCAGATCAGCACCTCGTACGTCTGGCTCCGATCGAGCGAGCCGGGTTCCGCCGTCAGTGCGAACGACGTGGCACCGTCGACGATCGACGGGAACGGCATGGCGAACGCGGCGTATCCCCCGCTGCCGCTGATGCCGGATTCCGTTCCCTTCACGATGAGTGCCGCATAGGCCTGCGTCGCCGTGCCGAGGCCGGATGCCTCGACCGCCACAGCCAGGCCCGCCTGTTCGGATGCGGCGGTCACCGTTCCCGAGATCGACGCACCGTCCATGGCGCGTGCGGGAACGGCCGCGAAGGCGCCGGCCGCGATCAGCAGGATCGTGAGGAACGCCGCGAAGGGGCTGCGTACAGGGGTGATCGTCGGTGCTGCGGTCACGATGATGGGTCTCCGAAAGACACGCAAAGCGGCGCTCGATCGGTGAGGAACGAGATCGCCGGCGATGCCGGATGGTCGGGATGCGTGAGGTTAGGCTTAGCTAACTCGATGCGGTTCCGACGGTAGAGGATCGACTCAGGTTTCGTCAAGATTTAGGTTAGCCTTGCCTAATGCGACGCTTCATCTCCCTCCTGCTCGTCGCCGCCGTCGCCGGCCTATCGGGGTGCGCGGTCGTCGGGGCCGAGGCATCCGACACCTGCGTCCACGCCGACGCCCCTCTTTCCTCACTGAACCTCACCGAGGACGTCCGCACGACCACGGGAGGGTCCACCGCCTGCCTCTCGACCCGCGGCGTGGTGCCGATCGAGGATGCGACGGCGCCCGAGCTCCCGGTGACCGTCACGGACGCCGAGGGGCGCGAGGTCCAGATCACCGACGTCGGCCGCATCCTGCCCATCGACATCTCGGGCACGATCGCGGCGACCGTCTTCGGCCTCGGACTCGGTGGAAATGTCGTCGGGCGCGACCTGTCGACGGGGTTCGCGGGCACGGAAGGCCTGCCCGTCGTGACGAAGAGCGGGCACACCCTGAACGCCGAGGCGATCCTCGAGTTGGCTCCCAGCATCGTGCTGACCGACACGTCGATCGGCCCGAAAGAGGTTCGCCAGCAGTTGCGCGAGGCGGGCATCCCCGTGGTCGTCGTCTCGTCCGAGCGTCGCGTCGACACCGTCGACGACCTCGTGACCGAGATCGCGGCAGCCCTCGGTGTGCCCTCGCGAGGTGCGGCCCTGGCAGCGCGCCTCTCCACCGAGGTCGACGAAGCCCGGGCCGAGATCGCGGCCATCGCGCCGACCGAAACGGGCAACCGTGCGCGGATGATGTTCCTCTATGTCCGTGGGAACGCGAACATCTACTACATCTTCGGACGCGATTCGGGGGCCGACTCGCTCATCGATGCCGTGGGCGGCATAGACGTCGCCGCCGAGATCGGCTGGGAGGGCATGAAGCCCATGACGGCCGAGGCCCTGGTCGCGGCACAGCCCGATGTGCTCGTGATGATGACGGGCGGTCTCGCCTCGGTCGGCGGAATCGATGGCCTCATCGAGCGCATTCCGGCGCTCGCCCAGACTCCCGCCGGTCAGCACCGCCGGGTCGTCGACATGGCCGACACCGAGATCCTCAGCTTCGGCCCGCGCAGCGCCCAGATCATCCGCGCCCTCGCTCGCGCCGTCTACGCCCCGGCCGACTCCCCCACCCCCATCGCGGCATCACCGGGCGCGACGCGGTGACCTCGACCAGCGCCGGCGCAGAGAGCGCCGGCACGGAGGTGGTGCTGCCGACGCCCTCCACCAACCGCCGCCTGCGATTCCTGATCATGACGATCGCCCTGGTCGGCGCACTCGTCGTGACGATCGTCGTCTCGCTCGGTGCGGGCCAGTTCGCCGTCTCGCCGACCGAGGTGGTGGGCATCCTGCTCCGCGCGGTCGGCATCAACACGACCTGGGCGCCGGAAGCACCCACCGCAACGGGCGTGCTGCTCGACATCCGGCTGCCGCGCATCGTGATGGGCCTGCTCGTCGGGGCCGCGCTCGCGGTGTCGGGCGTGCTGATGCAGGCGATCTTCGGCAATCCGCTGGCCGATGCGGCGGTGGTCGGCGTCTCGTCGGGTGCGGCACTCGGCGCGGCCACGAGCCTGACGTTCGGGCTGACGATCTTCGGGCTGTGGACGACGCCCGCGTGGGCCTTCGCGGGCGGGTTGATCGCGGTCTTCTCGGTCTACCTGATCAGCCGATCGGGTGGCAGAACCGAGGTCGTGACACTGCTGCTGACGGGCATAGCGATCAACGCGATCGCCGGGGCCGGACTGGCGTTCCTGACGTTCGTCGGCACGACGTCGACCCGCGAGCAGATCGTCTTCTGGCAGCTCGGCAGCCTGAACGGCGCGCTCTGGCAGAACATCGCGCTGATCGTGCCACTCATCGTCGTCGGCGTTGCGGTCGGCGTCGGCGTCGCCCGTCGCCTCGACCTGTTCGCACTCGGCGAGCGCACCGCCCGGCACCTCGGCGTGCACGTCGAACTGCTGCGCATCGGTGTCATCATCACGGTCGCCCTGCTGGTGTGCGCCGCCGTCGCCTTCGCGGGCATCATCGGCTTCGTCGGACTGGTCGTGCCGCATCTCATGCGCATGGCGATCGGTCCCGCGCACCTGCCGCTCGTCATCACCAGCGCGCTCGGCGGCGCCTTGCTGCTGGCCCTCGCGGACCTCGTCGCGCGCACGGCCGTACCCCTGGCCGACCTGCCGATCGGCATGATCACGTCGCTCGTCGGCGGGCCCTTTTTCCTGTGGCTGCTCGTGCGCACGCGCAAACGGGCCGGAGGCTGGGGATGACCGGGCGCGCGGATGAGCCGCGGATCGCTGCATCCGGCGTCCGCGTGATGCCGGATGCCTCGGGCCGACCGATCCTCGACGGCGCCGCCATCGAGGTCCGGGCGGGCGAGGTACACGCCCTGGTCGGACCGAACGGCGCGGGCAAGTCCACGCTGTTCGGCGTGCTCGCGGGTGACGTCACGCCCACCGCGGGCACCGTCGTTCTCGACGGGACCGACCTGCGTCGGCATTCACCCCGCGAACTCTCGCGGCTTCGGGCCGTGCTGCTGCAACAGAACGCCGTGAGCTTTCCGTTCTCGGTCTCCGAGGTCGTGCGGATGGGCCGCGCACCGTGGGCACGCACCGCCGACGAGGCGGACGACGACGCACGGGTGACGGAGGCGATGCGCGCGACCGAGATCGAAGGGCTCGCGGATCGCACGGTGACTTCACTCTCGGGCGGCGAGCGCGCCCGGGTCGCACTCGCCCGTGTGCTCGCCCAGACCACGGGCATCCTGCTGCTCGATGAACCGACCGCCGCCCTCGACCTCAAACACCAAGAGGACGTGCTGCGGGTCGTGCGCGACCGCGCTCGGGCGGGCGACGCGGTCGCCATCGTCCTGCACGACCTCAATGCCGCGCTCGCCAACGCCGACCGCGTCACGCTGCTCGATGGCGGACGCGTGGTGGCCTCGGGGGCGCCGGAAGACGTCCTCACAGCGGAAAGGGTCGCCGCGGTCTATCGGCAGGCCGTCGACGTTTTCCCCCACCCGATCACGGGGGTGCCGCTGGTCGTTCCGCGACGCTGAGGGGCCGCGGGATGTGCGCAGCGAGGCTCAGGGGTTGAGAGGCAGCAGGTTGGCGAGGTCGGCCCGGCTTCCGGAGGCATGCACCCGACCGGATGCCACGGCAGCGGGCCACGACTCGGCTCCGGTCGCGAGGGCGATCCAGGTGGCGGCATCCGTCTCCACGACGTTCGGCGGCGTGCCGCGCGTGTGCCGGGGTCCCTGCACGACCTGCACCGCGCCGAACGGCGGGACCCGCACCTCGACCGTGTTGCCCGGCGCCTTCTCGGTCAGCAGCTGCAGCAGATAGCGAACGGCGGTGGCGAGGTCGGTGCGGGCGGGCGTTTCGGCGGCGCGCACGGCGGCGAGTGCGGCGCGACCCGCCTCGGTGGTGATGGCGCGCGGCATGTGTCCACGGTAGCCCCTGCACAACGTCGCAGATTCGTGCGGCACGACGACGATCGGGCGCCAGAAGGGGGTTGCGCCAGCGGGCTTGCGACGTTGTGCACGGCTGCCGTGTGTGACAGGCGTCGATAGGCTGGCGACGTGAGAATCCTCGTCCTCGGTTCCGGTGCCCGCGAGCACGCCATCATCCTGTCGCTGCGGTCGGAAGACGCGGGGCACGAGATCTTCGCGGCCCCCGGTAACGCGGGCATCGCGCGCGACGCGACGATCGTCGCCGTCGACCCCGTCGATCCCGGCGCGGTCACCGAGTTCGCGAACGACGAGGCCATCGACCTGGTCGTGATCGGGCCCGAAGCGCCTCTCGTCGCCGGAGTGGCGGACGCGCTGCGCGAACGCGGCATCCCCGTCTTCGGCCCCGGCCGTGCCGCGGCGCAGCTCGAGGGGTCGAAGGCCTTCGCCAAGCGGGTCATGGAGGCGGCCGGCGTGCCCACGGGACGCGCGCTCCACGCGCGGACGACCGACGAGGTCGCCGACGCCCTCGACGCGTTCGGCGCACCGTACGTCGTGAAGGCCGACGGACTGGCCGCCGGCAAGGGCGTGCTCGTCACGACCGACCGCGACGCCGCCCGCGCGCACGCCGATGCCTACCTGGTCGATGGTGCGGTGCTGATCGAAGAACACCTGTCCGGCCCCGAGGTCTCGCTCTTCTTCATCTCCGACGGCGACACCGTGCGGGCACTCAGCCCCGCGCAGGACTACAAGCGCGCCTTCGATGGCGACGCGGGCCCGAACACCGGCGGCATGGGTGCGTATTCACCTCTGCCGTGGCTGACCGAGCGCTTCGGCGGCGAGGCCGAGTTCGTCGAGCTGATCACCCGCGAGGTCGCGCTACCGGTCGTGAGACACCTGGATGCGGCAGGCACCCCGTTCATCGGACTGCTCTACGCCGGGCTCATCGTGACCGACGGCGGAGTGCGTGTCATCGAGTTCAACGCCCGCTTCGGCGACCCCGAGACACAGGTCGTGCTGCCGCGCCTCGTCAGCCCCCTCTCCGAACTGCTGATGGGCGCCGCCTCGGGCACGCTCGAGGACGTCGCGCCGCCTGCCTTCGCCGAGGCGGTCGCGATCACGGTCGTCGTCGCCAGCGAGGGTTACCCGGCAGCACCCGTGACAGGTCGACCGGTCGGCGGACTGGATGCCGCGGCGGCCGTCGACGGCGTGCACCTGGCCCACGCCGCCACGGCCCAGGACGGTGGCGGGCTCATCTCCACCGGCGGCCGCGTGGTGGATGTCGTCGCCCTCGGCACGACCTTCGCCGAGGCCCGCAAGCGCGCCTACGAAGCGGTCGATCTGATCGCGCTCGAGGGATCGCACCACCGCACCGACATCGCCGCGGGCATCATCGAGCGGTGAGCCCGCTCAGGGCGCCGGAGTCTCGCCCGCGCGCTCGACCATGACGCCGATCTGCGTTCGGTTTCGAACTCCGAGCTTTAACCGCGCCTGCTGAATGTGCGTCTTCACCGTCGACAGGGCGACATGCATAGCAGAAGCGATTTCGGCGTCTGTCGCTCCCGCGGCAACGAGCCGCGCCGCACCACGTTCACGCTCAGTCAGCGCTTCGAATTGGATAGCCGCCGCGCGCCGCGCCTCGGACCCGGAGTCCGAAGCCAATCGCTCTACGAGAGCGCGCGTATGGCGCGGTGAAAGGAACGCGTCGCCCCGCGCGACAGTCAGGATTGCCTCGGCGAGAGCGTCCGGGGCAGCATCTTTCAAGAGATAGCCGTAGGCGCCAGCGTCGAGCATCTGCTGCACCGTCTCCGCCGTGCCGATGCTCGTCATCGCGATGACGTCCGTGTCGACCTGATCGAGCAACGCACGAGTCGTGTCGACTCCGTCCATCCCCGGCATCTGAATGTCCATGAGCACGACGTCGGGACGACTCGCGCGCGCCACTTCCAACGCTTCGACGCCGCTCGCGGCTGCACCGACGACCTCGATATCGCCGCGCGGCTCGAGGATGCCCATCACCGCTGCCCGAACAAGGAAATCATCATCGACGACGACCACACGCACGGGGCGTTCCTGGTGGAGGGACACATCGCCACGATATCGCGTGGAGCGATCACTGCCATGGGAGGCTAACGTCGACGAGGAAGTGGCCCTCGTGCGGGCCTATCCATGCGGTACCCCCGACGGCCGCCGCACGCTCGCGAATTCCCGCAATGCCGACGCGTCCGCTCGACGAATGTGACGTCGACAGAACGAGTGCGTTGATAACGCGCACGCGGATGCCGCGCTCGGGCGCAGCATCCACCGTCACCGAGATCGTGGAACCCGTCGCATGCTTCATCGCGTTCGTCAGCGCCTCCTGGAGCACGCGGAAAGCGGCCGCGTCGCGCAGAGGATCTACTCTCTCGATGCTCTCGACGACGACATAGGCTTCGATCTGCTGTCCTGCGCTGCGGAGGTCAGCAAGCAGCTGACCCACCATCCGCATAGAGACGGGCCGAGCGAACGTCTCGCCCTGTTCGAGACGCAGTCCCCCCACGACTCCACGTACGTCCTCCAACGCTGCATGAGCTTGTCGGCGCACAAGTCGCGCCCACTCAGCAAGTGCAGGGTCGATTGGCGCCCCCGCAGCCTGTGACTCGAACGCCCCAGCAGCAAGCGCCATGGACGATAACCGGTGCCCCAGCGCGTCGTGAAGGTCACGCGCGATACGCTCGCGCTCCGATTGGCGAGCGAGCTGCTCGCCAAGCGCATCCGCGCGCTCGTGCAGCTGCTCGACCCGGACGCGGCTGAGGGACGCCTCTACCCGCGCACGCCGGTAGGCCACGAGCGCGGCCGTCACGCCGAGTGAAAACACTGCGACCGTCATGGACGTAATGCCCCACTTCGGATCGTTGCCGACTCCATCGCGTGCGAGCAACCAAGGGAAAGCATGCCCCCACCCGGTGAGCATCTCGCGGCCGACGAAGAACGCCACGGCAAGCGTGGTGACCGTGGAAATCAGAACTGTGCGCTGCGGGTAGCGCAGGAGAAGTCGGTAGGCGCCGATCAAGGCGAGCACGTACGACGTGCCGACCATCAGGAGGATGCCACCGGCAATCGCCACGACAATAGGCGCCCTGTCGCGGTAGAACACGGTGGCCCAGCAAGCGGCGGCCAGGAGTACCAGGAGAGTTCCCTGCGTGGTGAGCTTCGGGCTCGATTCTGACGCAGGTAAGAACTCGGCCGAGCCCGGGACGTTCATGACGCAGACCATGTCCAGCAGCAACCCGATAACGAAGATCGCCGTAGACCGTGATCGCCGCTTGAAGAGCGCCCATCGACGACCCTCGTGGCTCGCGACAATCGTCATGGGTTGAGCATAGGCACGGGCGGCCGCGTGTCGGCGACGCTTGAGAACTGGTCACTTTCGGCGCTCGAAAAGTGAACAGTTGCGGGCAGTCTAGCCAGGGGTTTCGTCGGTCGTGGTTCTGATGCTGGGGAGGCTGTCGATGCCTCTGCCGCGGAGTCGATAACTCGCGCCCTTCAACGTGAGCACGTCGGCGTGGTGGACGATCCGGTCGATCATGGCCGCCGCGACGGCTTGGTCTCCGAAGACACCGCCCCAGCCGGAGAACGGCAGGTTGGAGGTGAGGATCAGCGAGGCGTGTTCGTAGCGAGATGAGACGAGCTGAAAGAACAAGTTCGCGGCGTCTTGTTCGAACGGGAGGTAGCCGACTTCGTCGACGATGATCAGCCCGTAGCGGCGTAGCCGGGCGAGCTCTTGCGGGAGTCGGCCTTGACGATGGGCGTCGGTGAGGCGGGTGACCCAGTCCGTCGCCGTCGCGAACAGCACTCTATGTCCGTGCTTCGCGGCGACGATCCCGAGTGCGGTTGCGAGATGCGTCTTCCCCGTTCCTGGCGGGCCCAGGAGCACGACGTTCTGCGCTTCCAGCAGGAACCCTCCGGAGGCGAGGGCGGCGATCTGCTGACGCGCGGTCGGTTGCGCGTCCCAGTCGAAGTCCTCGAGCATCTTGCGGGCGGGGAACCCGGCAGCTTTGATCCGCAGCTCCGCTCCGGACGCGTTCCGCGCGGAGACTTCTCGTTCGAGGACGGCGGCGAGGTAGTCCTCAAACGACCAGCCCGCGTCCCGGGCTTGATCGGCCATCCGGCCGGCAGCTTCAGTGATCCGGGGCGCTTTCAGCGCACCGGCGAGATAGGTGATCTGCTTGACCGCGTCTGTCGTCTTGCTCGCGGCCATCAGCTGTTCTCCTGGTCGGTGACCAGCCCGAAGGCCCGATCGTAGTCGGCGAGGTCGCGGGTCAGCTCATCGCCGACCGCCGCGGCGCGGGGCGTCTGGAACTGTTTGCGGAGCCGGGCCGCGGTCTCCACGTGGACCGGGTCGGTGACCGTGGTGCCCCGCGCCCAAACCCTGGCGTGGTCAGCGACGATCCGCCCATCGGCGCGGACTTTCACGCGGTCAAGGTCGGCGGTGACGTCGACCATCCGGCCGATCACCGTCGGATCCACGGAGTAGTCGTTGGTGTCGAGGCGGACGTAGTAGTCCCGGCCGAGTCGGATGCTGTTGCGCCAGCCCAGATGGATCGGGATCGGCGGCAACGGCAGCATCGCGGCCCGGTCCGCGTCGAGCCGATCCACGGGAGCGACCCGGATCGTGCGGACGATGCGGGAGTTCGCCAGGTTCAGCCAGTCCGTGAACTGGGTGTTGAAGTCCGCTGGGGAGGTGAACGACCGGCCCGGCATGAACGAGGTCTCAAACCACCCGTTGCGGCGCTCGACAACACCCTTGGACTCCGGATCACGAGGAGGCAGCAGCACCAGCCTGGTCGCGAGGGTCCCCATGAACGCCGCGACGCCGGCGGCGGGTCGATGGCCTCGCCCGATGCCGCCCTCGTTGTCCCAGATCAGCCTGCGCGGGACCCTGCCGAGTTGCTGGATCAGCTCCCACGACGCCTGCAGCAGATCCTCCGTCGTCCGGGTCGGAATCATCCGACCGACCATGAACCTGGAATGCGCCGCAGTGATCACCAACACCGGCAACAACTTGGTCGTGCCGTCCTCGAGGGGGATCTTCTTCGGCGGGAACCAGAGATCACACTGCGCCGCATCGCCCGGATCCCACGTCAGCCGATCCGCCGGATCGATCGGCCGGAACTCCGGCCGCAGCCGCTTCACCCCCGCCCGGAACCACGTGATCGACCCTTCCCAACCGACCCGCTCCGCGAGCACCGTCGCCGGCATATCCGGGGTCTCCTTCAGCAGCGCCCGCACCCGTGGTTCGAACGCGACGAACGAAGACTCCGTCGGCGTTCGCTCATACTGCGGCGGCGAATCCGACCGGACCGCCTTCAACACCGTCGTCCTCGAGATCCCCAACCGCTCCGCGATGCGCGCCTTCGGCACGCCCTCCGCAGCCAGCCGTCGGATCAGCGCCCAGTCCTCCAAAGTGATCACTCTCCAATCGTCGAGTGTTCACTTTTCACCGCCGAAACTGACCAGTTTTCGAGCGCCGCCGACACCGCGGTCATCTTCCGTCGTCTGCGTCCATTTGACTGGGCGATCGACCAGGACACAGTGGCCGAAGGAGGGAGGTGACCGGCGCGCACGTCCCGTCATACTGGGGCCTGCGACCTACCGTTCGCATGCACCGTTCACCTACGGGCCCTTCGTCGGTTACCCAGGATGAGGATCACTCATGTCTTTCGACAACACACCGCCGCCCTCCGCGCCCCAGCTCCCGCCGACAGGCGGCCCTACGGCGCCCGGGGGCTATCCGCCACCGCCCGCGCTAGCGACACCGCCACCCTCGGGTGTAGCGTCCGCGAGCGACAAGTCCTTCATCGCGACCTGGTTGCTCTCATGGCTCCTAGGCATCTTGGGCGTTGATCGCTTCTACCTCGGCAAGGTCGGCACGGGCATCGCGAAGCTCGTAACACTCGGCGGACTAGGCATCTGGTATCTCATCGACCTGATCATCACCCTCACCGGGAATGCGACCGACAGGGAAGGCCGCAAAGTACGTGGGCGTGGGAAGGAGCCGATCATCGCATGGAGCGTGACTGGAGCCGTGTTCCTCATCGGACTGATCGGCAACATCGCGAACGGTGCAACCTCGCAAAGCCCCGTTCCCGCAACGTCGTCCGCCCTCGAGCAGGCGGACGAGAGTTCCGCACCGGCTGATACTCGCGCAGCAATACCAACGCTCACAGGCAAGACTGTCGCCGAGGCGCGGACTAGCGCAGAGGAAGCCGGCTTCATCCTCGTCGTCCCCGAAGGAACGGGCGACGACTGGACCGTCGTCTCGCAGAGCATCGCGGCGGGCAGCAAGGCTGACGCAAGCGCCGAGATCCCGGTTACGGCGGAGGCGCCGAAGCCTGTTCTGACCGTCGCACAGGAGAACGCTATAAAGAAGGCGAAGAACTACCTCGACTTCAGCGGGTTCTCGCGCTCGGGTCTGATCTCGCAGCTCGAGTACGAAGGGTTCTCGCCGGAAGACGCCGCATTCGCAGCCGACAACGTAGGGGCAGACTGGAACGCCGAGGCGGCAGAGAAGGCGAAGAGCTACATGGACATGACGGCTTTCTCCCGCGACGGGCTCTATGACCAGCTTGAATACGAAGGGTTCACCCCCGAGCAGATCGGCGCGGGCCTCGCCGCGGTCGGCTACTAGTTCCGTCGAAGCACGAAGGAAGGACCGTCTATGGAGCCTGGGGCGATGCTGACATGGACTCTCCAGCAAGAGATCCCCGTGCCTGCCGATGTCCTCCCCCTGCTCGTGCAGGGGGAGGAGGCAGTGGCCTCATTCAAGACATTCCGCGATTCAGCTACCTTCACGACGAGGCGATTGATCGTCCGTGATGCGCAGGGCATCACCGGCAAGAAGGTCGAGATCTACTCGCTGCCGTATGGCGCGATAAATATGTGGTCGTCAGAGAACGCAGGCACCCTCGATCTGAATTCCGAAGTCGAGTTATGGACGCGGGCGGGTCATATCAAGATCAAGCTGGCCCGGGGGGCAGACGTGCGCCGCATCGACAGCCTCATCGCGTGGGCGGTCCTCAGCAGCGGCGGTCGGTCCTGACACAAACGCGGGTGGGCGCGACCGCGGCGGCATGCTCGCCAGCGAGGGACCGCGGGTTCACCCACTCCGGACACCGCGTCCACGGGATAATGGTCGGGTGACCCCCACCTCCGATCTTCCCGGCTGGCGCCACGTCTACTCCGGAAAGGTGCGGGACCTCTACGTCCCGGCGGACACCCCCGAGGGTGCAAGCGCAGAGCGGATGCTGGTGGTCGCATCCGACCGCGTCAGCGCTTTCGACCACGTCCTGTCACCGGGCATCCCGGAGAAGGGCGAGCTGCTGACGACGCTGAGCCTGTGGTGGTTCGACCTGCTCGCGGGCGGCGACGGCGGCCCCGCGGTGCCGAACCACCTCGCCCCCGACACGGCGCTCTCGGACGACGACGAGCCGGTGCGCCTCATCCCGGCCGCGGTCGCGGGACGCGCCATGCTCGTACGCCGACTCGACATGCTGCCGATCGAGTGCGTCGTCCGCGGATACCTGACGGGGTCGGGGTGGGCGGAGTATCGCGAGGCCGGCACCGTCTGCGGCATCCCCCTGCCTTCAGGTCTCCAGAACGGCGATCGCCTGCCCGAGCCGATCTTCACACCGGCGTTCAAGGCCGAACTCGGTGAACACGACGAGAACATCAGCTTCGAGCGCACGATTGAACTGGTCGGCGAGGACTCGGCCACGGCGCTCCGCGACGCCTCGCTCGAGATCTACGAGCGCGCCGCCCGCCGCGCCGCCGCGCACGGTCTGATCCTCGCCGACACGAAGTTCGAGTTCGGCACCGACGCCGAGGGCGTGCTGCGCCTCGCGGACGAAGTCCTCACGAGCGACTCGTCGCGCTACTGGGATGCCGAAGCGTGGGCGCGCGGGGGCACCCCGAACGAGCGGATGGCGAGCTTCGACAAGCAGATCGTGCGCGACTGGCTCGCGGCGAACTGGGACCGGACGGGCGAACCCCCGGAGCTCCCCGACGAGATCGTCGTGCGCACGGCCGACCGCTACCGCGAGCTGCTCGATCGCCTGACCGGCGGACGCTAGGCGCTGGACGTCGCGGCACGCGGGGAATGCGCGAGACGGACCATCCGTTGCATATTCACATGAATACGAAATCCGGCGCTCGACCGAGTCGCATCGCCGCGGACACCGCGATGGGGCCGGTCACCCTTCGGGTCGGCGACCTCGACGCGATGACGCGGTTCTACCGCGATGTGATCACACTCCAGGTGCTCCGAGCCGAGGGCGACGAGGTCACGCTCGGCCGCGCGGGTCACGAGATCCTCGTGCTGCAGCACTCTCCCGGGCTGCGCGCCGCGCCCCCGCGATCCGCGGGGCTGTACCACGTGGCGATCCTGTTCGAGTCGCAGTCAGCACTCGCCGCGTCGCTCTACAGCGTGGCGCGCAACGCCCCCGGCACGTTCACCGGCAGCGCCGATCACATCGTCAGCAAGGCGTTCCACCTCACCGACCCGGAGGGGAACGGCGTCGAGCTGTACTGGGACCGCGCGCGCACCGAGTGGTCGTGGGTGCACGGACAGATCGAGATGGCGACACTCGCGCTCGACCCGAACGAGTTCCTGCGCGCCCACCTGACCGAGGACGCGCTCGCCGGCTCGACAGCGGGAGACCCGGCGAGCGTCGGGCACGTCCACCTCTCCGTCGGCGACGTGGACACCGCACAGGAGTTCTACGTCGACCGGCTGGGCTTCGACACCACGATCCGCCTCGGCGATCAGGCGCTGTTCGTCAGCGCAGGCGGATACCACCACCACATGGCGATGAACGTGTGGGGGTCGAGGGGCGCAGGCCGGCGCGGTCCCGCGCTGGGCCTCGGCCGTATCGACCTGTCCCTCCCCCACGCGGACGCGCTGGGCGAGCTCACGCAGCGGCTGGACCACTACGCGACACCCGTGCGCGACGACGGACGGACGATCAGTTTCGAGGACCCCTGGGGCAACGCACTTCACGCCACCGTTGCGGAGACCTGAGACCGGGTCTCAGCGGGCGGGTGCCGCCGGAAGCACCGAGTCGCGGACCACGAGTTCGGTGTTGAGCACGGTTACGCGTGGCGGGTCGCGGTCGGCGAGCAGATCCAGCAGCACGTCGGCCATCCGTTCCCCCTGCGTGAACGACGGCTGGCGCATGGTCGTGAGCTGGGGCGATACCGACGTCGCCACCGGTGAGTCGTCGAAGCCGACGATCGCCATGTCCTCGGGAACCCGGATGCCTGCCCGCGCCAGAATCGCGAGCGCACCACGCGCCATCAGGTCGCTCGCGATGAACAGCGCCTCGGGGCGTTCGGGCGCGGCGAGAATCCGCTCCATCGCGAGCGCTCCCCCATCCGCCGTGAAGTTTCCGTCCTCGATGCGCCCGGGTTCGAGCCCTGCCGCGTCGAGCGCTTGACGAAACCCCTCGAGCCGGTCGACACCTGCAGGCATCGTCAAAGGACCGCCGATCATGGCGATCCTGCGGTACCCCCGCCCGATGAGGAACTCGGCGACCTCCCGCCCGCCACGCACATTGTCGACATCGACGTAGTAGTCGCGCTCCCGGGCGCGCACGGGCCGTCCGCCGAAGACCACCGGCACGGCCGCGGCGATGCGGTCGATGAAGGTGTCGCTCGTATGGTGCGACACGATGATCGCCCCGTCGACGCTGCCGCTGCGCAGATAGCTGGTCGTCTTGTCTCCCGGATCGTCGCTGGCGATGAACAGGTTCAGCACGTAGTCGGACCTGTTGATGCGGGAGTTGATGCCCGAAACGATCGCCGCGAAGAAGGGGTCGCCGAAGAATCGGGTCGTCTCTTCGGGAACGACCAGCGCGATCGCATGGGTCTGCCGCGTCGCGAGCGACCGAGCGGCGCGGTTGGGCACGTAGTTCAGGTCGGAGATGGCACGATTCACCGCCTCGAGCGCCGCCGGACTGACCGACGTCGAGCCGTTCACGACACGCGATACGGTCGATCTCGAGACACCGGCTACAGCCGCGACCTCTTCGATCGTGACGGTTCCATTCGCGGAGCGAGTTCCACTGGCAGAGCGGGTCCCGTCGGCGGAACGAGGCTCGTTGGCAGGGCGAGTCCCGATGTCGACCATGTCGTGCCTTCCTTCGCGGGACCTACTCGACCGCGTCGGCTGGCTCCCTGTCATCATCGAGCGTCCGCTTCGCGATGATCCGAGAGTACTCCCGGCCGCTGTCCTTGATGGACCGCACCTGGGTGTCGTAGTCGACCCGCACGATGCCGAACCGTTTCTCGTAGCCCCAGGCCCACTCGAAGTTGTCGAGCAGCGACCAGTAGAAGTATCCGCGCACGTCGACACCCGCCTGGATCGCGTCGAGCGTCGCGCCCAGGTGTGCGCGCACGAAGTCGACCCGCTCGTCGTCGTGCACGCGCACCACGCCGTCCTCCAGCACGGCATGGTCGTCGTAGGCCGCGCCGTTCTCGGTCACGAACAGGGACGTCCCGGCCGGCTCGGCGTATTCCTCCGACACACGGACGAGCAGGCGCGTCAGCCCCTCGGGCTGGACCTCCCAGTTCATCGGCGTGCGCGGGAGCCCGCGCTCGTGCCAGTAGATGTCTTCGGACGAGGGGAAAGGAGAGTCGCTGCGGCGATCGGTCGGGGCATCCCCCGGCTTCGGCGGGAACTCCGGACGGTGACCGCCGACCAGTTCACCGTGGTAGTAGTTCACGCCGAGCGTGTCGATGTGGGTCGAGATCGTGTCGAGATCACCCGGAAGGATCGCTGCGCGCAGTTCGTCGTCCGCGATCTCGTCGAAGATGTCCTCGGGGTAGGCGCCCCGGAAGATCGGGTCGAGGAACCAGCGGTTGAACTGGCCGTCGATCCGGCGTGCGGCATCGAGGTCGGCCGGGTCGGCGGGGTTCACGGGGTCGGCGACCGTGAGGTTGAGGGTGACCCCCAGGTTCAGGGATGCGTCGCGTCCCCGCAGCTCGCGCACGGTCTGACCGTGGCCGAGCAGCAGGTGGTGGGCCGCCAGCATGCCCTCGGTCTTGCTGTAGTGGCCGGGGGCGTGGATCCCCGCCGTGTAGCTGAGGAACGACGAACACCACGGTTCGTTCAGCGTGGTCCACACGTTCACGCGATCGCCGAGCGCATCGTGCATGTCGAGCGCGTATTCGGTGAACCGATCGGCCGTATCGCGGTTCGTCCATCCGCCGCGCTCCTGGAGCGCCTGAGGAAGATCCCAGTGGTAGAGCGTCAGCCACGGCAGGATGTCGGCGGCCAGCAATTCGTCGACGAGTCGCTCGTAGAAGTCCACGCCCTCGGGGTTCAGCGCTCCCCCGTCCGGACGGACGCGCGACCAGGACGTCGAAAACCGATAGGTCTGCAGACCCATCGACTTCATGAGCGCCACATCGTCGCGGTACAGGTGGTAGTGGTCGCACGCGACGTCGCCGTTGTCACCGTTGATCACCGCGCCGGGCACGCGCGAGAAGGCATCCCAGATCGAATCGCGGCGCCCACCCTCGTGCGCCGCGCCTTCTATCTGGAAAGCGGCAGTGGCCGCTCCGAAGAGGAACTCGGAGGGAAATGATCGCGCGGTCCTTGCAGGCATGCGAGAGGGGGCCTTCCTGATGTCGGTGCTCATGCTAACCCTTCACTGCTCCGGCCATGATGCCGCTGACGAGCTGTCGACCCGCGAAAGCGAACAGCAAGATCAGGGGCACCGTCGCCAGCAGAACACCCGCGAGCACGATCGAATAGTCGACGAAGTAGTTGGACTGGAGCAACGACAGGGCCACGGGCAGTGTGGGGCTCTGACGGTCCAGCACGATGAACGGCCAGAAGAAGTTGTTCCACGCGCCGACGAAGGTGAAGAGAAAGAGCATGGCGGCCGCCGGACGCGCGGCGACCACGCCGATGGTCCAGAAGGTGCGGAGCATGGATGCCCCATCCACCCGCGCTGCCTCGATCAGCTCGTCGGGTACCGCCTGATTGAGGTACTGCGTCATCCAGAACACACCGAACGCGCTCGTCAGCGCGGGCACGATGACCGCACCGATGGTCCCCGTCCAGCCGAGGTCGGCGAACAGGATGTACAGCGGGACGACACCCAGCTGCATCGGAACGGCCATGGTCGCCACCACGAAAGCGAGGAGCCACTTTCCCCCGCGGAAGCGGAGTTTCGCGAACGCCCAGCCGGCCAGCGTCGAGAACATCACGACGGACGCGGCGATCACGGTCGAGCTGAAGATGGAGTTCCAGAGCGCCAACCAGAAGTTGACGGCCGGATCGCCGACCACCGACAGCGCGTTGGCGATGAAGTTGCCGCCCGGGATCCACGACATGTTGGGGTCGTTGATCGTGGATGCGGTTCCGGACCCGATGAGGAACGACCAGTAATAGGGGAAGATGGCCGCCACGGCGACGACTCCCAGGCCGATGTAGACCCAGATGCCGGCGCGGACGCCGCGGATCTTCGTCACACGCTCGCCGCGGCGCCGCGCCTTGGCGTTCGGGATCCCCTCCTCGACGATCGCGAGGGGCGGATTGCTGATGGAGGTCATCGCTGAGCTCCCTTCCGGCGGCGACGGACGATCTCGCCGCGCCCGCCCTCGTCGCGCACCAGGCGCCGGGTGATGAACAGGTTGATGAGACCGATCGCCAGGATGATGGCGAACAGGATCCAGGCGAGCGCCGCGGCGCGGCCGAAGTTGAACTCGCCCCAGCCGATGTTGTAGAGGTACAGCGTGATCGTGAGCCACTGCTGGGCGGCTCCGCCCTCGCCGGTGTTGTCGAACATGCGCGGCTCGTCGAAGATCTGCAGTCCGCCGATCGTCGAGGTGATGATCACGAAGATGAGCGTGGGGCGCAGGGACGGCAGGGTGATGCTGATGAACTGACGGAAGGCGTTGGCTCCATCGACCGTCGCCGCCTCGTAGTACTCGCGGGGCACCGCCTGCATTGCCGCGAGCAGGATCAGGGCGTTGTAGCCGGTCCAGCGGAAGTTCACCATCGTGGCGATCGCGATGTGGCTCCAGAAGGGGTCCTTGTGCCACGGTATGGGGCTGATCCCCAGGTCGCTGAGGACGTTGTTCACGAGGCCGTGGTTGTCGCCGAACATGTTGCTGAAGATCAGGGCGACGGCGACCGGCGCCATCACGAAAGGCAGCAGCACACTCATCCGCCAGAACGTCTTCGCACGGATGTTGCGGTCCAGCATCGCGGCGATGAACAACGCCAGGATCAACTGGGGCACGGACGACAGCACGAAGATGCTGAACGTGTTGCGCAGCGCAGTCCAGAATTTCGGATCGTTGAGGATCCACACGTACTGCTCCAGGCCGACGAACGTGCCGGAGTTGCGGACCAGGTCCCACTCCTGCAACGAGATGACGGCCGTGAACGCGATGGGAAAGAGCCCCACGATCGCGAACATGATGAAGAACGGCGAGATGTAGAGGTAGGGCGAGAGCTTCAGGTCCCACCGGCTCAGCCGGTTCCTGAACGACAGGACCGAGCGAGGCCGCCCGACGGGCGGCGGGGATGAGTCCTGAGACGAGATGACGGGGCGAGCTTCGGTCGCGGTCACGGGGGCTCCGTATCGGTGAGGTCGAAGAGCGGTCAGGGGGTGGGGCGAGCTATCCAGCAAGCACGCCCCACCCCCGTCCGGTCGTTAGAAGGCGTCGACCTCGGTGACCCAGGTGTTCCACGAGGTGCTCTTGTCTTCGACACCGTCGAAGACTCGAGTGACCGCGTTCTGGAGAGCGTCGTGGTACTTGAAGTAGCTCGCGCTCTTGTAGGGGGCGACCGTCACGGCCTCGGCGCGGTTGGCGCCGATCTCGCCGGTCGGTGCATCGTTGAAGTACGGGTTGACGAAGTCCGTCAGCTCGGGGTTCGTGTACGCCTCGACCTGGCTCGGGAACGTGCCGGCTTCGACGAACGCCTTCAGCTGCTGCTCGGGCGCGGTCAGCCAGTCGGCCAGCGCGAGCGCCGCGTCGACGTTGGCCCCGTTCGCGGGCACCGTCAGGTACGAACCGCCCCAGTTGCCTCCGCCGCCGGGGAAGACGTCCGCGACATCCCATCCCGTGACGTCGGGGGCATTGCCGGAGATGATGCCGAGCATCCAGCCCGGGCAGAGCATCGCGGCGAACTCGCCGTTGGTCATCGAGGCGTTCCAGTCATCGCTCCACTGGCCGGCGTACGCGGCATTCGGGATGGCCCGGTCGACCACGAGCTCGTAGGCATCGGCGATGTCGGGGTTGGTCGTCGCGATGACAGTGCCGTCGGGCTCGTCGTACGTGTACTCCATCTGGTTGACGATGCCCTGCAGCACCGAGTTGGCCGAGTCGATCATCGGCTTGCCGGTCGCGGCCTTGTACTGGTCCGCGATGTCGAGGAAGTGGTTCCAGTCGCCCTCGAAGAGCGCGGCGACCTCGGCGCGATCCGTCGGCAGTCCGGCGGCCCCGAAGAGGTCGGCGCGGTAGCAGATGGACTGCGGGCCGATGTCGGTGCCGAAGCCGACGAGTCGTCCCTCGCCGTCCGTCGCGCCCGCTTCCTTCCAGTCCAGCCAGCGCCCCTTCGCGCTGTCCGGCACCTCGGCGAGCAAATCCGAGTACTGCATGGCCTCGGCGAACCAGTCGATCTCGACGGCCTCGATGTCGGCGAGGCCCTCTTTGCCGAGCTTCTGGAAGTAGTTGGCGCGAGCGTCGCCGGACTCGGCGGCCTTGTTGTGCACGATCTTGATGTCGGGGTTCTCATCCATGTACTCCTGCAGGAGTGCATCCGTGTACCCGAAGTTGTTGAACGTGGCGATCGTGAGCGTGGTCTTGCCGTCCGAGTCTCCCGACGGCGAGCCACTCCCTCCACCGGCACAACCGGCGAGAACGATTGCGGAAGCGGAAAATGCGGCGACGATTGCGGCACTCCGGCGCATGGCGCGTGAATTCACTGTCACTCCTTCGTGATGGGTCGTTGTGTATTGCAGGCGTGACGCCGGGCTCGTTCCCGCCGCCATGTGTGTCCGTGGGATCGCTCCCATTCGGTGATGACACGTTATGGGAGCGATCCCACGTATTCAAGAGAGCGCTCCCATATGAAGATCACATTTTTATCACGGACGTCGAGCGACCGGATGCGCCCCCTCAGCGCAGCGTGCGAGCGCGCAGGACCCGTCGAATCACACCCCGCTGCAGGTGCCACTGACGTCGACACGGACCCCGACAGCTGTCGGCCGTAGACTGGACGGGCACCCCGCCCCCGACAGCCGGAGCTCTCACATGCCCACCATCGTCGTCGACGTCATGCCCAAGGCTGAGCTTCTCGATCCGCAGGGAAAGGCCGTCACGGGCGCGCTCTCGCGCCTCGGTGTCACCGACTTCAGCGCCGTCCGCATGGGCAAGCGGTTCGAACTCACCGTGGACGGCGACGTGACGGAAGATGTTCTCGCGAGCGCCCGTCGTGTCGCGGACGAGATCCTCTCGAACTCGGTCATCGAGGACGTCGTCGAGATCACGGTCGTCGACGGCACGGTCGCCGGAAGCACGGTCGTCGGAAGCACGGTGGCCGAGTGAGCCGCCCACGCATCGGCGTCGTCACGTTCCCCGGGTCTCTCGACGACGTCGATGCGCGCCGCGCGGTCCGTATCGCCGGCGCGGAACCCGTCGCCCTCTGGCACGGCGATCACGACCTGAACGGGGTCGACGCGCTCGTCCTGCCCGGCGGCTTCAGCTACGGCGACTACCTGCGCGCCGGCGCGATCGCCGCCCACGCGCCGATCATGTCCGACATCCGGGACGCCGCGGAGAAGGGGATGCCCGTTCTGGGCATCTGCAACGGCTTCCAGATGCTGGTCGAGGCTCATCTTCTGCCGGGCGGGCTCATCCGCAATGCCCACCAGCAGTTCATCCGTCGCGACCAGCGGTTGCGCGTCGAGAACGCGGACACGGCCTGGACGAGCGGCTTCGACGCCGGGCAGGAGATCGTGATCCCGCTCAAGAACGGCGACGGCGGATACATCGCCGACGACGAGACGCTGGACCGCATCGAGGGCGAGGGGCAGGTCGCGTTCCGCTACGTCGGCGTGAACCCCAACGGATCCCTGCGCGACATCGCGGGCGTGACGAACGCCCGAGGAAACGTCGTGGGGCTGATGCCGCACCCCGAGCACGCCGTCGAGCCCGGCTTCGGACCCGACACCCCCGCCGCGATGCGGTCGGGCGAGGACGGCCGCGTGTTCTTCGCGAGCGCGATCACCGCGGTCCTCGCTCACGCCTGATCCCCGCCGGCACGCGGACGCGCCGCGGTAACGTCGAATCATGGATGCCTCGACGCCGCAGCTGACCGTCACCGTACCGTCCCCCGAGGCTCTCGAAGACCTGGGCGAGCTCCCCGCCGGTGTCGAGGCGATCGTCTGGACGATGGAGGATCCCGCGCCGCGCGCGCGAATCGATATCCTCGTGGTCCCCTACATGTCGGGGGCGTCCCGTTTCGCGCGCCTGGAGGGCGTCGAGACCGGGATCCTGCAGGGACAATCCATCGGTTACGACGGCGTCGCCGATCGCCTGCCGGCCGGGCGGGTCTTCGCGAACGCATCCTCGGTGCACGAGACCGCGACCTCCGAGCTCGCGGTGACGCTGGCGCTCGCGGCGCAGCGGCACCTCCCCGAGTTCGTCCGCGCGCAGGACGACGGCGCGTGGCGGCCCGAATGGAGCCCGGGGCTGGCGGACCGACGCGTGCTGCTGCTCGGCTACGGGGGCGTCGGCAAGGCCGTCGCCGAGCGCCTCGCGCCGTTCGAGATCGAGCTCGTCCGCGTCGCGTCACGCGCCCGGGACGAAGACGGGGTCCACATCCACGGCGTGGACGAGCTCGCCGACCTCCTTCCCCACGCCGACATCGTGATCCTCACCCTGCCGGGCGGGGACTCGACGCGTCACATCATCGATGACGCGGCCCTGTCCGCCCTGCCCCATGGCGCCCTCATCGTCAACGTCGGCCGCGGCTCCCTCATCGATCCCGATGCTCTCGCCGCCCACGCGGGTCGCGGACGCATCCGCGCCGCCCTCGATGTGACCGAACCCGAGCCGCTGCCCGCCGGACACCCGCTCTGGGAGACACCCGGCATCCTCGTCGTGCCCCACGTGGGCGGCCTGTCGGCGGCGATGCGCCCCCGCATCGCCAGGCTCGTACGTCGACAGATCGACCGGATGCTTCGGAGCGAGCCGCCGCTGAACGTCGTGATCGACGGATCCTGACGCGCGAGGACAGGAGCGCGAACGCCCCGTCAGGGCGCGGGCGCCTCGTCGATGTCCGCACCCGACCAGAGGTCGCCGCATTCGATCTCGACCACGCCGTGAGCGACGAGGTAGGCTCGCGCTCCCCGATCCCCGGTCAGCGCGGCCTCGAGCGGGGCGAAGTGCCCGGCACCGATGAGCACCGGATGCCCCGGCACACCGGCGTAGGTCGCTTGCACGAGCATCCCCCGCGGCCGGGCACCCCCGGCTTCCACGATGCGCGCGACCGCGGCCGCAGAGGCATCCGGCGTGTCCACCGGCATGATCACGAGCGCCTCCGCACCGTCTTCGCGAGCGGCGGCGAGTCCGACGGCGAGCGTCGCCGAGAGCCCGCTCGTCCAGTGGGGCGAATGCACGATCACGGCACCCTGCGGCACGAGCGCCTCGGCCCGCTCGCCCTCGGCCCCGAGCGCCACCCAGACGGGCTCACAGCCGGCCGATCGCAGCAGGTCGACCGCGATGCGGATCCAGGGCGTGCCATCCGGCGTCGTCGCGAGCGCCTTCGGTCCCCCGAAACGACTGCCGGCGCCGCCAGCCAGCACCAGACCGGCCACGCCGATCGCCGCAGTCGACGCAAGCTCGTTCTCGGGGGGCGCGTCGGTCATGGTCGCTCAGCGTAGCGCGCGCGTAACAGAGGCGGATTAGCGTGGGCACATGCTCGAACTCGCCACGCAACTCCTCGCCCTGTCGACGGCGGGAGAGCGGGTCGCGGTCGTGACGGTCACGCGGGTGGCGCGGAGCGCACCGCGCGGGCTCGGTGCGTCGATGGCGATCACGTCGGGGGGCGGCGTGATCGGATCGATCTCCGGCGGATGCGTCGAGGGAGACGCGATCGTGCTCGCCAACGCGGTCCTCGCCGATGGGATCGCGCGCGCGGCGCGGTTCGGGTTCAGCGACGAACGCGCACACGCGGCCGGTCTCGCGTGCGGCGGAGAGGTCGACGTGCTCGCCTACGTCCTGCAGCCCGAGGACGAGATCGCCCGGCGCGCGCTCGCGAGGGCCGCACGCGACGAGCGCGTCACCGTGGCGATCGGGCTGCGTGAGGAGAACCGCGGGATCATCGCCGACGCATCCGTCCTGTCACGCCTGGCTTCGCCTGTGGCAGCAGAACTCGACGCCGCCGCGGTCCTCTCCGAAACCGAACGGATCGCGGATGGATCCTGGCTCGCGCTGTCCCGGGCGCCGCGCGCGCGTTTGATCATCGTGGGTGCCGGCGAGCACGCGGCCGCGCTGTGTCGGGTGGCGAGCGCCGCGGGTTTCACGGTCACGGTCTGTGACCCGTGGCCGTTGCTGGCGACGTTCGAGCGGTTCCCCGACGCATCCGACATCGTCATCGCCGAACCCGCAGAATACCTTGCAGCGCTCGCATCGGAGCCGGGCTCGTTCGATGGGCGCACCGCCGTCTGCGTGCTCTCGCACGACGAGCGGATCGACATCCCGGCGCTTCATACCGCCCTCGGCATGAATGTCGGTTTCGTCGGCGCGATGGGGGCACGGAGCACGGTGGCGCAGCGGGCCGTGGCTCTGCGCGAACGCGGCGTGCCGGACGCCGACCTGGCCCGGCTGCACTCGCCGCTCGGTCTGGATCTGGGCGGCTCCACACCCGAAGACGCGGCCGTCGCAGCTGTCGCCGAGATCATCGCCTCGCGCTACGCGGGCACCGGGGCCCCGCTCCGGGAAGCGACGGGTCCCATCCACGCACGCACCCCCGCAGACTCCCCGAGCTCGGACATCCCCTCCGGCGCCCCCGCCTGCTCACCGCTGTGATCGCCGGTGATACGCTCGCCGCACTGCGTGTCCTAACAACCATGACCTCCCGACCACCGTCGGTGGAGCGAGCCGGGCGGCTCAGGGCGGGGACCGCCGCGGCTCATCCGTCACAGCAATCCTCGGAGGCCCCCGTGTCCACACCCGCACCGACGCCCGTCGACAAGTCCCAGGCCGGATTGAACGCCCGCCAGTACCACATCGGCATCGCGCCCGGCGAGGTCTCATCGGTCGCCCTACTGCCCGGCGATCCCTTCCGCGTACCTTTCGTCGCGGAGTTCCTGACGGACGTCCGCGACGTAGCGCACAACCGCGAGCACCGCACGATGACGGGCTGGTACAAGGGACGCCACATCACGGCCACGTCGACCGGCATGGGTTGCCCCTCGACCGCCATCGCCGTCGAAGAACTCGCGAGGGTGGGCGTGACGTCCTTCATCCGGGTCGGGAGCTCAGCCGGACTGCAGCCCGGCATCACCCCCGGCGACCTGCTCGTGAGCGAGGGCAGCTTCCGCAACGACGGCACGACGGACGCCTATCTCCCGAAGGGCTTCCCGGCCGTTCCGGACCTCGAGCTGACGCTGGCACTCGCCCGCCACGCGGAGCGCATCGCGACCGCCGCCGGAACACATTCCTTCAGCGGAATCAGCGTCAGCGACGATGCCTTCTACGCCGAGACGCCGGAATGGATCGCCGAGCTGAACCGCATGGGCATCCTGAACGTCGAGATGGAGGCATCCGCTCTGTACATCGTGGCGCGGCTGCGCGGCCTGCGCGCCGGCATGGTGTGCGCCGCCTCGAGCAACCTCGTCGACGGGGCCTCTCTCTACGACGAGAAGAATTCGGCGCTCAAGGACGGCTGGATGCGCAGCATCGAGGCGGCGCTCGAGACCGCGGTCGAGCTCGAGTTGTAGCCCGTCACCCGCCGCGTTGCGGAGCAAGGCGAGCGGCCCAGGCGCAACAGAGCGGCTCGGGCGCAACAGAGCGGCCCGGGCGCAACAGAGCGGCCTCGGGGCGTCGGAATCCCGTTGGGGCGCGGGATTCCGCGCCCCAACGCAGCCACAGCGCCCCAACTCGCGGGTGCACGTGAAACACTCACGAAATCGGGCGCTGATTGGATGGACGGATGCGGCGACGCACACGCGGAAGGGAGTGCCGATGGACCTGAACACCATCACGAGCTTCCGCCGCGCGACCCGCCGAGATGATCTCGCGCTCGCACCGGGCGAGGTCATCCTCGGCGGCGGAACCTGGCTCTTCGGCGAGCCCCAGCCGAACACGACGGGCCTCGTAGACCTGACGACGATGGGCTGGCCCGACCTGGAAGTCTCGGAACACGGGCTGCGCATCGGCGCGACGTGCACGATCGCCACCCTCGTCGCGTTCGCCGAGGGCCGGACGACGGATGCCGTGGCCCCGCGCGACTGGTCCGCGGTCGCGCTCTTCCCCGTCGCCGCGAACGCCCTGCTGGCCTCATTCAAGATCTGGAACACGGCGACCGTCGGCGGCAACGTATGCCGCTCGTTCTCTGCGGGCGCGATCGTCTCGCTCGCCGCTGCGCTCGATGGTGACGCCGTGATCTGGACCCCCGACGGCGGGGAGCGTCGCACCCCCGTCGCCGAACTGATGACGGGGAACGGCACGAACGCGCTCGCCCACGGCGAGGTGCTCCGGGCCGTCGAAATCCCGGCATCGGCGCTCCGCTCACGCGCCCTCATGCGCAAGATCGCCCTCGCCGAATTGGGGCGCTCGGGTGCGGTCGTGACGGGACGCATCGATGACAACGACACGACCGTCTTCACCGTCACCGCCGCGACGCTGACTCCGACCGTGCTGCGCTACCCGGCGATTCCGGCGGCGAGCGAGCTGGCAGCGGACATCGCGTCGGCGCCGGACTTCTACACGGATCCGCTCGGTTCGGCCGATTGGCGACGCGGGGTCACCATCGAGCTCGGCGAGCGCGTCCGCCGCGAGCTCGCCGCGGGCGCCGACCGGGAGCCCGCCGGCCCGGGGTTCGCCGCATGAGACTCGATGTCAACGGAACGCCGATCGAGGTCGATCCCCGGCCGGGTCAGTGCCTGCGCACACTGCTGCGCGAACACGGCCACACCGAGGTCAAGAAGGGGTGCGACGCGGGCGACTGCGGTGCGTGCGCCGTGATCCTCGACGGCGCGCCCGTCCACTCCTGCATCATCCCGGCGATGCGGATCGACGGCAGCACGGTGACGACGGCGGCGGGGCTCGCGCCCGGCGACGAGCTGCACCCCGTGCAAGAGGCGATCATCGAGCACTTCGGCTTCCAGTGCGGTTTCTGCACGCCCGGAATGAGCGTCACGGCATCGACGCTGACCGACGGGGACCTGCCCGACCTCGATCGGCGGATGAAGGGCAGCCTCTGCCGCTGCACGGGTTATCGCCCGCTCCGCGAGGCGATCGTCGGCGCCGTGCGCGAGACGGGGCGGAAGGCGAAGGCGGCGGAGCCGGACGCACGTCCCGAGCCATCCGTGTGCGGTGACGCGTGTTCCGGCACGGGCTCCTGTGATTCCCCGGCCGATCCGGCTGCATCGGGCGTGGGACGCTCGGTCTCACCCGAGCCGGCCCGCCGCGTGGTTCAGGGGCGCGAGCCGTACACCTTCGACGAAGCCGTGCCCGGCGCTCTCGTCCTGCGGGTGGCGGCCTCGCCGCACGCGCACGCGCGGATCCGCGCGATCGACACCGCGGCCGCGCGCGCGGTTCCCGGCGTGGTCGCCGTCTTCACCCACGAGGATGTCCCGGACGTCCGGTATTCGACCGCCAGACACGAGCACCGCAGCGACGACCCCGACGACACCCGCATCCTCGACGACGTCGTGCGGCACGTCGGCCAGCGGGTGGCGGCCGTCGTCGCCGAGACATCCCAGGCGGCCGAAGCGGCCTGCCGGCTGATCGAGATCGACTACGAGATCCTGCCGGCCGTCTTCGATGCCGAGGCCGCGCGCACACCGGGGGCCCCGCTGCTGCACGCCGCCCGAACCGCTACCGATCGTGTGGCAGATGCATCCCGCAACGTCGTCGCGGCCCTGCACGCCGGCTACGGCGGCGACGTCGACGCGGCCCTCGCGCAGAGCGCCGTGCGCGTCGGTGGCACGTGGCAGACCGCACGGGTCAGCCACGCACAGCTCGAGACGCACGGGGCGGTCGGCTGGATCGATGACGACGAGCGGCTGGTCATCCGATCGAGCACGCAGGTTCCGTTCCTGACCCGCGACGAGATCGCGCACATCTTCGACCTGCCGCGCGAGAGCGTGCGCGTCTACGCCCCGCGCGTGGGCGGGGGGTTCGGCGGCAAGCAGGAGATCTTCACGGAAGACCTCGTCGCCCTCGCCGTGCTGCGCACGGGTCGCCCCGTGGCCTACGAGTTCTCGCGGACCGACCAGTTCCAGCGCGCCGCGCTGCGGCACCCGATGCGGGTGTCGGTCGAACTGGGAGCGGACGCGGACGGCACGCTGACGGCGATCAAGCTCGACGTCCTCAGCGACACCGGCGCCTACGGCAACCACGCGATCGGTGTGATGTTCCACGGCTGTTCCGAGTCGATCAGCCTGTACCGCGCCCCCGTGAAGCGGGTCGATGCCGAGGCCGTGTACACGAACAACGTGCCCTCGGGTGCCTTCCGCGGGTACGGCCTCGGGCAGGTGCAGCTGGGGGTCGAATCCGCGCTCGACATCCTCGCCGAACGACTCGACATCGACCCGTTCGAGCTGCGCCGCCGCAACGCCGTCCGCGACGGCGATCCGCTGCTCGCGTGGCACGGTGAACCCGAACCCGACGTGCGCTGGGGCAGCTACGGCCTCGACCAGTGCCTCGATCTCGCGCAGCAGGCCCTGCTTCGGGGCAACGGGGTTGCCGCACCGGAGGGCTGGCTCGTCGGGGAGGGGATGGCGTCGACCCTGATCGCGACCATGGCTCCGCGCGGTCACGTCGCCCACGCCACCGCGACCCTCCGGGCGGACGGAACCTACGTGCTGCGCACCGGCACGGCGGAGTTCGGCAACGGCACCACGACCGTGCAGCGCCAGATCGCGGCATCCGTCTTCGGTGTCGACGGATCGCGGGTGTCGCTGATCCACGCCGACACCGACGGCGTCAGTCATGACACCGGCGCGTTCGCCTCCGCCGGCACGACCGTCGCGGGCAAGGCCGCCCACGCGGCGTGCATGGCGCTGCGTCACCGCATCGTCGGCATCGCGGCGGCTCTCCGCGGAGTCGACGCGGATGCCTGCACGCCGCTGCCCGACGGGGTGCAGACCCCGGCGGGGGTCGTCACGCTCGCCGAGATCGTCGCGGCGGGCGCGGGAGGAAACCCCGAGGGGGTGAGCGCGACGGGCGAGGAGTACGGCGAGGAGCGCTCGCTCGCCTTCGACGTCCACGCGGTACGGGTCGCGGTCGAGCCGTCGACCGGAACCGTACGCATCCTGCAGTCCGTACACGCCGCCGACGCCGGCTTCGTCATGAACCCCGCGCAGTGCCGCGGTCAGATCGAGGGTGGTGTCGCCCAGGGAGTGGGGAGCGCGCTCTACGAAGAGGTCATGATCGACGCGGATGGTGTGGTGATCAATCCGATGTTCCGCACCTATCGCGTGCCGCAGTTCGCCGACATCCCCGATACCGAGGTGTACTTCGCCGACACGAGCGACGAGCTCGGTCCCTTCGGCGCCAAGTCGATGAGCGAATCGCCGTACAACCCCGTCGCACCGGCGATCGGCAACGCGATCGCGCGGGCCCTCGGACGCCGACCGTACGAGCAGCCGTTCTCGCGCGACCGCGTGTGGCGGCTCGCGCAGCAGCCGTCAGCGGTGGGCGCGTCCGGCGGCGATGAGGGCGGTCGCCTCGGAGCGTGAGCCCACACCGAGCTTGCGGAAGACCTTCGAGGCGTGGAACTTGACCGTGTTCTCGCTGATGCCCAGTCGCGCCGCGATCGCCCGGTTCCGCAGGCCCTGCGTCATGAGCTCGAGGATCTCGAGCTCCCGCGGGCCGAGCCGGGCGATGAGGGGGTCGTCACCGTGCGTGTGGGGAGGATCGAGGGGCATGACGACCGAGAGCTCGGATCCCCACCCCTGCGTGACCGCGAGCGTCATCTCGCCGTCGACCGCCGCGACACGCTGCCGCAGTTCGTCGAGCGCCTCGTGGCCGAGCGACTCGTCGCCCGGACCGTCGTCCCGCACGCTGATCAACAGATTCCGGCCGTCGCAGTCCCATTTGACGCGGACGCGCGACGTGCCGGGTTGGTCGACGGACGCCAGGATCGCTCGGCGCACGATCGCCCGCGCCCCGTGCGCGATCTCGCTCGGCAGCGCGCGTCCGTCCACCGGTGGCTCGACGAACTGCACGTCGACGTCCCGGTAGCGCACGAGGGGCACCAGGTCATCGCGCAGGCGTTCGAACGCCGAGGTCACGGGCTCTTCCGTGAAGGTGCGGACCAGGTCCGTCGACGTGCGCAGTTGGACCATCGCGCGAGCCGCGACGCCGACGGCGGCCTGCCGCGCGGCGTGGTCGTCGGTGGAGGGCGACCGCAGCACCGCGAGGAGCGACTCGAGTGTGCGCGAGTGACTGTCGCTGAGTTCGGCCACGACCTCGGCGCGAACCCCGGCCGCCGCGCGGGACTCGAGCAGATAGCTCGGCGATGCTTCGCGAGCGGGCTGCCGGATCCGGATCGCCACGATGCGCCACAGGTGCAGCAGGTCCTCGTCGAGGGTTGCCCCGCCTCCGTATTCGGCGTCAGCGGCAAGGGCTGTGCCGGGATCGACGAGCACCAGGAGCGGTCCGGTCTCGGCGAGCGCGAGGATCGCCTCGCGCGGCTCGCCGCCGAGGATGACCCGATCGCGGCGTACACCCGAGCCATCCAGCGATCCCCTGGCGACCACCATCTCGGAGAGGACGACCCGAGATGCGAGGGCCGCATCGCCGTAGTGCTTGAGCGGATGACTCACGTCGTCCTCCGCCAGGATGATCAGCGCGGAGTGGGGGATCGTCGGCGCGAGATATGCCGAGAGCGCGCGAGTCAATTCGGGCAGGGGTGCCGCCACGATCTCGGCGAGGGCCGCGATCGCCGTCGCAGCCCGAGGGCCCTCGGCGGCGAGCTCGCGCCTCTTGGCTCTTTTCGGCGCCATCGGTCGATGCTAACCGGCGCTGGCGGGATCCGCGCTACCCGAATGGGTAGTGCGAACTACCCCGACCGCCGATGGTGCTACCGAAACGTGTGGCCCAGGCTGGGGAATGCCGCCGAGGTCGACCCGACGCGCGCGGCCCGAACGTTCGAGGAGGAACCCCCATGACGAACAACCGCGCCGTCGCCTACAAGGGTCCGGGCAAGGTCGAGGTCATCGACACCGCGTACCCCACCTTCGAGCTGAAGGACGGACCGGGCGTGAACCCCGCGAACGTCGGGCGCAAGCTTCCGCACGCCGTCATCCTCAAGACGGTCGCCACCAACATCTGCGGGTCGGACCAGCACATGGTCCGCGGACGGACCACGGCGCCCGCGGGCCTCGTCCTCGGTCACGAGATCACCGGCGAGGTCGTCGAGGTCGGTCCCGACGTCGAGTTCGTCAAGGTCGGAGACATCGTCTCGGTGCCGTTCAACATCTCGTGCGGCCGCTGCCGCAACTGCAAGGAAGGCAAGACGGGCATCTGCCTGAACGTCAACCCGGACCGTCCCGGCAGCGCCTACGGGTACGTCGACATGGGCGGCTGGGTCGGTGGCCAGGCCGAGTACGTCCTCGTGCCCTATGCGGACTGGAACGCCCTCGTCTTCCCCGATCGTGAGCAGGCCCTCGAGAAGATCCTCGACCTGACGATGCTCTCCGACATCTTCCCGACGGGGTTCCACGGCGCCGTCACGGCGGGAGTCGGCGTCGGATCGACCGTCTACATCGCAGGCGCCGGGCCGGTCGGCCTCGCCGCGGCAGTCGGCGCCCAGTTGCTCGGCGCGGCCGTCGTCATCGTCGGCGACCTGAACGAGGAGCGACTCGCGCAGGCGCGCAGTTTCGGTTGCGAGACCATCAACGTCGGCGACGGCGACGTGCCCGACCAGCTCGCGCAGCTGCTCGGTGTCCCGGAGGTGGACGCCGCGGTCGACGCCGTCGGGTTCGAGGCGCGGGGTCAGGGGCACGGCGCGGACGCGGCCGAGGCCCCCGCCACGGTGCTCAACTCGCTCATGGACGTGACGGCCGCGGGTGGGGCCATCGGCATCCCGGGTCTCTACGTCACCGGCGACCCGGGCGCGGCCGATGAGGCGGCGCAGAAGGGCTCACTGTCGCTGAGCTTCGGCACCGGCTGGGCGAAGTCGCTCTCGTTCACCACCGGGCAGTGCCCCGTCATGCGGTACAACCGGCAGCTGATGATGGCGACCCTGCACGACAAGGTGCAGATCGCGAAGGCCGTCAACGCCACCGCGATCTCGCTCGAGGACGCACCGCGCGGCTACGCCGAGTTCGATGCGGGCGCCGCCACCAAGTACGTGCTCAACCCGAACGGCTACATCGCAGCCTGACCGGGCCCCCGACATCCGTCACCACCCTCACGATCGAAGGAGAACCACATGTCAGCTCTCACCCTCGCGGACGCCCGCACCCTGATCGCCGCCGCGGAAGCGCGCGCCGACGAGATCGGCCAGCCCATGAACATCGCCGTCGTCGACGCCGGCGGCAACCTGATCGCCCACGTCCGCCAGGACGGCGCCTGGATGGGCAGCATCGACATCTCGATCAGCAAGGCGTGGACGTCCCGCGCCTTCGACATCCAGACGAAGGACCTCGGCGACAACTCGCAGCCGACGCAGCAGTTCTTCGGCATCCACACCACGAACGGCGGCAAGGTCGCGATCTTCGCGGGCGGCGTGCCCCTGCTGCGCGACGGTGTCGTCGTCGGCGGGCTCGGCGTCAGCGGCGGATCGGGCGAGCAGGACCAGACCGTCGCCGAAGCGGGCGCCGCCGCGCTCTAGCCGGGCACGATCGTTCGCCGAAACACCCCTCGCGCGACGAGACACCCCCTGACCCGGGTGTCTCGTCGCACCAGGGGTATTTCGCTGAGCCAGCGGCTACCAGCGGCCGGCGCTGCCGCCGCGCAGACCCTGCTTGACCACGACCAGACGATAGGTGCCATTACCCGCCGACCACCAACGGTGGTGGATTCCACCCGCGTAGTACGCCGAGTCCCCGGCACCGAGCGTGGACTGCTCACCGTCGATCTCGACGTGGATCGCGCCCTCGACCACGTACACGAACTCGTCCTCGGCGTGCACGAAGACCTCGCCGGGGGCGGTCGCACCCCCCGTCACCTCCATCGGGTGAAGGGGACGGGAGCCGTGCGCGAGCATCCGGGCCGCGCCCGCGGCGAACCCTTCGGGCACCGACGCGTCCGTCTCGTCGTGGCGGTGCACCTCGACGGCCGGATGAGCGGATGCCGCGGCATCCGCTTCGGCGATCAACTCGATCGGGCTCGTCTCGAGCGCCGAGGCGATGCGTCGCAGCGACGAGAGGCTCGGCTGAGCCAGCCCGCGCTCGAGCTGGCTCAGGAACGGGTGCGACAGGTCGGTCGTCTCGGCGAGCCGGACCAACGTCATGCCCCGCGCGTGACGAACCCTCCTGATCGCGGCGCCGAGTCGGACATCCGCGTCGTCCGCACCGGACGGTCGCGCATCGAGACTCGCAGGCATGATCCCGAGCCCCGGTTATGCCGGGAGCGCGACGCCGTGAGCGGTCGCGTACTCTCCCACTCGGTCGACGAATGCCGCTTTCTGCTCGGGGGTCAGCCACGACGCCTCGAACGAGTTGACGGCGAGCTGCACGAGGTCGGTGTCGGACAGCCCGGCCTGCTCGGCGAGCGCGACGTAGTTGTCGCCGACATACGCGCCGAAATAGGCCGGGTCGTCGGAGTTGATCATGACGCGCAGACCCGCGCGCATCAGGCCGACGATCTCGTCGGCCTTCATCTGCTCCGTGACGAACGAGTTCGAGACGGGGCAGCAGGTGAACCCGAGTCCGCGCTCTTTCGCGATGGCGACGAGTTCGGGATCTTCGACGATGTTCGTGCCGTGGTCGATGCGCTCGACCCGGATATCGGTGAGGACCGACCGGATGTTGTCGATCGAGCCGACCTGGTCGATGTCGCAGTGCATCGTGAGGCGGAAGCCCTCGGCGCGGGCACGGGCGAAGACCTCCGAGAACTTGCTCGGCGGGTTGTCGCGCTCGTCCGAGTCGAGTCCGACGCCGATGATCCAGTCCTTGTACGGCAGCGCCGCCTCGAGCGTCGCCGCGGCATCCTCGGCCGAGAAATCGCGCAGGAAGCACAGGATGAGTTCCGCCGAGATGCCGAGCTCCTCATCCGCCCGCACGGCCGCGCGGTGATATCCCGTGATGACGTTCTCGAACGGGACCCCGCGACTCGTGTGCGCCTGCGGGTCGAAGAACATCTCGGCGTGCACGACGCCCTGTTCCTGGGCCCGCTGCAGGTAAGCCCAGGCGAGATCGTGGAAGTCGTCGGCCGTCTGCAGCACCTGCATCGCCGGGTAGTAGACGGCGAGGAAGCTCGTCAAGTCCGTGAAGTCGTACGTCGCCTTGACCTCTTCGACGGTCTTCTCGGCGAGTTCGATGCCGTTGCGGGCTGCGAGTTCGAACTTGAGCTCGGGTTCGAGGGTGCCCTCGAGATGCAGGTGCAGCTCGGCCTTGGGCAGCCCATAGGCGAACGCGGTGAGCGCGGTGGTGTCTGTCATGGTGTCCTTTCGGGCGGGCGGAGGAGGCTGCCTTTTCGTCGGGCGACCTGTCGGTTCGGGTCTCGCGTGTCAGCGACTCAAGCGTTGCAGACCGGGACGCTACGGGTTGTGTGTTCGGGTTACCTCAGGAGCGGTTACCCATACCCATGCGCGCCAGGGCGACGGACTCGAGGATCTGGACGATGTTGTAGATGACCAGAGCGGTTCCGGTCACCAGCACGACGGCCGTCCAGACCGCCGAGAACTGTGCTGCGGCGATATAGCCGCCCACCGCCCCGCCGATTCCCCCGCCGACGGCGAGCCACTCGGCGAGCAGGGCGCCCGTGATGGCGCCCGGCACCGAGATTCGCACCGCCGCGAAGAACTCCGGCAGCGAGCTGGGCAGGGCGACCTTGCGCAGACGCGTCCACGAGGTTCCGCCGTAGACCGTGACCAGGTCGTTCATCTGGGGCGAGGCGGACTTCAGCCCGAACACGATGTTGACGAGCGCGGGAAAGAGCACCACGATGCCGCCGATGACGGCGACCGAGGCGAACTCACGACCGAAGATCAGGATGATGACGGGTGCCATCGCAACGAGGGGCACCGAGCGCAGCAGCATCGCCATCGGCATCAAAGCGTGCTCCACGCCCTTGCTGAGCTGGAACACGATCGCGACAAGAAGCGCGACGGTGAGGCCCGCGGCGAAGCCGACGACCGAATGCCCGAGCGTCACCCCGAGCTGACCGAAGAGCTGCTCACGGTTCGCCTCGGCGTTCGGCACGGTGAAGAGGAAGTTCCAGACATCCACCGGTCCCTTGCCGACGTAGGGCGAGATCTGGAACGCCCAGAGCGACCCGACCCAGAGGATCAGCACGGCGACGATCGTGAGGACGAACGTGAGCACGCTCCGCCCGAGCGCGCGGAGGGTCGAGAGGCGGACCTCGCGGCGCATCTCGCGTTCGAGCTTGGCGAGCTGTTCCGGTGCGCCGGGAACGGTGACGGCGGGCGAGATCCCGACATCCGTCATGACGAGACCCCCTTCGACCAGGGCGCGATAGCGCGCGCGATGAGTCCGACCAGGCCGTATCCGATGAGGGCGACGGCGCCCGAGACGAGTGCGATGTCCCACACGCGAGCGGAGTTCAGCGCCTGCTGCGCGGCGATCATCGCGGGACCGACCCCGACGGTGATCTTGCCGAAGAACTCCCCGAGCACGGCGCCGAGGAAGGCCGCGGGCACCGCGATCTTCAGGGCGTTCAGGATGGCGGGGAGCGATGCGATCAGCCGCACCTTGCGCAGCTGAGTCAGACGGGATCCCCCGTACACGGTCACCAGGTCGAGGCTCGCCTTGTCTGCGGCTTTCAGCCCGAGCAGCGCGCCGACCACGGTCGTGAAGAAACAGCTGAGCGCCGCCAGGAAGACGGCGGTCGTCGAGGGCTGGCCCGACGTCGGGATCGGCACGATGACGGTGAGCAACAGGCCGAGCGCAACGATCGGGATGCAGTAGGTGATGATGGCGAGCTGCATGATGACGCCCTCGAGCCGGGGCACGATCAGCACGAGCGCCGAGAGGACGAGCGCGAGCCCATTGCCCCAGAGGTAACCGAGGCCGGCCTCGCTGAGCGTCACGCCGAAGTTGCGTGCGTAGAACTCCCAGCCGGTGTTGACGAACTCGATGATGACCTGGGGAGGTGTGGGGATGGCCTGCACGCCGCCGGGCCCGACGTTCGAGAACACCGTCGCGGCGAGGATCCACCAGATCGCGATGATCCCGACGACGCCGATCACGCCGGTGACCCACGCCGGAAGCTTGATGTCCTCCCACTGAACCGCGCGCGGCTTGGTCGCGCTGGTCGACGAGTCAGTGGTCATCCGTCGCGGCGCCTCCGACGCCGAAGAGCAGCTCGGATGCCTGGTCGACGTAGGCGTGGAACTCTGGCGTACGCATCATCTCGGGCGTGCGGGGACGCGGCAGGTCGATCGTCATGACCTCTTTGATGCGACCGGGACGCGGGCTCATGACCGCGACCTGGTCCGAGAGGAAGATCGCCTCCGAAATGCCGTGCGTGACGAGAAGCGTGGTCGCCGGCTTCTCGGTCCAGATGCGCAGCAGCTCGAGGTTGAGCTTCTGCCGCGTCATGTCGTCGAGGGCGCCGAAGGGCTCGTCGAACAACAGCACCGAGGGCTTCATGATGAGCGAGCGCGCGATCGAGACGCGTTGGCGCATGCCGCCCGACAGCTGCGCAGGCTTGGCCTTCTCGAATCCCGTGAGCCCGACGAGCGCGATCATCTCCTTGACGTAGTCCTTGTCGACGGGTTTGCCCGCGACCTCGAACGGCAACTGGATGTTCGACTGCACGCTCCGCCAGGGCAGCAGCGCGGAGTCCTGAAACGCGATGCCGAGCTCGTTGCCTCGGCGCAGCTCTTTGGGGCTCTTGCCGTCGACGCGTGTCGTGCCGCTGGTGGGTTCCTCGAGGCCCGCCAGGATGCGCAGGATGGTCGACTTGCCGCACCCCGAGGGCCCGAGCAGGGCGAGGAACGTGCCCTGCTCGGTGTGCAGGTTCGCGTCCTGCAGCGCGACGACGCTCTTGCGCCCCACGCTGAAGGCCTTGTTCAGTCCGGTGATCTGCAGACCGGTGCCCAGGTTTGTCGCCTGGGCACCGATCTGGGTGGCCGTATCGGTCACAGTTGATATCTCTCGATTGAGGTGAAGGACTCAGCCCGCGTAGGCGATGAGGTCCGGGTTCTCTTCGTAGACCTCGTCCAGCAGGGTCATGTCGAAGAGGTCTGCGGCATCGAGCACGATGCCCGCCCCGGCGAGGCTTTCGATCGTGAGCTTCTGCAGTGCCTCGGAGATCGTGAACAGACCGTTCTCTTCGGTCTCGGACGAGACGATGAGCTTGTTCTGCGCCTCGGCGCCCGCGAGCGTCTTGGCCGGGTCGAGGTCGAGGTCGACACCGTACTTCTCGATGGCGAGGTCTGCACCGGCCTGCGGGTCGGCGAGAGCGTCGCTCCAGCCCCTGATCTCGGCGACGAGGAACGCCTTCAGCATCTCGCGGCTGTTGGCGATCGTGTCGTCCGTGACCGTGACGGTCTCGGCGACGAACGGCAGGCCGTTGTCGGCGAACGGCAGGTTCGTGGTCGGGATTCCCGCCATCTCGACCGAGATCGCCTCGTTCGTGAGGTACGCGACGAATCCGTCGACCTCGCCGTTGACGAGCGGTGCCGGGTCGTACTGCACGGGGACGATCGTCAGGTCGGAGGCGTCGATGTCGTTGGCCGCGAGCAGCGCCTTGAAGAGGGTCAGGTTGCTGTCCTGGACACCGATCTTCTTGCCCTTGAGGTCGTCGGGGGTGGCGATGTTGCCGCCGGCCTCGAGAGAGAGGATCGTGAACGGGTTGGCCTGGAACGTCGCACCGATGATCTTGAGGGGTGCGCTCTCGTTGGCGATCGCGGAGCCGATCTGCACCGAGTCGCTCAGCGCGATGTCGGCCGTGCCACCGAGGAGCTCGGGGATGCCGCCCGACGGACCCGGGACGAGCTTGACGGACGAGAACCCGGCCTCTTCGTAGTATCCGTTCGTGTCGGCGAGGTACTCGCCCGCGAACTCTTCGTTGAAGATCCAGCTGAGCTGGAGCGTGATGTCGCCGAAGCCTTCTTCGCCGGCAGGTGACTCCGAGGCGTCGGAGCCGCTCCCGCTGGCGCAGGCGGTGAGGGCGAGTGCGGCGATCGCGATGCTCGCGCCGGCCGCGACGAGGCGGCGGCGGCGAGGGGTGTTGAAGCGAAATGTCATGTGCTGTGTCTCCAGATTGGATGGGGTGGCACTCGGGTATATCGACACGGCCAAAGGCCTCGGCCCTGCGCGATAGAGGTGACGCTATGGGATGTAGATTTCACGAACACTGGCGCAGTGTTTCGTCGCCGTTACACCTGGGCGCCGGTGACGCCCTCGTACGCGACTCAGTCCCGACGACAGGCCCCGCGGGCGGGCCGCCCGGAAACACGGGCCGCCCGCGACTCCTGCGACCCACGCAGCCTGAATTGTTGACGGCGCGCAGGCCGGCTCCGCCGAGGGTGGGTTCGGCGGACGAGCTCAGTGCGGGTGGCGACCCAAACGCTCCGCGAGACCCGGGAGGTCGGCGTGGACGCGGACGGATGCCTCGGCGGCCAGCGGATTCGTCGACTCGCCCGCGCGCGACACGAGCTTTCCGCCGACGTAGACGCCGAGCAGGTTCCGCAGGCTCATCGACAGCACGTAGCTGCGCACGGGGTGCCAGAGCGGCCCCACGTCGGGGCGGCGCGGGTCGACCACGACGAAGTCGGCGAACTTGCCCACCTCGAGGCTGCCGACGCGGTCGGCGACGCCCATGATCTCCGCCGAGCCGAGCGTGTGCAGGCGCAGCACGAGCTCGGGCATCATCGACAGCGGGTCCTTCGTTCGCGCCCGCTGCATCGCGATGCCCATCCGCATGTTCTGCCACGGGTCCGAGACGTCGGTGCAGGCCTGGTCGTCGAGCCCCATGCCGACCTTCATGCCCATCGCGATCATCTCGGGCACGAGGGCCGTGCCCGAGGCGAGGCGGCCGTTCGAGGCCGGCTGCCACGACATCGACGCCCCGCCCGCGGCGGCCTGCTCGATGATCTCGGGCGTGGTCTGGATGAAGTGACCGAACATCATGTCCTCACCAAGGGCCCCCGCATCCCGGTACAGCGCGAACTTCGACTGCTGCAGCGGCACGGCCTCGGGCGACTCGAGGAAGTGGGCCTGGTTCGTCACGCCGAACCGTCGCATGGCTTCGACCTCGATCTCGGCGGCTTCGGGCCGCGGCGACCACTGCACCTGCCCCATGATCGAGGCGCCGAGCGCGTAGTCCGGGTCCATCGCGCGGGTGTGGGCGACGGATGCCTCGAAGCGCGCGAAGATCTCGTCATCCGTCCCCGCCGTGACGTCCATGCCGATCGAGTCGACGAAGCGGAGACCGGCGTCGAGGCATCCGTCGGCCTGACGCGTGTGGTACTCGGTGCCGCGCAGGGGTGCGTTGCCCACCCGCTTGCCGTCGACCATCGACTCCCACGCCTGCTGCGGGTCGGTGAAGTTGTAGGCGGTCGTGACGCCGTTGCCCAGGAAGTCGAGGGCGCCGTGCAGGGTCGACCAGTAGATGTCGTCCGGCGTCGCGTGCGCGGTCATGCCGAGCATCGAGTCGCACCAGCCGTAGAGGGTGTCGGCGACGCCGAGCCCGCGCAGGCCGCTCGTGAAGAGATGGCTGTGGCTCGACACGAAGCCGGGGGCGACGAACGCACCGTCGACGTCGAGCACCTCTTCGGCCGTCGTGTCGGGCGGGTCGCCCGCGCCGATCCCGGCGATACGGCCGTCCTCGACGCGCATCCAGCCGCGCTCGATGTAGCCGGGATCGTCGGTGCCGGTGGGGACCGTGATGAGGCGTGCGTTGATGACGAGGAGAGACATGGGGTCCTTCGGAAGACGGGCAGGCACGATGGGCGCGATCCAGCGCCCCCGTCGACCGTACGGCCTGTTGATTACACGAACATTCGCGGGTGTTTCGGTGCCGTTACGCGCCGCGACATGGCGTCGCACGAGGACTTCAGCGCGGCTCGGCGGCCAGGTGCAGAACCGACTCCGCGAGCGCGCGGATGCCGAGCGCGACATCCGCTGCACTGACCGCCTCGTCGGGGTGGTGACTGATGCCGTCGGGATTGCGCAGGAACAGCATCCCGACGTCGGTGATCGCGCCGATCGACATGCCATCGTGGCCAGCGGGACTGAACAGGGTCGCCGGATCGTCCGGGGCGTCGGGCAGGGCCCCGCGAATCCCCGCACGGATGACATCCTGCAGCAGCGGCGCACACATCACCGCGGGCGCGTTGTGCACCTCGCGGGCCCGCCACCTCAGGCCGCGGCGACCCATGATCACGTCGAGGTCGCGCGACAGAGCATCCCACACGCGGTCGCGCTCGCCGTCGAACTCGCCCCGCAGGTCCAGGCTGAAATGCGCCTCGCCCGGCACGATGTTGACGGCGCCGGGGAACGCCTCAAGCTGACCGACCGTGCCGATCACGTGGTGCTCGCCACGGCATATGCGCTCGACCGCGAGCGCCGCCTCGCTCGCGCCGAGCAAAGCGTCGTGCCGCATGTCGTAGGGGGTTCCACCCGCGTGCCGAGCCTCGCCCTCGACCACGAGCTGAAAGCGGCGCGCGCTCGCGATCGACGACACGACCGCGAGCGATTGGCCCCGCCGGTCGAGCTCGGGGCCCTGTTCGATGTGCGCCTCGAGGTACCCCACGAGCTCGTCGGGGCGACGCGCGGCCTCGCCGATCCGCCCGGGGTCCAGGCCGAATTCGAGCGCCGCCTGGCGCAGTGTCGTGCCGTCGGCATCCGTCAGCTGCCACCAGTCGTCATTCCAGGTTCCGGCGACGGCGGATGACCCGAGCAGTGCCTTGCCGAAGCGCGTCCCCTCTTCGTCCGAGAACGCGACGACCTCGATCGCGAACGGCAGCGGAGAGAGGCTGCTTTCGCCGTCCGGTCCCGGTACCCGCAGGAGCCGGACGACCTCGAGCGCCATCAGCACCCCGACGATGCCGTCGAAGCGTCCAGCGTCCGGCACCGTGTCGAGGTGCGACCCGATCATCAGCGCCGGGGCGTCGCGATCGGATGCGCCGCGATGGATTGCATCAAGCCGTCCGATCTGGTTGCCCGCGGCATCCTGGCGCGTGCTCATGCCGACCTCGCGCATCCACTCCGCCGCGAGGCGGTTCACGCGAGCGTGCTCGGTCGACAAGTACACCCGTTCGATCTCGCCGGGCGTCGCGGTGACGCGCGCGAGCTCGTCGCAGCGCGCCATCACGCGGCGAGCGGCGGCGGCAACGCGATCGGGGGTGAGGTCAGGAAGGAGCGTCCGGGTCATCGCACCCCGCCCGCACCGCGAAGGTCGGCGTACACGTCGAGAGCCGCGTCCACGCCGCCGCCCACCGGTATCTTCGCGCCGAACCTCCGCAGCACCTGCTCGAGCGCGGCGAGGGTCGTGAGCACGGCGTCCTTGCGGGCGTTGTAGCCCATCGTGCCGATGCGCCACACGCGGCCGTGCAGCGGCCCGAACGACGTGCCGATCTCGATGCCGAAGTCCTCGAGCATCGCCTGGCGCGCGGCATCCCCCGCGACGCCCTCGGGGATCTCGACCGCCACGACGTTCGACATCTTGTGTGCGACGTCGCCGAACACGACGAGTCCGAGGCCGCGCACGCCCGCGAGCATCGCCTCGCCATGGAGCACGTGGCGCTCGATGACGGCATCGCGACCCTCGCCGAGCAGAACGCGGGCGCACTCACGGGCGCCGTAGAGCATCGACGTCGCCTCGGTGTGGTGGTTCAGGCGCCGCGGGCCCCAGTAGTCGAGGATCATGCCGAGGTCGAAATAGTTCGAGCGCACGAAGTCGGCGGCGCTCTCGTCACCGGGCTCGCGGATGCCGGCCTCGATCTTCTTGCGCGAGCGAATGACCTCGACCGCGCGCTCCGACAGCGTGATGGGCGCCGAGCCCGACGGCCCACCGAGACACTTCTGCAGTCCGGCGGTCGCGGCATCCAGGCCCCAGGCATCCGCCTCGAACGGATTGCCGCCGAGCGACGCGGTCGCGTCGGAGTAGAACAGTACGCCGTGCCTGGCACAGATCGCACCGATGTCCTCCAGCGGCTGCAGCATCGTGGTCGACGTGTCGCCCTGCACGAGGCCGAGCAGGTGCGGCTTGACGCGCACGATCGCCTCTTCGATCGCGGTGGGCGTGAAGACCTGGCCCCACGGCACCTCGATCGTGTGCACCTCGGCCATCGCGCGCTCGGCGATCTCGGCGAGCAGGTGCCCGAAGCGTCCGAACACCGGCACGAGCACCCGGTCGCCCGGCCGGATGAGCGAGATCATCGCCGCCTCGATACCGCCGCGGGAGGTCGAGTCGATCAGGAGTGTCGCGTCGTTCTCCGTCGCCCACACCCGGCGATACAGGGCCTGCGTCTCGGCCATCGTGTCGGTCATGAACGGGTCGTACTGACCGACGAGCTGCGCCGACATCGCGGTGAGCACGCTCGGGTAGGCCGAGATCGGCCCGGGCCCCATGAGCAGGCGGGCGGGCGGAGCGATCGGCGAGGCGTTCATGCGGGGTCCTGTCTGTTCATGCGTGTGCGTCGCTCGGCGCTGCCCACGGCACCGAGTCCGCCGTTTGTCGCCGAGCACGCCGGGTGCTGACGCGAGATGACGGGCGGGGTCGGCGACATCCGGCGGCCTCGCGACAGGGTCACGGTGCCACCGCCCGGGCCAGGCGACGGGCGAGGCGGACGAGGGCGATGTCGGTTCCGGCGCGCGAGATGAGGCTCACGCCGACCGGGGCGGGACCGAGCGTCGAGGGCACGGTGAGCAGCGGGATCGAGATCGAGGGTATCCCGCCGATCGCGGCGGGCGTGGTCATCCGGAGCGTCGCCGCGCGCACCGCCTCGACGCGTTCGCCGCGGTGCGTGCGCATCGGCGCGGGACCGGGCACGGTCGGCATGATCAGCACGGTGTCGTCCGTCGCCTCGAGCAGGCGCGCCCGCAGGGATTCGACGGTTGCACGGGCAGCGGACTCAGCATCCGGCGTCACCTCGGATGCAACACGGAACCGTTCGGCGACGGCCGGGGCGACGGCGCCGGGGTGCTCGCGCAGCCACTCTCCGTTGTTACGCCACGCCTCCGCGCCCTGCACCGCGCGGAAGGCCGCGAGATACCCATCCAGATCGCCGAGGGATGTCTCGGCCACCACCGGGGCGTCGTCCCCCGCCCCGAGGGTCACGAGCAGCGTCTCGAACGCGGCCCGCGTCTCGGGCTCGACCGACTCGAGCATCTCCGTCGGCACCGTGAAGTTCCAGGGCAGATCGTGGCCGGACTCGCCGAAGACGCTCTCGGTCGACTCGGATCCGTCGTAGCTCAGGCACCAGTCGACGACCTTCTGCAGCGTCCCACCGTCGCGCGTGAGCCATCCGATCGTGTCGAACGTCTGCGCGAGGGGCAGCAGCCCCTGGCGTGGCACGAGCCCATGGGTCGTGCGCAGGCCCCACAGGCCCTGGTACGACGCGGGCACGCGGATGGACCCCGCGGTGTCGGTCGCGAGGCCGATCTGCGCCTGTCCCGTCGCGACGGCGGACGCCGGGCCGCTCGACGACCCCCCGGGGAGGGCGCCCGGCAGCGCGCCGTTCGGCGGGGTGCCGTAGTGCGCGTTGTCGCCGGCGACGCTGTAGGCGAATTCGTCGGTGCGCGCGATCCCCCGCAGGGATGCCCCCGCCCGGAGCAGATCGGAGACAGCCGCAGCGGTCGTGGGTTCGACGCGCGCCGAATCGAGGTAGGTCGGGTTGCCCGCGCCGATGCGGTATCCCTTGATCGCGAACAGGTCCTTGACCGCGACGCTCAGCCCCTCGAGCGGACCCTCCCACGCGCCCTGCCACAGCGGGTCACCGACCGTCCGCCACACCGATCGGTCGAGCGCCTGCGCCCGCGGCGTGACGTGCGCGGCCGTGATGAGCCACCGGTCGTCGAACCGCTGCCACACCTGGGTCTGCAGGCCCGTGCCCCCGCCGACGTAGCGCGAGATCGACACGAGCAGCGCGACGTCAGGCGCGAGCTCGCGGTACTCGATCCGCTCGATCGTGCGCGGCGGCACTCCCCCGCGTACGCCGCGGAAAGCGCTGATCGCGTCGTGGCCGACCAGGAGGCCCGCCGCGTCGCCGCGCATCGTCTCGTCGCCCGGGGCGAAGGCCGCGTCGAGCGCGTCGAGGTCGTTGGCGATGATCGCGCGTTCGTACGCCTCGAAGGCCTCGAGCAGGTCGGCCGGAACCGTCTCGGTCCCGCGGGCTGCTGCATCCGTCATCGGGTGTCCTTCCGATCGGGAGCGGGCGACGGATGCCCGGGGCGCTCCACGGCCGCGAAGTCGGCCTCGCGGATGCGGGCGTGCACGCCGCAGACGATGTCGACGACCTGCGAGATGTCGAAGTCGGTCGCGGCGCTGAGGTACGCGTACGCGAGGTGCTCGTCGAGACCCCACCGGGCCCGGATGAGCGAGATCGCGGCCCGCACGCAGCGACGCATCGCCTCGCCGAGATCGGGGTCGAGGCCCGTGGGCACCAGGTATTCGTCGGTGCGCACCAGCGGCCCCGTGAACTCGCCGAACTCGGCGAGCGCCTCCTCGCGCGGCACGACCTCGAAGCGCAGTGTCGCGCGCAGGGATGCTTCGAGCGCCGTGAGCGCGACCTCGCCGTCGCCCTGCGCGAAGTGGGGGTCGCCGACGTACGCCAGCGCGCCCTCGACCTGCACCGGCAGGTACAGCACGGCGCCCTCGACGAGCAGGTTGATGTCGATGTTGCCGCCGTGCTCGCCCGGGGGAACGGAGTGCGGACGTTGGTCGCCCGCGACGGCGACGCCCATCGTGCCGAGGAAGGGCGCGAGCGGGAACTCCACGACGCCGGGACCGCCCTCGATCACGGGCAGGACCCCCACCAGGCGCCCATCGCGCTCTTCGACGGGCGTGAAAACGCTGACGTTGTGCTCTCCGCGGGGCAGCTCGCCCACGAGCGCACCCTTGCCGTGCCGATTCGAGATCACGCCGTACGGCACGCGCGGCTGCAGGCGCACGACGGTGAGCTTGAGCAGATCCCCGGGCATCGCCCCCTCGACCGCGATCGGCCCCGTCACGACGTGCGGACCGTCGGCCATCGTGTCGCGGCTGAGCGCCCCGGCGATCTCGATCGCGTCTTCGAGAACCGATGCAGCGGGCACCCCCTTGCCGGTGAAGTAGGCGAGCGGATCCTTGCCCTGGTCCTCGAGGATGCCCTCGTGGCTCACGGTGTCGATCGTCACGGTCTGCCCCGGCTGAACGGTCAGCACGGCGGCATCGCGTTCGCAGGGCAGGCGACCCCACAGGACGGTTTCGGGCGAGGCCGCAAGATAGTGGTCGCCGGGGACCTCGCCGAGGCCCGGCTGCAGGATCATGGACCGATCACGAGCGGTGGTCACGGATGCATCTCCTCAACGCGGGCCATGGCGGCGCCGGAGATCGACGCATCCGCGCGGTCTGCGGCTTTCGCGACCATGCGCACGGTCAGGATCTCACGGCCGCTCCGTGAGGTCACGCCGGTCGCCGGGGTGTAGACGAGGACGCCGGCGAGGTAGGTGCCCTCGACGACCCCCGCGAGCTCGCGGCCATCCCACGGCGACATCTTGTTGCGGTATTGCAGCTCGGCCGCCCGCACCGTGTACGTCGCGTCGAGATCGACGACGGCGAAGTGCGCCGGGGCTCCGACCACGATCCGTCCTGCGGCGCCCAGGCCCGCGATCCGCGCGGGTCCGGTGGTCACGAGCGGCAGGACCGTCTCGAGCGGGATGCCGCGGGCACGCGCCGAGGTCCAGATCGCCGAGAACCCCGTCTGCAGGCCCGAGATCCCACCCCAGGCGAGAGCGAAGTCTCCGCCGCCCTGCTGCTTGAGTTCGAGAGTGGATGGCGAGTGGTCGCTGACGATCGCGTCGATCGTGCCGTCGACGACGCCCTGCCACAGCAGGTCTTGGTTGGCGGCATCACGGATCGGGGGGCAGCACTTGAATTCGCCCGCGGCATCCGGAACATCCTCGGCGCGCAGCGTGAGGTAATGCGGGCAGGTCTCGATCGTGAGCCGCACGCCGTCGGCCTTGGCCGCGCGGATGTCGTCCAGCGCGCCGCCGTCCGAGACGTGCACGATGTGTGCGCGCGCGCCGGTGCGGCGGGCCGCGTCGATCACGAGCCGAATCGCCGCGCGCTCGCTCTCGGGCGGACGCGAGGAGAGGAAAGCGTCGTAGCGGGGGCCGAGAGTCGCGGCGTCGTGCATGTGCGCGGGGTCTTCGGCGTGCACGATGAGCAGCCCGTCGAATGCGGCGAGCGCGGCGAGCGCGGCCTCCAGCTGCTCGGCATCGAGATGCCCGAACTCGTCGATTCCCGACGGCATCAGGAAGCATTTGAACCCGACCACGCCCGCCGCGGCGAGCTCGACCAGCGATCCGAGGTTCTCGGGGACCGCGCCGCCCCAATAGGCGAGGTCGACCGCGAGCTTGCCGACGGTTGCGGCCCGCTTCTCGGCGAGAGCTTCTGGCGTCGTCGTCACCGGGACGCTGTTGAGCGGCATGTCGACGATCGTCGTGACCCCGCCCGCCGCGGCCGCGGCCGTCCCGGTCTCGAAACCCTCCCAGTCGGTGCGCCCGGGCTCGTCCAGGTGCACGTGCGAGTCGACCAGTCCGGGCAGCAGCGTCAGGTGATCGGGCAGCACCGTGACCTCGCTCGACGCAGGATCGACGGCTGCGTCGCCCGCGGCATCCGGGTCGTAGTCCTCGATCGCGGCGATGCGGCCACCCTCGATGCGAACGAGGGCGGAACGGAACGCCCCGTCGATGAAGACGCGGCGCGCGGCGAGCGCCCGCGGGGCGTCGGGAAGAGCGGTCATGTGCCCCAACCTAAAGCCCCGTCGTTTCCCGGATGTTACTCAGAGCAACATCCGGGAAACGCGGTGGCACTACGGTGGCCGGGTGCTCCTCTCTGAATTCAATGACGCGGACGGCCCGGCCGCGGCATCCCTCGTCCGCGTCTGGGCCGACATCCCGGCGTGGATCGAAGCGGTCGTCGCCGGTCGGCCCTATGCGTCGGTCGACGAGCTCGAGGCCCGCGCTGCCGCGCTCGCTGAGGGGTGGGACGTCGGAGACCTCGACGCCGCGCTCGCCCATCACCCGCGCATCGGCGAGAGGCCGACGGCGTTCGGGGCGGAGGGCGACGCCTCGCGGCGTGAGCAGGCCTCGATGGCGACGGCCGCGGACGACGTCACGGCACGCATCGCCCAGGGCAACGCCGCCTACGAGGAACGATTCGGGCGCGTGTTCCTCATCCGCGCGGCGGGCCGTACCCCCGACGAGATCCTGGCGAACCTCGAGCGACGACTCGCGAGCAACGCCGACGCCGAGACGGCCGAGGCGACGGAGCAGCTCGCCGAGATCGCGCTGCTGCGCCTCCGGGGCGCGCTGACGGACGACAGGATGGGTTCATGACCCCGCACCTGACGACACACGTTCTCGACGCCGCGACCGGCACACCGGCCGTCGGCGTCGCCGTATCGCTGGCCGGGCATCTGCCCGGTGGCGGCACCGCTGCCGTCGCCGACGGCCTCACCGACGCGAACGGTCGGCTCGGCCTCGGCCCGGAACGGCTCGAGGCCGGCATGTACGCCCTCACCTTCGGCACCGGCGCATGGTTCGCCGACCGCGGCATCCCGACTTTCTATCCCCTCGTGACCGTGACCTTCAGCGTCGAAGAATCGGACCGGCATTACCACGTGCCTCTGCTGCTCAGCCCGTTCGCCTACTCCACCTACCGCGGCAGTTGAGCCGCACCGCTTCGGAGGATCCCCGTGAAGGTCATCGTCATCGGCGCCGGCATCGGCGGCACGAGCGCCGCGATCGCGCTGCAGCGGCTCGGCCACGACGTCGTCGTGTACGACCAGATGCGCGAGAACAAGCCGGTCGGCGCGGCCCTGTCGCTGTGGTCGAACGGGGTCAAGGTGCTGAACTGGCTCGGACTCGCCGACGAGGTCGCGGCGCTCGGCGGTCGGATGGACGACATGGCGTACTACGACGGCAAGACCGGCGAGACGCTCTGCCGGTTCAGCCTCGAGCCCGTCACGACGCAGACCGGACAGCGGCCCTACCCGATCGCGCGAGCGGACCTGCAGGCGCTCCTGATGGAGCGGGTCGGGATGGACCGCATCCACCTGTCGATGAGGCTCGTCGGCATCCACGACGACGGCACGCGGGTCACCGCGACCTTCGCGGACGGATCGACCGACACGGCCGACATGCTGATCGGGGCCGACGGCGCCCGGTCGCTCACGCGCGACTACGTCACGAACGCGCTCGGTCTGCCCGCCATCGAACGTACGTACTCGGGCTACACGAACTTTAACGGGCTCGTGCCGGCGAACGCCGCGGTCGGCCCGCTCGATCAGTGGACCACGTACGTCGCGGACGGCAAGCGCTGCGCCGTCATGCCGGTCGCGGGTGATCGGTTCTATTTCTTCGTCGATGTGCCCCAGCCCACCGGGGTCGAGTATGACCGCGCCGAGGGCACCGCACCGCTGCGCGAGGCATTCGCGGGCTGGGCGCCGGGCGTGCAGGCGTTGATCGACTCGATCGACCCCGCGCTGTCCCTGAACCGGGTCGAGATCTGGGACATCGACCCCTTCGACACCTGGGTGCACGGGCGGGTTGCGATTCTCGGCGACGCGGCGCACAACACCGCACCCGACATCGGTCAGGGTGCGTGCTCGGCCCTCGAGGACAGCTTCGCCCTCGGCATCCTGTTCGCGACCAACACCCTCGGTGTCGAAGACACTCTGCAGCGCTATCAGCGGGTGCGCACCGAGCGCGCGGGCGACCTGGTGCTCCGGGCCCGCAAGCGCGCGTGGGAGACGCACGCGTTCGATGTGGCCGCGACTCAGGAGTGGTACGAGCAGCTCCGCTCCGAGGACGGGACGGGCGTCATCCGCGGCATCGTCGGCAACATCGTGGACTCCCCGGTCAACCTCGGCGGAGGCATCCGCATCTGACGGGCGGCGTGCTCCCGAACGCCGAGACACCCCTTTTGCGGCGAAACACCCCACGACGAGGGGTGTCTCGCCGCAGACGAGGTGTCTCGACGAGCGGCGGGACGGGTTTCGCGCGTTAGGCGCGCCGGGCGCGTCAGGCGTGGAAGACGGCGTGGATGTCGGAGCCCGCGATGTCCCGACCGCCGAGGCCGTCGAGTTCGAGCAGAATGGCGGTGCCCGCGACGCTGCCCCCGAGTCTTTCGACAAGCTCGCGCGCGGCCGCGATCGTGCCGCCGGTCGCCAGGACGTCGTCGAGCAGCAGGACGCGAGCGCCGTGCGGCAAGTCGTCGTGTGCCTCGATCTCGGCCGTGCCGTACTCGAGCGCGTACGAGACGGATGCCGCGGGCCGGGGCAGCTTGCCCGCCTTGCGAATCGGGATCAGCCCCACTCCCTCGACCATCGCCGCGGCGCCCGCGAGCAGGAAGCCGCGCGCCTCGATCCCGGCGACCACGTCGTACTGCCCCGCGAAAGGCGCGATGAGCGCCTCGACCGTCGCACGCAGGGCCGCGGCATCAGCCAGCAGGGGCATGATGTCGCGGAACAGGATGCCCGGCTGGGGGTAGTCCGGGATCACAGCGATGAGCGACTCGGCGCGGTCGAGGGCATCGAGTTCAGGCGTCTGCACGGGCTTCACCCTAACGTCCGCGCGCCTCACCCGTGATGCCCCGCTTTCTGCGGGCAGGCGTCACCGAGAACGGCTCGGAGTGACACCTGCGCGCCCGGGACCGCGGCAGGGACGGATAGAGCGCCTGCGCAAGCGCTTGCACTAGCGTTGTCGTATGACTTCTCTCGCGGGACCCGAAACCCGATTTCCCTCCGCTCACGGATCCGAGTGGTGGCGCTCGGCCGTCATCTACCAGATCTACCCGCGTTCGTTCGCGGATGCGTCGAACGACGGCATCGGCGATCTGCCCGGCATCACCTCCAAGCTCGACGACCTGCTCGAGCTCGGCATCGACGCCCTGTGGCTCTCGCCGTTCATGACCTCGCCGCAGAAGGACGCCGGCTATGACGTGGCCGACTACTGCGACGTCGACCCCATCTTCGGCACCCTTGCCGACTTCGATGCGATGCTCGAGGGCGCGCACGCCCGCGGCATCCGCGTGATCGTCGACCTCGTCCCGAATCACTCCTCTGACCAGCACGTCTGGTTCCAGGCCGCCCTGGCGGCAGGGCCCGGCAGCCCGGAACGCGCACGCTACATGTTCCGCGACGGTCTGGGGGAGAACGGCGAGCTACCGCCGAACAACTGGGAGTCGGTTTTCGGCGGACCCGCTTGGACGCGCATCGTCGAAGCCGACGGCACCCCCGGACAGTGGTACCTGCACCTCTTCGACGCGTCGCAGCCCGACTTCGACTGGTCCAACGAAGAGGTGCGCGAGGGCTTCCGCGGCATCTTGCGTTTCTGGCTCGACCGCGGGGTCGACGGCTTCCGCGTCGACGTCGCCCACGGCCTGGTGAAGAAGGAGGGGCTACCCGACTACACGCCCCCGGCCGACTCCGCCTCCATGGGTGGGGACGAGGCGGACGTGCCGTACTGGGGGCAGCCCGGCGTCCACGAGGTCTACCGCGACTGGCATGTGCTGCTCGCGGAATATGACGGTGACCGCGCGCTGGCCGCCGAAGCCTGGTTGCCCTCACCCGCCAAGACCGCTCTGTGGGTGCGCCCGGACGAGATGCACCAGGCGTTCAACTTCGAGTACCTCGAGACGCCGTGGAACGCCCCGAAGCTGCGCGCCGTCATCGCCGAGTCGCTCGCGGTATACGGCGCCGTGGGAGCGCCGAGCACCTGGGTGCTCTCGAACCACGACGTCATTAGGCACGCCTCGCGACTCGCCCTCACGGGCGACGTCCCCCAGGGAACCGGCATCGGGCCGCGCTCCGAGGTCCAGCCGATCCCCGCACTCGGCCTGCGTCGAGCCCGCGCGGCGAGCACGATGATGCTCGCGCTGCCCGGCTCGGCCTACCTCTACCAGGGCGAAGAACTCGGCCTCCCCGAGGTCGTCGACCTCCCCGACGACGCCCGGCAGGACCCGACCTGGTTCCGCACCCACGGCGAGCGCTACGGGCGAGACGGATGTCGCGTGCCGATTCCGTGGACCGTGGAGGGCGCGTCCTACGGCTTCAACGGTTCCGGCGCATCCTGGTTGCCGCAGCCCACGCAGTGGGCGGAGCTCGCCCGCGATGTGCAGCGAAACCAGCCCGACTCGACGCTCTCGCTCTACCGCCGTGTGCTGTCGGAGCGTCGCGCACACGCGCTCGGTACCGGCGAGTTGCACTGGCTCGACGGCTACGGCGACGACGTCGTGGCGTTCCGCAACGGCGACATCACCGTGATCGCGAACGTCGGCTCGACCCCGGTGCCGCTCCCCGCGGGCGCGGCCGTGTTGCTCCAGAGTTCTCCACTCGAGGACGGCGCGATCGGCTCGGACACGACCGTTTGGCTCGACGGCGCCCACTAGGCCGGACCATGGTCGGAATCGACGAGGTGGCTCGGGCGGCCGGTGTTTCGACCGCGACCGTCTCGCGCGCCCTGAGCGGTCGGGGACGTGTGTCGGCGGCGACGCGGATGCGCGTGGAACAGGCGGCCGACCGCCTGGGCTACGTCGTCCAGGCGTCGGCGTCGAGCCTTGCCTCGGGCCGCACCCGCAGCATCGGGGTCCTGTTGCCGTTACTCGATCCGTGGTTCTTCAGCACCGTGCTCGGCGGCATCGCGGACGCGCTCGCGCGACACGGGTACGACATCACCCTGTATGTGCTGAGCAATGACGCGGGGGCGCGCAACGCGATGTTCGGCACGTTCCTGCGTCGACAGCGCGTGGACGCCGTGATCGCCGTGTCGATCGACCTCACCGAGGCCGAGTCCGCGGCGCTCGCGGGACTCGGCGTTCCCGTCGTCCGGATCGGCGGTGCCCACCGGCACATGACGAGCCTGGCGATCGACGACGAGGCAGTCGGCGTCCTTGCGACATCGCACCTGCTGCGGCTCGGTCACCGCGTGATCGCCCACATCGGCGCACTCCCCGAATTCGACAGCGACTTCCGCGTGCCCTCGCAGCGGCGGCGGGGATACGAGCGGGCCCTGACCTCCGCCGCGATCCTCCCTCAGGCTGAGCTGCACGCGGCATCCGACTTCACGATCGCGGGGGGCGCCGCCGCGGCGACGCGTCTGCTCGAGGCACCCGGCGAGCGCCCCACGGCGATCTTCGCCGCGAGCGATGAGATGGCCGTCGGTGCGATCCTGACCGCTCGAGAGTGGGGTCTGCGGGTGCCCGAAGACCTCTCGGTCGTCGGTGTCGACGGGCATGAGCTCGGCGCGTTCTTCCGCCTGACGAGCATCGACCAGTTCCCGCGCGAGCAGGGTGTGCGCGCCGCCGAGACCGTTCTCGAGCTGCTCGAGCCCGATCCGACGACGCATGTCCCGCCGCCGCACACGGTCCTGCCATTCGAACTCGTGGTGCGCGGGTCCACCGCACCCCCGCCGCCCGCTCCGCCCGGGCAGGACCCGCTCGCCTGGCAGTAGATGTCGGATCCGGCCACCCCGAGGCGCATGTACTGCCAGGGGAACCGGTCCGATGGCCGGTCGTTTCGGGGCGCGGCACAGGCAGGGGCCGTAGGCTCGGGCGCATGACGATCGATCTCGAGGCGCTCTACATCGACCTGCACGAGCATCCCGAACTGTCGTTCCAGGAGACCCGCACAGCGGCGATCGCGGCCGGGCATCTTCGGGATCTCGGGCTCGACGTCACGGAGGGCGTCGGCGGCACGGGGGTCGTCGGGGTTCTGCGCAACGGCGAGGGACCGACCGTGTGGCTGCGCGCCGACATGGACGGCCTGCCCGTCGAAGAGGAGACCGGACTACCGTATGCGAGCTCCGCACGCGGCGTCAGCCCGCAGGGGACGGACGTTCCCGTCATGCACGCCTGTGGCCACGACATGCATGTCGCTGCGATGATCGGCGCGATCGAGCAGCTCGTCGGCACCGCGGCCGAATGGGCGGGCACCATCGTGGTCATTCTGCAGCCCGCCGAGGAGTTCGGCGCGGGCGCGCGGGCCATGATCGCGGATGGCGTTCTGACGCGCTTCCCGCGCCCCGACATCGTGCTCGGCCAGCACGTCACACCGCTTCCCACCGGCATCGTGGGGGTCCGGCCCGGCACGCAGATGGCGGCGTCGGACGGCCTGACGATCACCCTTTACGGCCGCGGCGGGCACGGCTCGCGGCCTCACGCCACGGTCGATCCGATCGTGATGGCCGCGGCGACGATCATGCGACTCCAGGGCGTCGTCTCGCGCGAGATCGACCCCCGCGAGATGGCGGTCGTCACCGTCGGCTCGATCCACGCCGGACTCAAGCACAACATCATCGCGGCCGAGGCGCGGCTCGAACTCAGCCTGCGCTACGCGCACGACGAGTCCCGCGCGCGGGTTCTCGAAAAGGTCGAGCGCATCGTGCGGGCGGAGGCCGACGCATCCGATGCGCCTGTCCCGCCGAAGATCGAGACCGACCACACGCTCCCCCCGACGCTCAACGACCCGGATGCGACGGCCCGGCTTTCCGCCGCGTTCGACCGCGAGATCGGCGCGGGGACCGTTCTCGATCCCGGGATGTTCACCGGCAGCGAGGATGTCTCGTGGTTCGCGCGCGAGGCGGGTGTGCCCCTGGTCTTCTGGTTCTGGGGCGGCGTCGACCCGGCCACCTTCATGCGGGCCCAGGCCGAGGGCACGATCGACCGCGACATCCCGACGAATCACTCGCCGTTCTTCGCCCCGCTGCTGCAGCCGACGCTGCGGAACGGCGTGCAGACCCTCACGGTCGCCGCGCGGGAGTTCCTGCGGCCGGAGTGACGTCGCCAGGACGGGACGACCGCGGCTCGGCGCGGGCTCCCCTTCCCTCTCCTGACGCGCAACCTGGGGCGTCCGGATCACCTTGGGGCGCGGGTCCCCACGCCCCAAGGGTGCTAACGCGCCCCAAGTCGCCGTGTTTCGCCCAACGTGCGGTCAATCACGCTCCACGCCCCGCTTGCACACCGGCCCCCCGCGGGCGTAATGTCGCCGCTCGTGGCTAATGACAGTCGCGGCGAGGGCGGCGCCAGCTCTCCCGCCGTGAAGCGCTGGATTCTCGGCGAACCCCTCCATACCGAACAGCTCGACAGTCAGCTGCTCCCGAAGCCACGCGCTTTGCCGATCTTCGCGTCCGACGCGCTGTCGTCGGTGGCGTACGCGCCGCAGGAGCTCCTGATGATCCTGCTGACCGGCGGGCTCGCGTTCCTGGCGTTCAGCCCGGCGGTCGCGGCCGCCGTCGTGCTGGTGCTGGTCGTGGTCGTCATCAGCTATCGGCAGCTCATCAAGGCCTACCCGTCAGGGGGTGGCGACTACGAGGTCGCGTCGAAGAACCTCGGCGAGCCGGCCGCGGTGGTCGTGGCATCCGCTCTACTCGTGGACTACGTCCTGACGGTGGCGGTGTCGATCGCCTCGGGTGTCGACAACATCATCTCAGCGATCCCCGAGCTCAACCCGTGGCGCATCGAGTTCGCCGTGGGCTTCGTCGTGCTGATCATGGCGGTGAACCTCCGCGGCGTGCGCGAGTCGAGCAAGGCGTTCGCGATCCCGACCTACGTCTTCATCGGGTCGGTGGCCGTCATGATCGTCGTCGGGCTGGCCCGCGTCGCGCTCGGGGATCCTCCCGTCGCGTCGAGCGCCGAGTTCGCCGTGCAGGCCGAGGACCTCTCGCAGGCTGCCGTCATCCTGCTGGTGCTGCGCGCTTTCTCGAGCGGATGCTCGGCCCTGACGGGCGTCGAAGCGGTCTCGAACGGTGTGCCCGCCTTCCGTCAGCCGAAGGTGAAGAATGCCCAGGCGACGCTGACGCTCATGGGCGGCATCGCGATCCTGCTGTTCGCCGGGCTGACGGCGCTCGCCCTGTTCGCGCAGGTGCACTACGCCGAGAACCCGTGCAACCTGATCGGATTCGACTGCGAATCGAGCCCGCAGCCGAGCCTCATGGCGCAGGTCGCGAGCGCGACGTTCGGGATGGGAAGCATCCCCTTCTTCATCATCCAGGCCGCGACGGCGTGCGTGCTGCTGCTGGCCGCCAACACCGCTTTCAACGGCTTCCCCCTGCTCGGGGCGGTCCTCGCGCGCGACGGCTACGCCCCCAAGTCGCTCAACACCCGGGGCGATCGCCTGGTCTTCTCGAACGGGATGATCGCGCTCGGTCTCGCCGCGATCGCGATCCTGATCATCTACCAGGCGAGCCTGACGAGCCTGATCCAGCTCTACATCATCGGCGTCTTCGTCTCGTTCTCCCTCGGTCAGATCGGCATGATCCGGCACTGGCGCCGGGCGATCCGGAGGGGCGCTTCGGGCGCAGACCTGCACGCGGCACGGATCGGCCTGGCGATAAACGGAGCCGGTGCAGCACTGACCGTCTTCGTCCTGGTCATCGTCACGATCACGAAGTTCACCCACGGCGCATGGATCGTGTTCCTGCTGATCCCGATCCTCGCAACGCTCATGATCGGCGTGAACCGCTACTACCGCGACGTCGAGCACGAGATCGAGATCGACGACACGACCCACTTCGGGTCGAAGGGCGACGTCGCGATCGTGCTCGTCGGGCGGTTGCAGAAGCCCGTCGTCAAGGCGATCGACTACGCCCTCGCCGCCAAGCACGACAAGACGATGGCGGTGCACGTCTCGGTCGATCCCGAGTCGACCGACCGTCTGCAGGCCGAATGGCAGGAACATCGGATGCCGGTGCCCCTCGTCATCGTCGACTCGCCGTACCGCACCTTCGCGCATCCGGTGCGGGAGTTCATCCAGGAGTACCGCAAGAAGCACGGCTCGTCCGTCATCACCGTGTACCTGCCGCAGTACATCGTCGGCCATTGGTGGGAACGCTTCTTGCACAACAGGCGCGCAAGCCGCATCGCGCACGACCTGATGCTCGTGCACGGTGTCACCATCACGCTTGTGCCCTGGCTGCTGGATTCGACCGAGATCGTCTACGGTCGCCGGTCGCGACCCCTTCCCGGCGGCGACCGGTCGGGCTTGCCGCCCGAGGCCTCGAACCGAGTCCCGCGGCGTAGCCTGGAGGAGTGAAACCCCTCGCAGTGCCCCCCGACGCGTCCTCTGTCGACGTGTCGTCGCTTCGTGCCGACTTCCCGGTCCTCGGGGAGCGGGTGAACGGGGCACCGTTGGTGTATCTGGACTCCGCGGCCACGAGCCAGAAGCCGCGCGTCGTGCTCGAGGCCGAGGCATCCTTCCTCGCGCGCGGCAACGCCGCTGTTCACCGTGGTGCGCACACACTCGCCGCCGATGCCACCGAGGCGTTCGAGGATGCGCGGGCCGCTGTGGCATCGTTCGTGGGTGCCGAGCCAGACGACGTCGTGTGGACCTCAGGCGCCACTGCCGGCATCAACCTCATCGCATACTCGATCGGGAATGCAACGCTCGGACGGGGCGGCGCGGCGGCGCGACGGTTCGCTCTGGCGCCGGGCGACGAGATCGTCGTGAGCGAGTCAGAGCACCACGCCAATCTCATTCCGTGGCAGGAGCTCGCCGCCCGGACGGGCGCGGTGCTGCGACACATTCCCGTTCTGGACGATGGTCGGCTCGACCTCGATGCCGCCGCCGGAATCATCGGATCGCGCACGCGGATCGTCGCCTTCCCGCACGTGTCGAACGTGCTGGGGATCGTCAACCCGGTGCAGAGCCTCGTGTCGCTGGCGCGTTCCGTGGGCGCGCTTACGGTGCTCGACGCGTGCCAGTCCGCTCCGCACCTGGCGCTCGATCTGCCCGCCCTCGACGTGGATCTCGCCGTGTTCTCGGGCCATAAGGTATTCGGTCCGTACGGTGTCGGCGCACTCTATGGCCGGGCCGAGGTGCTCGAAGCCCTGCCGCCGTTCTTGACCGGAGGCTCGATGATCACGACCGTGACCCTCGATGCGGCCGAGTACCTGCCGCCGCCGCAGCGCTTCGAGGCGGGCACGCAGCCCGTGTCGCAGGCGATCGGCCTCGCGGCGGCGGTGCGATACCTCGGCGACGTCGGGCACGACGCGATCGCGGCACGCGAGGCATCGCTCGAGAGGCGCCTGCGCGAGGGGCTGCACGAAGTCGCGGGCGTGCGGATGCTCGGCGATGCCGACGGGGTCGACCGGGTCGCCCTCGCCGCATTCGACGTCGAGGGGGTGCACGCCCACGACGTGGGACAGTTCCTCGATGCGCGCGGCGTCGCCGTCCGCGTCGGCCACCACTGCGCCCAGCCGCTGCACCGCCGGTTCGGCCTCACGGCGACGGTCCGTGCGAGCGCCGCGTTCTACAACACGGAGGACGAGATCGACACGTTCCTGGATGCCCTCTCGGGCGTTCGCGCGTTCTTCGGGGTATCGGCATGAGCGGGCTCGAGTCGCTGTACCAAGAGCTGATCCTCGATCACTCGAAGCATCCGCACGGCACCCCGCTCGCGCCCGAAGAAGGGGCGAACGCCTCGTCATACCAGCGCAATCCGATCTGCGGCGATGAGCTGACGTTGCGCGTACGGCTCGACGACGCGGGCGTGATCCGCGACGCGACGTGGGAGGGCGCGGGTTGCTCGATCTCGCAGTCCTCGGCGTCGATGCTGTCGGATCTGGTCGCCGGGATGCCTCGGGCCGATGCATCCGCCCTCGTCGACGGATTCCGCGAGGCCATGCGCTCGCGCGGGCAGCTCGAGTTGGACATCGAGGTCTACGGGGATGCCGCCGCGCTGTCGGGTGTCTCCAAGTACACCGCGCGCGTCAAATGCGCGATGCTCGCGTGGGTCGCGCTCGAGGACGCGCTCGCCCGGGCGTAGCGTCGCCTCCTCACCAGCAAAAGGGCAGGCACAGCTGTCCACCGATGCCGCGAACCGTGCGAGTCGGATCGAGACCGGCCGCCAGGCTGGGCGCATGCCCACAGGACCCGCTGACACCCCGCCGATGCGCGACGACACCGCTCTCGAACACTGGCTGTTCGAACTGCTGATCGGCGCCACCCATCCCCAGCTCTGGCTGTTCTTCCTGGACGAGGACGACCGTCCGACCGGGCCGGTCATGCCGTGCGATGAGCTGCCGGATCACCCCGACGAGATCGTGACCACCGACGACCTGGGCACCCTGCCCGTCGTCGAACTCTTCGCGCACCGCTTTGCGAACCTCATGCGCGAGTTCGACTTCGCGCAGGTCGTCGTGGTGTGGGAGCGTTGCGGCGGCGACCAGATCACGGCCCTCGACCGGGCGTGGGCGCGGCTCGGCGATCACCTCGTCGGGCAGGGCGTGCGCGTTCGCGCGCGCTTCTTGCTGCACGAAGACGGCATGCGGATCTTCACTCCGGATGACCTGCCCGCCGCGGCGTGAGTTTCGGGATGAACAAGCGGATGCTGCGATCTCGAGTGGTACCGTATTTTGTACCACTCGAGAGGATCACCATGGCCGCGATCTCTGCATCTGAAGCACGCAAGACGCTCTTCGGCCTGATCCAGCAGGTCAACGAAGATCACACGGCCGTCGAGGTCGTCTCGCGGCACGGCAACGCGGTCATCCTGTCTAAGGCCGACTACGACGCGATGACCGAGACCGCCTACCTGCTCCGCCACCCCGCCAATGCCGAACGCCTCTTGTCGGCGCTCGAGCGCGCCCGCCGCAGCGACATCGAGCAGCACGATCTCGCCGACGCGTGACCCGCACTCTCGCTTTCGATCGACACGGGTGGGAGGACTACATCTCGTGGCGATACGAAGATCGCAAGACCCTCCGTCGCATCAACGCCTTGATCACGGACGTTCTGCGTGACCCCTTCGCCGGTATCGGCAAGCCCGAGCCGCTCAAGCACATCCTGTCGGGGGCGTGGTCGAGACGGATCGACGACGTCAACCGCCTGGTCTGCCTGGTGACGGATGAGCATGTGATCGTGCTGCAGGCGCGCTACCACTACTGATCGCGGGCTAGCCCGCGATCACCTTCTCGAGGCGGGCGTAGCTCGTCTCCATCCCGTCGGTCATGCCCGTCGCGAGGACCATGTCGCGGGTGTCCTTGTCGGGGTATTCGATCAGCACGGTGATCAGCGTGGCGCCGTCCTCTTCGCGCAGCGACAGGTCATTGAGGGTCGACGGGAAGTCGGTGTCGGTCATGTGCTCGGTCGTGACCGAGCGGCGGGGCGCCTCCATCACGAGCGTCTCGCCGTCGAAGCCGAACGGCTCACCCTCGGTGCCCTCTTCGGGCGCCCACGCGTAGCGGTAGCGGCCGCCGACGCGGGGGTCGACCTCGCAGACCGTCATCCGCCAGCCGTCCGGACCGAGCAGCCACTGCTTCATGAGGTCCGGTTCGTGGTGCGCGCGCCAGACCAGGTCGCGCGGCCCTTCGATCAGGCGCGTGATCCGAACGTGCACATCGTCGAGAAGCTCGGTCTGCGTGCCCTTGCCCTGCGCGTAGGCGCGGAGCCCCTCGAGCACCCGGTCGAGCTGACTCATTGCGAGCGTCGAACCCTCGACCATGCCCATTGCCGTCATCTGCTCGAGCGCCTCGACAGATGGGAAGTAGGTCGTGCTCACCAGGCGAGAACCCGACGACGTCTCATGGAGCTCGAACGTCATACGCATCGAGGGCATCTCGGCATTGACCCGCCCCTCGTCATCAACGAAGCTGTCGAGCACTTCCAGCCGCCGCGGCGGCTCGATCGCCACGAACTCCCACTGGCCGCCCGCGGAATCGCCCCGCGGACCGGTCATCCGGTACTGCGCCCGCCCACCGATGCTCAGATCGAACCCGGTGAACGTCGCCGGCCATCCCGGAGGACCCCAGAAGAGCTCGAGCTGACGCGGATCCGTGAACGCCACCCAGAGGCGATCGACGGGCGCGGCGAAGTCGGCGACGAGTGTCATCGTCAGCGCTTCGGGGTCGGTGGTGACGTCGGTGACGGGCATGTCACTCTCCTTCTGTGGGTGGGTGAACGATCGAATCGGTTTGGGGTGGTGCGGCGAGCAAGCGGTCGAGGCGGTCGATCCGCGCGCGCCAGAGTTCCTCGTAGCGCGCGAGCAGGGCGCGGGCCCGGGCGATCATGGTCGGATCCGCCCGCACGAGCCGCTCGCGACCCTCGGCGCGCTTGATGACCAGGCCCGCCGCCTCGAGAACGCCGATGTGCTTCTGCACGGCAGCGAACGACATGTCGTAGTCCTGGGCGAGCGCCGAGATCGACTGCTCGCGCTCGATGGTTCGACGCAGGATGTCTCGGCGCGTCGCCGTGGCGAGCGCCTGAAACACGCGGTCGATCTCGTCATCGCTCAGCTCGCTCGCTTCGCCCTGCGTTCGTTGTGCAACCATTTGGTTGTACGTTAGCGCCGCCGCGCCCTTCCGTCAACCCCGGCCGGGCCGGCCGGCTCACCCGCTCGCCTGGCAGAAGCTGCTACTTGCGATCCCGAACAAGCAAAACGAGTGCCAGGGGAGCCGAACCGAGGGGCCGGATGACCGGGCTCCGGCCCGCCCCGTGGCGTCCTGCTCCCACGACTAGACTGGGCGGGTCCGGCATCCCGCGATTTTTGGAGCTCAGCCGCGTGACGACAGCCACCCAGAACGCCACCCCGAGTGCCGGAGCGACGCCCGTCGTCGACACCGTCGAGAACGCCGCGGCAACGCCGGAGCGCATCCAACCGTTCGAGGCGCTCGGCCTCAAGCCCGACGAGTACGACCGCATCCGCGAGCTGCTCGGGCGTCGCCCCACCAGCTCCGAGCTGGCGATGTACTCGGTGATGTGGTCGGAGCACTGCTCGTACAAGTCGAGCAAGATCTACCTGCGCGAGTTCGGTCGCCAGATGACCGACAAGATGCGCGAGAAGCTCATGGTCGGTATGGGGCAGAACGCCGGCGTGGTGGACGTGGGCGACGGATGGGCCGTGACCTTCAAGGTCGAATCCCACAACCACCCGAGCTACATCGAGCCCTTCCAGGGTGCGGCCACGGGTGTCGGTGGCATCGTCCGCGACATCATCTCGATGGGCGCGCGCCCCGTCGCCGTCATGGACCAGCTGCGCTTCGGGGCGATCGACCACCCCGACACGGCCCGCGTCGTGCACGGCGTCGTCAGCGGCATCTCGTTCTACGGCAACTGCCTCGGCCTGCCCAATATCGGCGGTGAGACGGTCTTCGACTCGGTCTACCAGGGCAACCCGCTGGTCAACGCGCTCGCTGTCGGCGTCATGCGCCACGAAGACATCAAGCTCGCGAACGCGAGCGGCACGGGCAACAAGGTCGTGCTGTTCGGCGCCCGCACGGGCGGCGACGGCATCGGCGGAGCATCCATCCTCGCCTCCGACACGTTCGCCGACGGCGGCCCGACCAAGCGCCCCGCCGTTCAGGTCGGCGACCCGTTCGCCGAGAAGGTGCTGATCGAGTGCTGCCTCGAGCTCTACCGTGGCGAGCTGGTCGAGGCGATTCAAGACCTCGGCGCCGCGGGCATCTCGTGTGCGACGAGCGAGCTCGCGGCCAACGGCAGATCGGGCATGAAGGTCGACCTCGAAGAGGTCCTACTGCGCGACCCCCGCCTGACGCCCGAAGAGATCCTCATGTCGGAGTCGCAGGAGCGCATGATGGCAATCGTCGCTCCCGAGAAGCTCGACGCGTTCCTCGCGGTGACCGCGAAGTGGGATGTCGAGACCAGCGTGCTGGGCGAGGTCACCGGAGACGGGCGCCTCGTCATCCACTGGCACGGTCACGAGATCGTCAACGTCGACCCCGCCACGGTCGCGGTCGACGGCCCGGTCTACGAGCGCCCCGTCGCCTACCCGGCGTGGATCGACGCGCTGCAGGAGGACTCGGCGAGCGCCCTACCCCGGGCGACCGACCCCGAGACGCTCCGCGCACAGTTCACGCAGCTGCTCTCGAGCCCGAACCTGGCCGACAAGTCGTGGCTGACGAACCAGTACGACTACTACGTCATGGGCAACACAGCCCTGGCCTTCCCCGACGACGCCGGCATGATCCGCGTCGACGAGGAATCCGGCCTGGGCTTTGCGATCGCGACCGACTGCGACAGCCGCTTCTGCCAGCTCGACCCCTACGAGGGCGCGCGTCATGCCGTCGCCGAGGCCTACCGCAACGTCGCCGTCGCAGGCGCGGTGCCGACCGCGGTGACCGACTGCCTGAACTTCGGCAGCCCCGAGAACCCCGAGGTCATGTGGCAGTTCCAGCGCTCGGTACAGGGAATCGCCGACGCGTGCCGTGAACTCGAGATCCCCGTCACGGGCGGGAACGTCAGCTTCTACAACCAGACCGGCGATCAGCCGATCTATCCGACTCCGGTCGTCGGCGTGCTGGGCATCATCGACGACGTTGCGCGCCGCGTGCCGAGCGGCTGGCAGGATCCCGGCGAGAACATCTACCTGCTCGGGGTCACCGCGACCGAGCTGAGCGGCTCCGAGTGGGCGGGGGTCGTGCACGACCACCTCGGCGGACGTCCTCCCCGCGTCGACCTCGGAAACGAGAAGGCCCTGGCAGAGTTGCTGCGCGCCGCGTCCCAGCAGGCCCTCATCTCGAGCGCCCACGACCTGTCGGGCGGTGGCCTGGCCCAGGCACTCGCCGAGAGCGTGATCCGCTTCGGCGTCGGTGCGCGCGTCTGGCTGCGCGAGATCATGGAGCGCGACGGCGTGGATGCTGCGGCCGCCCTGTTCTCGGAGTCGACCGGCCGCGTCCTGGTGAGCGTCCCGCGCGAGGACGACGTGAAGTTCCAGGGGCTCTGCGAGGGGCGCGGCTACCCGGTTCTGCGGATCGGCGTCACGGACGTCGCCCCCGCGGGTGGTGCCGAGCTCGAGATCCAGGATGTCTTCACGATGCGTCTCGACGAGTTGAACCGGCTCTGGCGCGGCACCTTGCCCGACGCGTTCGGCGCGACGATCGGCGAGTTCGAAGCCCCGACCACTCCCCCGATGGCCTAGGAGCGACATGTCCAACGACGAGCTGGAGAACTACGGCGCCACGCGACAGAAGCGTGTGCGGATCGTCGCGTGGGTCGTGATCATCGCGTTGCTCGTCACCGGCGGTGGCGCGACGGTCCTGGCGCTCATCTTCGGCTGAGGCTCCTGCCGCACGTCCAGCGCGCGCGGTTAGCATGGCGTCATGGACCCTCTCTTCGCGTTCGCCGCGGAGTTCTGGTGGCTGGGGCCCACCGTGATCGCGGGCGGTGCGGCCTCGTACGCCGGCATCCGCTACGGCCGCCGCCAGCGCGCACGGGCGCTGGAGTACGCGGGCGCCCGCCACGAGTTGGCCGTCGCGCGAACGCGCCTGTTCACCGCGCGAGCCCAGGCGAAGACCGCCCAGGCGGCATTGCTCATCGCCAAGAGCGCGCGCCAGAGCGGGCGCGGGTCGATCGGCGAGATCGAGGCCGCCCGCCACGCCGTGGGCGAGGCGCAGCGGGAGCTGCGGTCGGCGCAGACCGGGCTGCGTGGCCGCCGCGTGCAGGTCAAGGCCGCCAAGGCGTTGATGCGCAGGATGCCTCGGGGTGACGAGCACCTGCCGCTCTCGCGGCTCGTGGCCGAACACGATGCGGTGCTGTCGAACTGGATGGCCTACGAGACCGACCCCGCCAAGGCGATCGCCTTTCCGACGATGAGCGATGCCCGGGTGCCGGCGACCGCGGCGCTCTTGACCGCGATGGACACCGCCCGCTGGCTGCGGCCCCGCCCGGGCAAACCGACCCTCACCCCCGAGGAGTTCGCTCGCTACCGCACGGCGGTGACCGAGCTCGAGGCCGCGTTCCACACGGCGGAGGCGGCGGCATGGCGCGCGGCGGGAGCATCCGGTCGGCCCCCCGGTGCCGCATCCGATCGCTCCTTCGGAGACGGCGCCGGCGTTCCGCCGCAGCTGCGCGGCGCCTGGGACGACCTGGTCGAGAATGCGCGAGCCGCCGCGATGACCGCCGCAGCCGCGGCGACCGAGTCTGCACGCGATGCGATCCTGCGCGCCGCCAAGCGCGGGTCCCGTCCCGACGGCGCCGATCCGCGACGGGACGCCACCGCCCCGCGACCGGGCGCCACCACCCCTCCCCGCGCTGCGTCGACCCCGCCCCCGCCCGCGCCGACCGATGGCGCGGCGGCCGAGCCCGGCGACAAGTCCACCGGCGACAGGCGCGGTCCGATCTGGCCCATCCCGCGTCGTTCGTCGAACTGAGGCCCGCTGCGCCCCGCCCCGCGCGTAGCATGACGGGGTGGAGGCTTGGCAGTTCTTCGGCGCCTACTGGTGGCTGATATTCCCCCTGATGGGTGTGGCAGGGGGCGTCGGTCGCGCGTGGCAGAAGTCGCTCGAGCGGCGCCACGTCCGGCGACTCGAGGTGCTTCGGGCCAAGAGCGAGCTGCGTGCCGCGCAGGTCGCCGCTCGCGCGCAGCCTGCCGCGACGGATGCCCCGGACTCGCGCGAGAGCGACAGCCCGGCGACTCGGCTGCAGCGCCTGTTCGACGCGCACGACGCCGTCACGTCACGCTGGCTCGAGTACGAACTCGACGTGGCCAAGCTGATCGCGTTCCCCGCGATGAGCGACGGTCGTCAGCCACTCACCGCCGCGTTCCTGCGCGCCAAGCGCAAGGCGGATGGACTGCGGCCGGCATCGCCCAAGACGCGGACCGGCAAGGAAGAACTCGCCGAGTACCGCGATGCCGTGCACGAGTACGAGGCCGCTTTCGACATCGCCGAGCGTGACGCACGCCGGCTGCGCGACCACTCGTTCACCGAGGTGGAGCGCAAGCGGCTCGACACCGCCAAGCAGCTTCTCTCCGTGGCGGTCGATCTCGCGGCGACTCCGGCCGAGCGCCAGCTCGCCTATCGTCGCGTGCGCGAGGAGTTGGATGGCCTGATCTCGGTCTCGGACGAGGCCATCGAGGTGCTCGAGAATCGCGTGGCCCTCGAACTCACGACGGGCGAGTTGACCCCGCCTGCGGTGCCCGCCTCGGCTGCATCGGAGTCCGCGGCGACGAATGGGACGGATGCCTCCGGCGCTGCACCCTCTCGGGCACCTCGACCTGCCGAAGCCATGCCGTCCGTGGAAGCCGAGTCATCCGCTGCTGCGACGGGCTCCTGGCCCGTGCCCTCACGCGGCACGACTCCGGCGCCCGGTCGCGTGACCCGGCCCCGACCGCACGCATGACGTCGACGGACGGTCTCGGGGAGGCGCTGGTCGACGGCGTGCTCCGACTGCTGACCGACCTCGACCCCTACTTCCTCGACCCGGGCGGGCCGGAGGGCGTACCCGCGGGCGAGTACGACATCGAAGCGCGTCCCCTCGCGAAGCTCCTCTCACAGAACGGCTTCATCACGCCCGAACAGGTCGACGCGGCGTGGCTCGAGTACTTCGACGAGCCGGTCAGCGATGTGGTGGGCGAGGATCGCGCGCGCGAACTCGTGGCAGGTCTCAACGGCCTGATCCACCGCACAAGGGGATAGACCCCGCCGACCTCACCGGGCCGCGTCGACGGGCTCGGCTTCGTCGGCAGCAACGTCGTGCATCGCGTCGATCTGCTCGAGGCTCATGCCGTTGGTTTCGACACGATTGAGCCAGGTGATCAGCGCGCCGAGCAGTGACGTGCCCGCCAAGAGCAACACGATCACCGTGGTTCCCCAAGAGGCGAGCAGAATCGGAAAAAGGAAGGCTGTCGAGACCGCGCCGATCTTCGCTACCGACGCGGCAAATCCAGCGCCCGTGCCGCGCAGCGCGGTCGGAAACACCTCTCCGGCGATCAGGTACGTCATCGAGTTCGGGCCGAGGTTCGTCATCAGGTTGAAGAGCATGAACCCGACGAAGACGAGGACGACCTGTGCGGTGCCGGTCATCGCCGTCGAGATCCCGGCGATGATCAGCCCGGTCGCACAACCGACGAAGCCGAGGACCTGCAGCCGAATGCGGCCGAATCTGTTGACCAGCACGATCGCCAGAACGATGCCGATGAGCAGGAACGCATCGATCAGCACGGCACCCTCTGCCCCGTTCAGATCGCTATGCACGATTCCGGCGACGGTATGGTCGTTGACGGCGGCCAGACCGACGGTCGCGGCGATGATCGTCGGGGTGAAGATTCTGATTCCGTAGGTTCCGAGGTCCTGCAAGAACCACGGAACGCTGGCGAGGATCGTCGAGCGGCGCCACGGTGGCCGGAACAGCGCGCGAAATCCGGACGACCGCACTCTCGCCGCCCCCGGGGTCTGGTCTCGGGCGAGCCGGACGATGCTCGGGTATTGCGGCTGTCGCCCCAGCAGACGCTTGAGTTCGGCCTCTGCTTCGGAAACTCGACCCGTCCCGAGCAGCCAATGCGGGCTCTGGACGGTGAACAGTCGACCCACCGCGACGAGAACGGAGGGGAGGATGACTACCCCGAACATCCATCGCCAGTCCGAGAGTTCCACCCGGTTGGCGAGCACGATCACACCGACGACGGTGCCCGCCAGAGCACCGACGGCCTGGAATCCGAACGCCGTCAGGACTCCTCGCCCGCGGATGCTGGTGGGCATCGTCTCGGAGATCATGATGTGCGCCGTGGGGTAGTCGCATCCGAGCGCCAGCCCCACACCGACCAGGCAGATCACGAGAATCGGGAAGCTGGGGCTGATCGTGACGCCGATCAGGAACAGGGTCAACAAGATCATCTCGCCGAGGAACACTTGCCGGCGTCCCCATCGATCCGACAAGCTTCCGAGGGCCGTCGCGCCCACCATGATGCCCAGCAACGGCGCTGCCGTGGCGAGCCCCGTCTCGGCGGGCGTCAGAGCGAACTCCGCGTTGATCAAGGGCAGGGCGACCCCGACCATGAAGATGATCATTCCCTCGAAGAACTTGCCGGCCGAAGCGAGCAGCCAGATGGTCTTCTGCATCGAGGTCATCGCACCGATCGCGGCGGGCGTGCCGTCACGCCAGGCGGGAAGCTCGTCGATGTACTGCTGCACCGTCGCGGGGGCCACCGCCGACTCGACCGCTGCGGGCTCGATTGCGGACATCTGCGCCTCCATACGGGTGCATGCCGAGCCGCGCGGCTCCGCGGCTCGATCTTGAGGCCACATCATGAACTCGCGTCGACTCGCAGGCGAACGGAGATCAACGGGGCCGGTGGTCGCGCTAGCGTGGGGCGCACATCCCACCCTCAGCCACGGCAGGAGCTCTCCCCATGCTCGTCACCACCATGAACGACGTCCCCGGCGCCACGATCACGTCGGTGATCGGCGAGGTCAGTGGGCTGACCGTGCGCGCCCGTAACATCGGCGCCCAGATCGGCGCGGGATTCAAGGCGCTCGGTGGCGGCGAGCTCAAGGGGCTCACGCTCCAGCTCGAGCAGACGCGCGCCGAAGCCGTGCAGCGGTTGATCGAAGCGGCGCAGGCGCAGGGCGCGAACGCCGTGGTCGCCATGCGGTACGACTCGAACGAGCTCGACCAGAACTTCCAAGAGGTCGTCGCCTACGGCACCGCCGTCGTCATCTCGGGCTGATCCGCCCGGGCATCCCCCGGTTCACCGGGAGATGATGGACGTATGCCCGCAGCTCACCGTCCCGGCCTCCGGGTGAGCGCGGCGCTCACAATTCCTGAGTCCGAGCTGTCGTGGCGGTTCTCGCGCTCGTCCGGCCCCGGGGGTCAAGGGGTCAATACGGCCGACTCCCGCGTCGAGCTGGTGTGGGATGCTGCCAACTCCGGCGTGCTCTCGTCGCTCCAGCGCGAGCGGCTCCTCGATCGCCTGAGCGGTCGTCTCGTCGATGGAGTGCTGACGATCGCAGCATCCGAGCACCGCGCACAGCTTCGCAACCGGGACGCGGCGCGCGAGCGGCTCGCCGCCCTGGTGGCGGACGCTCTCCGCCCTCCCGGACCGGCGCGACGCCCGACGAAGCCGACCCGCGGGGCCAAGGAGCGACGTCTCACCGCCAAGAAGCAACGCACCGACGTCAAACGCCTCCGTCGCCCGCCCACCGACTGACGGTCACCCGCGCACACCCCCGCCGCATGTCCCACTTTCTCGCCATCGTGTCCCACTTCCCACCGCAATAACGGGCTCAATCCGAGGCGAAGTGGGACATCCTCTGCATGACGAAAGCGGGCCCCGACCGAAGCCGGGACCCGCTCAACGGACGCAGACCAGATCAGTCGGTGATGACCGTCTCGAATGCATCGGGGTTCGCCTCGAGCCAGGCCTCGACGGCCTCGGCCTCGCGGCCCTCGCCGTACTCGTTCACGACCATGTCTTCGAGCGATCCGTAGGCGGCGTCATCCAGCTGGATACCGGCGATCAGCTCTGCGGCGTCGGCGCAGCGGTCCGAGAAGCCAGTGGTGCCGAGAAAGTGAAGCGCCTCGGGGTCGCCCATGGCGCCCTTCGGGTCTTCGAGGTCCTTGAGGTCGTACGCCTCATTCGCCCAGAACGGCCGCCACGACGTGACGACGATGTCTTCCTGCGCGTCGATCGCGTTGCTCAGCTCGGTGAGCATGGCCGCGGTCGACGACGTGATCAGCTCGTACTCGCCGTCGAGACCGTACTCGGGCATCATCGAGTCCTGGGTCTGCGCGGTCAGGCCGGCACCGGGCTCGATTCCGACGATGCGTCCACCGAAGCGGGCGGCGTTGCCGGCCAGGTCTTCGATCGAGTCGATGTCGACATAGCTCGGCACGGCGATCGTGAGGCTCGCGCCCTCGTAGTACGCGCCGAGGTCTTCGATGTCGTCGCCGTACTCGTCCATGTACTGCGCGTGCGTCAGCTCGGGCCAGGCCGAGGGGTACACGTCGACGTCACCCTGAGCGAGACCGGCGTAGAGGGGTCCGGCTTCGGTCAGGGTCTGCATCTCGACGTCGTAGCCGAGCTTGCCCAGCTGGTTCTCGAGCAGGTACGCCGTGCTCAGGCCATCGGTCCAGGCGGGGAGGTAGCCGAGGGTGATGGTGCTGCACTCTGCCATCGTGGGGTCGCCGCCGGCTTCGCCCTCGTTGGTGGTGCTGCATCCGGCGAGCGCGAGGCTCGCGACGGCGCCGATGGCGAGGATGCCTGTGATGTTTCGCTTGTTCATGCGTTTCCTTCCGTTTCGTATGGTTCGTTCGTTCCGTATGGGCAGGTGGGAGTTGAAGCTCAGGTGAGGATCGGGGCGCGGCGCGGTGAAGCGACGTCCCGCTCAGCCTCCGTAGCGGGGTGCGTGGGCGCGGCGGGACCGCCGCCCGAACCGCCGTTGCCGCGGCGGCGCGCCAGCACGCCGAGGAGCGAGGAGCGGTACTGGGCGGGGCTGCCCAGGGCCGCGGTCACGCGGTCGAGGAACACCGCGATGATCACGACGCCGAGGCCCGCCTCGACGCCGAGCGCGAGATTGACGGTCGAGACCGACTGCACCACGATCTTGCCGAGGCCGTCCGCGCCGACGATGCCCGCGAGCACCGCCATCGACAGCGCCAGCATGATGACCTGGTTGACGCCAGCCATGATGGTGGGCATCGCCAGTGGCAGTTGGATGCCGCGCAGGATCTGACCGGGCTTCGCGCCGAATGCGTGCCCCGCTTCCACGGTCTCGGAATCGACACCGCGGATGCCGAGCTCGGTCAGACGAACCCCGGGCGGAAGCGCGAAGATCACGGTGGCGACCAGGCCCGGCACGACGCCGATGCTGAAGAACGTGATCGCGGGGATCAGGTACACGAACGCCGGCATCGTCTGCATGAAGTCGAGCACGGGTTTGAGGACCGCTCGCACCGTGTCGTTGCTCGCCGACCAGATGCCGAGAGGGATCGCGATCACAAGCGCCACGAGCGTCGCGACCAGCACGAGCGAGAGCGTCTGCATCGCGGGAGTCCACAGGTTCATGGCCACGATGAGCGTGAACGACAACGCCGTGCCGAGCCCCATCTGCCATGAGCGGAACAGCCAGCCGAGCAGGGCGAACAGGACGATCGCGAGGGGGACGGGCACCGCGAGCAGCCCATCCGTGAGTCCGTCGACCAGGAAGCGGACGACGAGGGCGATCAGATCGAAGAAGCCCTCGAAGTTGTCGCGGATCCAGTCGACGACTCCCTCGACCCACTCACCGACCGGGATGCGGAAACCACCCATCAGCGCACCCCCTCTGCCTCGGCGGCGCCGACCCGGCTCGCTGCGAGCACCTGGTCGATCACGGTCGTGGGCACGGGCTGGGGGGGAATCGTGATCTCTTCCGTCGCGGTGGGTCCGGGTGTCAACGCGGCGAGCAGCGTCACGCGGGGGATGACCCCGACGAGGCGACCCTCGGCATCCGTCACCGCGAGCGGCAGACGCGACTCGACGGCGGGCACGAACAGGTTCATCAGGACCTCGTCGTCGCGGACGCTCTGCGGCACGGGACCGAGAGCCGAGGCGAGGGTCGTCGCGCCCTTCTGCACCAGCCGGAGCGCGTCGTGATCGCTCACGATGCCGAGCAGGCGACGTTCGCGGTCGACCACGTACACGGCAGACATATACGCGTCCCGCATCTGGCGGAGGGCCGTACGCGGGCCCGCGCCCTCGCTGACGACGGGACGCGGCAGCTCCATGACATTGGCGGCGGTGAGCACCCGCGTCCGGTCGACATCCTGCACGAACTGCTCGACGTAGTCGTTCGCGGGATCGGTCAGGATGTCTTCGGGCGTGCCGATCTGCACGATGCGCCCGTCGCGCATGACGGCGATGCGATCACCAAGCAGCATGGCCTCGTTGAGGTCGTGGGTGATGAAGACGATCGTCTTCTTGAGCTTCTGCTGCAGGGTCAGCAACTGCTCCTGCATCTCACGCCGGATAAGGGGGTCGAGCGCGCTGAACGCCTCGTCCATCAGCAGCACATCGGTGTCTGCGGCGAGGGCGCGGGCGATGCCGACCCGCTGCTGCATGCCGCCGGACAGTTCGGACGGGAGCTTGTCGCCCCAGCCGGTGAGTCCGACCATCGCGAGGATCTCTTCGGCCTTCGCGAGGCGCTCGGACTTGCCGACGCCCCGCAGCTCGAGCGGGTAGGCGACGTTCGCCGCGACCGTGCGGTGCGGCAACAGGGCGAAGTGCTGGAACACCATCGACATCCGATCACGGCGGATGTCGCGGAGCTTGCCCGCGGGGATGTCGGTGACCGGCTGACCCTGCACGGTGATCGTGCCCGCTGTCGCGTCGTGCAAGCCGTTGAGCATGCGGATGATCGTCGACTTGCCCGACCCCGAGAGGCCCATGATCACGAAGATCTCGCCCCGCTCTACCGTGAAGCTCGCGTCGATCACGGCGGCGGTGCCGGCGTCCTCGACCTGTGTGCGGCTCTCGCCGGCGGCTAGACGCTTGACGGCCTGCTTGGGGTTGCGGCCGAAGACTTTGTAGAGGCCCTGGGCCTCGATGGCATGCGCGGTTGACACGGTGTTGCTACCTCGGCGTCCCAGCGCTCACGGGATCGCATCGGTCACGCCCGGGTGGGCGATCCTCGGCCTGCACGCACCCGTGTGGGGCACCCGCGACACCGGCGGCTGACATCGGGTCTACCGCCCAGATCGCCGACCGTACGCTTCGTTGACACACCCATCGGGCTGGGGTCTAACGAGCGCGGACTGGTCGTGAAGGCCACGTGGCCTCTGGTTCCAGACCATCAGACATGGGCAAATGGGGCAAATCCGCGTGGCCGCGAAACGATCGATTTCGGCCATCGCTTGACAGATTCGAGGTTGCATGGTTACTTACTCATGTAACTAACCAACCCACTGGCCGGAGGAACGTGTGATCGAAGAAGGCCGGGCCCTGTTCCTGCAGATCGCCGAGAGCATCGAGGACCAGATCGTCGACGGCAGTCTTGCCGAAGAATCCCAGGCCCCGTCCACAAACGAACTCGCGGCCTTCTACCGGATCAATCCCGCGACCGCGGCGAAAGGAGTTTCGATGCTCGTCGACCAGGGCGTGCTCTACAAGCGACGCGGCATCGGCATGTTCGTCGCCGCCGGTGCCCGTGATCGGGTACTCGCCGCCCGGCGCGGAGCGTTCTCGGATCGTTACCTCGAACCCCTCCTGGCAGAGGCCCAGCGCCTCGGTCTCGGCCCCGACGATCTCGTCGCGCTCATCCGCGAGCGCGCCGACGACACCATCCCCGCCCCCTCCGAAAGGACCGCGCAATGACTTCCCGCGCCATGAACCCCGTGATCGAGGTGCAGAACCTGACCAAGCGGTACCGCGACACCCTCGCGGTCGACGACGTGTCCTTCACGATCGAGAAGGACGTGATCTACGGGTTGCTCGGCCGCAACGGGGCCGGCAAGACCACCGTCATGTCGATGCTCACCGCGCAGAACTTCGCCACGAGCGGGCAGATCAGCGTGTTCGGCGAGCACCCCTACGAGAACGCCCGGGTGCTGCGGCGCATGTGCTTCGTGCGCGAGAGCCAGAAGTACCCCGACGATGCTCTCCCCAAGCACGCGTTCGGCGCGGCGCGGCTCTTCTTCCCGAACTGGGACCAGGGGTTCGCCGAGCGGCTGATCGACGAGCTGCAGCTGCCGCAGAAGAAGACGATCAAGAAGCTCTCGCGCGGTCAGCTCTCGGCCGTCGGCGTCATCATCGGCCTGGCCTCGCGCGCCGAGATCACGTTCTTCGACGAGCCCTACCTCGGGCTCGACGCGGTCGCGCGGCAGATCTTCTACGACCGCCTGATCGAGGACTACACCGAGCATCCGCGCACCGTCATCCTGTCGTCGCACCTGATCGACGAGGTCTCGAACCTGCTCGAGCGCGTCCTCGTCATCGACCGCGGTCGGATCGTCATGGACGAGGAGACGGATGCCGTGCGCGACCGTGCGGCGAACATCGTCGGCGACTCGGCGGCCGTCGACGCATTCGTCGCGGGTCGCGAGGTCATCCATCGCGAAAGCCTCGGCCGGGTCAGCTCGGTGACCGTGCTCGGCGCCCTGACCGCAGCAGACCGGCAGCGCCTCGCAGAGACCGGCCTGGATGCCGCGCCCGTGTCGTTGCAGCAACTGATCGTCCGAACCACCCAGCACGCGGCCGAGTCGGCCGCCGCCCCGATCGACGAGGGAGCACTGCGATGAGCCGCACACTGAACGTCGTCCGCATGCAGCTGATCAACCGCAACACCTACATCTGGATCCCGCTGCTCGTGCTCGCCGGAGCATTCGTGCTCTCGCTCGCCGTCTACGCGCTCATCCCGGGGGACGGACCGAAGATCGGCGGCGGGGCCCAGGCACCGCTGTGGTACTTCCTCGTCGTCGGCGTGCAGTCCCTCACGCTCACCTTCCCGTTCTCGCAGGCGATGAGCGTGACCCGGCGCGAGTTCTTCCTCGGCACGTACCTGACCGCGGCGATCACCTCGGCCATCCTCTCGATCGTCTTCGTGATCGGGGGCCTGATCGAGAGGGCGACGGATGGCTGGGGCATGAACGGCTGGATGTTCTACGGCGAGGAGATCTGGCAGGGCGGGCCGCTGGCGGCGTTCGCGTTCTACTTCCTGCTCGCGATGACGTTCTTCTCGATCGGCTTCTGGTCGGCCACGATCTACAAGCGGCTCGGCGCCTTCTGGCTGACCGCGACGCTGATCGCGATCGGCGCCGTCCTCATCGGCGTGACGTGGCTGATCGGGCGCACCGACTCGTGGGGCGCGATCTTCGGCTGGTTCGCGGCGCAGAACTCGCTGAGCCTCGCCCTGTGGTCGATCCTCGTCATCGCGGTGCTCGCGGGCACCTCCTTCATCCCTCTGCGGCGCGCGGTTCCCTGACGCAGCGGGCGATCGGTTCGTCTCGACCCGAACGTCTCAGCGCAGCGGGACCGGAACGTCCCGCCCGCCTTCGTGAGTCAGGCGCTCGCCCATCTGCACCAGCGTCGGCGCGGTGACGAAACCTCCCGCGAAGAGAGCCTGGCCCTGCGCGAATCCGGGGGATCGCTCGAGGAGTGACTGCGGCGCATAACCGAAAACCGCGGCCAGATCGTCCAAATCGCGAGGCGAGCTCATCCGCATGAGGGCCAGGTTGTCGCATTGCGACAGCGCGTTCGGATGCACCTTCGTCGGCCGCTGCGTGGAGAGGAGCAACCAGATTCCGTACTTTCGCCCCTCGGCGGCGATCTGGACGATCCGCTCCGTGAGCAGGCGCTCCACGGGACTCGCCGGGTCCGGGGGACACAGGTTGTGGGCCTCGTCGATGACGACGAGGCGCCCGATCCGCTCCTCGCGCCGCTCCCAGAGATGATCGAGCACGGCGAGCGCGGCCGCGCGAGACTCGGCCTGCGTCGGGAAACCACCGAGGTCCAACACCGAGGCATCCGGTCGCTCATCGATGTCATCGGTCACGGCTCGCTTGCCCCAGGCCCACAGGTCCCAGTCGGCAACCCCGAGGTTCTCCAGCCGCGTTGCCAGTCGCTGCCGAATCGGGCCCTCCCCGGATCGCAGGTGCGCGACCAAGTCACCGCCCTCGACGAGCGGCATCTCGGGCTCGAACCGCAGCATGGCGTTGTACTCGTCGAAGTCCACCATCGGGTCGATCTGCATCAGAGCGGCACGCGAGCGCAGCGGCATGCCCAGAAAGCGGGCGTGCAGCGGACGATCCGCGTCGCCCGGGCGGAAGACGCGGATGTCGCGGGCCGACAGCTCCCGTGCGTCGTCCGTGCTCGCCCCCTCACGCACGTCGCCGAGGCGGACGAAGTCGGAGTTCGGGTCGAGGATCACCAGGGGCAGGCGTGTGTGCAGCAGCACCTGTTCGAGCAGGACCCCGAGGGCGTAGGTCTTGCCCGAGCCGCTCTGCCCGCACCAGAAAGTGTGCCGGTTCAGACGCGTCGCGAGCACGGTGGCCGCGGCCGGCTCGGCCGTACCGATCAGGGTGCCGATGGGCAGATTGCTGGACATGAGACGAATGCTAGACCTGTCCGAGGCTCGACTAACGCCCGTTCGCCGCCTGCTCGTGGTGATGGATGACCTCCGCCACGACGAAGTTGAACCACTTCTCGGCGAAGGCGGGGTCGAGATCGGCGTCGAGCGCGAGGCGCCGCAAACGGGCGACCTGTTCGATCTCGCGCGTCGGATCCGAGGCCGGCATCTCGTGCGTGGCCTTCAGCACGCCCACCTGCTTCGTGCAGCGGAAGCGCTCGGCCAACATGTAGACGAGTGCGGCGTCGATGTTGTCGATGCTGGCGCGGAGGCGCAGCAGCTCATTTCGCGGGTCGCTTTCGTGGGTCACGGGGCCCTCCTCTTCCACGAGGTTACCGGGATGCCCGGGGTTGTCGCTGGCCGATTCCCGCGCGGCCGCGAGGCCTCGCTACGACGCCTCGGCGCACTATGGTGTGACCATGAGCGACGCCACGACCGATCCCGCGCCCCCGGCATCCGACAAGCCCTCGTCGGGGATCCGATCGTTCTGGGCCAAGATCGACCAGCCCTTCACCGTGGGCTTCACCCTCACGCTCGGCGGCCTTGCCGCCCTGCTGCTGGGACTGGCGATCAGCAACCTCGCGACCGTCATCATCTACATCGTGCTCGCCCTGTTCGCCGCCCTCGGCCTCGAACCCGTCGTCAACTGGCTGGTGGCTCGCCATGTCAAGCGTGGCTGGGCGATCGCGATCGTTTTCCTGGGTGTGGCGCTTCTGCTCGTAGGGGTTCTCTGGCTCGTGATCCCGACCGTCGTCCAGCAGATCACGCAGTTCGTGCAGGACATCCCCAGCCTGATCAGCGCGGCGGAGAAGTCGGACTGGTTCGCCTATCTGCAGGGCATGTTCGGCACGGCGCTGCCCGATCTGCTCAACAATCTCGAGACCTTCATCAGCAACCCCGCCAACATCGCCGCGATCGGTGGCGGAGCGCTACAGATCGGCGTCAGCATCGTGGAGGGCATCTCGGGCGCCTTCATCACGCTCGTTCTGACCCTGTACTTCATCGCGTCGATGCCCGCGATCAAGCAGGCGTTCTACCGTCTTGCGCCGGCACGCAATCGTCCGGGGCTGCGCGACATGACCGAGCAGATCACGGGATCGATCGGCGGCTACCTGATCGGCATGGTCGTGCTCGCGACGGCCAACGCGATCTTCGCATTCATCCTGCACGTCATTCTCGGGCTGCCGTTCCCGGCCCTGATGTCGGTCATCGCGTTCCTGATCACGCTCATCCCGCTGATCGGACCGGTGCTGTATTGGGTCATCGCGAGCGTCATCGCGCTGTTCTCCGACCCCCTGACCGCGCTCCTGTTCGCCGGGTTCTACCTGGCGTACATCCAGGTCGAGGCGTACGTCCTCACGCCCCGGGTCATGAACCGCACGATCGAGATTCCTGGCGCACTCGTGGTCATCGGGGCACTCGTCGGCGGCACCCTGCTCGGCCTGATCGGCGCGCTCGTCGCGATCCCGGTGTCGGCGTCGATCCTGTTGATCATCAAGCAGGTCTGGGTGCCCCGACAGGACGCCAAGGTCTGACCCGCGGGCCGCACCCCGTCCGCGCGTCAGTCGCGGGCGCGCAGGATGCGGGTCGGCGCCGGCACGCCGGCGCGGTGCCGCACCTTGCTGGGCACGCCCGTGCGAATGTCGAGCGAGAGCGACGCGACGTCGTTCGAGTGCTGACCGGCAACGAGCAGCGTGTCGCGCACGACCAGGTGGTGCCGCGGCCAGGTGACGCCGGACTCGGCGAGCGCGACCTGCTCGAGGCTGCCGCCGTCCCCCGCGACGCGCAGCACCGCGATCGTGTCGCTCCCCCGCAGTCCCGCGTACAGGAAGGCGCGGTCGTGGGATGCCGCGAGTTCCGCGCCGGCGTCGTCCGGGAGGGTCAGGGCCGCGGCCGGGATGCTTCCGCGCACACGCCACTGTCCCGCCCGGTCGGCGCCGAGGATGAAGACCTCGGCCGAGTGCTCCGTCAGCACGTAGACGTATCCGCTGGGGTGCACGAGCAGGTGCCGCGGGCCCGAGCCGCGCGGCAGGAGCACCTCGTGATCGGGCACCATCCGGCCCGACGCCCGGCACCAGACCCGCACCACGTCGAAGCCCAGGTCGGTCGTGAGGGCACGACCGTCGGGCAGGAACGCCGCCGCGTGGGCTCGGGACGTTCGGGAGGCCGCGTCCGCGTCGACGGCCGACGTCAGCAGCGTTGCACCGCGCAGATCCGGCTCGGCCGGTCGGTCGTGATCGGGGATCAGGTGTGCGAACTCGGCGCCCGCGGCGGCGCGCAGTGCCGCCGCGGCGTCGGCGCGCAGTGCCGCCGCGGCGTCGGCGAGGCCGATCTCCGAGCGACGCCGCTCCGCGTCCTGATCGGCCGCCACCCCCGACATCCGCTCTTCCCGCCGCTCGCGCGCGGCGCGCGGATCTTCGGGCTCGTCGAGGTCTTCACGAGCCGCATCCCGCGGGTCGCCGCGGTCGATCCCGTACGGGTCCCGAGCGGCCGGTGCGACGACGCGATCCATCGGCCGCCCGTTGCCGTCGAGTCCGATGCGGACGATGCGGCCATCGCCCCAGCAGCTCGCGAGCAGATACGTCCCGTCCGGGCTCACGGCGACGTGACAGACCGCCTCGCCCGCCTCGACGGAAGGACCGAGCGCGGCGAACGATGTGTCACCCGTTCGCGCGAGCGCCGAGACACGGCCCTCGCCCTCGAGGGCTGCGTACACGACGTCGAGCGACGGATGCGCCGCGAGCCACGACGGCGACGTCAGGGCCGGACGCACCGCCCCGCGGAACGACAGCGGACCCGAGGCGAACGGCGAGCCGTCCTCACCCGCGGTCAGCAGGCCGATGCCCTCGGCCGTGCCGTCCATGTCGGAGGAGTACCCCCCGACCCAGAACCGCATGTCAGTCCACGAGATCGTGTCGCACGATGACCTGGTCGCGCGCGGGGCCGACACCGATCACCGAGATGCGCGTGCCGCTCATGCCCTCGAGCGCCAGCACGTAGTCGCGCGCGGCGGCCGGAAGATCCTCGAACGTGCGTGCCTTCGAGATGTCCTCGGACCACCCGGGGAAGTACTCGAGGATCGGGGTCGCGTGGTGGAAGTCCGACTGGTTGACGGGCACCTCGTCGAACCGTTGCCCGTCCACGTCGTAGGCGACGCACACGGGGACCCGCTCGAGGCCGGTCAGGATGTCGAGCTTGGTCAGCACGAGGTCGGTGATGCCGTTGATGCGCGTCGCGTAGCGGGTGATGGGAGCGTCGTACCAGCCGACGCGGCGGGGGCGACCCGTGGTCGTGCCGAACTCGAATCCGCGCGAGCGCAACCAGTCGCCCTCTTCGCCGAACAGCTCGGTGGTGAAGGGACCGGAGCCGACGCGGGTCGTGTACGCCTTGACGATTCCGACGATGCGATCGAGACGGTTGGGACCGACGCCCGAACCGGTCGCCGCCCCGCCCGCGGTGGCCGAGGACGACGTGACGAACGGGTACGTGCCATGGTCGACGTCGAGCATCGTGGCCTGTCCGCCCTCGAAGACGACGACGTCGCCCGCGTCCAGCGCATCGTTCAGCAGCAGTCCTGTGTCGGCGACCATCGGCCGGAGCCGCTCGGCGTACGACAGCAGGTCCTCGACGACCTCGTCGACCGCGATCGCGCGGCGGTTGAAGACCTTGACCAGCAGGTGGTTCTTCTGGTCGAGTGCCCCCTCCACTTTCTGCCGCAGGATGTTCTCGTCGAAGATGTCCTGCACGCGGATGCCGACGCGGTTGATCTTGTCGGCGTATGCCGGGCCGATTCCGCGGCCGGTCGTGCCGATCTGGCGCTTGCCGAGAAAGCGCTCGGTCACCTTGTCGAGCGTGCGGTGGTACTGCGTGATGATGTGCGCGTTGGCGCTGACGCGCAGCTTGGACGTGTCGACGCCACGGGCCGCGAGCGCGCCGAGCTCGGCGAACAGCACCTCGAGATCGACGACGACACCGTTGCCGATCACGGGGATGACACCCGGTGACAGGATGCCCGAGGGCAGCAGATGCAGCGCGTACTTCTCGTCGCCGATGACGACGGTGTGGCCGGCGTTGTTGCCGCCGTTGAACTTCACGACCCAGTCGGTGCGCTCGCCCAGCAGGTCGGTGGCCTTGCCCTTGCCCTCGTCGCCCCACTGCACGCCGACGATCACGATGCCTGGCATGAGGCCCCCGGATTTCTTGTCAGGACGGTAAGACACCATCCTATCGAGGTCGTCCGGCACCGATCGGGGACGCGAGGCCGCCGCTAGTGTTTGGCCATGTCTTCCACCCTGCTCCGATCCGCGGCCTGGTCTCAGGCCTGGGCGGTCGTCCGCATCCTGACCGCCATCGTCGGCATCGCCGCCGTCATCGCCCAACTCGTCCGTACGGTCTCGAACGCCGAGGCCGCGACGACGGAATACGGCCACCAGATCGGCACGGTCATTGCGAACTTCCTGAGCTTCTTCACGATCCAGTCGAACGTCGCCGCCGCCGTGACGCTTACGATCGCGGCGATCCTGTTCTGGACGCGTCACGCACGAACGGATGTCGAGCCGCGCTGGTTCGCCGTTCTGCTCGCCTGCGTCACCACCTACATGGTGATCACCGGCATCGTCTACAACCTGCTGCTGCGGGGCATCCAGCTGCCGCAGGGTGAGACGGTTGCCTGGTCGAACGAGGTGATGCACGTTGCGGTGCCCATCGTGCTGGTGCTCGATCTGTTCCTCGCCCCGCGGCGACGAGCCCTGCCGTGGCGTGCTGTGTGGATCATCGTCATCTATCCGATCGCGTGGGTCGTCTACACCCTCGTGCGCGGCCCGTTGGTCACCTCTCCCGCGAACGGCGAGCCGTATTGGTACCCCTACCCGTTCCTCAATCCCCACAATCCGGCGCTCCAGCCTCCCGGCTACGCGGGGGTCGCGGTGTACGTCGTCGCGATCGCCCTCGCGATCATCGCCGTCGGTCTGCTCGTGGTGTGGGTCGGTCGCCGGCGGGCGTCGTCTCGGGCAGACCGCGCCTCTCAGTAGACTCGAAGGATGTCGAAGGTCCTTCAGTCCCTGCCCGTCGGCGAGCGCGTCGGCATCGCCTTCTCCGGTGGCTTGGACACCTCCGTCGCCGTCGCGTGGATGCGCGACAAGGGCGCGATCCCCTGCACGTACACGGGCGACCTCGGCCAGCCCGACGAGCCGGACGTCGAGGCGATCCCCGGTCGGGCGCTCGAGTACGGCGCCGAGGTCTCGCGCCTGGTCGACGCCAAAGCCGCGCTCGTCGAAGAGGGCTTCAGCGCGATCGCCTGCGGCGCCTTCCACATCCGTTCGGGCGGCCGCACGTACTTCAACACCACGCCGCTCGGTCGCGCCGTCACGGGCACCCTCCTGGTGCGCGCGATGAAGGAGGACGGCGTCGACATCTGGGGCGATGGCTCCACCTACAAGGGCAACGACATCGAGCGGTTCTACCGCTACGGCCTGCTCGCCAACCCCCGCCTGCGCATCTACAAGCCGTGGCTCGACGCCGACTTCGTCACCGAGCTCGGCGGACGCAAGGAGATGAGCGAGTGGCTCGTCGCCCACGGCTTCCCGTACCGCGACTCCGCCGAGAAGGCCTACTCGACCGACGCGAACATCTGGGGCGCTACGCACGAGGCGAAGACCCTCGAGCACCTCGATGTCTCGCTCGAAACCGTCGAGCCCATCATGGGCGTGCGCTTCTGGGACGAATCCGTCGCGATCGCCACCGAGGATGTCACGATCACGTTCGAGGCCGGACGCCCCGTTGCGATCAACGGCCGCGAGTTCGGCGACCCTGTGGAACTCGTCCGCGAGGCGAACGCCATCGGCGGACGCCACGGTCTCGGCATGAGCGACCAGATCGAGAACCGGATCATCGAGGCCAAGAGCCGCGGTATCTACGAAGCCCCCGGCATGGCGCTGCTCTTCACCGCCTACGAGCGCCTCGTCAACGCGATCGTCAACGAGGACACCCTCGCGACGTATCACGAGCAGGGACGCCGCCTCGGTCGCCTGATGTACGAGGGCCGCTGGCTCGAGCCGCAGTCGCTGATGTTGCGCGAGTCGATCCAGAAGTGGGTCGGCTCGACGATCTCGGGCACGGTCACCCTGCGCCTGCGCCGCGGCGAGGACTACACGATCCTCGACACGACAGGCCCCGTCATGTCGTACGGACCCGAGAAGCTGTCGATGGAACGTGTCGGCGACGCCGCGTTCGGTCCGACGGACCGCATCGGCCAGCTCACGATGCGCAACCTCGACATCGCCGACTCGCGCACCCGCCTCGAGCAGTACGCCGCGATGGGCATGATCGGCGGAGCAACGGCGGCGCTCGTCGGCAACCTGAAGGCCGGCGAAGCGGACGAGATCACCGAGCACGCGTCGCCGTTCGACGCGGAACGCGAGCGTCTCGCCGACGCGGTGGACGAGGCATCCGAGGCCGCCGCGTTCGACTCCGGCACCGACTGACTCGTCAGCCGCCCGCGGCCGGGGGCGTCTCGCGCGACTCGCGCAGCTCGTCGACGACGAGCGCACCCTCATCCAGCGTGCCGTTGCGGTAGGCCGCGCGGCCCACCATGTGCGCCGACAGCGGTGCCGTGGCGAGCTGGATCAGAAATACCGGGACGACGAACGCCGCGACGGGCCATGCCCGCAGCGACAGCGCGATCGCGATGCAGATCAGCAGCAGCCCGAGGACCTGCGGTTTCGTGGCCGCGTGCAGGCGGCTCGGAACGTCCCGGAACCGCAGCAGACCGATCGATGCGGTCAGGCACAACAGAGCACCGAGCAGAACGAGAACGAGCGCAGTGGTGTCGGCGACCGCCAGCCAGTCGAGGTCCATCATCGGGGGTTGTCCCTTCGTGCGACGAAGCGGGCGATCGAGATCGACCCGAACACACCCACGGCCGCGATGATCAGCAATACGGGCAAGGACCGTGTGTGGTGATTGATCACCATGTCGGCCCCGAGTATGCACATGATCTCGGTCAACAGGACGTCGCTCGCGACGACGCGGTCGAGGATCGAAGGCCCGATCACGATGCGGATCAGCGCGAGCAGTGCCGCGATCGCGAAGACCACGAGGATGATGACGACGAGCACGTTCATACGGTGGCCCCGCCCTGTCGCGGGGTGTCGACGGTGGCGTCACGAAGGACGCGCAGCTGCTCGCGCGAACCGACGGCTCGGACGATCCGCGCCTCCCAGCCCAGCACGGCTCGCCGTTGGTGCTCGGCATCCGCTTCATTACGCACGCCGATCACGTGCAAGTAGAGCACGCGACGATCACGATCCGCCTCGAGGATGATCGAACCCGGAATGAGCGATGCCGTGACCGCGGTGTGGGTCATGATCAGGTCGTCGTCGGTGCGCAGCGGAACGGCGATGACGGCAGCACCCGGTTGTCGGCGCACGTCGAGCACCTGCCACGCGACGAGCAGAGAACCGCGCACGAGCGCCGCGAGGAACGTCGTGACGAAGACGAGGCCGTACCAGGGGTTGAGCCGCCCGGACAGGTCGACCGGCGGCAAGCGGAAGATGCGCGTGACGACGATCGCGACGATGAGCCCCGAGAAGAACGCCAGCCACGTGAACTGACCCCAGAGCAACATCCACAGCGCGATCAGCCACCCGAAGAACGGCAGCTGCGCCCAGATGTGGCGCGCGTGCGAGGCGCGGGAGTCGGGACTCACGGTGCGGCCTCCTCATCGATCTGAGTGATCGTGACCGGATGCGTCAGCACCTCGCCGGCGCGCATGCAGATCTCGAGCAGGGGCCCGGCGAAGATCGTCAGCGCGACCGTGACCGCAACCATCCCGCCGGTCGCCGCCGTCATGATGCGCGGGATGACGCGCCGTTCGGTCTCGACGGCCGCGCCCGTCGACCGCCCGAGGTACGCGATGCGGGCCTCGGTCTCGGTCGAATCCTCTTCCTCTCGCCAGAACGACAGGTTCCACGCGCGCATGAGCGCGTAGAGCGTCAGCAGCGAGGTGACGATCCCGCCGACGATCAGCACCATCATGACCGGTGTGCCGACCTGCGCGGCCGCGTCGAAGAGGGCGAACTTGCCGACGAAGCCCGAGAAAGGTGGCAGTCCGCCGAGGTTCACGGCCGGGATGAAGTAGAGCACCGCAATGACCGGCGCCGCTCTCATCAATCCCTTGACGCGCAGGATCGACGTGCTGCCCGCTCTTCGCTCAATGAGCCCGACGGCCAGGAAGAGGGTCGTCTGCACGATGATGTGGTGGACGATGTAGTAGATCGTGGCCCCGTAGGCCGCCGCCGTTCCGATCGCCAGTCCGAAGATCATGTACCCGACGTGGCTGACGAGCGTGAACGACAGGATGCGCTTCAGCTCCGCCTGAGCGACCGCGCCCAGCACCCCGACCACCATCGTGGCCAGCGCGATCACCATCAGCAGCATGTTGATGTCGTTGTTCGGGAAGATCTGGGTCTCGGTGCGGATGAGCGCGTAGACGCCCACCTTGGTCAGAAGCCCGGCGAACACCGCCGTGACGGGAGCGGGCGCGGTCGGATAGGAGTCGGGCAGCCAGAACGACAGCGGGAACACCGCGGCCTTGATGCTGAAGGCGACGAGCAGCAGCATGTGCAGCACGAGCTGGACGTCCTGCGGCAGCTCGCCCATCCGTGCCGCGATCTGCGCCATGTTCACGGTGCCGAGCGATGCATAGATCGCGGCGATAGCCGAGAGGAACAGGATCGACGACACGAGCGAGACGACGATGTAGACGACACCCGTCCGGATGCGCGACTCGGTGCTGCCGAGCGTGATGAGCACGTACGACGCGACCAGCAGGATCTCGAACCCCACGTACAGGTTGAACAGGTCGCCCGCGATGAAGGCGTTGAAGATGCCCGCCGCGAGGATCAGGTACGAGGGGTAGAAGATGGAGACCGGCGTCTCTTCGTCGCCGTCCGCCGCACCCTGGCCGATCGAGAAGAGCAGAACCGCGATCAGCACGATGCTCGACACCAGCACGAGCAGCGCGGCGAGGGGATCGACGTAGAGCACGATGCCGAACGGGATCGGCCACCCGCCGACCGAGACCGCGATCGGGTCGCCCTGATCGACGGTGTACAGCAGGATCGCCGCGATGACGAGCACCGCGACCAACGTGACGACCGAAACCATCACCTGGAGACGTCGACGACGCCCGAACACGAGCGTGAGGGCGGCACCGATGAGTGGCAGCGCGACGAGAAGGGGGACCAACGAGCTCACGAGTCCTCGCCCCCCTCGCGGGGACGTCGCGCGGCCGGCTTGTCGGTCGGTGCGTCGTCCACGAGACCCGGGAAGTCGCGGCTGTGCAGAACCGTGATCGGGGCGGTCTCGACTCCCACGAAGTCGGTGGGCGCCTCGGCATCCGTCGATCCCTCGTCATCCATCGCGTCCTCGGACTGGACACCGCGCTCCCGCAGGGCGACATCTTCTTCGTCGTCCATGACCGTGTCGGCCTGACCGAGCTGCCAGGACCGATAGATCAGGGCCAGCAGGAACGCCGAGATGGCAAAGGTGATGACGATCGCGGTGAGCGTGAGAGCCTGCGGCAGGGGATCGGACATCTCGGATGTCTCGCCCGACCCGAAGAACGGGGCGATTCCCGGGCGTCCCATCACGATCAGCAGCAGCAGATTCGCCGCGTTCCCCAGAAGCAGGAAGCCGATCAAGACGCGCGTCAGGCTGCGCTCGAGCATCGCGTACACGCCGCACGCGAAGAGCGCGCCCATGACGATGATGAGGGTCAGCGAGACATCCATCAGCTGACCACCTCCCCCGCACGGACCGGCTGGCTCTGCCGGTCGACCTCGGCACCCAGGCTGCGCAGCACATCGAGCACGAGCCCGACCACCACGAGGTACACGCCGATGTCGAAGATCGTCGTGGAGACGAATTCGATGTGCCCGAGCACCGGAAGCTCGGCCTCGACGAAGGCGCTCGTGAGCGGAGGCGCGCCGAAGAACAGGGGAACGACGGCGCAGGCGACCGCGATGGCCATGCCCGCACCGAGGAGGCGCCCCGCGTCCGTCGGCGCAGCCGCGCCGAGCTCGTAGCGCCCCCCGGCGACGTAACGCATGACGAGCGCCATTCCCGCGACGAGCCCCCCGGCGAAGCCTCCACCGGGCAGGTTGTGCCCGGCGAAGAGCAGGTAGATGGACACCACGATGATCGTGTGGAACAGGATCCGCACGATGGCCTCGAGGATGATCGAGCGGTTCTCGGGACGCATCCGCTGCCCGCCCACGAGCCACGTCTGCGGGCTGCCGACGTTTGCGGCGGACTGCGGCCGGGGCCCGGCGAGGGTCTCGACGAGCGGTCGCCGTCGACGACGTGCGGGCATGATCGGCACGCCCGAGGTCAGCCGCTGCAGGTTGTCGGCGCGGTCGGTGACGAACACCAGGGATGCGACGCCCGTCGCCGCGAGGACGAGCACCGAGAGCTCACCCATCGTGTCCCACCCGCGGATGTCGACGAGCGCCACGTTGACGACGTTGCGACCGTGGCCGAACTCGTAGGCGAGGTCCGGCCACGCCCCCGAGATGGGTGCCTCGAGGCGTGCGCCGGTCGCGATCACGGCGACCATGGCCATCGTCACGCCGACACCGATCGCCAGGACGGCGCGCGGAAGCCGAGCGACGGAGGCGTTGTGATCGCCCATCTGCGCGGGCAGTCGCCGCAAGACCAGTGCGAACGCGACGAGCGTGACGGTCTCGACGAGAATCTGCGTGAGGGCGAGGTCGGGTGCCCCACTCGTGGCGAACAGCAGGACCATGCCGAGTCCCGTCACCGACACGAGAACGACGCCCGTGTAGCGCTTGCGGGCCAGCACGGCGGCGATGCCCGCCGCGATCATGAGCGGCGCGGCGACCAGCTGGATGGGCGACTGCCAGGCGTCGAGCTGTGCGCGCCAGCTAGGCGAGGCGAACATCACCGTCGCCTCGGCCCCGACCAGCACGACGAAGATCGTGCCGACGTAGATCGGAAGCGACCCGCGCTGGGTGAGTGTTGTCGTCGCCACCGAGAGCCGGTCGACCTGACGGACGACCTCGTAATAGACATCCGATGCCGTGAACGGCACCAGTCGGCGCCGGACGTCCCATCGCGTCGCCTGGGCGAGCGCGAACACCAGCGCGCCGCCGACGAGCGTGGCGAGCGACAGGAAGAGCGCCGGTTCGAGACCGTGCCAGAGGGCGAGGTGGTAGGCGTATTCGGGCGGGGCGATGCCCGGCGTCGAGGCCGGCGCCGTGTCGGCGTAACCCTGCAGCGCGAGGTCGACCCACGGCGCCGCGAACCCACCCACGATCGACAGTCCCGAGAGCACGATCGGCGCCGCGAGAAAGCCGATGGGCGGGTCTGGCCACTGGGTCAGCTCGACATCACGCTTGCGGAAGAACGCTCCCCACAGGAAGCGGATGCCGTAGGCCACGGTGAAGACCGACCCGACGACGACGCCGATCAGGGCGACCAGGCCCCAGGCCGAACCGCCCAGGGCCTCGTCGAGGAACGCGGTGAGCACCCCTTCTTTGGCGACGAACCCGAGGGTGGGGATGACTCCCGCCATCGACCCGATCGCGATGAACGCGAACGTGGCCATGACCGGCGCCTGGCGTCCGAGCCCCGACAACTCCGAGATGTCACGCGTCGAGAGCTGCCGGTCGATCACGCCGACGATGAGGAAGAGGCTCGACTTGAAAAGAGCGTGGGCGATCAGCAGGGCGAGCCCGGCGAGCGCCGCGTCCCGCGTCCCGAAACCGAGGACGACCGTCAAGAGCCCCAGCTGGCTCACCGTGCCGAACGCGAGGATGCGCTTGAGGTCACGCTCGCGCAGCGACTGGATGCCTCCGATCAGCATCGTCAGGATGCCGAGCGAGATGACGATCGGCCGCCAGGGTGGCGCGTCGGCGAAGACCGGCGAGAGACGCGCCAGCAGGTAGATGCCTGCCTTCACCATCGCTGCGGCGTGCAGATACGCGCTCACCGGGGTGGGCGCCGCCATCGCGCCCGGCAGCCAGAAATGGAAGGGGAAGATCGCCGACTTGCTGAGCGCACCGACGAGCAGCAGCACGAGTGCGGCGTCCGCGACGGGTCCGCTCGGCGCGATATCGAGGATTCCCGACAGGCTCGACGTTCCGGTGTCGACGACGAGCAGCACGACACCGATCAGCATCACGAGGCCGCCGAGCGTCGTGACCAGCAGGGCCTGCAGGGCCGCGCGGCGACTACCGGCGCGGCGGTGGTAGTACCCGATCAGCAGGTACGACAGGATGCTCGTGATCTCCCAGAACATGACGAGCACGACGATGTCGTCCGTCAGCACGAGCCCGTACATGGTTCCCGCGAATGCGAGTAGGACCGCCGCGAACTGGCCGAGGCCCTCGGGCTTGTCGCGGAAGTACCAGCGGCAATACAGCAGCACCAGCGCACCCACGCCCGTGACGATCAGCGTCATGACCCACGCGAGGGTGTCCATGCGCATGGACAGCGAGATCCCGAGCGCGGGGATCCATTCGAATGACTCGAACGGAGTCTGCCCGGCGAGCACGTCGGGCGTCCGCAGGACCGCCTCGACGAAAGCCACCGCCGACATCGCGGCGGCGACGTAGAAGGCCCGTGATCCCAGAGTCCGAACGAGCCACGGCATGGCGAGCGAGATGACGGCGAACGCGGCGAGGATCAGCAGCACAGGCGTCTCCTCGGTCGTGTCGGCCGGGGTGGCTCAGGGAGTGGACAGTGGTCCTATCTTACGGGGCGGATTTTGCGAGATGCCGAAGCGGGATCATCTCGCACGAGCCCGATCGAGCCTCAGCGCGCAGGAGGACCGGTGGTGTTGCCCTGGCGGAACGTGCACGTGAAACTGATCGACGCGGCATCCGATCCCTCGATCATCCGCGTGACGATCGTGCCCGCGGCGCGGCCCTTCTCGGCCGCAGGCTGCACCAGCGTGGTGAGTTCGTACGGGGCGAAACCATCGACGGTGATGCCGTCGAATCCCGTCACACTGACGTCGCCCGGCACCGACAGCCCGAGTTCTTCGGCGGCACGCACGACGCCCGCAGCGAGGAGGTCGCTCTGGGCGATGACCGCGGTGGGGCGCTGCGACGCGCGAGCCAGGATCATGCGGCCGGCCGCGAGCCCCTCGTCGATCAAGCTGCCCCCCGCCGCGTACACACGGGCCGCGGGGAACACGTCGCGCGCGCCCGCCAGTCTCTCGCGTGTCACGTCCACGACAGGTGCGCGCGCGTCATCCGCGACGACCCAGCCCCGCCGGCGACTCGCATCGAAGGGCAGTGTCAACACCACGACGTCCTCGTGACCCAGCGAGCGGAGATGCCGTGCGGCGTGACGCTGCGCTTCGCGGTTGTCGAGCTCGACGCGCGGGATGCCGGGGCCTGCGTCGCCCTCGATGACGACGACCGGGATGCCGCGACCCCGGACGGCCTCGAGGGAGTCGGCGAGACGACCGCTGCAGCCCACGAGCACGACCGCGTCCACGGGTGCGGACCGCAGATTGGGCGATGCGGGCGCGGCACCGGGGGCCCCGGCGTCGTCTTGGAGGAGCAGCAATCCGGCGCCGAGCGGCGCGACCCCCTCGGCGAGGCCGTCCATCATGACCGCTTTGATCGGGTCTCGGAATGCCGCGCCGAGGTGCTCCTCGAAGACCACGCCGACGATGCCGCTGCTGCCGCGGCGTAGCGATGCGGCACGGGGGTCCGGACCCGTATAACCGAGAGACGCGGCGGCGTCGAGCACGCGAGCGCGGGTCGCATCCGTCACGGAGGCCTTGCCGCTGAAGACGACGGACGCGGTCGACGGCGACACCTGGGCGACACGCGCGACGTCGGCGATCGTCGGCCTTCCGGCAGCCATCGCACCTCCGGGTTCGGGATTGATTCACCGATGGTACCCCGTACGGCAGGGTGGCGGTCGAATCGATTCGATAGACTCTCGGCATGTCCGAACTCGCCGCCCCCGTCAACCGTCGCGCCCTGCTGCGCTGGCGCACGGCGGTTTTCGCCATCTTCACGGCGAGCGGACTCTCGATCGCCACCTGGGCCTCGCGCGTGCCGGCGATCAAAGAGACCCTGCAGATCGACAACATCCAGATCGGCTTCGTCCTGCTGCTCGCGGGCATCTCGTCGATCGTCGGCCTCTCCCTCAGCTCACTCGTGCTCGCTCGGTTCGGCGCCCGTCGCGGCATGTTCGTCGCGATGATCGTCGTCGCGGTCGGCGTCGCGATCATCGGAGTGGGAACGGATGCGTTGGGCTCGTACGGAGTCGTCGTGCTCGGCCTTGCCCTCTTCGGCCTGGGCAACGGAGCGCTCGATGTCATGATGAACGTCGACGGCGCCGTGATCGAGAAGCAGATCGGCAAGACCCTTCTTCCCCTGTTTCACGCCTTCTTCAGCTTCGGCACCGTGCTCGGCGCGGGAATCGGTGTGCTCGCCGTCGCCTGGGGGCTGAACGTGCTGACGCACACCACGGTGCTCGCCGCCGTGATCGTCGTCATCGGGTTCGTCAGCATCGCGAACGTGCCCGCCCGAGCGGTGGCCATGGACCCGACGCCGTCGGACGAGCCGAAGCGCGATTGGCGCGCGCGCCTGCACGAGTCGCTGTCGGCGTGGCGCGAGCCCCGCACGTACACGCTCGGGATCGTCATGCTCGGGATGGCCTTCGCCGAGGGTGGCGCGAACGACTGGCTGGCGCTGACGGTGGTGGAGGGCCACGGCGCCGACCAGGCACTCGGCGCCGCGGGACTCGCTGTGTTCTCCGTGAGCATGACCCTCGTCCGCATCGCGGGCGGGCCGCTCGTCGATCGCTTCGGACGTGTCGCGACCCTGCGTGTTCTCGCAGCCGCGGCCGCCGTGGGTCTGCTGCTGTTCATCCTCGCGCCGTCCATCCCGCTCGTCCTCGTCGGCGCAGCTCTTTGGGGTGCCGGCGTTGCGCTGGGCTTCCCCCTCGGCATGTCCGCGGCCGCCGACGACCCCGCCCGCGCCGCGGCTCGCGTGAGCGCCGCCGCGACGATCGGCTACATCGCGTTCCTCTGCGGGCCCCCGCTGCTCGGATTCGTCAGCGAGCACATCGGCCTGCTCAACACCCTGTACATCCTGGTGGGGCTCATCATCGCCTCCGGTTTCGCATCCGGGGCCACCCGCCCGCTGCCCGGCGCGCACGTCGGCGAGGGGCGCCGGGACGGGCGCCGTCCGACCGCCGGCGAGCCGTCCGCGCTGTAGCGACGATCACGAGATCGCGAGAGCACCCACGCGATAGCCCGCACCCTTGTGATCGGCGGGCAGGCGGTCGCCCTTGCCGTGCAGTTTGTGGCGCAGCGTTCCCTCGACGTAAGAGGTCGGATAGGCGCCCCTCGCGCGCAACTCGGGGATCACGTACGTCACGATGTCCTCGAAGGTGCCCGGCGTGATCGCGTAGGCGAGGTTGAACCCATCGACATCCGTCTCCGCCACCCACTCCTGAAGCTGATCCGCGATCTCCTTCCCGGAACCCACCAGGGTGGGGCCGAGGCCGCCAATGGCGCTGATCCGGGCGATGTCGCGCACCGTGAAGGTCTCGCCGTGCGCGGCCGACTCCTGGTAGTTCGCGATGACGGACTGGATGGCGTTGCTCTTGACGTTGCCGACGGGCTCGTCGAGCTCGTACTGGGAAAGGTCGATGCCCATCCATCCAGACATGAACACGAGCGCTCCCTCGTGGTTCGCGTACTGCAAGAAGTCCTCGTGCTTCGCCTGGGCCTTCTCGGGGGTCTCGTCGGTGATGATCGTCAGCAGCGTGTAGATGCGGGCGGAGTATCGGTCCCGACCAGCGGCCTCGAGGGCGTCGCGGATCTTGCTCACGGTGTTCTTGAGGACGGCCTTGGTCGGTGACGCGACGAAGATCGCCTCGGCATTGCCCGCGGCGAACTCGATGCCGCGCGATGAAGCGCCGGCCTGGTAGATCACGGGTGTGCGCTGCGGCGACGGCTCGGAGATATGGATGCCCGGAACGGTGAAGTACTTGCCCTCGTGGCCGATCTCGTGCACCTTCTGCGGGTCGGTGAAGACGCCCGACTCGCGGTCGCGAATCACCGCGTCGTCCTCCCACGAGCCCTCCCACAGCTTGTAGAGGACATCCAGGTACTCGTCCGCGTGCTCGTATCGCTCATCGTGCTCGAGCTGGTCGTCATTGCCCATGTTGCGGGCGGCGGACGGCAGGTAACCGGTGACCACGTTCCAGCCCACGCGCCCCTTCGTCAGGTGGTCGAGCGTCGACATCCGGCGCGCGAAGGGATATGGATGCTCATACGCGGTGCCGGCCGTCACGCCGAACCCGAGGTTCTCGGTGACCGCAGCCATGGCCGAGATGAGAAGCACCGGGTCTCCGACGGGCACCTGAGCGCCGTGCCGGATCGCGGCTTCGTTCGTACCCCCGTACACGTCGTAGGTGCCCAGGACGTCGGCGATGAAGATGCCGTCGAAGTTTCCGCGCTCGAGCAGCTGGGCAAGTCCTGTCCAGTAGCTCAGATCTTTGTAGTCGGCGGAACGGTCGTCCGGATGGCGCCACATGCCCGAAGACTGGTGAGCCACGCAGTTCATGTCGAAGGCGTTGAAGCGAATCTGTCGAGTCATCGGGCAATCGTCGGGCACGGCGGCGAATCGCGCCAGCGCCGACAACACATAACGTCACATGGTTACTCCGTGCGTCACGTGGTTACCCCGTGCGTCGCCGCGGCTGTTGTGGGGGCATGCGTCGCCCGTACGGTCGGCGGCATGCCTTCTTTCCCTGAGCCACGTCCGGTGGCGCGATGATCCGCCTCGAGCAGCTCACCAAGACCTTCGGCGTCACGACCGTGCTCGACCGTCTCGACTTCGCCGTCGCGTCCGGCGAGATCTTCGCGGTCGTCGGGCCGAGCGGTGCGGGCAAGAGCACCCTCGCCCAGTGCGCGACGCTGCTCGAGGCCCCGACCTCGGGGGCCGTCATCGTCAACGGCGACAACCTCTCGCACCTGAACGCCGGGCAGCTGCGCGTCGCTCGCCGCAAGATCGGCACAATCTTCCAGCACGACGGCCTCTTCAGTCGTCGCACGGCCGCACAGAACGTCGCCCTACCGCTCGAATATCTGGGTGTCACGGCCGTCGAGTCGAAGCGCCGCGTGGCCGAGCTGCTCGATCGAGTCGGTCTCGCCGGCAAGGCGAACAGCTACCCGCACGAACTGTCCGGCGGCCAGCGCCAGCGGGTCGGCATCGCTCGTGCCCTCGCGCTCCGCCCCCGGGTGTTGATCTCGGACGAGGCGACGAGCGGGCTGGATCCCGACGCGACCGCGTCCGTGGTCGCGCTGATCAGAGAGCTCCGCGACGACCTCGATCTGGCGATCATCTTCATCACGCACGAAATGGACACGGTTCGCAGCATCGCCGACTCGGTCGCGCGACTCGACCACGGACGCATCGTCGAGTCCGGGCGACTGGTCGAGCTCTTGCACGATGCGGACTCGGAACTGGGGCGGGCGCTCCAACCCCGCCGCGCGCACGCCGCAGCAGGCGAATCCGAGACGACGTGGGTCGTTTCGTATCGCTCCGCCGACGTCCCGACGGATTGGATGTCGCGGCTCGGTGAGACTCTGGGCATTCCCGTATCGCTCCTCGGCGCATCCGTCGAAGTCCTTCACGAGTCGACCGTCGGGTCCGCGGTGATCGGCATCGCTCACTCCGATGAAGACCGGGTTCGGCAAGCGCTGAAGGACCTGGGGCTAGACGCGCGCCCGGCAGAACCGGTCCGCGCGGGTGTACCGTCCGCCGCGGTTTCGCCCGAGGCGGTGTCGTCATGAGACACCTCGACAACATCCCCCTTGCGGACATCCCCGCGCTCATCTTCCCGGCGCTGCTCGACACGCTGATCATGGTCGGCATCGTCATGGCCATCGTCGTCCTCGTCGGCATCCCGCTCGGGGCGCTGGTACACAACCTCGCGCCGCACGGGCTCTTTCCTCGACCGCGGCTGCACGCCGTCCTGAGCGGGATCGTGAGCGTCGGTCGCTCCCTGCCGTTCCTCATCCTGATGGCGGCAATCGTCCCGTTCACGCGGTTCATCACGGGCACCAACATCGGTATCGCCGCTGCGGTTGTCCCCATGTCGATAGCGGGCATCGCCTTCTTCACGCGCATCGTCGAGAACTCGCTGCGGGGCGTACCGACGAACCTCGCGCGCGTCGCCACCGCGAGCGGCGCATCCCCGCTTCAGATCATCCGCACCGCGCAGCTGTCCGAGGCAGTGCCGAGCATCATCGGCGGCATCACGATCAACACGATCGCGATGATCGAGTACTCCGCGATCGCGGGAAGCATCGGGGCCGGCGGAATCGGATACGTCGCGGTGACCTACGGCTATCAGCGCTTCGACAACGGGGTCATGTTGGCCACGATCATCGTGCTCGTCCTGCTCGTCGCGGCCGTGCAAAAACTCGGCGACTCTTTCGTCCGACTCGCCACCCCCCAGGCTCGCACCCGCCATCGCGCTCGGGCCGCCGTCTGACACCCCCACCTCATCATCATCATCACGGAGAGCTCTGCCATGACATCCACGCTGAACACTCGATCAACTCGGCCGAACGGCGACGACCACGGTTTCGAGGTCAGACCCCGGCGGCGCTGGCCCTGGGTCGCCGGCGGCGCGGTCGTCGTGCTCGCGATCGGAGCCGTCATCCTCGTGCCGCTGCTGAACCCCGCGAAATCCGCCAACGAGATCGCCGGGGCGACCCTGTACGTCGCGACCGCCGAGGGCAATGCCTCCGAACAGGCGCTCGTCGAGTTCGTCGCCGAAGAGGTCGCACCCAAGTACGACATAACGATCGCGTTCCGGGGATTGGCCGACAGCAACACCATCAACCGCGCGGTGAGCGAGGGCGAGGTGGCCGGCACGATCTACCAGCACAAGCTGTGGCTCAGCCAGGTGCTCGAAGCCAACCCCGATTTCCGCGAGACCGCGGCGGTTCCGGTCTTCCGCTGGGGTTTCGGCGTGTGGTCCGACAAGTATTCAGACATCAGTGAGATCCCGGATGGCGGAACGATCTCGCTGTATTCCGATCCGGCGAACGAGGCACAAGGTCTCTGGGTGCTGGAACGCGCCGGGTTGATCACGCTCGACCCCACGATCGACAAGGCGTACGCCACTCAGGACGACATCGTCGAGAATCCCAAGAACCTCACGTTCGTCCTGCTGGACTTCGCCGCACAGTCGCGGGCGCTCGCCGACCTCGACGCGGCGGTGGGCTACACCGAGTACTACCTCGCGGCGCAGATCGACATCGCCAAGCAGATCTACGCCCCCGCCGCGCCCGACGAGTTCGCGGGGCAGCTCACGATCGGATCCGACTACGCCGAAACCGCCAACGTGAAGAAGCTCGTCCAGGCCTTCCAAGATCCCGCGGTACAGGAATTCCTGCGCACCGACCCCTCGGTCAGGAACATTCTGCTGCCGATCGACCCGGAGTAACGGCACGGGTCGATCCCGGTCCCCAGGGGAGGAGAGGGGCCGAGCCTGGACTGCGAACATCGTCGGGTTGAGGCCGCGCTTTGGGTTTTCGCTCCGGACGAAGACGCAGCAAGCGTCGGGGTCGAGGAGCAGTGAGTGCCATCAGCCGACGAGCTGCGCGGCCTCGACGACCCGGGGACTCGCGTCTGTTCAGTAAACGGCGCGGCGCCGCAGGAGAAGCAGTCCACTGACGAGCAGCAGGGCCGCGACAAGCAGAGCGCCGGATGCGTCAACTCCGGAATTGGCCAGCACCGCGGTTGGGTCCGTCTCGGCCGCGTCTGCTACAACCGGATCCGTCACAACCGGGTCCGGCACAACGGGGACTACCCCGTCGAGGCGCGGCACGGCGTAGCCGGTTGTCGCTCCGCCAATCATGCTGAGCACGTATCGCCCCCGAACCGTGGAGTTCAGTGAGTTGTTGACGATCGAACTGATCTGACCATCAACCAGTGTTTGGGCCGAGGCATCCGCAAAGAGCTCGTATGAGTCCGCCGTCGAGGTCGCGGCATCCCAGCCGACCCAGCCGACAGCCCATCGGCAAAGACTCAAGTCGGTGAAGTCGCACTCGTAGGCCGGGTGGTCCGCGCCGTAACCGTCGCCCTGGCTCGTGAGGGTGCCGAAGTTGAACTGCAGGACGAAGTCGCCCGGAGCACCCTGCTGCACGAATACGAGCTGGAAGGTGCTCGAGGTGAGCGGATACGAGCTCGAGTGGGAGGGCATCCGGTACCAGGTGACGGCGAATGCGGCCGCGCCGTCAACAGTGGTGGGCCCGGCGTAAATGGAGCGCACGATGCCGAATCCGTCCGCGTTCGCCGTGGAGGAGTAGTCGCGTCCGGCGACAGCGCTGATCTCACGCGAGGTGAAGTCCGACGTGCCGGAGTCGGTCAGGTCGACCGTGAACTCGGTGGCGGTCGGCACGCCCGAGATAACGGCGTATCCACCGATGCCAAGGTAGTCATCGATCGGGTCGATCGCCACGCCCACCGTCTCGCCCACGTCGAAGCCGTGAGGCGCAGACGTCGTGTAGGTGACGAACTGGTTCGTCGAGGTGGCACTGACGACCTCACTCGACGGGTTCAGAAGCGGCCCTCGCGGGTTGAAGTCGCTGAATAGGGCACCGATCGCCCCACGCTCGAACTCCTCGGCGAAGCGCGTGAGGTTCATCTCGTAGGCTGCCGGGCATCCCTCATCGACAGTCGCTACGGGTACGACCATGCCGTTCGTCGTGATGCACACGGCCGTCATCGGCTGTCCGAAGTAGTTGATCGCGAACGGCAGGGCGATCGTGGTGTTGGTGTCGTCGTCGCTGAGCGCCGTGAGCAAGTCGCCGATGGGCCCGTTCTCGTCATAGATCACAGCATCAGACTCATCACCGACACCCGCGGCGTTCGCCGCAAGCGGCGTGATCAGGACTCCCGTAATGGCGATCGCGGCGGCAAGGCTCACGCCGGCGGCGGCGCGAAAAATCGATGGAGACATGATTGCTTTCGGCCGGTTGAGCTCGGGGATGTTTGCTCAACATATCGCTAGTCGGTCACTCCCGGAAAACAACATTGCTGCCCCCGAGGGGTTCACTCGAACCCGTACGCTGGTGCGGTGCGTCTCGTCATCGCCCGCTGCTCCGTCGATTACTCCGGCCGCCTCAGCGCGCACCTTCCCCTCGCCACCCGGCTCTTGGTCCACAAGAGCGACGGGAGCCTGCTCGTGCACTCCGACGGGGGGAGCTACAAGCCCCTCAACTGGATGAGCCCGCCCTGCTCGCTCATCTCGCAGAACCCGGACGAGGATGCGCGTGAGGCCGGCATCATCGAGCAGTGGCGCGTCACCCACGCCAAGTCGGGCGACGCACTCCTCGTCAGCATCTACGAGATCATCCACGACACCTCCCACGAGCTCGGCGCAGACCCGGGGCTGCAGAAAGACGGAGTCGAAGCAGACCTGCAGCGCCTGCTCGCCGAGCAGGTCGAGCTCATCGGAGACGGGGTCACCCTCGTGCGCCGCGAGTTCCCGACCGCGATCGGCCCCGTGGACCTCTTGCTGCGCGACCCCGCGGGCGGAACCATTGCGGTGGAGGTCAAGCGTCGCGGCGACATCGACGGCGTCGAACAGCTGACGCGCTACCTGGCTCTGCTCGGCCGCGACCCGCACTTGGCGCCGGTCACCGGCGTCTTCGCCGCGCAAGAGATCAAGCCGCAGGCTCGCGTGCTGGCGACGGACCGTGGCATCCGGTGCGTCACTCTGGACTATGACGATATGAAAGGCATCGAGTCGGGCATCCCCCGCCTGTTCTGAGCCCGGTCCGGAGCCCCCGACCCAGAGCGCCCGACCCACCGAGCCCCGACCCGCAGCCCCGTAGGCTGGAGAACATGCCCGACGCCTGCCCCTGGTCCTGCATCCTCTGGGATGTCGACGGCACGATCGTGGATGCCTCGGACGGCATCCTGCGCCGACTCACCATCACGCTCGAGCACTTCGGTCACCCGGCGCCGACCCGCGCCGAACTCGTGCACTGGATCGGTCCGCCCATGTTCCAGTCGTTCCAGGCCCAGGTCGGCATGTCGCCCGAAGAGGCCGCGACGGCGGTCGCGTGGTACCGCGAACTCGGCGCGCGCGACGGGTACACGACGGGCGCGCGCACTTTCCCCGGCATGGTCGACCTGATCCACGACCTGCACCGCGACGGGGTGCCGCAGGCAACCGCGAGCAGCAAGCCCGAGAATCAAGTGCTCGAGCTGATGGACTTCTTCGAGCTGTCGGACGACTTCACGGCGATCGTCGGCGCGACGCCCGACGAGCGGACGTTGAGTGCCAAGTCCGACATCGTCGCGGAGGCCCTGCGCCAGCTCGAAGTCGCCGGAGCCGACACGTCCCGGCCCGTCCTCGTCGGCGACCGCCACCATGACGTCGAGGGCGGCGCCGAGCACGATGTGCCGGTCATCTTCGTGCGCTGGGGCTTCAGCTGGCCGCACGAGTCCGAGGGTGCCTCCGCCGTCGCGGACGACGTGGATGCCTTGCGTGCGCTGCTGCTTCCCGGCGCGTAGGACTCCCCGACGCGGATCCCTCGCTACCCTGACAGCGTGAGCGCCCCGACACCCACGCATCCTGCCCGCTCTTTCGGAAGCGTCGCCCGCACCGTACCCGCGACGCTCGCCCTGCTGGTTCTGATCATCGCGGTCGGCCTCGTCGGGCAGGGTCTCTGGCGACCGGTAACCGAGCAGCCCTGGTTCGAGGCCGTCGCCTACGGGCTCCCCGCGCTCGAGGCGGGCAAGTGGTGGACGCCCTTCACGGGAACCTTCTTCGTCGCGCACCCCGTCGTCTACATCCCGACCCTCCTGAGCCTAGTGGGCCTCGGCTACCTCGAGATGAAGCGCGGCACGCGAATCGCGGCGCTCTACTTCGGTTTCGGTCAGCTCTTCGCGATCTTCGCAACCGCGGCCTTCCTCATGTTCGCCAGCCTGCTCCCCTGGCCCTGGGCCATCACCCTGGCGGGCCAGCTCGATGTGGGCGCCTCGGGCGGGACCATGGCTTGCATCGCCGCGTCCATCGGATTGCTCGCCGCGCCGTGGCGTCAGCGCGGATGGGTCATCGTGTTCGCCTACGCGGCGATCAGCCTGCTGCTGCTGGGATCCCTCGCCGATGTCGAGCACGCTTTCGCAATCGTGCTGGTGCTGCTGATCGATCGTTCGTTCCGCATCCAGCGCACGACGATCCGTGAGCAGCGGTTGCTGGCTTTCGCCGTGATCCTCTCCCTCGCGGTCATCCAGATCCTGTCGCTGCTGCTGCCCACGAACGGACCGTTCGGCCCGACCGCGCCCCTCGACGGGCCGTGGCTCGATGTGGCGATCGACACGGTCGTGGTCTTGCTCGTCTCGCGGGGCCTGCGCCTCGGGCGCCGCTGGGCCTGGATCCTGACCGTGCTGTGGGCGGGGGTGAACCTGCTCGTCGCCGTCGCCATCATCGTCTTGTTCGCGCTCTATCCCGCCGAGGTCATCGACGTCTACGGAGACCCGGATGTCGCGCTCGCGACCTCGATCCTCTGGGCCTTGTTCTTCGTGTACCTGCTCATGGTGCGTCGAGCGTTCCGAGCAACCCGCCGCCGTCGGATCGGCGAGGGTTCCGCCGTATCGAACGACGAGGTGCGTGCCCTGATCCGCCAAGAGGGCGGGGGCAACCTCTCGTGGATGGCCACGTGGGATGGGCTGCGCTACCTGCGGACAGGCGAAGGTATGGTCGCCTTCCAGCACAGGCTCGGCGTCGCGATTGCACTCGCCGACCCCCTCGGTCCCCCCGCATCCGTCCCCGATTCGGTCGCGACGTTCGTGCGCACGACCGAGGGCCAGGGGCTCATCCCCTGCTTCTTCAGCAGCAGTCAGGTCACGCGCGACGCAATGCCGGACGGGTGGCGCGCTCTGGTCATTGCGGACGACACCATCGTCGACCTGCCCGGCCTGGAGTTCACCGGCAAGGCGTGGTCGTACGTGCGGCAGGCGCTCAACCGGGGCGAGCGGGACGGGATGACGTTCCGCCTCACGTCCATGGCGGCCGAGCCGTGGGGTGTCAGGCAGCAGTTGCGGGCCATCTCGGAGTCGTGGGTGGGAGACAAGGGCCTACCCGAGATGCGGTTCACGCTGGGAACGCTGCAAGAGGCCGAAGATCCCGATGTGCGTATTGCACTCGCCATCGCACCGAACGGTGATGTCGACGGCTTTCTGTCGTGGTTGCCCGTCTACGGCACCGGCGGCACGGTGCAGGGGTGGACCCTGGACCTGATGCGCCGCCGTGACGGCGGATTCGGTCCGGTGATGGAGTTCTTGATCGGATCGTCCGCCCGCGACTTCGCCGCTGAGGGGGCGCTGACCCTCTCGCTGTCGGGTGCGCCGCTCGCACACGAGGCTTCACCCGACGAGGGCGCGATCGCCCAGCTGCTGACCTCGCTGTCGAGCGCGCTCGAGCCCGTCTACGGCTTCCGCTCGTTGCACCGCTTCAAGACGAAATTCAATCCGCGGTACGAACCGATCTACCTGCTGTATCGCGACGAGGGAGACCTCACGCGGATCGCGGCCGGACTCACCCGCGCGTTCCTGCCGGATGCGACCCTGCGCCAGTTCGCGACCGCTGGCGTCGACATGCTGCGGCACGGCTAACCGCCGGATGACGGATGTGGTCGACCGGAAAAAGCAGAACGCACCCCAGAGCGTGAGCTCCGGAGTGCGTCCTTGTGTGATTCGCTCCCTAGACGGGGCGGATGTTCTCGGCCTGGAGGCCCTTCGGGCCCTGAGCCGTCTCGAACTCCACGCGCTGGTTCTCCTCGAGCGAGCGGTAGCCGCCCGCCTGGATAGCGGTGTAGTGCGCGAAGACGTCGGCGCCACCCTCATCGGGGGCGATGAAGCCGAAACCCTTTTCGGCGTTGAACCACTTGACGGTTCCCGTGCTAGACATGCCTTGCCATTCTCTTCAGCCGCGCACCGATCGTTATGGTGACGCGGGATTGTGGTACCACGCTACCCCGCCGGGGGCAACTTCGCGCAATGCCTTCGAAAGAAGGTGACACAAACGTTGCCCGAACGTGATCGCACGGGCCGGAAAGCTCACATCCGTTTCCCTCCTTTCCGTGCGTAAGATGTCTCGCATTATTCGAGCGGCGGTCCCCGCCGTGCCTTACCCGAAGAGGCACCCGAAATGCCCCTAGAAGCACCTCCCGCACGACTAGAGGCCCGAGGCTCCGCCCTGGCCGACACGGTCTACGAACTCCTCGCGCAGGCCATCGTCGACGGCCGTCTCGCGCCCGGCGAGCGGGTGCGCGATGTCGAGATCGCCGACCTCTACGGGATCTCACGTACCCCGGTTCGCGAGGCGATCCAGCGGCTCGAGCGACAGGGCATGGTCGAGGTGTCCGCGCACCGCTACACACGCGTGACGACTCCGGACGAGTCGAGTCGAGACGAGGCTTTGGAGTACATCGGCCAACTCGCCGGCATGGCGCTGCGCCTGGCGGTGCGCCGAGCCGACGACGAGACACTCGCGGCGCTGGTCTCGGATCTCGACGAGATCATCGCCGTCGCGACTTCCGACGATGTAGCGGCACTGACGACGATGTACGTCCGTTTCCACCGCCGGGCCAGCTTCGCGGCGAGGAATCGGATGCTTCTGTCCACGCTTCGCGAGATCTACCTGCCCGTCAGCTGGTTCGTCGGCCCGTGGACCCCACATCCCGCCGATCCGGTCGCCCGTCGGGACTCGTTCGTGCGGCTACGCGACGCCGTCGCGGCACGAGACGAACTCGGGGCCGAAGCGATCGTGCGCGAGCAGCATCCACTCGCCTGAGCGTGGCGCAGCGCGAACAGCAAGACCCCCGACCAGAAATACCTGATCGGGGGTCGATTCCTGCCGTGCGCGAGGGGGGAGTTGAACCCCCACGCCCTTTCGGGCACTGGCACCTGAAGCCAGCGCGTCTGCCTATTCCGCCACTCGCGCGAATCTCGGGACATGCACCCCGAAACTCAACTTCCCGAGAATATCACGGGCTCGCGGGGCACAGGGACGCGGATCCACGCTCGGTATCACACGCAACGCGCGGATCGTCGGTGCCTGTCCAGGCTCGCTGACTACGATGGGCCTACCATCCGCCCCGCCTGAGGAGCCCCGTGGGTCTACTTGACAGCTTCGAGAAGGGTCTCGAGCGCGCCGTGAACGGCGCTTTCGCGCGCACCTTTCGCAGCGGCATCCAACCCGTTGAGATCGCCTCCGCCCTGCGCGGCGAGCTCGACAAGAAGGCCGCGGTCGTCAGCCGCGACCGCATCCTCGCGCCCAATACGTTCGTCGTCGAGCTCTCGCCCGACGATCACGCGAAAATGGCTGCGCTCGGCGACACGCTGCTGAGCGAGCTCGACACCCTCGTGCAGAAGCACGCCAAGGCGCAGGGCTACACCTTTGCGGGTGCCGTCAGCATCCGACTCGGTGTCGACCCCAATCTCGCCTCGGGCACGCTGCGCGTGACGTCGACCACGGAAGAGGGTCGCGTCTCGTGGCGCGCGGTCGTCGATATCGATGGGACGCGTCACCCGCTGATCTCGAGCCGGACCGTCATCGGCCGCGGCAGCGACGCCGACATCACGATTCCCGACGCCGGAACGAGCCGCAAGCACGTCGAGATCCTCTGGGATGGCGAGCGCGCCATGGTCCGCGACCTCGGCTCGACGAACGGGTCCTCCCTCAACGGACAGCGCGTCACGCAGGCGGCGCTCGAACCGGACTCGACGATCCGGATCGGACGCACCGACATCGTCTTCCGCGTCGTCGCGCAGGCCCGCCCCCCGAAGCCGTCGTCGCCGCCACCGGCCGATGTGACTCGCGCGTTCGACGCACTCGGTGGGAACGGGGCGCGATGAGCGAGCTCACCCTCCTGCTCCTGCGGATCGGGTTTCTGATCCTGCTCTGGGCCTTCGTCTTCGTCGTCGTCTATTCGATGCGTGCCGACCTGTTCGGCGTTCGCGTGCGACGGATGCCGGAGCCCGCGGGTGAGGCGGCAGCCGGAGCCGCCGCCTCGGGGTCGGCTACCGCAGCTGTCGCCCCGCCCGCCGCACCGGCAGCGGGCGCGTCCGTTGCTCCCGCAGCTGCGAACCGCCCGAGCAAGAAGGGCGGCGCCGCGACGACAGAGTCCGTGCAGCGCATCGTCATCACCTCGGGGCCGAAGGCCGGGCTCGAACTCCCTCTGACGAACGAGCCGCTCACGATCGGCCGCTCGAGCGAATCGGGACTGGTGATCCGCGACGACTACACCTCCAGCCATCACGCGCGCCTGGTGCTGTGGGGCGAGCAGTGGATGATTCAAGACCTCGATTCGACGAACGGCACCTGGCACGACGGTGCCCGCGTGCAAGCCCCCACCCCCGTGACGATCGGCGCGCCGATCAAGGTCGGCGCGACGACCTTCGAGTTGCGGAAGTAGTCGATGGTCTTCGAGGGTTCCGCGGCGGCCCTGTCCCACACGGGCAAGGTGCGCTCCAACAACCAGGACTCGGGTTACGCCGGGTCCAACCTGTACGTCGTCGCCGACGGAATGGGTGGTCACGCGGGGGGTGACGTCGCATCCTCGATAGCGATTCGGCACCTCGAAGATCTCGACCGGCCCTTCGCGAGCACGGCCGAGGCCGAACGCGTGCTGCGCGACACGATCACCGAGACGGCGTCCGCGCTCATCGACACGGTCGAGCAGCGGCCGGAGCTCTCGGGACTCGGCACGACGGTCAGCGCCCTGCTGATGATCGACGACCACGCCGTCATCGCGCACATCGGCGACTCGCGCATCTATCTCTTCCGTGACGGTCAGCTCACGCAGATCACGACCGACCACACCTTCGTCCAGCGCCTCGTCGATTCGGGACGCATCACCGTCGAAGAGGCCCGCTTCCACCCGCGCCGTTCCGTGCTGATGCGCGTGCTCGGCGATATGGATGCCCATCCCGACGTCGACACGTTCATCATGGCGACCCAGCCCGGTGACCGTTGGCTGCTGTGCTCGGATGGCCTCTCGGGTGTTGTGGACGACGCGCACACCGCCAAAGCCCTCGGTCAGGGACTCACTCCCCAGCGCACCGCGGATGTCCTTCTGAGGCAGGCGCTCGACGCCGGAGCCCCCGACAACGTCACCCTGGTGATCGTCGACGTCGGGGGCTCGCATCCCGTTGTCATCGGTACTCCGACCGTGGTCGGATCGGCGTCGACCCCGCTCGATTTCGACGTTCCCGCAGCGCGCCCGAGTCGCAGCAGCTGGCTGCACCCCAACCGCCAGGCGGCGAACGAGCCGACGCATTTCGAGCCGGCGGCGGAGTTCCTCGAAGAGTTGATCGAAGAGGACCGGCGACGCGCCCGTCGCCGCCGCGTTGGCTGGATCGTCGGGGCGGTGGTCGTGGCAGCGCTGCTCGCGGGTGGCGCGTTCCTCGCCTACTCGTGGACCCAGACACGCTACTTCGTGGGCGCCGATCAAGAGATGGTCGTCGTCTATCGCGGGATCCAGCAGGACATCGGACCGATCACCCTGTCGGAGGTGTACGAAGAGACCGGCATCGATCTCGACGATCTCGACGAGTTCACGCGCCAAGCCGTCGAGTCCACCGTTTCGGCGGGGTCGCTGACCGAGGCACGCGAAATCGTCGAACGCCTGCGCGCAACGATCGAACCGGCGGGGGTGAACCCGTGACCTCGACCACCAAGCAGGGCGACACCGCCGAGCTCAAGGCCGACACGACGGTCATGAAGGCGCTGCGCACGCTCCGGATGCCGCAGACCCAGCGCAACCGCGAGCTCGGGCTCCTCCTGCTCGCCTTCGCGGTGAGCGGCTCCGCCGTCGCCCTCGTGCAACTCGGCGCGCTCGGCGGCATCGAATGGACCATCCTCTATTACTTCGGCGCCCTCGCCGTGCTGGTGTTGACACTGCACATCGTCCTGCGCTTCCGAGCACCCAACGCCGATCCCATCGTCGTGCCGATCGCGACCACGCTCACGGGCCTGGGCCTCGCGATGATCTACCGCATCGATATCGCGAAGAACGCCGAGGGATGGGATGCCGCATCCACCCGCCAGATAGCGTGGACCGCCATCGCCGTGGCCGGCGCCGTTTTGCTCGTCGTCCTGCTGCGCAACTACCGTGTGCTCTTCCGCTACACATACGTCTCGGGCTTCGTCGGCTTGATCCTGCTGATCCTGCCCGTCATCCCGGGTCTCGCCGCCGAGGGCACGGGCGCCGCCGTGTGGGTCTCGATCGGCGGAATCTTCACCTTCCAGCCGGCGGAGCTCGCGAAGATCGCCCTCGCCATCTTCTTTGCCGGGTACCTCGTCCGTACGCGAGAGAGCATGACGTCGACGGGTCACCGTTTTCTCGGGATGACCTGGCCGCGTGCTCGCGAGATCGGGCCGCTCCTCATCATCTGGGTCGTCTCTCTTGCGATCATCGTGCTGCAGCGCGACCTCGGCACGGGTGTGCTGATCTTCGGCATGTTCATCGCCATGCTCTACACGGCGACGGGGCGCACCAGCTGGGTCCTGATCGGGTTGGGACTGGCGCTCGCCGGGGTCCTCATCGCCTCGCAGGTCATGACGTACGTCGGGTCCCGCATCTCTGCGTGGTGGCACGCCTTCGATCCCGAGGTGATCGCGCGCGACGGGGGCAGTTACCAGCTCGTCGAGGGGATCTTCGGGCTCGCTCAGGGTGGACTCGTCGGAACGGGGCTCGGCCAGGGCCGCCCCTATCTGACTCCGCTGTCGCAGAGCGACTACATCGTGCCGAGCCTCGGCGAAGAGCTCGGGCTCATCGGCTTGTTCGCGATCCTGTGCCTGTACATGCTCTTCGTGAGCCGAGGCATCCGTATCGGACTCGCCGGCCAGGATGATTTCGGCAAGCTGCTGGCGACGGGTCTGGCGTTCACGATCGCCCTGCAGGTCTTCATCATGGTCGGCGGCGTGACCCGTCTGATCCCGCTCACGGGTCTGACGACGCCGTTCCTCGCGGCCGGTGGCTCGTCCCTCGTCGCGAACTGGCTGATCGTCGCGCTCTTCCTGCGCGTTTCGGATGCCGTGCGCTCACGTCCGCGGGTGGTCATCGGATGAACAAAGAACTCCGCCGACTCTCGGTCGTCGTCCTCGCGATGTTTCTCGCGCTGTTCGGCGCGACGAGCTGGATCCAGGTCGTTCAGGTGGACACCCTCGCCGAGAATCCCGCGAACACGCGCGCACTGTACGACGCGTACCAGGTGCAGCGCGGCGCGATCATCGCCGATGGTGCGGCGATCGCCTACTCGGTGCCGTCGGATGACATCTACTCGTTCCAGCGCGTCTACACGGATGCGGCGATGTGGGCGCCCGTCACCGGCTACATCAACCCCCTCTTGAACTCGCGGACCGGGCTCGAGAGCGCCATGAACCAGGACCTCAGCGGAACCTCGGGATCGCAGTTCCTGCAGCGCATCGACCAGATCATCACGGGTCAGAAGCCGCAGGGATCCAACGTCGCGACGACCCTCCTCCCCCGCGCGCAACGTGCCGCCTGGGACGCCCTCCAGGGATACGAGGGTGCGGTGATCGCGATCGAGCCGTCGACGGGTCGCATCCTCGCGATGGTCACGACGCCGAGTTTCGACACCAACCTGCTCGCCGCGCACAGTTCGACCGAGGTCAAAGACGCCTACGCGGCACTCGAGGCAGACCCGCTGCGCCCGCTGTCGAACCGAGCGATCGCCGGCACGCTGAATCCGCCGGGCTCGACGTTCAAGCTCGTCGTGGCGTCTGCGGCGCTCGCATCCGGACGCTACACCCCCGAGTCGACGTTCGCGAACCCCGCTCAGTGGCAGCTGCCCGGTTCATCCGACTTCATCGGAAACGCCGGGGGCGGCACCTGCGGACCCGGCGAGACCGTCACCCTCGCCGACGCGCTCCGCCTGTCATGCAACATCCCGATGGCGCAGCTCGCGGTGGAACTCGGCGATACCGCCATCCGCGAAGAGGCCGAGAAGTACGGGTTCAACTCGTCCTTCACGATGCCGCTGGAGTCGACGGCCTCGACCTACCCGCGGGCTCTCGACGACGCGCAGACCGCCCTGACCGGCTTCGGCCAGGGGGATGTGCGAGCCACGCCGCTGCAGATGGCGATGGTCTCGGCCGGCATCGCGAACGGTGGTGTGGTGATGAACCCGCGCATGATCGACCGCGTGATCGGTCCCGATCTGTCGGTGCAACAGACCTTTGACAACTCCGAATTCGGAACCGCTCTGAGCGAGAAGGATGCCGCGACGATGACCCAGATGATGGTGGCGAATGTCCAGAGCGGCGTCGCCTCGGGTGCAAGAATAGGGGGCATAGAGGTGGCTGGAAAGACCGGCACGGCGGAGAACGGTGCGACCGCTCCGTACACCCTCTGGTTCACGGGCTTCGCGCCCGCGGATGACCCGCAGGTTGCGGTCGCGGTAGTGCTGGAGAACGGCGCGGGGCGAGGCCAGCAGGGCGGATCGAATCTGCTCGCGGCCCCGATCGGCAAGGCGGTCATGGAGGCGGTGCTGGACAGATGAGACCCACACAGGGAGTGTCCTTCGGTGGCCGCTACGAACTGATCTCGCGCATCGCGATCGGTGGCATGGGCGAGGTCTGGGAAGCCACCGACCACGTCATCGGCCGTACCGTCGCGATCAAGATCCTCAAAGACGAATACATGGGCGATCCCGGCTTCCTCGAGCGCTTCCGCGCCGAGGCCCGGCACGCGGCGCTCGTCAACCACGAGGGCATCGCCAGCGTCTTCGACTACGGCGAGGAGAACGGCAGCGCCTTCCTCGTGATGGAGCTCGTCCCGGGCGAGGCCCTGTCGACGATCCTCGAGCGCGATGGCACCCTGTCGACCGACAAGACACTCGACATCGTCGCCCAGACATCCGCGGCGCTTCAAGCAGCCCACGCGGCGGGTCTCGTGCACCGCGACATCAAGCCGGGCAACCTGCTGATCACGCCCGACGGACGGGTGAAGATCACCGATTTCGGCATCGCCCGCATCGCCGACCAGGTGCCGCTCACCGCGACCGGCCAGGTCATGGGAACCGTGCAGTACCTCTCGCCCGAACAGGCATCCGGTCACCCGGCCTCGGCGGCGACCGACATCTACTCGCTCGGCATCGTCGCCTACGAGTGCCTGGCCGGCAAGCGCCCCTTCACGGGTGAGTCGCAGGTCGCGATCGCCATGGCTCAGATCAACGAGCAACCGCCGCCCCTGCCGCCGACCGTCGCGGTTCCTGTTCAGAACCTCGTGTTCGCCATGATCGCGAAGAAGCCGGAAGACCGCCCGAGCTCCACCGCGGTCGTCGCCCGTGCCGCCACCGCCCTCCGCAGGGGCGACATCGCCGCCGCCGCCGCCGCCATTCCGGCGATTGCCACCGGTGTCGTGGCGAACGACGATGCAACTCAGCTGCTGACGTCGGCCGCACCGCTCGACGCGGCTACACGTCTGCTGACGCCGTCCGATGCGACCGATGCCACGGCAACCGCCGTGGAGGAGGCGCCGCCGCGCAAGCGCAGCCCGTGGACCTGGCCGCTCATCGCGCTGATCGTTCTGCTGCTTCTCGTTCTCGGCGGCGCCGTCTGGGCGCTGCTGGCGAACCAGGGCGGCGGAGCCGACCCATCCGGCACGCCCACATCGAAGAAGCCGAGCGCATCTGCGACGTCCAGCGAGCCGGCGCCCACCCCGACCACCGTCAACGTCGATGCTCTCGATCTCGTCGGCCAGAACTGCGAGGCCGCGCGAGCGACGCTGACCGGGGTCGGCCTGAACTCGTCGTGCACGGACGGCAACCCCGCGACGACCGAGGACCAGGTCGGACTCGTCTACGACGTCAACCCTTCGGGCCCCAACGTCCCGAAGGGCACCACGATCGAGCTCACCCGATACAAGTCGGTTACGCCGATGACGACGCCGGGTGCTCCGACGATCCAGGACGGCGGAACGCCCGTGACCACCGTCACGGCGGGTAGCACCGTCAACGCCCAGTGGTCTGGTTACACCTGCGCCCCCGGGACGGGTTCGGTGCTGTCGTACAACCTGAACGCCTCGAACGGCCTCTTCTCGAACGGGCAATCATCGATCGTGATCGCCGCCAACCAGCGGACGGCGCCCATCGAGGTCAGCACGAACACCGGGCAGTCGCTGATCGTCAAGTACACGGTCACCTGCACGGGCGGCCCCGGGGGAGATCGCACGTCGGACACCTCTCCAGAGGCGTCGGCGACCATCACCGCGGCGGCCACCTCGACTCCAACACCACCGGCCCCGTGATCGTCGCGGCGACCCGCCCGTTTCGTGCCCGCCACCTAGGCTAGACAGATCCCTTTCCCCATCGACGAGGAGTACCCCGTGACGACTGAGCCACGCGTGCTGTCGGGTCGATATCGCATCGACGAACTCGTCGGTCGCGGGGGAATGGCCTCGGTCTATCGCGGTTACGACCTGACACTCGGCCGCGCGATCGCGATCAAGGTCCTCAAGCGCGACCTGGCCGACGATGCCGCCTTCCGCACACGTTTCCGCCTGGAAGCACAGGCGGCGTCGCGCATGGCGAACCCGACGATCGTGCGCGTCTTCGACGCCGGGGAAGAGACCGAACGCGATGCGGATGGCTCGACGCATCCGGTTCCCTACATCGTGATGGAGCTCGTGGAGGGTGCCCTCCTGAAGGACGTCGTCGATGCCGGTCCGGTGCCGGAGGCCGATGCCGTCCGGTACGTCGATGGCATTCTCGAGGCGCTGGAGTACTCCCACCGAGCGGGCGTGGTGCACCGCGACATCAAGCCCGGCAACGTCATGATCACCGACGCGGGTCAGATCAAGGTGATGGACTTCGGTATCGCGCGCGCGGTCTCTGACTCGTCGTCGACGGTGGCCGACACGACGGCCATCCTGGGCACCGCGGCCTATTTCTCTCCCGAGCAGGCGAAGGGTGAGGCCGTCGACGGCCGCGCCGACCTGTACTCGACGGGGGTCGTCCTCTTCGAACTCCTCACCGGCCGCGCACCGTTCCGCGGCGAATCGCCCGTGGCGGTCGCCTATCAGCACGTCAGCGAGACACCGGATGCTCCGTCGGAGCTCAACCCCGAGGTCTCGCGCGCATTGGACGCCGTCGTTCTGCGCGCCCTCGCCAAGGATCCCTTCCAGCGGTACCAGACAGCCGAGCAGTTCCGATCTGCGCTGGACGCTGCCGTCGGTGGCGCCGCGCCCAGCAAGCGCCAGCTCGGGGCGCTGACGACCGAGCTCTACGGCGCGAACCCGCGGCAGGCGGCCGAGACCGCGCGTTCCCTCCGCCAGCTGAGCACCGACGAGACCATGGCGCGGACGCAGAGCGGACCCCCGGCAGCCTGGATCTGGACGGGCGTCGCCGTGCTGGCCGTCGTGATCATCTCTCTCTTCTTCTGGATCGTGACGATCCAGCCCGGCAACGAGGTCCCCTCAACGGCCCGCGTTGTTCCCTCGGTGACCGGGCAGACCTACGAGGCCGCGAACAGCGCCCTCGCGGAGGCGGATCTCGACGCCGTACGCCGCGACGAGGCGAGCGACACGGTGGCGGAAGGTCACGTCATCCGAACGGTTCCCGCGGCGGGAGTGGGCGTCACGGTCGGACAAGAAGTCACCCTCTACGTCTCGACCGGAGCCGAAACGACACCCGTGCCGCCCGTCGAGGGGCTGTCCGAGGCGGATGCCCGGGCGTCGATCGAAGCAGCCGGCCTCAAGGTCGGGCAGATCACGTCTCGCAGTGTGCCCGGCAAGGCTGAGGGGACCGTCATCTCGTCCTCGCCTCTCGCGGAAGAGAGCGTCATCGTCGGCTCGACGGTGAACCTCGTGACCGCGACGGGTCGCGTGGCGATCATCAACTACGTCGGCTTCACGCTGCAGGCCGCGACCGACAGCATCCAGGGCCCGAGCGTCCAGCTCACGGCGAGTCGCATCGAGGACCCGAGCTGCCCGGCGACCGAACCCGAGATCGTGACGCAGCAGTCGATTCCGCCCGGTGAGGCGGCCGTCGGCTCGACGATCGCACTGACCGTCTGCACCGGGACGGCGCCCTAGACTCCCGATTCGCAGGGACGCCTAACCCCACACTCAGGCAGAGCCGACGAGCGGATGCTTGCCCTCGGCGGCCGCGAGCGCCTCGGGCATGCCGGCCTCGGCGAGCCAGTTCGCGAGCAGGCGGTGCCCGCCGTCCGTGAGGACGCTCTCCGGATGGAACTGCACTCCGCGCAGGGGCGCCCGGCGATGCGCGACCGCCATGATCACCCCGCCGTCCGTGCGCGCCGTGACCCTCAGGTCCGGCGGCAGCGACCCCTCCACCACGGCGAGCGAGTGGTAGCGCGTCGCCGTGAACGGGGACGGGATGCCTTCGAAAAGCCCCGAGCCATCGTGCAACAGTCGCGAGGTCTTGCCGTGCATCAGCTCTGCCGCGGTCGCCACGACACCCCCGAAGGCCTCGGCGATCGCCTGATGGCCGAGACAGACCCCGAGCAGCGGGATTCCGCTCTGTTCGGCGGCACGCACGATCGGGATGGATGCTCCGGCATCACGCGGGGACCCCGGGCCGGGCGAAAGCAGGACGGCGTCGTGCGGGCTCAACGCCTCCCGCACCGATCCCGGCGAGATCTCACGGCTGCGGATGACGTCCACGTCGGCACCGAGCTGCGCGAGGTAGTCGACGAGCGTGAAGACGAAGCTGTCGTCGTTATCGACGACGAGCACGCGGAAACTCACTGGACCGTTACCTCTTCGGGGGCGATCCAGACGGCGACGACGGGGAAGACGTAGAAGAACAGCGCGTAGACGACGGCTGCTGCCGCCACGAGCAGAATCAGCGTCCGAACCCACCACGGCCCGGGCAGAACGCGCCACAATGCGCCGTACATCAGGACACCACCGTCGGCAGACCCGCAGGCGGGCCGTCGGCACGCGGCCGGAAGGAGTCGAACAGCGCATAGGCGATGATGCGTTCGGCGATCGTGTGGCGCGGCGAGCAGCTCGTCATCGTCAGATATCTCCCACCCAGGCCGGTCGGGGTTGCCTGGGGTACCGGGGCCAGAACGTCGACGGCCGTGGGACGCACGTACTCGAGAGTCCGGAAGATGTACGTGTACCAGCCGTCCGCCGTCTCGACGATGACCGGGTCGCCGACCCGCAGCTCATCGATCGAGTAGAACGGCGCGCCCCCGAACCCGGTGCGGTGGGCGGCGACCGCGAAGTTGCCGACGTCACCGGGCATCTGCGTACCGGGATAGTGCCCGATGCCGATCGTGTCCAGAGTTCGTTCCCGCGACACGCCCCCACCCATCCGGACCGCGAAGTCGGGCCCGAATCGGGGCACGTACATGATGCCGAAGACCTCACCGTCCGCGGGCTCGGCGGTGATCACCGGAGCGACTGGCGCGTCCGGTGCTGCAGTGGCGGACGGCGCGGAGGTGGGCCCGGGTTCCGGAGGGGAGTCCTGCCACTGTTCCGCGAGCGCCTGGGCGTCGGCCCGATTCTGCGCGGCCGCGATCTGATCACCGATTCCGAACTGCCAGGCGACGAAGAGCATCACGACGACCCCGGCCGTCAGGAGCAATTCGCCCGCCACACCCACGACACTGATCTTGCGCGGACGACGACCACCGGTCGGCTCAGCGGCCTCGTCGGCATCAGGGCGCACGACGTCCGCTTCGTCCTGCTGTCCCCCGGATGCCCGCATGTCCACGCGCCGATCCTAGGCCAACGTGCTGGGTACAGCCTCACCGCTACAATGGCTCTCATGTCCCGATCTGACGACGTCGACCCCGGCGCGCCCCGTCGCGACGTCGACACCCCCAATCCCGTTTGGTTCAAGCCGGTCATGATCGGCTTCATGCTGCTCGGCCTTGCCTGGGTCCTGGTCTTCTACCTGAGCAACGGCACACTGCCGATTCCAGGAGTCGGCGCATGGAACCTGGGCATCGGCTTCGGCATCGCCCTCATCGGGTTCTTGATGACGACGCGCTGGCGCTGAACGGGGTAGTTACACCCGTGTAATTCTCCACAGCTGTGCAGAACCCTGTGGACAACCGCCCGTTCGACCCGGGCCGCTGAGCGTGGGAAGCCGGACGCGACCCTCGGTCAACCGATGAGTGCGGGCACGGCACATAGTGCGAGCAGCACCGCCGCCAATCCCGCGAGCAGACCGTATTGCAGCCCGCGCTGATCGGCCCGACGCGTGCGCGCGAAGATCAGTCCCGCGAGGGCACCCGCAGCGAGCCCGCCCACGTGCGCCTGCCACGAGATCGCGAAGCCCGGCAGGAACCCGATCACCAGGTTGATGCCGACGATGATCAGGATGCCGGTGATGTTGGCGCCGATGTGCCGCCCGATCACCAGCAGCGCTCCGAGCAATCCGAACACCGCTCCTGACGCGCCGATCACGAATGTCCCGGGTGCGAGCAGCGCGACCGCGACGGAGCCCGCAAGGCCCGAGAGCACATACAGGAGGAGGAATCGGATGTGACCGAGCAGCGGCTCGAGGCTTCGCCCGATCATCCAGACGGCGAGCATGTTGAGCCCGACATGCCACAGGCCGTCGTGAGCCAGCATGTCCGTGAGAAGTCGCCACGGCTGGAAGTTCCCCAGTGCCGGGTCGAGGTAGCCGCTGTTGAACCAGAAGAGGCTCGTCAGGTTGAGCCCGGGGATGAAATTGAGCACGAAGAGCGCGACCGTCACCCCGATGATCCAGTACGTCACGAGGGGACGTCCGCTGATCGCGCGCACGGACGAGCGCGCGCGGCGCACGGCCTTGGGCGTATCGGCTCGCTGGGCCTTCATGCACTCGGGGCAGATGACACCAACGGCACCCTGTGTCTGGCACTCCGGGCAGATGGTGCGGAGGCAGCGCTGACAGAGCACGTAGCTCCGGCGATCGGGATGCCGATAGCAGAAGTCTTCGGGATTACGTGCCCCGTCAGTGCTCACGCGAGTGCGTCAGACCGTGACGATGTCGACCGACTGCAGCACGACGGGCTCGATCGGCCGGTCGCCGCCCGCGGTCGGGACGGCGCCGATGGCGTCGACGACGGCACGCGACGCGTCGTCGGCGACCTCGCCGAAGATCGTGTGCTTGCCCTGCAGCCACGGCGTGGGGTCAGTCGTGATGAAGAACTGCGAGCCGTTCGTGCCCTCGGCCTTGCCCGTGATCGCGTTGCGACGCAGGCCGGCGTTGGCCATCGCGAGCACGTAGGGGGCGTTGAAGTTGAGCTCGGGGCTGATCTCGTCGTCGAAGTTGTAGCCCGGTCCTCCGGTGCCCTGTCCGAGCGGGTCGCCGCCCTGGATCATGAAGCCGGGGATGATGCGGTGGAAGACCACATCCGTGTAGAGGGCGCCCTCGCCGGGCTTGCCCGTGGCGGGGTCGGTCCATTCACCGGTTCCGTCAGAGAGCCCGATGAAGTTGCGAACCGTGCGGGGAGCGTGGTCACCGTAGAGGTTGACGACAATGTCGCCGTGGTTGGTGTGCAGGGTGGCGACAGCGGTGTGATGCGGCATTGATCCATTCTGGCATAGGAGTTTGCCGCGAACTCTGGCCTCGCGGGCTCACCGTGGCAAGATGGGGAGGGGCGCATCGTCGCCCCGACGAACAAGGAGGCAGCCGTGGGCCTGAGTCGTAAGCGCAAGAAAGAGCTCCGCAAGCTGCAGGATTCCGCCAACAAGGTGTGGCAGACGCAGCAGGTGCTGGTAGGAGAGGCCGCGGGTATCGCCCGCGAAGCGAGCCGTCAGCTCGGCAACTACTCACGCGAACAGGTCGCGCCGGCCGTTCAGGCGACATACGAACAGCGGGTCGTCCCCGTTGTTCAGAAGAGTGCCAAGGTCAGCCGCGACGTCCTCGAACACCGGGTCGTTCCGGCGGTCGGCGGGGTCGTCGGTAGCGCACTCTCCGTCTGGGACGCGGCGAACGACACCCGTGAGCGCCTGGCATCCGGTCGCGGCTTCTCGCTGCCCGACTCCCGCAGCTTCGGCAAGAAGGCGGACGCGTACAGCAAGAAGGCCACCAAGGCCATGTCGAAGAAGCTTGCCGTGCTCGAGCCCCAGCGCTCCGGCATCAGCACGGGCAGCGTCATCGCCATCGTCCTCGGCGTCATCGCCGCGGCTGGCGTGCTGTACGCCGCGTGGCAGACGCTGCGGGCCGACGACGAGCTCTGGGTCGCGGACGACCCGCTCCGCTCTCCCGATGAGTGATCCGGATGCCGCCACCGCACGTGTGCGGTCGGCGGCATCCAACCTCGGTCTCGACATCGAGATCCGTGAACGCCCGGAAGCGGGCAGTCTGCACGAAGCCGCCGCGCTGCTCGGTATCGAGCCACGCGACATCGTCAAGACCCTCGTGGTCAAACGAAGCGATGACAGTTACCTCTTCGCGCTGATCCCGGGCGATCGACAGATCGCATGGCCGAAGCTCCGCACCCTCGTGGGCGTCAACAAGCTCCAACTGCCCGACCCGGAACGCGCCCTCGGCGCGACGGGTTACGAGCGCGGCACGATCGTGCCCCTCGGTAGTACGACGGCCTGGCCCGTCTACGCGGACGAGACGATATCCGGTCGTGTGGCGCTCGGTGCCGGCGCACACGGATACAGCCTTTTCGTCGACGCACAGGCGCTCTTCGAAGCGCTGGGCGCGACCGTCGCCGACATCTCGCAGCCACTGGCCTGAGTCTGCCGACAACGCCCGCCGATCGCAGCAACTGTGGAGCCTAGGAGATTCGAACTCCTGACATCCTGCTTGCAAAGCAGGCGCTCTACCAACTGAGCTAAGGCCCCGCGGGGTGTATTGGTGGGGCTACCAGGACTTGAACCTGGGACCTCTTCATTATCAGTGAAGCGCTCTAACCGCCTGAGCTATAGCCCCGCAACCTCCAAGACTTTACCCGACCCGCGCGCTTCGCGCGAATCGCCGTCTGTGTTGTCGCGCGAGCCGCGAGGCGATTGACTGTGCACATGACGGATGAGGTGACAGGACACGTCGGCGAGGCACACGTGGGCGGTATCGGACAGCGGCTCAACTGGCTCCGAGCCGGGGTTCTCGGCGCGAATGACGGCATCGTCTCGGTCGCATCGCTCGTCGTCGGCGTCGCCGGTGCGACGACCGACTCGGCGGCCCTTCTCGTCGCCGGAATCGCCGGCCTTGTCGGTGGCGCGATCTCGATGGCGCTCGGTGAGTACGTGTCGGTCAGCAGTCAGCGCGACAGTGAGCGGGCACTGATCGCGAAAGAAACCGCCGAGCTGCGCGACATGCCCGAACAGGAGCTCGACGAACTCGCCGAGTTGTATCGGGCCCGCGGGCTCTCGGAAGCGACGGCACGGCAAGTCGCCGAAGAACTCACCGCTCACGACGCACTCGCCGCCCACCTCGAGGTCGAGCTGCATATCGACCAGGACGACCTGGTCAGCCCCTGGCAAGCAGCCCTCTCTTCGGCCGTCGCCTTCACGGTCGGTGCGTTGCTGCCGTTGCTCGCCATCCTGCTCCCCCCGCCCGCGTGGCGCGTGCCCGTCACCTTTGTCGCGGTTCTGGCTGCGCTGGCCATCACCGGATGGGTGTCGGCCCAGCTCGGCGGTTCGAACCGCGGACGCGCGATGGTGAGACTTGTGATCGGTGGATCGCTCGCCCTCGCCGTGACCTGGCTGATCGGAAGTCTGCTGGGGACGACCGGGGTCGTCTGACCGCTCCGCCTCAGTTCGAGGTGAAGCCGACGAGCAGGCCGCCGGTGATCTTGACCGCGAGGTTGTAGATCCCCGCGACGACAGCGCCGAGGACCGTGACCACGATCAGGTTGAGGATCGCGACGACCGCGGCGAATGCCATGACCTGCGGCAGACCCACGAGGTCGGAGATGCGAACGCCGTTCTCCGAGAAGCTCTGGAAGAACTCGTCGAACTGACCGATCAGGCCCGTGGTCTGGACGACCATGAAGATCAGGAAGAACGACACCACGGTCACGATCGCGATGGCCACGGCCGCGAGGAAGGACAGCTTCACGGCCGACCAGAAATCGATGTAGACCAGTCGCAACCGGACCTGCTTAGAGCTTCCCTGGCGGCTCGACTTCTTGGCCAGCTTGTCGGCAACAGTGCTCATTCGTCAGAACTCTCTTCGGGGGAGGTGGCGGGTGTCGACTCCTCGGAGTCGGTAGCGGTTGCTTCGGCAGGCTCCTGGGATTCGATTCCCCTCTCCCCGTTACGGGCGATGGCAATGATCCGGTCGTCGTCGCCGGGACGGGCGAACACGACACCCATCGTGTTGCGACCCTTGGCAGGCACCTCGGCCACGGAGGAGCGTACCACCTTGCCGCTGGCAAGAACCACCAAGACCTCGTCGTCCTCGCCGACGATCAAACCGCCCGCAAGGTCGCCGCGCTCGTCGCTCAACTTGGCCACCTTGATGCCCAGACCGCCCCGCGACTGACCACGATATTCGTTGACCGCGGTGCGCTTTGCGTAGCCACCCTCGGTGACGACGAACACGTAGTGTCCGGCCGATCCGCCGTTCTCGGCCGCCACGCTCGCCGACAGCAGACTGTCGGAATCGCGGAACGACATTCCTTTCACCCCCGCGGTGGAACGACCCATGGGGCGGAGCGCGTCGTCGTTGGCGGTGAATCGCAGCGACATGCCGTGTCGCGAGATGAGGAGGATGTCGTCATCGGCTTCGACGAGGAGGGCACTCTCGAGCTCATCACCCTCACGCAGGCTGATCGCGATGATGCCGCCCTGCCGGTTGGTGTCGTACTCGGTCAAACGCGTCTTCTTCACCAGGCCGCCGCGGGTGGCGAGGACCAGGTAGGTCGCGACACCGTAGTCGCGGATGTCGAGGACCTGTGCGATCTCTTCGCCCGGCTGCAGCGCCAACAGGTTTGCGACGTGCTGACCCTTGGCATCGCGGCCGGCCTCGGGAAGCTCGTACGCCTTCGCGCGATAGACGCGCCCCTTGTTCGTGAAGAACAGCAGCCAGTGATGCGTGGTCGTGACGAAGAAGTGCTCGACGACGTCATCGGCGCGCAACTGCGCACCCTTGACGCCCTTGCCACCGCGGTGCTGTGCGCGGTAGTTGTCGCTGCGCGTGCGCTTGATGTACCCATCGCGCGTGACGGTGACGACCATCTCCTCTTCGGGGATGAGGTCTTCCATCGACATGTCGCCGTCGAAGCCCATCATGATCTCGGTGCGACGGTCGTCACCGTGCTTGGCGACGATCTCGGTCAGTTCATCGCGGACGATCGTCCGCTGGCGCACGGGACTGGCGAGGATGTCCTGGAAGTCGACGATCTGCGCCGTGATCTTCTCGGCCTCGTCGATGATCTGCTGACGCTCCAGCGCCGAGAGGCGTCGCAGCTGGAGTTCGAGGATCGCGCGGGCCTGGAGGTCATCGATATCGAGGAGCTTCTTCAGTCCCTCGCGTGCGTCGTCGGCCGATGCCGATCGGCGGATGAGCGCGATGACCTCGTCGAGAGCGTCGAGAGCCTTGAGGTACGCGCGCAGGATGTGCATGCGCTCTTCCGCCCTGCGCAGACGGTACGTCGTGCGACGGACGATCACTTCGATCTGGTGCGTGATCCAGAGCGACACGAAGGCGTCGAGCGACAGCGTGCGGGGCACGCCGTCGACGATCGCGAGCATGTTCGCGCCGAAGTTCTCCTGCAGCTGCGTGTGCTTGTACAGGTTGTTCAGCACGACCTTCGCGACCGCGTCGCGCTTGAGCACGATCACCAGGCGCTGGCCCGTGCGACCGGACGTCTCGTCGCGGATGTCGGCGATGCCCGAGATCTTGCCGTCGCGAGCGAGATCACGGATCTTGATCGCGAGGTTGTCGGGGTTCACCTGATAGGGCAGCTCGGTGATGACCAGGCACGTGCGGCCCTGGATCTCCTCCACGGACACCACGGCCCGCATGGTGATCGAGCCACGCCCCGTACGGTACGCCTCGTGGATGCCGCGGACACCGAGGATCTGCGCCCCGGTCGGGAAGTCCGGTCCGTGCACCCGCTGGATCAGGGCTTCGAGCAGCTCTTCGCGCGAGGCATCCGGGTTCTCGAGCGACCACAGCACACCATCGGCCACCTCGCGCAGGTTGTGCGGCGGGATGTTGGTCGCCATGCCGACCGCGATGCCGACCGAGCCGTTGACCAGGAGGTTCGGGAAACGCGCGGGCAGAACCGTCGGCTCCTGCGTTCGACCGTCGTAGTTGTCGGTGAAGTCGACGGTCTCTTCTTCGATGTCGCGCACCATCTCGAGCGCGAGCGTCGCCATCTTGGTCTCGGTGTACCGCGGGGCGGCCGCGCCCATGTTGCCGGGCGATCCGAAGTTGCCCTGACCGTCGGCCAGCGGGTAGCGGAGCGACCACGGCTGCACGAGACGCACGAGCGCGTCGTAGATCGGCGAGTCACCGTGCGGGTGGTACTGACCCATGACCTCGCCGACGACGCGGGCGCACTTCGAGAATCCCTTGTCGGGACGGAACCCGCCGTCGTACATGCCGTAGATCACGCGGCGGTGCACGGGCTTCAGTCCATCACGCACGTCCGGGAGAGCGCGCCCGACGATGACGGCCATCGCGTAGTCGAGATAGCTGCGCTGCATCTCGGACTGCAGGTCGACCTGGTCGATCCGGCCGTGATCGTGAACCGGCGTTGCGTCGGGGCGGTCTTCGTCAGTCATGTCGTCTCTTCTTCGTCTGCGTCAGGTTCGTCGGGATCCGCGGTATCGGACCTAGATGTCGAGGAAGCGGACATCCTTGGCGTTGCGCTGGATGAACGTGCGCCGGGATTCGACGTCCTCACCCATCAGCGTCGAGAAGATCTCGTCGGCGGCCGCGGCATCCTCGATCGTCACCTGCAAGAGGGTGCGGGTCTGGGGATCCATCGTGGTCTCCCAGAGCTCCTTGTCGTTCATCTCACCGAGACCCTTGTAGCGCTGGATCGCGTTGTCCTTGGGGATGCGCTTGCCCTCGGCGAGGCCCGCGGTCAGCAGCGCATCGCGTTCGCGGTCGCTGTAGACGTATTCGTGGGGAGAGTTCGACCACTTCAGGCGGTACAGCGGCGGCTGTGCGAGATAGACGTAGCCGGCCTCGATGAGCCCGCGCATGTAGCGGAACAGCAGGGTCAAGAGGAGCGTCGTGATGTGCTGGCCGTCGACGTCGGCATCCGCCATCAGAACCACCTTGTGGTACCGCGACTTCTCGATGTCGAACTCTTCGCCGATGCCCGTTCCGAAAGCCTGGATCATCGCCTGGATCTCGTTGTTGCCGAGGGCGCGGTCGATGCGCGCGCGCTCGACGTTCAGGATCTTGCCGCGGAGGGCGAGGATCGCCTGCGTGTGCGGGTCGCGACCCTGAACCGCCGAACCGCCGGCCGAGTCACCCTCCACCAGGAAGATCTCGCTGATCGAGGGATCCTTGCTCGTGCAGTCTTTGAGCTTGTCGGGCATCGAGGCCGACTCGAAGACGCTCTTGCGTCGCGCGGTCTCACGAGCCTTGCGCGCGGCGAGTCGCGCGGTGGCCGCGTCGATCGCCTTGCGGATGATGTTCTTCGCCTGCGTGGGGTTGCGGTCGAACCAGTCGCCGAGCTGATCGCCCACGACCTTCTGCACGAACGCCTTCGCCTCGGTGTTGCCGAGCTTGGTCTTCGTCTGGCCCTCGAACTGGGGTTCGGACAGCTTGACCGAGATCACGGCGGTCAGACCCTCGCGGACGTCATCGCCCGACAGGTTCTCGTCCTTCTCTTTGAGCAGGTTGTTCGCTCGCGCGTACTTGTTGACGAGCGTCGTGAGCGCCGCGCGGAAGCCCTCTTCGTGCGTGCCACCCTCGTGCGTGTTGATGGTGTTCGCGTAGGTGAAGACGTTCTCGGTGTAGCTCGTCGTCCACTGCATCGCGATCTCCATGGCGATCTTCTTGTCGGGCGCCTCGGACTCGAAGTCGATGATCACGTCGTTGACCGGCTCGGCCTTGCGCACCTTGTTCAGGTACTCGACATAGTCGACGAGGCCGCGCTCGTACAGGAAGCTGTCGGTCGGCTGCTGCAGCACGAGCTGGCCCTCGACCTCTTCGTCGTACGCCTTCTCGGGGCGCTCGTCGTGCAGGTCGATACGCAGGCCCTTGTTCAGGAAGGCCATCTGCTGGAATCGCGTGCGCAACGTGTCGTAGTCGAACTCGACCGTCTCGAAGATCGTCTCGTCCGGCCAGAACGTGATCGTCGTGCCCGTCTCGGAGCTCTCTTCGGCCCTCTCGAGCGGCGCCTTGGGTACGCCGCCGCCGCCATAGGACTGACGCCAGACGTAACCCTGACGACGGACCTCGACCTCGAGGCGGGACGAGAGGGCGTTGACGACCGAGGAACCGACACCGTGCAGACCGCCCGAGACGGCGTATCCGCCGCCGCCGAACTTGCCGCCGGCGTGCAGCACGGTGAGGACGACCTCGACCGTGGACTTGCCCTCGGTGCGGTGGATGTCGACGGGGATACCGCGACCGTTGTCGATGACGCGCACGGCGCCGTCGGGAAGGATCGTGACATCGATCGTGTCGCAGTATCCGGCGAGCGCCTCGTCGACCGAGTTGTCGACGATCTCATACACCAGGTGGTGGAGTCCGCGCGGGCCCGTCGAGCCGATGTACATACCGGGGCGTTTGCGTACCGCCTCGAGACCCTCGAGAACCTGGATCTCATCCGCGCCGTACGCGTGGGGTTCGGGGGCGGTGTTGCTGCCGGATTGAGCGCTATCGAATGAGTCGGAAGTCATAGAGAAGAGGCGCTCCAAATAGGGAAAGTCGTCGCTTCCAGTCTATCGGAGCGGGGACCGATCGTTCGCATCACGCGCCCCTCTCCGGGGATGAAATCCCTTTCGGCACCCCAAATGGCCATTCAGCCGTAGGTATCGCGTGGACCGCGCCCTGGAATAGTCCTGGGGCCCCATTTCCATGAGGGAACGTCCGGCCCCACGAAGCGCACTCCGGTGATGCCCGCGTCGGGGTGTTCGCGAATGATGCGCGTCAGGATGTCTGCGCGCAGGCTCGAAAGCTGCCTCGCCCATGCCGTCGAATCGCACTGCACGGTCATGACACCTCCCTCGAGAGAGACCGGTCGAGCGTGCTCCGCGGTCTGAGCGCCGGCCACATCGGCCCAACGCCGAAGCACGTCTTCGCTGGCGAGATGAGTGTTCCACCCCGCCTCGCGCGTCAGGTCCGCCATGACATCGCCGAGCCCGTGTGGGTCTCGGCCCGGCGCGAACGGGATGTTCTCGCCCTCGGCATCCCGGACCCGGCGCCGCTTGCGCGACCTCGGCGCGGCAATTCCGCGCAGACGCAGGTACGTCGCGACGGTCAAAGGCGGGGCGTCGATCTCAGCCTCGACCGGCTTCCCGGACGCGACATCCGCCGTCTCGTCATCAGGCATCGGATGCCTCGACCGCCGAGCCCGTCGGCTCGGGCAGGATCCGCCCGCCTTCGATCCGCACGGTCCTGCTCCGCAGTGTCTCCGGGACGTCCTCCCACACCGCGGCGGTCACGATGACCTGCTCGAACTGTGCCGTGAGATCCGACAGCCGTGCGCGGCGCTGCGCGTCCAGCTCTGCGAAGACATCATCGAGGATCAACACCGGGTCACCGCTGCGCGACTCTGCGCGCAGGAGCTGAGCCGAAGCGAGCCGCAGGGACAGCGCGACCGACCACGATTCGCCGTGCGACGCGTACCCCTTGACCGGAAGGCCGCGGATGCTCAGCCGCAGGTCATCGCGATGAGGCCCGACCAGAGTGAGACCGCGCTCGAGCTCGGCGGTGCGCTTCTGCGCCAGCGCCTCTCGGAAGAGCTCGGCGGTGACGCCGGCCGGTGTGCCGGGGCCCGCTTCATCCCCCTCTTCGGGGTCGGCGCCGCGAACGGAGAGAACCCACTCGAGCTCGGGTCGGTGATCCTCCCCGGCGATGGCCGCGTAAGCCGCCTCGATCGGCGCCGCGAGCTCTGTCGCCAGAACCTGACGCGCGTCGATGATCTCGGAGCCGAGCGAGACGAGCTTGTCGTCCCAGACATCCAGGGTCGACAGCGCTTCGCCGCGGATCCCGCGTGCACGTGCCGACTTGAGGAGGGCTCCGCGCTGGCGCAACACCCGGTCGTAGTCCGCGAGAACCCCCGCCATCCGAGGCGACCGCTGAACGAGCAACTGATCGGCGAAACGACGACGCGCGGAGGGGTCGCCGCGGACGATCCCCAGGTCTTCGGGGGCGAACACGACCACCTGTGCGTACCGCGGGAGTTCGGAAGGGCGCACATCCACACCGTTCACGCGTGCGCGGTTGCGGCCCGTCCGGTTAAGCTGCGCTTCGAGTTGCACACTGCGCCCGGCGTGCGCGACACGAATGCGCAGGATCGCCGATTCCGCACCCGCGCGAACCAGGGCCTGGTCGCCCGAAACCCGGTGCGACCCGAGCGTGGCGACGTATGCGATCGCCTCGGCGAGGTTCGTCTTTCCCTGGCCGTTGCGGCCGACGAACAGATTGGGGCCCGCGACCAGCGCGACATCCGCGGTCGCGTAGTTGCGGAAATCGACCAGGCTGACGTGCTCGACGATCACGTCAGCGCAGCAGCAGATTCGGTTGCAGGAGGTACTTGAACGTGTCCGCGCCGGCCTTGTCGACCGAGGTCTGACTCGTGATCAGAACAGGGCTCAGCTTGTTGGCGTTGTCGGACGACGTGAACGTGATCCGCACGAATTCGCTGCGTACCGCGGTCAACGCCTCGAGGAGGTACTGCGGGTTGAGACCGAGAACGACCTCGTCTCCGTCGAGGTGCGCGTCGACCGACTCGGATGCGCGCGCCTGGTCTCCCCCGGAGGCATCCATCGTGACGCCATCGGATGAGAACGTGAACCGCAGGGGCGCCGAACGATCCAGAACGATCTGCATGCGGCGGACCGCTTCCATGAGTTCGCCCGTGTTGACGACGGCGTGGTGCGCGTTCTGGTCGGGGAACAGCCGACGGACCGGCGGGAAGTTGCCCTTGATCAGAAGCGATGTCACCGTACGCTCGCCCGACGAGAAGGCGATGATCTCGCGGTCGCCGGATCCCGAGAAGGCGATCCGGATGTCGCCGCCGTGGGCGAAGGTCTTGCCGACTTCTTGCAGAGTGCGGGCGGGAACAAGAGCGGAGGCCTCGCCCTCGACGGCCGAAGCACCATCCCAGGGAATCTCACGGAGCGCGACGCGGTAGCGGTCGGTCGCGACGAGGCTCAGGGTCGTTCCGGAAACCTCGAGCTGCACTCCGGTCAGCACGGGAGTCACATCGTCGCGCGACGCAGCGAACGCGACCTGCGCAATCGCTGTGGCGAAGTCCTCGGCCGGAACCAGACCGGGCTCGGCCGTCACTTCGGGGATCGCCGGGTACTCCTGCACAGGCATGCCCGGCAGGGTGAAGCGGGCCGAACCACAGCTCAGGACGATCCCGCCGTCGTCGTCGACGACGACCTGGATCGGAGCACTCGGCAGCCGGTTGGCGATCTCGGAGAGAAGGCGGCCGTGAACGAGGATGGTGCCCGGGCTGTCGACCGTCGCTTCGATGACCGTGCGGGCCGAGGCTTCGTAGTCGAACGCCGAGAGCGAGAGACCGTCGGGACCCGCCTCGATGAGTACACCGGCGAGGATGGGCTGGGGGTTGCGCTGCGGGAGCAGCTTCACGACGAAAGAGACCGCGTCGCTGAAGACATCGCGATTCACGTGGAACTTCACGGTCACTCCTTTGTCTGTGGAGGTTCGGTCCTGTGGACGCCCGCCCCCGCGGACACTTGTCGTCCCGGGTGTGGGCTTACCCATGCTAGTGCCGGGCCATCGATGTCGTGAGTCCGCGTCGGCCGCTCGTGCACCGCACAGCCTTCGCCGTAAAGGTGAGGGGAATCGATCTCTCAGAAGAAGAATTAGTTAATGGTGTTAACGCCTGTGGATCATGTGGATAACTCCCGACATGCCGGTCGAGAGTATGGAACTACATCGGTGTGAGTTGTGGACCAGCTGCGGATGCCCGGGTTTATGCGGAAGGCGGGTGGACCGGAGTTTCGATGTCTATCCACAGCGCGGCGCGATGTCTGCACAGTCTGGACGTATTCCGTGAGGCTTATCCACAGGTTATCCACACTGTGAAAACGGCATTTTGGTGGCTCTGATCGGCACATGTCAAGCGCGGGTCGCGGCATATAGGGCAGCGCGAAACGTGAGCGGCGAGGCATCCGCCGCTCAGGCATCCGCCGATCAGCGGCCGGCGCGACCGATGATCGTCGTGATCTCGGTGACCTGGTTGTAGAGCGAACGACGCTCTTTCATGAGATCGCTGATCTTCTTGTATGCATACATCACCGTCGTGTGGTCACGGTTGCCGAAGAGCTGACCGATCTTGGGCAGCGAGAGGCTGGTGCGTTCACGGCACAGGTACATGGCGATCTGTCGGGCGGTGGCGACGGCCTGTGAGCGACTCGAGCCGTACAGATCATCGACCGACAGCTTGAAGTACTGTGCCGTCGCGGTGATGATGTCGGTCGGCGAAACGACGTTCGCATCGTCTTGATCGATGATGTCGCGCAGGACGGTCTGCGCGAGCTGTACGTCGAGCGACGAGCGGTTGAGGTTGGCGAATGCCGAGACGCGGATGAGTGCGCCCTCGAGTTCGCGGATGTTGCTCGAGACCTTCGTTGCGATGTACTCGAGAACGTCGTCCGGCACCTGCAGCCGCTCGCTCTGCGCCTTCTTGCGCAGGATGGCCTCGCGCGTCTCGAGGTCGGGCGCCTGGACATCGGTGATGAGGCCCCACTCGAACCGACTGCGCATGCGGTCTTCGAACCCCGTGAGGTGCTTGGGGGGAAGATCGCTCGTGATGACGACTTGCTTGTCGTGATCGTGGAGCGTGTTGAACGTGTGGAAGAAGGCTTCCTGTGTCTCGGCGCGACCCTGGAGGAACTGGATGTCGTCGATGAGGAGGATGTCGACATCGCGGTATCGGGCTTGGAATGCGGAGCCCCGGTTGTTGGCGATCGAGTTGATGAAGTCGTTCGTGAATTCTTCGCTCGAGACGTACCGAACGCGGATGCCCGTATAGAGATTGAGCGCGTAGTCGCCGATCGCGTGCAGCAGGTGGGTTTTGCCGAGCCCGGACTCTCCGTAGATGAAGAGCGGGTTGTAGGCCTTCGCGGGTGCTTCGGCGACGGCGACGGCGGCGGCGTGCGCGAAACGGTTCGACTGACCGATGACGAAATTGTCGAACGTGTACTTGGGGTTGAGGCGGGTGTCGTTGCGCGAAGCCGAAGCCGGTGCTTCGGGCGGAGTCTCTACATAGGAGCGCAGCCCGGACTGTGAGGGAGCCGGCGCCGGCGCATCCGGGGTCGTCTGTGCGGTGGGGTTCGTACGGGGAGCGACGTGCGCCTCCGCCAGGTCGGGGTTGACGACGACACGGAAGGTGACGGCGGCCGATGGGTGATCGATGCGGGAGAGAGCTTCGAGGATCGACGGGCGCATGCGCTTGTTGAACTGAGCCGCTGTCAGGTCGTTGGGGACGTCGAGGTAGAGGGTGCCCGCCATCACGCCCTGGGGAACGGCGAGGCTGAGGAATCCATACAGTTGAGGGGTGATCCGGTCGTCTTCGGTGAGTGCGTCGAGCACGGTCGCCCAGATCGAGATGTCTGGAACATCGTGCTGTGACATGGGTCCCCCGGGGTTCGCGGCTATCTGTCAGTAACCGTGTCCGGGGGCGAGAGCGCCATCTTCGGACCTGTGGATAACTGTCGCGCCCACGCTAGCCAGGCGGTGCGGCGGAGCAAAATCCACTGTAGGACCTCGCGGCGTGTCGATGCCATGCCCGTGCCAAACCGCTGGGGATAATGCGTCCGGAATCACGCTCAGTTTGTGACCTGTGCCATGAGGACGTATTCTTACCAGGTTGACTTATGCCCTCGCGGCATCCTTCTCCCGCCTAGCAACGTCTCCGGTCGCCACGTCCCGGCGACTCGTCTCCCGGAGTGACACTCATGAGCAAGCGTACTTTCCAGCCCAACAACCGCCGTCGCGCCAAGAAGCATGGCTTCCGCGCTCGTATGCGTACCCGCGCGGGACGCGCCATTCTTTCGGCGCGTCGCACCAAGGGTCGCACCACCGTCTCGGCCTGACCCATCCCGGTGCTCTCCCGAGCGAATCGTCTCACCCGCGGCCTCGACTATCGATCCGTCGTCCGCCGGGGCACTCGCTGCGCCGGAGCACACACGGTGACGCACGTCATGGCTCGCACGGATGACGACGTGCGTTTCGGGTTCATCGTGTCGAAGGCCGTCGGCAATGCCGTCGTGCGCAATACGGTACGTCGGCGTTTGAAAGCGGTCTGTCATGAAGCTCTCACCGAGCTCGATCCCGGTCGGGACGTCGTGATCCGCGCTCTGACAACATCGGCGACCGCGGATTTCGCGACTCTACGGGCCGAAGTGCTGCGTTGCCTGCGGCGAGGTCGGGTATGAGCGCTCCGCTCCCCACCGCGATGACGGGCGATGCCCACTTCGACATAGCTCGCGGCTGGCGCGCCACGTGCCTGGTTCCGCGTAACACCGCGATCGCGGCCCTCATCGCCTACCGCGCGACGGTATCTCCGATCTACGGGGATGTCTGCAAGTACTACCCCACGTGTTCCGCCTATGCGGTCGGAGCCATCCAGCAGTACGGGGTCGTTCGTGGCTCTGTCATGGCTGCCACTCGCTTGGCCCGCTGCCACCCGTGGGCGCAGGGCGGCATCGACGATGTCCGCCCGCGTACCGACTTCCGGGACGAACTGACCCACCACGGGTTCGTCGTTCCGTCGCCCCGAAGAAAGGACTGATCCGTGCCGGATCTCATCGGAATCGTCCTCTGGCCGCTCAAGTGGGCTGTCGAGCTGATCCTTGTCGCATGGCATTGGGTGTGGACCTCTCTCGGGTTCGGTGCTGCGGATGGCATCACCTGGGTGCTGTCCATCGTCGGACTGGTGATCGTCGTGCGGGCGGCCTTGATTCCCTTGTTCGTGCGGCAGATCAAGAGCCAGCGAAAGATGATGGAAATCGCCCCTGAGCTGCGAAAAGTTCAGGAGAAGTACAAGGGGAAGCGTGATCAGTTGTCTCGCGAGGCGATGAGCCGCGAGACGATGGCGCTTTATAAGAAGCACGGCACGACGCCCGTCTCGAGCTGTCTGCCCCTGCTCGTGCAGATGCCGATCTTCTTCTCCCTGTACTCCGTGCTGTCGTCCATCGGACAGCACGTGAAGGACGGTGTGGGTGGTGTCGGTGTTCTCACGCCCGAGCTGACGCAGCAGTTCTTCGACGCCAAGCTCTTCGGCGTCGCGTCCCTGCACGACACCCTGGCGGGTGCGTGGGAGGCGCGGCCCGAGGGCTGGGAAGCCACGGTTGCGATCCTGGTCGTGCTGGTCATCCTCATGATCGCGTCGCAGTTCTTCACCCAGCTGCAGATCATCTCGAAGAATCTGTCGCCCGAGGCCAAGACCGGTCAGGCGTACCAGATGCAGAAGATCATGCTCTACATCCTCCCGCTCGCCTTCATCTTCTCGGGTGTCTTCTTTCCGCTCGGTGTCGTCATCTACTGGTTCACGAGCAATATCTGGACGATGGTTCAGCAGTTCATCGTCATCCGTGAGATGCCGACGCCCGGTTCGGATGCGGCGAAGGCACGCGAAGAGCGCCTGGCTCGCAAGGGCAAGGCGATCAACTCCGAGGGCAAGATCGTCTCGATGGAACGCTACGTCGAGGAGCAGGCCCGTCTGCTGGCCGAGGCCGAGAAGAAGAAGGCCGTGACTCCCAAGCGCCAGCAGCCCGTCGGTAAGCAGCGCGCCAAGAAGCAGGCGCGACCGAACACCCCCGCCGGCTCGACCACTCCCCCGCCCGCGGGCAAGTCGGGAACTCCTGCCCCCTCGGCGGATGCTGACGCTCCGGCGTCCTCTGCTGGCTCGACATCACTGACGCCGCCGTCCGCGGATCCCGGACAGGGCGGACCCACGAACAACACCAAACAGGACCCCAAGAAGCGCCGTTGACGGCGCGAGGAGCTCACGACATGACCACGACATCCGATGCACCGGTGCCCCAGGACGCATCCCCCGACGAGACGCCCTCTCTTGCCCATCTCGAGCAAGAGGGTGACATCGCCGCCGATTACATCGAGGAACTTCTCGACATCGCTGATATCGACGGAGATATCGAACTCGACGTTCGTGCCGGACGTGCATACGTTTCTGTCGAGGCCCCCGAGGGCCGCACGACGCTGTCGGTGTTGTCAGACCCGGAAACAGTCCGGTCATTGCAGGAGCTGACGCGTCTTGCCGTTCAGAACAAGACGGGTCGATTCTCCCGCCTCATCCTGGATGTCGGAGGGTCACGCGACACCCGGCAGGGTGAGCTCGAGCAGTTGGTCGCGCGCGCCATCGAGCGTCTCGAAGAAGGCGCCGGCCAGGCATCACTGCCCCCGATGTCCAGCTATGAGCGGAAGCTCATTCATGACATCGTGGCCGACCGCGGCTTCGTCTCGGAGTCCTATGGCGAGGGTGCCGACCGGCACACCGTCATTCGACGCGCCTGATCCTGTTTCACGTGAAACGGTGACAGGTGTAGAAGCCGAGCCGGCCGTTGCGGCTCAGATCTTCGGTGCGCGGATCGAACTGGCTCGGCGCTTCACCGATCAACTCGCGGAACACGGCGAGGAGCGCGGCCTGATCGGGCCACTCGAGGCCTCGCGACTGTGGTCTCGGCACATCCTCAACAGCGCGGTCATCTCGGAGGCGTTCGAGAGCGGTGCTCGCATCGGCGATGTAGGTTCGGGCGCCGGGCTACCTGGACTGGTTCTCGCGATCGCGCGCCCCGATGTTTCCTGGGTGTTGATCGAGCCGATGGAGCGCCGGGTCGCCTGGCTCGTCGAGCAGGTGGATCTGTTGGGCTTGGACAACGTCGACGTGGTGCGCGCGCGCGCCGAGGACTACGACGCCGGTTCTGGCCTCGACGCCGTGACGGCGCGCGCGGTTTCCGCACTTCGCACCCTCATCCCCCTGACCGCTCCCCTGGTCCGTCCGAATGGTCAGCTCGTGCTGATGAAGGGCGCGTCGGTCGAATCCGAGATATCGGCCGCAGAGAAGCAGATTCGTCGGTTCCGGTTGCACGACGCACGCGCGGAGCGTTTCGGGGAGGGTCTGCTGGAACAACCGACGACGGTCTTCCGCGCCCGGGTGCGTCCCTCCGCCTGATCGTCCGCAGTTTCACGTGAAACGGAGCTTGGCTGATGGATCCTCACCGCCCCGCGGGGGTGGCTGGATCTCGGACCACAGAACACGCACTTCACGCGAAGCGCGTACAGGACGATCCCGTTCTGTGATGGCGATGCTGTGTAGGGACCTGGGATCCAGCAATCATGGCTGTTTCACGTGAAACGACGCGTCGGCTGTCGATTCGACTTCCGTTCGTCACGTGAGGAGGATGCCTAAACTGAGTTCACCGCCGACGCATGAAATGCGCTTCGCTCCGTTGACGCTCCCCGACGGGCGGATGGCACGCGATCGTCGGTTGAGTGAGCACTTGGGCAGACCGGATGCGCCGACGGGCACACCATGGGTCTGGTCATCGGTTCGGGCTCGGTAGTGATCGGCTGGCTTTGGCTTTGGCTTTGGCTTTGGCTTTGCTCTGTCTCTCGCTGTGCGTCGACGAGAGACGGTATTCGTGGCGAACTGTCCGACGTGAAGCCGTACGCCGATTCGTGCGGAGCTGACTCGGTAGAAGACGTCTCGCGCGCTGTGCAGTCAGCGAGCATCGTTTGGTCGAGCGAGATAGCGTGGCACTTCGTGTTTCACGAACGGCGCTCCGTCCGTGAATTCGATCGACGTTCCTTCTTGTGAGCGTGAGACGTCGCATCTGCGATCACGATCGAGGCGCGGGCACCGACCGACGTTTCACGTGAAACGTCGGCACCGGTTCGCTGATATCGATGCGCCGCCGAACTGGTCGCGATATCGACACGCCGTGTTTCACGTGAAACGCCGTGCGACCAGGGGTGACGTTGATGAGGGAAGTCTCATGGACGTCGGATGTGATTTCAGCGACGAGAGCGCACCTAGAGTAGAGGTCGTCCCCCTGCCGCGAGTGGAGCGTTTCACGTGGAACATGCCCGACGTTCGGATGTCCGATCATCCGCACAACTGATAGACGACACCCCGCTGGCACGGGAGATCGCAGACCTCAGCGCACGCCGCCGAGCTTTGGAGGGAGTCGCGATCGAACTACCGAACAGGACGCGCGTCCTGACCGTCTCAAACCAGAAGGGTGGCGTCGGCAAAACGACCAGCACGGTCAATGTCGCGGCCGCCCTCGCTTCCCTAGGGGCACGGGTCCTGGTGATCGACCTCGATCCCCAAGGGAATGCGTCCACCGCACTGGGAATCCCCCACGATCCCGATACACCGAGCGTGTACGACGTGCTCATCGATGAGTTCCCCCTCGCAGACATCGTTCAGGTCAGCCCCGAGTCACCGAACCTCTTGTGCGCGCCGAGCACGTTGCACTTGGCTGGTGCGGAGATCGAACTCGTGTCGCAGGTTGCTCGAGAGCACCGCCTGCGGGGCGCTCTCGAGGACTATCTCGCAACGAGTGCTCTTCCGATCCATTTCGTACTGATCGACTGCCCCCCCTCCCTGGGGTTGTTGACGATCAACGCGTTCACCGCGGCGAATGAAGTCTTCATCCCGATTCAGTGCGAGTACTACGCGCTCGAGGGACTCACGCAGCTGCTCGGGAGCGTGCGGATGATTCAGCGCCACCTCAACCCGAGCCTGCAGGTCTCGACGATCTTGCTCACGATGTACGACGGGCGCACCCGACTCGCACAGCAGGTGGCGGACGAGGTTCGCGCACACTTCCCTGGCGAGGTGTTGCAGACCGTGATCCCCCGATCCGTTCGTGTTTCTGAGGCTCCGAGCTTCGGCCAGACGGTTATCGCGTACGACGGCCAGTCGGCCGGCGCCGTCGCATACCGTGAGGCCGCGATCGAGATCAGCAAGCATGTGCCCGCCGTAACCAGCAACGAAGACACCAACGAGGAAGGCACGCTCTGATGTCCACGAAGAGAACAGGACTCGGACGAGGAATCGGCGCTCTGATCCCCACCAGTGAAGCGGAGAGCCGCCCCGTCGATGTCTTCTTCCCCGGCGCGCGACGGCTGGAAGCGGTGGAGGCCGTTGCGGATGAGGAAACGGTTGTCGAAGAACGGCGGTTCGCCGAGCTCGTCGCCGTTCCGGGTGCCCGTTTGGCGCACATCGACCCCCGCGAAATCGTGCCGAATCCGCGCCAGCCCCGCACGCACTTCGACGCGGATGACCTCGCCGAGTTGGTGCACAGTGTCCGCGAGTTCGGTGTTCTGCAGCCGGTCGTCGTTCGACCGCGTGCCGAGGATGGCACATACGAGCTGATCATGGGCGAGCGGCGTACCCGCGCGGCTCGTGAGGCCGGCCTCGCGAGCATCCCCGCAATCGTTCGCGACACGGCAGACGAGAATCTCTTGCGCGACGCCCTGCTCGAGAACCTGCATCGATCGCAGCTGAACGCACTCGAGGAGGCCTCCGCCTATCAGCAGTTGCTCGAGGACTTCGGGATCACGCAGGAAGAGCTCGCGACACGCATCGGTCGCTCGCGTCCCCAGATCAGCAACACCATTCGCCTGCTTCGCCTACCGCTTCCCGTGCAGCAACGCGTGGCCGCCGGTGTACTCAGCCCCGGCCACGCGCGTGCACTTCTCGGATTGCCGGACGACTCCGCCATCCAGCGGCTCGCCGACAAGATCGTGAACGAAGACCTCTCGGTTCGCGCCGCCGAGGCGATCGTCAAGGGTCGTCCAGACACTCCCCAGCGCGCAACGAAGCCTCAGGCCGGCGCTCGTCGCGGGCACCTCGACGAGGTCGCGGGCCGATTGGGTGATCGTCTGAACACACGAGTCCAGATCTCACTGACGGCTAGAAAAGGCCAGGTCAAGATAGATTTCTCGACTATCCAGGATCTCAACAGAATCCTGGCCGAGATGGGTATCGACGGATTCGGCTCCGACTGAACCGGCCAGCCGGAGCCTTGCGAGGCAACGACGAAGGCCCCGACTCTCTGAGCCGGGGCCTTCGTCGTTGCCGGTGAAGCCGATCAGCCGATGAACGCCGCGAGATCCTTCTCCAGTGCGAACTTCGGCTTGGCGCCGATGATGGTCGTCTTGACCTCGCCACCGTGGAAGACCTTCATCGCCGGGATCGACGTGATCTGGTACTTCATGGCGAGATCGGGGTTCTCGTCGACGTTGAGCTTGAGGATCGTGATCTTGTCGGGGTGCTCGGACTGGATCTCGTCCAGAACCGGGGCCACCATACGACACGGACCACACCACTCGGCCCAGAAGTCGACGAGAACGGGACCCTCGGCATTGAGAACGTCCTGCTCCCACGTGCTCGAGGTCGTGGACTTGGCGGTCATATCCTTCTCCTTCTTTCGGAAGTCTCAGCGAAGAGAACGTCGTAACGCTCTCGAATGTTCCTGGATGGGTGTCAGGCCACGCTGACGGGGTCGGCCTCGGGCAGCCCGTCGATCTGGGCGACATCAGCCTCCGGTTCTCCCGCGTCATCGAGGGCCGCGAGGTAGTGTTCGGCGTCGAGCGCGGCGACCGTGCCCGATCCCGCGGCGGTCGCGGCCTGACGGTACGTCGGATCGATGACGTCGCCCGCGGCGAAAACACCGGGAACCGACGTCCGCGACGAGCGGCCGTCCACCCAGATCGTTCCCTCGGGGGTCAGCTCGAGCTTGTCGTGAACGAGATGCGTGCGCGGGTCGTTGCCGATCGCGACGAAAAGGCCCTCGAGTGCGAGCTCGCGGGTCGTTCCATCCGTGGTGTCGCGCAGGACGACGCCGGAAACGGCCTCGTCTCCGAGGATGTCCGCGACCTCGGCGTTCCAGATGAACTCGATCTTGGGGTTCGCGAAAGCGCGCTCCTGCATGATCTTCGACGCCCGCAGGGTGTCCTTGCGGTGGATGATGTACACCTTCGAGGCGAAGCGCGTGAGGAACGTCGCCTCTTCCATAGCCGAGTCGCCGCCTCCGACCACGGCGATCGTGCGGTCGCGGAAGAAGAAGCCGTCACACGTGGCGCACCACGAGACGCCGTGGCCCGAGAGGCGCTCCTCGCCCGGAAGACCGAGCTTGCGATAGGCCGAACCCGTGGCGTAGATGATGGCTGCCGCTTCGTGTTCGGCACCGCTGCCGAGCTTCACGCGCTTGACGGGTCCGTCCACCGAGAGCTCGATGACATCGTCGTACAGGATCTCGGCGCCGAACTTCTCGGCCTGCTCCTGCATCTTGGCCATGAGCTCGGGGCCCTGGATCGCCTCGGGGAAGCCCGGGAAGTTCTCGACCTCGGTCGTATTCATCAGCTCTCCGCCGACCTCGACCGAACTCGCCACGACGAGGGGTGAGAGGTTCGCACGTGCCGCGTAGGTAGCCGCGGTGAAGCCCGCAGGACCCGATCCGATGATGATCACGTGACGCACTGTGTTTCTCCCTTTTGCTTGTCTCTGGGCTTCAACCCATGGTAGTCCGGCAGCATTCCACGGCCCGGTGAATTCCACGTGCTGGAACACCGGGTGGGGCCTGCGCGGGGCGAGACGTCAGCGCCGACGCAGACGGCGGATGAGCGGCGCGACCGCCGCGAGCTCGGGCGCGCGCATCGCTGCCAGGATCCCGATATAGACCGCGAGCGTCACGCTTCCGATGAGCGCACCCCCCGCGACACCGAGCAGCATGGACGAGGTCGTCCAACCATCGAGGCCTCCGAGGAGGAGGAAGAGGCCCCAGCCGAGGCAACCCGCTGGCACGCCGGCGAGGAAGAATCGCCCGAGCGCCCGCGCGGGCGCTCGAAGGTCGAGTCGCCCGAGTCGCCCGCGCAGCAGCACGATCGCGATCGTGAGCTGGATGATGCCGGCGAGCGACTGACCCAGGGCGATACCGGCCGCGAGATATTCCAGGGGAAGGATGGCGCCCGCGATGACCGCCGTCACGATCACGAGAGCCGCCTGCACGAGCGTGAACAGGAACGGCCGGAACGTGTCCCCGTAGGCATAGAACGTGCGTTGGATGACGTACAGGATCGACAGCGGGACGAGCCCGATCAGGTAAGCGCCCAACACGAGCGCGGTCGCTGCCGCATCCGTTGGGCTGTTACTGAAGATCCGTGAGACCGGAATCGCCGCGGCAACCACAGCAGCAAGGGCGCCCACCAGGAAGAAGCTGATCGTCCGGATGCTGGTGCCGAGGTCGGAGCGGACCTCGTCGTCTCGTCCGGCCGCAGCGTGCTCGCTCAACTGCGTGAAGTAGGGGGTTCCGATCGACACCGCGATCACCGAATACGGGAGGATGAAGATGAACCACGCGTAGGACATCGTCGCGACCGATGCGCCCGCCGTGCTCGCGAGCGTGGCAATCTGCGCCTGAATCAGCCCAGCGATCTGGCCCACGATCACCATGAGCAGCGTCCACCAGGCAAGGTTGCCCATTTGCCGCAGACCCATCCCGCGCCAGGCGAAGTCGGGCCGGAAGTGCAGCCCGGATCGGCGCCAGAAGAACAGCAGGAAGACGGCCTGCGCGGCGATTCCCGCCGTCGCCGTGCCGGCGAGCACGGTGATCATGTCGGGCGTCCAGTCCGCGACCTCGGTGCGGTTCGCACCGAAGAGAACGATGAACGCGATGAATCCCGCGATGGAGACGAGATTGTTGAGAATCGGCGCCCACGTGTAGGGCCCGAACACGCGACGAGCGTTGAGAGTCTCGCCCACCAGCGCGTAGAGACCGTAGAAGAACAGCTGAGGCAGACACCAGTACGCGAACGCGACCGCGAGGGCGTACTGGTCCCCGGTATAGCGTGCGAACAACTGGACGAGCCAGGGCGCCGCGAGCGTCGCCAGGCCTGTGATGACGATGAGCACGATGGTGCCGAGCGTGAGGAGCTTGGAAACGAACGCTCCCCCACCGTCTGCGTGTGCCGCGGCGCGCACGATCTGCGGCACGATCACACCCGTGAGGATTCCCGTGGAGACGATCGCGTAGATATTGTTCGGCAGCATGTTCGCCGTCGTGAAAGCGTCCGCGGCACCGCTGAACACGGATCCGATCGCCATCACGAGAACCATGGAGCGGACCACGCCCGTCAGGCGTGAGACGAGCGTGCCTGCCCCGAGGATCGCGCTGGCGCGGCCGAGACTACTCATCGCGCGATTTCGGCGTGGGATCGTTGCTGGATTCGCCGGCTCCCGGATCGTCGGTGTTCGTCGCTTCGGTGCTCGTCGCGTCAGTCGCACGAGCGCGACGACGACGCAGCACCGTGCGAGCGAAGCCGGCACCGAGGAGCAGCACGACGATCGCGCCGAGGCCGATGATTCCGATCCGTTCCCAGTCGGCGCGCACGGTGACGTCCGCCCGCTGGATGGGGCCGACCTGCTCGAAGGTGGGGCTGAGGAGGCGTAGATCGATCCCCACCTCGCCGCTGCCGACGCGGGCTTGGACCCCGACTTCGACTCGCGTGTTCACGCCGGGCTCCGCCCGTACCGGCGTGGTGCGCTCGACGTCGAGGCGCAAGTTGTCGGGGGTGGATACGAGGACGACATTGACGGGGAACGGCAGGTCGTTGCGCACGAAAAAGGGCAGAACGGCTTCTGGGCTCACGAGCTGCACGGTGCTGGGCTGCTGTATCGCGACGGACGTGAGCGTCTTCGTGGTGACATCCGCGTGTGCGGTGAGAGCCGCCGCCCATGCCTCTGGATCGTCACGCCACCCCGCGCCGATCAGCTGCAGGATCGAAGATCGCTCGGGGGCCGTCAGGAGCGACGGGTCATCGATGATCGACGAGAACTTCGCGATGCTCGCCTCGCCCGCGAGAAGCGCGTCCAGGTGCGTTGCGGCTTCCGTGTCCTGTTGCGCGGTGCTCTCGACCGAGGTCCGCTCGGCGTCCAGGAGCGCGCTGAGAGTTGCGGGGACGACGCCGGGATAGGCGAAGACGGTGTCGATCGCGGCGCGCAGCGCGGTGGCGCCGACCTCGGGCAGCCGGTCCGTCGTGATCAGGAGGGGGCCCGACGAGTTCGACGCCTCGAGCGCGATCTGCGCGGAGATCCGTGCGGATGAGGCCTGAGCGGCGTCCGCCGGCGCGCCGGCAGTCGCACGCATCGCGTTCGACGATCCCGCTTCGTAAACGAGCAGCGGGATTCCGTCAGCCGTGGCTGCGGCCGCTCGCACCTCGGATCGACGGACTTCGGCAGAGCTGAGCAGGACCGTCGCGGGGGTGCCACTCGGCGAGGGCTGCTGCGTCAGCACGCGTAGCGCATTCTGGTCGGCGCGGCCCTGAGCCGGCCAGAAGATCGCCGCCCCTGATCCGGGGACGGAGACAAGCTCATCCAGGCTCGGCAGAGTGATGACATCGTCAGCGGTGTCGTCATCCACACCGCTCCCGGTTGGCGCCGGATCGGGATTCGGGGTCGACGCGGGGCCCGAGCCCGTGAAGTCGTCCGCGGACATCGCGTAGTCCAGGCTGGTGGGCTCGAGCAGCGTGGTCAGTCCCGCGTCCGCCTGCACCGAGACATCCGCGTCCCCGAATTGCAGAGCAAAGCGCTCGTTCGGCAGCGCCGCGAGCCGGTCGAGCCAGGCGAGTGCACTGGCGGGCGCCGAATCGCCGAGGACGCGGATCGACGCGAGCACCGAGGGGTCGACCGCGAGAACAGCCGAGGTGCCGGAGACGCCCGAAAGCACAGCCGTGAGGCGTCCCTGGGGGCCCGTGAGCGCGGTCAACTCGTCGGCGGAGAGAAGCCCGGCCGCGCGCGGACCCGCGGTGACCGCGACGATGACTCCGATCGAGGACGCCGCGGGGCTCTCGTTCTGGAGCACGATGGCGCTCCGGGAAACGACGTCTCCGCCGTACGTGGCGGAGAGCGCATACACACCGGGCGCGCGACCCGCCAGCGCCTCGGCAGCGACCGTCGAGACCACGATCCCGCTGTCGCCCGGCGCGATCGTGCCGACCGCCGGACGATCGACGACGGATGCCTCGGGGCCGAGTCGGCCGTCGTCGATCCAGTCGTCCAACTCTGCGGTGGTGCCCAGAGGCGCGTCACTGAGTTCCAGCGTGAGTGCGGCCGGGCTCAGGTCGGCGGAGGTGGGGTTCGACACCTCGATCGTCGAGCTCAGTGCCGCACCGAAGGGCACGACGCCGTGTGCGAGTGGCGAAAGAACCAGTGTCGGCTCGGCGGTATCGGGAGTCGGTGAGGGACTGGGCGACGCGGCAGCGACGGAGGTCCCGGCGAGCACGAAGGATGTCGTCACGGCGAGAAGGGCGGCGACGCGCACCAGGCGCCCGAAACCTCTGCGACGGACGACGTCTCGCGGGCCGGCGAAGATCGGGTCGCGCTGCACGTCGGACCCTTCCGGCGCCGGACCGCGCCGCACGCCGGAACCGAAGAAGAGGTGCGTCACGGTGAGTCCGGGTTTTTCGTTGAGTGCGAGAGTTCGCACATTTCGCCCGATTCTACGGCGCTCGCCTCTGCGTTCCCGGCGCACCGCCGCCGGTCGACGGTGTTGAGCGGGCAGAGGCCGCGGGGACAGGCTTCAGCGACGTTCGGGTGAGCGGCGCCCCGACGGGCACGCTTGAATGGAGGGATGATCCCCGAACCTGATCCGGCGCTCGCGCGCGCCCTCGCGGTGGACCTGGCCGACGCCGGCTACACGGGTGCCCGATTGCGCGCGCTCTGGGGTGTCGCGGCCGACGAGGCGCTCGGGCGCGGCATGGCGCTTCCCGCGCGCCGTGAGGTGGCGGGATCCCGGTCCGACGTGGCCGTGTTGGCGCGACTCTTCTTCCTGGGCAGTCCCGTGCCGCTGTCCGACGCGCAGACGGCGCTCCGGACGGCGACGGTGCCGGGCGTCGAGAAGCTCGGCCTCGTGCGAATTGCTGACGGGTCGGTCATTCCGTCCGTCCTGATACGTCCGCAGGCATACGTCGACGAACACGGTGCGGGCGAGTGGTGGATCGCGAGCGACATCGACGAGTCGGTGCGCAGCGGACCACTTCCCGAAGACCACGTCCTCGGCGTCGGCGGGGCCTCGCTGACCCTTGCAGGCTTGCAGCTTCCGACGCCGGCCGTGCGCGTGCTCGACCTGGGTTCCGGTTGCGGCATCCAATCACTGCGTGCCCGGCGAGACAGCCCGGAGGTGACGGCGACCGACATCTCGGAGGCCGCTCTCCGGTTCACGCGGTTGAACGCCCTCCTCAACGATGTGGACGGCATCCGGACGCTCCGCGGAAGCCTGTTCGAGCCGATCGGTGAGGAGGTCTTCGACCGCGTCGTCTCGAATCCGCCGTTCGTGATCACGCCGCGCGGCGCCGACGTTCCCGCATACGAGTACCGCGATGGCGGCCTGACGGGCGATGCGCTGGTGCGCGACATCGTCACCACGGTCGGGGCACACCTGACGCCGGGTGGAATCGCGCAGCTGCTGGGTAACTGGGAGTATGTCGACGGTCGCGATGGCCTGCACCGTGTGCGCGACTGGGTGGCCGCATCACCCGTTCCCCTCGATGCGTGGGTGATCGAACGTGACCGGATGGATCCGATCGCATACGCCGAACTCTGGATTCGCGACGGCGGCACCGTGCCGGGCACCGCCGCCTTCGGATCGATGCTCGCGGCCTGGCTGGACGACTTCGAGGCTCGGGAGGTTCGCGAGGTCGGATTCGGCTACATCCTGCTGCGTCGGGCGTCGGATGGTCGGCCCAGCCTGTCGCGGTTCGAACGTGTCGAGGGCGTCATCGGCGCGAATGCCGCTCTGGGCATGCATCTCGCCGAAAGCTTGCGCGCCCATGACCGCCAGACGCGACTGAGCGATGACGAGCTGGCCGCGGCGGTTCTGCTTGCCGCCGGTGATGTCACCGAGGCGCGCCACTACCTGCCCGGTGCCGAAGACCCGAGTGTCATCGAGCTGCGGCAGGGCGGGGGCTTCGGACGCACGCTCGCGGTCGACCCCGCCCTCGCCGCGCTGGTCGGTGCGAGCGATGGCGACCTGCCCGTGGGACGCCTGATCGCCGCGATCGCGGAGCTGCTCGAGGTCGATCCCGAACTGCTGCGGGCCGACCTCCTTCCCCGTGTTCGCGGTCTGCTCGAAGACGGGTTCTTGACCTTCACCGATCGCCCGGGCCCGCCGCCCGCATCGCCGTCGGACACGCGTCGGTAGGCTGGATGACATGGTGAGTATGGCCGAGGGCCTCGGCCGACTCGCGAGTCTGGCCGCGTCGCCCATCGTGGCGGAGTTGTCCGGTGCGTTCGAGCGCGCGGGGTTCGAGCTCGCGATCGTGGGCGGGCCGGTTCGTGACGCGCTTCTCGACCGACCCACCCACGACCTCGACTTCACGACCAACGCACGGCCCGACGACATCCTGCGCATCGTCAAGCCGATCAGCACGGCGCAGTGGGACATCGGACGCGCGTTCGGCACGATCGGTGCCCGCATCCGCGGGGAACAGGTCGAGATCACCACATATCGTGCAGATGCGTACGACGGCGAGACCCGCAAGCCGGTCGTCGAGTTCGGCGACAGGCTCGAGGACGACCTCGTGCGCCGCGACTTCACCGTCAACGCCATGGCGCTGCGTGTGCCCGGCCCCCAATTGGTCGACCCGACCTCGGGCGTCGAAGACCTCCTCAGCCAGATCCTGCGCACTCCCGTAGCCCCGGCCGTGAGCTTCGGCGACGACCCGCTCCGGATGCTTCGTGCCGCCCGTTTCGCGGCCCAGCTCGGGTTCATCGTCGCCGATGACGCGCTCGAGGCGATCACGGCGATGCGCGACAGCCTGGCGATCGTCAGCCCGGAGCGCATCCAGGGTGAGCTCGTACGGTTGCTTCAGACGAACCATCCTGTACGCGGCATCCGTCTGCTCGTCGAGACGGGGCTCGCGGGCGTTTTCCTTCCCGAGCTGCCGGCTCTCCGCCTCGAGGTGGACGAGCACCACCACCACAAGGATGTCTACGAGCACTCGCTGACCGTGCTGAAGCAGGCGATCGACCTCGAGGGTGAGCGACACCCGGATGCGGATCCGGATGTCCCGCTCCGCCTCGCGGCCCTGCTGCACGATATCGGCAAGCCCGCGACGCGCAAGCTCGAGTCGGGCGGTGGGGTGACGTTCCACCATCACGACGCGGTCGGGGCTCGGCTGGCACGCAAGCGCTTGCAGGCCCTGCGGTTCGATTCGGACACGATCGCTGCCGTCACGCACCTGGTCGATCAGCATCTGCGCTTCTTCGGCTACTCGGAGGGCACGTGGACCGACTCGGCCGTGCGTCGATATGTGCGCGATGCCGGTGAGCAGCTCGAACGTCTGCACATCTTGACCCGCGCCGATGTCACGACACGCAACAAGCGCAAGGCGACGCGGCTGCGGACCGCCTACGACGATCTGGAGCGGCGGATCGCCGAGCTCGAGGCCGAGGAAGAGTTGCAGTCGATTCGACCCGAGCTCGACGGCAACCGCATCCAGGAGGTGCTGGGGATCCCCCCGGGACGCGAGGTGGGCGAGGCGTACCGCTTCCTGCTCGATCTACGCCTGGACGAGGGCGTTCTCGGCGAGGTCGAGGCCGAGGCGCGGCTGCGTGCCTGGTGGGCCGCGCGCGCCTGAGCACTTCCTTCCGTTCCGAATTCAGCTCGCGGCAGAGGCGGCGAGTCCCGCGATCTCGCGACCGGATCGGACGGCGTGCGTCTCGGCCGTCTGCTTCAGGTCCGCGGCCACATCGACGAACGCGTCGAGGGCCGGGTTCACGCCGACGAGCGTGAAGGGACGCTCCACGACCCGCAGGTCGAGGCCCCAGACATCCTCCAGAACGCGACGCAGCCACGCGGTCGAGTGATCCCACCCTTCCTTCGGCGTTCCGGGGGCGTAGTTGCCACCGAGCACCGTGACGAGGGTTGCGGGCTTGCCGCGGAGCGCGGTGCCCTGCGGGTCGATGCGCGGATCGGTGTAGGCAAGGTCGAACCAGGTCTTGAAGTGCTGGGGTTCCGGGCATCAGCGACGCCGTGCTGTCGGACCGCCTGGCCGGACTCGCCGAGGCCGGACTCGTTGTGCGCACCGTCACCCCCGGTCCCCCGACCGCGGTTGCGTACGCGCTGAGCGACAGTGGCGAACGTCTGCTGCCGATTCTCGACGAGCTCGGTCGATGGGCATCGGGCAACCTCACGGAACAGCCGACCGCCTAGGCATCCTCCGCGTTCGAATGCCGACGCCGCTCCGCGCCCCACTTCTGCGGGGGCGGAGCGGCGCTGCGGCTCAGGGAAGGCGGGGCTCAGGGCACGACGACGGCTCGGCCCCGCACGGTTCCCGCGTGCAGTTTCGCGTACGCCTCGACGGCGTCGTCGATGCCGTACCGCTCGACGTGCACCTCGACATCGCCCGCGCGGGCGAGATCGAGTACCTCGATCAGCTCACTGCGCGATCCCCAGTACGGGGCACGAACCGCCGCACCGAACGGGGTGGCGAAGAACCCGGTCTGCATCGTGCCGCCACCGATCCCGACGATGTGCACGAAGCCATCCATCGCCACCACGGCGCGCGCGGTGTCGATCGTCTGCTGCACCCCGACGAAGTCGAAGACGGTCTCGGCGCCCGCCTCTCCCGTCAGCCGCTTGATCTCGGCGACCGTGTCAGGGCCCGAGATCACGGTGTGGTGGGCACCCACTTCGCGCGCGAGCGCGAGCTTGTCCTCGTTCAGATCCACCACGATCACCGTGGCCGACGAGACGGCCCGCAGGATCTGGATCGCGACGTGGCCGAGGCCGCCCGCGCCGATGACGACGGCGGTCGCGCCGGGGTACAGCTTTGCTGCGGCTGACCGGATCGCGTGGTACGGCGTCAGGCCGGCGTCCGTGAGGGACACGGTCGCGACCGGATCGAGATCGCCGAGCGGCACCAGGTGGCGTGCGTCGTCGACGATCACGTACTCGGCCATCGCACCGGGGGCGCCCAGGCCGGGAGGGGCAATGCCCTGGGCCGCGGCGTTCGGGCAATAGTTCTCCCGCCCCTGGGAGCACGCGTGGCACTGTCCGCACCCCCACGGACCGTAGATCGCGTATGAACCGCCGAGCTCGATGCCCTCGACCCCTTCGCCCAGCTTGTCGACCGTCCCCGCGCCCTCGTGTCCGAGAGTCAGCGGTAGGCCGTAGATGTACTGCTCAGCCGGGAGGTCCATCAGGAACCAATCGGAGTGGCAGAGCCCTGCTGCCGTGACCTTGAGTCGGATCTGCCCGGGCCCGGGCTCCGGTGTATCGATCTCGACGACCTCGGGACCTTTGCCGATCTCGCGGTACTGGACTGCCTTCATGGTCAACTCCCATTCTCTGCGTGTTCTCAGTTCTCTGCGTTTCTCAGTCTGCTCCTCCGGGTGTGCATCCCGTCAGCCCCCTGGCCCGTGACAAATGCGCGCGATAGCCTGTGCGGACCGTCAACGCAGATGGGATCCGCATGTCGTCGCCGTGGTCGTCGCGGCGCGAGGTCTCGCCCGAGACGTCGCGCCTGCTGATCGAGCGCGCGCATGACGAGTTGGTGCACGGCAATTCCGGCGATCAGCGCCTGCTCGACGTGCGTCCCCTCGTGCGTGAATCCTGGCGCCGATCGCTCGCGGGCCTCGTCGGCGCCGAGGCGCTCCCGCCCGTGGCGCTGTCGCCCGCGGAACTCGAGGAGTATCGCCGCACGCATCCGCTCGCGGAGGTGCTCGAGATGATCCGAGCGCTGCTCCTGCCCGGTGACGCGGCCGAATCGGGTGTCGCGGTCGCGGTCGGCGATGCTGCCGGGCGCCTGCTCTGGGTCGAGGGTGACCGAAACGTGCGCGCGCTGACGGGCGAGATGGGATTCGTCGCGGGCGCGAACTGGTCGGAATCCGTGGTCGGAACCGCCGCCCCGGGGACCGCCCTGGCCCTCGATCGATCGGTGCAGATCCGTGGCGCCGAGCACTACAACCGTCTGGTCCAGCCCTGGAGTTGCACGGCTGCGCCCGTGCACGATCCCGAGACCCGACGCATCCTGGGCGTCATCGACGTCACGGGCGGGTCGAGCGCCGTCACCCCGCAGGCACAACTTCTGGTGGATGCGACGGCCCGGGCGGTCGAGGGTGAGCTGCTCGTCGCTCGGCTGCGTGCGCGGGCGGCGGGCCCCCCGACGGCTGCGGAAACCCGGCGGCCGCGACGCCGTGCCCCGCGGCCCGAGGTCGTGCGCTCGACGCTCCGCGTGCTCGGACGGGATCGGGCGCTCCTCGAGATCGCGGGCGAAGGTTCGGACCGGATGACTGAGCTCAGCGCCCGTCATGCCGAGATCCTCCTGATGCTCGCGACCCACCGTCAGGGCCTGTCGGCCGACGGGCTCGCCGAGCTCGTCTACGGCGAGAGTGCCTCGGCAGAGACCCTCCGGCCCGAGATGGTTCGCCTGCGGAAGGCGCTCGAGCGCACCGCCCCGCACCTCGTTCCCGCCTCGCGCCCGTATCGCCTCGGGCCGGAACTCGAGACGGACGCCCAGCACGTGCTGTCGCTTCTCGACCGCGGCGCTCACCGCGTCGCGCTCGCGGCCTATCGGGGCGCGGTGCTGCCGGACTCGGTCGCGCCCGGCGTCGAGATGGTCAGAGACAGCGTTCGCCAGTCCCTTCGCGAGGCACTCATCGCCGAGGCATCCGTCGACGTCCTCCTGGCGTATGCCGATACCGAAGAGGCGTCCGAAGACGACGAAGTCCTGCGGCTGTGCCTGAGTCTGCTGCCGGCTCGTTCCCCCCGGCGCGCGGGTCTCGTCGCGCGCATCGCGCGCCTCGAAGCCTGACAGGCCCCCGGGGTCGAGCCATCCGCGCCCGCGCAACGCGATGCAACGTTGCGCGGCCTACCGTCGACGCAGATCGCGGCAGCGCATGCCGCTCACTCATGACACGTCGAAGGAGACAGACATGACCATCGTCGAAGAGGGCGTCTCGAGCGTCTACGCAGCCCCGGGCCAGCGCGGGGCGCTCGCCGAGTACCGCAACAGATATGGGCACTACATCGGCGGCGAGTTCGTCGATCCGGTGAAGGGCCAGTACTTCGAGAACATCTCGCCGGTCAACGGCAAGCCCTTCTGCGAGGTCGGCCGCGGCACCGCCGAGGACATCGATCGGGCCGTGGATGTCGCGTGGAAGGCGTTCGCCTCGTGGAAGAAGACGACACCGGCCGAGCGCGCCAACATCCTGAACAAGATCGCCGATCGCATCGAGCAGAACCTCGAGATGATCGCCGTGGCCGAGACGTGGGACAACGGCAAGCCCGTCCGCGAGACCCTGGCCGCAGACATCCCGTTGGTCGTCGATCACTTCCGGTACTTCGCCGGGGTGTTGCGTGCGCAGGAGGGTTCGCTCAGCCAGCTGGACGAAGACACCGTCGCCTACCACTTCAACGAGCCGCTCGGTGTGGTCGGGCAGATCATCCCGTGGAACTTCCCGATCCTCATGGCGACGTGGAAGCTCGCCCCCGCGCTCGCGGCCGGCAACTGCGTCGTCCTGAAGCCCGCCGAGCAGACCCCGGCGTCGATCATGTTCCTGTTCGACATCATCGGCGATCTGCTGCCCGCCGGAGTCGTGAACATCGTCAACGGGTTCGGCATCGAGGCGGGCGCACCGCTCGCGCAGCACAAGCGCATCCGCAAGGTCGCCTTCACGGGCGAGACCACGACCGGCCGCCTGATCATGCAGTACGCCTCGCAGAACCTCATCCCCGTGACGCTCGAGCTCGGCGGCAAGAGCGCCAACGTCTTCTTCGAGGACGTCGCGCGCTCGCGGGACGACTACTACGACAAGGCGCTCGAGGGCTTCACGTTCTTCGCCCTGAACGGCGGCGAGGTCTGCACCTGCCCCTCGCGGGCGCTGATCCAGCGTTCGATCTACGACGAGTTCCTCGGCGACGGACTCGACCGGGTCGGCAAGATCGTGCAGGGCAACCCCCTGGATCCGGCGACGATGCTCGGGGCCCAGGCATCCAATGACCAGCTCGAGAAGATCCTCAGCTACATCGACATCGGCAAGGCCGGTGGCGCGAAGCTGCTCACCGGGGGCGAGCGCGTGGATCTCGGCGGCGATCTCTCGGACGGCTTCTACGTGCAGCCGACCGTTTTCGAGGGCACGAACGACATGCGGATCTTCCAGGAGGAGATCTTCGGACCGGTCGTCTCGGTGACCTCGTTCGACGACTTCGACGGGGCGATCGACATCGCCAACGACACCCTCTACGGCCTCGGCGCCGGTGTGTGGAGCCGTTCGGGCGACATCGCGTACCGCGCGGGGCGGGCGATCGAGGCCGGGCGCGTCTGGACCAACACCTACCACCAGTACCCCGCGCACGCGGCGTTCGGCGGGTACAAGCAGTCCGGTATCGGGCGCGAGAACCACCTGAAGATGCTCGACCACTACCAGCAGACGAAGAACCTGCTGGTGTCGTACGCAGAGGGGCCGATGGGCTTCTTCTGAGTCGCCTCCTGCATCCCGTGTCCCACTTTCGCCCGCTATGGGCGCTCCATTCCGGGCGAAAGTGGGACACGAAACGGAGTAGTTGGGACATGGCGGTGCCGGTGCATGGTGAAGGGAGCGAAGGGATGAGCACGACAGACATGAGCGAACGCGTGGCAGTGACGGATGCCGCGGCCACCATGGTGCGGCAGCTGACCCTGCAGCACGGGCCGCTGATGTTCCATCAGTCGGGCGGATGCTGCGACGGGTCAGCGCCCATGTGCTATCCCGTCGGCATGTTCATCACCGGGCCTTCCGACGTGCTGCTCGGCTCGATCGACGTCGGGCTGGATGATCCGGTCGAGATCTATATGTCGGAGTCGCAGTTCGAGTACTGGAAGTACACCCACCTGACGATCGATGTGGTGGCGGGGCGCGGAGCGGGCTTCAGCGTCGAAGGACCCACGGGCATGCGATTCCTGATCCGGTCGCGCATGCTCACCGAGTCCGAGCTCGCCGACTTCGGCCTCGACTGACCGCGGAGAGGGCACCGCCGCGCGTCGGCTGCACATTCCCGCGTCCGCCACACCGATCGACAGGGCGGATGCGGGAACGTGCCGCAGACGTGGGAACGGGCCACACGTCAGAGGAAGATCGAGACCGCCCAGATCACGACGAAGAGCACGACCGCGACGATGCCGAGCACCGATACGCGACTCTTCAAGCGTCGTCCCTCGGGTGCGACACCCGGCGGCGGTCGGAGATCCGGCGCTGCTGCGAACGGATCGAACACTCCACCCGTCGTCCCCGTAGGCCCGCCGGCGGCGCCCATCACCCGAGCCGACGCATCCGATACCAATCGGTCGTCGCGCCACCGCGACCACTGCGCGAACTTCTCGAGCAGCGCGCCGACCGTGGCGAACAGCCACGCCCATGTCGCGGGGTCCAGGGTGGACAGGTCGCGTTTGGCGTAGAGGAACAGCCAGTCGTCGACGATCTCGACGTCGAGCTGGGCGGCATTGTCGATGAACCGGGCCATGATGTCGGGCGTGAACAGGTACAGAGCGTCGCGTTCGTATCCGCGCGGGCAGAACAGCGAGAAGTACTTGTCGAAGTCGCCCTCGAGGCTGAGGCGCTGATCGCGATCGAAGGATGTCGGCAGGTTCGATCCGAACAGGCCGTTGTTGCCGACGGCGTCGAGCAGGATGTGAGGCAGGGGAACATCCAGCTTGATCGCGACGTACCCCCACTTGTGGGTCGACTGGTTCTTTCCCGAACCGGTCACGTAGCGATAGTTCGCGAACTCGACGAAGCGGGGGTGTTCGCCCCGCACGAGGTCGTTGGCCGCGCGCGAATGCCCCTGACTGAAGATCATTCCGGGCAGCCGGGGGTCGGCCAGGGTCGGCACGTACGACATCGCGTTCGCCTCGGCGAAGCGCGCCAGTCGGTACCAGCGCTCGCGGCTTCCGGTGAAGATCCGCACGCCGATCCAGGCGATGCCGCCGCCGACGGCGAGCATCGCCAGCACCGGCAGAACGGTCAGCCACCCGAATGACCCCGACGCGGCGAGCATCGTGAGGATCGTGCCGAACACGCTCAGGAACACCAGCGCAAAGATCCCGGCGACCACGATCAGCACCACGAGCTGCACGCCACGGCTGCCCGAGAACGGCGACGCGAGCCGCCCTTCCGCGCGCAGCCGGGCGGTGAACGCACGGATGTCGGCGGGCCTGGCGGGCTCGATCAGGGGGCGTGCGTCGAAGGAAACGGATGCCGCGGGTCCGGCGCCGCTCACCGGTTGACCTCGTCGCCGTCCCACGACAGGTCGGCGCCCTCACGCAACGGAAGGGCCTCGAGCCCGGACGCGGCACAGATTTGCGCAATCAGTTCAGCCGAACCTGCGACGACCGTCGAGTCGAAATCGATCTCGCTGACCACGACCCACGCGCGGTCGGTGGGCCACATGACGTTCGGCGATTGGGCCCAGGCGTGCGCCTCGTCGGGGCCGACCCAGGGCGCGAGGTCGGGCCACGAAGCATCCGTGAACGACGTCGCACCGGCCGAGAACAAGACATAGGAGCGCTGGGGCAACTCCAGCCGTGCGCCGCGGGAGATCTCGTCCGAGAGGATGCCCGGCTGCCAGGTCGGTTTGCGGAAGACGTTGTTGAAGGGGTCGCGCGTGCTGGCCTCGAGCATGGCGCGGTGCCGGTCCTGCAGGGACTCGTCGTCGCCCACGGTCGGATCTGCGGAGAAGGTCAGGACCGCGCGCGAGGGCGCTTCGCCCGTGAATCCGACGAGACCGCCGTAGCCATCCCACACTCCCGCATAGCCGTGGTGCGGGGTCGTGGTCTCGGCGGCCAGCAGTCGCGCCAGCGCGGGCAGCTGTGCGACGTCCATCCGACCCTCCGCCGGGGCGTCGTACTGCCAGCCCTCCGGACCGCGGACCTGTTGCCACCCCTGTTCGAGATCGTGGGCCCCGACGACGCGATTCCATTGCGCTTCGGGATGCATCCGGGTCCCGAACGCCAGGGCGGTCCGCGCCCAGGTGACGTTCTCGGTGTCGATCTCGGGCTGGGACCGCCCGAAAGCCGCCCAGGCGCGGGCGTGGTCGTCGTAGGGAAGGGGCGGCCAGGGCTGTCCGACGGGTCGCGACCGAGTCGCGGGATGGAAGATCCGGGCATAGGCGGGGAAGCCGCGGGGCACGACGGTGTGCATGCCCGACGCATCCGTCCACGTCGCATCGACCCGCTCGCGCAACCAGTCCCCCGGCGATGTGTCCGCTATCCAGTCCATGAGGCCACGCTACCCACCGGCGCCCTGCACAACACTCCGGAGAAACCTGCGGGGTGAGGCTGGGGGGCGGCCGGATCGGCGCAGATTCGGCTCGGTGATCCGGAATGTTGTCCGGGCGGCCGACCAGGGTTTCTTGGTGATGGCACGTGGGGCACACCCCCGCTTGGGTGGATCCGCGACATCCGCTAGACTACGAAGGTTGTCCGGCCGTGGCCCGTCCGCGAAACCGTGACGACATGCACACACCCTCCTGCTGTCGAGAGATGCTCGGCAGCCGTTCTAGTCCGAAGGAGGTGGGTTAGTGACGCACCAGTACGAACTCATGGTCATCCTCGATCCCGAGATCGACGAGCGCACGGTCGCCCCGAGCCTCGACAAGTTCCTGAAGGTCATCACGAACGATGGTGGCTCGATCGACAACGTCGACATCTGGGGCCGCCGCCGTCTCGCGTACGAGATCCAGAAGAAGAACGAGGGCATCTACGCCGTCGTGAACTTCACGGCCACCAGCGCCGCCACTCAGGAGCTCGACCGTCAGCTGAAGCTGTCCGAAGCCGTCATGCGCACCAAGGTGCTGCGTGCGGAAGAGGGCTTCGCTCAGGTCGAGGCCGAGAAGAAGCGCGCTGAAGAGAAGGCCGCCCGCAAGGCTGCCGCGCCTGCCAAGGCCAAGAAGGACGCGTAACCGCGATGGCCGGCGAGACGATCATCACCGTCGTGGGTAACCTCACGGCCGATCCCGAGCTGCGCTACACGCAGAACGGGCTCCCCGTCGCGAACTTCACGATCGCGTCGACGCCGCGCAACTTCGACCGTGCCGCCAACGAGTGGAAGGACGGCGAAGCGCTGTTCCTTCGCGCGTCGGTCTGGCGCGAGTTCGCCGAGCACGTCGCGGGTTCGCTGACCAAGGGCATGCGGGTCATCGCGACCGGCCGCCTCAAGCAGCGCTCTTACGAGACGCGCGAGGGCGAGAAGCGCACCTCGATCGAACTCGAGGTCGACGAAATCGGCCCCTCGCTGCGTTACGCGACCGCTCAGGTCACGCGTGCCGCGAGCGGTGGCGGTGGCGGCGGTCAGGGACGCCAGCAGGTCGCCGAGGAACCGTGGGCCACGCCCTCCTCCTCTTCGACCGGCGGAAACGGCAACGCCGGTGGCGAGGCCTGGAGCGCTCCCGGCGCCTACGGCGACGACACCCCCTTCTAAGCATTTCGGATGCCTGTGACCCAGGCATCCCACCACAACCAAGGAAGACCACTTATGGCTGGAAAGTCGAGCGGCGACCGCCGCAAGCCGCGTAAGGGCGGAAAAGTCACCGCCCCCGCAAAGGCGATTCGCGTTGGCATCATCGATTACAAGGATGTCGCGACGCTTCGCAAGTTCATCTCGGAGCGTGGGAAGATCCGCGCCCGTCGTATCACCGGTGTCTCGGTGCAGGAGCAGCGTCTGATCGCCACGGCGATCAAGAACGCGCGCGAAATGGCGCTCCTGCCCTACGCCGGCGCGGGTCGGTAAGGAGCACCCATGTCGAAGCTGATTCTCACGAACGAGGTCGCCGGGCTCGGTAGCGCCGGCGACATCGTCGATGTCAAGGCCGGGTACGCCCGGAACTACCTCATCCCCCAGGGATTCGCCGTGGCGTGGAGCCGCGGTGGCGAAAAGCAGGTCGCGTCCATCCGGGCCGCCCGCGAGTCGCGCGCGATCCACGATCACGAGTCCGCCGTCGCCCTGAAGGACGCCCTCGAGGGCGCCAAGGTGCGCCTGGCCGTCAAGGCGGGTGCCGAAGGGCGCCTGTTCGGTTCGGTCAAGACCGGTGACATCGCGGACGCCGTCAAGGCCGCCGGTCTCGGTGACCTCGACAAGCGCAAGATCCAGATCACCTCGGCGATCAAGTCGGTGGGCGAGCACGAGGCGACCGTTCGCCTGCGTGACGACCTCACCGCCGTGATCACCCTCCAGGTGGTCGCAGCCAAGTAGTACGGCAACGCGCGGGACGGATGCCGCGGAACCCCCTTTCGGGGCGGTTCCGCGGCATCCGTCTTTCGTGTGGGCGCGCTAACCCCCCGGCGCAACGCCCACACACTCAGTCCCGCGCGGGGCGACGGCGCAGGGCCGCCGTGCCGACGAGTGCGAAGCCCGAGAGGATCGCGAACAGCGCGACCCACGCGCCGACGGGCATCGAGCCCGTCTGGGCCAGTGCCGAAACGGACAGGGCTGCAGGCGCCGCGCCGACGCCGGCGGTGACACCTATCTCCGTGCCCCCGGTGCCCGGCGTGCCGTCACCGGGGCCGTCCGTGCCCGGGGTCCCCGGGTCGGTGGGGTCCGTCGGGTCCGTGGGGTCCGTCGGCACGACCGGGCCCGTGGGACCCGTCGTGGTGCTGTCGCCGACGACGGAGACGGCGTTGCCGCCCAGCGTCAGCGGCAGGGCGATCGGTGCGACCAGCTGGGTTCCACCGAGGATGCCCTCGGTGCCCGTCGTGACCGGCCCACCGGTGCCGCCCGTAGTCGGTGCCGCGACCATGGCTCCCGTCGACTGGCTGTCGCCGAGGACGGAGATGGCGTTGCCGCCGGCCGTGACGGGCGCCTGGACGGGCGCGACCGCCTGTGTACCGCCGAGGATCGCGTCGTCACCGTTGGTGGTCGCGTCCGTTCCCGTGCCGGTTCCCGTGGTGCCGGGCGCCGTGCTGGAGTCCGTGGACTGGCTGTCGCCGAGGACGGAGATGGCGTTGCCGCCCACCGTGACCGGTGCCTGGACGGGCGCGACCGCCTGTGTACCGCCGAGGATCGCGTCGTCACCGTTGGTGGTCGCGTCCGTTCCCGTGCCGGTTCCCGTGGTGCCGGGTGCCGTGCTGGCTTCCGACGACTGACTGTCGCCGAGGACGGAGATGGCGTTGCCGCCTACCGTGACGGGCGCCTGGGCGGGCGCCTGCACCTGCGTGCCGCTGGCGATGCTGTCGTCACCGTTGGTGGTCGCGTCCGTTCCCGTGCCGGTTCCCGTGGTGCCGGGCGCCGTGCTGGAGTCCGTGGACTGGCTGTCGCCGAGGACGGATATGGCGTTGCCGCCCACCGTGACCGGTGCCTGGACGGGCGCGACCGCCTGCGTTCCGCCGAGGATCGCGTCCTCACCGGAGGTGGTGGGTGCGGGCGCGGGCTCGGCGGATTCTGCCGGAGCGGGTGCCGAGGCATCCATCCCCGCGCTGTCGGTCGACTGGCTGTCGCCGAGCACCGAGATGGCGTTGCCGCCCACAGTGATCGGCACGTCGACGCTCACGACGCCCTGCGTGCCCGACGCGAGGCCGTCCGTGCCGCCGGTGGTGACCGCCGGTTCGACGGGCGCCGGGGCCGGAGCGGGCGTTGTCGCGCCGCTGCTGGATGAATCCCCGAGCACCGAGATGCCGTTGCCGCCGAGGGTGACGGGCAGCGTGACGTTCACGAGTGCCTGGGTGCCGGATGCCGTGCCGTCGTCTCCGGATGTCTCCGCAGCTTGGGCGACGGTCGCCCCGGCGAAGGCGAGTCCGCCTCCGATGAGCGCGCCGAGGAGCGCTCGCTTGATGGTCCTACGCATGATGAATCTCCTGACTGGATGGGTGTCAGCGCGCCGAGCGGCGCACCGGATCGTCTGCCGCGCACGAGTGCGCGACGCGATCCCCGTCAGTCAGGAGAGACGTCGGTTGCGAGAACGGGAGCGCCCGGGAGGGCGTCGTCCGAGAGTGTGAGGCGCGCGCCACCGAGCGGGTGGGAGCGCCACGAGTATTCGACGAGAGCTGCCCAGAGCGTCGCTGTGCCCGCGGCCGCCGAGAGCGATGCGGGTGCCCCCGAGGGCCCCGAAGGCGCCAGGGGCCAGCCGCCCCAGCGTACGGATCCGGTCCCCGACGTGGCAGCGACCGGCACGACGGACGCGATGACCAGCGCCCCGGCGAAGAATCCTCCGAAGGCGAGCGCTTGCTGCATCGCGAGGGGCGCTGCCGAGACGCTCGGGGACACGACGGGTATCGGCTGCGTCGCAGTGCCCGGGAGCAGAGAGTCAGGAAGGGGCAGGATGCCTCCACTGCCCGGTTGTCCGGGGCTTCCGACGATCGTGGTGGCGGTGCCGGTGACGGCCGTGAGCAGCGCATCGACCGTACCCACGGCCGAGCCGAGCGTCTCCGTCACTCCCAGCTCGCCGGTGACCGTGCCGAGAACCGGCAGTTCGTCGAGCGCCGCGAGAAGCGGGGCGAGGGACTGGCTGACGGAGATGCCGGTGGTCGTCTCGGCGACGACGCCGGAGACTCCATCGACGGTGTCGGCCGTTCCGTGGAGCGCAGATGCCGTGGTGTCGGCGACACCCGAGACGACCGTTGTGGCGACGTTCGCGACGCCCTGGATGACTGGCGTGACGACGGGCGTGGGAGTCTGCGGAGCGGGTGCGGGAGCGGGTGCGGGTGGGGCGACGGCCTCGACCACTTCCACGACGACGGGTTCGACCCTGTCGATGACGGTCGTCGCGAGCGAGGTCGTCTCCTGCACCGTCGAACTGACGATGCCGAGCAGGCCGCTGGGGTCTTCTTCTGCGGCGGACGCCGACGAGGACTGACCGAAAGTGGTCACAGCGCACCAGGCGAGTCCGATTCCGCCCGCGAGCAGGAGCAAGCGTGACCATCGACCCTGTCGTGGTTCGACCTCAACGTTCATGCCCTCACCCCCCGGTTGGACAATCGGCTTGCATGTGAATGCTTGCGTAGCCAGGGACGTTACCCCCGTGGGGCGCATTCGTAAACCCCCATAGCGCAAAATCCAGCGGGGTTGTGCACACCCTGACCCCGGATGTCGAACCTTCAAGCAATGCTTCAACCACATCTTGTTTCCACAGCCTGTGAAGTAACAAAACCCAGTTCAGTGATGTTAAAAAAGACAACATGAGACGGTTCTCATCTAGTTGTCCACAGGCTTCATGCACAGGCATAGCGGCGTGTCTGGCCGTGTTTCCACAAAGTTATCCACAGGGCGTGTTGCGGGTGAATCTGGACGCCTTTACCGTGAGGGAGCGCACTTCGGGGGAGGCCGGAACAGGACGTTCCGGGCGAGTGTCGGAAGTGTCTGATCTGCTGTCGGGGACCCGGCGATCGGACACACCCGCTCGGCGTTTTTCCGAAAGAGATGCGCTCGTCAGGGCTGCATGACGTAATCCGCGCCCCGAGACGGGCCGGACAGAAGACCACCCGCGTGACGCGGTGGGGGGCCGGTTTCGGCGGAAGGGAGCGCGATGTCGATCGCCGACATCTCGGAGGAACGCCTCGGCGGAGCCCCCCGCGGACCCGAACGGACTCCCCCGCACGACACCCTCGCCGAGCAGTCGGCACTCGGCGGGATGCTCCTGTCGAAGGATGCTGTCGCCGACGTCATCGAGACGCTCCGTGGACCCGACTTCTACGTGCCGAAGCACGAGCTGATCTTCGAAGCCATCCTGTCGCTGTATTCGCACGGTGAGCCGACCGACGTCGTCGCCGTCACCGACGAGCTGATCAAGACCGGCGAGCTGCAACGCGCCGGCGGTGCCGACTACCTGCACACCCTGACCTCGATCGTCCCGACCGCGGCCAATGCCGGCTACTACGCGTCGATCGTTTCGGAGCGTGCACTGCTGCGTCGCCTGGTCGAGGCCGGAACGCGCATCGTGCAGATGGGCTACTCCGGTCAGGGCGAAGCGCTCGACCTCGTCAACAACGCCCAGGCCGAGATCTACGGGGTGACCGGGGCCGAGGCTACCGAAGACTACGTCCCGCTCACGACGGCGGTCGATGCCGCGGTCGAAGAGATCGAGGCGGCCCGCGGGCGCGACGGACAGATGACCGGCATCCCGACCGGCTTCTCGGGTCTCGATCAGCTCACGAACGGTCTGCACCCCGGGCAGATGATCATCATCGCCGCGCGTCCCGCCATGGGTAAGTCGACGCTCGCGCTCGACTTCGCCCGCGCAGCCGCGATCGCCCACGACATGCCGACGATCTTCTTCTCGCTCGAAATGGGGCGCAGCGAGATCGCGATGCGTCTGATGAGTGCCGAGGGTGCCGTGCCGCTGCAGAGCATGCGCAAGGGCACGCTGGATTCGCGCGACTGGACGACGATCGCCGCGACGCGCGGGCGCATCAACGACGCACCGCTCTACATCGACGACAGCCCGAACATGACGCTGGTCGAGATCCGTGCCAAGTGTCGCCGGCTCAAGCAGCGTGTCGGGCTGAAGATGGTCGTCATCGACTACCTGCAGCTCATGACGTCGGGTAAGCGCGTCGAGTCGCGCCAGCAAGAGGTCTCGGAGTTCTCGCGTGCGCTCAAGCTGCTCGCGAAAGAGCTGGCCGTTCCGGTTATCGCGCTCTCGCAGCTGAACCGTGGCCCCGAGCAGCGCGCCGACAAGAAGCCGGCGCTGTCCGACCTCCGTGAGTCGGGCTCGATCGAGCAGGACGCCGACATGGTCGTGCTGCTGCACCGCGAGTCGGCCTACGAGAAGGACAGCCCCCGCGCGGGCGAGGCCGACCTCATCGTCGCCAAGCACCGTAACGGTCCCACCGACACCATCACCGTCGCGTTCCAGGGCCACTACTCGCGCTTCACCGACATGGCGCCCGGCGGCTGACAGGGAAACGACTCCACCTGAACATCGCGTAGACCGCGGGCGTCAGTCGAGGTGGTGGGCGAGAGCTTCGAGGAGTCCGCGCATGCCTTCTTCGCGTTGCGGGGCATCGGCGATGAACCGGTCGAAGAACACCCCGTGCTCGACGTGAGTGAGTCGCGTTCCGAGGGGTGTCGGCTCGAACTCGAATGAGGCGACGGAAGTCGACATATGGACCCCGTCGAGCCACATGTCGTAGGTCGTGACGATACGGACGTGCTCGATGATGTCGGCATAGACGCCCTCGTAGCGGGAGACGGGGCCGCCATGGAACTTGGCCTCGTCGATGTCGCGGCCGCCGACGCGGAAGTCGAACGCCCAGACGCTGCGATCGAATGTGTCGCCGTCGCCGAACCACTCGCGTCTGCGCTCTTCCTCCGCGAACGCGCGCCAGACGTTCTCGACGGGCACCGGATATTCGCGGGTGAGGGTGAAACCGGAGTGGGCGAGTCGGCGGTCGTTCATCGGGGGTTCCTAGCGCGTGAAGGTGACGTGGATGGTTCCGCTCTCCGCGACCTCGGTCGTCACGGTGTGGGTGCGCTCGAGCCCGCGCAGGTCTTCCCACACGCGGTTGCCGCGACCCAGAACGACGGGCGCGACCGCGACGTGAAGGTCGTCGACGAGGCCGCTGCGCAAGAAGTCGCGTGCGGTGCGGATGCCCCCGCCGACCCTGACGTCGAGGCCCGCCGCGGATGACGTCGCCTCGGCCAGGACATCCTCGATCGCTCCACTGCGGAAATGAAAGGTCGTTCCGCCCTCCATCGGGATGGATGCTCGCGGTGCGGAGTGGGTGAGGACGTAGACCGGACAGCCGAACGGCGGCCGGTCCCCCCACCATCCTCTCCAATCCGCGTCCTCGGGGTGGGAGTGGAGCCCGAACATGGCCGCGCCCATGATCTCCGCGCCGACACCCTCGAAGAATGCTTTCGCGTACCCGTCGTCGATGCCGGTCGTTCCCGCGCCGCCGGTCTCGCCGAACACCTTCTGCCGGAAGGTGCGGGTCGCCGCGTACGCCGCCGTCAACGGTCCCCAGTCGTCACCCATCGGGTTCTCCGAACCGGGTTCGGGTGCGGCGGTATACCCGTCGAGCGATGAGAAGAGGTCGATGCGTACGCGCGTCATGTCAGGTCTCCTTCGAGGTCGTGCGAGCCAAGTGGATGCCGAGGCGGTCCGCCCGGCGTTCCGCCGGAGTCCTCCGCTCATCGAGCCAGAGGTGTAGGACGTCGAGGGCTCCGGGGCGGAGCGTCACCGTGCGAACGCGTCCCTGCTTGCTCGACGTGATGACGCGTGCGTCCTCGAGCACGCGGAGATGCTGGAGCAGGGAGGGCAGTGCCATCGAGAACGGCGCCGAGATTTCGGAGACCACCGCCGGCGACTTCGCCAAGCGCTCCACTATCGCCCGTCGGGTGGGATCCGCGAGCGCGCGGAACACCGCGTCCACCTCATCGGAATAGTTAGGCACATACCTAACTATTCCGAACCGCGACACGCGCGTCAACCCGTCGCCTCACCACGCGCCGCGAGATCGACAGATTGAGCCTCTCGAAGGCTCAACGGATCAGACGGTCGCGTACCAGCCGTCGATCGCGAGGTCCGACCCGGCTCGTGGCATGTACTGATCGAAATACACCCGCGACACGAGTTCACGGCGGCTGGTGACGCCCGCCTTCTCGAAGATCGACTTGAGGTGATCCTGCACGGTGTACGGCGACACATGCATCGACGCCGCGATCTCCTTGGTGTCTGCGCCGCGCAGCACCGCCCCGACGACTTCGCGCTCCCGGATCGTCAGCGCAAAAGCAGCCGCAACGATGTCGATGACCTCCTGCGGGCGCGCTTCCTCGATCGTCACGACCACGTCGCCGGCACGGTCGCCGAGACCGCCGAGGGGTGCAGCGTGCAGTACGAGCCAGACTCCGTCCGCCGTGCGCGTCCGGGTGCGCGGCATGGCGGGGGAGGCTCCCGAGGCGAACCGGCGGGCGCCGCTGACGAGCGCCTGGATGTAGGTCAGGGGGTCGGCGCCGGGAGCGGAGAGTTGCGCGAGCCGCTCCTGCGCGCCGGGGCTCGATTGCACGATGCGATCCGACGAATCGAAGATGATGACCGCCGGGCCTGACGGATGCACCGTCTGCCTGCGGGCCAACTGGGAGAGCAGACCTGTCCGGATGCCGCGCGTCAGTGCCGGCGCGACACTCGCGAGGAAGGCCAGCTCACGAGCGTCGAACACGGCGTCGTCGCTGCCGCGCAGCACCGACATCGTGCCCCACACGCCGGCGCGATCGGCGAAGACCACTCGCGCCTCATCGACGTACCCGAACCGGGGCAGTACCAGGTCGGCCATACGCTCGATGCGCTCGACCTGGCCGCCCGTCGTCGCGTGGATCCCCACGGCGACATGTCCCGCGGACGCGATCGCGTCGTAGTGCGTCGCGTCGGGTTCGCCGCCGTACTCGATGCGCGCCCAGTCGACGTCCGCGTCGTTCCTGCCGTACAGGTCGCCGAGCTTGTGGGTGCTGGAGATCATCGAGGTCGCGGGATCCGTACTCGAGAAACAGCCCGCGATGAACGGTACGACGGTCAAGAGGGCGTTCGCGGACTCCTCCATGAACTCCGCCAGGGGAAGGCCCGCGCGGGAGATCACTTCGATGTCGCTGCGCGCGCGTCCGGTGGCCAGGGCGATGGACATGGAAAAAGTGTCCTCCCTCGGGGCCGGCGCCGCCATCCCAGGATTCTGGGGGTACGAAACTCCCCGGATCTCTGGGATGGATGCCGGTCGTGGCCTCGGGCAAAGTCGTGCCGTCAGATCATCCGAGAGAACGGTAACCACCATGTTGTCATCCACCGATATCGCCCTCGACGAGCGCGCCGAGAAGCTGCGCGAAGCGCTCGGCACCCGTGTCGTCCTCGCCGGCGACCCCGACTACGACGCCGTCCGTGTGCCGTGGAACGTGGCCGTCGAACAGCGGCCGTTCGCGGTCGTCACCCCCGAGTCTGCGGAGGACGTCGTCGCCGTCGTCCGTGCGGTGACCGCCGCCGGTCTCCGGCTCGCCCCGCAATCCACCGGCCACGCCGCGCCGGCGCTCGCCGACACCGATCTTTCGGACGTCGTGCTCGTTCGCCTCGCCGCCCTGCGCGGGGTCACCGTGACCCCCGAGACCCGCACCGCGATCGTGCTGGGCGGATCGCACTGGAACGATGTCCTCGCCGCCGCCGCCCCGTATGGGCTGACAGCCCTCCACGGCAGCGCGGGCGACGTGTCGGTCGCGGGGTACTCGCTGAACGGTGGCGTCTCGTTCTATGCCCGAGCGCACGGACTGGGCGTGAACGCGGTCCGTGCTGTCCAGATGGTCACGGCGGACGGTTCACTCGTCCGTGCCAGCGCGGAGGAGAACGAGGACCTGTTCTGGGCCGTCCGCGGCGGGTCGGGTGCGTTCGGCATCGTGGTCTCGCTCGAGATCGAGCTGCTTCCCTACGCCGACGTGTTCGCCGGGATGCTGCTGTGGGACGCCTCGCACACTCCAGTGGTCAGCCGGGCGTGGAAGGACTGGACGTCCTCCGTGCCGGAATCGGTCACCTCGACCCTGCGAGTCCTGCATCTGCCGCCGCTGCCCGAACTGCCGCCTTTCCTCTCCGGCCGTTCGGTCGTCGTGATCGATGGGGCGGTTCTGGAGTCGGATGCTCGTGCAGCGGAGTTGCTCCTTCCTTTGCGTGAACTCGCGCCCGAGGTGGACACGTTCGCTCGCATCCCCGCCGCTGCCCTCGTCCAGGTCCACATGGATCCTCCCCAGCCGACCCCCGCGATGACACGTCACCGGATGCTCGGCTCGCTGCCGGATGAGGCCGTCGCGGCGTTCGTGGCGGTCTCCGAAGATCCGGCGCTCTTCATCGCCGAGCTGAGGCACGTCGGTGGCGCCGCCTCCCGACCGGTTCCAGGTGGCGGGGCGGTGTCCGCGCTCGCCGGGGACTACGTCGTGCACGCGATCGCGGTGGCCCCCGTGCCGGAGGCGGTACCCCCCGCGCTCGCAGCGGCGACGGCGTTCGTCGAGGCGTTCGAGCCGTGGGCTCACGACGCGCTGGCGCTCACGTTCCTCGACGGGGGCATGGATCGTGCGTTCGGGTTCGGAGCTTCGCTCGATCGGCTGCGCGCCGTGAAGGCGCAGTGGGACCCGCGTAACGTGTTCGCGGCGAGCAACCCCGTTTAGCCGTCGCGGTTCGAAGTCGACGGGCCAGGGTGAGCGACCTCGGTAGCTCACCCTGGCCCGCTTCATCCACGGGAGACGGCGTTCCCTGCCGCGATGTTCAGTTCGTCAGGAAAAGGACGCTGACGAGCATCGCGATGATGAAGGTGCTGAAGGCGAACCCGACATAGGTCTGACCCGTGACGATGGACCGCGCGCGCGTGGTCAGGCTGTTGACGTCCGACGAGGAGAACGTCGTCGCGATCTGGGCGGACAGCTAGGAGTAGTCGGCGAGCCACGCGGCGATCCGTCGGCCCGACTTCGCTGAACTCCCCGGGAAGCGACACCATGTGGCTCTCGTTCGCGATGAGGACGCAGGAGTCGCCTGGATAGGCTGGAACGATGACGACCACGCAACGGTCGGCGCCGGAGACGTCCGGCGGACGCCCTTCCACGATCAAACGATGGGTGTTCTGGCCGGCTGCGGTCGTCGCCCTGTCGTTCAGCGCCTTCGCCCTCTTCGCGCCGCACCTCGCCGAGGAGTTCTTCGGCGCCGTGCAGTCGACGATCATCAACGCTTTCAACTGGTACTACGTGCTGATCGCGGCTTTCTTCGTCGCCTTCGCCCTCGTCATCGGGTTCAGTCGGTTCGGCGACATCCGTCTCGGCGCCGATGACGAGAAGCCCGAGTTCTCGCTCGGCGCATGGTTCTCGCTGCTCTTCGCGGCCGGCATGGGAATCGGTCTGGTGTTCTACGGGGTCAGTGAGCCGCTGAGTCACTTCGTCTCGCCCCGACCGGGTGTGACCGGAACGCCCGAGCAGCTCGCGCAGTCCGCCCTCAGTCAGACGTACCTGCACTGGGGTGTGCAGGCATGGTCGATCTACGTCGTGGTGGGGCTCGGGCTGGCGTACGCGATCCACCGGCGCAAGCGCCCGATCTCCATCCGCTGGTCGCTCGAGCCCCTCCTCGGCAAGCGGGTCGAGGGCGGTTGGGGCAACGCGATCGATGTCGTCGCGCTCGTCGGAACGCTCTTCGGTGTCGCGACGTCGCTCGGCCTCGGTGTGCTGCAGATCAGCGCAGGATTGGATGCCGCGGGTCTGTTCGAGCCGACGGTGCCCGTCCAGATCGGCATCATCGCCGTGATCACGGTGCTGGTTCTCGCATCCGTGCTGTCGGGCGTGACGAAGGGCATGAAGTGGCTGTCGTCCTTCAACCTGATCCTCGCCGGGCTGCTCGTCGTGTACCTGCTCGTGTTCGGGCAGACGGAGTTCTTGCTGCGCGAGTGGGTGCAGTCGATCGGCAACTACATCCAGAACTACATCGGCCTGTCGTTCAACGTCAGCGCCTTCCAGGGCGCGGCCGGTGAGGCGTGGCAGGCGGGGTGGACGTCCTTCTACTGGGGATGGTGGATCTCGTGGGCCCCGTTCGTCGGCATCTTCATCGCCCGCATCTCGCGGGGCCGCACGGTGCGACAGTTCGTGATGGGCGTCATCATCGTGCCGACGCTCATCACGATCCTGTGGTTCAGCGTGCTGGGCGGATCGGCGCTGTACATCGAACTGACCAACCCCGGAGCCCTCACGCAACCCGACGGCAGCGTCGACCTCAACACGGCGCTCTTCCAGATGCTGGAGTACATTCCGGGCACGCCCGTGCTCACGATCGGCGTCATCGTGCTGATCACGGTCTTCTTCGTGACGTCGTCGGACTCGGGCGCGCTCGTGATGGGGATGATCGCAACCGGCGGTCAGATCAACCCACGCCGATGGGTGCGGGCCTTCTTCGCGGTGACGAGCGCGGTCCTCGCGATCGCCCTGCTGCTCGCGGGGGGCCTTCAGGCTCTCCAGACGGCGGCGATCATCATCGCTCTGCCCTTCAGCGTCGTGATGCTGCTGATCTGCTGGTCCACCGTCGTCGCCTTCAGCAGAGAGCGCCGCGCCTACGACCGGGCCGCCCGAGCGCAGTTCGTCGACCACATCGGCGAGTACTACGGGCTCGAGGTCGAAGAGCCGACCGCTCGCGGCGCACTGCGGGAGCCGTCTTGGATGCGCCGCCTCGCGCATCGCATCGGTCTGCAGCAGGATCCGCCGCGCGACGGCATGACCGCAGCGTCCGACGGGCCTCCACGCGCGGCGTCGACGGAAGCCCTCGACGCCGCCAACGTCGAGCCCTCGGGCGTGCCGACGAGCGATGTCGACCGGGTCGTGGAGCACGATCCCCGGTCATCCGATGATGTGGACGATGTGCCCGACCGCGAGATCCACGACGGCGGCGAGCCGCTGCGATAGGTGCCGTCGGCGATCGTCGTACGCCGTCATGCGCCGCGAACCGGGCGGGATCGGCCCGCCCGTCCGTCGGCGCCTCAGTCCAGGTGCTCGCCGGGGGCGGAGCCCGCGTCATCCGCTCGCTCTTCCGGCGGTTGGCCCCGCTTGCGCGGGTCGAGCTCGCTGACGACCGCGCCCGCGACGATGAACGCCGCCCCGAGGATCGCTATCGCGGGCAGGCGCTCCCCCGCGATCCGCCCGACGATCCCGGCCCACACGGGTTCGCCGGCGTAGATGATCGTGGCCCGGGTCGGAGAGACAGACCGTTGCGCCCAGTTCATCGTGAGCTGGATGATGCAGCTCGCGGCTCCCAGGGCGACGGCCGCGCTCAGCCAGACCCACGAGAAGGCGGGAGGCTGCTCGCCGACGACCGGCATGGTCGCCAGCCCCAGCAGGCCGGCGACGAGAAGCTGCACCACCGTCACCCGGCCCAGGTCGACCCGGCCCGCGAACACACTGATGAGGATGATCTCGGCCGCGATCGGAAGCGTGCTCACGAGGGTCGCGATCTCGCCCGCGCCGAAGGCGAAGCCGACGCTCGTCGGGTCCGCCACGAGAATCAGCCCGACGAATGCCAGTGTCACCCCGATCCAGGTGAGCGGCCGCGGCGGTTTGCGGAAGACGATCCACTGCAGAACGGGGACGAGCGGGACGTACAGGGCCGTGATGAAGGCGGATGTGCTGCTGTCGATCGTCTGAAGCCCGACGGTCTGCAGGCCGTAGCCGAGGAAGATCATCACGCCGATCGCGGACCCGGCGCCGATCTCTCGCCAGCGCATGCCCGGCAGAACGCGCGCGAAGATGACCGCGCTGATCACCCCGGCGGTCAGGAATCGCATGCCGACGAAGAACCACGGGCCGCTGTACTGGACGGCGACGTGGACGATCAGGAACGTCGAGCCCCACACGGCGGTGATCAGAACGAGAGCGAGTTCCTGCCGCGTGAACGGTCGCCAGCGCGACCCGAGTTTTGGCACGCTTCACACCCTAGGGCGGGCGGAACGTTCTCGACGGCCGTATGGACCGGCAGCTCCCGCAGGCCGGCGATCGCGACGTCCTGGTCGGCGACCCGCGACTCCCCCGGCAGGCGTAGCACTGCGTCGCAGTGCTGCAGGAGTCGTTGCGCGACCGGGTACATCACGTCCGCAGCCAGCGGGTCGGTCGGCCGTTCCCCCCTGGACTCGCTCGCGGAACGCGGTGTTCGATTGCTGCACGCCGACTGGCGGAGCGCTACCGAACGCGACGGACGTCGAGAGCGCCCGGCACGCTCACACGCTCGCCGAGGTCTTCGCCCCGCGCGAAGCGACCCCACACGGCGCGCACGCGGCGACCGGATGCGTCGATGTCCGCCCACGCGGTGCCCGTGACGAGGTCGGCGGTGCGCCAGGCATCCGCGTCCCCGAACAGCAGGGGCAGGTCGACGGTGTGCGCCGAGCCCCAGCCGCTGCCCGGCGCCGACCAGTTGATGACGTAGTGATGCGCGCGTCCGCCGGCCCGAGCGTGACGGCGCGCGAATCGTCGACTGTCCCGCGCGTACACGAGACGCGTGACGAGGGCGACCACCGCCCGCCCGACGAGCGCGCCGAGCACCGGAATCCGCAGCACGCCCTGCAAGCTCGGCAAGCGGGGCAGGAACAGGGCGGCCTCTTCCGCGGTGTGTCCGATCAGGATGTCGATGCTCGGCGCCGCGGCATCCCAGGCCGCGTCCAACCCGGCCTCGTCGGGCAGCGGCGCCTGCCCGTACTGCGTGCCGAACGCCATGCCGCCCTTCAGCCCGAAGCGCGATGCGGCCTGGTCGACCGACGGTTGCATTGCGAGGATGTCTGCCGGCGACGCATCCGGATCCGCTCGCCCGAGCGACTCGTCGAAGACGTCGTTCATCGCTGCCGACATCGCCGATCGCCCGCGTGCCAGGCCGAGCGGCGCGCTCTGGATGATCGCGCGCGCGAAGAGTCCCGCCGCACCCGGGGTCGCCATGAGGTGCGCGACCGCGTCACCGCCGGCCGACTGCCCGAACGCCGTGACCTGGCGCGGATCGCCCCCGAAGGCCGAGATGTTGCGCTGCACCCACGCGAACGCGGCGAGCTGATCCAGCAGGCCGAGGTTGGCGGGACGCCCCGGCACTCCCCCGAGGAAGCCGAACAGTCCGAGGCGGTACGTGACGGTGACCACGATCATCCGTTGTTCCGCGACGAGAGCGGCGGGGTCCATGATCGGCAGGTCGCCCGCGCCCGAAACGTACGAGCCGCCGTGGATCCAGACCATGACGGGCAGGTCGTCGCCCGGCGCTGTACCCGCGGGCATCGTGATCGACAGGTGCTGGCAGTTCTCGTCGAGGCGCCGCTGGTCGAGGGTGCTGCCGAGGACGCGGTCGAGAAACGGCATCGCGCGCTGCGGGCAGGCCGGTGACCAGTCCGTGGCTGCCAGCGGCTCGATCCCGTCGGGGATGGCGGATGGCTCGGCGAACCGCCGCGCGGACGCGTACGGAATGCCGGTCGCCCGAACCACCGGCCCGTCGGCCCAGCCCCGGACCGGCCCGCACGGCGGTGCGAACTCGGGAGTGAACGCGGACTCAGGGGCAGGGTCGGCGGTCACAGCCAGTGCTTCTTGCGGAACACGACGTAGAGCGTGATGCTCGTCGCGGCCATCATCGCCAACGCCATGGGATAGCCCCACACCCAGTGCAACTCGGGCATGTAGTCGAAGTTCATGCCGTAAACGGTTCCGACGAGCGAGGGTCCGAAGAGGATGGCGGCCCAGCCCGAGATCTTCTTGACCTGCTCGTTCTGCTCGAGCGCCGTGTCGGTCTGCCGCTCGCTCACGAGCGTGGCGTTGACGGTGAGCGCGTTCTCGAGCAGCGACCGGAACGTTGCGATCCGATCGGTGATCGACAGCGTGTGGTCGTGCACGTCACGCAGCGAGCGTTGCAGTTCGATGTCGACACCGTACTTCTCGGCGCCGCGATGGAGGCCTTCCAGCATCTCGGCGAGAGGCTGGGTCGCGCGTTGGAAGCTGATCACCTCGCTCGAGAGCTCGTAGATGCGTTGCGAGAGCGACGCGCCCCCGCCGCCGAACAGAGAGTCTTCGATCTCGTCGATGTCGTTCTCGACCCCCGCCACGACCGGCCGGTATTCGTCGACGACCTCGTCCAGGATGGCGTAAAGCACCGCCTCGGGTCCGAGCGACAGCAGCTCGGGCTGTGACTCCAGGCGATGGCGGACGCGTGCCAGGTCGGGTGATTCGGCATGCCGGATGGTCACCACGAAGTCGGGTCCGACGAAGACGTGCAGCTCGCCGAACTCGACCGTCTCGGTCGCATCCATGTAGCGCGCGGGCCGCAGCACGGTGAACAGGATGTTCCCATAGCGCTCCAACTTGGCGCGCTGATGACCGGTCAGCGCGTCCTCGACGGCCAGGGGGTGGAGCGAGAACTCGTCTGCCACCTGGCGGATCTCCTCGGGCGTCGGCCGGAACAGGCCGATCCAGGCCATGCCCCTCCGTGCCCGCATGAACTCGAAGGTCTCGCGCAGGTTCGCGGGGTTCTCGATCCGGCGGCCGTCCACGTACACGGCGTTATCGACGATGGGCATCGTGGATCAGAGCCCCCGAAGTCCGTCGATGCTGAATGCGTTCTTCTGAGCGCGGTACTCGTGCATTCCGTCCGGGCCTTTCTTCTCGGCGTGGAGCCGGATGAGATCGCGCTCTTCGCGCACGTCCATGACCGGCACGCCCCAGCCGCACGAGTCGCTGACGCGCGTGACATCGACCGCGATGACCGCCCGCGTGCTGGGGTTGTCGGGATGCCGTGCCACCACTTCTTCGAACCCGGCCTCGCCGGGCAGCAGGACCGTGCCGGTGCCGTGCAGGCGAACGATCCGGGGGCGGCCGTCGAACGACGTGAACATGACGCAGATGCGCCCGTTCTCGCGCAGGTGCGCAATCGTCTCGATGCCGCTGCCGGTGTAGTCGACCCATCCGACCCTTTTCGGTCCGAGCACCGAGAAGGTGTCGTGTCCGCGCGGCGAGACGTTGACGTGACCGTCCTCCGCCAGGGGCGCCGTCGAGACGAACCAGAGGGGCTGAGCCTCCATCCATTCGGCGAGCTTCGGATCGATGGCGTCGAGGACTTTGCCCATGGACCTCACGATATCGCCGCCGGGTGAACAGTCCGTTCGGTGCCGCGGCGATGGCCCGCGATCTGCCCTGACGGTTCGCCAGCTCGAGTCGTAGGCTCGCACCATGACCGGACTGGTGCCCTACCTCAGATTCGACGGCCGGGCGCGTGAGGCGCTGACGTTCTACCGCGACGTCTTCGGCGGTGACCTCGAGATCCATACGTATGCCGAGATGGGCAACGGGGAGGGACATCCGGATGCGGTGGCTCACGGCATCCTCAGTGGACGCGTCGCACTGTTCGCCTCGGATGTCGCGGGCGGCGAGGCACCGCTCGCACCGCTCGCGACCGCGGGGCTGATGTTCTCACTGCTCGGCACGGCCGACCCGGCGACGCTCTCGACCTGGTTTGCGGCGCTCACCGAGGGGGGCGAGGTCGTCGACCCCCTGCAGGAGCGGCCCTGGGGAGCCCACGACGGGCGGGTGACGGATCGCTTCGGGGTGCCGTGGCTGATCGGCTACGAGGACTGAGGCCCATCGTGAAGAGAAAGCCCGTGCAATTGTCCGGCGCACACGTGCTCATCACCGGCGGGGGCAACGGCATCGGACGGCTGATGGCGCTCGGCGCCGCTGGGCGCGGTGCTCGCGTCACCATCTGGGACCTCTCCGAGGAACGCGGACGCCGGGTTCGCGACGAGATCCGCGCGCGGGGCGGCAGCGCTGAGGCTGCGACGGTCGACATCACGGATCGGGAAGCCGTCGACCGGGCCGCTGCCGAGACGGGGGCGGTCGACATCCTGGTCAACAACGCGGGCGTCGTGACGGGCAAGCGACTGCTCGACGCGGAACCCGATGCCATCCGGCGTACGTTCGAGGTCAACACCCTCAGCCTCTACTGGATGACGCGCGCATTCCTCGGCGGGATGATCGCACGCGACCGCGGCACGGTCGTCACGATCGCCAGCGCCGCGGGACTCGTCGGTGTCGCGCGTCAGACCGACTACTCGGCCAGCAAGTTCGCCGCCTTCGGTTTCACCGAGTCGCTGCGGGCCGAACTCGGCGCGGACCACAGCCGCGTCGGCATGCTCGTGGTCTGCCCGTACTACATCAACACCGGCATGTTCGCGGGGGTCAAGACGAAATATCCGCGGCTCTTGCCGATCCTCGACGAGCAGGACGTCGCGACCCGCATCCTGGACGCGATCGAGCGCGGCAAGCGCCAACTCATCATGCCCCGGCTCGCGCGGTTGATCCCCGGAGCCCGGATGCTGCCGGTGCCGGCCTTCGACGCCGTGTTGAACGCCCTCGGCATCAACAAGACGATGGACGACTTCCGCGGGCGCGCGGACGGACGGTAGCTGGCGCCCCGTCAGCGCGTGGCGGTAACCGCGAGGAGGTCCGGGTGGTGGATCTCGGCGACGTCCGGGTGCGCGCGCAGCCGCGACTTGAGCTGGTTCTCGCCGTACGAGCCGTGGATGACGTTCGTCGGATCCTGTTCGATCCCCCGCGCAGCGGCGCGGTACTCGGGCGACATGACCAGCCGAGGGACGACAGCGTCGAGACGCGGGTTGAAGAAGAACGGAACCGAGATGCGCTCGGAGCCCTCGGCGGGAGCGATCACGCGGTGCACGGTCGCTCGCAGGTAGCCGTCCGTCGCCCACTCGAGCAGTTCGCCGATGTTGACGATCAACGCACTGTCCTGCGGCGGCACGTCGTGCCACTCGCCCTGGTATTCGACCTGGAGGCCTCCGGCATCCGGCTCGATCCAGAGCAGCGTGAGAACGCCCGCGTCCTTGTGTCGCCCGACCCCCTGGCGGGAGCTCGCCGTTTCGGGCACGCCGGGGTAGCGAGCAACCTTGATGTGGATGGAAGGCTCGTCCTCGAAGATGTCGAGAAGCTGCGCGGGGTCGCTGCCGAGCGCCTCGGACCAGGCGACGAGAAGTCGGCGGCCGATCACCTCGAGACGGTCTCGCCACTCTTCGATGACGGTGCGCAGCTCAGGCAGGGCGCTCGGCCACTGATTGGGGCCTTCCAGGCGCAGATACGCGGGGTCGTCGGGCCCGAGTTCGCGCGCCTCGCGCCCGGGGCCGATGTCGATCTGCTCGCGCCAATCGACCTTGCCCTGCGTGAGCTCGCCGCCGACGCGCGCGTAGCCGCGGAAGTACGGGGACTTCAGGTTCTCGATCTCGAGCTTCTGCTCGTCGGGCAGAGCGAAGAACGCGCGGGACGTCGACAGCAGTCGTGCCTGCAGCTCATCGGGGATGCCGTGACCCACAAGGGTGAAGAAGCCCACCTCGTGCGTGGCGCGACGCAGTTCGTCGCGGAATCGATCGGCCGCCGCCGGTCCCTGGTCGAGCAGCGAGAGGTCCAGGACGGGGATCGGCGTGGCAGTCATGCTCCCGACGTTAGTCAGCAGTTCGGCGACGACGAAGTTGTGTTTCAGAGCATGACGACCCGCCGGGATGCTTCGGCCCTGGCTCGTCCGTCAGTGCCCGAACGTCCCGCTCCCGCCGGACGGCGGTAGCGTCGAAGGATGGCCCTCGCATCCCGCACGTCCAGCCGTTCTCCGCGACCCGCTATCGACCTCACGGTCGTGGCGAGTTCCTGGCTCACCCCGCACCTGGTGCGCGTGACGCTCGGAGGACCGGGATTCGCCCGGTTCGAGGATCGTGCGGAAACCGACAAGTACGTCAAGCTGATGTTCACGGACACCGATTCCCTGATCGTCACGAGGACATATACGGTTCGCCGTGTCGATCACGAGGCGCAGACGCTCGACATCGACTTCGTGGTGCATGGTGACGAGGGTCTGGCCGGCCCCTGGGCGGCGTCGGCGGCACCGGGTGCGTCGCTTCGACTGATGGGGCCGGGTGGCGGGTACGCCCCGAACACCGAGGCATCCTGGTACCTCTATCTCGGTGATCTGTCGGCCGTGCCCGCGATCGCCGCGGCGCTCGCGGCTCTGCCCGCCGACGCCGTCGGGGCCGCTTTCATCGAGGTCGACGCGGAAGACGCCATCGTCACGCTCGACGCGCCGCACGGCGTCGACGTGCACTGGGTCGTCGACGCTGAGCACGCGACCGAAACACTCGCCGATCGCGTCCGCGGCATGACGTGGCGCGACGGGACGGTCGACGTCTTCGCGCACGGGGAACGCGAATCGATGAAGGCGCTCCGGCGCGCGCTGTTCGACGAGCGCGGACTCGATCGTGGCCAGGTCTCGCTCTCGGGCTATTGGGCGCGCGGCCGGACCGAGGACCGCTTCCAGGCCGAGAAGCGCGAGCCGATCGGCCAGATCCTCTAGATCTGCGCCGCGCTCAGGCCCGCACCAGGTTCAAACTCCGACGCGAGCGAACGCGTCGCGGCTGATCCCCTGGTCGAGCACGACCTTGGCCCATTCGCGGGCGCTGTGCAGCGAGTGGTCGCGGAAGTTGCCGCACTCGATGGCCGAGACCCCCGGGATGTCGGCCTCGACGGCCTCGTCCGCGATGAAGCGGAGGCTCTCGGTGAGCGCCGCGACGACGTCCGCGATCTCGGGCTCTCCCCACATCAGCAGGTGGAAGCCGGTGCGGCAGCCGAAGGGTGAGATGTCGATGACACCGTCGATGCGATCCCGCAGCAGCCCCGCCAGCATGTGCTCGAGCGTGTGCAGCCCGGCCGTGGGGATCTCCCCCGCGTTCGGTTGGACGAGCCGCACGTCGAAGTTCGTGATCGTGCCCCCACCGGGACCGTGCTCGACCCCGATGCGACGCACGTAGGGTGCGAGCACCGCGGTGTGGTCGAGGGTGAAACTCTCGATCTCTGCCATCAGTTCCTCCTTGCGAACGCCACTCGGCCTCCTGACCGTCAACGAGGTGTGTTCCCATCGTGCACGAAACCGAGCCCGTCGCGGCAATGCACCAGTATGCGCGAAGACGCAGCCGATGGGGCTCGGGCCGGAATAGCCTCGAGACATGGACGACCGATTCCGCTTCTCGACCGACCCGGACGACATCGATCGCGAGCTCGTGCACCGCTGGCTGAGCGAGCAGTCCTACTGGGCTCTCGGGCGTCCGCGTTCCGTGCAGGAAGCGGCGATCGACGCATCCCGGAACTATGCCGTGATCGACGATGAGTCGGCCGCGCAGGTCGCGTACGCGCGCGTCGTGACCGACGGTGCGACGTTCGCCTGGCTGTGCGATGTCTTCGTTGACCCGGATGTCCGGGGTCTCGGCGTCGGCGTCGGCTTGATGGAGGGGGTCGTCGCGGACCTGCAGCCGCTCGGCCTGCGGCGCATGGCGCTCTCCACCGCCGACGCGCACGGACTCTACGAGAAGGTCGGTTTCGCTCCGCTCGAACGCCCCGAGCAATGGATGGTGCGCGTCCAGCGGTGACGGCGCGCGCGGGCGACCTCAGGCAGGGAGGCGGGAGAACGCCGCGGCCCGCTCGACCTGGTCACGAGTGGGCGCGACGCCCGTGTAGCGCTCGAACTGCCGCGCCGCCTGCAGAGCGACCACCTCGGCCCCCGAGATGACGGCGACGCCCCGCTGTCGGGCCGCGCGGATCAGCGGCGTCTCGGACGGGAACGCGACCACGTCGAACACGGTTGATGCCGCGGCGATGTGAGCGTCCGAGAACGACTGTGCCGAGGCATCCGCGCCGTCCATGCCGAGCGGGGTGACGTTCACCAGCACCGCGGCGCCGGGCGCCGGGTCGGTGGCGACCCAGCGATAGCCGTACGTGGAGGCCAGCGCGCGTCCCGCCTCCTCGTTGCGGGCGAGCACCGTGAGGTCATCGAACCCCGCACCCCGGAACGCCGCGACGACGGCCTTGGCCATTCCGCCCGACCCGCGCACGACGACCGACTGCGCCGGGTCGACCGCGTGCTCGGCGAGCAGGGTCTCGACGGCCTCGTAGTCGGTGTTCGACGCCGTGAGTGTTCCGGCGTCGTTCACGATCGTGTTGACCGATTCGATCGCGTCGGCCGAGGCCTCGATCGCGTCGACGAGTGGAATGACCGCCTCTTTGAAGGGCATCGACACCGAGCAGCCGCGGATGCCGAGTGCCCGCACTCCCCCGATCGCAGCCGTGATGTCGTCGGTCGTGAACGCCTTGTAGACGAAGTTCAGCCCGAGCTCGTCGTAGAGGAAGTTGTGGAAGCGCGTGCCGAGATTGGATGGACGGGCCGCCAGAGAAATGCACAGCGTCATGTCTTTGTTGAGAATGGGCATGGCTTCATTCTGCCGCCGCTGACTCCGCCAGCAGCAGGTGCGGTGCGGCTCGGTCGATTCGGGGCATCGCAGCGCGGCGCCGCGCCCGGGATGACCGGCGTCCCGACGATCTAGACTGGATGCATCCCCGTTTCGAAACCAGGTTCCACCGTGTCCACCGCCTCCACTGCGACGCCCGCCAGCCCGCCGCGCTTCGCGCTCCGGCATGCGCAACTCGCGCGCGCCGGAATCGCGGCGATCGCGGCGATCATGGTGACCTTCTCACCCGATCATTCGGCCGCGGTCGGCCTCGCGGTGTTCAGCGGTTTCGCGATCGTCAGCGGCCTGATCGAACTGATCGCGGCCTGGTTGACCTACCCCGCCGGGCGCCGAGCGGTGCCCCTGCTGCTCGGCGCGCTGTCCGTCATCGCGGGGATGCTCGCCGGGATCGTCGTCTGGCGTTCCACGACCTTTTTCTTCTCGGTGGTGATCAGTTGGGCGCTCGTCACCGGGCTGATCGAGGCCATCTGGGCCCTACGGGAGCGCCGCTCCCCCGCCCTGCGCCCCGAGGCGCGTGACTCGTTGGTGGTCGGTGTCTTCACCGTGCTGCTCGGCCTCGGCCTGCTGCTCGTTCCCGCTCAGTACGCGCTGACCTACCGCATCGATGACGTCGATGCAGAGTTCACCCTGACCGGAATCACCATCGCCGTAGGGATCTTCGGCGGCTACGCGGCGATCATCGCCGTCTTCCTCGGAATCGCCGGTTTCTCGCCCACCCGAGGAGTGACCGCCACGGCGGATACCCACCCGGCGGACACCGGCACGGCGCCCGCGCGGCGCGAGGAGGAGACGGCATGACGGATCGACCCACCCGGCGCGAGCTCATGCGACCGGTTCAGCTGCTCGGTGTCGCCTTCGTGTGCGCCCTGTTCGCCGCCGTCGTGACCTTCGTCTCGACCGGCGGGTTCCAGGCCAGCGTGGGCGTTCTCGCCCTGCCGCTCACCGCGATCATCGGCGGTGTGACCTTCATCGTCGTCCTGTTGGGGCTGTCGCTGCTGCTGCTCGCGGTCGACCCCGCGCAGGTGCAGAAGCCGGTCGACCGCGCTGTGCTGCTCGACGATCTCGTCGACGGCGTTGCCGACGGTGAACCGGACGCGTCCCGCGACTGAGAGCGCCTCAGGCCTCGCGGTCGACGAGCTCCATCGCCAGACCCGTGTAAGTCGCGGGCGTGAGCGCCAGCAGACGTGCGCGTGCCTCCTCGCCGATGTCGAGCCCGCGGATGAAGTCGGCCAGATCCGCCGCGTTCACGCGACGGCCCCGGGTCAGTTCTTTCAGCAGAGCGTAGGGGTCGGAGATCGTGGAGCGACCGGCGACGACCTCGGCACGGACGACCGTCTGGATGGCCTCGCCGAGAACCTCCCAGTTGGCCTCGAGATCGGCCGAGAGCAGATCCTGCGCGAGCGCGATCTCGTCGAGACCACGGCGCAGGTTGTCGAGCGCGAGCAGCGAGTGACCGAAGGCGACACCGATGTTGCGCTGCGTCGACGAGTCGGTCAGGTCGCGCTGCAGGCGGCTCGTCACGAGCGTCTGCGACAGCGAGGCGAACAGCGCGCCCGCGATCTCGAGGTTTGCCTCGGCGTTCTCGAAACGGATCGGGTTGATCTTGTGCGGCATGGTGGACGAGCCCGTAGCGCCCGCGATCGGGATCTGCGTGAAGTATCCGAGAGAGATGTACGTCCAGACATCCGTCGCCAGATTGTGCAGGATGCCTCCGGCGTGGCGGGCGCGGTCGTACAGCTCGACCTGCCAGTCGTGCGACTCGATCTGGGTCGTGAGCGGGTTGAAGCCGATGCCGAGCGACTCGACGAACTCGCGCGCCACGAGCGGCCAGTCGACGTCGGGGCCGGCGGCGAGGTGCGCCGCCCACGTTCCGGTCGCACCGGAGAACTTGCCGAGGTACTCGGATGCTCCGATCGCGCGTTCGACGCGAGCCAGGCGCGCCGCGAACACCGCGATCTCTTTGCCCATCGTCGTGGGGGTCGCGGGCTGGCCGTGGGTGCGCGAGAGCATCGGGGCCGCGCGGTGCTCGACCGCCAGCTCGTCGAGGCGCTCGCGCACCGCTGACAGGGCCGGCAGCCAGACACGCTCGACGGCACGTTGCACGGTCAAGGCGTACGCCAGCGAGTTGACGTCCTCGCTCGTCGCGGCGAAGTGCGTCAGCTCGGCGATGCGGTCGAGCCCGAGCGTCGCCAGACGGTCGCGCACGAGGTACTCGACGGCCTTCACATCGTGGCGGGTGATCGCCTCGCGCTCGGCCAGCCAGGCGATCTCCTCCGCGCCGAACGAACGGTAAAGCTCGCGCAGCGCATCCCGCTCGGTCTCGGCCAGCGGGGCGGTGCCGAACAGCGATCGATCGGTGAGGGCCAGGAGCCACTCCACCTCGACCTCGACACGGGCGCGGTTGAGACCCGCCTCGGAGAGGTACTCCGCGAGGGGCGCGACGACGCCGCGGTAGCGGCCATCGAGCGGGCTCAGAGGCTGGGGGGGAAGGGACGTCACGAGGATGCTCCGAAGGGGAAGGCGGCGGTGCGCGATCCCGGTCGAAGTGCGGGTTCGAGCTGGCGGAAGAGCGACCGGGTCGCGTCCTCGATCATACCGAGCACGTCATCGAACATCTCGGTCGCGGCGTAGTACGGATCCGGAACGTCGAGAGTCGTGGGGTTGGGGAGGAACCCCAGCAGCAGCGCGACCTTGTCGGCGTCCTCTTCCGTGCGTGCCCAACCGCGGAGAATTCGCTCGTGACTCCGGTCGAGCGCGACGACGAGGTCGTTGACGTCGAAGGTGTCCGCCGTGAACTGCCTGGCGCGATGCCTGCTGCCGTCGTATCCGCGTCGTTGCAGCGCCGCGAGCGTGCGCTCGTCGCCGCGCTCGCCCACGTGCCAGTCGCCCGTTCCGGCGCTGCTGGACGCGACGTGGGCGCCGTGCCCCGAGGCATCCGCCAGCTGCCGGAACACGACCTCGGCCATGGGAGAGCGGCAGATGTTGCCCGTGCAGACGAACACGACGCGAAACGGCGCAGAGGCGTCCAAGTTCCGCGTCATCAGCCCATTCTGCCCGCCTGCGTGTCCGGGCGCACTCCCCCGGGCAACGCAGCGGTTCGCACAGCCCCTCCCCATTCGGGCGCGGGCGTCGCAATCCACCGATCGCACCGGACGGAAGGAGGTGGTCTTCTCCCGTTGCCAGGGTGGAGCGGTGCCCGCGCCCGTCTACCCCCGATCCCCGCCACCCGAGCGCGACTACGACGCATCCGATGCCTGGATCGCCGACCTCGTCACGGCCGCGCTGACGCTGCTTCGCGCCGTCGCCGCAGAGGCGGAATCGACGGCCACGGCGCTCGCCGCGCTCGATCGACGGGTGTCGTGGGAGGGTCCGGCGGCACGGGAGTTCCGGCGGAGGGCGGGTGCCCTCTGGGCCGGGGGGTCCTCCAGCGCCACGGCTTTGGACACGCTCGCCGACGACGTCCGGGCGCTCCGCACCCGGTTGTGGATGCTGACGCAGGATGCCTCGCATGGCGGATGATCTCGTCATCCGTTCGAGCGGGGCCGCGGTGATCGATACCGGCAGCCTGCGAGGTGCGGCCGATGACGGACGAGCGGTGGCAGCGCGGCTCCGCTGCATGGACGCGCCGCTCGACGCCGCCGCGGGATTCATCGCCTCGGTGCCCGGGCTCCGTCAGGCGCGCGAGCTGCAGCACGACGTGGCGCGCGAGGCGCGGCGGATAGAAGCGCTCGCCGAGGACTGCGAGAGGCTGTCCGCCGCGCTCGATCAAGCGGCCGACCTGTACGAGCTCGTCGAGGTGCACTCCGCGTGGCAGCTCACGCAACCGGGGGGCGCCGAGCACACGGCCCTCGAGTCCCGGGCGAGCGTGCTCGGAACACGCTTGTGGGGCATCTCGCGCCCGGACGCGGTTTTCGACACGCTCGTCCGGTCCGGCGCACTGTCGGCTCGGGAGGAGGGGGCCGCATTGCGGGCGCAGGCCGGCCTGGGTGCGGCCATGACCGGCGGGGCCGTGGCGCTGCCGTTCGGGCTTGCGCTCGCCGCAGGCGTCCAGTTCGCCGCGACGCGCGCGAGTTCCGTCCGAGAGGGCGCGGCACGCGGGCCCGGGGCATCCGTTCCCGCGCGCGTGCCGCGTGCGTCAGGGGACCAGGTGGCCGTGACTCCTCTGCGCCGCGTGCACGTCGCACCCGTCTCGGGCTTCGCCGACGCGGCGAAGCGCATCTCGGGACCCGACGGGTCGCGCATCCGCGTGGAGCGCTACGCGATGCCTGGCGGTGCTCGCGAGTGGGTCGTCTACGTCACGGGCACCCAGAGCGCGGCTCTCGGGGGCACGGAGCCCTTCGACATGCGGTCGAACCTCGCGCTCTTCGATGGGCAGGATGCCGCGTCGAGCGCCGCCGTCCGCGCCGCATTGGCCGACGCCGGCGTCGCGCCCGGCGAGCCGGTCCATGCCGTCGCGCACTCGCAGGGGGCGATGGTGGCCGAGAGGCTCGCCCGCGAGGCCGAGTACGACATCGAGACGCTGGTGACATTCGGCGCACCGACGACCGGGCCGCTCTCCGCGGACGTCACGGCGGTCACGATCCGCCACACGGACGATCCCGTCGCCGCGCTCGCCGGTCCCCTGCCGACGACCGAACGAGGGGCGCCGGGAGGTTTCGTCGTCGAGCGCCTCGCCGATCCGCTGCCCGGCCTGCACGACATCACGATGCCGGCGCACGCGCTCACGTCGTACGTCGACACCGGAACCCTGCTCGACACCTCGCAAGACCCGCGGGTGCGGGGCGTCGATCCACTGTGGGACCGGCTGGGACGCGCGGAATCCGTGCGCGCGACCGAGTACGCGGCGCAGCGTCAGTCGCGCTGACGCTGGCGCTGCGGGCGAAGGATGATGCCGAAGATGCCGTTGATGATGGCGATGATCAGCGCCGCGAGGACGCCCCACCAGAAGTCGCCGACGGTCAGACCGAACCCGAAGAACGACGTCACCCAGGCGGTGAGCCAGAGCAGGAATCCGTTGATGATGAGCGAGATCAGCCCGAGCGTGAGGATGTAGAGCGGGAACGCGAGGACCTTGAGCACGGTGCCGATGATCGTGTTCACGAGCGCGAAGATCGCGGCGACCAACAGCAGCGTCAGCACGAGTTGCAGGGTCTCGCCCGGGGCGAACGGCGTGACGCTCACCTGGAGGGCGGGGATCAGCGTCACGACCCAGATCGCGAACGCGTTGACGACGACACGGACGATGAATCGCATGACGCCGAGTCTCGCACGCGGGACGCCCGTGAGTCATCCCCCTCCGCCCTCGTAGACTCGGTCGGGTGACCGACTCCCCCGCCGCTCCCGTGCGTCTCCGCCCCGAAATCGCGGCCCTGCCCGCGTATCGACAGGGCAAGCAGGCGGATGGCTCGGCCCACAAGCTCTCCAGCAACGAAAACCCCTTCGGCCCCCTCCCGGGCGTCCTCGAGGCGGTCGCCGCGGCATCCGGCATCAACCGGTACCCGGACGCCACCGCCGGTCGCCTGCGCTCGGTGCTCGCCGCGCGCTTCGAGGTCGAGGTGGATCAGGTGCATGCCGCCGCGGGCAGCGTGGCGATCCTCGCGCAGCTCATCGCCGCGGCCGCCGGCCCCGGTGACGAGGTGCTGTACGCCTGGCGGTCGTTCGAGGCCTATCCCTCTCTCGTGACCGTCGCGGGGGCAACGAGCGTGATGGTGCCCCTCACGGCGGACGGACGCCACGATCTCGCCGCGATGGCCGCGGCCGTCACCGAGCGGACCCGCGTCGTGATCGTGTGTACGCCGAACAACCCCACCGGCCCCACGGTGCGTCGCGACGAGTTCGAAGCCTTCCTCGCCGCACTGCCCCGCGACCTCCTGGTTCTGCTCGACGAGGCGTACGCGGAGTTCGTCACCGATCCCGACGCGGTGAACGGTCTCGGCCCCACCGGATACCTCGACCGCCCGCAGGTCGTCGTGCTGCGCACCTTCTCGAAGGCGTATGGACTCGCTGGATTGCGTATCGGCTATGCGGTCGGCGATGCTGCGGTTCTGTCCGCGGCGCGCAGCACGGCCATCCCCCTCTCCGTGACCGCACAGGCCGAGGCCGCGGCCCTCGCCAGCCTCGAGGCCGAACCCGTGCTGCGCGAGCGCGTCGCCGAGTTGGTGGAGTGGCGCCATCGCCTTCTCGATGGCCTACGGGGTCTCGGCTGGAGCGTGCCCGAGGCGCAGGGGAACTTCGTCTGGCTTGCGACCGGCGCCGAGACCGCGGATGCTGCCGTGGCCTTCGAGACGGCGGGTCTGATCGTGCGGCCCTTCGCGGGAGAGGGCCTGCGAATCTCGGTCGGCGAAGAGGAATCTGTCGATAAGGTCCTACGCGTCGCGGCATCCGTTGTCCAAAACCTCCCGGAAGACCATCCGGCGCGGACGTTAGCGTAGGGCAGGTGGATCCGCTCGAAGCACCCGACGTCGTGCGCGTACTCGCCGCAGACGGAACGTTCGCCCCGACCGAGTCGGCAGAGCCCTACCTCGCCCTGATCGACGCCCTCACCGAGGAAGAGCTGCAGGGCTTCTACCGCGACATGGTGGTCATCCGCGCGTTCGATCGTGAAGCGACCAACCTGCAGCGCCAGGGCCAGCTCGCGCTCTGGCCGCCGAGCTTCGGTCAGGAGGCGGCACAGGTCGGGTCCGCTCGCGCCACGCGCGCGCAGGATCACGTGTTCCCCTCGTATCGCGAGCACGCCGTCTGCATGATCCGCGGCGTCGACCTGGTCGACATCATCAGCGTCATGCGCGGCCACTCGCACGGCGGGTGGAACCCGAAGGATCCCCGCAACGGCAACACGAACATCTACACGCTGGTGCTGGGTTCGCAGACGCTGCACGCGACGGGTGTGGCGATGGGCTTCGGTCTGGACGGGCTGAGCGGCTCGGGTGATCCCGAACGCGACCAGGCCGTGATCGTCTACTACGGCGACGGGGCATCGAGCCAGGGCGATGTGCACGAGGCGATGGTCTTCGCCGCGAGCTACGCGACACCCGAGGTCTTCTTCTTGCAGAACAACCGGTGGGCGATCTCGGTGCCCGTTGCCACGCAGTCCCGCACGCCGCTCGTCAATCGCGGGCGCGGGTACGGCATGCCGAGCATCCAGATCGATGGCAATGACGTGCTCGCCAGCTACGCCGTCACGAGGGCTGCGCTCGATGAAGCGCGCGCGGGCCTGGGACCGCGAGCCATCGAGGCGATGACCTACCGGATGGGTGCGCACACGACCAGCGACGATCCGACGAAGTACCGCACGGGCGACGAAGAATCCACCTGGGCGGGGCGCGATCCCATTATGCGCATGCGGGCATATCTCGAGGGCCGCGGTGCATCCGACGCCTTCTTCGCCGAGGTCGACGAGCAGGCTCACGCACTCGCGGAGGACACCCGATTGCGTACTCCGAACCTTCCGCTCCCGACGGTGGAGTCCATGTTCCAGCACGTATACACCGAGCCGCATCCCCTCATGGAGGAGCAACTCGCCTGGGTCAAGCAGTACGAGGCCTCGTTCGAAGAGGGTGACGCATGAACGCGCCCCAGACCATGCCGCTCAGCAAGGCCCTCAACGCGGGACTGCGCAAGGCGATGGAACGTAGCGACCGCGTGCTCATGATGGGCGAGGACATCGGTCCGCTCGGCGGCGTCTTCCGCATCACCGAGGGCCTGCACGCCGAGTTCGGCCCGAACCGCGTGATCGACACCCCGCTCGCCGAGTCGGGAATCGTCGGCACCGCCATCGGTCTGGCGATGGGCGGATTCCGCCCGGTGTGCGAGATCCAGTTCGACGGGTTCGTCTACCCGGCCTTCGATCAGATCACCTCGCAGCTCGCGAAGATCACGAACCGCATGCAGGGCGCGCTGAGCATGCCCGTCGTGATCCGCATTCCGTATGGCGGACACATCGGCGCGATCGAGCACCACCAGGAGAGCCCCGAGGCGTACTTCACGCACACCGCCGGCCTGCGTGTGGTCAGCCCGTCCACACCGAACGACGCGTACTGGATGATCCAGGACGCGATCTTCTCCGACGATCCGGTGATCTTCCTCGAGCCGAAGAGCAAGTACTGGCAGAAGGGCGAGGTCGACCTGAGCTCTCCCCCGATCGGTCTGCACAAGAGTCGCCTCGTGCGCCGCGGCACGGATGTCACACTCGTCGGTCACGGCGCCATGGTCACGACCCTGCTGCAGGCCGCCGCGCTCGCCGAGGCCGAGGGCGTCAGCTGCGAGGTCATCGACCTGCGCTCGCTGTCGCCCGTCGACTACGCCCCGATCCTCGACTCGGTGCGATCGACCGGCCGCATGGTCTACGCGCAAGAGGCCCCGGGCTTCACCAGCCTCGGCAGCGAGATCGCCGCGACGGTCACCGAGCGCGCCTTCTACTCCCTCGAGGCGCCGGTTCTGCGCGTGTCGGGCTTCGACGCGCCGTTCCCCCCGGCGAAGCTCGAGGGCACATACCTCCCCGACGCTGACCGCGTCCTCGAGGCCGTCGACCGGGCCCTGGCATACTGAGCCCTGGTTCCCGCGGAAAGGACCCCGCATGAGCACGCAGACGTTTCTCCTCCCCGATGTCGGCGAGGGTTTGACCGAGGCCGAGATCGTGACGTGGCGGGTGGCGCCGGGCGACGAGGTCAGCGTCAACGACGTCCTCGTCGAGATCGAGACCGCCAAGTCGCTCGTCGAACTCCCCTCGCCGTTCGCGGGCACCGTGAGCGAGTTGCTCGCGAGTGAGGGCGAAACGGTCAACGTGGGAGCCCCGATCATCACCATCGGTGAGGCGGGAGCCGACGCTCCCCCGCCCAGCACCGCCCCCACCGAGGTCGGCGAGGCAACCGGCGGCGCCGTGCTCGTCGGGTACGGGACCGGCGGGGCGGTCACCTCGCGCCGTCGCAAGACCGCCGAGCGTCCGGTCGCCGCATCGGTCGGCGTCGTGGCGAAGCCGCCGATCCGCAAGCTCGCCCGCGACCTGGGTGTGAATCTCGGCGATGTCGCCGCCACGGGTGATGCCGGCGAGGTCACGCGCGAGGACGTCGTCCGCCACGCCTCGCAGGCGAGCGTCTTCCGCAATATCGAGACCCCCGATTGGGGTGCCGTGCGCGAAGAGACGATCCCGGTTCCGGATGCGCCGACCCCGGACGCGAGTTCGCCCGCCCCCAGCGGTTCGACGGGCTCGCGCGAGGAGTCCATCCCCGTCCGCGGCGTCCGCAAGGCTACGGCCACGGCGATGACGAGCAGCGCATACACCGCACCGCATGTATCCGTGTGGGTCGATGTGGACGCGTCCCGCACCATGGAGCTCGTCAAGCGCCTGAAGACCTCGCCCGACTTCGCCGACGTCAAGGTCTCGCCGTTGCTGATCATGGCGCGCGCGGTGATCTGGGCGGTGCGCCGCACTCCCATGGTCAATGCGGCATGGGTCGACACCGATGAGGGTGCGCAGATTCGGGTGCGCCACTACGTCAACCTCGGCATCGCGGCGGCGACCCCGCGGGGTCTGCTGGTCCCGAACATCAAGGACGCGCAGGAGCTCAACACGCGTGAGCTCGCGCGTGCGCTCGAGAAGCTCACCATGACGGCGCGGGAGGGCAAGACGACTCCCGAGGATCAGCGTGGCGGGACGGTCACGATCACCAACATCGGCGTCTTCGGCGTCGATGCCGGTACTCCGATCATCAATCCCGGTGAGGTCGGCATCGTCGCGCTCGGCGCGATCCGTCAGAAGCCGTGGGTCGTCGACGGCGAGGTCCGCCCGCGCTGGGTGACGACGGTCTCGGGATCGTTCGACCATCGCGTCGTCGACGGCGACGGTGTTTCACGTTTCATCGCCGACATCGCCTCGGTTCTCGAAGAGCCCGCGCTGCTGCTCGACTGACTCCCCCGCGCTCCCCGGACCGCCGGAGGTGCGCGACGAGAGATCGGTGACATCACGCCTATCGAATTTGATAATGATAATCATCAGGGATAGGCTGACGGGGTGAACCTGAACCGCCGTCTTCTGCCGATGATCGCTCTCTCCGCCGTCGCTGCGCTCGCTCTCGCGGGTTGCGCGGGTACGGGTACGACCGAGCCATCGGGCGACGGCAAGGTGCAGGTCGTCGCTTCGACGGACGTCTACGGCCAGATCGCCGAACAGATCGGGGGAGATGCCATCGACGTCACCTCGATCATCACCTCCGCGAGCCAGGACCCGCACTCGTTCGAGGCGACCGCCCAAGACCAACTCGCGGTCTCGCGAGCCGACCTGATCATCGAGAACGGCGGGGGGTACGACTCGTTCGTGGACTCGCTCGTCGAGGCGAGCAAGTCGTCAGCTCACGTCATCACCGCGGCGGAGTATTCGCACGACTGGCCGGAAAACGAAGGCCAATCGGACGAGGGCGACGATCACGACCACGCGGAAGAGTCGGCCCACGCCGAAGATGATCACGCCGCCGACGAGCATGCCGGTCACGACCACATCGAGGGTTTCAACGAACACGTCTGGTACGACCCGCACACGATCGAGCACGTCGCCGAGGCGATCGCCGGCGAGCTGAGCGAGCTCGACCCCGGGAACAGCGCGACGTTCGAGGCCAACGCCGCCGACTTCGTCGCGCAGATCGAAGGGTTGGAGGCTTCGCTCGCCCAGATCGAGGCATCCGATGCCGGAGCCGGTGTCTTCGTCACCGAGCCCGTCCCGGTGTACCTGACGACCGCCGCTGGCCTCGACAACCTCACCCCCGAGGCCTTCAGCGAGGCCGTCGAAGAGGGCCAGGACGTCCCGCCCGCGACCTTGCTCGAGTCACTCAACCTGATCGAATCGGGCTCGGTGCGCATCCTGATCGCGAATGCGCAGACCGGGGGGGCCGAGACCACCCAGGTGATCGACGCGGCCACGGCGAAGGGGATTCCGGTCCTGGAGTTCTCGGAAACGCTTCCGGAGGGCCAGACTTACATCTCGTGGATGCAGCAGAACATCGAAGCCCTCTCGGGCGCGCTCGCGGGGTGAGTGTCGAGCCTCCGCTCCACATCGAGAACGCGGCGCTTCGCCGTGGAGATCGAGAGCTGTGGTCGGGACTGGATCTGACGGTTCAGGCGGGGGAGTTCATCGCCGTGCTCGGGCCGAGCGGATCCGGCAAGACCACGTTGCTGCGCGCGATCCTGGGCCTCGATCGTCTGAGCGACGGGTCGATCACGGCGCTGGGTGAGAAGGTGCAACGGCGCGGAAACCGGCGCATCGGCTACATCCCCCAGCAGCGCCCGTTGGACCGTGACGCGTCGCTGCGGGGACGGGACCTCGTCACCCTGGGAGTCAACGGACATCGCTTCGGTCTTCCGATTCCTCGCCGGGCCGACCGCGCACGCGTCGATCGACTCATCGAAGCCGTCGGCGCGACGGCGTTCGCCGACCGGCCCGTGGGGGAGTTGTCCGGCGGGGAACAGCAGCGGCTGCGGGCGGGGCAGGCTCTCGCCGACGACCCGCGCCTGCTTCTCTGCGACGAACCCCTCACGAGCCTCGATCTGGCCAATCAGCAGGCCGTGACCGCGCTGATCGATCGCCATCGGCGCGAGACCGGCGCCGCCGTGCTGTTCGTGACCCACGACATCAACCCCGTGCTCAGCCGCGTCGACCGCATCCTGTACCTGGCGGGCGGGCGCTTCATGCTCGGCACCCCCGAAGAGGTCCTCGACTCGCGCGTGTTGTCGGACCTGTACGGAACCGAGGTCTACGTGCTGCGCGCGGGGGACCGGCTCGTGGTCGTCGGCGCCCCGGATGCCGACGAGACCCATCACCACCACGCCGACCACCCGCACCCCGGGGGGACGTCGTGAACTGGGCCGACATCTGGGACGCGATGTTCGGGGGACTCGCGGACTACGGCGACATCCTCGCGCTGGTGTCGAACTCGGTCATCGCGGGCGCCGTGCTCGGGCTGGTCGGGGGACTCGTCGGCGTTTTCGTCATGCAGCGCGACATGGCGTTCGCCGTGCATGGCATCAGTGAACTCTCCTTCGCGGGCGCGGCGGCGGCCCTTCTCATCGGGGCGGATGTCGTCACGGGGTCGATCGTCGGGTCGATCGCCGCCGCGGGATTGATCGGCTGGCTGGGGGCGCGCGCCCGTGATCGCAACTCGATCATCGGGGTGCTGATGCCGTTCGGCCTGGGCCTGGGCATCCTGTTCCTCTCGCTGTACACCGGTCGCAGTGCGAATCGTTTCAGCCTGCTGACGGGCCAGATCGTCTCGGTGCAGTCGAGCCAGCTCGGTTGGCTCATCGGCATCAGCCTCGTGGTTCTCGCCGGGATCGTGCTGATCTGGCGCCCGCTGCGCTTCGACTCCCTCGATCCGCAGTCGGCGGCCGCGCGCGGAGTGCCGACGACCGCCGTGTCGCTGCTGTTCATGCTGCTGCTCGGCCTGATCGTCGCGGTCAGCGTGCACATCATCGGGGCACTACTCGTGATGGCACTCCTCGTCACGCCCGCCGCCGCCGCGATGCGCGTGGCATCGGGCCCTGTCGCGGTTCCGGTTCTGGCGGCGACCTTCGGATTCGTCTCGGCGGTCGGAGGCATCCTGCTCGCGATCGCCGGGACTCTTCCCGTCAGCCCGTACATCACGACGATCTCTTTCGTGATCTACGTGGTCTGCCGCTTGATCGGGCGCCGCCGCGAGCGGATTCCCCGAACGTCGCGTTCGGGAACCTCCAAGCCGGTACACGCCTAGACTTCTCGCATGGCCAAGCGCAACACCTGGCAGCGCGACCGCGTGCGCGACGCCCTCGACGAATCGCGAGGTTTCGTCAGCGCGCAGTCTCTCCACGCGCTGCTCCGCGATGAGGGCACGGGGATCGGCCTCGCGACGGTCTACCGCGCGCTCGCGGACCTTGCGGCCGAGGGGGATGCCGACAGCCTGCAGAGCCCCGAGGGCGAGAGCCTCTACCGGGCTTGCCAGTCGCCGGGCCATCACCACCACCTGATCTGCCGTTCCTGCGGCCTGACGGTCGAGATCGAGGCGAGCGACGTCGAAGAGTGGGCGCACCGGATGGCGGCGCAGAACGGATTCACCGAGGCGGCGCACGTCGTCGACATCTTCGGGCTGTGCGCGGCGTGCACGGCGGCGCGTGCGAGCGAGCGTGACGCGCAGTAGCGAGTTGCGGGGTCGTGTCGCCGGCGTCCCGGCCTCGGGTCGCCAGCCGGGTCGTCGGCAGGGTCGCGCCGCGCTGATCGGAGCCGCGATCGGCGTCGTCGCGATCGCCGCGCTGTTCGCGATCGACGCCTGGGCGCCGCAGCTGTTCCCGAGCCGCCTGCCGAGCCGTGCGCAAGACGGGTTCACGCTCGCGCTCTCGGTCCTGATCGAGTCGATGCCCTTCATCATCCTGGGCGTGCTGCTCTCGGTCCTCGTGCAGGTGTGGGTGCCGCCGGGATTGATCGAACGATGGATGCCCCGCCGCGCGTGGGCTCGTCGCGCCGTGCTGTCTCTGCTCGGCATGCTGCTGCCCGTATGCGAATGCGGGAATGTTCCCCTGGCCCGCGGGCTGCTGATCCGCGGCTTCTCGGTTCCCGAGACCCTGACCTTCCTCATCGCGGCGCCGATCGTCAATCCGATCGTGATCCTGACGACCCATCAGGCGTTCGGATGGGATGGCGGAATCCTCGTCGCGCGACTGCTCGGCGGCTACGCGATCGCGAACCTGATCGGCTGGATCTACAGTCGCCACCCCGACCCGCAGGCGCTGCTCACCGCGCGGTTCCGTGCCGAGTGCGCGCACGACGAGCACCTCGACGGCTCGCGTACGCGCCGCAGCCTGGAGCTGTTCGTGCGTGAGCTCCGTGCCGTCATGCCGGCCCTCGTGCTCGGATCGGCCATCGCGGGAGCCGTGCAGGTCCTCGTACCCCGCGATGTGCTCGTCGCGATCGGATCCAACCCTGTGCTGTCGATCTTCGCGATGATCGCGCTCGGCCTGACCGTCGCGATCTGCTCGAACGTCGACGCCTTCTTCGCCCTGTCGTTCGCCTCGACGTTCACCCCGGGGTCGATCGTCGCGTTCCTGCTGGTCGGTCCGCTCGTCGACATCAAGATGCTCGCGCTGATGCGCACGACCTTCACGACGCGCACCCTCGTCGGCATCGTCGCCGTCGTCATCTCGGCCGCCTTCGTCATCGCGGTGGGGGTGAATCTCCTTGCGTAACGGAATGGCACTCGGCACGCGCTGGTTGGGCGTCGGCCTGGCGACGGCCCTCGCCGTCGTGACGATCGGCCTGTGGGCGACGGGGCGGATCGGCCTCTACATCAACCCCGATGCCGCGTGGTGGGCCGTGTCGATGGCGATCGTCTGCGTGGTGGGCGCCGTGTGGTCGTGCACCGTGCCGATCTCGCGCGATGGCGAGCACGAACACGAACATGAGGTCCTGGTGGTCCCGTCGACGAGTTCGCGGACCGAGGGCTCGGGGGAGTGGCTCGAGCCGCGGCGGAGGCCCGTCGCGCTGATCACGACCGGCATCGGCGCCGTGCTCGCATCGGGACTCGTGGTGCTCGCGGTCGTGCTGCCCCCGGCATCCCTCTCCGCCGAACTGGCACTCGCTCGATCGAGTGGGGCACCGCCCGTCCTCTCGACGTCGGCGACGCTCGCGCTCGCGACCTCCGACGACACCTCGACCTTCGGCATCGCCGAGTGGGCCTCGTTGCTCTCGACCACCACCGACCCCGCGCGGTTCGTCGGCGAGAAAGCGACGCTGACGGGATTCGTGGGGCCCGACGGCGACGGCAAGGGCTTCGCCCTGACCCGCCTGGTGATCGTGCACTGCGTCATCGACGCCCAGGCCGCGAACGTCCCCGTCGCCGAACTCGCGGGCGGCGAGAACCTATCACCCGGCCAGTGGGTCCAGGTCGAGGGCGAATTCGTCCGCGACGACGGGGGAGCGCTCGTGCTCCAGCCCTCCAGCGTGACGCCGATCGACGAGCCCGGGGACCCGTATGAGTACTGACTCAGCCCGGTCCACGCGTGCGTCGCGTGAGCAGACGCGGGGCGCCGCGCGGCGCCGCCGTGCCCGTTCGTCTTTCACGAGGGCGCTCGTGATCGTCATCGCCGCACTCGTCGTGGCCGGCGCGGCCGGAGCCGTCTACAGCCTCACGCAGGGACCCCGCACCAGCACGGTCGCGGTCGACACGCTCTCGGTGGCGGAGGCGGCGGGGCAGAGGATCGTGTTCACGACCAACCAGCCGCTCGCGGCCATCGACCCGGCGCAGGTCACGGTCGATCCCGCCGCACCGTTCACGGTCGAGGCATCCGGTCGCACCGTCGCCGTCCAGTTCACCTATCCGCTCGACGCGGACACCGAATACACGGTCTCGGTCGCGGACGTCGAGAGTGCGTCCGGCGGCCCGACCGCAACCATCTCGCACGCCTTCACGACCGGCACACCGCCCATCTATGTCCTGCAGCGTCGCGACGACGAGGACGACGCGGTCTTCCTCACGAATCTCACCGGCGATCAGGCGGTGCCCGTCTTCACGCACCCGCAGATCGAGGACTACCGCGCCTCACGGGACGGGCTCGTCGTCGAGACGACGGATGGCTCGGGCGCGGCATCCCTGACGGGGATGGCCCTCGATGGGTCCGATCCGAAATCCCTGACGGTGCCCGGCGCGGGGACGATCGCGGGGCTGCAGATGGCGGATCACGACGGCCTCGTGGGCTACACCTACACCGACCTCGATATCTCGGCGGAGTCCGGCATCGAGTCCGCTCTGTACGTGTCGCGGCTGGGGGATCCCACCGCCGAACCCGAGAGGATCGAGGTCGGGGCGGATCCGCGGGTCGTCGACTTCTTGTTCGTGCCGCAGACGTCGTCGCTCGTCGTGCTGACGTTCGACGGCCAGCTGCGTCTGGTCGACACGGCCCGCCCGGATGCCGAACCCGTGCTTCTCGGCGGTGCCCTGGGACTGTCGGGCATCGAGCGGGGCAGCGGGCGGGTGATCGCCGAGAAGTCCGACGGCACCGTGCTGATCGATCTGACCGACCTCAGCGAAACCCCGCTCACCCAGCCCGCCGAGCTCGAGACGCTCGGGATCCCCGGTCCCGTCGTCCCGACGGCGCAGGGCCGGACCCTGCGCACCTTCACGCAGATGGGCGAGGACGGCTACCCCGAATCGCAGACGGTGGGCCTCGTCGATGCGGCCGGCGCATTCGAGTCCGTCTTCGAACTCCCCGACGGGGGCGACGCCGTCATGCAGACGTGCGCCTCGCCGAGCGGGAGTCACATCGCCGTCATCGTCTCGCCGGATCTCGTGGACAATCCCTACGACACCTACGCCCGCCCCCTGCCGACGCGCCTCGAGACCCACATCGTCGACGCCCGAACCGGCGAGGCCGTGACGGTCATCGGGGGAACGGACATCTCGTGGTGCGCGGTGACGATCGGGTGACGCACCACCGCCCGGCGACACGGGACGACCTGCTCCGCACGGCTCTCGACGTGGCGCCGCGGCTGCTCGGCGCGCGCCTCACGACCGTGGTCGACGGAAACCGGGTCGCGGTGCGCATCACCGAGATCGAGGCGTACCACGGTCTCGGAACCGGAGACGTGATCGACCCCGGCTCGCACGCCCGCATGGGACAGACCGCGCGGAACGCCACGATGTGGGGCGAACCGGGCCACCTGTACGTCTACCTCAGCCACGGCATCCACTCCTGCGTCAACGTCGTGACCGGCCCCGCGGGCGTGGCCGGTGGGCTGCTGTTGCGCGCGGGCGAGGTCATCGAGGGTACGGATGTCGCGGCACTGCGCCGCCCGGCGGCCCGGGTGCCCCGGGACCTGGCGCGCGGACCCGGGCGTCTCGGCCAGGCGCTGGGCCTTCGGCATCCGCGTCATGACGGCATCGACGCGATCGTGGACGCGGCGCCCTGGCCAGCCGAGCTCGCCGGAGCGTTCGCTCGCCTCGATCTCGCACGCGAGCCCGTGCGCGCCTTCTCGACAGGTCCGCGCGTCGGGGTCGCGGGGATCGCGGGGACGAGCGCATTTCCGTGGCGGTTCTGGATCACCGGCGACCCGACCGTTTCGGTCTTCCGCCCCGGTCGTGCGGCCGTCGAGGGGTAGCGAACCAGCGCATGCTAGGATGAATGTTTGTCTGCGCGCTTTCCCGTGCGCAGTTCGTGCCCATTCATCCTCCTCGAGCCGGAAACGGTTCCGATCGGGTGTGGGCGCAGACAAGGGATCTTGGGTGGGACCGTCCGGTCTCACGGTATTGAAGGAGAAATCACCATGGCAGCAGTGTGCCAGGTGACAGGAGCCGTTCCCGGCTTCGGTCACTCGATCAGCCACTCGCACCGCCGGACGAAGCGTCGCTTCGACCCGAACGTGCAGAAGAAGACGTACTTCGTTCCGTCGCTGGGCCGCAACATCAAGCTCAACGTTTCGGCCAAGGGCATCAAGGTCATCGACGCGCGGGGCATTGAGTCCGTCGTCAAGGACCTCATCGCGAAGGGTGTGAAGCTCTGATGGCGAAGAAGGCTCAGGACGTACGTCCGATCATCAAGCTGCGTTCGACCGCCGGCACGGGGTACACCTACGTGACGCGCAAGAACCGCCGCAACAACCCCGACCGCATCGTGCTGAAGAAGTACGACCCCGTTGTGCGCAAGCACGTCGAATTCCGCGAGGAGCGCTAAACATGGCGAAGAAGAGCAAGATTGCTCGCAACGAGCAGCGCAAGGTCATCGTCGAGCGCTACGCCGCCCGTCGCGCCGAGCTGAAGAAGGCCCTGGTCGACCCGACCTCGACCGACGAGCAGCGCGAAGAGGCCCGCCTGGGTCTGCAGAAGCTGCCCCGCAACGCATCGCCCGTGCGCGTGCGTTCGCGCGACGTCATCGACGGCCGCCCCCGTGGTGTGCTGACGAAGTTCGGCATCTCGCGTGTGCGTTTCCGCGACATGGCCCACCGTGGCGAACTGCCCGGCGTGACCAAGTCGAGCTGGTAACCACAGCATTCGTTCCGAAAGGGCGGGGATTCTCCGGGATCCCCGCCCTTTCGCGTGCCCGCACGGTCGCGGGAGCGGACCGCAGGAAGCGGCGGGAGGGGTGCAACACGGGTCACATTCGTCACACGAGCACCGCAAAAGCGTCGAAGTTGGTCAGAAACCCGCGGAAACTCGCGGAAATCCGGGGTGAACGGCGATTCGCGGGGTAGATTCGACGCGGTCGATCGACCAGCCGGGCTGAACGGTCCGGTCACGTTTACATGAGGCGGCGCTTCGGCCGCCGCTGGAGGGTAACCCCATGGCTGACAAGTCCATCACCAAGACCGAGCTCGTCGCGAGCATCGCCAGCGCCACCGGTGAGAGCCAGGCCACCGTTTCGCGCGTGGTCGACGGTCTGTTCACGACCGTCGCCGAGGCCGTTGCCAAGGGCACGAAGGTCTCGATCCCGGGCTGGCTCGCGTTCGAGCAGGTCGACACGGCCGCTCGCACGGGCCGCAACCCGCAGACGGGTGCCGAGATCAAGATCGCCGCTGGCAAGCGCGTCAAGGTCACCGCGGGCTCGAAGCTCAAGGCTGCAGCGAAGTAGTCAGAGGTTTCACGAGAGGGAGGATGTCGCCGCGGCGGCATCCTCCCTCTGCTTTGCGCGCTCGTGCCCGACGACCGGGGGCCCGCATCGTCCGCCTAGGCTGGACGGGTGAGCCCCCGAACACTGCGCGTAGCTGGGCCCGTGATTCTCGTGGTCACCGCCCTGGCCGCTGCCATCCTGGCGCTCGCGTACGGCGGCGGGGCCGCGCCACTCCTCGTGGGGGACCCGGGCCCCGTGGTGCGCTGGGGTCTTCCGATAGCGAATCTCGGCGTCAACCTCGGCGCGGCCGCGATGGCCGGATCCCTCGTGCTCGCCCTCTTCGCGCTGCGCGCCGGCGACACCGAGTTCGACACCGCCCTCGACCTCGCCTCGGTCGGCGCCGCTGTCTTCACGATCTCGGCCGGTGCCACGGGCTACCTCACGTTCTTGAACGCCTTCAACGCGACGCCGAGCGCGGATGCCGTCTTCGGTCAACAGCTCGGCCGATTCCTGCTCGACCTGGACGTCGGCCGCGCCTGGCTCATCACGACGCTCGCCGGTGCCGTGATGACGGTGCTCGCGTTCGCGGTGCGCTCGTGGACCTCGACCCTGCTGGTCGGCCTCCTGGGTCTCGCGGCGCTCGTGCCGATGGCGACGACGAGCCACGACGGCGCGGCCGCCAACCACACGGCCGCGGTCACCACGTTGGCACTGCACATCGTCGGCGCCGCCGTCTGGCTCGGAGGACTGGTGCTGCTCGTCGTGTTGCGGGCATCGTCGACTCCCCAGCGGATGGCCCACGTGCTGCCGCGCTACTCGACCATCGCGCTCGTCGCCTTCGTCGTCGTGGCGCTGTCGGGCTACGCGCGCGCCGCCCTCGGCCTCGGATCCTGGGATGCCCTGCTCTCGGCCTATGGCGTGATCATCATCGTGAAGGTCGCGGCATTGCTGGCCATCGGCCTGCTCGGCGCCCTGTACCGGCGCCGACTCATCGCTCGGATGGGCGAGACCGCCGCCGCGGGCACCTTCTGGGGTCTGATCGCTCTGGAGCTGGCATTCATGGGGATCGCGAGCGGCGCCGCGGCAGCGCTCGCGCGCACGGCGCCGCCGATCGGAGACATCCCGATCTCCGACCCCACCCCGGCCGAGACGCTGACCGGTTCACCGCTGCCGCCCGAGCTCGGACTCACCCAGTGGTTCACCGTCTGGGACATCGATCTGCTGTGGCTGCTGGTCTGCGGTTTCGCGCTGTTCTTCTATCTCGCGGGCGTCATCCGCCTGCACCGCCGCGGTGACGCGTGGCCGATCTACCGCACGGTCAGCTGGTGCGCGGGCATCCTGCTGCTGTTCTGGGTCGCCTGTGGACCCGTGGCGGCGTACGAGAACTACCTCTTCAGCATCCACATGGTCGGGCACATGCTGCTGACCATGGCGATCCCGCTGCTGCTCGTGCCGGGTGCTCCGGTCACGCTCGCGGCCCGCGCGATCCGCAAGAGGGATGACGGCACCCGCGGTGGACGCGAGTGGATCCTCTGGGCGGTGCACACGCCCGTTGCCCGAGTGCTCACGAACCCGCTGGTTGCGGCGGCCCTGTTCATCGGCTCGCTCTGGGTGTTCTACTACACCGACATCTTCCGGTGGGCACTGAACGACCACCTGGGGCACCTGTGGATGATCGCCCACTTCGTGATCACCGGCTACCTCTTCGTGCAGTCGCTGATCGGCATCGATCCGGTGCCGTATCGATTGCCGTACGCGTTCCGGCTGATCCTCCTGATCGGCATCATGGCGATGCACGCGTTCTTCGGCATCTCGATCATGATGCAGTCCGGGCTGATGGTCGCCGACTGGTTCGGCTCGATGGGCCGGACCTGGGGTCCGACGCCCCTCGAGGATCAGTACATCGGGGGAGGCGTGGCCTGGTCGGTCGGAGAGATCCCCACGCTGATCCTCGCCATCGCCGTCGCGATCCAGTGGAGCCGCAACGACGACCGCGCGCAGCGCCGACGGGACCGCCACGTCGACCGGGTCGGGGACGACGAACTCGATGCGTACAACGCCCGGCTCTCCGTGCTTGCCGACCAGGATGCTCGGGCGGAGGCTCGCGAGGGGGCTACTCGGCCTCGGGTGACCCCACGAGGATAGACGCCGAGCCATCGGGCAGGACCGTGATCTCGGCGTCCAGACCGAACGCCACGTCCTCTTCGACCGTCCGCACCGAGCCATCGAAAAGCGAGCGGATGTCGACGCTGATGTGGGCGACGGCCTCGACCGGCGGGACGGCCCAGCCCGCACCGTCCGGTACGAGCGTGACGACGGGGTAGCTTGCGATCGACCAGGTCGGCAGGTTGGCGATGCGGTTCTGGACGACGAAGCCGAAGGGGCACGCGGTGGGTTGCAACACCTGCTGCGTCGCGCAGTCGTCGAGGAACGAATCCACGCGTTCTTGCACGACGGCGACGAACTCTTCGGTCGGCTCGGCCTGCAGATCGAGCGGTACGCGCGCGAGCGGCGCGTCGGCGAGCACGTCGGCGCCGGGCGTCTCGGCGATCGCGGTGTCGACCGCCACGCGGTACAGGCCGGGCGAGAAGACCAGAAGCGCCACGGGATCCAACGGGGGAGCGTCGACCCCGAGGGGCGACACCTGCCTCTTGTCGAGCCTGAAGCCGTTGACGTCGAACGCCATCGACCCGCGGACGGTGACGTCGATCACCGCGAGCGGGCTCTCGGCGAAGCGCCATGACGGAAGGATGCCCGTCCACCCGTCTTGCTCGACCGTGAAGGTCGAGGAGCCGTCGTTGCCGCCCGCACGGAAACCGATCGTCACCTCGATGCCGCCATCGACCGGGCGTTCGCCGAGGGTGCGGACATCGGTGAGGGCGCTGAGCGCGTCGCGGCGCAGCAGGGCGTCCGAAGCACTTTCGGGAAGGCCCGCGTCGGCCAGGTCCGTCGAATCGACGGCGACCCCGGGTACCGCGAGCGCATCGGCGGCGCGCCCCGTGGCGAGCATGGAGACGTACCGCTCGACGAAGGCGCTGGGTCCCCAGAACTGTTGGTACAGGCTGGCCCAACCGGCGACGAAAGCCGCGACCAGCAGGACGCCGACGATCGCGAGGATCGTGAGATCGGTGGAGAGCCGGGACCGTCTGGGCGAGCGGGCCGCGCGGGAGACGCGTCGCTCGTTGCGCTTGGCCCCCGCTGCGTTGGCCCCCGCCGCGTTGTCCGCCGCTGCGTTGTTCACCGTCCCGTTGATCACCGCCCCCTGGTCCACCTGGCCAGTTTATGCGGCGGTCTCACCGACTCCGGTCGGGGCGGGCGGGGGAGCGCCGCGGTCGGAATAGCATGATGCAGTGACCACGCCGCCCCTGTCCTCGGAACAGGAGGCGCTGTTTCGGCGCATCGAGGACACGAACGACCACGTCTTCGTCACCGGCAGGGCGGGCACCGGGAAATCCACCCTGCTGCAGCACTTCGCGGCGAACACGGCGAAGCAGATCGCCGTCTGCGCCCCCACCGGGGTTGCGGCGCTGAACGTCGAGGGCCAGACGATCCACTCGCTTTTCCGGCTTCCGATCGGGTTGATCGCCGATCAGGATCTCGACCAGCCCGAGGCCACGCGCAAGATCCTGGGCGCGATCGACACCCTCGTGATCGACGAGATCTCGATGGTCAACGCGGATGTCATGGATGGGATCGACCGCTCGCTGCGGCAGGCCCGCGCCCGGCGCGCCGAGCCATTCGGGGGCGTGCAGGTCGTGATGTTCGGCGACCCGTACCAGCTCGCCCCCGTGCCGCCCCGGGGCGATGAGCTCGCCTACATCCGCGACCATTACCGCTCGTTCTGGTTCTTCGACGCTCACGTCTGGGCCGGCGCGGATGCCGGGGCAGGGGCGGGGACGGCGCTCGCGGGATTCGGCGACCTCGGTCGCTACGGCGCAGAACTGGGTGTGCACGAGCTCGTCGACATCCACCGCCAGTCCGACGCCGCGTTCAAGGCGATGCTGAATGCGGTGCGCTACGGGCGCGTGACGGCAGATATCGCCGGTGTGCTCAACGACGTGGGCGCACGCACGCCGCCGGCGCCCGAGGCATCCGAAGCCCCCACGATCACGCTCGCGACGCGGAACGATCGCGTGGCGGCCATCAATCGCAAGCACCTCGAGGCGCTCCCCGGCCGGTCCCAGACCGCGATGGCCGAGATCACCGGCGATTTCGGTCGGGGCGAGGGCGCGTACCCGGCCGATGTCGAACTGCAGATCAAGGTGGGTGCGCAGGTCATGTTCCTGCGCAACGACACCGCGTCGTTCGGCGAGGCTCCTCGCTGGGTGAACGGCACGATCGGCACGGTGACGCGGATCACGGGCGGAACGGTGCGGGTCGACGTCGACGGCCGCGAGCACGACGTCGAACCCGCGGTGTGGGAGAAGTACCGCTACAGCTACTCGCCGCTGACCAAGCGCATCTCACGCGAGATCGTCGCCGAGTTCCACCAGTTCCCCCTGCGCCTGGCTTGGGCCGTCACGATCCACAAGTCGCAGGGCAAGACGTACGACCGGGCCGTGATCGACCTGGGCCAGGGTGCGTTCGCCCCGGGACAGACCTATGTCGCGCTCAGTCGGCTGACGTCGCTCGAGGGGCTCTATCTGTCGCGGCCGCTCCGGCCGAGCGACATCCGCGTCGATCCCGACGTCGAGCGCTTCATGCGGTCGGTTCGACGCTGAGGTATCCCTCGATCCGGGGCTTCCTCAGGCGACGGCTTCCTCAGGCGATGGCTTCCTCAGGCGACGGCTTCCTCAGGCGACGGATGCCTCAGGCGACGGATGCCTCAGGCGACGGATGCCTCAGGCGACGGATGCCTCGGTGCGCGCACGCTCGAGGTCCTGGAACAGTTCGGTGTTGAACTGATATGCCCGCAGCACCTCGTCGACGACCCGCTCGCGTTCGTCGTCGTCCCACGGCACGGCATCCAGCTGCTCGCGGTAGACGTCTTTGAAGGCCCGCGGGTCCGCGATGTCGTCGAAGACATAGAAGCCGACGCCGTTGGTCTCGAAGCCGAAGCGCCGCTGCATGACGCGCCCGATGAAGAGGCCGCCCGAGAGGTCGCCGAGGTAGCGGGTGTAGTGGTGCGCGATGAAGCCGCCGGGCCAGGTCGATCCGACCTCCTCGATACGCGCCACGTATCGCTCGGTCGTGGGGAGGGGGCGGATGCTGTCGGCCCAGTCGGGTCCGATCAGAAACTCCAGATCGGCCTCGAGGGCGGGCAGGCGCGTCAGCCGGTCGGTGATGAAGGGTGCCGCCACCGGGTCCGTCGACATCCGATCCGCGGCGGCCTCGAGAGCCCGGTAGATGAAGTAGTGCTGGGTGACGAGCGAGACGTAGTCATCTCGCGTGCCCTCGCCCTTGAGCAGGCCGGACATGAAGCCCTCGCCCTCGCTCGCCGAGTGGGCTCCGCTCGAGCGCTGACGGAGCAGGGTTGAGAACGGGATGACGTTCGACATGCAGACAGCATAGCGGTCCGACTTAGGATGCCCTAAGTGATTTTCAGGCGTGCGGGCGGGGATCGACTCCGAGCTCGGCGCAGGCCGCGTCGTACAGGGCGACGACCTCGCGGCGCACCTCGGACCGTTCGCTGATCGGAGCGCCCGGCCAGGGCACACGCAAGGGGGAAGAGGTGCCCGCGGCATCCGTCACGTCCCAGTCGGCACCGTCTCCGTCGAACCCGATCATGACCGACCCGACCGCGGACGGGTGACCGAACGCACGGGCGATCAGCAGGTTGTCGTCCGTGTGGTCGCTGTTCATGTGGCGGAGCACCGCCGTAACGGTGTCGGCGTCGAAAGCATGCGGCATCTGCACAGCTTAGGACGGCCGGGCGTGATGGAACCGTGACATCGAACCCATAAACTTCTGAAGACGACGCCGGAGGTGAGCATGGCCGCACGATCGATGCGCCGACGTGCGCTCGGAGCGGCAGCCGCACTGTTGGCCGTGACGCTGGTCGCCGCGGGATGTGCCGCCGACGGGCCGCGGGACGTCGAGCTGCCGACACAGGCGGAGGCCGCGCTTCCGGACGATGTGACGACCCAGCTCGACGAAGCCGTGCGCAGCGCGATGGCGGCGACCGCGTCCACCGGTGCCATCGCCGGTGTGTGGTCACCGTGGAGCGGCAGCTGGGTTTCGGCGATCGGGACGGATGCGACGGGATCCGCGCTGACGTCCGACATGACCTTCCGCGCCGGCGACGTGACCCGCATGATGACGTGCGACGTGCTCTACGGCATGGTCGATGACGGGCTGGTCGAACTCGACGATTCGATCGTCGACCACGTACAGGGAGTGCCGTCCCTCGAGGCCGTGACCCTGCTGGACCTGTGCAACGGCACGGGCGGTATCGGCGCGTACCAACCCATCGTCGGCGAGTCGTGGATCACGAATCCGCAGCGGGTGTGGCATCCGCTCGAGATCGCCTCGTTCGGCATCGGTCAGCCGCGTTCCGCGGTCGGCACCGAGTACCGCGAGTCGGATTCCGGGTACGTGCTGCTCGGTCTTGCGCTGGAGCGCGCGTCGGGTGAGACGGCCGCCGCGCTGTTCGACCGCTACGTCTTCCGGCCCCTCGCTCTCGACGACACCACGCTCCCGGGCGTCCGCCCGGCGCTGCCCGGAACCGACCCCCTGCGCGGGTATCGCATCCTGTCGAACGCCGACGGATCGCTCGCGTGTGACGCCCCGGTGGATGTGTCGACCGTCTCGGCATCCGTGGGCTTCACGGATTCGGGTGTCGTTTCGACCGTGACCGACCTCGGGCGCTACGTGCAGGCCACGGCCGTCGGAGCCCTCGCCCCGAAGTCGGGCGAGGGTCGCTGGTCTGCGCCGCTGCCCGTCTTCGCGGGTGCGCCGGCGTGGTTCACCGCGACGGGCGGAGCACTCCAGGCGGGTTCGCTGATCGGCCAGTACGGCGGGATGCCCGGTTACCTGACGGCGGCGTTCGCGGATCCCGCGACGGGAATGACCGTCGTCGTCGTGCTGAACAATTCGACCGCCTCCGCACAGGTGATCGGTGACCTCGCGTTCGAGCTCGCCGCGATCGCATCGAAGGCCCCGGCCGCTTCCGGCGCGACGGCACCCGAGTTCGGGTTGCCGTGGACCGCGCAGCAGTACCACGACGCGATCAACCAGACGAACATCTGCCGGTGACCCCAGCGCCCCCCGGCCGCTCCGGGGCCGTGGCGCTCGTCATCGGCGGGCTGGTCTGCCAAGAGGTCGGCGCTTCGCTCGCCGTGTTGTTGTTCCCGGCGACGGGCCCACTCGGCATGGTGATGCTGCGACTGGTGTTCTCGGCCCTGCTCTTGTGGGTGATCGCGCGGCCGACCGTCCGCGGACGCAGCGCTGGTGCCTGGCGAGCCGTCGTGGTGTTCGGGCTGGTGCTCGCGCTGATGAACGGGTTCTTCTACCTGGCGCTCGAGCGGCTCCCGCTCGGGGTCACCGTGACGATCGAGGTGCTCGGTCCGCTGACCCTGTCGGTCATCGTGGCGCGTCGTCTGTCCGCCTGGCTCTGGGCCGTGCTGGCGTTCGCGGGCGTCGTGCTGCTGGCGGGTGGCGGATGGGACGACCTCGATCTGGTGGGAGTGCTGTTCGCGCTCGCCGCGGCCGCGTGCTGGGCGGCGTACATCCTCTCGTCTGCGCGGGTCGGACGAGAGTTCTCGCAACTCGACGGGCTGGCGATCGCGATGGCCATCGGCGCGGCCGTCGCACTTCCGCTCGGAATCGCGGATGCCGGTGCCGCGCTGCTGAACCCGGTGACCCTGGGCCTCGGCGCCGCTGTCGCGGTGCTGTCGTCGGCGATTCCGTATGCGCTCGAGCTGACCGCATTGCGAAGGTTGCCGGCATCCGGGTTCGCCGTTCTGATGAGTCTGGCACCGGCCACCGCGACGCTCGCCGGGTGGATCCTGCTCGGGCAGTTCCTGACGCTCGTCGAGCTGACGGGTATCGCGCTCGTGATCGTGGCGAGCATCGGCGCGGTGCGTGCGAGCGGTCGCGCGGCGGGTGCGGCGGCGCAGCCGGTCGGGTGAGGTGCGTGTGCGGGTCCGGCGCGGCGGTCAGGCCGGGGGAGTCGCCATGCCCGTCAGGACCTCGACCAGATGCGGTCCCAGCGGCCGGTCGATCTCGCGCACGAAACGCGTGCGGTGACCGTGATGGTGCAGGTCGCCCAGGCGCTGATTGCGCAGGTCGGCGATCGTCTGTCCGCGCCCCGGACCGTCGCTCGTGTCGACCGTGATCGGCACGAGCGGTGCGCGCGTCGCCGTCACATCACCCACCGCGAGGGCGGCAGCGAGCGGGTCGTGCAGGGCGCACATCCGTCGCCCGTAGGTGGGCTCGTAGAAGTCGAAGTAGTGGTCGAGGATGTGGCCGAGTGCCCGTGGAAGCGGTGCACTGGCTGCCAGCAGGGCTTCGCGGTCGGCCTCTTCGAGGGTGTGCTCCATCGTCACGTCGAGCGGGACCAGGGTGAGGTCCCAGTCCGCGGCCAGCACCGCGGCCGCAGCCTCGGGGTCATTGGCGATGTTGGCCTCGGCGACAGCGGTGATGTTGCCCGCCGCGACCCCCGCGCCACCCATGATCGTCACGGATCGGATGCGTTCGGTCAGGGTCGGGTCGGCCCGCAGGGCCAGCGCGAGGTTCGTGAGGGGGCCGATCGCGACGATCTCGAGATCGCCCGCATACTCGTGCGACAGTTCGAGCAGTAGGTCGACGGCGTGTCCCTCGCGCGGCTCGCGGGCGCTGCGCGGCAGCTCGACATCCCCGATTCCGTTGTCGCCGTGCACGTGCGGGGCGCCGCCGCCGAAGCCGTGGCTCAGGTGGTCGTGGGCGCCGATCGCGACGGGCACATCCGGCCGGCCCGCGAGATCGAGCAGGTCGAGCGTGTTGCGGGCGGCCGGGGCCGAGGCCAGGTTGCCGCTCACGGTGCCGATCCCCACGAGCCTGACCGCGGGGGAGGCGAGCAGGTATCCCAGGGCGACGGCGTCATCGACGCCCGGGTCGCAGTCCAGGTATAGCGGGCGCGGGGTTGCGGCGATGATGATCTCCTTGCGGTGCCGAGGGCTCACTGCGTTATACCCCGCGGAGGGAGGCGTCAGCAAAACGCGGCCGGGGAACGGGCGATGCGAGCCGCGCGGGGTGATGGAATGGCGGGTATGGCTCTGCCCCCACTTCCGCCCCTTGTCGTCGTCGGCAGCATGAATGTCGACCTGACCGCGAGTGTGCCGCGCCTGCCCGGTCCGGGCGAAACCGTGCTCGGCGGCACGCTCACCCGCGAGCCCGGAGGCAAGGGCGCGAATCAGGCCGCGGCGGCCGCCCGGCTGGGCGCGAGGGTCCGCATGATCGGATGCGTCGGCGATGACAGCGACGGACGCTGGATGCTCGAGGGGCTCGCCGACTCGGGCGTCGACGTCAGTGGTGTCTGGCTCGGGGACGAACCGACCGGCACCGCGCTCATCACGGTCGATGCGCACGGCGAGAATCAGATAGCGGTCTGCCAGGGTGCGAACGCGGACGTTTCGCTGCTGGGGGTCTCGTTCGAGCCCGGCGAGGCGGTGCTGGTGCAGCTCGAGATCCCGCTCGAGATCGTGTCGGCGCTCGCCGTATCGGTGCCCGGTTTCTTCGCGGTCAACGCGGCCCCCGCGACACCCCTGCCCGATGCGGTCGTGGAGCGGGCCGACCTCATCATCGTGAACGAGTCCGAGTACGCGCTGCTGCCGCAGCTCGCCGCGGCCCGCACGGTCGCGGTCACGTATGGCGCGGATGGCGCCGCGCTGCGGCGCGACGGGGTCGAGGCGGCGCGGGTTCCTTCACCGCGCGTCGACGTCGTCAGCTCCGTCGGCGCGGGGGACGCGTTCTGCGCGGCCCTCACGCTGGCGCTGCACGCCGGGTGGGATGACGAGGTTGCGCTGACGGCCGCGTGTGCGGTCGGGGCCGACGCGGTGAGGCATCCGTCCGCTCGTCCGCCGCTGCGGCCTCTCGCGGAGTACGCTTCCGCGCCCGCCTGACCGGCACGCCGAGCCCGCCGCCCGAATGTGGCTCGCGTCAGGGGAGGGTGGTCAGCAGCCGCCGCGCGGTGGCGACCTGTGCCGAAGGGTCCGCATCGTCGGTGAGAGACCAGGCGGTCAGCGCCGACCACAGGGCCGCCCAGATCATGGCGCCACGGATCCGCACCTCGAGCGCTGACCCCTCTCCCGCTTGGGAGAGGAGATCCGTCACGAGCGATCGCCACTCCTCGAACTTGCGCCACGAGGCCTCAGCGGCGGCGGGATCGGCCGCGATGATCGCCGCGCGAACCTTGATGAGCGACAGGCGCTCCGAGTCGGAGAGCAGCATCTCGCGATACGCGTCGACGACGGCGAGGGGGAGTGCAATCCTGCTGTCGCGCTGGTCGAACCGGTCGCGAAAGACCTGGGCGCTCTCGTCCATCCCGTGCCACAGGACGTCCGCCTTCGTGGGGAAGTACCGGAAGAGGGTCGGCTCGCTGATTCCGGATCGTTCGGCGATCGCAGCCATGGTCGTCTCGGCCCACCCGTCCCGGCCGATGTGGGCGAGCGCGATCCTGCTGATCTGTGTGGGGTCTCCTGCTCGTGGTCTGCCACGCGTGACTGCCCGGCCGCTCATGCGCTCAGCATACGTCGGGCAATTGCGGGGGCTGGCGGGCGAGGGTCACAGAATCTATTATGAGGGTGACACTCAATAAAGCCGCTCGGCGGCGAGCCGAAGGGAACGACAAGATGAGCGAGCACGAGGACCCGGTCGCCGTCGTCACGGGGGCCGGACGTGGAATCGGTGAGGCCATCGCAGAACGACTCTCCGCTGACGGATGGTACGTCGTCGCCGTAGACCGCCAACCGGAGGGCATCGAGTCCTTCGTGAGCCGGACGCGTCCGGGCGGGGCGGAGGCCGTCGTGCTCGATGTCACCGACCGTGCGGCGGTTCTCGCGTTCTTCGCCGGTCTGGACGAACGGCTGGGGCGGGTCGACGCCGTCGTGAACAACGCGATGTGGGTCCACTACGCTCCGATCGCCGAGATGACCGAGGAATCGCTCGACGGCATGTTCGCCATCGGTCTGAAGGCCGCCTTCTGGACGATCCAGGGTGCGCGACCCATCATGGCGCGGCGCGGTGAGGGGGTCGTGGTCAACATGTCGTCTCCCGCCGCCACGCGCGGCATGCCGGGAAGCAGCGCCTATTCGGCCATCAAGGGCGCGGTGTCGAGCTTCACATGGCAGGCCGCGCGCGAGCTCGGTGCCGATGGCATCCGGGTCAACGGGGTCATACCCGGTGCGGTGCCGACGCCCGGAGCCCGGCAGGTCGTGGACGACGAGGGGTACGAGATCCGACGGAAGATGAGTGCGCTCGGGCGACTCGCCGAGCCCGTCGACATCGCCGCTGCGGTGGCCTATCTCGTATCGCCCGATGCGCGATTCGTGACCGGACATCTACTCGCGGTGGACGGTGGGCTGTGAGCGCGCTCGACGCACTGCCCGAGGTGTTCGGCGACCTCACCGATGTCGATGACCTCCGCGCGAACGCCGCACGCGGATGGGCCGCGAGGAGCGATCGCGGAATTGAGGTGTTCGGTTACGACCAGGGGATGCAGGTGCTCGAGCATCCCGATCTGCTCAAGGGCCCGTCGTTCCAGTACCGCCTCGATCAGCTCGGCATCTCGGGCGAGGCGCGGCGCTACATGGACATGGGCATCACCAACAAGGAGGGCGAGGAGCGCAGACAGATGCGTGCCTCGATGGGCGCCCTGTTCCGACCCAGCCAGGTCGCGCGGTTGCGTGCCGCCATTCGCGAGGTCGCCGAGTCGGTTCTGGACTCCGTGACGGATCCGACGCACTGGGACCTGATGCGGCTGTGTTGGGAGATCCCGGCGCGCACCTACTGCGAGCTGGTCTCGATCCCGCACTCCGAGTCGGGCACGGTCATCCGGATCGCGGATTCGGTGCTCGGCACGCTGTTGAACGTGGACACGCGCCGCAGGGAGGAGGCCGAAGCGGCGATCCTCGAATCGGTCGACATCGTGCGGACGCACCTGGACGCGCGGCGCGCGGACCTCGGCGACGACTTCACCTCCGTGATGATCCGGCAGCAACAGGACGGTCTGATGACGGAGGAGCAGCTGGTCGCCCAGTCGTTCGCGCTGCTCCAAGCGAGCGTCGACAACACCGCGCACCAGATGGGCAACACGTTCGGGCTCCTGCTGACAGAGCCCGAGAGGTGGCGGCGGCTCGTCGGCGACCGATCAATGCGCGGCGCGGCCATCGAAGAGGCGATCCGCCTCCACCCGCGTTTCGGCACCATCTTCCGCCTGGCGTCGACGGACGTCCGGATCGACGACGTGGTCATCCCGGAGGGCTCGTGGGTCTTCGTCTCCGCGCGAGCGGGTCAACGGGATCCGGAGTTCTTCGACGAGCCGGACGTCTATCGGTGGGATCGTCCGGCGACGCGACCGCTCATGTTCGGCGCCGGCCCCTACAACTGCCTCGGGCAGAACCTCGCTCGGATGGAGATCGAAGAGGCTCTCGACGCCGTTGCGGAGCGCTATCCCGACCTCGAGCTCACGGGTGGGTGGAAACGGCGCAGTACCAACGCCGTCAGCGAGACGACGGAGCTCGTGGTGGATCTCGGACCCGCGCGGCGAGTCGGGCGATCGGTCTTGCAGACCTCGGAAGAGCGGCCGGAGGCTCCGGCCGACGGCACCGCTGCGCTCCGGCCGGGAGAGCAGGTCATCGACTGCGTCGTCGACGGGATCGAGCCGGTCGGTGCGGACATCCTCTCGCTCCGGATGCGTGCGGCGGACGGCGGCGACCTGCCGGTGTGGTCGGCTGGCGCCCATGTCGACCTGCTCCTGCCCGAGGTCGGGGCGCGTCAGTACTCCCTGTGCGGCCCCACGGAGGATCGTACGGTCTACCGCGTCGCCGTGCTGCGCGAGTCGACCGGATCCGGTGGTTCCCTGTACGTGCACGAGCGGTTGCGCGTGGGCGACGCTGTGCAGCTCCGTGGCCCTCGCAACACCTTCGGCCTGGCACCGGCGACGGCCTATCGGTTCGTCGCCGGGGGGATCGGCATCACCGCCATCCTGCCGATGGTCCGGGAGGCGCAGGCTCGCGGCATCGACTGGACCCTCGTCTACCTCGCCCGGTCGTCCGAGGGTCATGCCTTCCGGAACGAGCTGGCCGACCTGCCGACTGAACGCCTGACCCTCGTGAACACGGGCGAGACGGGCCGTCCGCTCATCCACGACATCGTGGGCACTCATCGAGCGGGCAGCCTGCTGTACGCGTGCGGGCCGGCCGGCCTGCTGGCGGCGATCGGCGATTCGTCCTGGCCCGATGACGCGATCCATTTCGAACGCTTCGAACCGGACCGCGCGGCCCTGGATGCGCCCCGACGGCCGTTCCGGCTCATCCTCGCCGCGTCGGGCGAGGAGATCGACGTGCCCGCCGAGGTGTCGGCTCTCGACGCGGTTCTCGGGGCCGGGGTGTCGTGGCCCTATTCGTGCCGCGAGGGCACGTGCGGGTCGTGCGAGGCACGCGTCGTCGCCGGGGCGGTCGATCACCGAGACGCGATCCTGACCCCGGCCGAGCGTCGCGCGAACGAGTCGATGATGCTCTGCGTATCGCGCGCCCAGTCGGCCGAGGTCGCGATCGACGCATGACGACGACGGCCCGCCACGATGTGTGGCGGGCCGTCGTCCGTGCGTTCGGTGGTCGTCAGCGCATCGCGCCGACGACCATGTCGGAAAGTCGCTGGAAGCGGGCGATGTTCGCTGCCTGTGGAAGGAGGCCCGCGGTGAGACCGACGAACGTCACGTCGAGCTCGGGGTCGACCCAGTACAGGGCACTGCCCGCGCCGTAGTTGCCGAACGTCTGCGGCGACGTGAGTGTCCCCAGCTGCGTGTTGACCATGCGGTCGCCGCGGACGTTGAACCCGAGCCCGAGGTAGGCGGGCGGCACCTCGTAGCCTGCGCGGAGCGCGACGACTCGATACAGCTCGTTCGGCATGTCGCCGGTCCAGTTCGTGCGCGCGCGCCGCATTGTCGTGGGCGAGATGATCGATCCGCCGGGGGCGGCGCCCTCGCGGCGGAGCATCTCGGCGAAAAGCAGCAGGTCGGCCGCAGTCGACGCGCCCCCCGCCCAGGCGGACTCGTTCGATTCGGCCAGGTGGAGTCCGAAGTCCCCGGGAGTGGTGCGCGACAGTGAGCGGATCGGCACGACTCCGCGCATCTCGGGCTCGATGTGGCGTTCGCGCATCCAGGACTTGATTCCGAGAGCGGTGTCGCTCATTCCGAGGGGATCGAAGAGCTCCTCGCGCATGATGGTCGCGATGTCCCGCCCGGCGGGGTCCGTCCGCACGAGGGCGGCTGCGAGGAGCGCGTGGTTGGCCATCGGCGAGTAGTCGCACCGCGTGCCGGGCTCGACGACCCCGTGGACGAGGCGGACCACATGACCGACCGTCTCTTCCAGCACGTCCAGCAGGAGGTCGGGCGCGGGTTCCCACACACCCGGCATACCCGTCGTGTGTGTCAGGAAATGGAAGATCGTGGCGCGTTCGCGCGGCTCACCCGCGAACTCGGGGATGACGTCGACCATCTTGGTGGTCAGCGCGAGACGCCCGAGCTCGACCCAGCGCAGCACGAGAACGTTCACGAACGCCTTGGTGATGGAGAAGATGCTGAAGACGGAATCTTCTGCGATAGGCCGTGTGCCCCGCTCATCCGACGAGCCCTCGGTGATGTCGAGCACGAGCGATCCATGCCGCGCCACCTTGATGGAGGCTCCGTAGTAGAGCCCCGATTCGATGTCGGCTCGTACGGCGGCGGTGATGGCCTCGAGGCGGGTCGCGTCCACGTCGGGGAGGGGGTGAGTCATCATGTGGTGCACCTGATCGATTCTGGGGCTTCTAGGAGTCGGCGGCGGTCTCGGCCTCGTACGCCGTGATCGCTTCGGCCGCGATGCGGAACGATTCGAGCGCCGCGGGTACCCCGACGTAGATCGCCGTCTGCATCAAGACCTCACGGATTTCGTCCACGCTCACGCCGTTGCGGAGGGCACCGCGCACGTGGACGGCGAATTCGTGTCCGCGATTGAGCGCGGTGAGCATCGCCAGATTGATCATGGACCGCTCCCGTCGGCCAAGGCCCTCGCGCGACCAGACCGTTCCCCAGCAGTATTCGGTCACGAGTTCCTGGATCGGACGGGTGAAGTCGGTCGCCGAGGCCAAGGAGCGTTCGACGTAGTCGGCACCGATCACCTCGCGTCGGATGCCGAGGCCGGATTCGTAGGTCTGGGCGTGGGTGTCGGTGCTCGTCATTGTGGCTCCTCGATCAGGGCCGCCCTGGTCGACGGTCCGATAGCTATCATGCTGTCTTACAAAAATATTCGCAATCGAAGTCCCGTAAGGTGACAGGCTGTCTGACGAGAGTCCCGGAGCTTGATAGCCTTCAGGCATCTCGGTTCGAGGGAAGAGAGCCCGAATGTCCAACATGGCCGTCACTCGCCACCCGCCGATCCGTGACCAGATCGCCGGAATTCTGCGCTCCGCGATAGTCAGCCTCGAATTCGCACCCGGTCAGCTCCTCGTGGAGAGGAACCTCTGCGAGCTGACGCAGGCGAGTCGCCCGTCCGTTCGCGAGGCTCTGCGTCAGTTGGAGGCGGAGGGCCTGGTCGAGTCGCAGAACGGCCGCGGGACGATCGTGCGCGTCATCTCGGCGGAAGAAGCAGCGCAGGTGTACGAGGTGCGCGCTGAGCTCGAAGGACTGGCTGCGCGACTGTTCACGGAGCGTGCCACGGCCGAGCAGAGCGACGCGCTTCGGTCAGCCCTTCGCGAGCTGGCAACAGCGATACGCGGGGAGAAGTCGAGCAAGCAGATCCTCGACGCGCAGGCCGACTTCTACCGCGTCCTCTTCGAAGGCTCGGGAAATCCCTTCCTCGAGCGGACTGTGCAGGGAATGCAGGTGCGCATCGCTCAGTTGCGTGCCACGACGCTCGCCGTGCCCGGCCGCGCGGCGGCATCCCTCGACGAGTTCGAGCAGATCTTCGAGCGCATCTCGACGGCTGACGCCGAGGGTGCCCGGCAGGCGGCGGTCGAGCACGTCCGGCGCGCCGGTGAAGCGATGGCGCGCTCGCGCCCGGCGATCTGACCGGCGACCGCCCCGACCATTCAGCTAGCAGACAGCTTCGGCTATCGTGGAGGAGTGGAACCCGAGCCGACGGTGGCGCGCCGTGATGATGTCTACGAGGTCATCATCGTCCGCCATGGAACCCGCGAAAGCAGCCGATCGCAGCTGTACCTGAACTACGACGACTACGGTCAGGTCGATGCGCCCATGCGCATCGACTACTACTTCTGGGTCGTGCGCAACCACGCGCGCACGATCCTGATCGACCTCGGATACTCGGCCCGTGCAGCACAGCAGAGGGGCCGAGAAGTGCTGTGCGACCCGGTGGAGATCTGGCGCCAGCTGGGGGTCGAGCCCGCGACGTTCACGGGCGACATCGTCATCACGCACGCCCACTGGGATCACACGGGCCATGTGGCGGCCTTCCCGCGGGCGCGTTTCATCATGTCGCAGCGGGAGTACGGATTCTGGGCGGGCGATGCATCCGCACCGCTGCTGTTCCGCCACCTCATCGACGAGGACGACCTCGCCGCGCTCGCGAATGTCCACGCGGAGGGGCGGTTGGACCTGACTGCCTCGGGGCTGGAGCTCGCCCCCGGGGTGCGGCTCGTACCGGGGGCTGGGCACACGCCCGGGCTCCTGATGGTAGAGGTCGCCACGCTCGAGGGTTCTGTGCTCCTCGCATCCGACGCTGCGCACTTCGACGAAGAGGTCGAGTGCGACATGCCGTTTCGTCACATGACCAACCTCGAAGCGTCGTACGCGACGTTCGGAAGTATCCGCGCGCGTCGCGACTCGGTCGTACTCGCCGGTCACGAGCCGGGAGTCCTCGAGCGGTTCCCGCCGCTCACGGGGCCGCTGCGCACCCACGCGAGCGTCGTGAGTCCGCTGCCCCACACCACACCAACACCCGCGAGGGTCGCACCAGGAGGATCCCATGACCGCCAACCCCATCCCCCTCAGCACTGACGCCGCCACTGCGTCCTCCACTGCTGTCCTGACGGTCACGAGAGCCGCTCGCGGAGAATATGCCCCCGACGTTCTCGACCTCGGCACCACGCTCGTCCGTGAGCCGCGGACGGGTGAGGTGCTCGTCGACGTCCTCTATCTCTCGATCGATCCGACCAACCGCAACTGGCTCAAACTCGAACCCGTCAACACCCTCGTCGACAAGGTGGGGCACGGGCTCTCGGTGGGTGCGCCCATGATGGGCGAGGCGATCGTGCGCGTGATCAGCTCGCAGGCGGAGGGAATCTCGGCCGGCGACCTGCTGGCCGGCGTCGTGCCGTGGCAGGAGCGCGCGGTCGTACCTGCCGCGCGTATGCGCCTCGTGGACCTGCACGGCGACGAACCGCTCGAGGCGCACCTCACGATCTTCAGTCACATCGGGGTCGCGGCGATGGTCGGGCTCCACGAAGTCGCTCGCATCCGCTCCGGCGAAACGGTGCTGATCTCGGCCGCGGCCGGGGCGACCGGACGCGTCGCCGTCGGTATCGCCAAGGCTGCCGGCTGCCGGGTGATCGGTATCGCGGGCGGGCCGGACAAGTGCGCGATGGTCCAGGGTTTCGGCGCGGACGCGGTGGTGGACTACAAGAACACCCCCGATCTCGCCGCCGCCATCAACGACGCGGCGCCAGACGGCGTGGACGTCTATTTCGACAATGTCGGTGGGGCGACACTCGACGCGGCCCTCCTGGCAATGCGCGCCGGCGGCCGGATCGCGGTCTGCGGGCTCATGGCGGACTACGACGACCCGGATGCGCCGGGGGTGCGAAACATGTTCCGGGTGCTGGTGCGTCATCTGCGCATCGAGGGCTTCCTGGCGGCGCACTACTGGCACAAGCGGGACGAGTACTACTCCCACCTCCGCCGATTGCTGCGCGAGGGCGTGATCGTTCACGCCGCAGACATGACGGATGGCCTCGGGACGGCCCCCGATCAGCTCGGCAAGCTCTTCCGAGGAGCGAACAACGCGAAACTGCTCGTTCGCCTCGACGCCGCGGTCGACGCGGCGAGCGGCGGGTCGCGCTCATGACGGTGCTGACGCCCGGAGGCGTCGCCGTTGTCACAGGCGGTGCCTCGGGTATCGGGTGGGGGATCACGCGGGCACTTCATGCCCAAGGTCTACGGGTGGAGGTCGTCGACCGCGACCCGCGCCGACTCGAGGAAGCGGCCGACCAGCTGCCCATCGGGGTTCATGCCCTGGACGTGACCGATCCGGATGCACTTCGCGCGCTCGCCGCGCGACTCACCGAGGAGCATGGTGGCGTCGACGTCCTCGTCAACAACGCCGGGGTCGGCCCCGCGGCATCGATCGTCGACACCACGCTGAAGGACTGGCGCTGGATCCTCGACGTGAATCTGATGGGGGTGATCCACGGGATCGACGCCTTCCTGCCCGGAATGCTGCGGCGGGGCACGCCCGCGCATGTCGTCAATACCGCGTCGATGTCGGCGTTCGATCCGATCGCGGGTCTCGGCGCCTACGCGGCATCGAAGGCCGCCGTCGCCGCGCTGACGGACGCGCTCGTCGCGGAGCTCGAAGGGACACCGGTCGGGGTGAGCCTGCTCGTGCCGGCGAACGTCCGCACGAACATCGCGGAGACGTCGGCTGCGCTCCGCCCGGCGACGGGGAGCGGGTTCGGCGACTACCGCCCGGTGGCACCGCCTACCGGGATCCACTGGCGCACGCCCGAGGACGTCGGCGAGCTCGTGGTCGAGGGCATTCGCGCCGACAGGCAGATCCTGGTCACCCACCCGGAGCAGTGGCCGCGCGTGGCGGAGCGTCAGCGCCGTATCCGGGAAGCATTCGGGCGTGACGCAATCGAGAGTTGACCTGTAAGACACCCGACAGCATATAATCTGATAGCAACGCGGTTCGCGTCCAGCATCCGATGAGAGGCATGACAATGATGTCCACCAATTCACGCCGTCCCGCCCGGGCGGCCACGGCACTCGCGGTCTTGGCCGCCGGTGCTCTCGCCCTGTCCGCCTGCGGCGGCTCCACCCCCGGAGCCACTGCATCGACCTCTGCGTCTGTCGACCCGACCGCGCCCGAGGTCAAGGAGTTCTCCGTCGCCGGGTACCCGAACGCGGCGACCACCCAGCTCTCGCTCGCAACCTCCGAGGGGTTCACCGCGGAGTACGGGATCGACGTCACGCTCCAGCCCGCCGAGAACGCTCCGGCGATGCTCGCCCAGATCATCTCAGGCGACGTGCCGATCGGTCAGGTCAACGGATTCTTCTCCGTTCCCGCGGTGATGGAGGGGGCCGACCTGGTCGTCATCGGCGAGCTTATCCGCGGCGTTCCCGGCGGTCAGACCGTCGAGGTGCGCCCCGACGCCGGCATCGACTCGGTTGCCGACCTCGAGGGCAAGAAGGTCGCCGTCGTGGGACTGAACAGCGGTCACCAGGGCCGGATCGCCAGCGCGATGCTCGCGGAGGGTGCCGATCCCTCGAAGGTCGAGTTCGTCAGCCTCGGCTGGAACGAGATGCCCGCCGCGCTCGAGCAGGGCACCGTGGACGCTGTCACCGTCATCGGTCCCTCGCAGTTGCAGCTGAAGAACGAACTCAGCACCGAGACGCTCCTCGACCTCGGTGACGGAATGTTCGCCGAGTTCCCCGACTCGCAGTGGCTCGCCAATGGGCGCTGGGCACGCGAGAACCCGAACACGGTCGCAGCTTTCCAGTGCGCCGTCGTTGTCAAGGGTCAGCAGGCCGTGAACGAAGACCAGGACGCCTACGAAGCCGCACTCCGTGAGTTCGGTTTCAGCGACCAGGCGATCGCCGACGACAAGAAGTTCATCTTCCCCGCGGCCAATGAGCCCGCACAGATCATCCCCGACATCATGTCCGAGATGGGCTGGATCGACAAGGACTTCGACATCTCCACGATCACGATCCCGCTGCCCGACAACTGCTGACCGATCGCCGGCCCGGGCACCCGAGCCCGGGCTGGCGATTTCCCCCGTGCGCCGAGAAATGGCGCGCGGTGACACCACGAGAGGAGTCGAAATGGCCATCGCGACCCGCGATCAACCCGCCATCGACACGCGACCCGTCCGCGCGCCGCGGCGGAGCACCCGCGGCGGTTCCGGAGGACGCAGCAGCGGACGCCGTCTCGTGCTCGGCCTCGTCGGCATGCTCATCCTCGTGGCGATCCTCGAGATCGTCAGCCGACTCGGGCTCGTCAACGAGAAGTTCCTCCCTCCGTTCTCGTCGGTCGTCGTCGCGATGGTCGGACTGTTCGGAGACCCGGTCTTCCTCGGCGACGTCTGGTCGACGATCGCGACGTGGTTCTTCGGGCTCGCCATCTCGATCCTCGTCGCCGTCCCGCTGGGCGTTGCACTCGGACTCTCCAATGTCGGGTACCGCGCCTCGCGATCCCTCATCGAACTGATCCGCCCCATGCCGCCGGTCGCGCTCATCCCGCTGGTGATCCTGGTGCTCGGCCAGGGTCTGGAGATGAAGCTCGTCATCGCCGTCTACGCGGCCGTCTGGCCGATCCTGTTCAACACGATTTACGGGGTGCACGGCACCGACCCCAAGGCGAAAGAGATGGGCAAGAGCTTCGGGCTCAGTTCGTTCGCGATCACCCGCCGCATCGTGGTCCCCAGCGCGGGCCCCATGATCGCAACGGGAGTTCGCATCTCGTCGTCGATCGTGTTGATCGTCATCATCACCATCGAGCTCATCGCGGGCGGTACCAGCGGGCTCGGGTCGTTCATCGGACGGATGCGCGGCCTGGGTGACCAGGTCGAACTCGTCTATGCCGGCATCCTCGTCGCGGGTCTGCTCGGGCTCGCGGTCAACTTGCTGCTCGGCTGGCTCGAGCGTCGTTACTTCGCCTGGAGCCGCACAAGAGGGGGTGCCTGATGACCATCGCAGAAGACACCACGGCCATCGTCACGCGGATGCGGCGGGCAGGCGAGAACCGCTGGCGCAAGGCCGCCGTGTCGTTCGCCTACGCCGTCCTGCCCGTCGTCGCGCTCGTGCTCGTTTGGGAATGGGTGGCCACGACATGGCCGTCCCTCTTCTTCCCGCCGCCGAGCCGCATCTGGGACGCCGGGGTCGCGCTCCTGTTCTCGGGATCGCCCGACACTCTCTTCCTCACGCCCGCTGTGACCGTGGACATCGCTGGCACCGTCTCACGCGCCCTGCTCGGCTTCGCGCTGGGGTCGATCGTCGGAATCATCGCCGGAACGGTCATCGGTCGTTCGATGGTCGTGCGCGACCTCACCAACCCGATCGTCGAGTTCCTCCGTTCGATTCCGGCGACCGCAACGCTGCCCCTGTTCATCATCATCTTCGGTGGCGAAGACGGCATGCGCCTCGCGTTCATCGCGTACACGGTGATGTGGTTCGTCCTCATCAACACCGCCGCGGGTGTGTCCACGATCCACGGCACCGTGTTGGACATGTGCAAGACGTTCCGGGTCCCCGTGCTCAAGGTGTTCTTCCGCGTGATGCTGCCGGCCGCACTCCCGAAGATCTTCGCCGGTCTGCGCATCGCCATCACAGTGGCGCTGCTGTCCGCGATCGTTTCGGAATTGATGCTCGCCTCGAACGGCATCGGATATCGGCTGGTGATCGCGCAGACGCAGTTCCGGATGGGCGATCTGTGGGCCTGGATGGTCGTGCTCGCGCTCATCGGATTCGTGTTCAACACGGTCATGGAGGCCGTGGAGCGCCGCGTGCTGGCGTGGGATCGACTGGCAAGGGTAGGTGGATGATGACGATGTCGACAACCGAAGGGAACCGGGCGATGACCGCTGACAAGGCAGCCTCAACGCCGAGACCGATCCTCGAGGTGGACCACATCCACCACGTGTATCAGACCGGCCAGACCGCATACACCGCGATCGATGACCTCTCGTTCGTGGTCAATGAGGGTGAGCTCGTCTCCATCGTCGGGCCCTCGGGCGCCGGGAAGACCACCATGCTCCGCATCCTGTCGGGCCTGCTGGCACCGACGTCGGGCTCGGTGAGCCTCCAGGGCGAGCGGGTCACGGGCGTTCCCGACGGCATGGCCATGGTCTTCCAGGACTACAGCCGGTCGCTCCTGCCCTGGCAGTCGATCCGCAAGAACGTGCTGTTCCCGCTCAACGATCGCGTGGGCAGCAAGAGCGAGCGCCGCGACATCGCCCAGCAGAGCCTCGAGGCCGTCGGACTGTCCGGCCACGAGGACAAGTACCCGTGGCAGCTCTCGGGAGGCATGCAGCAGCGCGTCGCCATCGCGCGAGCTCTCGCCTATCGTCCGCGTCTGATGCTGATGGACGAGCCATTCGCATCTGTCGACGCGCAGACTCGCTCGGATCTCGAAGACCTGGTTCTGCTGCTTCGTGCCGAGTTCGGGATGACGATCCTTTTCGTTACGCACGACATCGACGAGAGCGTCTACCTCGCCAACCGCGTTCTGGTGCTCAGTCGCCCACCGGCGACCCTGGTGGAGGACATCGTCGTGGACCTGCCGATGCCCCGCGATCAGATCGCGACCAAGGAAGATCCCAAATTCGTCCACATCCGTGGTCATGTCGCCCGCCTCATCCGCGGAGTCGATCAGTGATCGTTTCGATCCGAGAAGGAGCATGCTGATGTCCGACCAGAATCAGCCGGAGCCGGGCGCCTCGGTCATCGGCGTGATCGGACTCGGCAACATGGGTCTGCCCATGGCGACCCGTCTGCGCGCGGCCGGTTACGACGTCCGTGGCTACGACCGCGACGACAGCGCGTGCGCGGCTGCCCACGCGGCCGGGATCGCGACGACGGAGAGCATCGCTGCGTTGGCACGGCTTGCGTCGACGATCGTCATGCTGCTTCCCGGAAGTCATGTCGTCGATCCGGTGGCCGCCGAGATCGTCCGCGTCCCTCGCGCGGAGCGCGCCTGCGACTTCGTGATCGACATGAGCTCGTCGTCTCCCGGCCGGACGCGGGCGCTCGGTGCGTCCCTCGCGGAGTCGGGGATCACGCTCATGGATGCGCCGGTCTCGGGCGGTGTGACCGGGGCACGAGCGGGCACGCTGACGATCATGGTGGGCGGTGACGATGCCGCGCTCGAGCGCGCCCGCCCTCTCCTGGAACACCTCGGTGCGCGGGTCATCCACGTCGGCGCCACGGGAGCAGGTCACGCGGCCAAGGCGCTGAACAACCTGCTCTCCGCGACACACCTGCTGGCGACGAACGAAGCGCTGATCGTGGGCGCCCGGTTCGGGATCGAGCCGGAGGTGCTGAACGCCGCGATCAATGTGTCGAGCGGTCGGAGCGGTTCGACCGACAACAAGATGCCCCGCTTCGTGCTCAGCGGGGCGTTCGACTCGGGCTTCTCGTCCGCGCTGCTCGCCAAAGACATCGGAATCGCCACGAATCTTGCCAACGAGATGGGGATGGACGCACCGATCGGTCGCGCCGTAGAAGAGTGGTGGGTGCGACTTGCTGCCCAGATCGAGCCCGACGCGGACCACACCGAGATCATCCGGCCGTTGGAAGCGGACAATGGCGTACACATCCGTGCGCGTAGCTCAGCGGTCGCAGAGCCGACGAGTTGACCGATGGGCCCTCGATCGGGGCATCGCGGCCGGTTCGCCAGGCCTAGCTCGATGGAGCGACGATCAACGGCGCCATCCGGGTGTACGGAGCGTAGTTGCCCCGGAAAAGCGCGACACCCTCGTGGGTGAGGGCCACATCGGCGATCGTGGCGGCCTCGCCGTGGTGGTCGACGGGCCCGAGACGAGCGATATCGCGTCGTTCTTCGGAATCGATAGCCGTGAGAGCCGACAGAGTGCCCGCCTGTCCGTCGTGGACGACTCGGAGATCTCGGATCACGATGTCGAGCTCTCCCGCGTGCGCCGTCATTCGGATCCGTCCGAGACTGAGAACCACGCCCGCGTCGTCGCAGGACGCGTCGAACTCGAACCCGTGTTCGGTGAGGGGGCCGGAGATGACAGCGTCGGGCATCGCCCGCAGGTACGCGATGAGGCTCGGCTTGACCTCCCAGATGAGCCGCCGCGGTCCTGGCTCGCCCCAGGGAGACCGGGGGGCGGGCGAGTCCGGATCGTGCGTGGTCGCTGACACGAGATCCATTATCCCCAGACGCCGTAGCCATGATCGCCGGGAGGTACACGATGACACGCACGCTCGACATCCTGAGTGAGGTCGCGTCCCTCGCGACCACCCGTCGCAGCCTCGACGATGCGGAACTCGCCAAGGTTGGTGTCGTCGTGACGGACGCGGTCGTTCAGGCGCTGGGCCTGTCCGCCTATCACCGCGATGAACCGAACGGCGAAGCGTCATCTTCGTATCGCGCGATGCTGCGATTCGCAGGATCCGCGCCATCCGGTGTCTCAGGATTGCTGTTCGGGGGTCGTCGGGTGGGGGCTGAAGATGCCGCCTTCGTGAACGCGACCCTCATTCACGCGCGCCTGACGGACGACGCCCACCCGGGGGTTCTACTGCACCCGGGAGCGATCGTCATCCCCACCGCTCTCGCGCTCGGTGAGGAGCGCGGCTCCGACGGGGAGGTCTTCACCCATGCGATCGCGGCCGGATACCGCGTGATGGCGGCTCTCGCGGCACCGGTGGCGGCGCGTACGGCGGCGCGAGGTCTGCGGAATACGGCGATGTTCGGACCGGCGGCGGCCGCGGCGACGGCAGCGCGGGTCCTTCGGTTAGACGAGCGACGGACGGCGGCGGCGGTGGTGTTCGCCCTCGGGTCGTCGGGGGGCACGCTTCAGGCGCTGCGTACGGGGTCCGCGGAGTGGCGCGTCCAACCCGGGCTGGCCGCGCGGCTCGGGATCGCGGCGGCACGGCTCGCCGAGAGCGCCGAGAGCTCGGATCTCGACTTCGCTGATCGTGCGATCGAGGGAGAGGCCGGGTTCTACGCGAGTTTCGTCCAAGACTGGACGATCGATCAACTCGCGGACGCGCCCGAGGTCGATGGGTTGCTCGGTGTCACCCACAAGGAGCATGCCACCTGCGGAGCGAACCAGCTCGCCGTCGAGTCGTTCGCGACGCTCCGGGAGCGTCGCGGGTGGGGCCCGGAGGACGTGACGCGCGTCGACATCGAGCTGGAGCAGGCCGGATACGACTATCCGGGGTGCAATTCGACGGGTCCGTTCGCGGACGGGGGCGGATTTCTGAGCAGGCCGCTCGCGATCGCGGCGATCCTCCTCACGGGCGACCGGGTGCTGACGGAGACATCGCTCAGCGCCGCTCTGGCGGACCCTCGCCTGGAGGGGATCATGGCGCGGATCCATTCGCGCCCAAGGCACGGCGGAAGCCCCCGCCATCCGCAACTCGCCACGGTCACCGTTACGACGGTCGACGGTTCCGAACATCGCGACGACGGCGAGGGGGCGCTGGCCGCGTTCACACTGCCCGACATGGCCCGCCGCATCGGCCAGCTGCCCGAGCCGGAACGCACGCGGGCGCGTGCGGTGTGGGAGGCCCTGCGCGCGCCGCAGACCTCGTCGCCTGCCGAGCTCATGGTCGCCGCGATCGGCACGGATTCCGCGTGAGCGGGGCGATACGGTAGCCGAATGGATCTGCAACTTCGCGACCGCGTCATCCTCGTCGTCGGCGGCCACGGTCTCATCGGCAGCGCCGTGGTGCGACAGCTGACGGAGGAGGGCGCGATAGCCGTTGCCGCGTCACGGCGCGCGGCGGACGGCCTCGTCATGGACGCGGCCGACGACACGTCGGTGGAGTCCGCGATCGCACGGATCATCGAGACCCACGGTCGGCTGGACGGGGTCGTCGTCGCCGCCGCGCCGAGTGCACGCACGATGGATCCATCGAAGAACTCCGATCCCGGGCAGGTGCGGGACGCCGTCGAGGGAAAGGCGCTCACCTTTCTGCGCGTGGCCAACGCCGCACTCGGGCATATGCGCGATCGCGGGTACGGACGCATCGTCGGTGTCAGCGGGCAGAACGCGTACGTGACGGGGAACATCGCCGGGTCGGTCAGGAACGCCGCCCTGATCATCACCGCCAAACACCTCGCGGATGAGGCGGCCGGAACGGGCATCACGGTGAACGTCGTGAATCCCGGGATCGTGACGGACGATCCCTCACCCGATGTGCCCGCAGGCGGGAGCGGTCAGTCGACTCCGGCCGACACAGCGAGGCTCGTCACGTTCCTGCTTTCCCCGCTGTCCGGGACCGTGAGCGGTGAGTCCATCGCGGTCGGTCATCGGACGCGCGGATTCATCAAGCTCTGACCGCGGCTCGACGCTGCCGCTTCAGGCGGAACGCCCATCGGAATGAAGCGGACCAGCCTGACACGGGGCGGGGCTGCTGTGCGGAGAACCTGTTCGCCGAAGAGATCGGCGACGCTGTGGAATACTCTCGGCGTGAGGTCATCGCGCGTCCCCGCAGTCCTACTTGCCGTCCTGGCCGTGGGGGGACTGACGTCCTGCGCTTTCGGCGCACCGACCGCCGCCCCCGCCCTCACAGCGTCGCCATCGGCGACCGCCACGCCGGCACCCGGGACGACCGAGGGTCTCGCGCCCACGTCCTCACCGACACCGACCGCGTCGCCGTCACCCACGTCACCTCCGACGGATCCCGGTCACCCCCGGGGCGGTAACTCGCGGGGAGGAGGCAATGGCGGAGGTGGCAGCGCGCCGATGCCCCAGCCGACCCCAGCGCCGACCCCAACCCCGGCGCCGACCCCCACTCCCACCCCTACGCCCACCGTGCCGCCGGCGTGTCCGACGAGCAGCACCGATCCGGGCATCCCGGTCATGGATTTCGGTTCCATCGCCGCATTCTCGACGACGGCGTTGGCTCAGGGTGAAGACTGCACGGGATTCCGGTCGTTCCTCTCGACCGGGTTGCCGCAATACGACTCGCAGTCGTTCGAGTTCTTCGGGCACCTCGTCGACGGCCAGGGTGCGACCAATTCGATCGCGCTGATGTCGCAGGGCAACACCGTGATCCCCGGGCTCCAGGTGCTGTGGTTGACGATGGAAGAGTCGGGCCTGATCTTCAACCGACTTTCGCTCAACCAGGGTCCGACGTTCGGCGGGATCGACGGTCTTGCCGACATCTCTGTGCCCACCACAATCAGTTACCAGCCGTGGAACATCCATGTCGAGCAACAGGACACCGGCGATCCCGAGCAGATCGTCGACATGCGCGTGGTGTCGGGCGCCATCGGAGCCGTGGGATCGGTCTACGAGCTGACTGTCTCGGTCGAGACAGGCATGGCCGGGTCGAGCGCGCGGGAATGGACGACGCTGTCGGTCCGAGCGAAAGACGTCACGGGCATCATCCAGTGGGGGTACGGTCCGAACGGATTCTTCCCGCTGTGGATGTTCGACGGGGACCCCCTTCCCGCATCCGGTGGTGCGATCCCCACCACGGATCAGCGCACGCCGATCATGAACCAGTACGGCGGCGACATCGGCGCATACCTGGAGGCGACCGGCGACCCGATGACCGGTCAGGGGTCGCACTACTACTCGATGCCCCTGGTCGAGGTCGAGGAGTGGTCGGTGCAGATCGGGTCGACGTACGTCGCTAGCGGTACCGAAGGCCTGCTGTTCTTCGACAACCTCACCGAGACCTACAACGACGCGGCGCAGTATGTCGTCGGCCACGGGTATGAGTGGACCGAGTTCTCGGTGCAACTCCCCGACAGCCTGCAGGGCATGCTGATCGCAACGACGGGGCAGCAGGAGGTCGGACAGCTGCACTATGCGATGCTCGGCGGCGCCGGTTCGTCGCAGTCGGCGAACGGCACGTTGCAGCCCACCGCCAACTGGCCGCAGGGCGCAATCCACATCACGCCGACCTCCAACACCTGGACGTCACCGCACAGCTGCTACGTCTATCACCTGGAGTACGAGGTCCAGCTCGACGGCTCATCGGCCCGCCCCGCGGCCGATCTCGTCTTCAGCGCCACCGCGTCGGATCAAGAGCTCAACGCCTTGAACCGCGCGGTCTACGAGGGCCTCTTCTCCTACAGCGGCACCCTCGGCGGCGAGGCCGTCAGCGGCTATGCCTGGGGCGAGATCCAGGGTGTGCCGCCGACCGGAAACCCCGTTCCGCCGAACTGCTAGTCCTGCGGTCGATTCCTGCGGCACAAACGCGAATGCCCTCCCGCGCGACCGTTGGTCGCACGTGGGGGCATTGGAGGGGATGACGGGAATCGAACCCGCGCTATCAGCTTGGGAAGCTGAAGTTCTGCCATTGAACTACATCCCCGGAACGCCTTGCGGCGCCTGGTAAGCCTAGCAAACGGGCCGTGCCGCGTTCGCTTGGTTCACGATTCAGTCTCGACGACGCGAGTCGATCGCCGGTGCGTCCAAGATCCGCAGACCGAATTGCGAACACGGTCGGCTCGGTAGGCTGAGCCCGTGCTGCTCTCGGATCGTGACATCAGGCTCGAACTCGACGCGCGACGGATCGGGCTCGAGCCCTACGACCCGCAGATGGTGCAGCCCTCGAGCGTCGATGTGCGACTAGACCGGTACTTCCGGCTGTTCGACAACCACAAGTACCCCTTCATCGATCCGGCCGAGGATCAGCCCGAGCTGACGCACCTGATCGAGACGGCGCCCGATGAGCCGTTCATCCTGCACCCGGGGGAGTTCGTGCTGGGCAGCACCTTCGAACTCATCTCATTGCCCGACGACGTCGCCGCCCGACTCGAGGGCAAGTCCTCGCTCGGTCGCCTCGGACTGCTGACCCACTCGACGGCGGGCTTCATCGACCCCGGATTCTCGGGCCATGTCACGCTCGAGCTCTCGAACGTCGCGACTCTGCCGATCAAGCTCTGGCCGGGAATGAAGATCGGCCAGCTCTGCTTCTTCCGCCTGTCGTCGCCGACCGAGAACCCCTACGGCTCGGGCCCCTATGGCAACCGATATCAGGGGCAGCGCGGGCCCACGGCATCCCGCTCGTTCCAGAACTTCCACCGCACCGACGTCGGCACCACCGATGAGGGTGCGCGCGGCGCCTGACGCGTCGCGCAGGCGTCGCGCGAGAGGACGCAACATGCCGTGTCGTCGCGGTGCGCGACGGCATGTTGCGTCCTCTCGGTGAGGGATGCCGGCGCTCAGGATGCCTCGGCGCGCTCCCTCGCGGCGCGGAACCCCGCGTCGAAGCCGCGCTCGAAAGCGCGCTCCGCGTGGCGCTCGCCGCGGTGATCGCCACGCCGGTGCTCACGCGGACCGCAGCGCTCGCGCTCGCCGTGGTGTCCTGCCCGGGGGTCGAAGTCCGGGCCGAATGCGGGGCCCACGCCAGGGCCGAATGCGCGACCGAAGCTCGGGCCGAACGCCGGGCCGAACCCGCGGTCCGGGCCGAACCCCCGTCCCGGTCCGAAGCCGCCTCGGCCGTGCCGAGGCATCCGTTCGCTCTCGTCCCAGCCCAACTCGCGGGCGATGGCTTCGAGTGAAGCGGTCATGGTGGCGTAGTCGTCGGCCGTCACGGCGCTCGAGACGCGCTCGCGGATGCCGTCGACGATCCCGGCCAGGCGCGCCTTCGCGGCACGCCCCTCGTCGGTCAGCGTCCACGAATCCTCGGTGCGCGCGATCCAGCCGCGCTCGGCGAGCGCGCGCAGGCGCTTGCCTCCGCGTCCCTGGACCCGGGAGGCGAGCCAACCGGGCACGTCCACGTCGCCGGACACCGCGTTCAGCAGCATCCAGTCGCGTCGATCGACGTCCTCGGCGGCGAGCGCATTCGCGAACTCGCGCGTGATCATGGCGTCGACGGCGCGCAGCCAGTAACCGAGGGGGAGGGGCGCAGTCGGGCGGGCGTCGTCGGAAGCGCCGTTCGGTGTGTTCTGTGTGTCGTTCATGGGAAGTCCTTTCGGGTGTCCGGGAACAGCCGGACTCTTTGCATGTCATGTGACATGTGCATGTACTATGACATGGAAATGGATGCATGTCAACTCACATGTAAGTTAGGGCCATGGCCCACCACGATTCCCCGCGCGACGCCCGACCCGGACAGGGCGGCGATGATGCCGACGCGATCGCCGCCGCCCTCGCGCGCCTGCGCGGACGACGGATGCCCCGGCCGCCGTGGGGCGACGAGGGCCCGCATCGCGGACCGGGCATGCGGGGAGGCCCGGGCTGGATGCGGGGCGCACCCCACCGTGGTGAGCACCCGCACGCGGGCGCCCCGCCGTGGGTTCCGCCCCGCCTGGGTGGCCCCGCGCGGATGCGCCTTCTCGAGACGCTCGCCCAGGCATCCGGTCCGCTGTCGATCGGCGAGATCGCGGATGCCGTCGGCGTCGATCAGCCTCGGGCGTCCCGCCTGGTGCAGCAGGGTGTCGAACTCGGGGTCGTGCGTCGCGAGGCGGACCCGGACGATGCCCGGCGCACGCGCGTCGCGCTGACGGATGCAGGTGCGGCTCTCGTCCGCGGCTTCCGCGGCGACCGGCGCGAGGCGATCGACCGCGCCCTCTCGACGTTCACGGATGCCGAGCGGGCCGACCTCGCCCGGCTGTTGACCAAGCTCGCGGACGGCTGGCCGCAGGGCTGAGGCCGGGGCATCCGCCCGCGGCCCGCCCGCGAACGGTCGCGACACGCCGTGTGCGTGTGTGGTTCAACGGCGAGTCGCGTCCGTTCGCGCACCGCACGTGCCGCTCAGTTCTGCGGGCGAGGTGCGGGAAGGCGTACGAACAGCAGCAGGACGAGGCCGAGGGTCAGCACGGCGGCTATCCCGAGCACACCCCAGACCGTGGCCCCGAAGATCGCGATGGACAGGGTCCAGCCGGCGGGGGCGAGGAAGCTCGCGACGCGGCCGGTCGTGGCGTACAGACCGAAGATCTCGCCCTGCATCCCTTCGGGTGTGACGCGGGCGAGTAGCGAACGACTCGCGGCCTGTGCGGGACCGACGCATGCCGACAGCACGAGTCCGCAGATCCAGAACACCGCTTTGCCGCTGTCCTGCAGGATCAGGAGCACCACGGCCGCGAGGATCAGCGCTGAGAGCGCGGTGATGATGACGTTGCGCGCACCGAAACGATCGTCGACCGCACCGGCGATGATCGTGGATATGCCGGCCACGACGTTCGCCGCGATCGCGAAGATGAGCACCTCGGTCGACGAGAACCCGAACGCGACGGCGGCCAGGATGCCACCGAATGCGAAGACGCCGCCCAGGCCGTCACGATAGACGGCGCTCGCGAGGAGGAACCAGAAGGTGGACCGGTGCGAACGGAAGAGCGCACGCACATCCTTCACCAGTACGGCGTACGCGACGAAGAAGTTCACTTTCTGACCGGGAGCAGAGGCCGGCCCCTCCGGGACGGTGAGGAACAGGGGGAGTGAGAACAGGATCGTCCACACGCCGCAGCCCACCGCGATGAGGCGATAGGCGAGGCCGTCCGAGGTGTCCATCCCGAACCACTCGAGCTGCGTCACGACGACGACGAGCGTCAGGGCGACGATGCCGCCGATGTACCCCAGCCCCCAGCCGAGACCGCTCACCTTGCCGATCGTGCGGGGAGTAGACACCTGGACGAGCATCGCGTTGTAGTTGACGCCCGCTATCTCGGAGACGACTGCGCCGATCGCGAGGATGATGGCGCCGTACCAGAAGTACGCGGGGTCGGCCCGTACGAAGAACAGCGCGAACTGCGCCAGCGCGAGAAGCATCGTGAAGACGAAGAGCAAGCGCTTCTTTCGGCCGGCGCGGTCGGCGCTCTGGCCGAGCACGGGGGCGAGAACGAGGATCAGCAGTCCCGCGATGGTCGTCACCAACCCGTACCCGCTCGACAGATCGGCGAGCGCCCGTTCCTTCAGGGGGTCGCTCGCAGGCAGCGCGGCGATGTCGGGCGGCAAGAATGCGTCCGAGACCAGATACAGCGAGGCGAAGACGAAGGTCAGGACGACCGAGTTGAACGGCTGCGTCGCCCAGTCCCACAGAGCCCATGCCGCGACATGGCGGCGCGGGACGACGCGGTCGCTCGGAGAGTCCTGGAACGCGACGCCAATCGGACCCAGGGCGCGCGTGTTCGCGGCGACGGGGGGAGGGGGCGAGGATTCGGGCTGACGCGTGTCGGACATGTCGGTCACGTTAGGACCCCTCCGTGAACACTCGGTGCGGCGTTGCGTCGAGGCATGTGCACAGGGTATCGCCGCGTCGGCGGCGAGGGGAGGGCGGGCGGCCGTATGGGGTCCGCTGGGCGGGGCGCCTCCGCGCACTCCGCCAAACTTGAGCCCGTTCATATCAAGTTCATTTGACGAGCGGGAGACGGATCGCTAGGCTTGAGTCAGCACGGCTCAAGGTCCCGAACGCGGGAGTGGATGCCGAGCAGCAGACTTCAGAAGAATCGGGGCCGCGGCATCCGTCCGGCCTCACACGAAGAAGAGAGAGACACACACATGCCACGTGCAGTTGGAATCGACCTCGGCACGACCAACTCGGTCGTCAGCGTCCTCGAGGGCGGCGAGCCGAAGGTCATCGCGAACGCCGAGGGTTTCCGCACGACCCCCTCGGTCGTCGCATTCACGAAGGACGGCGAAGTGCTCGTCGGCGAGACCGCCAAGCGCCAGGCCGTGACCAACGTCGACCGGACGATCTCGTCGGTCAAGCGCCACATGGGCACGGACTGGACGTTCGAGGTCGACGGCAAGAAGTGGACGCCCCAGGAGATCTCGGCGCGCATCCTCGGCAAGCTCAAGCGTGACGCCGAGGAGTACCTCGGTGACAGCGTGACCGACGCCGTCATCACGGTGCCCGCGTACTTCAACGACGCCGAGCGCCAGGCCACCAAAGAGGCCGGCGAGATCGCGGGCCTGAACGTCCTGCGCATCATCAACGAGCCCACCGCGGCCGCCCTGGCCTACGGCCTCGACAAGGGCAAGGAAGACGAACTCATCCTCGTTTTCGACCTCGGTGGTGGAACGTTCGACGTCTCGTTGCTCGAGGTGGGCAAGGACGACGACTTCTCGACCATCCAGGTGCGCTCCACCGCGGGCGACAACCGCCTCGGCGGCGACGACTGGGACCAGCGGGTCGTCGACCACCTGATCAAGCAGTTCAAGGACACCACGGGTGTGGATGTCTCGGGCGACAAGATCGCCCTGCAGCGCCTCAAGGAGGCCGCGGAGCAGGCGAAGAAGGAGCTCTCGAGCTCGAGCTCGACGAGCATCAACCTGCCCTACCTGTCGCTGACCGAGAACGGCCCCGTGTCGCTGTCGGAGACGCTGACGCGCGCCAAGTTCGAGGACCTGACCAAGGACCTGCTCGACCGCACCAAGAAGCCGTTCGAGGATGTCATCCGTGAGGCCGGCATCAAGGTCGACGACATCGCGCACGTCGTGCTCGTGGGTGGTTCGACCCGCATGCCCGCCGTCGCCGAGCTCGTCAAGCGCGAGGCCGGCAAGGAGGCCAACAAGGGCGTCAACCCGGATGAGGTCGTCGCCGTCGGCGCGGCCCTCCAGGCTGGCGTGCTGAAGGGCGAGCGCAAGGACGTCCTGCTCATCGACGTGACCCCCCTGAGCCTCGGCATCGAGACCAAGGGCGGCATCATGACCAAGCTCATCGAGCGAAACACCGCGATCCCGACCAAGCGGAGCGAGACCTTCACGACCGCCGACGACAACCAGCCGTCGGTCGCGATCCAGGTCTTCCAGGGCGAGCGCGAGTTCACCCGCGACAACAAGCCGCTGGGCACGTTCGAGCTCACCGGTATCGCCCCGGCGCCGCGCGGAATCCCGCAGGTCGAGGTCACCTTCGACATCGACGCCAACGGCATCGTGCACGTGTCCGCGAAGGACAAGGGCACCGGCAAGGAGCAGTCGATGACGATCACGGGTGGCTCGTCGCTTCCCAAGGAGGACATCGAGCGCATGGTGCGCGAGGCCGAGGAGCACGCCGCCGAGGACAAGAAGCGGCGCGAGTCCGCCGAGGTCCGCAACCATGCCGAGACGCTTTCGTACTCGATCGAGAAGCTCATCAAGGAGAACGAGGACAAGCTGCCGACCGAGGTCAAGGACTCGGTCCAGGCCGACGTCGACGCCCTCAAGACCGCTCTCGCGGGCGACGACGACGACGCGGTGAAGACCGCGTTCGACAAGCTCAACCAGAGCCAGTCCCAGCTCGGCGAGGCCATCTATCAGGCGTCACAGGCGGCGGGCGAGAACCCCGACCCCGCGGCGAACGAGCCCGGTGCCGGCAACGTCCCGAACCCCGAAGAGGACGTCATCGATGCCGAGGTCGTGGACGACGAAGACGAGAAGAAGCAGTAGGACATGGCTGACAAGGACGACGTGAATCCCGAGGGGCGGAGCGCCGGTCCTGACGGCACACATCCTGGCACAGGGGGGTCGGAGGAGCAGTCCTCCGGCCCCGTGTCGCAGGAGGGCGTGTCGCAGGACGGGACGGATGCCCAGGGCGACGAGTTGACGCTCGAGGACATCCTCGGCGCGCCTCAGAATGCCGAGGCCGCGGCGCAGGAGGCCGTGCTCGCGGATCTCGAGTCGGCGCTGCTGGGCGACCTCAAGCGCCTGCAGGCGGAGTACGCCAACTACCGGCGACGCACCGAAGAGCAGCGGGAGCGCGAGATCGAGCGCGCGAAGGGCGAGGCGGCCAAGGGACTCCTCCCCGTGCTGGACGATCTGGACCGCGCCGAGAAGCACGGCGATCTGCAGGAGGGCACCCCCTTCTCGGCGATCGGCGACAAGGTGCGCGCCGTCGCGGAGCGACTCGGCGTGACCTCGTTCGGCGCTGCCGGCGACCCGTTCGACCCGCAGTTCCACGAGGCGATCTTCCAGCAGCCCACGCCGGGCACGGAGGTGCCGACGGTGCTCGAGGTCGTCGAGGTCGGGTACCGGCTCGGCTCGGTGGAACTGCGACCCGCCAAGGTCGTCGTCGCCGTGCCCGCGGAGTAGGCGGGACGCCGATGGCTAGCCAGGACTGGTTCGACAAGGACTTCTACAGCGTGCTGGGCGTCCAGAAGGACGTCTCGCCCGCCGAACTCAAGAAGGCCTACCGCAAACTCGCGCGCACCTATCACCCCGACTCCAATCAGGGCGATGCGAAGGCCGAAGCGAAGTTCAAGGAGATCAGCGAGGCGTACTCGGTGCTCTCGGATGCCGGCCAGCGCGAGGAGTACGACCAGATCCGCGCGATGGGCTCGGGCGCGCGCTTCACCGCCGGCGGCGGGGGCAACCAGGGCTTCGAGGATGTCTTCAGCCGCTTCGGCCAGGGCCGCGGCGGGCCCCAGCCCGATTTCGACGACATCTTCTCGATGTTCAACCAGCAGGGTGCGGGCGGGTCGTTCGGATCCGGCCGGTTCGGTCAGACATCCGGTGGTTTCCGCGGTTATGGCGGACCGACGCGCGGCGCCGATATGACGGCGCGCACCACGGTCGACTTCGTCACGGCGACGAAGGGCGAGACGATCACCCTGCAGGGCGAGGACGGCAGCCCGTTCAAGGTCAAGATCCCCGCGGGCGTGGCGGACGGGCAGAAGATCCGTCTGCGCGGGCGCGGACGGCCCTCGCCGGACGGTGGTGAGACCGGCGACATCGTCGTGCAGGTCACGGTTCGACCGCACCCCGTCTTCACGCGCGATGGGCTCAACCTGCGGGTGACGGTGCCGGTGACCTTCACCGAGGCCGCGCTCGGCGCGACGATCGAGGTCCCGACGCTCGGGGGCGACCCCGTCAAGCTGCGGGTCGCCCCCGGGACCCCCTCGGGACGCGTGCTGCGCGTCAAAGGGCGCGGTGTGCAGACACAGAAGGGCACGGGCGACCTTCTCGCCGAGGTGCAGGTGGCGGTTCCTTCGCACCTGGACGATGCGGCACGAGAGGCGCTCGAGCGCTTTCACGAGCTCGAGCCGAAAGAGAACCCGCGCGCGGATCTGATGTCCAAGGCGCGGGGCTAGGGGCGCCATCACGATGAACGGAATGCGCGGCGACGAGATCGACGAGGATGCCCCGATCTTCGCGATCGCGGTTGCCGCCGAGCTCTCGGCGATGCATCCGCAGACCCTCCGGCAGTACGACCGGCTGGGTCTCGTCGTCCCCGCACGTACGCAGGGCGGCTCGCGCCGCTACTCGACGCGTCACGTGGAGCAGCTCCGAGAAGTCGCGCGGCTGTCGTCCGAGGGCATGAGCCTTCCGGCGATCGCGCGCATCCTCGAGTTGGAAGAGGATGTGCGGACCCTGCGTCGTCAGGTGCGCGACCTCGAGTCGCGCATCCGAGCCGAGGTCGAGAACCGGCCCGGCGCCCGTGTCTTCGCGGCGGGGACGGCGGGCGCGGTCATCACGCTGCGCCACGGCAAGCGGGTCCGGCGGGCGACCGAGCTGGTCGTCTGGCGCCCGCTGGATCGTCGGGCCCCGCGTGCCTCCGAAGACGACGTTCCGAAAGCCGGCGAGGGCTGACCGGCGCGAGCTCAGGCGGGGGCGTCCAGGTACGCCGCGTAGTCGTCGCGGGAAGTCTGGGCGTACGCGTACGACCATTCGAGAATCGATTCGCCGACGATCCGCCCGTTGCCGATGTATCCCGCCACCTCGGCGGCCCGTGGGGATTGGCTGTGCGCGCGAGCCAGCGTCACGCCGCACGATGCGGCGTAACGGACGAAGGGCGCGTCGTCGATCGTCGCGACGTCGATGCCCCCTTTCATGTCGTGGAACTGCCGCACGTACAGGTCGCGCTCGCCCGTCTGCACGTGCCCGAGGAACGGGTCGGACACGCCCTGCAGCACACGCTGAAGCGCGACGACACGTGCCCCGTGGCCCCCGCGTTCGACGATGGTCGCCAGAGAGCGCGGTTGAGCGATCCCGCCGAACTGTTCGAGCACGCTGCGCACCGCCTCCTTGGCCTGGAGGATCAGGGCGTGTCCGTCGCCGTCCTCGAACGCGACGACGTAGCAGCGCGTTCCCACGCTCCCGACGCCGACGACTCGCAGGCACACGTCCACCGGGTCGTACTGGCTGGTCAAGAGCGCGATGTCGACGTTCGTCGATGTCTCGTATTCGCGGGTCATCGGCACCACGGTCGCCGCGATCTCGGGGTCGGCGCGCACCATGGTCGGGGGTCGTTCGATGAACCTCAGGCGCCCGTCGGGTCCGGTCTCGGTGAGCTTGCGCACCGCCCGATTGGACGTGCGGCGCGTGGCGTCGCGGGCCGCCGAGCGCAGAACACGCCGCGAGGCGGGGTCCATGGCGGCTATCGCGGCGTCGACATCGAAGTGCTCGAAGTAGCGATCGAGCGGGCTGCGGGCGACAGCGGCAGCCATCGACCTCGCGTAGGCGCGGGTCGCGGCCAGCGCAGCCGTGCGGATCACGTCGTCATCACGGGACGTCGACTGACCACCGACGACGATGCTCGTCACGAGCCGCTTGACGTCCCACTCCCAGGGCGCCCAGCCGGCCTCGTCGAAGTCGTTCAGATCGAAGACCAGCGAACGCTGCGGCGACGCGTAGAAGCCGAAGTTCGCGACGTGCGCGTCGCCGCAGGACGCGACCACGATGCCCGAGTGCGGGTCGGCGGCGAGATCGGCGGCCATGACGGCCGCGGTTCCGCGGTAGAAGGCGAAGGCGCTCTCCGACATCCTCTCCCGCCGCAGCGGAAGCAGTTCGGGCACACGCGTGCTGTTCTGTTCATCGAGGATGCCCGACGCGTCGCGTGCCGCGTCGGATCGCCGGGCCAGATTGCTCCGCGGGGTCCGATCGCGATGGCGCTTTCCGAGCGCTCGGGCCTCCGCGAGCGGCAGCCGTCGTGTCGACGCGGTCGCTGTGCCCGCGGCATCGGGGGCATCCACATCCGTCATGCGCACATTGTGGCACGGCCCCCGTCGTGGTCGACCGCGCGTGGGGGCCCGGTGATCATCAGGCGGGGTCGATCCGGAGCGTCCGAGTGCCCTCGCCGACGCTCAGGTCGTCGATGAGCCGGATGCTTCGGGCCACCTCGTCGATCGCCGGTAGTACCGTCCCGAACCGCGTGCGGTCGCTGCACACCGCGTTGACGGTCACGAAGTGCGTGCCCGTGTCCCACGTGTAGGTGGCGAAGGGCGGCGTGCGCTCGTCGACGGGCAGGTTCATCACGAGCCGCTCGCCGAGGCCGAGATAGGTGCCGCGGAACGATTCGGTGTCGTCGTACTCCATCGGCATCATGGCACGCGCGGCCCTCAGCTGAGCCGTCGCCTCCTGCACCTGCGCGAGCATGACGACGAGCTCGGGGTCGGACTTCCAGACCCACACGAGCACACGACCCTCCGCGCGGCGCATCAGCAGCGGAGCGGCCTGACTCATCGCCCACGCGGCGAAACCGGAAGAGGGACGCTCGGTCGCCCCCATCGCGCGATTCGCCTGCGACAGCAGCATCCCGATGGCGGCCTTGCGGTGTCGCCGACCGCGCCAGCCGAGCGACCCCGTCACCGCCACCCAGCGGTTCGGATCGGCATCGGCCTGCAATCTCGCCATGTCCCCACAGTAGGACGGATGCCTGGGGGTCCGCCCCGCCGCGGGCGCGGGACCCCGGGCGTGCCAGGACGCTCGGGTAGAGTGGGCCGCGCGCAGCACCCGACCGTGCGACCCCGTTCCGCCGCACAGATTGGCACCCAGCATCCCGTGAGTTCCTCCGAGACCCACGGCGTCCCTCGCGAGTCCGCCTCGGCGGTGCCCGCCGGGGATGCGACCGCTTCCGCGCGTCCGTTGACCGTCGTGATGGGCTGCGACACCTTCTTTCCCGACGTGAACGGGGCCGCTCGTTTCAGCGAGCGACTCGCCGCGGGCCTCGTTCAGCGGGGACACGATGTGCATGTCGTGGCGCCGAATCAGGCGTATCGCCGCAAGGCACCCGGCATCGAGATCATCGAGGGCGAGCCCATGACGGTCCACCGGCTGCCGTCGGTGCGCTGGCCCCCGCACGACTGGTTGCGCTTCGTCTGGCCATGGCGCAGCAAGCACTACGCCCGGCAGGTGCTCGATTCCGTCAAGCCCGACGTCGTCCACATCCAGTCCCACATCGTGATCGGTCGTGGTCTGACTCGCGAGGCGGTCAAGCGGGGCATCCCGGTCGTCGCGACGAACCACGTCATGCCCGAGAACATCCTCGATCACACGACGCTTCCGGGGTGGATGGATCGTCTGCTGGTGAAGTGGGCCTGGGCGGACGCCAACCGCACGTTCCAGATGACGTCGGCCGTGACGACACCGACCCGCAATGCCGCGAACTTCCTCGAGGCGGCGATCGACATCACGGGCGTCGTACCGATCAGCTGCGGCATCGCCGCGTCGAACTATCGGCCGGACCTCACGCCCCGTGATCGCAACCGCGTGCTCTTCGTCGGCCGGTTGACGCGCGAGAAGCAGATCGATCTGTTGCTCGAGGCGATCGTGACGCTCGACCCCGCGCTCGACGTGCAGGTCGACATCGTCGGCGGCGGCGACCAGCGTAAGCACCTCGAGCAGCTCGCCGAGCGCCTCGGGCTCGCGGATCGCGTGACGTTCCACGGACGCGTCGAAGAGGAAGAGCTGCGGGCCCTGTACTCGCGTGCGAGCGTCTTCGCGATGCCCTCGGTCGCCGAGTTGCAGTCGATCGCCACCATGGAAGCGATGGCCTCGGGCCTGCCCGTCGTCGCGGCCGATGCGATGGCCCTCCCGCATCTGGTCCACGACGGCGAGAACGGCTACCTGTTCGATCCGTCGTCGTCCGCGGACCTGGCCGCGAAGCTCACCGCGGTGCTGACCGCCGCACCCGAGGAGCGCCGACGGATGCAAGAGGCATCGCTCGAGGGCGTCCGCATCCACGACATCGACCGGACGCTGCGCACGTTCGAATCGCTGTACCGGGGCGAGCCGGTCGAGGACTGAGGTCACCCCGTGAGCGAGGTTGCGCGTCGGGTCGCGCTGGTGTGTGACTACTCCCTCGACTACCTGGGTGGCGCACAGAGCGCTTTTCTCGACGAGGCCCGGTTGCTGCGCGAGCGCGGGCATGAGGTCGTGATCGTCGCACCGGCCTCGCACCGCTCCGATCGGGGCGCTCTCGGGCGCTGGCAGGACGAAGGCGGCGACGTGATGGCCGTGCGCGCCTGGGTGACGCTGCCCGGAGTGCACCTGCCGGTCATCCGCAATACGCGGCGGTTGCGCGCTCGTCTGACGCGCGAGATCGAGCAGCGCGGCATCGACGTCGTGCACGTGCATTCCGAGTTCGGGTTGTCGGCGGCGGCCGTCTCGGTCGCCCGGGCGCGAGGCATCCGCACCGTCCAAACCGTGCACACGTTCTTCTGGCGGGCCGACATGCCGAGGGGATTCCGGAGGGGGGTCGCGGCTGCCATCGGCGGATTCGGCCGATGGTTGCGCGGCTTTCCCACGACGCGCACCGAACTCGCCCCCACTCCCGTCGACTCCGCGCTTCGCAACCTGACCCTCTCCCTCGCCCTGCGCACGGACGTCGTGGTCTCGCCCTCGGCTCACCAGGGAGAGCGCCTCCGCGCCGCCGGGGTACGAGTCGTGCGCGTCGTCCCGAACGCCGTGACACCCGGTCCCGCGGGCGAGCCCCTCACCGACGCCGGACCCCCGCTGCGCATCCTCTGGGTCGGTCGTCTCGTTTCCGAGAAGCGCCTGATCGAGTGGATCGATGCGGTCGTACAGACCGCGGCGACCGTGAGGCCGGAGAGCTTCGAGGTCGAGATCGTCGGCGAGGGCCCCCTGCGCACCTTGGCCGAGCAGCGAGCGGGCGATGCCCCGGTGCGATTCCTGGGGCGCCTACCGCGGGACCAGGTGCGGGAAAGGATGCGGTCGGCGCACCTCGTCGCGCTGACGTCGTTCGGGTTCGACAACCAGCCGGTGACGATCGTCGAGGCGCTCGAGGCTCGGCGCGGGATCTTCTACGTCGATCCGGCGCTCACGGAGGGCACCGAGCTCTCGGGCATCCGTGCATTCGGTCCGGACGTTCGCGCGATGTCTCAACTGCTGACGACGCTCGTGCGCGACCCGCGGCCGGTCCTCGAGGCATCCGCCCGCGCGGCCGAAGCGGCGCGGGAGTTCGACCCGGTGCTGCACGTGGCCCGCATCACCGATGCGTACTCGGCGCCAGCGTCCGCGTGACGACGTTCCCGGCCGGGTGACGGGGCCCGCGAGGTGACGGGGCCCTCACGGAAGGCGTGAGCGGTCGGTGGGTGTGGCGCGATAGCCATCGCGGCGGACGGCGACGACCGTGGCGGCGATGCCGACGACGGACAGGGCGGCGAAGAGAATGAGAAGGATCATGGCAGAAAAGCTACGGCAGGCCTGATAGTGTCACGAGTGGCAGGAAGGCCGTGTATCGTATGAATCCTGCCAGTAGCGCCGGTGCAGCGAGGAGCGCACATGAAGACTGTCGCCGTGATTGTGCAAGAGGGGTTCGCCCCGTTCGAGTTCGGGGTGGCCTGCGAGGCTTTCGGCCTCGACCGCTCCAACGACGGGGTGCCGAACTTCGATTTCCGCATCGTGACCCCTGACCCGGGGGCGGTCGCGTCGAGCCTCGGTTTCTCGATCAACGTCGACGCGGACCTCTCCTTCGCGTACGAAGCCGATCTCGTCGTCGTATGCCCGATTCCTCGGAAGACGTGGGGCAGCGTCGATTCCCGCGTTCTGGACGCCGTGCGCCATGCCGCCCGGCGTGACGCATGGCTGCTCAGCGTGTGCAGCGGGTCTTTCGTGCTCGCGGCCGCCGGCGTTCTCGATGGCGGCCGCGCTACGACCCATTGGCGCTACACCGACACCATGGCGGCGATGTACCCCGGGGTCGAGGTCGACCCCGACGTGCTCTACGTGCAGGACGGCCGGATCATCACGAGCGCCGGCACCGCGGCCGGTCTGGATGCCTGCCTGCACCTGCTGCGGATCGAGCTCGGTGCCGCACTGACGAACATCATCGCGCGGCGGATGGTCGTGCCCCCGCAGCGGGACGGCGGTCAGGCGCAGTTCATCGCGCAGCCCCTTCCCGAGGCTTCCTCGCTGTCGCTGTCGCCCGTGACGGACTGGATGCTCGAGAACCTGCGGCAGGACCTGAGCGTCGAGGACCTCGCGGCACGCGCGCACATGTCGCCACGGACGTTCGCCAGACGGTTCAAGGCCGACCTGGGCACGACCCCCGCCGCCTGGCTCGCGCGACAGCGAATCATCCACGCGCAGCGGCTGCTCGAAACGACCGACCTCGCTCTGGACCGCATCGCATACGAGTGCGGGTTCGGCTCGGCGGCCGTTCTGCGTCAGAACTTCGCGCGGGTGCTGGGCACGACGCCCACCGCGTACCGCTCGACCTTCAGTTGCTCGACGGATGCGGCGCCCGTGCCGATTCTCGAGGGCTCCGCCGCCTGATCTCCTCACGAGATCCCTTGTCGTCGCGAGCGACCCCTGATAAACTTGAGTCAACCAGGCTCAAGTTTATGGGCCGCAGATTTCGGGAGAATCAATGAACGCCACGCAGCAGCCCGGGCAAGAGGAGCAGCAGAGCGCTCTCGAGCAGTTCGGGATCAACCTCACCGACCGGGCGCGCCAGGGCAAGCTCGACCCCGTCATCGGACGCGACGCCGAGATACGGCGCGTCAGTCAGGTGCTCACCCGCCGCACGAAGAACAACCCCGTGCTGATCGGTGAGCCCGGCGTCGGCAAGACCGCCGTCGTCGAGGGACTGGCGCAGCGCATCGTCGCGGGCGACGTCGCCGATTCGCTCAAGGACAAGGAGCTCATCGCCCTCGACATCTCGGCCCTCGTGGCCGGTGCGATGTACCGCGGGCAGTTCGAGGAGCGCCTCAAGAGCGTGCTGAAAGAGATCACCGAGTCCGACGGGCGGATCATCACGTTCATCGACGAACTGCACGTGCTCATGGGCGCGGGCGGGGGAGAGGGCTCGGTTGCCGCATCCAACATGCTCAAGCCCATGCTCGCCCGCGGCGAGTTGCGGCTCATCGGTGCGACCACGCTCAACGAGTACCGCGAGTTCATCGAGAAGGACGCGGCGCTCGAGCGCCGCTTCCAGCAGGTCTACGTCGGCGAGCCGTCGGTCGAGGACACGATCGCCATCCTGCGCGGGCTCAAGGAGCGGTACGAGGCGCACCACAAGGTCGCGATCGCGGACGCCGCGCTCGTCGCGGCCGCAAGCCTCTCGAACCGCTACATCCCGAGCCGCCAGCTGCCCGACAAGGCCATCGACCTGATCGACGAGGCCGCCTCGCGCCTGCGCATGGAGATCGACTCCGCTCCGCTCGAGATCGACGAACTGCGGCGCCACGTCGACCGGCTGAAGCTGGAAGAGATGGCGCTGAAGAAGGAGAAGGACGAGGCATCCAAGGAGCGTCTCGGGAAGCTCCGGACAGACCTTGCCGCCCAGAAGGATCGCCTGAGCGAACTGCAGGGGCGGTGGGAGCGCGAGCGCGCGTCACTCAACCGCGTAGGCGATCTCAAGACGCGCCTCGACGCGGCACGTGTCGAGGCCGAACGGGCCCAGCGCGAGGGCAACCTCGAGCGTGCATCGCGCCTGCTCTACGCCGATATCCCCGCGTTGGAGCGCGAGGTGATCGAGGCAGAGCGTGCCGAGTCGACCGAAGAGCGCATGGTGAACGACCAGGTCACCGACGAAGACATCGCGGCCGTCATCGCTGCCTGGACCGGCATCCCCGTCGGGCGCCTGCTGCAGGGAGAGACCGAGAAGCTGCTGCACCTCGAGGCCGAGCTCGGCAAGCGCCTGATCGGGCAGAAGGATGCGGTCAAGGCCGTTTCCGACGCCGTGCGCCGTTCCCGCGCGGGCATCAGCGATCCCGCCCGGCCGACCGGATCGTTCCTCTTCCTCGGCCCGACGGGCGTCGGCAAGACCGAGCTCGCCAAGGCGCTCGCCGCGTTCCTCTTCGACGACGAGCACGCCATGGTGCGTATCGACATGTCCGAGTACGGCGAGAAGCACTCCGTCTCGCGCCTGGTCGGTGCGCCTCCGGGCTACATCGGGTACGAGCAGGGAGGTCAGCTGACCGAGGCCGTGCGCCGACGCCCGTACAGCGTCGTGCTGCTCGACGAGGTCGAGAAGGCGCACCCCGAGGTCTTCGACGTTCTGTTGCAGGTCATGGACGACGGGCGACTGACGGACGGCCAGGGTCGAACGGTCGACTTCAAGAACGTCATCCTGATCCTGACCTCGAACCTGGGTTCGCCGATCCTGATCGACCCGACGCTGACGATCGAGCAGAAGCGGGAGGCCGTGCAGGGGCTCGTGCGTCAGGCTTTCAAGCCCGAGTTCATCAACCGTCTCGACGACATCGTCATCTTCCACGCGCTCACGCAGGACGATCTGGCGCAGATCGTCGAGCTGTCGGTCGATGCGCTGCAGCGGCGTCTGCATGACCGTCGACTCACCCTCGCGGTCACGCCCGATGCCCGGGCCTGGCTGGCCGAGCGCGGATACGACCCGGCCTTCGGTGCGCGGCCGTTGCGTCGCCTCATCCAGTCCGAGATCCAGGACCGCCTCGCGATGGCGATCCTCGCGGGCGGGGTGCGCGACGGCGACACCGTGCGGGTGGATGTCGCGGCGGACGGTTCTTCGCTGGTTCTGACCAGCGCGGGTCCGACCGCCCCCACGGCGCCCGCGGCATCCGACGACGACGTGATCGAGGCCGAGATCGTCGAGTAGGCGCCGGCGCAGGCGGGGTGTCTCGCCCGGGTTGGTGCGACGGCTTCGTGTCAGAACAGGGTCGGCGGGTCCACGTCGAAGCGCGGGCCCGCCGTCGACGGTCGTCCCGGCCGGCTATCGCGGCGTGCCGACCACACCGGTCCACCCGCGGACCTTGCCCCGGCCGACGGCGTCGTGATGACCGGACCCGGCCCGCGCGCCCGCATCGTCTGTTCCTCTTCGGCACGCCCATCGAGTTTGTGCGCCCGGATCAGCGGTCGCACGCGTTTCGCGAGCCACTGCCGGTACCCCTTCGGTGCGTTCGCGGTCGCGCCCGGATACAGGCCGCGGTACGACGAGACGAGCTCCGGATGCTCCCGCTCGAGCCACTGCATGAACCAGGGTTTGACTCCCGGACGCAGGTGCAGTGCGCCGTAGACGACCCGCACCGCTCCGGCGTCCTTGATGCGGGCGAGCGCGTCGTCGAGCGCGGGGATCGAGTCGGTCAGATGCGGCATCACGGGCATCATGAAGACCGTCACCGCGAAGCCGGCCGCGGTCGCCGCTCGCACGGCCGCGAGGCGTGCGGTCGCCGTCGGCGTTCCGGGCTCGATCGAGCGCTGCAGGGTGTCGTCGAACACGGCGATCGAGAAAGCCAGATCGACGGGCACCTGTTCGCGCGCGGCGGACAGCACGCCGAGGTCGCGTCGGATCAGTGTTCCCTTGGTGAGGATCGACAGGGGCGTGCCGGACTCGGCCAGGGCTTCGATGATCGACGGCATCAGTGCATAGCGCCCCTCGGCGCGCTGATACGGATCGGTGTTCGTGCCGAGGGCAACGTGCTCGTGCTGCCAGGATCCGGCACGCAACTCACGCCGCAAGACCTCGGCCAGGTTGGTCTTGACGATGATCTGCGAGTCGAAGTCGGCTCCCGCGTCGAGGTCGAGATACTCGTGCGTGCCGCGAGCAAAGCAGTATGAGCATGCATGGCTGCAGCCCCGATACGGATTGATCGTCCAGTTGAACGGCATCGCCGAAGCGCCCGGCACGTGGTTCAGGGCGGACTTCGCGAGCACCTCATGGAACGTGATCCCGGCGAACTCGGGGGTCGTGACGGAACGCACGAGCCCGTCCATGCGCTCCAGACCGGGAAGTGCGGATTCGTCCGCAACTCCGAGTTGTTGTCCCCGCCAGCGCATCCCATATTCGAACATAAAGCCGAAGCATCCGTCAACCGCCACTTCGTCGGGGGCGAGCACCCAGGCTGATCGGACAGAATGATTGGATGACCTCCGCGACCGGGTCACCCGAATCCCGCCGCGCTGCCCGGAACTCAGCACCTCGATCCCCGAGCGCGCGTCGGCTCGCCGCTGCCTCGGTCGTGGTGGCACTCGCCGTGGCCGCTGTGGCGGGCATCGGCGGCGCGCTCGCCGCCCCGCGCCAAGGCTCGTCGCAGAACGCGGCCGAGATCGTGACGCCGCCGCCCCCGGCCGCTACGGCGATCCCGGTGCCGACCCGCTCTGAGGTGCCCCTGGCAGAGGTCGCGTTGTGCGACCGCCCCGAGGTTCAGGCTGGACTCGCGGCCGGCGACGACAGCGCCGTCATCGGCGCGGCCGGTGGGGGAGAGGGGCTCCGGCAGGCGGTGATTCGCGGTATCGCGCCGTGCATCGACCTGCGCGACCCGTCGCACGTGTGGTTCGTCGTCAACAAGGCCATGCCGATGGAGCCGATCGACTACGCACCCGCCGATTGGGTGGCGCCATCGAACGTGCCGCTCGGCAACCTCGCCGCCGTGCGGACGGACATCGCGCCGACCGTCACCGCGATGTTCGAGGCATCCGTCGCCGCCGGAACCGGCCGGATCGGCATGCAGAACGGTTATCGCGGCTACTCCGTGCAGCAGCGCATCCACAACGACCGCGTCGCGTCGCTCGGCAAAGAGGCCGGTGAGCGCCTGGCCGCGCGGCCGGGGTACAGCGAGCACCAGTCGGGCATCGCGATGGACGTTTTCGGATGCACGCCGGGATGCTCGTCGTCGGAGCAGTTCGGGACGACGGCGACCTACCAGTGGGTGGTCGAGCACAGCTGGGAGTTCGGCTGGATCATCCGCTACGAGGACGGCCAGACCCCCATCACGGGGTACGACCCCGAGGCCTGGCACCTGCGCTACATCGGGCCTGAGCTCGCCGCGGCCTACCACGCGGGCGGATTCCACACGCTCGAGGAGTTCTTCGGTCTGCCCGCGGCACCCGGCTACCTCGACTGAGCCCGGCGCGACTCATCGCGCGCCCTTGTGTGTGGCCGCGATTCATCGCGTGCTCTTCTCGGCGGACTGTGGCCCGGCTGCGGAGTGCGCCCCGACGCGCCAGTATCCGCAGAAGCTGATGAGCGACTTGTCGAGCCCGCGCTCCGCGATCAGGTGCCGACGAGCGGCGGCGGGCAGCGCCTGTTCTCCGACGACGTACGCGTGACAGGATGCCGCGGGCACATCGTCTCCCGTCAGTTCGGCCAGTGCCGACAGCGCCAGCGTTCCCGGCACCCGCGCGTAGTCGTCGCGGATGAGCCAGCGCACCTCGACACCGGCGGGTCGGTCGAACGCGAGTGCATCTTCGGCCGAGGGCACCTCGATCAGGGCCAGGCCCGAGGCGTCCGCGGGCAGGCTCGCGCAGATCCCGGCGATCGCGGGTAGGCCGGTTTCGTCCGCGACGAGCAGCACGTTCTGCACGCCGCGTTCGGGGTTGAACGCGATCCCCTCGTCGATGATCACGACGCTCTCGCCGGGCACGCAGGTCTCGGCCCAGCTCGACGCCGGTCCCGCGGTACCGTCCTCGGCCGACCCGTGCAGGACGAAGTCCACGTCGATCTCGGCGCTCGCTGCATCCGTCGCGGGGCGATAGGCACGCACCGTGTAGTTGCGCATGACGGGCCGATCGCCCTCGGGGATGCGCAGGAACCGCAGGTAGCCGATCAGCTTGTTCGCCTTCGCCGGGATGCGCTCGAGCCCGGCTGCACCACCGACAGGAAGGAACAGGCGGAACCACTGGTCGTAGCCCATGGGTACAAAACGATCGACTTCGCCGGCGCCGAGCGTCACCCGTGCCCGGTGCCGCGAGAGGCGCTCGGCGCGGAGCACCTCGAGGCGGATGAGCCGCTGTTCGGTGGGCTTGACGAGTCTGCTGGCCTGCGCCATGCGGCTCCTTTCGAGAGGTGCGGTCCGGGGGGTCACGCCCAGGGGCGGAGAGTCAGGAAGATCGCCGCGGTCGCGCTCCAGAACAGCGCGATGAACACGACGTCGCGCGCCCGGAACGGTATGCGGTACCTCTCGGTGCGGCGGGGGTATGCGCCGAACGCCCGCGAATCCATCGACAGCGCGACGCGCTCCGCATGCCGGATGGCTCCGGCGAGCAGCGGTACGACATACCCCATCCGGCGGCGCACCACGGCGATCGGGCCGCGACCGTGCGAAGCGCCGCGAACGCGGTGCGCCGCACGGATCACCTCGAGCTCGTACCCGAAGCGCGGCACGAAACGGAACGCCGCGAGAGCGGTGTATCCGACACGGTAGGGCACGCGCAGCTGTTGGATCATCGAGCGGGTCAGGTCGGCGCCCGTCGTCGTCAGCCCGCCGACCAGGGCCAGTGTCAGAATCGCCCCGAGTCGCAGCGCGGTCGCGAAGCCGACCTCGAGCGCCTCGCCGTAGAGGGTCCAGGACCCGATCTGCAGGACGACGACGTCGTGCGAGATGCGCGAGGCATCCGTCCACAGCGAGAAGGCGATGCCGATGACGATCAGGGACGCAGGCACGGCCAGCAGCAGGACGGCCAGCATCCTGGCCGACAGGCGCGCCCCCACGAAGATGACGGCGTACGCGAGCACGAGGAACGCGGTCGGCGTCTGCAGGTCCCGCACCGCGAGCAGCGCGAGCATCGCCGGCACGGGTGCGGCGATCTTGGCGAGGGGATTCAGAGCGTAGAGAAAGCGCTCGCGCGGGGCGCGGTCGAGGTGGCGGACGTCGTCGGGGTCGTTCCCGCGTGCGCGCACCGGCGTGGCGGCGGTCATCGCGCGACCCCCTCGGTCGATCCGGGTCGTGTTCGCGCCTCTTCTCCACGGACATGGCCCGAATCCGCGGGGAGCGCCCCCGGCAGGTCGGCCATCCGCACGATGCCCGAGAGTTCCGGATGCGTCGGCAGGTCGGCCAGCGCAGACGCCAACGGAGGCCGGCGCAGTCCCGCGGACCGCAGCAGCTCACCATCCGCGAAGACCTCCGCGGTCGGCGCGTGCGCCAGCAGTCGCCCCTCGGCGACGACCGCGGTGTGCGTGGCGTACTCGGTCACGAGCTGCATGTCGTGCGTCACGACGATGACCGTCGTACCCTGCGCGTTCAGCCCCGCGAGGATCCCGAGCAGTTCATCGGCGCGCGCGCGGTCCTGGCCGAACGTCGGCTCGTCGAGCGCGAGCACCGGCGCGCCGGCGATCAGCGCCGTGCCCACCGAGAGCCGCCGCTTCTGCCCGCCCGAGAGCAGGAAGGGATGGGATGCCTCGCGTCCGGTCAACCCGAAACGCTCGAGCATGTCCGCGACCCGCGCCTGGATCTCGGCCTCGCCCGTGCCGCGCAGGCGGAGTCCCTGCGCGAGCTCGTCGAAGACGGTGTTCGTGATGAACTGGTGCTCGGGATTCTGGAAGACGAAGCCGATCCGTGCGGTCAGCGCCGCGACATCCGCGCGTGCCGGGTCGACGCCGTCCACGAAGACGCGTCCACGGGGCGGCGGAACGACTCCCGCGATCGCCTGCACCAGCGTCGTCTTTCCCGCGCCGTTCGGCCCGACGACCGCGAGGAACTCGCCGGCGTGCACGTCGAGGTCGATGTCGTGCAGCACCGGGGTTCGTCCCCGCCGCACCGAAAGGTCGCGGACGCGGATGATCGGCTCGGGTGGGGAGATCTTCGCGTCGTACGGCGCCGGGCCCGGAGCATCCGTTCGCGTGACATGCGGCCGTGCCTGATCCGCCCCGGGCCGGGGGGCGCTCTCGAGGGCTGCGCGCAGCTCGGCCGCGGTGAGGGGGAGAGGGTCGATCGCATAGCCCGCCGAGCGCAGCCGGAGCGCCGCGAGCGTGGACACCGGCAGCCACACGCCGAGCCCGCTCAGCTCGGCGGCGCGTCCGCGCAGCACGTCATCCGTGGGCCCGTCCGCGACGAGGCGCCCGTTCGCATCGAGCGCGATCACACGGGTGACGAGCTCGATGATGGCGTCCAGGTTGTGCTCGACCATCACGATCGAACGATCGCCCACAGCCACGACGTCGGCGAGAGCCGCAGCGACATCGTCGATCCCCCGCGGGTCGAGATTCGCCGTGGGCTCGTCCAGAACGACGAGGCCCGAACCCATGGCGAGCGCGGACGCGATCGCGAGTCGCTGCCGACCGCCGCCCGACAGGCGGTCGGGGTTGTCGTCACGTCGTTCCCACAGGCCGACGCGACGCAGGGATGCCTCGGCTCGCGCGAGGACCTCGTCAACCGGGAGGGCGAGGTTTTCGGGACCGAAAGCCACCTCGTCCAAGACGGTCGATGTGACGATCTGCGCATCCGGGTCTTGGAAGACCATGGCGACGTCGGTGCTCAGCTCGGCGACCGTTGCCCCTGCGGCGTCCCGTCCGCCGATGCGCACGCTGCCCACGACATCCGCGGGAATCGCGTGGGGGATCAGGCCGTTCAGGGTGAGCGTCAGGGTCGACTTACCGGATCCGCTCGGACCCAGAACGAGGACCACCTCGCCGACGCCGATCGAGAACGAGACACCGTCGGGCGCCGCGTGCTCCGCACCCGGGTATCGGACGGAGAGGCCCGCCGCGGTCACCGAGACGCCCGCGGGACGAAGCTGCGCGGGAGGGGTGTCGTGGGGTGTGGTCACGGAGTCCTCGGGTCGGAACCCAGCGAATCGGGAACGCCCTGATTCATACCCCAATTTAGCTGAGCCTTACCTTGCCCGGCAACGAACGCTCTCACGGGGGGACGCGCGTGGCGCCGACCGTTTCAGCGCGGGACGCGCGCGACGCCCGCGCGACGCAGGGCGGCGCCGATGCCCAGTCCGACGGCGGTCCAGGCGATGGGTCCCAGGATCGAGAGGGCGATGTAGAGGACGCGCGCCCACGGAGCGAGCTGTTCGAGGGGGACCACGAAGCCGACGACGACCGCGATGATGATCCCGATGATCGCCGCCGAGACGAAGAAGCGCCACGCGCCCCACGCCCGATAGCGGGTCAGGGCCGCCACGCCCTCTTGGATGAGGCCGAACAGCAGAGCCGTGCCGAGAAAACGCGGAGCCCACGCGGGGTTGAATGCGCTCGCGACGAGCGCCGCGATCAGATGAGTGAGCAGCGCGACGAAGGGCATGCGCAGGAGTTCCTGCGCGATGATTCCGGCCAGGACGTGCGAGCCCAGCACCAGGCCGTAGGCGACGCCAGCTGTCGCGATGATCACGACCGGCGTGAGCCATCCGGCCACCGCGCCGACCAGACCCGTTGCGACGCCGATCGCCGCGCACGTGAGCAGCACGCGCGTGGTCAGGGGGCTTCGGGTCCGCACCCCGTCAGGTTATCGCCCGGCGGGGCCACGCGGGCGACGCGTGCGCCGGACATAAACGTGCCCCGCGGATGAATCAGGCGCGTCTGCGCCGCGGGGTCAGTCGCACGGCGGGCAGCGGCGGCGCCGGGACGCGCTCGTCGCCGTGATCGACGACATGACCGAAGCGAGCGGAGCCCGCCTCCCACGCGTCCCGGGCTTCGACGATCTCGTCGTGGCTGCGCCCGACGAAGTTCCACCACATGACCAGATCGGATTCGAACGGCTCGCCGCCGATCAGGAACAGGGTCGCGGCCTCGCTCGCGGTCACATCGACGTGGTCGCGGTCGAGGCCGAGATACAGCAGCTCGTGGGGGCCGAGCGGTGCGTCGTGGTGGTCGGCGGAGGGCGGGGCCGACGCATCCGTCCCGGTGTTGAATGGAGCCGTGTTGATCGGAGTCGTGTCGACGCGGGCCGTGCCGAATGCGCCCACGAGCGCGTACTCCCAGTCGCGCCGGAGCGGGATGCGAACTGTCGATCCCGTCGCAATGGCGATCTCGGCGCCGACGAGCGGTGTGAAGGCGCTCGCCGGAGAGGTGGTGCCGCCGAGCTCTCCCATCACGACCGTTGCGGTGCCGCTGGGGGTGCCGTCGGGCGCGGTCAACCCGAGTGTCGGGAGGTCAGTGTGCCGTTCGAAGGCGGGTGCGCCGTGGCGGCGGGCGTCGGGCAGGGCGATCCACAGCTGCAGGGCATCGAGCGGGATCGGTCCGTCGCCGACCGAGTACTCGGAGTGCGAGATCCCCGCGCCGCTCGTCATCAGATTGAGTTCGCCCCGCGTGACGACCACGTCGCTGTCGACGCTGTCGCGGTGGCGCACCTCGCCGACGAAGGGCCACGTCACCGTCTGCAGGCCGATGTGCGGGTGCGGTTCGACGCGCATGAGCGCGTCCTGCGGGCCGAAGCGATCGAGGAAGCACCAGGCGCCGACCATCGGCAACTCGCGGTGCGGCAGGATGCGACGCACCTCCATGGCCCGAACCCCGCCCAGGGGCACGTCGCGTGCCTCGAGGCGGAGCGCACGCGGGCCGTCGCAGTCGGATGCGTGCTGCACATCCTCGGCGCCGGCGGCGTCCAGCCGGGTCATCCCGCAGACTCGCCCGTCGTTGCGGACTCCTGAGCGTCGGATTCCTCCGGCCAGTCGACGATGCCGCCCGGGACCTCATGGTCCTTCAGATAGCTGGCGATGAAGGGGCAGAGCGGGACGATGATCTCGCCGCGGCGTGCTGCGTCCGAGAGTGCCTCGGAGGCGATGATGTCGCCGAAGCCGCGACCGCGGAAGGCCTTGTCGACCTCGGTGTGGGTGAACGCGATGCGCCCGCCCTCGCTGACTTCGAACACGGCGAACCCGGCGACCGCGTCGCCATCCTTCAGTTCGTAGCGGCTGCGTTCTTCGTTGCGGATGACCGTCGGGGCGGCCGGGGACTCGTTCATAGCGCTGCCGTCGTGGCTCATGGAATTCCTTCCCTCGGTTTCTCCAACGTATGCGCCGGACCCGGTGTTCCGCCACGGGGTAGACGGCGCATGAAAGGGCATTCGGTCCGGTTCTCTCGCCGCATGGGGAAGACTCGACGGATGGACCTTCTCGCGCGGATGCCCCCGAGCGCGGACGCGAACGCGCATGCCAGCGCGGACGAGATCTACGATGCATTCGTCGACTGGGCGTCCGAGCGCGGCCTCGGCCTCTACCCGGCGCAGGACGAGGCGATAATCGAACTCGTCTCGGGCGCGCACGTGATCCTGTCGACGCCCACGGGCACGGGCAAATCGCTCGTCGCGGTCGCGGCTCACGCGGCATGCCTTGCTCGTGGCGGACGCACGTATTACACCGCGCCGATCAAGGCGCTCGTGAGTGAGAAATTCTTCGCGCTCGTCGAGATCTTCGGCGCGTCCAACGTGGGCATGGTGACGGGGGACTCGTCGGTCAATCCGGATGCTCCGATCATCTGCTGCACGGCCGAGATCCTCGCAAACCTCGCGTTACGCCAGGGCGCCGACGCATCCGTCGACCAGGTCGTGATGGACGAGTTCCACTACTACGGTGATCCCGACCGCGGGTGGGCCTGGCAAGTGCCGCTGCTGCTGCTCCCCCGCGCGCAGTTCCTGCTGATGTCCGCCACGCTCGGCGACGTGACGCCGATCGCCGAGGACCTCGAGCGCCGCACGGGGCGGCCGGTCGCGCTGGTGACAGGTGTCGAGCGGCCGGTACCGCTGCACTTCTCGTACTCGAAGGACCAGATCCACGAGGCCGTCGAAGAGCTGCTCGAGACGAAGCAGGCGCCGATCTACGTCGTCCACTTCTCGCAGGCCGCGGCGATGGAGCGGGCGCAGGCGCTCTCGAGCGTCAAGATCGTCTCGCGCGCCCAGCGCGACGAGATCGCCGACGCGATAGGCGGATTCCGCTTCACGACGGGCTTCGGCAAGACCCTCTCGCGTCTCGTGCGCGCGGGGATCGGCGTGCACCACGCCGGCATGCTGCCGCGCTACCGCCGGCTCGTCGAGACCCTGGCCCAGCGCGGGCTGCTGCGGGTCATCTGCGGCACCGACACCTTGGGCGTCGGAATCAACGTCCCGATCCGGACGGTGCTGATCACGGCGCTGTCGAAGTACGACGGGCAGCGGATGCGTCAGCTCAGCGCCCGCGAATTCCACCAGATCGCCGGCCGTGCCGGCCGCGCGGGGTACGACACCGCCGGGACGGTCGTCGTGATGGCGCCCGAGCACGAGATCGAAAACGAGGCGGCTCTGCGCAAGGCCGCGGCCAAGCAGGCGCAGAACCCCTCGTCCAAAGCGAAGAACATCGTCCGCAAGAAGGCGCCGCAGGGGTTCGTGTCGTGGGGCGAGGCCTCGTTCGACAAGCTCGTCGTGGCCGAACCCGAGCCTCTCGCGCCGCAGATGCAGCTCACGGCCGCGATGCTCATCAACGTCATCGCGCGCGGGGGCGACGTCTTCGCCAACGTCCGATCGCTCGTCTTCGACAACCACGAGCCTTTCGCGCGGCGATTCGCGCTCGCCCGGCGGGCGCTGGCGATCTTCCGCACGCTCCGCCAGGCGGGCATCGTCGAGCTGGCGCCGGGTGGCAGCATCCGTCTGACCGTCGACCTGCAGCCCAACTTCGCGCTCAACCAGCCGCTCTCGCCGTTCGCGCTCGCCGCGATCGAGCTGCTGGACCGGGACGACGGTCCGGGCGCCGCGGGCACGGGCCACTACGCGCTCGATGTGCTGAGCGTCATCGAGGCGACGCTCGACGACCCGCGACCCGTTCTGTCGCAGCAGCAGTTCCGCGCGCGCGGCGAGGCGGTCGCCGCGATGAAACGCGAGGGCATGGAGTACGACGACCGCATGGCGGCCCTCGAGGAGGTCACCCACCCGCAGCCCCTGGCCGAACTGCTCGCCCAGGCGTACGAGGTGTTCGCGTCGAGCCAGCCGTGGATCCGCGACTTCGAGCTCTCGCCCAAGTCCGTCGTCCGCGACATGTACGAGCGCGCGCTCTCGTTCGGCGAGTTCGTCTCGCTCTATCAACTCGGTCGCAGCGAGGGCCTCGTCTTGCGCTACCTCAGCGATGCCTACCGTGCGATCCGGCAGACCGTCCCGATCGAGGCGCAGACCGACGACCTGCTCGACGTCGTGGCGTGGCTCGGCGAACTCGTCCGCCAGGTCGACTCGAGCCTCGTCGACGAGTGGGAGAGCCTGATCAACCCGGTGACGGACCCGTCCGCGCCCGTCGTGCCCCCGCCGCCGCCCTCGCTCGTGCGCAACCGGCGCGCTTTCACGGTGCTCGTGCGCAACGAGCTCTTTCGGCGCATCCGGCTCGCCGCCCTGCAGCACGACGACGAGCTCGTCGAACTGCGCATCCGGCTCGCCGCCCTGCAGCACGACGACGAGCTCGTCGAACTCGATCCCGACGCCGGATGGCCCGAGGCGCTCGATGCGTACTTCGATGAGCACGACGAGATCCTCACGGGTGGGCCGGCACGCTCGCCCGGCCTCGTCACGATCGACGATACGGATGCCGCGGACGGAATATGGCGTGTCGAGCAGACCGTGGACGACCCTGACGGGAACCACGACTGGCGCATCCGCGCGACGGTGGACCTCGAGGCATCCGACGAGGAGGGCGCCGCGGTGCTTCACGTCGACGAGGTCCTCCGCCTCTGACTTCGAGCCCCCCGAGCCCTTCGCCTCGGTGCCCCGACGTGTCACTCGCTGAGCCCGGTGTCCGCGCAGGACGCTGATGTCCCACATCCCTGGTTGTTGTCCCACTTTCCCCGGTTGTTGTCCCACTTCTCCTCGGTGTGGGCGCCTGATAGTGCTGGAAAGTGGGACATCCCCCGGGCTGGGGAGAACGTCGGCCTCAGCGTCGGGGGCGCTCGTTACACTCGACAGGTGCCCCCCGCCCCCGCTGACCCGACCGCCGCGGGAGACGCGTGGGCCGGTGCGTGGGACGAACCACCACCGGATGACTGGGCCCCCGAACCCGACGACTGGGTGCCGCCGCCCGACACGGGCGCACCCCCGCCCGACTGGGCCGCCTCGACGCCGCTCGCCACCGGCTCCAACCGCCCGGCCGCAGCGACGACCGATCCTCCGCGAGAGCGCCGCGCTGCCGCATCCGGGTACACCACTCCGCTCGACGCCCTCCGCACCGTGTACGGCTACGACGCCTTCCGCGGCGATCAGGCCGAGGTCATCCAGCACGTCGTCGCGGGCGGGGACGCGATCGTCCTGATGCCCACGGGCGCCGGCAAGAGCGTCTGCTACCAGGTGCCGGCGCTCGTGCGTGAGGGCACAGGGCTCGTCGTCTCGCCCCTCATCGCGCTCATGCACGACCAGGTCGATGCTCTCCGTGCCAACGGTGTCCGGGCCGCGTACCTCAACTCGACGCAGGCGCCCGACGAGCGCGCCCAGGTCGAGCGGGCCTACCTCGCGGGCGAGCTGGACATGCTCTATGTCGCGCCCGAGCGCCTCAACACCTCATCCACCGCGCGCCTCCTCGAGGGCGGCAAGCTCAGCGTCATCGCGATCGACGAGGCGCACTGCGTCTCGCAGTGGGGGCACGACTTCCGGCCCGACTACCTCGGGCTCGGCGACCTGGCCGAGCGTTTTCCCGGTGTTCCCCGCCTCGCGCTGACCGCGACGGCAACTCCGGCCACGCACGCCGAGATCGGCGAGCGGCTGCGTCTGCCCGAGGCTCGGCACTTCGTCGCGAGCTTCGACCGTCCGAACATCCAGTACCGCGTCGAACCCAAGGTCGAGCCGCGCAAGCAGTTGCTGGCGTTCATCCGTTCGCAGCCCGAGGGTGCTGCCGGGATCGTCTACGCCCTCAGCAGGAAGAGTGTCGACCAGACCGCGGCATACCTTCGCACGCAGGGAATCAATGCGCTGCCGTATCACGCGGGTCTCGATGCCTCGACGCGCGCGACACACCAATCGCGCTTCCTTCGCGAAGACGGCGTCGTCATGGTCGCCACGATCGCCTTCGGGATGGGGATCGACAAGCCCGATGTGCGCTTCGTCGCCCACGTCGACCTGCCGAAGTCCGTCGAGGGCTACTACCAGGAGACGGGGCGTGCGGGCCGCGATGGCGAGCCATCCGTCGCCTGGATGGTCTACGGCCTCGGTGACGTGGTGCAGCAGCGCCGCATGATCGACCAGAGCCCCGGCGACCGGTCGTACAAGACGCGGCTGGGTCAGCACCTCGACGCGATGCTGGCACTCTGCGAGACGGTCGGATGCCGTAGGCAGAACCTGCTCGGATATTTCGGTGAGGCATCCGGTCCGTGCGGCAACTGCGACACGTGTCTGACGCCCCCGGAGACCTGGGACGGGCTGGTCGCCGCGCAGAAGCTGCTGTCGACCATCGTTCGCCTGCAGCGCGAGCGGGGTCAGGCGTTCGGCGCGGGCCATCTCGTCGACATCCTCCGCGGGGCGTCGACAGACCGCATTCGTCAGCAGGGACACGACAAGCTCTCCACCTACGGCCTCGGGTCCGAACTCAGTGACCAGGACTGGCGGAGCGTCATCCGGCAGCTCTTGGCTCGCGGAATCCTGGTGGCGCAGGGCGAGTACGGCACCCTGGCTCTCGGCGAACCGGCCGGCGCGGTGCTGCGCGGCGAAGCTCCCGTTCCCTTGCGTCGCGATGTGCTCGGGCGGACGGGAGGCGGCGGTGGCGCCTCGCGCTCGCGTCGTGCGGCGGCTTCGGCTGACGTGGATGCCGCGGACCAGCCGCTGTTCGAGGCGCTTCGGGCGTGGCGCGCCGAGACCGCGCGCGAGCTGGGCATGCCGGCGTACATCGTTTTCGGTGACGCGACCCTGCGCGCCCTCGCGGAGCACCGCCCCTCGTCTGCGGCGGAACTCGACGGCATCACGGGCATCGGCGCCAAGAAGCGCGAGGCGTACGGCGAGGCCGTGCTCGCGGTGATCGCCTCCGCCTGACCACGTGTGTGGGGAGCCGATGACCACCCGGCGCACAGGGCGTACCTCTCGTCCGCTCGCGTTATGCGCGTCCCACCCCTTCGTCGAGCACCCGCTCGTCGAGCACCCCTCGTCGACCACCCGCTCGTCTTGGGGCGTCAGAATCACCGCGGGGCGTGGGGTCCGGCGCCCCGCGGTGATTCCCACGCCCCAAGTGCGGGGAAGCGGGGACTCGCGGGTCGTCCCAAGGCGCGGAGCGGAGCCCAGGGTCGCCCCGAGTGCGGGGAGTGGCATCCGTGGGTCGCCCGGAGGCGGGGAGTGGAGCCCGGGGTCGCCCCGAGTGTGGGCCGCGGAGCCCGCCCGTCGCCCACTTGTGTGGGGAGGCGACAATCGGCCCGCGGACGTGGCCGCGCACTTGGGGCGTCAGAATCACCGCGGGGCGTGGGATCCGGCGCCCCGCGGTAATTCCCACGCCCCAAGTGCGGGGGAAGCGGGACTCGCGCGTCCCCCCGAGTGCGGGGAGTGGCATCCACGGGTCGCCCGGAGGTGGAGCGCGGAGCCCGCCCGTCGCCCACTTGTGTGGGGAGGCGACAATCGGCCGGCGGGACGGGGCCGCGCGCTCTTGGTGCTTACGTACAGCCTTGTTGGGTCATCGTTGTCGCAGTCCTACGATAACGACAGACCTCAAGTTTTCCCTGTCGAGAGGACAGTCATGGCTGACACCGCCGTTCGCTCCCCCAAGCCCTCGAGCGACAAGCGCACCCCCGCGGGTGGTGCGGCTCACGCGCCCAACAGCGCCGCCGAGGCGTCCGATCCGCGCATCGATATCGAGCATGTGACAGACCTGCTGCTCGGCACGTGGGCCGACACCCGCCGCGTCGCGCGCGAGATGACGAAGAATCCCGAACTCTGGCGTGACGACTCACTCGCGATGGACGAGCACCGCGCGCGGGTGCTCGGGCAGTTGCATCTGCTCGTCGAGCAGGGCGGCGTGCACCGCGCCTTCCCGAAGGCGTACGGCGGCGAAGAGAACAACGGATCGAACATCGCGGGCTTCGAAGAACTCGTCACGGCCGATCCGAGCCTGCAGATCAAGGCGGGCGTCCAATGGGGCCTGTTCGGTTCGGCGGTGCTGCAACTCGGCACGAAAGAGCACCACGACAAGTGGCTGCCCGGCATCATGAGCCTCGAGATCCCCGGCGCCTTCGCGATGACGGAAACGGGTCACGGATCGGATGTCGCGGCCATCGGTACGACAGCGACGTACGACCCCGAGACCGAGGAGTTCGTCATCCAGACGCCGTTCCGCGGCGCGTGGAAGGACTACCTCGGCAACGCCGCGCTGCACGGCATCGCGGCAACGGTGTTCGCGCAACTCATCACGAACGGCGTCAACCATGGCGTGCACTGCTTCTACGTTCCGCTCCGCGACGAGAACGGCGCCTTCCTGCCGGGCATCGGGGGCGAGGACGACGGCCTCAAGGGCGGGCTGAACGGCATCGACAACGGTCGCCTGCACTTCGACGGCGTGCGCGTGCCCCGCACCAATCTGCTCAACAAGTACGGCGACGTCGCCGCGGATGGCACCTACTCGAGCGACATCTCCAGCCCCGGGCGCCGTTTCTTCACGATGCTCGGCACCCTCGTCCAGGGGCGCGTCTCGCTCGACGGCTCCGCGATGTGGGCCTCGGCTCTCGGTCTGAACATCGCGATCACGTACGCCACGCAGCGTCGCCAGTTCGACTCCGGTACGGGCTCGGAAGAGGTCGTGCTGATGGACTACGGCCGGCACCAGCGTCGCCTGCTCCCGCGTCTGGCGACGACCTACGCGGGCCTCTTCGCGCACGACGAGTTCCTGCAGAAGTTCGACGCCGTCTTCAGCGGTGTGGCCGACACCGACGCCGACCGCGAGGATCTCGAAACCCTCGCGGCGGCGCTCAAGCCGCTGTCGACGTGGCACGCCCTCGACACGCTGCAGGAGGCGCGCGAGGCATGCGGGGGCAACGGTTTCCTGTTCGAGAACCGCCTGGTGGGCCTGCGCGCCGACCTCGACATCTTCGCCACGTTCGAGGGTGACAACAACGTGCTGCTGCAGCTCGTCGGCAAGCGCCTGCTGACCGACTACGGGCGCCAGTTCAAGGACAAGGATGCGCGGGCCCTCGCTGCCTTCGCCGTCGGGCAGACCGCGGGCAAGGTCTTCCACGGTGCGGGTCTTCGTCAGCTCGGTCAGGCCGTCACGGACTTCGGCTCGACGGCACGAGCTGTCGAGCGAGGCCTGCGCGCCGACCAGCAGCACGAGCTGCTCGCCGGACGCGTGCAGCAGATGGTGGCAGACATCGCCGGACGCCTGCGCCCCGCCGCGAAGCTGCCGCGCGACGAAGCCGCGGCACTCTTCAACGCCAACCAGTCCGAGCTGATCGAGGCGGCCCGCGCTCATGGCGAACTGCTGCAGTGGGAGGCGTTCACGGATGCCCTGGCGCGCGTGACGGACGACGGAAGCCGTCAGGTGCTGACGTGGCTGCGCGATCTCTTCGGCCTCAGCGTGATCGAGAAGCACCTGGCTTGGTACCTGATCAACGGACGTCTCTCGACGCAGCGTGCCGGGGCGGTGTCGAGCTACATCGACCGCCTGTGCGTGCGGCTGCGGCCCCATGCACTCGACCTCGTCGAAGCCTTCGGGTTCGCTCCCGAGCACGTGCGCGCGCCGATCGCGACGGGCGCCGAGAAGGTCCGACAGGACGAGGCGCGGGCGTACTACGCGAATCTCGAGGCATCCGGATCGGCTCCCGTGCCCGAGAAGAAGGCGACGACTCCCGCGCGCGCCTGAGTCTTTATCGCATGCCGAAGACCGGGCGCAACCCATCGCGCCCGGTCTTCGGCATGCGTATGGTCGTGCGCGGCACGCCGTTCGGCGGTGCCGAGAATCGGCGAAAGCAGGCACCCCAATGAGCATCGGATTCGGCATCTTCCTCTTCGCGGTCGGCGCGATCTGCGCCTTCGCGCTCAACGTCGACCTGGGCTGGATCGACATCAAGACCGTGGGTTACATCCTGATGGGCGCGGGCGTGATCATCACGATCATCGGCATCGCGCTGCTGGCACGCCGTCGTAGCGTCGCCTCGACCACCCGAAGCGGTGTCGACCCGGTCTCGGGTGAGCGCATCACGCGCAGCGAGACCAGCGCCCCCGAAGACCCCCGGGTCTGAGCACCGAGCACACCGCGGACACATGGCGACCGCGGAGTGCGGCACACTGGACCCCGAGCAAGGGGGGCACAGATGGTCGATCGGTCGGCAGGGCACATCGCGGACGCGCACGAGGTCATTCGGGTCATCGGCGCGCGCGAGAACAATCTGAAGGACGTCTCCCTCGAGATTCCGAAGAGGCGATTGACGGTCTTCACGGGGGTGAGCGGGTCGGGCAAGTCATCGCTCGTCTTCGGCACGATCGCCGCCGAATCGCAGCGGCTGATCAACGAGACGTACTCGACGTTCATCCAGCAGTTCATGGCCGCGCCCGACCGTCCCGATGTCGACGCGCTCGAGAATCTCTCGCCCGCGATCCTCGTCGACCAGGAGCGGATGGGCGCGAACGCCCGCTCCACGGTCGGCACCGCGACGGACGCGCACGCGATGCTGCGGATGCTCTTCAGCCGTCTCGGAGTGCCGCACATCGGCTCGCCGCAGGCCTTCTCGTTCAACGTTCCGTCGGTGAGCGGCTCGGGCGTGATCAAGAAGGACGACGGCACCCGTGAGGCGCGATCGTTCACGGTGACGGGAGGGATGTGTCCGCGCTGCGAGGGGCTCGGCGAGGCGAGCGACATCGACCTGGACGAGCTGTTCGACGCCGACAAGTCCCTCGTCGAGGGTGCCCTCACCATCCCCGGATACAGCGTGGACGGCTGGATGGTTCGCATCTTCACCGAGTCGGGCTTTCTCGACCCGGACAAGAAGATCCGCGACTACACCGAGCAGGAGCGCCAGGACTTCCTCTACAAAGAGCCCGTCAAGGTCAAGATGCGCGACTTCAACATGACCTATGAGGGCCTCGTACCCAAGGTCACGAAGAGCTTCCTGCAGAAGGACCGGGACGCGCTGCAGCCGCACATCCGGGCATTCGTCGACCGGGCGGTCAAGTTCACGGCCTGTCCCGCGTGTGACGGAACACGGCTGAGCGAGGCCGCTCGGTCGTCGAAGATCGGCGGGGTGAGCATCGCGGATGCCGCGGCCATGCAGATCACGGACCTCGCCGCCTGGCTGCGCACCGTCGACGATCCCGAGGTCGCGCCGCTTCTCGCGGGGCTCCGGCACCTGGTCGACTCGTTCGTCGAGATCGGGCTCGGGTACCTCTCGCTCGACCGCTCGAGCGGCACGCTCTCGGGCGGCGAGGCGCAGCGCACCAAGATGATCCGCCACCTCGGCTCGAGTCTGACCGACATCACCTACGTGTTCGACGAGCCGACCGCGGGCCTGCACCCGCACGACATCGAGCGCATGAACGATCTGCTGCTGCGCCTGCGCGATAAGGGCAACACGGTGCTCGTCGTCGAGCACAAGCCCGAGGTGATCGCGATCGCCGACCACGTCGTGGACCTCGGTCCGGGCGCCGGGCGGAGCGGGGGCCGGATCACCTACACCGGGGATGTCCCGGGCCTGCGTGCCTCGGACACGCTGACGGGCCGTCACCTGGACCACCGCGCCCGCCTCAAATCGTCGGTGCGCGCATCGAAGAGCGCCCTGCAGATCCGCGGGGCGACGCAGCACAACCTGCAGAACGTGGATGTGGATGTCCCGCTCGGCATCCTGACCGTCGTGACCGGGGTCGCGGGGTCGGGCAAGTCGTCGCTGATCCACGGGCACCTGCCCTCGTTCGATGACGTGGTCGTCGTCGATCAGGCCCCGATCCGCGGCTCGCGTCGGAGCAACCCGGCCACGTACACGGGCGTGCTCGACGGCATCCGCTCGGCCTTCGCGAAGGCGAACGGCGTCAAGCCCGCCCTGTTCAGCGCCAACTCGGCCGGCGCCTGCCCCGTCTGCAAGGGCCTCGGCATCATCATCACCGAGCTCGGGTTCGCATCGACGGTCGAGACCGTCTGCGAGGTGTGCGAGGGCAAGGGCTTCTCGGACGAGGTGCTCGAGTACCGCCTGAACGGCAAGAACATCCACGAGGTCATGTCGATGTCGGCGGCCGAGGCATCCGAGTTCTTCGCGTCGGGGCCCGCACACACGACGCTCGCCCGGATGGTCGACGTGGGGTTGGCGTACATCACGCTCGGGCAGCGCCTGAACACCCTCTCGGGCGGCGAGCGGCAGCGCCTCAAGCTCGCGATCAGCATGGCCAAGAAGGGCGCGGTGTACGTGCTCGACGAGCCGACGACCGGCCTCCACCTGGCCGACGTCGACAACCTGCTCGGCCTGCTCGATCGTCTCGTCGACGCCGGCAACTCGGTCATCGTGATCGAGCATCACCAGGCCGTCATGGCGCACGCGGACTGGATCATCGACATGGGCCCGGGCGCGGGGCGCGACGGCGGCCGGGTCGTCTTCGAGGGCTCACCGGCCGATCTCGTCGAGTCCGGCGACACGCTGACCGCCCAGCACCTGCGGGCGTACGTCGCGGACTGATGTCTCGGGCCGGCACCGACCGGGGTCGGCCGCGGTCAGCGTCCCGTGTCGAACAGGTGCCGACCGCCGTGGCTGAGGACCTTCACGACGACACCGCGGGCGTGCAACTCGCTGACGGCGCGTGTCTCTTCGTCGATGTCGCGCCCGAGGGCGTGCACATTCGCGACGACGAGCACATCGCCGTGCTGCAGCGTCGCGAAGAAACGAGCGAGTCGGTCCGACCAACCCTCGAGGATCTCGGGTGCGGGGTGGCGGAACCCCGCGATCGGGACCCCGAACCGGGTGAGCTCGTCGCGCTGCTCCGTGACCGAGGGCATTCCCTCCCGCGCGACGACGAGCCCGACGAGCCGGGCGCCGGCGGGCCGAGCGAGCCACCAGTCGCGGTCGCGCTGGAGCTCTGTGAAGCACTTCGGGCATTCCGCGGCGAGATGCGGAAGATTCAGGGGAGCCGTGGCATCCGAGCCGTCGGCCGAGGGCGCGTGCGAGAGACTGTCGCCGACACTGTCGATCGTTTCGCTCATGGGTGCTCCCTGCTTACCGTCCCCGCATGATCAATTGTGCACGAGCACGAGCCCGCTATTCGTCACCCTCATCGAGTCGCATCCGGATGCTGAGTTCGTCGGCGTCGAGGGCCTCCAGCGAGCGGCGCAGCGCCGCGGTGCTGTACGTTCCGTCGCGCCTGAGCTCCAACAGGCGCTCACGCATGGCGCGGATGATCTCGAGTCTGAGCTCGCTCATCTCCACTGCGTGCGCGCTGGACTCGTCTTCGGTCGGCTGCAGGATGCGTGCTCTCACCCGAGAGACGACGTCGGTGTCGAAGGGCGTTCCGCTCGCGCGGCGCAGATCCGCCGAAGCCAGCGCCTGCGCGGCGGCCGTGCGGAGTTCGTCCTCGAGGCCGTCACGTTCCTCATCCGAGGGCCCCCCGCCGGTGCCCGCCAGCCCGAGCCGGCGAGCGAGCCACCCCAGCGTCGAGCCCTGGATCAACAGGGTCCCCGCGGCGACGAAGAACGCCACGAGCAGGAGGGTCGCGCGGCTGTCGGTGTCGCGCGGCAGCGTCTGCGCTGCGGCGACGGTCACGGCGCCACGCATGCCGGCCCAGACGATCAGGGAGCCGTGACGCCAGCCCAGGGGGGACGCCTCGTAGTAATCGAGGTCCGCGCGCGCCCGTGTCATGCGCGTGCGGAAGATGTTCATCCGGCGTGGATTCTTCACGCCCCGCGCGTTGATGCCGCGCGATCCATGGCCCGGCGGGGCATCGGATGCCGCGGCATCCGTGACCTCCTTGTCCCAATCGTCGAAGCGCCCGCGTACCGACGAGATCCGGCGTGCCCGCCGGCTCTGCGCCCAGACGAGGGGCGCGACGTAGACGATGCGGACGGCGAGCACCACGAGGATCGCAACCGACGCGAGGGTCATCGCGTGCCAGACGCCCTCGTGCTTCTGCTCGCTCTCGACGACGAGCCCGTACAACTCGAGCCCCATGATGAGGAAGACGGCGCCCTCGAGCACGAGCTCGACCGTCCTCCAGTTGAGGGTGTCCGACATGCGCTGTTCGGCCGAGAACCAGCGCGCGGATCCCTGGCCCGTCACGATCCCCGCCACGACCGCCGCGACGAGTCCCGAGCCACCGAAGTGCTCGGCGGGAACGTAGGCGAGGAAGGGGATGGTGAAGCTCAGCGCGGTGTTCGCGGTGGGGCTGGCGACCCAGGCGCGAACGCGCAGGTTGACGAACCCGACCACGGCCCCGACGAGGACGGCCCAGAACACGGCCCACCCGAAGTCCAGCACGCTGTCGAAGACCGAAAAGGATCCCGTCACGGCGGCGAGGGCCGAGCTGAGCAGCACCAGCGCCGTCGCGTCGTTGAGCAGGCTCTCGCCCTCGAGCACCGTCACGATGCGCGGCGATATCCCGAGCTTGCGCACGATCGAGGTCGCCACCGCGTCCGTGGGGCTGAGGATGGCCCCGAGGGCCACCGCGAGCGCGAACCCGAGCCCGGGCACCAGGAGGGCGAAGACGCCGCCCAGCACGAGCGACGAGATCAGAACGAGTCCGACCGAGAGCCCGCCGATCAGCCCGAAATCGCGCCGGAACTCCACCGCGGGCAGTGATACCGCCGCCGAGTAGAGCAGCGGGGGCAGGATGCCCGCCAGGATCCACTCGGGCTCCACTTCGAACTCGGGGACGAAGGGCAGAAAGCTGACGACGATGCCCAGCGCGACCAGCGCGAGGGGTCCTGCGACGCCGACGCGCGGTGCGAGGGCCGTCACGAGCGCTATCGCGACGATGCCGCCGGCGACCAGCAGGATCAGATCCATGGCGTTCTACAGGGCCCCGAGGCTGCGAACCGCGTCGCGCTCGGCCTCGAGTTCGGCCACCGAGTGGAACAGCCGGGCTCGCGCACGCTCGTCGAGCGCGAGACCCTCGACGACGTGCCACGACCCCTCCGCGGCCGTCACGGGAAACGAGCAGACGAGTCCCTCGGGCACGTCGTACTCGCCGCGCGAGACGAGGGCGGCGGATGTCCAGCCCGCGGTCGTCCCGTTGACCCAGTCGCCGACGTGCCGGATCGCCGCGTTGGCCGCGCTCGCGACCGACGACGAGCCGCGCACCTCGATGATCTCGGCCCCGCGTCGCGCGACCCGGGGGATGAAGACGTCGTCGAGCCAGGCCCGTGCCGCCTCGGCGGCGCCCAGGCGTTCGGCGAGGGCGTCGATGACCGGGCGTCCGGACACGGTGGCATGCGAGACATCCGGGAACTGCGTCGCCGAATGATTGCCCCAGATCGTGACGTCGCGGAGAGCCGAAGCGGGAACGTCCAACGCCGCGGCCAGCTGTCCGAGTGCGCGATCGTGGTCGAGGCGGGTCAACGCCGTGAATCTTTCCGGCGGGATGTCGCCGGCCGACGAGGCCGCGATCAGAGTGTTCGTGTTCGCGGGGTTGCCGACCACGACGACCCGCACGTCGTCCGCCGCTCCCTCACCGATCGCCGCGCCCTGGGGGCCGAAGATGCCCGCGTTCGCAGCGAGCAGGTCGCCGCGTTCCATACCCGGGCCCCGGGGGCGTGCGCCGACCAGCATCGCGATATTGCAGCCGTCGAACGCCCGACCCGGGTCATCCGTCACCTCCACGTCGCGCAGCAATGGGAACGCGCAGTCCTGCAGTTCGAGCGCCGCCCCCTCGGCCGAGCGAACGCCGGCCGGGATCTCGAGCAGGCGCAACCGCACGGGGCGGTCACCACCCAGCATGTCGCCGGCGGCGATGCGGAACAGCAGGGCGTAGCCGATCTGCCCACCCGCGCCGGTGATCGTGACGGTCGTCGCGTGATCCATGCGATAGAGCCTAGAGGTCGGTGTCGATCGACCACGGGAGGGCGTCTCGGTGTTCGGCGGGGGACGCGATAGCGTGGCCGAATGGTGTCCACCCCCGACGAGAGCTCCGCGGCGCACGCCTCGCCGCATCCCGTCTCGTCGCCCCTGTACCCGCCGATCGAACCCTACGAATCCGGCGAGCTGCTGGTGGGGGACGGCCAGCGCATCTACTGGGAGTGCAGCGGCAATCCGGAGGGCAAGCCCGTCGTGTTCCTGCACGGCGGACCGGGCGCGGGAACATCGCCCTGGCACCGCCGGCTGTTCGACCCCGAGAAGTACCGCATCGTGCTGTTCGATCAGCGCGGCTGCGGGCGCAGCACGCCGCACGCGAGCGACCCCGGCGAGGACCTCCGCTACAACACGACCTGGCACCTAGTCGCCGACATCGAACTGCTGCGCAAGAACCTCGGCATCGCGCGCTGGCAGGTCTTCGGGGGCTCGTGGGGGAGTGCCCTGGCGCTCGCGTACGCGCAGACGCATCCGGCTGTCGTGACCGAGATCATCCTGCGCGGCGTCTTCACCTTGCGTCGCCACGAGCTGGAGTGGTTCTACGAGGGCGGCGCCTCGGCGATCTTCCCGGACCTGTGGGAGGAGTTCATCGCGCCGATCCCGGTGCTGGAGCGCTCGCGCATGATCGATGCCTACCACCGGCGCTTGACCGACCCCGACCCGAACGTGCACGTGCCGGCCGCCATCGCGTGGAGTCGCTGGGAGGCATCCACCCTCACCCTGCGGCCCGACGCGGCACTCGTCGAGCAGATGACCCAGCCCGCGGCCGCCACGGCCTTCGCGCGCATCGAGAACCACTACTTCGTGCACGGCGGCTGGTTCCGCGAGGGACAGCTGATCGAGGATGTCGGGATCCTCCGCGACATCCCCGCCGTGATCGTGCAGGGTCGCTACGACATCTGCACTCCCGCGATGACGGCGTGGGACCTGCGCCGGGCCTGGCCCGAGGCGCACTTCGTGCTCGTCGCCGACGCCGGTCACTCGGCGACGGAACCCGCCATCCAATCCGCGCTCGTTTCCGCGACGGACCGCTTCGCTTCACGCTGACCGGATATCCTCCTCTCCTCCGCCCCGAACCAGGAGTGCACGTGACCGACTCTGAACTGATCCCCGTCTTCTCACGCACGACGCGCAGTTCGTCGGTCGCCCGTGATCGCCTCGGTGCCGAAGAGATGCTTCCCGACACGGCGTACCAGATCGTGCACGACGAGGCGCTCCTCGACGGCAACGCGCGCCTCAACCTCGCGACCTTCGTGACCACGTGGATGGACGATCAAGCCGACCGCCTCTACGCCGAGACGGTCGACAAGAACATGATCGACAAGGATGAGTACCCCTCGACCGCAGCAGTCGAGAATCACTGCTGGCGCATCCTCGCCGACCTCTGGCACGCGCCCTCGGTACCGGATGCCATCGGCACCTCCACGACCGGATCGTCCGAGGCGTGCATGCTCGGCGGGCTGGCGTTCAAGCGCCGCTGGCAGCAGCGCCGTCGCGCCGAGGGCAAGTCGACCGAGAAGCCGAACCTCGTGATGTCGAGCGCGGTGCAGGTGTGCTGGGAGAAGTTCTGCAACTACTTCGAGGTCGAGCCGCGCTTCGTGCCGATGACCGAGGCGCACAAGATCTTCGACGGTCATGACCTCGAGAAGTACGTCGACGAGAACACGATCGGCGTCGTCGCGATCATCGGCGTGACCTACACCGGCATGTACGAGCCCGTGCGCGAGATCGCGGCGGCGCTCGATGCGATCCAGCGCAAGACCGGTCTCGACATCCCGATCCATGTGGACGGGGCATCCGGTGCCATGGTCGCGCCGTTCCTGCAGCCCGACCTGGAGTGGGACTTCCGCCTCGAGCGCGTGCACTCGATCAACACCTCGGGCCACAAGTACGGGGGCGTGTACCCGGGGCTCGGCTGGATCGTGTGGCGCGAGCGGCAGTGGTTGCCGGACGACCTCGTGCTCGACGTGTCGTACCTCGGTGGACACATGCCGACCTTCGCGCTCAACTTCTCGCGTCCCGGCGCGCAGGTGCTGCTGCAGTACTACCTGTTCCTGCGGCTCGGGTACGCGGGGTACACCGAGATGCAGCAGTCGTCGCAGGATGTCGCCGTGCACCTGTCGTCCGGGATCGCCGCGATGGCACCCTTCGAGCTCTGGAGCGACGGAACCGACATCCCGGTGTTCGCGTGGATGCTCAAAGAGGGCTACACCGACAAGTGGTCGTTGTACGACCTCAGCGACCGGCTGCGGATGCACGGATGGCTCGTGCCCGCGTACCCGATGCCCGTTCACCTCACCCACATCACGGTGCAGCGCATCGTCGTCCGCAAGGACCTCAGCCTCGATCTGGCCGACAAGTTCCTCGCCGATCTCGCAACCGAGGTCACCTACCTCGAGGCCCTGAAGTCACCCATGCCCGACATGGGTCGGCGCGCGGGCTTCCACCACTAAGCCCGAAGCGCCAGCGCGAGCGTGCGTGCGAGTCCCGCCGCGTTGTGCGTCATCTGGTACCGCGTGAACCCCTCGCTCACCTCGGCGCCGGTGCGCGCCGTGACGAACCACGGCGGCTTCGGCAGGACGGTCCGCTCGGCGGGGTCGCGCACGTCGCCGAGCGACCGCGGGAAAGGCCGGAACGGCCCGTGCACGACGGTGCGCTCGACGCCCTCGAGCAGGAGGGCATTATGGACGATCCCGATGCCGCTGCCCACGTCTTCGAGCGTGCCGCCGGGGAATGCCCCCCAGGTGCCGTTGGCGAGCAGGAAGTTGAAGCCCGTCCACGCGTTGATCGCGATGGCTCCGTAGCGCAGCTCGGCGATCGCCCGATCGAATCCCGCGCCGAGCGAGGCGCGGGTCGCGGGGTCGATCAGCAGGTTCGCTCCGAGTGTTCCGGTGAGCCGGTCGTTCGCGTAGGTCACCGCGGCGTCGAGGAACCGCTGCCCCGTGCCGGGGAGGTCGACGACGCCGAGGATCGGGGCGAAGTACTCCGTGGTCTCGAGCGCCGAGGCATCCTGATCCGCGTCGAGCACCATGAGCACGCGCTCGCCGCCGCCGTCGTATGTCTCCGCCACGGGTGTGCTCGCCGCGACCTCGGCCACACGCTCGGGCGCGTGCGGGTACCAGGTCGGGCGGTGCGGAGCGCGCAGGTAGGCGGCGCGGAGTTCCGAGAGGAAGGCGCCGCGCTGGGCCCAGTCGCGCGAGATCACGACCATCTGGCCTGCGATGCAGTTGTGTCCGGCGTTCTGCAGACGCATCGTCGCGACGTGCTCGGCCTGGAACCGCAGATCTGCGGCGGTCCATTCGCCGGGAACGACGATGACGGGCGAGACGCCACCGAGCTCCGCGGTGATCGGCTTGGCCAGGGCGGGGTCGTGGTCTTGCCGACGCCGCGCGGCCTCCTCGTCGGTACCCCACACGATCGCGTCGAAGGTGACCGCGGAGCCGGTGATGTGCACGTGATCGATCCCCGGATGCGTCGTCAGGGCCGCGCCGACCGCGCCATCGCCCGTGACGATCCGCACGAAGCTGGCCGCGATGAGCGGAGCCAGCGCTCGCCGGAAGACCGGGGCCAAGGCATCCATCGTCGGGTTGAGCTTCAGGATCGCGACGCGGTTCGCGGCGATCAGCTCGTAGAGCACGTCGAGGACGGGAATGGCCGTGACATTGCCCGCGCCGAGGACCAGGCCCACGCCCGCGCCGACCGCGGGATGCTTCTGGCCGAGGCCAGCCGCGCTGCGGGCGTCGACAGCGGTCACGCCCGGGCGCAGCCACACGTCGGCGGTGAAGCCGGAAAGCAGCAGAGCGTCGGCGCGCGTCGCCGGGAAGGCCGGCACGGTCACACGGCCACCGGGGGCCGTGCCGAGTTTCAACCCGTCGATCGGGCTGTGCCCCTCGCTCAGGGCCGTGAGGGTGCGGATGTACGCGTCGAGGGCGACGATCACCGCATAGGGGCCGCTCAGCCACTCCTCACCGCGCAGAGGGTGCCGACTGTCGAGGCCCTTGATGAGTGCCGCCTGCTCGGCCCAGTCCTGCGCGCACGAGACCACGCTGGCGCGCACGCGCTCGAAGAGGCGCGCGCGCTGCTCGAGCGTCAGGTGGGTCCAGGACGGAAGCCCGGCGCGGAGCGCAGCGACGTCGCGATCGAGCGCGACACCGATCGGGTCAGACGAGGTCGAGCTCACGGAGCTTCGACTCGACGTCGGCGTTCGACGGCTCGACCTGGAACGAAGCATCCGGATACACGACCACGGGGATGTTGGTGCGCCCCGAGATGTCGCGTGCGACATCCGCGGCCGACGGGTCGGCGACGAGGTCGACGTAGGTGTACGCGACACCGAGTTCGTCGAGCTGATTCTTGGTGCGGATGCAGTCGCGGCACCAATCGGCTCCGAACATCGTGATGGTTTCGGGAGAAGTCTCGGTCGTCATGCTGCAAGCCTAGAACCGCGGGGGAGCTTCGGCGCGATTCTCGCGGCCGACGTCTCGTCAGCCGACGCCAGTGACGCTGGGGCGCTCAGGAAGCGGGGCCGTTCGGGCGCGGCTCGATCGCCGTGCGCGGGACACGTCGCCACCGCATCGGGTAGCGCTGCTCGACGACGAACGCGGCCGTGCACACGGAGGCCGCGAGAAGCACCAACGCAGCGAGGATCACGATGGCGAGTTGCGGAGGCTCTCCGCTGCTGCTGCTGTCGAGGGGCGTCCAGCGGAAGGTCACCCCGAAGAACACCGCGCTGATCGCTGTCATGACCCAGTACCACGGCATGCGCGGGCGCGCGAGCAGATGGGCGACCCAGACCCAGACGAGCGGAAGCATGAGCAGGCGATAACCGAGGTGCGAAACGGGGATGAGGAGGATGACCGCGCCGGCGACGTTCCACATGGCCAGCGAGTCGGTCCCGGGCCGTCTCAGGATCAGGACGAGTAGCGCCACGACGGCGACTGCGAGGGTCCAACTGACGATCGCCCCGACCGGCTGGTGCGCCCCGAAGAGATGTCGCCCCACCCCCCACACCGAGTACGCGAGCAGCTGCTGATCGCTGAAATCGATCGTCCGCCTGATCCAGTCGGGAACGGTGGACGGGCCGCCGACGACGGTGATGATGAGGAGGACGGAAGCCGCCGAGATCGCCGCGACGAGGATGCCGCGAGCGGGGCGCGGTGCTCCCCTTCGGAGGAGCCACAGGCCGAGGCCGGCGGCCCATGTCTTGAAGAGGGCCGCACCGACCACCCCGACAGCAGACAGGGCCGCCCTCTGCCGAGACGCCGCGAGGACCGCCAGAGACGCTGCAAACATCACGAGGACGTCGTTCTGACCGAGCCACAGCTGGAGGGCCGTCACGCTGTTGAAAAGCAGCGTGACGAGGGCGACGCCCGCCAGGAGGGGACGCTGCCACCAACTGAGCATGGCCCAGAGGGCGGCGATGACCGCGGCGACCGTCGCCCAGCACGCGGCGAGCGAGAAGACCGTCCACGGGACGATCGCCGACTCGAGGCTCCCGAAGGGAATCATGAGCCAGGCGAAGGGGGGCAGGTACACGTACCCTTCTGCGGAATAGACGCTCTGTCCCGACGCGGCGTACCGGGCAGCATCTACGAAAACCGCCAGATCGATCCCGGGGTCGCCCGCGATCGCGCTGCGAAATCGTTGCTCCGTGAGCAGCGCGCCGACGGCGAGGACCGCCAGCCAGAGCACCGCGCGCACGATGTTCGATATGCGGTCGGACATGAGCGATCCCCGTTCTCAGTGCGTGGGTGAGCACCCGCGATTACGCTATCGGCCCGACGAGGTCCCGCGACACGTCGCATCATGGGGCGGTTCGCTTCAGGTTCTTGCGGCTTTCGCCGGCGTTGGTCGTCATGCCACTATGGAATCCGTCGCTCCACGGGGAGGAGCGCGCAGGCGTAGGGGGCCGCTCATCGAACTCTCGATCATCGTTCCGACGTTCAATGAGGCGCCCAACGTGGCGGAGCTCGTGCGTCGCATCGAAGCCGCTGTCCGGGGGATCGACTGTGAGGTCATCTTCGTCGATGACAGCACCGACGACACCCCCGAGATGGTGCGTACGGTCGCAGCCACGGCGCAGCTACCCGTCCGACTCATCCACCGCGCTCGTCCTGTCGGCGGTCTCGGTGGTGCGGTGATCGACGGGTATGCCGCGGCAGCATCCGATCTATGTCTCGTCATGGATGGCGACCTGCAGCACCCACCGGAGAAGATTCGGGAGCTGTACGAGCGATTCCAGCGGGGAGACGCGGACGTCGTCATCGCATCACGCTACGTCGGCGGGGGGACAGCGGGTGGGCTCGCAGACCAGACCCGTGTGCTCGTCTCGAAGGCTTCGACCATGGTCACGCGGGCGATGTTCCCGGTGCGTCTGCACGACGTCACCGACCCGATGACCGGCTTCTACCTCATCGACCGGCGCGCGATCGACCTCGAGGGGCTGAGGCCTCGTGGGTTCAAGATCCTGCTCGAGCTCCTGGCACGACAGAGCCTGCGCATCGCGGAGGTGCCCTTCGACTTCGCGGGCCGTCATGCCGGCGAGTCGAAGGCGTCGTTGCGCCAGGGTCTGCATTTCCTGACGCAGCTCGCGACGCTGAGGTTCGGCAAGATGTCGTTGTTCGCGATCGTGGGCGGACTCGGCGCGGTGGCGAACGTGCTCATCGTCTGGCTCCTGACGGCGATGAACGTCGATTACATCGTCGCCGCGATCATCGCCGCAGAGCTGACGATCATCGGGAATTTCATCCTCATCGAGCGATTCGTGTTCCACGACATGCGCGATCAGGCGTCGAGCGTGTGGTCACGGTTCGCGAAGTCGTTCGGCTTCAACAATGTCGAGGCCGTCATCCGGATTCCGATCCTGGCGCTCATCGTCGAAAACCTGCACATCTCGAGCGTGCTCGCGACGGGGATCACGCTCGTCGTCGCCTTTTTCGCTCGCTTCGTGTTCCATTCCCTCGTCGTCTACGCGCCGACGAAGGCTGACGCCAGGACCACGGCTTTCCGGCAGGCTGTCGTGAAGATCGATGAGCAGGTCATGCAGCCCGGCGAACTCTAGCCCCGAGGGTGAGGGATCTTTCGAGGACAACCGTGGTGGCCGAGCCGCGGGCGGCCTGAGTAAGGTGAGGGCTTGCGATCCGATCGGGGACGATCGCGAACCGGAGGGCGCATGACCTCGGACGACACGACGATCCAGCCCGTCGACGGACTGACCATCGCGGTCGCGCACGACTATCTGACCCAACGTGGCGGGGCCGAGCGAGTCGCGCTCGCGATCGCTCGGACGTTCCCCCGGGCTGCCTTGCACACATCGCTGTACGATCCGTCGGCGACATTCCCCGAGTTCGACTCGATCGATGTGCGCACGATGCAGGTGAACCGGTGGGGGGTGCTGCGTCGACACCATCGTCTGGCATTGCCCTTCCTCGCGCGGGCAGTTTCGGGTCATCACGTGGACGCCGATGTGCTGGTGGCTTCGTCGAGCGGCTGGGCCCACGGGATCCCCACCAGCGGACGGAAGATCGTCTACTGCCATGCGCCGGCCCGGTGGCTCTACCAGGCCGATCGATACGCGGGTGACCCCGGCTCTCGAGGACTACGGTCCCGTGCTGTCTCCGCTGCGACGTCGATCCTGGGCCCGGGGCTTCGGAGGTGGGACCAGGCCGCTGCGGCATCGGCCGACCGCTATCTCGTCAACTCTCGCGTCGTCCAGGCGGCCGTTCGCGATGTCTACGGGATCGACGCCGAGGTCCTCCCGCCGCCGCCCGCGCCGTTCGACCGCTCGGCCGCGCCCGAAGCGGTGCCGGGCATCGAGCGGCCCTTCGTGCTCTGTGTCGCGCGTCTTCTGCCGTACAAGAACGTCGACGTCGTGATCGAGGCCGTTGCCGCGGTGCCCGACATCGACCTTGTCGTGGTGGGCACCGGTCCCGATCACGCGCGCCTCGAGACGCTCGCGCGTGCCGTCGGTGGGACACATCTCCTCGGACGTGTCTCCGATGCCCGGTTGCGCTGGCTCTACGAGAACTCGTCGGGCCTGGTCGCGGCCTCCTATGAGGACTTCGGTCTCTCGCCGCTGGAGGCGGCCTCATTCGGCAAGGCCACCATCGCCCTCCGCGACGGTGGCTACCTCGACACAGTCGAGGAGGGGGTGAACGGTGTGTTCTTCGACCGCGTGAATCGGGATGCCGTCAGCGCCGCTGTCGAACAGGCCATCTCCGCGGACTGGGATGCAGAACGCATCCGTGCCCATGCCGATACGTTCTCCGAAGAGCGGTTCTCCAACCGGCTCAGGCAGATCGTCTCCGAGGAGATCGGTCGTGGCTGACCGCCCGGTCGCGCTCAGACCCTCTCGTGTCCGCTCCTCGATACTCGCCGCGGTGTGCGCCGTCGGTTTCATCGCCCTCTACGCGACCGCGATTCTCACACCGTCGGGGCAAGCCTTGGACGCCGCGTCCCTTGGCACCTTCCCGACGTTCCGCGGCGAGGGGTGGCTTGCCGTATACGGAGCACGAGACCTCCTGCTTCTGGCCCTCTTGGGCGCTGCCGCTGTCGCGGGTGTCGAGTGCATCATCCGTCGTCGATGGGTTGCAGCGATCGCGGGCTGCGCGCTGATCGGAGCGACAGCGGTGGCCGGTATTCTCCTCAAGTCGGGCCTGCCCCGCCCTGATCTCGGTGAACAGGCGTATCTTTACCAGACCTTTCCGAGCGGGCACGCTGCCGTCGCGCTGGCCGCCGTCGTGGCGACCATCTGGTTCGGACCGCGCTGGTTGCGCCCGATCGTAGTTCTGGTCATGGGATCGGTCGCCGTGTTCATCGCGATGGCTTCGCTGCTGTCCTTCGCCCATCGCGCGAGTGACATCCTCGGTGGCGCGCTGATGGTGGGTGCCTTCGCCGGAGCCACGTCGGCGATTCTCGGTTCGCAGCGCGTCCGCTTTCCGAGCGCGCGTGCCGTGGTTTGTCTTCTCGGGAGCGGGAGCGTTCTCGTCGGTGCGGCCCTCTACGCGATGGCGCTGGCGGTGCTGGCGGCAGGTCTCGCCGGAACTATACCGATCCTCGACGTGATCGCCTCGTCAGTGACACTGACGGTGGGCGGCGTCATGGCGGTGGTGCTGGCCGATCAACACCCCATCCGAACGGCCGCAACATCGTAGCGGGGATCTCCAGGGTACGTATGGTTGTATTAGTGGGCGTTCTCGCGCGTGTGCTTGAGAACGGAGGGGGCTAGGGACTTAGGTGACACTTCGACAGGTCTTGGACGTGCTGTGGAAGCGCAAGTGGACGATCGTCGCGGTGATCGCCATCGCACTTGTCACCGCTGTCGCGTACCTGCAGCTGCGGACCGTCTCGTACCAGAGCGCGGGAATCGTCCGACTGAATTCCGCCGTGACGCAGGCGGCTCTCGCGGGCGAGATCGGTGGCATATCGGTCGAACTCGATGCGGACGTCGTGACGTCGGCCGCTGTTCTCGATCCGGCTGCGGCCTCGCTCGGAGATACCTCGGACGAGCTTGCTTCGGCGGTCCTCGTCGAGGCGACGAGCGACGAACGACTCGTCCGAATCACCGTCTCGGCCCAAGGACCCACTCCCGACGTGGCCCAGTCGCGAGTTCAGGCCGTCCTGGTCTCCTACCAGGCCTACGTCGACGCACAGATGGCATCCGCGCTCACCTCCCTGCAGGATCGACAGCAGGACGCGATCGCCGAGGTTCGCAATATCCAAGCCCAACTGGAGGCGGCCCCCGGCGATCCGATCGCCAACGTCAACCTGGCTACCGAGCTGTCAAAGATGACGTCTGCGACCGGTGCCATAGAGGTGCTCACAAACGCCGGAACGAGTAATACGACGGTGGTCGCTGGGCCCTATCCCGGGGAGCTGACGGTACCCACCCCTCTCGTCATCTTGTCGCTCGCGCTGCTGACGGGTCTCGTCATCGGGGTCGCCATCGTGCTCATCCGCGACCAGTTCGATGACCGGCTCCGAGGCGAGGACGAAGTGGAAGCGCTGACGGGTGTGCGATCCATCGGCGAGCTCAGCTGGGACCGCAAGCTCGGCCGGTTGGACCCGCCATTGCCGGTGGCGCACAACGAGCGGACGGACCTCAGCGAACGTTTGCGGACGCTGCGTTCCAATCTCGCCGTTTCTCTGCCGGCAAGAGGGGCGGCTTTCGTTGTGACGAGCGTGGAGCCGGGCGACGGCAAGTCCTTCGTCTCGGCGAATCTCGCCCTCGCATGGGCGAGAGGGGGCAAAAAGGTCATTCTGGTCGGTGGAGACCTGCGGCGACCGAATCTTGGTCGTTACTTCGGTGACGCGGCTGACGGTGAAGGCCTCAGCGATATCCTCGAAGAGCACGAAGACGGCGCTGACCTCGCGGTCGGGTCGGTCGAGTCTCGGCTCAACTCGACCCGGTACCGAAGGCTCACGATCCTGCCTTCGGGCGCGGAACCTGCAGAGCCGGCGGACCTGTTCGCAACGCCGATCTTGGGAAGCCTGATCCTTCAGCTTCGGACGCTCGCGGATATCGTCATCATCGATTCCCCGCCGGCGATCGGAATCACAGATGCCGCGCTGCTCGCGGCACATACCGATGGCGCGATCGTCCTGGCGTCCGCAAACCGCACGGACCGCGGGCGCCTGGTAGAGACGATCGACGCGCTGCGTGCCGCGGGCACGGAGGTCATCGGCGTCGTCGTCAACCGCAGTCGCCGCAAGCTGCCGAAGTCGTACGCGAGTTACTACCTCGCGGACGAGAAGGATGTGTCGCGCACGCCGTCGTTGTCCCCCGTTCCGTCGGCGGTCGGCCCCGTATCCCGGAGCGAGATGGATGACGAGGAGGCGCCGTTGAGGCGCAGTCGAGTCGGGACGGGTGAGGCGACGGACGACGGGCAGTTAGACGATGAGTTCCTCGATGAGAGCTTCGAGGACTTCGACGACTTCGATGACGAGGATGACCTAGCGGCCGAAGAGTTGTCGACAGGCGACGCCCCGGAGCATGCCGATGCGGAATCAGATCTGTCCGGGTCCGCAGCCCGGGGCGATTCAGCCGCACCATCTCATGACCCCCAGACCCCTCGAGTCCGTGAATAGGGGCATGCTGAGCTTTTCATTCCCCGTCAGGTCACCGGACCCCGAGCCGGGCATCGCGCACGTGCTGATCGTGTGCCAAGCCAACCAGTGCCGCTCCCCCTATGCGGCCGCGATCGCGCGTCAACGCGCGGGGGAGGGGTCCGTCCGTTTCGAGTCGGGAGGACTTATCCGGGGCGGTCGACCGATGCCGGAAACCGGTCGCCTCCTCGCGCCCCAGTACGGGCTGGACTTCGACGCGCACCGCAGTCGGGAGGTGGACCTCGCTGACTTCCGCGGATTCGATCTCGTGCTGGCGATGGCGCGGGAGCAGGCGCGCGAACTCGTGGTCGCCGACCCGGATGCCTGGCCGCGGATCTTCACGGTGAAGCAGTTCGCCCGATGGATCGAGAAGAACCCTCGTCCACCCGGAGTCGACCTGGGTCCCTGGCTCGACACCGTGGCCGCCGATCGACCTCGAACGTCCTTGATCGGATCGGACGAGGCCGATGATGTGGCGGACCCGGTCGGTCTTCCGGCCGCGGCCTGGCACAGCATGATCGCCGAGGTCGCCGCCAACGTCGAGGTGATCGTCGACGGAATCTCCCGCGTCCGCTAGGGGCATGAGACGCGGTCCAGTGTTGACCGCAGCTGCCCCCACGCCCATCCCCAGGTGCGTGATTCCGCGCGGGCACGCGCGGAAGCGGCCAGGCGAGCGCGCTCCCCCGAGTCGGAGGCGAGATGGTCGAGCGCCTCGGCGAGGGATCCGGGATCATCCGGGGGGACGATGATGCCGGCATCACCGATGACATCGGGGATGCCTCCGGTCCGGGCCGCGATCACGGGGAGTCCGGTCGCGAGTGCTTCGCCGGCGGTGAGCGCGCTCGGCTCCGCCCACCGGGAGGGCACGATGAAGACGTCGGCTGTCCTGAGCAGTTCCGGGACTCGAGCCCGGTCCGCGAACCTCTCGAAGACGACGGGACCACGCACGTTCGCCGCGTGGTCCCGCAGGGAGGACTCATAGGCGGTCAGGGGGGCCTCCCGGTCGAAGCCGGCGCTTCCGACGATGACGATCTCGATGTCGTCGCGCTGCAGCCGGGAGGCAGCCTTCAGAAGGATGTCTGCTCCCTTCTCTGGTACTACTCGGCCGACGAACATGACGCGGAGACGGGTCCCCGAGGTGGTCTGCGCCGCCGGATGGAAGGTATCGATGTCGACGCCATTCGCGACGACATGCACGCGAGCGGCGAGGTCACGAGGCAAGCGTGCGACTGTTCGGTCGGCAAGGAATTCGCTCACGCACACGATCGCACGCACGTCCCCGAGGGAACGCCGTGCCTCCGCGTGTCCGATCGTCCGGAGGATGTCGTTGTGGGCATACAACACGACGTCGTGCTCCTGCGCCCTCAGCAAGCGCGGCAGAGCAGGTGCGTTGTGGGCGAGCACGATCGACCGCTCGATGCCCTTCATGACATCGGCGAGCGGCTGGAACGCACGCGCGGCGGATGGTCGGGGAAGCCCCAAGGTTCCCAGGGCGGCGTCCACCGCACGAGCCGCGCGACCAGGATAGGGCGCTCCCTCGTACTCTCGGATCGCAGCGGAGGGATAGCGTGGCTGGAAGGTCGCCGCGTCGAGGAGAACGGTGTGTTCGGCATCCTGCGCCCGCGTCGCGGCTCCCGCGAGCCCGTGCACCACTGTCGGGATCGCCGACCCCGTGCGAGGGGAGAAGTGATCTCCCGGTGTAATCGCGTGGACGACGGGATTCATCGGGTACGGGCCCCTCGTGTACGCCGCCAGACGGTCTGCACGGGGTGAGGTGTGCGCACGATGCCCTCGGCGCGATCGCGCTCCTTCACGCCGTAACAGATCCCCGCGACGATCCACAGGAGCGAAGCGTGACCCGCGACCCAATAGAGGTCGAGCTGGCCCTGCGCGAGACGGGCGACGACGGTCGCCAATCCGATCGTTCCGTATACGGGATCCATGCGCCACAGCAGCCAGATCGCGGCCCCGAACATCCCGAGGAAGCCGATGAGTCCAAGGATTCCCGTCGTCGTGAGGACTTCGAGTTCGGCATTCGGCGGTTGGAAGCCGCCGTATCCCGTATGCCCGGTCGTCCACCAGCGGTGCCCGACACCGTAGATCGGAGACATGAGCCAGACGGCCAGGGAGTCGACATACCAGAGCAGGCGTTGTGAGGCGGAGTTGAACGGGTTGTCCTCGGTGAGCTGCTCGACCACGGCTAGGTAGATGAACCACGCGGTGGGGATCAGCAGGAGCGGCATCCACCGCGAGCGCTTCCCGTTGTGGAACCGCGGGCGCGTGCCGATGATCAGCACGCCGATCAGCGTCCCGACGAGGGCCTGGCGAGAGGACAGCATGCCGAGACCGCAGAGACCGAAGGCTGCGTACGCCCAGATCGGTCTCCAACCCATCCACGGGGGATTGGCGAACGCGATGATCGCACCGTACATCAGGAAGGCGCCGATCGCGTTCTTATGCCACGGTCCGACATATCCGCCGCCGCCTGTCAGGTTCGAGGCGATGGCGAAGAGCGCCATGACGGAGCACAGGACGACGAACAACGAGAGAGCGAGCCTCGCCTTGCCCTCCCGACCGATCACGAAGCCGACGAGGGCGGCGCCGATGACGAGCAGCACCTCGTGCGCCCACTCCACGTAGTTCTCGGTGTAACGATTGAGCACCAGTTGGGGCAGCGTCAACGCCAGGTAGAACGCGCCTGCCCAGAGCAGCGGCTGCAGCGTCTTCACTCCACGGCCCCGAATCATGAGGAGCGCGACGATCATCGCCAGTCCGAGGGCGAGATCCGCGACGCTCATCGGGCCCGCGCGCACGAAGACGAGGACGCTCGCCAGGAAGCCGATGACCAGAACATACGTCAGGTCGATGAACGCGATGGCCAGCAGCAAGAGGACGATCGCGGCAGGGACCGCAAGCTCGGGGTAACGTCCGCTCAGGTATCCGGCAAGCACACCCGCTGCGGCGATCGCCGCGATGCCCGCCGCTCCCCGCACGACGGTGGGAACCGTACCGGAGGGGAGCAGGGTGCGCACGTCCCCATGGTACGGAGCGGAGACGGATTCCGCTTGGCCGCATGCTGCTCGTGCGGATGTGGTGTGATCGATGTCGGAGTACGGGTCGGCAGAGGGAGGGGCGCGGACGTGCAACACAACACCGAGCCGGTTTCGGTGCTCGTCGTGTCCCACACGGGCGAGCTCGGCGGCGCCGAGCGTGCCCTCCTGCGCTTGATCGCGGCAGCCGATGGCCGATTTGAGATCCGGGTCCTGACGATGGCCGACGGAAGCTTCGCGAACGAAGTGCGCGCGGCGGGCTTCCCGCTCAGCGTGCTGGACGGGGGCGATGCCGTTCGTGTGACCCGCGCTCAGGTCGCATCTCTCGGAGGAGCCGCCGGCAACTTCTTTGGCACGCTGTCGCTCTCTCGGAGGCTGCGACGCGCCATTCGAGAGATCGCACCGGATCTCATCGTTGCCAACTCGCTCAAAGCCGCCGTGCTCGTGGGAGTCGTCGCGGGTCGACGACGCTGGGTGTGGCACCTCCACGATCGCCTGGCCTTCGACTATCTCGCCGCGCCGATCGCCATCGCGCTGCGGCTGCTCGCACGGATCGGGCCGCGTCGCATCGTGGCGAACTCCGTCGCGACGGCCGCCACGGCGGGGCGTCTGCCCGCCGGTCGTGTCGCCGTTGCGTACCCAGGGCTCGAGGCATCCGTGTTCGCGCGTCCGAAACGCTCGCCGGGCCGCGGACCGGTCGGGATCGTCGGGCGCGTCGGAGCGACGAAGGGCCAGAAGCAGTTCGTCGAGGCTGCGGAGCGCGTTGCGCGTGTGTATCCGAGATTGCGGTTCCGCATCGTGGGGACAGCGCTCTTCGAGGACGCTCCGTACGCGTCCGCGCTCACCCGGCAGATCGCGTACTCCGAGATCTCCGACCGCGTCGAGCAAGCGGGCTGGTCCGATTCACCCGCGACGGAGTTCCGCCAGCTCGGCCTGCTCGTGCATGCTTCGCCCGTTCCCGAGCCGTTCGGACAGGTGATCGTCGAGGCGCTTGCGGTGGGGACCCCGGTCGTTGCGACGGACGGCGGCGGCGTAGGCGAGATCCTCGACCCACGACGGGAGTCGACCGTCATCGCGGATGGAGTCCGCCGGGGTGCATTCGGGCTGCTCGTGCGCCCCGGAGACGCAGGAGCACTCGCTGTCGCGATCTCGTGGATGCTCGAGCATCCCGGTGACTCTGCCTCCATGGTTCGGGGAGCTCACCGGGATATCCGTGATCGCTTCTCGATCGAACGGACGTGGTCGGTCGTCGCACGCGTGTGGCTGGAGGCGCTCGGCCGCGGAGACTAGGGCGTCCCCACCCCGGCCCGACGGTCACGGCGACGTCCGTCCCATCCCGCCCAGACCCCGGCCGCGAGGCCTGCCAGTTCGACTGCGGAGCGACTGAGGATCACGGGTGCCGTCAGCCGCCGCGTCAGGGAGACTCTCGCGCCGTCCTCATCGACGCCGCGCAGCATGAATCGGGCAACTTGCGCGTAGTAGTGCCGCTGCTGGCGGAGCGCGGTCCGGCCGTACCGTGGCAGGTACGCGCTTCGCCATCCGAAGACACGGGCCAGGAGCATGACATGGTTGCGACGCGAATAGTAGAGGTAGCGGCGGTCGAAGCGCTTACCGCCGATCTGGTACGGAGCCGCGACATGCCGGACCAGAACGGCAGGGTCGAAGATGAGTCGTAGCCCCGCGGCACGAAGCCGCAGGCAGGTGTCCGACTCCTCGCGCAAGCAGGTTCCGGGGTAGTTCCCGCGGATGCCGCCGTGTTCGAGCAGAACGGCCCGACGGTACGTCTGATTCGCTCCCAGGAAATGGTCGACGTCGATCCGTCGTCCGGGGTTTGCGGCGAAGTAGCCGGTGATATCGCCATTCGGCAGAAGCCGTCCGATCGAGGCCAATCCCACCGCATCTTCACCCGGGATGCCGTTGTCGGCCCTCCCCCCGACGCCGGCGACCGAAGGGTCCGCGTACGCAGCGACGAGACGGTCGATCCAATCCTCGGCGACGTAGGCGTCGTCGTCGATGAAGGCGATGATGTCGCCGGTCGCCGCAGCGAGGCCGATCTGACGGGACTCCGACATCGTGCCCTTGCCGAGATCGTTGCGCAGGTACAGGACGTCGGGGTGATCCGAGGCGATCAGGTCGCGCGTACGCGCGTCCGGCGAGCCGTCGACTGCGATGATCTGGTGCGGCGCCGTTTCGAGAGCTCGGAGGTGGCGGATGCACTCCGCGATGTAGTCCGGGCGGGCATACGTGATGATGACGACGGAAACCGTTGTCTGCTCGGGATTCACTCGGGTCTCCTCCATCGGTCTGCGGGTGCCTCGGCGGTCACGGCTCGCAGGACATCCTCGTAGGAATCCGAGACCGCTCGCCACGAGAATCGTTGTGCCGATGCGCGCCCGGCGCGCCCGAGCCGCCTCTGCACGACCGGTTCGGATGCTACGCGAATAAGCAGGCGTGCAAGTTCGGTGATGTCTCGGGGCTCGAAGAGGAGACCGTCTACATCATCGGTCACGAACTCCGGTGGCCCTCCGTGCTTCGTCACGATGACCGGTATGCCGGACCTCCAGCCTTCGAGCACGACGATTCCGAACGCCTCGACGCGACTGGGGACGACGTGAGCGACCGCGCCGTCCAGGAGAGCCCGGATCTGCGCTCGCCGTTGGGATCCGACGAAGTGCACACGTTCCGCCACCCCCAATCGGGCAGCGAGCGTTTCCAGAGGCCCCCGCTCGGGGCCGTCCCCGGCGATGACGAGATCGACACCAGCAAGCGCGGGGTCCGTGTGGGCCTCCGCATAGGCGCCGACGAGGTGATGGAATCCCTTGTTCTCGACGAGCCGTCCCACGCCCGCCAGGTAGCGAGCGGGAAGCGGGGCGTCCACGGGTTCGCTCGACAGGTCCAGGTCGATGCCGTTCCCGACGACGGTCGGGGGCACGGATGCGCCGAAACGAGCGAGGTCTGCGGCAGCGAACCGTGAGCAGGATACGACGGCCGCCGCGCGCGCGAGGGTGCGCCTCAGCGATCGGCGCATCAACGCCGACGCGTCGAACGCCCCGTGGGCGTCCATGAACGTCTCGCCGTGATTGCTGTAGATCAGCGGCGTGTTCGTGCGGCGCGCGAGAAGCGTCGCGTAGGGGCCGTTCGCTCCGAAGCACTGGATGACGATGACATCGGGTCGGTCCAGGCGGTAAGCCCTTCGCCAGGCGCGCCAGGCCCGCGGAGCAGACACGGCCCAACTCAGAAGCCCGCGCAACGAACGGTTGGGCAGCGGAGTGGGCAGATAGCGCAACGGCGTCCCGTCGTCGTCCGCGGGGGTGGCATCGCCTTGATCGACGGCCCAGATGGTGACCGCGTGGCCGTTGGACCTCAGTTCGTGAGCAAGGAACGAGACGTGCTCCTCGACGCCTCCCACGCGGGGGAGGAAGGAGCTCGTCGCCAACGCGATCCTCATGTCGGCTCGACGATCGTTCCCGGGTCGTGCCGCAGCAGAGTCGTCAGCGCGCCCGCCGCGACATCCCAGGTGAAACGAGCGGCCTGCGCCGTTGCGGCCTCTTTCGCGGCGTCCAGCATGTCCTGGTCGGTCGCCAGCGACTCGAGCGCGCGTGCGACGCTCGTCGCGTCCGGTTCGACGATGATCGCCGCGTCCCCGACCCATTCGGCGACACCCCCGAGCGGAACAGCGACGACAGCGCACCCGGAAGCCATCGCCTCGAGCCCTGCCATGAGGAACGGGTCGGGAACCAGGGGGAGGACGCAGGCGACGTCGAACGCGCGCAGTGCCTCCGGAACGTCGTGTGCGGGCATCCAGCCGGTGAACGTGCCGCCGGCGCGGCCCACGGCGTCCTCCAGCGCCCGCATGTAGTCATCCACGGCGCTCTCGTCGTAGCCGAACGTGCGCCGACCACCGATGATGGTCAGCGAGATGTCCGTGCGACCGGCGGCGCGAAGCGCGGCCACGGCCTCAGCCGCCACCAGAAAGCCCTTGTTGGGGTCTATCCGCCCATGGCAGACGACGCGCATCGGACCGGGCGCGCGCTCCGACGGCCCCGGGTGGAAACGGGCGGTGTCGACACCGTTGTGGATCACGGAGATGCGAGCGGGATCGAGCTCCTGCTGCTCGGCGGTCCACCGGCGCACGGCATCGCTCACCGCGACGATCCGGACCGTCGCGGGCAGGTCGCGCAGGGCCCTCGCCGGGGCACCCACGAGATAGTTGTGCAGCCAGAGCACAACGGTGCGCCCCGGATGATGCCGTGCCAACAGCCCGGCGAACTGAGGGTCGTTGGCTACGACGACCGCGTCGGGATTCGTGTCGGTGAGGATCTGCGCGACCTCTCGCAGATACCGTGGTCGCCACGCGCCGTGTGCTCGCCGGATACGTCCGCACGCGGCGTACCACGCCCGTCGGGCGATCGGGAGGTCGCCGGTACCGGCCAGCCAGTCGACTCGGCCATCCGAATACGGAGTTGGTGATTGCGAGCGTGGGCTGATCACCGATGTCGATGTGTGCTGCCGATCGAGAGCTATCACCAGTTCACGGGTGACGGTCGCGATCGCACCGCCCGACGTGGAGTAGCGCTCATCCTCCGGAAGTACGAACGTGATGTCGATAGGCGTCACGGTCCGCCCCTCAGCGTCTCCCACGTCTGCTGCCACGAAAGCTCGTTCGCACGCTCGCGCGCGCGTGACGCGAGATCCGCCCGTCGCTGGGGGTCGTCCAGCAGTGCACTCAGCACGCGCGCCAACGCGGACGGGTCCTCGCGGGGGAACAGCACACCGGCATCCATGACGAGCTCCGGCGAGCCGCCGGTTGCACTGACGACGACAGCTCTTCCGAGAGCCAGACCTTCGAGAGTGGTCAAACCGAACGGTTCATCCCACCGCGAGGGGACGACGTGGATGTCCGTCGCCGCGATCGCACCGGGAACGCTCTTGCGAGGGAGGTGGCCCAGGCGAACGACCTCGATTCCCGCGTGCTTCAGCTCCTCGGCCTGCGCGTCGATCAGCCGGCTGTACGGGCCCCCGTCCGACCGACCCCAGTTGGTGTCCCCGACAAGCTGGACTCGGAAGTCGCGGCGGGACTCCGCGATTTCCAGACAGGCGGCCAGCAGGACATCGACGCCCTTCTCGACCGCCACTCGTCCCACGAAGCCGATGGTCGTGAGATTACCGGTCGGCAAGGGAACGGCTTCGCTGAACGAAGCACCGTTCAAGACGTGCGAGACGCTCAACGGCGTCAACCCATACGCTGCCTCGACCGCGCGTGCGAGATACCGGCTGACCGCCACCGATCGGATGTTGCTCGCGGCGAATCTCCGCCGGAATCGGTCTCCTGCGAGTTCCAGATTGTGGAACCAGTGCACGACGTGTGCGGAGGGAAACGCGCGGGCGAGGGCGACCGCGACCTCCGGATCGTTGTTCACGATGATCTGCCGCGCGTTGAGCACGCGCAGCGCCGCACGGACATCGCGGGCGTATTCGCGCTGGTCCGGGCGGGCCCAACCGTCGACGCGGCGGCGCGCGCGTCGGATCTGTTCTCGGACGCGGCCGTGCGGACCGCTCTTCGAGGGCACGTAGACGAGGGGGTAGCCGGTGATGGGTGATCCGGGCCCTTTGCGCGAGATCACGGTTGGCGCATCCTCACCGGCTACGCGAACGACTTCCAGGATGCAGGTCGCGATGGCGCCACTGTGCGATGTCGTGTATGTCTCGCGGCTGTTGTTCACGATGACCGTGCCGCTGCTCAATCGAACTCTCCCCGCCAGTAGCGCTGCTGTGGGGGAAGCGAAGTCAATCGGAATCGTTCGGTGGGTTTCGCGAAGGGCGTCGCGACGACGGCGGCGATGGGGTGATCCTGTCGAGTGCGCCATCGCGCCAGCTCGCGCGCGTAGTAGTCGGCGTGCGCCGACCATGCGGACTTGCGCTCCATGTAGTCCTGGCTGCGCACCCGCGAATAGTGCCGGATGCCGGCCTCGACCGGGATCACGCGATGCACGACGGCGTCACGGGCGTGGAGGGGGCTTGTCGAATCGGGACGGAAGTCCGTTCGGTACAGCGCGACCTCCGCCTGACGTGCATGGACGAGTCGGCTGCCTGCGCGGACGGCCATCGGCGCCGGGTAGTGCGCGTAGGGACGCCACCACCTTGTCGATGTCTCGAGGAGTCGGCCGCTGCTCGATCGACCCATGAAGTAGCGAGACGGGTAGTCGAGGCCGCCGGCACCATGTCTCTCGGCCTCCTCTATGCAGGCGACGAAGGTCTCCAGATTCCCGACGACCTCGTCGCTGTCGAGCTGGATGACCCAGTCGGCGTCAGCGGATGCCCGTCGGAGCGCCTGGGATCGCTGAAGTGTCTCGGCCTCGAGCGCGTGAATATCGGGTCGGGCGAATGACCCGGGTACGAAGTCGAGCTTGCCTGCGGAATCGATACGGCGTAGTCGTCGCAAGCACTCCTCGACGGGGATGGGTCCGCCTGACCACGATGTGGCGTTCTCGTCGTACGAGACGACGAGGCGATCCACGACGTCGTAGTAGGACAGGACGCTCTCCTCGATCCACCAGGGGTCGGCGGCGAGGACGTATCCCGTCAGACGCACGTACTCTCCTCGGTGTGATGTGTGATCTCGCGCTCGCGCTCGGCCACACGCACATCGTATGCCTCGCCGTGGAAACGTGCCCGTCGCGGATCCCGGAGGAATCGATGCACCTCGTGCGATGCTATCGTTGATCGGCGTGCGCTCAGGTTGCTCCGGGGCCGCGGTGGCATCTTATTGGGGGATCAGAGCCGAATGGTTGACAGCGCGATCACTGTGTCCGACCTGTCGAAGTCGTACCGCATTCAGGTGGCGGGTGAACATGTCGACCGCATCACGACCGCGGTCATCAACCGCATCCGTCATCCGCTGACGCGGACGCACTTCGAGGACTTCGAGGCGCTGCGGGACATGTCTTTCGAGATCCCGTGGGGCGAAGCCGTCGGCATCGTTGGTCGCAACGGAGCAGGCAAGAGCACGCTGCTGAAGCTGCTCACCCGGATCACCGCGCCGACCGGCGGCATCATCGACCTCGGAGGACGAGTCGGCTCGCTGCTCGAGGTCGGAACCGGCTTCTCCGGGGAGCTGACGGGACGCGAGAACATCTATCAGAACGGCGCTCTGCTGGGCATGGGCCGCAAGGAGATCAAGCGTCGGTTCGACGAGATCGTCGACTTCTCGGGGGTTGAGAAGTTCCTGGACGTACCGGTGAAGCGCTACTCGTCGGGCATGTACGTGCGACTCGCCTTCTCGGTCGCGGCGCACCTCGACACCGAGATTCTCGCCATCGACGAGGTTCTCGCCGTGGGCGACGCCGAATTCCAAGCCAAGTCGCTCGCGAAGATGCGCGACGTCGCGCGTGACGGTCGCACAGTGCTCTACGTGAGCCATCAGATGAACACCGTGACGGCGCTCTGCACCTCGGCGATGTTCCTCGACAAGGGCACGCTCGGGTATTACGGCACCGTGGACGGGGCGATCAAGCACTATCGCGACACGTTCGAGAAGTTCCAGCTCGAACAGTTGGATGCGCACAAGCGTCCAGGTTCCGGACAGCTACGCCTTTCGCGCGTCGCCGTGACCGAGCAGACGCAAGAGCCTGACGACGACAAGGTCATCGAGTTCACCGTCGGGCGCAACGTGGATGTGGTCGGTAAGTACTTCGTGTCGGCGCACATCACCGACGTCAACGGTGCGGTCGTCGTGCAGTGCGATTCCCGCCTGACCGGCCAGTGGTTCGATCCGTCGGACGAGCAGTCGGGCGTGCTCCGGATCAAGAACCTGTGGCTCAAGCCCGGTCGGTACACCGTCGACGTGTTCGTCTGCCAGTCGGGCGTCTTCGACGCATGGGAAGGTGCCGACGTCATCGAGGTGATCGAGCACAGTCCGTATCCTGAGCTCACCACCGATGACGCCCTTGCGCACGGCATGGTGCTCGCCGACTTTGAGTACGAGGCCCGTTGATGAACCGCACGATCGTCACGCCTCCGGGCAAGTTCAACATGCCGAACTGGCGCGAGCTCTGGGCGGCGCGCGAGATCGCCTTCCGGTTCGGCCAGAAGGATATCCTGCTCCGCTACCGCCAGACGGCGGTGGGCGTCGCCTGGGTCTTCGTGCAGCCCCTCGTATCGGCCGGTGTCTTCACGATCGTCTTCGGCGGTATCGCCCAACTGCCCAGCGGCGGAGTGCCCTACTTCATCTTCGCCTTCGCCGGGCAGCTGGGCTGGAACCTCTTCAGTAACATCGCAAACGGTGCGGCATCGTCTCTCGTCGCCAACCAGTCGCTCGTTTCCAAGGTGTTCTTCCCCCGGCTGATCGTGCCGTTGTCCGGGCTGATCTCGATCATGCTCGACTTCCTCATAGCCTTCGGTCTCTTCGTCGTGCTGCTGTTCGCCTTCCAGATCAATCCCGGTTGGCCGATCCTCGCGCTTCCGCTGTGGGTACTGCTGACAGCGGTTCTCGCCATGGGAATCGGCCTCGCGGCTTCGGCGGGGATGGTCAAGTACCGCGACGTCGCATACTTCCTGCCCTGGGTCTTCCAGGTGCTCATGTATGGCTCGCCCATCGCGTATTCGCTCGAAGCCGTGCCGCCTGACCTCCTCTGGCTCTTCAATATCAACCCGATCACGTGGCTGATGGAGGGCTATCGCTGGTCGCTCCTCGGGCAGTCCGCCCCGGAACTCTGGCAGGTGTTGAGTCTCATCGGCGCCGCGCTCGTCAGCATCGTCGTGGGACTGATCATCTTCCAACGCGCGGAGCGTGCGTTCGCGGACATCATCTAGGCGCGCCGGTGGCGGCGGAGGGCGCTCCTTTGCGCATCGCGATGATCTCGTATTACCTGCCCAGCGGCAGCAAGATCGGCGTTGGCTATCAAGCCCACGAGTTGGCGAACGCCCTCGTCGCGAACGGGCACCATGTCGACATGTTCTCGGCTTGTCCGCCGGTCGATGGGGCGCTATACGGCCATCGTGAGATCAAGCTGTCGGGGAATCTCCAGACCTTTCGATTCGCGCGCGCGCTCCGGCGCGTCGATTTCGTTTCGTACGACGTGATCCACGCCCACGGCGACGACTACTGGTTGTGGCGCCGCCGCGTGCCCACCCATGTGCGCACCATGCACGGGACCGGGTTCGAGGAAGCCCTGCGCATCCCGGGGTTCAAAGAGAAGCTGCGGATGCTCCTGCTCGGACTGACCGAGGTGCTCGCTTCGCTCGTCGCGGACGCTACCGTCGCCGTTTCGCCGCAGACGAGACGATGGATGCCCTGGGTGCGGCGCGTCATCCCGAACGGTGTCGACACGGGGCGTTTCCGGCCAGACCCGGCGAGGCGGGGGGGCGCTCCCACCGTCCTCTTCGTTGGCACGTGGGGCAACCGCAAGCGCGGGAGCTCGCTCGCACAGGTGTTCCAGCGCGATGTCCTTCCCGCGCTCCCCGACGCCCGGCTCGAGATGGTCTGCCGTGACGCACCGGACGACCCCGGGCCGGGCATCACTGTGCTCGGGGAGCTGACGGATGCTGAGCTCGTCGAGGCGTATCAGCGGGCATGGGTGTTCTGTCTCCCGTCAGAGTACGAGGGGTTCGGCATTCCGTATGCCGAAGCGATGGCGTGCGGCGTGCCCGTGGTCGCGACACCCAACGTCGGTGCGCGGTATGTCACCGATGAGGGTCGGGCAGGCGTGCTCAGTGACCTCGATTCACTCGGTGGCGCGCTTCTTCGAGTGCTGACGGAGGACGACGAGCGCGCGAGACTCGCGGAGGTGAGCCGTGAGCGGTCGCAGGCATTCGCCCTCTCATCGGTTGTCGCGGCGTACGAGGCGGTCTACCGTCGGGAGCGCTGAGCCCGGCCCCTGGCTCGGAACCGCGGCGTCTCGCTCGGTTGGTCGATCGGATGCTGAATCATTCGTGGTGCGCGGGCGGATACGGTGTTCGTGCGTCACCGGAAGCATGCGCTCCGCCGTCGCTCGTGGCGGCAGGCCGCCCGTCCTTGTCATGGGATGATGGCGCGCGGGTGACGGGTGTGCGTACTCTATTGGCCGACTACTGGAGACGCGAGGGGAAGCCCGTGACGTACTACATTCTTCTGCTGCTGGCGAAGCTCATCCCCGGTAGCACTCGTCGACAGCGGTTCGTTGCGGCGGTGCGTCAGCGGTTCAGCGTGAGGGCTATCATCGACGCGGCCATAGCAGAGCAGCGCGCGTCACTCGAAACTCTGATCTACCGCACCCAGATGGCCGAGGCGCCTGTGACCATGACCGTAGACCAGACCCTGGATGCTCTGATCGAAGGCAAGTCGATCGCGCGCTTCGGCGCAGGGGATTTGTCGACGATGGATGGCTGGTTCGAGATGTTCCAGACCCCCGGGGTCGAGCTGACCCGACGACTGCGAGAGGTACTCGTCTCAGACGAGAGCGATCTGCTGGTCGCGATCCCGAGCTTCGCCTATGAACTGAGCCCCGAACTTCTCGAGGGCATGCGGGACTATTTCCTGCGCTGGGCACCCCACCTGCGCCGGATTCTGAATCCGTATCTGCGAACCAGCAAGAGGTACGCGGCCACGGAGGTGTCGCTGGGACACAGCACGTTTGGACCGGGGTTCGACCGTCGCGCCTACTTCGAGAGGTGTCGGCAGATCTGGGACGGCGCGCCGGTCGTCCTCATCCATGGCGAAGGCATCTTCGACGGCTTCACGCATGACATCTTCGACAACGCAGCCTCAGTGGATCACATCCTGGCACCGAGGCAGAACGCGTTCGACGAGTACGACGACATCCTGCGCCGCGCTTCGCTGGCGCCGAAGGAATGCCTCATGATCGCGATACTGGGCCCCACCGCGACCGTACTCGCCTACGATCTCCACCGCGCCGGCTACCGTGCCCTCGACCTCGGCCACATCGCCAAGTCCTACGAATGGTGGCGGAACGAAAGGACAGCGGCGACCGAGGAGTTCTTCGCCGCGGACTGAGGAGACGGACTCGCTGAATCCGCCGGCCGTTCCTGTCTGCAGCCGGTCTACCTATGCGCGCGTCTCGCGCAGTCTTTGAAGGATCGCGTCGGCCGGTGCGAGCGGCGCGAATCGCAGCGCCCAGAGCACGTCGGAGGCTGCTGATCCCCAGCGCCTCGCGCGTGCCTCCGCGCGTGCATGCCGGAGCGCTCCCCACCATGCATAACGGCCATTGGCGCGGAGGCTTTCGCGGTGCGCAGAGACGAGTGGTGCATCGCCGCCGGCTTGTGCGCGTCTGAGATGGGCGCGCACGATGCGGTGGATCGAGTGGGTGAGCTCTCGGTGGCGAGAGGTCGTGTTCGCTCCGTGCAATCGATAGTCGAAGAGCGTCTCGGGCGAAAACACGAAATCGCCACGCTCAGAGAGGCTCAGGACGAGATCGAGGTCTTCAGCGAGGCGCAGTTCGACGTCGAAGCCGCCGACCGCCTCGAAGTCGGCGCGACGGATCATTAGGTTGCCCAGCAGGATCCCGGTGCGCCGCCGCGCGACGTCGAATCGATCGCGCACGGCGGTCTGATCGGCCTCGATGAGCACGTTGTCGTCGGCATCGATGGTGCGCATGCCGCAATAGCACGCGACGGCATCGGGCGCGGACGTCAGCTGAGCCGCCTGCCGTGCGAGTCGTTCGGGGTGGGACAGGTCGTCGTCGTCGAAGAATACGAGCAGCTCTCCGCTCGCGGCGGCGGCTCCCGCATTCCTCGCCGCCGATACCCCGGCGGGAGCGTGACGTAGTATTCGCGCGGACGGCAGCGCGTTCGCGACGGCCGCGTCTATTGCGGAAGGATCTGGAGAACCGTCGTCGACGACTATCGTCTCTACACGCGGATGTGTCTGGACGGCCAGCGAGCCGAGGGCCGCGGACAGGAAGGGGCTCACGCGATTCGTTGCAACGACGACGCTCACGAGCGGCGCGTCAATTGCCGAAGAATCGACCGGTCCCCGGCTCACGATGGGGAGGGGACGCCTGTGGGAAGCTGCACGGGCCATCCCGCATCCCAGATCGGGGCGAAGCGGGGGCTGTCGAGAACTACCGACATGTGCCGAGTCCTCAGGTCGAGGGCATCGGACCGGCGGAACCATGCGTGGGCGAGACCGACCTGGATGTCGCGAAGGACCCGGCCGAACTCGGAGTCTGCGGGGACGTATCCCGTGCCGTAGATGTCGGAAGTGATGTCCCGCACTCTCATGAGAGTCTCGCGCACAGGCATACCGACGGTGTGAATCCACGCCGCCTCTTCGCTGGTGAACACCCCCGCGCGTTCCGTACGCACTCGATCTATGTACTGGGCGTAGCCGCGCAGGCCGAGGGCCAGCATGTCGAGGGAACTCATCGCATCGGCCAGGGCCGTGACATCGTGGGAGCCGGTGTTCACGCCTGCCTGGCGCTTCGAACGGACGAGCTGGAGGGTCAGGTCGACGAGGTGCTGCGCTGCCCCGACCATCACTCCCATGAACGGGAAGAAGTGTGCACCCGTGTCGCCCGTGATCTCGAAACTCCAGCCGCGCGGCACTTCTACGGGTCCGGTGAGTTCGTAGGAAGCGCTCCCCGATGACCGCAGGCCGAGCGGATTCCAGTCGTCGATCTGACGGAGCTTGTCTGAAGGCACCCAGACGCCGATCGCCTTGTGTACGCCGGTCGCTTTGTCGATCACGGGCTCGCCCGCTGCGTCGAAGACGTTTGCCCCCGCGAGCCATCGATCGGCATGGTAGCCGCCGCTTCCGAGCCGCCAGCGCGCCTGCTCGATCCGGTACATATCGGTGCCAGTCTCGATGGCGCGCGCGGGCGGAGTTGCCGAGAAGACGGTGGGGAGGTCCAGGCTCGGATACAGCTGGGTGAAGGACTCCTCATCGAGACGACCGGCGAGTTCGCTGTGAGAACTCAACCAGTGCACCACCCATGCCATCCCGGCGTCGATGCGCGCCACCTGTGACACCGCCTCGAGCCGGTCGGCGTAGGGCGCATCGAGTCCCCCTCGATTGGCCGGGAACGTCCAAAGGTAGACGCCGGTAGCCCGCAGAGCGCCGCCGGCGAGCGGTGTGGTTCGGCCGATTCGGTCGCTTTCGGGAACCTCCTGCCTGAGGAGGGGCTTGATCTTGTCCAGGTTGCGGAAGACCGCGGCGATCGACAGGGGCGCCTCAAGGCCGAGCGCGATGATGCGCGGATCGTCCCGCACGACGTCACCCTTCGGAACGGGCTCGTCGGCCGTGTTCGACCGTCCGGCCGACGCGCGTGGTGGCGTTGCGGGTGCTGCGGGCGGCACTGTGACCGGTGCCGACGTTCGGCGGGCTCGGGGACGACCGCGAAGTCGGCGGATCAAGAAATAGAACAATCCACCGCCCGCGATGAGCGCGAGGCAGAGCAGCGCCGAAACCATAGTCACGAGCAGAGCGAGGAGTTGGTCGGTGGTCACGAGCACCCTCTCCGTTCGCGGCGACGCGCTTGCGCGCGCCCCCGCGCCCCAGTCGCTTTGTATTCTTGCATGATCATCAACGGTTCTCCGCGGAGTCGGGCCCGTCGGCAGCGACACGCGGCCACGGGGAGTCCCACACGCCGGACGAGGTTGAGCCGGTGAGCACGCCGTGAACCCGCTCTCGCTTGCCGGGAGTGATGGTGAGACGGAAGAGCACGTGCGCCAGGATGACGTCGATGTCGCGAAGCGCACGCGCGAACTCAGACCCTGCCGGCACGTAGCGCGTGCCGCTGAGATCAGTGCTGATGCCCCGGATCTTCAGCAGTAGGTCGCGCACCGGCACGCCGGCGCTATGCACCCAGTTCGATTCGTCCACCGTCAGTGCGCGAGACGTGCGCGCTTCGCGTGCTCCGTCGATGTATGAGGCATACCCGCGAAGCCCCAGGACGAGCATGTCGAGAGACGCCAGTGCATCACCGAGCACGCTCGCGGCGTAGGCGTCCACGGGCTCGGTGCGCGGACCGCTCAAGGTCTCGACGGTGAGGTCGATGAGATGTTGAGCTACACCCATGGCGATACCGAAGAAGGGGAAACGGAATGGCCGCAGATCGCGAGTGTCGTTGTAGGTATGATGCCGCGGGATCTCGACGGCCTCGATCAGTTCATACGACGAGCTTCCCGATGAACGCACTCCGAGCGGATCCCAGTCATCGATCTGGCGCACCTTGTCCGCCGGCAGCCAGGCGCCGATGACCTTCTGCCAGCCCGTCTCTTCGTCGAGGACGGGATTGCCGGCGGCGTCCCACACTTTGGCCCCGCCGATCCATCGTTCCGCGTGATAGCCACCGCTGCCCAGCCGCCAGCGCGCGGGCTCGATGAGATACTTGTCGCCGGCGATCTCGATAGCGCGAGCGAACGGGACCGCCGAGTAGACGGTCGGCACGTCGGCAGTCGGATACAGGTAGGCGCATGCCTCGTCGTCGAGGTATGCGACGCAATCTCCGTGGCTGCTGAGGATGACCATCGTCCACGCCATCCCGGCGTCGATGCGCGCGACCTGCGAGGCTGCTTCGAGCCTGTCGGCATGCGATGCATCGAGACCGCCGCGCTCGGCGGGAAAGCACCACAGGAAGAGACCCGCCGATCGTAGAGCACGGCCCGCCAGTGGCGTGGTGCGAGCCATTCGGTCGCTCTCAGCAGCCTCGGCGCGCAACAGCGGCTTGATTTTCTCGAGGTTGCGGAACACCGCTTCGGTCGAGGTCGGCGCTTCTAGTCCCAGCGCGATGATTCGCGGGTCGTCGGCGGGTGCGTCGCCCCTCGGCACCGGTTCCGATGCCGGCCGTCCGCCGCCGCGCCCCGCGCCGCCGCTCCGATTTGACTCAGCCGCCGTCGCATCCGTCACCGGTGTTTTCCTGGATTCGCGTAGCGGACGCGGATGGGCCCGCCGCCAGCGTCGCCACAGCAGGATGCCGACGATCATCCCGCCCGCGAGCGCGACGAGCAGTAGCAATCCCACCATCAATGCGACCAGCGTTATGAGCGCATCGGTCGTCATTTCATCCTCCTCGTCGGCGGTGCGGCGCGTGCGGATTCACGAGCGTAGCCCCAGAGCCACATTCTGGCACCCGCGGCGGCCCGGTATCGCGTCACGTCTTCGGCTTCAGACGCCGCTGCAGACCGTTGAGCGCCCGCATTGCGAATCGGTCCGCCCTGCTCATCGCGATGAGCATCTTCCGCAGTAAGGGCGACTTCTCGGCTCGAGGAAGCAGCCGAACGGCAAGGGACGGTACGACGCCGATCCCGACGACGATGTCGGCGAACTCCCGACGATCGGGGAACACCTTCATCGCCTCATCGTCGGTGTAGTAGTAATAGCCGGGGTTCACCGCGTCGAGGCGCGGCAGATGCCGCAGATGGGCGCTTGCTGCGGTGCGTCCGAGCTTACCCGCAGAGAATTGGCCGTACTCGTGCTGATAGGCGTCGAGAATACCCAGCGCGACATTTCCCGACACCACGTAGACGTGCGAGTAGACGAGCTGCGCCCCAGCTCGCAGTTCCAGCACGATGAGGTCGCCGGAAGCGCGGAACGCGTCGGCTTTCCCCCGGAACGCCCGTTCGCGCTCGGGATCCAGCGCGACGGCGTAGCCGCCGTTGTCGCGATCTCCTTTCCATCCCGACGCCTGCATCGCGACGAAGCGGTCGATCGCCGCCGGATCGTCGCTCGCGTCGTGCAGCGATAGGGGACCGCCGCCCGCTTCGGCCAGTCGCCGCGCCGAACGACGGAGTTCCTTGCGGGAGCTGACACTGCGATGGTCGGGATCGGTCTGAGCGACGAAAACCCGTTCATCCGGCGCGTGTTGCCCTGGGTGGACATCCACCCATGGTGCGCTGTTCGTCGCGACGACGATCGCACCGAGCGCCGGTCGTCGCTGGAGCCTCTGCATTGCCTCGGCTAAGGGCCCGAAGGCGGGATAACCCTGCAAAGGGAGATAGCCGCTGTGCAGGAGTCGACGGACCCCCCGCGCGATCACGGTCAGAGCTTCGACGGCGTGAGCTCGATCCAGCAGGGGGTAGGGCGGGCCAAGGTCGGAGGGTTCGAGGGTGCCGTACGACGCGATAGGGAGCGTCGCGGACACGTTAATCGAGAACACCCGCACCAGGCCGAGCCATTCATCGTCCTCCTCGGCCACGACGAGAAGGTGGCCGCCGCTGCTTTCACGGTCGGGACGGAGGAATCGGGGATCGAGCGCAGCGTTGGGTTCGGCGGCGCGCTCCGCCAGCGCCGTCCAGCGCTCCCATTCGTCGTCGCTCACCTCCGCTAACCGCAGCAGTCTCGCCCGCACATCCGCCTCCTCAGGTCTTCGGTTTCAGTCTGTGACGTGCGGCGCCCACGACGCGCATCGCGAACTGGTCGGCTCGCGCCAGCGCGAGGAACACCTTTCGCGCAAGCGGCGACGCTTCCGCACGCGGCAAAACTCGCACGATGAGCGACGGCACGATGCCGACACCGATGACGACGTCGAGGAACTCTCGACGGTCGGGATAGATCGTCGCAGCATCGGGGTAGTAGTCGTAGATCCCCGGGCTCACGGCGACCAGCGGCGGCTGTCGATGGGATTCCGCCAGGTGAGCGTATGCTGCCGTTCGGCCCAGCTTGCCCGCGGAGAAGTCGCCGAACTCGTGCTGGTAGGCGTCGAGAAAGCCCTCGGCGATGGCTCCGGTGACCAAGTAGACCGACGCGTAGACGCACCGCTCACCTGCCCATAGCTCCAGGACGATGAGGTCGCCGTCGGCACGGAAAGCTGCAACCTTCTCACGGAACTTCAGCTCTACCTGCGCCTCGAGGGCTACTGCGGTTCCGCCGCGCTCGCGATCACCCTTCCATCCCGAGGCCTGCATTGCGATGAAGCGGTCGATCGCCGTAGGGTCATCGCTCGCGTCGCGCAGGGTGAGAGGGCCGCCGCCGGCCTCGGCGAGCCGCCGGGCCGCGCGGCGTAGCTTCTTCCGGGTGTCGGAGCCGTGATGATCGGGATCGATTCGGGCGGGAAAGGTGTTGGTATCCGTTGCCGACCCGGCGTGGTGCGAGGTCACCTCCGCCCACGCCGCCGCATGCGACCCGATGATGATCGCGCCCAGGACCGGTCCGCGGCGGATCTCCCGGAGCGCCTCTGCGAGCGGGCCGGATGCGGGATAGCCACGCAAGATCAAGAAGCCACCTCGCAGATGTCGGCGGACGCCACGCGCAATCGCCGCGAGGGCATCAACGGCGCGCGAGTGATCGAGGAGGGGATGGGATGCGCCGAAGAGCGGCGGATCCCATGTGCCGTATGTCGGGACGCTCATCGTCGAGGAGACGTCCATCGCGAAGACGCGCAGTAGTCCGTACCATTCGCCGTTCTCCTCCGCGACGACGAACAGGTAATCGACGTCACCGCCGGAACCCTGTTCCGGGGTGAGGAACCGAGGGTCAAGCGCGAGGTTGGGCTCGGACGCCCGCTCTGCAAGTGCTCGCCAGCACGCCCAGTCCGCTTCCGTCACCTCAGCGAGCCGCAACAGCATCGCCCGCACGCCCACCTCCTGGACAATGTGCCGATCCCGGGAGGTTCCCGACACGCACACGCCTAGTATGACGGCACGAACACGGTCGCATGGGTGAGTCGCAGCGGATGGTCGTTGTCTGGGTGTGGACGTGGTCTCGTCGCGCCCTCCAGAGGTCGTGGAAGCGAGACATGCCGCTTTGGCTCGTCGCGTTCGCTCGCGATGAGAGAGCCAGGCCGCCCGGAATCGCCCTCAGGGATCCTGTCCCAGACAGGACTCGGCAGGTTCCTGCTGTCGTCCCACCGATGCATCCGCTGCGCCGGGGGTCAGCCCTCCGCGTTCCGTAGAGCACCCCCCACTTCGCGGAAGCGCTCGCCCGAGCGAGGGCACACCCACTCGTCCCCCTGGCGCTCCAGCGGCGCGCCCGCACGACCGACCCAGCCGATACGCCGCGCGGGGACTCCCGCGACGAGGGCGAAGTCGGGGACGTCTTTCGTCACGACGGCGCCGGCGGCTACCAACGCCCAGCGCCCTACCGTGGCGGGCGCGACGACGACGGATCGGGCGCCGAGTGAGGCGCCTTCGCGTACGGTCACACCGACGGCCTCCCAGTCGCTGGCGTCCTTGAGAGATCCATCCGGGTTGACGGCTCGCGGATAGTAGTCATTGGTGAAGACGACGGCCGGTCCGATGAAGACCCCGTCCTCTAGGACGGCGGGTTCGTAGAGAAGCGCATAGTTCTGAACCTTGCATCGCCTGCCGAGTCGGGTGCCCGGGCCGATATAGGCCCCGCGGCCGATGACGCACTCCTCGCCGACGAGCGCGTTCTCACGTATCTGAGCCAGGTGCCAAATGACGCTGCCGGCGCCCACGACGGCGCGCTCATCGACGTCGGCGGAGGCGGCGACTCGAGGTTCGGGTAGGTTCGTCAAGTCTTCTCCAGGTCATGGCCGAAACGCAGGCCGACTATGGTCGCACACTATCGGAACGCGGCATCCCGTACCATGGGCGCGGGAGAGGGTCGATTCGATCCGGTCGGGGGGCTTCGTGGGCAACGGTCAGCTGGGTGTCGTCGTGGTGGGCGCGGGCTACTGGGGTCCGAACCTCGTGCGCAACTTCAATCTCGGCGATGACTGGCACGTCATTGCGGTGTGCGACCTCGATCTCGAACGCGCCGAGCGGCTCGCATCGACCACACGCACCGCAGTCGCGGTCAGCTCGATAGAAGAGGCCCTCGCGCTGGACGGCGTCGATGCTGTTGCGATCGCCACGCCGGCCCGCACGCACAAGCCGATCGCCCTCGCCGCTATTGCCGCGGGCAAGCACGTTCTCACCGAGAAGCCGCTCGCCGACAATGTCGAGAGCGGGGAGCAGATGGTCGCCGCGGCCGCGGCGGCGGGCGTGATTCTGATGGCCGATCACACGTTCTGCTACACGCCCGCCGTCCTGAAGATCGCCGAACTCATCCAGGCAGGTGAGCTCGGCGACATCACGTTCGTCGACTCGGTGCGAATCAACCATGGACTCGTCCAGCCGGACGTCGATGTGTTCTGGGATCTCGCGCCGCACGATCTCTCGATCCTCGACTTCATCCTGCCGGGAGGACTGCGACCCTCGGGCGTCTCGGCCCACGGCGGCGACCCACTGGGCCTCGGCAAGGCATGCGTCGGGTATCTCGTGATGCAGCTGGGAAATGGGGTCATCGCCCACGTCCACGCCAACTGGCTGAGCCCGACGAAGATCCGTCAACTCATCGTCGGAGGCACGCGTCGGACCCTGGTATGGGACGACCTCAACCCCACCCAGCGGGTGAGCATGTACGACCGCGGCATCGATTTCATCACGGCGACCGGTGACGCCGAGCGAGCTGCGGCTCAGGTGTCGTACCGTTACGGAGACACGTGGGTGCCGGCATTGCCCGAGAAAGAGGCACTCTCGCTGATGGTGGCCGAGTTCGCCGCGTCGATCCGCGAAGAACGCCCCCCGCGTACCGACGGCCTGGCGGCCCTTCGTGTGCTCAACGTCCTGGATGCGACCACGCGGAGCCTGGACGCAGGCAGCGCGCTGGTTACTGTCGACAGCGATATCAAGGAGAGTGTCGTATGACCGAACTCGCAGGCGCCAACGTCCTCGTCACGGGTGGAGCCGGCACAATCGGATCGACCCTGGTCGACCAGCTCCTCGACGCGGGGGTCGCTCACGTCGACGTTCTGGACAACCTCGTTCGTGGCCGGGTCGCGAACCTCGACGACGCGCTCGCGTCCGGCAGGGTCACCCTCATCGAAGGGGACGTTCGCGATCGCGACACGGTGCACGACACGGTGAGGGGGAAGGACGTCGTCTTCCATCAGGCGGCGATCCGCATCACGCAGTGCGCGGAGGAGCCCCGCCTGGCGCTCGAGACGATGGTTGATGCGACGTTCAACGTGCTCGAGGCGTCTGCGGAGCATGGGGTTGCCAAGCTCATCGCCGCCTCATCGGCGTCCGTGTACGGGATGGCGGAGTCTTTCCCCACCACAGAGCGTCATCATCCCTATAACAACGACACCTTCTACGGCGCGGCGAAAACCTTCAACGAAGGCATGACGAAGAGCTTCCGGGCGATGTACGGTCTCAACTACGTGCTGCTCCGCTACTTCAACGTGTACGGACCCCGAATGGATGTCCATGGGTTCTACACCGAGGTACTCGTGCGCTGGATGGAGCGCATCGCGGACGGCAAGCCGCCGATCATCTTCGGTGACGGAAGGCAGACGATGGACTTCGTCGTCAGCACCGATATCGCCCATGCGAACATCCTTGCCGCGCAGAGTGCCGTCGACGAGGGCGTCTACAACATCGCGAGCGGCACCGAGACAAGTCTTCTCGAGCTCGCCGAAATGCTCCTCAAGGTGATGGGCTCGGACCTTTCGGTCGAGTTCGGGCCCGCTCGCGGCGTGAACGATGTCGTGCGCCGTTTGGCAGATACGTCCTCGGCAGAACGTGACCTGGGATTCCGGGCCACGACCGACTTAGAGCAGGGCCTTCGTGAGCTCGTCGAGTGGTGGCGGCCGTTGCGGGACGAGATCTCGGCGGGACGCACGACCGCGAAGACCGGCGCATGAGTCGGATCAACGTCATGCGTCCCTGGCTGGGCGCGGAAGAGATCGCGGCGGTGACCGAGGTGATCGAGTCGGGTTGGGTCGCTCAGGGCCCGAAGGTCGCGGCATTCGAGGCTGCCTTCGCCGAGAAGCAGCAGGCGGCGCACGCCGTCGCCGTGTCGAACTGCACCACCGGCCTGCACCTGGCGCTCAAGGTCGCCGGCGTGGTCGCGGGGGACGACGTGGTGGTGCCGTCCTTCTCGTTCATCGCAACCGCGAACGCTCCCACGTACGTCGGAGCCAATCCGGTATTCGCCGACGTCGACCCGGTGACCGGAAACCTCACCGCGGCGACGGTCCGGGAAGCACTCACACCGAGCACCCGCGCCGTCATCGCCGTGGATCAGGGCGGCGTTCCCGTCGACATCGACGCGATCCGTGCCGTGTGTGACCCGCTCAGCATCGTCGTCGTCGAGGACGCCGCCTGCGGTGCGGGATCGACATACAAGGGCCGTCCCGTCGGTGCCGGCGCCGAGATCGCCGCGTGGTCGTTCCACCCGCGCAAGATCTTGACGACCGGCGAAGGCGGGATGATCACCACTTCGCGCGCCGATTGGGCGGATCGGGCACGCAAGCTCCGCGAGCATGCGATGAGCGCCTCGGCGGCCGCGCGCCATGCCAGCGTCGTGTCGCCCCCCGAGGAGTACACCGAGATCGGCTTCAACTTCCGCATGACCGATCTGCAGGCGGCGGTCGGGCTCGTCCAACTGGGGAGACTCGACGAGGTCGTTCAGCGTCGACGCGAGATCGCGGCGACCTATGCGAGCGCGATCTCCGAGATCGATGGCCTCCGCGCGGTCGCCGATCCTGAATATGGCACCGCCAACTTCCAGTCGTTCTGGGTCGAGGTGTGTAGCGAGTACCCGCTCACTCGAGAGGAACTGCTTGTCGCTCTGGGAGATGCCGACGTCTCGGCGCGTCGTGGCATCATGTCGACGCACCGGGAACCCGCCTACGACCACATCGACGTCGTGCTTCCGGTCACCGAGCGGCTCACGGACAACACCCTCATCCTGCCCGTATTCCATCAGATGACCGCCGTCGAGCAGGATCGCGTGATCGACGTTCTTCGCGGAGCCTCAGCGCGCTAGTCCGCCGGAGGTGGCAGCCACGACTGGGGTACCTCGTGAACCTCGGAGTCGTACACGCGGACATAGTCGACGAGATAGTCCGCGGGAAGCAGTTCATCGGCGATGCGCGGGTCTGGCCATCTCCCTCCGACGGCGATGTTCATGATGATGTGTGCCGGGTTGTCGAAGCTCCAGAGCTGGTCGGACTCGAGGTCCGCCTTGCGGATCACGCCGAGTGTTTGATCGTCGACTGAATAGGTCACCGAATCCGCCGTCCATTCGACGGCGTACACGTGCCAGTCTCCGCTCCAGCCCGCGGGGTTCGGATGCGACTCGACCCGACTCCAGGCAGAGCCGTCCTTCTTCGCACCGACGACCCCGTTGTTCAGATCACGGGCCTGATCGACGTACTCCATGAGGTCGAGTTCGCCCACGCCAGGCCAGCTGGCGTCCGGGGCGCTGAATGTACCGAGCATCCAGAACGCCGACCACAGGCCCGAGGCAGCCGGCACCGCGATGCGCGCCTCGATGCGACCATAGCGGAACGCGGCGTAAGTCATCAGCCGTGCCGAAGTGTAGTCCGACGAGGTGCCCGATGCATCGACGGAGGGCGCTTTCCTCGCCACGATGTGCAGGATGCCGTCGGCGACATAGGAGTTCTCGTCGGACGCGGTGTAGTTCTGCAACTCCTCGTTGCCCCATCCGCCCGCGCCCTCCATGCGCTTCCAGAGCGTCGACGGCGACCCTGGTGTGTCGAACTCCTCCGACCAGACGAGCCCCTCGCCGGCCTCGACAGGCTTCGTCGGCGAGCCCGCCGACGAAGACGGTGACGGCGCGCCGGTGTCCGGCGACGGTCGGCCGACCGCGGGCTGCGCCGAACAACCGCTCAGCAGCAACGCCGCCGCGGCAATCACGCTCACCGCCGATCTGGAGCGGGGCGACAAACGACGGTCACGCTCGCGCATACGGCCGGAGGGCGTAGCGGGCGTCCCTCTGGTCTCCCCCGGAACCATCGGATGGCACCCCGTCATCTATTCCGGCCGACCCGCCCACACGCTTCTTGGTCACCTGGTACCCCCTCGGATGCAATGGTACAAGCGTTCAAGACCTCACCGGCCTGCGCACGGAGGTGATGGAATCGGCTGGAGCGCAGTCGCATCATCGTGGACGTCGGTCGCAGCGCGAGGCAGTGGGGAAAGCGGCGGTAGTGTCGGTGTCAGACCGTCCTGGAAACGAGGAGTTGTCAGCATGACCGAACGGCGTACCGTCCCCTTGGTCGATCTGGGCTGGCAGACCGCCCGCATCCGTGCCGAGGCGGATGCGGCGATCGGGCGCGTCATCGACAGGTCGAGCTTCATCCTCGGCGACGACGCCGATGCCTTCGAGCGCGCCTTTGCGAGTTATAGCGGTGTCGAGCACTGCCTCGGCGTCGGCAACGGCACGGACGCCCTCGAACTCGCCCTCGAGGCTGCTCACATCGGAGAGGGCGATGAAGTCATCCTCCCGGCGAACACGTTCGCCGCGACCGCGGAGGCCGTTGCGCGGGTCGGCGCCGTGCCGGTGCTCGTCGACTGCACCGACGACTACCTGATCTCGGTAGAGGCCGTCGCCGACGCGCTGACGCCCCGCACGCGGATGGTGGCGGCGGTCCACCTCTACGGACAGGCGGCGCCGGTCGAGGCGCTGCGTGCGGTGGTGGGCGACGGGGTCCTCATTCTCGAAGACGCCGCGCAGTCGCAGGGCGCTCGGCGCTACGGCGAGATGGCCGGGAGCCTCGGCGATCTCGCAGGGACCAGCTTCTACCCGGGCAAGAACCTGGGTGCGTTCGGCGACGCGGGCGCGGTTCTGACGAACGACGGAGAGCTCGCCGATACCGTCCGAAAGCTGCGTAACCACGGGGGCGTAGCGAGGTACGAGCACAGTCTGCTGGGACGCAATTCACGACTCGACAGCATTCAGGCGGTTGTCCTGACGGCCAAACTCGCTCACCTCGACGAGTGGAACCGGTTGCGGCGTGAAGCCGCGAACGTATACGGCGAGTTGCTGGGCGGCGACGCGCGCATCCGGCTCCCCGGCGTCGCCGATGGCAACGAGCACGTCTTCCATCTGTATGTCGTCCGGGTATCCAACCGGGATCGCATGCTCGCGGGACTCTCGGACGCCGGGATCGGCGCGGGCATCCACTACCCCAGGCCCATCCACCTGCTGCCTGCCTTCGGGTTCCTCGCGCAGGGCCCGGGCAGCTTCCTGCGAGCCGAGGCGTTCGCCGACGAGATCGTGAGCCTGCCGATGTATCCGGGCATCACGGTCGAAGATCAGCAATACGTCGCGGAGACCGTGCTCGCGCTGCTCTAGACGACGTGCTTCGCGCGCGGATGCTAACGAACGGCGCGCCGTGTCACCGACGTGCGAGCCTGCGGAGCCCGCGCTTCGTGGATCGCGCAATGTGCTCGGCACGCTCAGCCATACCCGCGGAGAAGATTCGCGGCTCGATCTCCACCCCGTACGCGACTCTTCCCGCTGGGGTGAGGCGGCGCTTGTAGTGGTCGTGGTAGCCGCCGATGTCGACCTTTGCCAGTCCGGCGCTCCGAGCCGCATTGAAGCACTCGACGGCGACTCGAGTGCCGACGGATCCGGTGGAAGTCGGCATCGCCACATCCCGAGCGGTGATCAGTCCCACGAGCGTGTCGCCGTCGATGATATTGACCGTTGACGCCACCGCGCTGCCGTCGGGCATGACGAGCGCGGTCGACATGAGCCGCTTCCTGCGCAGCAGTTCGGGCCACAGCGCCCGCAGATCGTCGGCCGCACCGGCTTCGTCATTCGGATGATCGGTCCAGCGGCCCTCCCACGTGTCGATAGACCACTCCAGCGTCGCTGGGTCGTCGTGCACGATGTCCCACTCCGCTGTCTTGCGCTCGACGCGTCGGAGGTCTTCCCACAGCCGGGTGGAGCGCCAGTACGCCTCGAAGTCGAACCCGTTCAGCGTCGCGACATAGGAGTCGAACGGTACGAGGCGGTGACGCGCGAAGTCCGCGTGCGCGTCACCGACGTGATCCACGATGAGAATGCGCAGCCCGAGTGAGGATAGGGCGGGCTCGAGCATCCCCTCTAGACACGGGATCGGCAGCGTCGGGGCGACGGTCGTCGTCGCGATCTCCCAGCGGTCCTGGCGTGCCCGGACCGTCGTCGCCAGGATCGGTTCACCGCGCTGCATCACGATGACGTTCTTCTTGGGCACGCTCGTCGGCTCCGAGAGCGTGCGATGCACGAGGCGCGCGACCTCATCGTCGGCTGGTACGAGATGCTCGAGCGCGTCCTGGAACTCGGCGCTTGGCGTCTCCTCGATGACGACCCGCAGCCCCCGCAGCCGAGCCCGCAGCGATTCGGTCATGAGGCTCAGACTCTCGACCGCACCCAACGTGGTCCCGCCTTCACTTGGTAGCATCACCGTTCGCCCTACAAGCTAGCAGTCGCTGGAGAGGCGCTCGCGCGGAGCGTGCCTGCGTGACACATCAATGGACGCCGGTGTCCTCGTTGCGGACGCGTCGGCGCCCCGTCGCGAGAACACGCGGCAACACCACCAGGCTTCGCGCCCCGGTGCGGGTGAGGATGCGCGCGAGGCGTCTGCGAGTGCCGGAGGCCGCCCATGCGGCACGCAGCCTGGCGGTCGGATCCAGGGTCGCCGCGAATGTGACGAGCTCATCGATGTACTCGCCGGATTCCGGGGACGAGTCCCGTTCGATCCGCGCGAGAAGAAGCGCGTACTTTGCCGCGCCGCGCCGCGCGACTGCAAGATACCGTTTGCCGTGAGCGAAGCACTTCGAGGCAGACTCGAAGGCGTCCATCCGGTGACGCAGCTCACGCAGCTGTCGTCGCTCGCCGGTCATACCGCCCTGAGTCATGGACATGTTCGAACCGTGCACACGGTAGTACGCCTGCACGGTGCCGGCGATGAAGCCGACCTTCGCGCGCGCAGCGAATCTGAGCCACATCTCCACGTCGGATGTGTACGGCAGCGCCGGATCGTAGTCGCCGACCTCACGCATCGTGGAGGTCCTGACGACCGCCTCCGGTGAATAGATCTGGTTTTCGGCGTTGCGATACAGGCGACTCGCCCATTCGACGCCGTCCCAGATCACCCAGTGGCTTGCGGGGTCCGGCACTTCCTGGGGCAGCTCCGCCTCGGTGGTGTAGTTCACCGGACCGTAGGTGAGCCCGACGTCGGGATTCGCTTCCATCAGCGCCGCTGCACGCGCGAGTGCGCCCGGCGCGAGGGCGTCGTCGGCGGATATCAGCAGCGCGTACGTGCCGGTGACCGTCGCGAGACCCTTGTTTGCCGTGCCGATGAGACCGAGGTTTTCCTCATTGCGGACGACCCGCACGCGAGAAAACCGCGACGCCAATTCTTCGGCGACGTGAAAGCTGTCGTCTGTCGAGGCGTCGTCCACGATCAGGACGTCGACGTCGACGCCTTCTTGGGTAGCCACGCTCTCCACGGCGTTCGGGAGGAAGTGCCCGTAGTTGTAGCACGGGATGACGACGCTGACAGTGGGCCGCGTCGTCAACGCGATGGGCTCGGCCTTCCTCATCGGTGCGGATTCCCTCCGGTGACGACGCGTAGAGGTTAAGTCCTCGACGCCGAGCCGATCGTACCCCACAGTCAGAGTCCGCCCGGCGGGGTCCACCTGTGGACGCGATCCGTCGGATGAGATGATCGCGACGCGCTGTAGAGTCGGACCGGTGGACATCCGATTCGGGCTCGGGATTCGCGAACGGCTTGCGACGGTAGGCGAGGGCGTCAAGAACACGGTAGGCGCTGCGCGTCTGTACGTCGATCGGCATGCGTTGGCTCGCTTCGGCCGAGACTCAGGACGTTCGGAAGGTCGGATCCTCTGCTATCACTCGCTGGACCAGCCCCGGTGGGGCGTCAATGACGTCAGTCAGGTTCGGTTCCGCCAGCAGATTGAGCTGGCGCTCGAGGCCGGCTATCGTTTCGTTCCCGCATCGGAGCTCGCTCGGACGGGTGGCGGACCGCGGGACCTGAGCATCACCTTCGACGACGGCCCGCGAAGCGTTCTTTCGGCGGCGGCGCCCATTCTGGGGTCCTATGACATCCCTTTCTCGGTGTTCGTCGTGTCGAGGTGGTCGGAGGAAGGGCTGGGAGGGAACGCGCTCAGTTGGTCTGATGTCAGCCGCGTCGCCGAGCTGGGAGCAGAGATCGGCAATCACTCTGCCACCCATCCCGACTTCTCCCGGGTCACGAAGGACCAGGCGTTGCAAGAGATCCGCGACGCGGAGGAGCTGATCGAGAAGCGCACAGGTATTCGGACGACCACGTTCGCCATCCCGTGGGGGCAGTCGGGCAACTGGCCCGTCCACGCCGATGAGGCGGCGCGGGAACTCGGGTACGACGTGCTCTACGCGCAGGCGGAGCAGACGCGCGCGCCAGGTACGGTCGCTCGCACGTTCGTGACCAAGTTCGATTCGCCGCGCGTCTTCGACGCGCTTCTGCGTGGCAGATATGACCGGTGGGAGGAGTGGATCTGGCCCGCTCGCAAGCGTTGAGCGGACGTCTCATCCCGCTCCGTCTCAGCGTCGACGCTGCGTCTGCGTCATCCGAACGGGCGTTCCGTGTCGAGATACTCGTGAGCGAGCGAAGCGGGAAGCTGCCGGTGGGACGTGTCGATCCTGCCGAGATGTCGTCCCAGTGAGAGCCCGAGGGATCTGGCTGCGCGGATGCGTGATGATCGCACCACACGACGCACGAAGTGTCGTAGCTCGTCCGGGTCGCGGAGATAATGCGCCAGACGTCCGAGCCGTGAGGCGGGCGCTGGCACCCCGACGGCATCCACCGAGTTCACGACGACGCCGACCTCCCAGTCGCGCTCCTGTGTGGGCGGTCCTCCGCGCGCAGCATCGAACTCGCCGATGACGAGCGCGTAGCGGTGTTGCAGTTGGCGCCTCCCCTGCTGGTATCCCATGAACTGGCGCACCGTCGCAGCGAACCCCGCTCGACGACTGTGGTCGATGATCGCGCTGCGGCACTCGGTGAGGGGGTAACCCCCTAACTGGAGCCGCCACGAGAGGTCGACGTCCTCTGCAGTGCGTAGTGTCTCGTCGAATCGACCGACGTGGTGAAAGGCCTCGGCATGGACGGCGAAATGTGCGCTGCTCCCGAACGGCAATTCGGGCAGGAACGGCATACGCAAGGTCGTGACCAGGTCGAACAGGGGGCGCTCGGTCGTGGAATACGTCGACTCGATGCGTGCGCACGTCACCACGAACGGATTCTTTGAGAGAACCGGCAGGAGATGTGCGAGCCAGTCGTCGGTGACCGCGTCGTCGGCGTCGCAGAAGGCGAGCAGCGGCGCGCGCGCCGCGATCGCTCCCGCGTTCCGCGCGGCGGATGGCCCGCGGCGGGAAGAAGCATCGATGATTCGGAGCGGCAGTCGGCCGATCCACGCGCGCGCGACCGCAGCTGTGCGGTCTGTGGAACCGTTCTCGCTGATGATCACTTCCCACTCGACATCCATGCGCTGTCGCGACAGGGCCTCCAACTGCCGACCGAGGGTCGCCTCCGCATTGTAAGCAGGGATGATCACGCTCACGACCGGCGCAGATGCTGCGATTGGAGCGCTGTCGGGGGCCACCCGGCGATCGTAGCGTGGACGCGAGCGCGGGCGCCTTCCGATCATGGACTGCGGTCAGGTGCGCACATGCACTGGCGCCTGTCGCGTGACTTCGATCGTGCTCACGCGGTCGGGAGACGACGGGGGACCGGCAGCTGCGCAACGCCGTCGACATTCTCCCTGCGGTATCCCCATCGGAATGCGAGGGCGGCGAGGTAGGGGGTGATCGAGACCGGGTTGCGTATCACTTCGAGCGCCTTGCGGGGGAGCCGGCCCAGCCTGTCCAGGGCTCCTGCGAGCCGGTGCGCACCCTTCGCTGGCACGGCGACGGGTGCGGCCACCTGTGGGGCGACCTGGCGCGCGTAGGCGGCGCGAACGAGCGCGTACCGATACGTGAGCACTCGTGTCCCCGCCCCTTTGGCGCGTGCCTGCCGGATCGCCGCCAGGATTCCGGCGCGCTTGCGATAGTGCACGACAGCTGACGGTGCATCCACGAGCCGGTTACCGGCGAGTTGCACTCGCCAGGAGAAATCGAGATCTTCGCCCGCAAACAGTGACTCGTCGAACCCGTCCACCGCCGCGAAGACGTCGGCGCGCACCCCCATGTTGTTGGACCCGCACGCGGGCAACTGTGGCAGAGCCGGGTCGTGGAAGGTGGGTCGGTCCCAGCCGTAGTCCCACTCCCGTCCGGGATTCAAGAGCTTGTGTTCGACTATGCCCGCGACGAACGGTGCGTCCGCGAGCGCGTCGTGAAGCGCACGAGTCCAGCCCGCCCCGACGACGTCGTCGGCATCGCAGAACAGGAGCAGTGGCGCGATAGCGGCCCCGGCTCCGATGTTGCGTGCCGCCGAGGCGCCGCGGCGGCACGAGGCATCGACGAGCCTCAGGTTCGGCATCCGATCCACGAAGGCGCGGACGATCGACGCAGTGTCGTCGTTCGAGCCGTTGTCGCACACCAGCACTTCGAACGGGAAGTCGACATCCTGGTCGGCGAGCGCCTCCAGTTGCTCGCCGAGGAAGGCCGCCGCGTTGTACGCGGGGATGACGATGCTCACGACGGGTCGTGCACGCAACGCCATCGTCCTCTCCTCTCGTGCGCGCCGACCGCCGGTGCCGCACCGTTGATTCCATCATGGGGGATCGGAGGGCGGTAGTCGGTGCTCCCATATGCTGGACCGTAGCGGCGCCGATAGGCAGGCGGGGTGCCGGAGCGCAGCGGGGGGTGCGATGGTCGGCGATGAGGGGGCGGCATCCGCGGCGTTCGACGACGTCGAGATCGTGGTCGTCGCCTACGGCGCTCCCGAACTACTGCGCGGCGCCCTCGCGCCGGTGCGCGGCTTCGCGGTCACGATCGTGGACAACTCTTCGATGCCCGAGATCGAGAGTATCGCGCGCGAGGAGGGCGCTGCGTATTGGGACCCGGGCGCGAACCTCGGATTCGGCGCGGGCGTGAACTACGCGCTCGCGCGTCGTCGCCTGCCCGGAGCCGACGTGCTCCTGCTCAACCCCGATGCGGTCGTGGCGGCCGAGGTCATCGGCAGATTGCGCGAGTCGTTGCATGCCGAGCCGCGGATCGCGGCGGTGGGGCCCGCGCAGGTGTACGCCGATGGCAGCCATCAGCAGGTCACGTGGCCGTATCCTCGGCCGCTCCAGTACCTCGCGAGCGCGGTGATGCTCGGCGGGCTCGTGTCCGTTGAGCCGCGCTACGTCATCGGCTCGGTCCTGCTTGTCAATTCCGCGGCGCTTGAGGAGGTCGGCGGGTTCGACGAGGACTTCTTCCTGTACGCCGAAGAAGCCGATTGGGAGTACCGCGCGCACAAGGCGGGCTGGCGCAACGTCGCTGTCGACGATGTCACCGCGCTTCACGTCGGTGCCGGCACGAGTCTCGACCTCGACCGCCGCGAGGTGTTCCTGCACGCCGGTCTGGAGCGTTTCCTGCGCAAACACTACGGGTGGTGGGGGTGGCAGGTCGCGCGATGGTCGATCGTCGTCGGCGGCATCCCGAGGGTGCTGGTATTTCGCGGTCAGCGCGGGCGCGCGGCGCGCGCCCGCGCTGACTTGTTCCGGCGGGGACCCGTAGCGGTGGAAGCGTCGATCCGTCAGCGACCGGGGGTGCGCGTCGATGACTGAGCGTGTAGGCGTCGTCGGGGGCGGCATTGTGGGAGTCGCTCTCGCCCGACTGCTGACCGGCCGGGGCGATGACGTGACCATCTTCGAGAAGGAGTCGCACCTCGCTCAGCACCAGACCGGCCACAACTCGGGCGTGGTGCACGCGGGACTGTACTACAAGCCTGGTTCGCTGAAGGCGACTCTATGCGCGTCAGGTCGGGTCAAGATTCGCGAGTTCTGCGAAGAGAAGCGTCTCCCGTACCGGGAGGTGGGAAAGCTCGTCGTGGCGGTCGACGCGTCGGAGCTCGCAGCGCTCGCCGAAATCGAGCGTCGCTCTATCGAGAACCGTGTCCCCGATCTCGCACGGATCGACGACATCGTCCGCCTGCGCGAGATCGAGCCACACACCGCCGGCGTCGCGGCGGTCCACTCGCCGCACACGGCGGTCGTCGACTACTCGACGATTACCGAGGCCATGGCGCAGGATGTGCGCGCGGCGGGCGGGCGCATACTGCTCAGTCACGAGGTGACGGGTATGGCTGAGGAGAACGGTCGAGTGCGCGTGACGACGCCCGTCTTCGATGATGTCTTCGACCGTGTGATCGTGTGCGCGGGGCTTCACTCGGACGCGGTCGCACGATTCGTCGGTGCGGATCCCGCGCCCAAGATCCTTCCGTTCCGTGGCGAATACTGGGAGATGACGCCCGAGAGTGCGTCGCTCGTGCGCGGCATGATCTACCCCGTTCCCGACCCGCGGTTCCCCTTCCTGGGCGTGCATTTCACGCGCGGCGTCTACGACGCCGTGCATGTCGGCCCGAATGCGGTGCCCGCTCTCGCGCGCGAGGGTTACCGCTGGCTGCGGATATCGGCGAGGGACACGTGGGAGTCGCTCTCCTGGCCGGGAGCATGGCCGCTCGCGAAGCATCATTGGCAGATGGGGGTCGACGAGATCTCGGGCTCGCTGATCAAGCCGCTGTACTACCGAAAAGCGCGCCGATTCCTGCCGGAGTTGAAGATCTCGGATCTGTCACACAGGGCTGCTGCGGGTGTCCGGGCTCAAGCATGGGGACGCGCGGGAGAACTGATCGACGATTTCGCCGTCGACCAGGTCGGAGCCGTCACGCTGCTGCGTAATGCTCCTTCGCCTGCTGCGACCTCCTCGATCGCGATCGCGGAATATGTCGCGGAGCACTACCTCGCCCCGACGCCGCGCTCGCGACACCACCGTCGCTAGGCTCGACGGGTGAGAGTGCTGCGGGTCGCCCACCATGCCGTCGTGTCGGCGTGGCGCGAGCGCGAACGACGGCTGCGCGGTCTCGGCGTCGATCTGAAGCTGATCTCGGCCAAGCGCTGGAACGAAGGCGGCCGCGATACCGACCTCGAGGCGGACGGTGACCGGTTCGTCGCGGCGGCTTCGACGCTCGGCACACACCCGAACGCCTTTCTGTACGATCCGCGCCCATTCTGGCGCTCGCTGAAGGCCCGTCCCGACATCATCGATCTGCACGAGGAGCCGATGGCCCTCGCGACGGCCGAACTGCTGCTGCTGCGCAAGCTGAGGGGCACCAGGGCGCCCTACGTGCTCTACTCCGCGCAGAACATCGACAAGCGCTACCCGATCCCGTTCCGCTGGTTCGAGCGTGCGGCGCTCCGGGGCGCCGCTGGCGCCTATGTGTGCAACCGGGAGGCGGGGGAGATCCTCGTGCGAAAGGGCCTGCGCGGACCCGCGCGGCTCATCCCCCTCGGAGTGGACACGGCGCGATTCTCGGTCGCGGAGCGGGACGAGCCCGGGGACGCACCGATCATCGGATATCTCGGGCGTCTCGAGCCGTACAAGGGCGTCTCGACGCTCTTGCGCGCCGCCGCTGATCGTCCGCGGTGGCGCATCGAGATCACCGGCGACGGGCCGCAGCGAGCAGAGCTGGTCGCGCTCGCCGCGGAGCTCGGCATCGCCGACCGGGTCGCGTTCCTCGGCTTCGCGCAGGGCGACGAGCTCGCCGACCGGTATCGTCGCGTCGACGTCGTGGCGGTGCCGTCCGTCCCGTGGCCGGGGTGGCTCGAGCAGTTCTGTCGTGTGGCCGTCGAGTCCATGGCCTCGGGCGTTCCCGTCGTCGCGAGTCGCTCCGGCGCCATTCCCGACGTCGTCGCCGAATCCGGCATCCTTGTCGAGCCCGGGGATCCCGAGGCGCTTCGCGACGGCATAGATGCGGCGCTCGTGCCGTCGCGCTGGAGAGACCTCCGAGTACGCGGAGTCGCTCGGGCGGCGGACTTCACGTGGGAGCGCGTTGCGGAGCAGCAGCTCGCCCTCTACCGAGAGGTGTCTCCCGAAAGAGATTCCGGGGCGGCCCGCCCGCCTCAGGTCGTCGCGGTCGCCTATGGCGACGCCGACATGCTCGACGGCGCGCTCGAAACTCTGGGCGACGGGTTCGGCCTGACGATCGTCGACAACTCTTCTTCGGGCGAGACACGCGCGATGGCCGAGCGGCGCCGCGCGCACTACATCGATCCCGGAAGCAATCTCGGCTTCGGCGCAGGCGTGAACGTGGCTCTGAAATCGCTCGCCGAGCGCGGTCTTGCGGCGGACGACGTGCTTCTGCTGAACCCTGACGCTCGGATCGGCGTCGACGCGGTGACCGAGATGCACCGCCTGCTGCACTCGGGCGCGCGCATCGCGGCCGTCGGGGCGACGCAGACCGAGCCCGAAAGCGGGGAGCGGGTGCGCGCTGCCTGGCCGTTCCCGAGTCCGTTTCGCGCGTGGATCGACGCGCTCGGACTCGGCCGCTTCGACCGCGCGCAGCACTTCGCGATCGGATCCGTACTGCTGCTGCGCGCCGAGGCGATCTCGGCGATCGGCCTGCTCGATGAGCGGTTCTTCCTCTACGCCGAAGAGGTCGACTGGCAGAAGCGCGCGACGGATGCGGGCTGGCGCATCGCTATCGCGCAGGTCGACGCGACGCACATCGGCGCAGGAACGGGCGGCGACGGCACGCGGCGGGAGGCCCTGTTCTTCGCGAGCAACGAGGAGTACCAGCGCAAGCACTTCGGCGCAGCGGGGTGGCAGTCGTTCCGCATCGCCGTCATGCTCGGCGCGGCGGTACGCGGCGCTCTTCTGCGGGGGGCACGTGGTGTCGATGCCCGTAGGCGCCTGGCGATCTTTCGCGAAGGGCCGATCGCGCATCTTCGCCGTATCAGCTGAGCGTGTGCCCCGCGAGCTTCTCCTGGTGGACGCGCTCGTAGACGGCGAGCGTCTGCTCGGCGACGGATTCCCAGGACGTGTAGCCGGCGGCATCCCTGCGTGCTCGCTCGCCCATCCGGCGCCGTAGGTCGCGGTCGTCGACGAGCGGACGCAGCGCCCGGGCGATGGAGGCCCCGTCGCGCTCGATGACCGCACCGTTCTCACCCTCGACGATGAACTCCTCGGCCACGCCGAGGTTGGTCGCGACGAGGGGGAGCCCGGATGCCGCTGCCTCGAGTTCGACGAGCCCGAACGGCTCGTACATCGTCGGGAAGACGAAGATGTCGGATGCCTGGAAGTAGTCCTCGACGATGGGGGAGTGGCCGACGAACGTGACTCTGTCGGCCACGCCGAGTTCGGCGGCGCGCGATCGGAAGGGCCCAGGGTCGTCGCCACCGACGACGAGCAGCTTCACCGTGGCCGGCAACGCGGGGAGGGCGTCGATGATCGCGCGCAGGCCCTTGCGGCGAAACTCCTTGCCGACGAACAGCAGCACGACGTCGTCGTCGATGTAGCCGTGCTGAGTGCGGATGCGGGCGCGGCGGGCCGCGGCATCCGTCGGCTGGAAGCGCGTCACGTCGACGGCGTTGGGGATCACGGTGATGAGGTCGGGGTCGACGCCGTAGTACCGCGTGAGCTCGCGTCCGACGGTCGGGGAGACGGCGATGGCCCGGCGCACGCCGCCCGGCCGGTAGTTGCGCTGTTCAACCCGCAGCACCGCGTGGTGGAAGGGATTCGCGAGTGCCCGCAGCGCTTCGCCGTTGCGGAACTTCATCTCCCACCAGGCGCGGTGGCAGCTGTGGGCGGTGATGACGTCCTGCACGCGCGTTGCGCAGCCGCCCTGGTTGTGGATGATGTCGAAGCCCTGGCCGGCGAGCGCTCGCGTGGCCGCGGCCGAGTATGTAACGGGCACGATGAAGCCCGGTCTGCTGCGCGCCTCGACCCGCAGCCACTTCAACGGCGGCTCGGGGTGCGGATCGACATCGGTCGCCACGAGCGTCAGATCGATACGGTCCTGGACCCGCAGCGCGAGTTCGTACGACGCGCGCTCGATGCCACCCTCGTTGTTGAACCGGAAGGACGACATCGCTACACGCACACGGCAATGCTAGCCAGGCACGAGGCTGCCTCGGTTGCTCATAGACTGCAACGGGATTACGCGAGGGGGTGACTGACGTGCGGGTAGTGCACCTCGTCTGCTCGACGGGCTTCGCCGGCGTCGAGAACTACATCGTCAACGTCGCCTCGGGGCTGGCCCGCGACGGAGTCGACGTCACCGTCATCGGCGGGTCGTCCGCGCAGATGCAGAGGGCGCTCGCAGCGACGGATGTCGACTGGCTTCCCGGAGACGACATGCGTGGCGCGCTGGCATCGCTGCGCAGGACTGCGGCCCCCGACATCCTTCACACGCACATGAGTCAGGCCGACCTCGTCGGATGGCTGCACCGCCGCTGGCGTGGCCGCAAGAGCCGACAGGTGAGCACGCGCCACTTCGCCGGTATGCGCGGTACCAGCACCCTCGCACGAGCAGCCTTCCGCCCGGTCGGCCGCTCACTCGCTGCCCAGATCGCCATCTCGGAGTTCGTCGCTCACAACGTCGAGCCGCCTACGGAGGTCGTCTACTCCGGAGTCGAGTCCGCGGATGCCGCGATGTCCCGTGAGCCGTTCGTTTTCGCGGCTCAGCGCCTCGAACCCGAGAAGCGCACCGCGGATGTGATCGAGGCGTGGGCGCGCTCGCGAGGCGCCGACGAGGGATGGACGCTGCGGATCGCGGGCGACGGCTCGGAACGCGGTCAGCTCGAACAGCTCGCGCGCACGCGGGGGGTCACGGGAAGCGTGGAATTCCTCGGGCATCGCTCCGATGTTCCGGAACTGCTCGCGCGGGCCGGACTGGTCGTCGCTCCGACTCCGCGCGAAGGGCTCGGAATCCTCGTGCTCGAAGCCATGGCCCAGGGAACCCCCGTCGTCGCATCCGCGGGCGGGGGACACCTGGAGACCGTCGGCGTCGCCACGCCCGATCTGCTCTTCGCCCCCGGTGACGCGACCGACGCGGCCCGCGTGATCGATGCACTGCTCGTCGATCCCGGGCTTCGTTCGGAGGCGGGAAGCGCGCTCCGCCGCCTTCAGCGGGACCGCTTCACGATCGGTGGCCAGGTCGCAGGAACCCGCGCGGTCTACGAGCGGGTGCTCGCGTGAATCGCGACCTCGTCGTGCTCTCGCTCGAGCCATGGGATGACGTGTGGCGCCGCAACCAGTACCTCGTGGACGGACTCCTGCGCGCCGATCCGACCCTGCGCGTGCTCTTCGTCGAGCCTTCGAACGATCTGCTGCACTCCGTCGTCGCGGGCCGGGGTATCAATCGCGGCCGAGGCCTTCGGATCGCGGACGGGTACGCCGGTCGCCTGAGCCTGTTCCAGCCCGACAAGGTGCTGCCGCGATTCGCGGGGCCCGCCGCCGACGCGCTTCTTCGACGGGACGTGCGCCGGGCGGTCACGAGAGCGGGACTCGTGGAGCCTGTGCTCTGGGTCAACGACCCCAGCTGGGCCGGTCTGGTGGCGAGGACGGGCTGGCCGAGTCTGTACGACATGACCGACGACTGGCTCGCCGCCGACCGCGGCGAACGTGAGCTCCGTCGGATCGCCGCGAACGAAGCGGTGCTGATGCAGCGTTGCCGCGCCGTCGTGGTCTGCTCCACAGGGCTCTTCGACACGCGCAGCGAGGAGCGGTCCGTGGTTCTCATCCCCAACGCCGTCGACGTCGCTCGCTATCGCGTGCCCCATGATCGGCCCGCTGACCTGCCGGAGCGGTCCGCTCTCTATGTCGGCACGCTCCACGAGGACCGGCTCGACGTCGATCTCGTCCTGCGGACGGCGGATGCCGCGGCATCCGCTTCGGGATCGGTCGTGCTCGTCGGTCCTTCGGCCCTGGCCGCCGCCAACGTCGATCGACTCGCGGCTCACCCCGCGGTGGCGCTGCTCGGCCCGAAGTCCTTCACCGATGTTCCGGCGTATCTCCAGCACGCCGCCGTCCTGATCGTGCCGCACATCGTGGACGCGTTCACGGACAGCCTCGATCCGATCAAGCTCTACGAATACCTCGCGGTCGGCCGACCCGTCGTCAGCACCCCCGTGGCGGGGTTTCGTACGCTGGCGAGCGACTCCCTGACCGTCGCCGATGCCGCCGCATTCCCGGATGCGGTGTCCGCGCTCCTGGCGGATCCCGCACCGTCCGTGGTCGTGGAGGACGTCCCCGACTGGAAGGACCGGGTCGCGGCCTACGTCGAGGTGCTCGCGCCGCTCAGGGCGGAGTGAGGCGGTTGCCAGGGCGGACGGCTCCGGCTGGCGGGCTCAGTAGGCGCCGTCGGCCTTGAGGACCGAGCCGACCGTACGCCAGACGAGCCGGAAGTCCCCGACCACGGACCAGTTCTCGACATAGCGCAGGTCGAGGCGGACGCTCTCCTCCCAGGAGAGGTGGCTGCGGCCGCTCACCTGCCACGGGCCGGTGATGCCCGGCTTGATGTAGAGACGTCGATACGTCGAGGTGCCGTATTCCTTGGTCTCGGCCAGGAGGGGCGGGCGCGGACCCACGATGCTCATGTCGCCGGCGAAGACGTTCCAGAACTGCGGCAGCTCGTCGAGCGAGTACTTGCGCAGGAAAGCGCCCACCCGCGTGACACGAGGGTCGGACTTCAGCTTGAAGAGCGGACCGGATCCCTCGTTCTGCTGCTTCAGCTTCTCGAGCTGCTGCTCGGCATCGACGTGCATCGAGCGGAACTTGAGCATGAAGAACTCCACGCCGTCGCGTCCCACGCGTCGCTGGCGGAAGAACACCGGTCCGCGGCTGTCGAGCTTGATCGCGAGCGCGATGAAAGGAGTGGCGAGACCGATGAAGAGCAGCGCGATGGAAGAGAGCGCGACATCGAAGGCTCGCTTGGTCAGGTGACGCCCACCCTCGAAGGTCGGGATCTCGACCTGGATGAGAGGCAGGCCCTCCATCGGCCGGAGCGACATGCGGGGTCCGGCGACGTCGACGAGCGGGCTCGAGAGGACGAGCTCGGCCGCGGTACCCTCCAGCTGCCAGGACAGACGCTTGATGAATCCGCGGTCCTCGTCCGGAGTGCTCGCCAGGATGATCGCATCGGCGCCGAGCGCCGTGGCCTGCGAGGCGATGCTCCGGAGGTCGCCGTACGCGCGGTAGTGCTCGCCGCCGACGACGATCTCGCTGTCCTCGCCGGTGTCGAGCGTGATGCCCACGACGTGGTAGGCCATGCGGCCGTCCGCTTGGAGCGAGGAGAGGACGTACTCGACATCGTGGCGGTTGCCGACGACCATCGCACGCGAGACGTAAAGGCCCGCCACCCGCTGGCGCTGAAGCCATCGGCGCCACAACCAGCGGCTGAGCACGAGGCCGACGATACCGACGGGCATCGCGATGAGGAGCTGTGACCGGATCCCCTGCGACTGCATCAGCACGAAGCCGATCGCGAGGATGCCGAACGCGAGACCCGTCGCGTGCAGGACTCGCTTGTACTCCGTCATCCCCTGTCCCATGACGCGCGAACTCCGCGACTGGAAGAGTGCGAGCAGTAGCAGCCAGATGGCGGCGGTCACGAGGAACACGCGACCGTACTGCCACGGTGCATCGGTCAGGTCGACCTGCGCGATCGTGTCGATCTGGATCCACGCTGCGAGTCCGGCGGACGCCAGGACGATGACGAAGTCGGTCCAGACGAGCCGCATCCGGTAGTAGCGCTCCCAGCGCTGCCGCCGCTCGAGCGCGGCGGTCGTGACGGGAGACGCGATCGCCCGCGTGGCCGGTGCGACGATGGCCGGTGCGACGATGGTCGGCGCGGCGACGGGCGTCGCGACGAACGATGAGCGCAGCGCGGCAATCCGCGCGTTCTCGACGGTAGTCATGGCTTTCCGTCACCCACGGAAGCCGCAATTGCAGATGCCTGCACGTGTATCCCCAGTTTTTCCCCAGATCGCGGCGCCCAAGCCACGACAAATTCCCCAAGTGCATCACCAAGAGGTACCCCTCGGATCGAACCCCACGTTCAATCACCCAGAAAGACCCAACCCCAAGTTCGGTCTTTCCTGACAGCTGGTGCCAGGTGATGCAGTGTTGATGCTACCGGAGTCCTGCGACGATCCGGAAGCGGAGAATCCTCAGATTGTGCTCAGTTTCCGCGCAGCATCGGATCGAGGCCCGTCGCGAGCGTATGCCGAACAAAGGGAACGGTTCGGTATGCGCCATCATGGGGGAGACGATCTCCGATCGTCTTGTATTGGGTTCATGCACGAGGACGGCCCTACATGGAGGCCCCAATGACCGACTACATACTGACCGCCGGTGCCATCCTCACGATGGACCCGAAGAAGCCTCGAGCAGAAGCCGTCGCGGTGTCGGGCGAGCGGATCGTCGCGGTCGGGTCGCTCGACGAATGCCGGTCGGCACTTCCCGGTGCCGACGTGCGCGACTCCGGCGTCGCGGTCCTCATGCCCGGGTTCATCGACCCCCATTCACATCCGGTCCTCAGCGGCATGGCGACGATGCCGCCCGGCTACTACATCGCCCCGTGGGTCGCGCCGACCTGGGATGCGGTTCTCGCGATCTTCCAGAAGGCGATCGACGAGACGCCCGCGGGCACGGCGCTGTCCTTCTTCGGCTACGACGGACTCCTGCAGAACCACGAGGCCCCGACCGCCGCATCCCTCGACGCGATCTTCGGCGACCGGCTCGTGCTGGTCTTCGGCAACTCGGGGCACACGGCCTACGTGTCTTCTGCGGTGCTGCGCACGCTCGGCTGGATCGACAACCCGCCCGCAGACCCGCCCGGCGGCAGCTACGGGCGCCTCGCCGACGGGAGCCTGGATGGCTCGGCCACAGAGGTCCCCGCATGCCTGGCCCTGGCGCATCCCGTCCTTGCCGCCCTGCCCGGAAAGCCGTTGCAGGGCGCCGTCGAGTACTACGCCTACATGTCGCGCGCGGGCATCACGTCCACGTCCGAGCACACGTATCAGACGAGTCTCAAGCCGGCGTACGAGGCCCTCGCGGCGCTCCCGAGTTCGCCGTTGCGCGTCGCTTTGTACCACATGTCCACCGAGGTCGACTGTGGTGAGCCGTTCGTTTCGACCGCGCCCCAGACCATGTTGCACAAGCGTGGAATCAAGCTGTGGGCCGATGGCTCGCCCTGGGTCGGCAACGTCGCGATGTCCGAGCCGTACCTCGACACCCCCGCCACGCGCGCGGCGGGGATCGCGCCGGGCGTGGCGGGCGAGAAGATGATGAACTACCCGCGCGAGCGCCTCGACGCGCTGCTCGACGAGCACGCGCCCGAGGGTTGGCAGATGGCCTTCCACGTGAACGGCGACATCGGGCTCGACATCGTGCTCGATGCCTTCGGACGCGCGCTGGAGAAGCACGATCTGCTCGGCACCGATCACCGCTGGCGCGTGGAACACGTCGGGGGAGCGCGCGGCGAGCAGTTCCGGCGGGCGGCGAGCCTCGGTGTGGTCGCGTCGATGGGCCCCTTTCAGTACTACTACTGGGGCGATCTGCTCGACGGGCAGCTGTTCTCCACCGAGACGGGCGTGGGATGGCAGCGGTTCCGCGACGCTTTCGACGCGGGGGTGCATCCGTCCTTCCACAATGACGGCAGCGTCTCGCCGCCGACGCCCCTGCTCAACGTGCAGACGGCGGTGACACGCCGCACGAGTTCGGGCGCCGTGCACGGGCCCGACCAGGCCGCGACGCTGTGGGAGGCGCTCTGCGCGCAGACGATCAACGCCGCGTACGCGCTCGGCACGGACGGCGATGTCGGATCGATCGAGCCCGGCAAACTCGCCGACTTCGTCGAACTCTCCGCCGACCCCTACGCCGTCGCGCCGGAGCGGATCGGCGAGATCCGGGTGCACGGCACGTGGCTCGGCGGGCAGCGCATCGACGTGAAGGAGTTCGTCGAGGCATCCGGACAGGTCGATCATGCGTCGTTCGAGAAGCTGCGCGCGATGGGTCCGCCGGCCTGCTGCCACCACGCCGCGCACGCCTGATCGGGCACCACATAAAGAGGAGCGCCGGATGTCCCGGATGCTGGCCTACGTCGCCGATCGCCCGCTGACACCGCGCGAGGCTTGGGACGAGGGGGTGCTCGATGCGTTTGCGGACCTCGCGCGCCTGCACGCAGACGGGTGGGGCAGTGCATGGATCGATGCCGGTGGCGGGGTCGGGAGCGCGGGCGGCGTCGAGGCGTTCGAGCCGGGCAACCTCGATGGGGCCGCGGCCAGCGTCGCGCGGATCGTGTACCTGCGCTTCGCGAGCAAGGGATCGCCCGCCCTGCCTGAGAACACGCAGCCGTTCGTCCGCGATGGGCTCGCGTTCCAGCACAACGGACTACTCGCGCCGCGCGACCGGGGGCTGGGCCTGTTGGCACCCGCGGATGTCGCGCAACTCGTCGGCACCACCGACAGCGAGGTGTACTTCGCGGTCGTCCGCCGGCACCTGCGCGCGGCGGGTCCCGACGAATCCGCTCGGCTCACGGCGATCGCGGCGGCGGTCAACGAGGTGCGCGCGGTCTACCCCGATGCCTGTCTGAACGCGTTCCTGCTCGACGATTCCGGCCTGTTCGTCGTGCACTCGGCAGGCCGTGCGGCGACCCCGCTGCCCGCTTTCGCGGAGCGCGGGTTCACGCCCGACCTGCTGCCCCCGGGGCACGGCCCGGACTACAACACGTTGCGCGTCGTGCGCGCGGCATCCGGAGCGTTCGTCGTTGCGACGACGGGTGTCGATCAGGACGGTTGGGATGCGCTTCCCGTCGACTCGGTGTCGCGCATCGACGTCGCGGGCATCCGATCCGTTCCCATCGAACCCGCGGTCGCTGGCGCAGGCATACGCTCGGTCTTGATGACTCTTCCCAATTTTCGCGAGGCGGCCCCGAATGCCGTGGCGACGCTCGTCGTGCAGCTCGCCGTCACGAAGCTCGACGCGCTCGCCGTGATCTCGCTCGCGGTCGACAGCCCGGTGCTCGCCGCGGGTTCGGCGCGGCCCCGTATCGAGCTCGACGGGGGAGCGTGGGCCGAGGTCGACATCCCGAAGTTCGGCGAGCCGCCGCCCCTCGCGATCGATGTGCGTTCGCCCCTCGGGCTCGAGCACGCGCGACTGTCGGCGCTCGCGCTCGCCGCGGCGCTGGAGCGCGAGGCGGGCTGGAGCGTCTACCCGGACTTTCCCGTCGCCGCTCCCTGAGCCGAATCCACGCTCCCCGAGCCCGTCGAAGGGAGCACCCGAACCGCGGTGTCATAGCCTCGACGACGAGCGTTTCGTCGTGCCGCTCGGGGACGAGGCGCCCGCTCGTGGCCGCCACGCTGGGATCGCTCGAAGGCTGATGCTCCGGATGCTGAGCCCGCTACGGTGAGTTGTGCTCTACGCGATCATCCTCACCGTCGTGCTCGTCGGTCTCACGGGCTTCCAGCTCGCTCTCGCTGTCGGCGCACCCTGGGGGCACTTCGCGTGGGGCGGCCAGCACCGCGTTCTTCCCGTCGGCCTGAGGATCGGCAGCGTTGTGTCGATTCTCGTCTACGCGCTGATCGCGGTGATCGCGTGGGACAGGGTCGGGACGATCGACGTCTTTCCCGATTCGTTCTCCGAGGTCGCGATGTGGGTGATCTTCGGGTATTTCGTGCTCGGAATCGCGGCGAATGCGATCTCTCGAAGCAAGCCGGAGCGGTACACGATGGTGCCCGTCGTGATCGTCCTCGCGGTGCTGTCGCTGCTCATCGCGCTGGGCTGAGCGGTTCGGGGCGCCCGCGCGGCGTCGTGACCGTGCGGCGTCGTGACCACGCCTCAGCCGACGCGCCCGCGGATGGGGTCGAGCACCGCTTCGGCTGCCCAGGCGGCGGCGTCGGCGATGTCGCGGCGGTTCATCCCGAGTTCGCGGCGGAGGGTGACCCACGTCGCCGCGGAATCGATGTGCGAGAGGGCTGCGACGATCGCCCGGCGATCCGCGTCATCCAGCGTTGGCACCTCCGCGCGGAGCAGCTGCTCGAGTCGCTGGCGGCGCGGGGTCGGCGCCGCGCCGCTGACGCCCCGCATCGTCGTCTCGGCGACCACGTGCGTGAGCTCCGGACGCTTGTCGTATGCCTCCATGGCCTCACGGATCGACAGGGGGGTGTCGAAGACCGACTCCGACTCCTCCCGCGTGAAGATACTGCGCTCGATCCACGCGGCCGTCGCCAGGAGGAGGTCCACGCGCGTGGCGTAGTTGCGGAACACGGTGCGCTCGCCGACTCCCGCGCGGCGCGCGATGAGGCGGAACGAGACGTCGTCCGTGCCGAGCTCCTCGATGAGCTCCGCGTAGGCGGAGAGGATCGCCTCCTGTGTCCGATTGAGGTCCGCGCCGGGGGATGCCTCGTCGGAAGCGGTCGTCATGGCGCCCCCGCCCGTTCCGCCCGCGACATCAGCTGGCGGTCCGCGTGACGGACGGGAGCCGACCGAGCGTCTGCCCGACCGTGCGGTCGAAGACATCCGAGGTCTCGGAAGCACCCATGTCGAACCCGGTGCGCATGCGTGCCCAGAACTGCGCGGACGAGAAGTATCGCAGCGTGGCAGCGACGCGGCGGAGGTCGCGGGCGTCGACGCTCGGATAGGTGGTCTGCAACATCGCCTCGACGGTGCGGGTCAGGAATGTCGGTTCGGGATCGCCCGTGGGAGAGATCGAGGCGGCGCGAGCGCACACGAAGGCGAACGCGGGGGAGGCATCGAACTGGCCGAAACGGGCCCGCACCGCCGCCTGGAACTGCGGGATCGTGACGAAGGCCGGGAGAGGGAACTCGGTCTCTTCGATCCACTGAGCCAGGCTCTCGAGAAGGTGCGAGCGCGTCGGGAATTGGCGATAGATCGTGCGCTCCGAGACGCCGACGGCGTCGCCGAGGGCGCGGTAAGAGATGTCGTCGAAGGTGTTCTCGCGCAACGACGCGGCAGCGCTCGCGAGGATCGCGGTCGGTGTGTCCACCGTCTCCGCCATCATTGTCCTCTTCCCCTCCCGGAGTGTCGTCCCGTCGCCCCGATGCTTTCGGCGGAGACCTTCGGTCGCGCCGGTGCCGATGCCGGCTCCGGCGGTAGGACGTAACGGTCGGAGTCGTCGAGTGTCAGTGCCAGCGACGAGACGTACTGCGTCTCCCCGTGCGGTCCGCGTTCCGCCGAGGCCAGCATATCCGGGCGCTCGAACGTGTAGCCGGTGACATGGCAGCGCAGTCGCTCACCGGATGGGTTTCCGTCCGCGTCGAGGATGGGCGATGCGATGCCGTCGGTCTGACGACGCAGGTAGAAGCGACCCCGTGTCGCCAGTGCCATGACGGGCGTCGTGATCATGGCCACGCCTATCGCGATCAGGACGGAGTACGACCGCATGTCCGCACCGAACGCGCCGGCGAAGGCCGTCAACGACAGCACGGATGCCAGCCCCACCGAAACGAGGCCGACCGGGTTCCAGTCGAAGAGCATTCCGCGGCGGAATTCGGGGTACTTCGGCGAGATGCGCAGGAGGTGCTTGTTGATCACGATGTCCGCCGCGATCGTCACCAGCCACGCCATGACGACGTTGGCGTAGAGGCTGAGGACGAACGAGATCAGGCTGAAGACATCCATCCACATCAGCGCCAGCGCGATCGCCAGGTTGAAATACATGAAGACCGACCGGCCGGGATAGGTCTTCGTCAGACGGGTGTAGACGTTCGACCACGCCAGCGAGCCGGAATACGCGTTCGTCACGTTGATCTTCACCTGCGCGATGACGACGAGGATCAGAGCGAGCCCGATCGCGAGCCATTCGGGCATGATCGATGCGTAGAGTCCGACGAACTGCCGCACCGGTTCGGTGGCCCGCGTGCCGAGGTCGGGATCGATGCGGGTGAACAGGTAGACGGCGAGGAAGACCCCCACCACCTGTTTGATTCCGCTGAAGAGAACCCATCCGGGTCCCGCGAACAGCAGGGATGTCCACCAGGAACGTCGGTTCTGGCGCGTGCGTGGCGGCATGGCCCGGATCACGTCGATCTGCTCGGCCAGCTGGGGGGTGAGGGCGAAGCACACGGCCGCGCTGGCGACGATGGCGCCGAAGTGCAGGTCCCCGTCCGAATTGCCGGTGAACGACACGAATGCCTGCACGGCTCCGGGGTCCGAGACTATCACCCACAGGAGGGGAAGCAGAGCGAGGGCGAGCCAGAGAGGCGTCGTCCAGAACTGCAGGCGCTCGAGCGCGCGCATGCCGTAGATCACGATCGGGATGACGACGACGGTCGAGATGAGATAGCCGATGGGCAGGGGGATGCCGGTGGCGACCTGCAGGCCCTGCGCCATGATCGCGCCCTCGAGCGCGAAGAAGATGCACGTGAAGACGGCGAAGATGACGGTCGTGATCGATGAGCCGTAGTAGCCGAACCCCGACCCCCGCGCGATCAGGTCGAGGTCGAGGTTGTATCGCGCCGCGTAGTAGGCGATCGGTACGCCGACGATGAAGATGGTGACGGACGCGAGCAGGATGCCGAGCACGGCGTTGATCGTGCCGTGCTCGATCCCGATGCTGGCGCCGATGGAGAAGTCGGCGAGGAACGCGATGGAGCCGAGCGCGGTCACCCCCACGGCTCCGGCGCTCCACCGCCGGAACGTGCGGGGCACGTACCGGAAGGCGTAGTCCTCGAGGCTGTCCTCGGCCGCCGCCCGCGCGTTGTCTGCACTGGTCACCGTCGCAACTCCTTGCGCCTCACGCGTGGGGCTCATTGTGGCGGGTCACGTGTTACAGCCGTATTGCGCCCGGATCGCCCTCGATCACGTTCTTCTCCGATGCTCAGATGGCCATGGCCGCGCGGACCCCCTCTGCGGCGGAAGCTCCGCCCCTCCCCGTGTTGGATACGAAGCCGCTGGCCAGGACCAGGTACTCGTCGGCAGCCTCCAGGGCGAACCCGATGTGCTGCTCGACGAGCAGGACCGAGAGTCCTTCGCTCGCGAGCTGCATGATCGTGTGCTCGATCTCGGCGACGATCGTGGGCTGGATGCCCTCGGTGGGCTCGTCGAGGATCAGCATCTTCGGCTCGGTGATGAGCGCCCGGGCGATCGCGAGCTGCTGACGCTGGCCGCCCGAGAGCAGCCCGGCTTTGCGCGTGGCGAACTTCTCGAGCGCCGGGAAGCGCGCGAGCTGCTGCTCGATGAGCGCCTTGCCGCGCTTGCGCCCATCGGCCACGAGTTGCAGGTTCTCCATGGTCGTCAGCTGCGTGAACGACTGCTGACCCTGCGGCACGTACGCCATACCGCGTGCGCTCCGCTTGTTGGGGGCGAGCGCGGTGATGTCGGCGCCGTCGAAGATCACCTTGCCGCTGCGCGGCTTGATGAGACCGATCGCGACGCGTAGCAAGGTGGACTTGCCCGCGCCGTTGTGGCCGAGTACCGCGACCGTCTGCGCGCTGGGCAGGGTCACGCCGTGCAGCACGAGTGTCCGGCCGTAGCCGGCCTGGATGTCGTCCATCTCGAGCATGTCAGGCGTCCTCTCCGTAGGGCGTGGTATCCGTCGTCGGGCTCGCCCCGTCGGCCACCGCCATCATTCCCGTCGTCGTCGGAGCGGCCGCGGTGCCGAGATAGACCTCCTGCACCTTCGGATCGGCCTGCACCTGTGCGACGCTGCCCTCCGAGAGCACCTTGCCCTGGTGCAGCACCGTGACGCGCGACGCGTAACGGCGCATGAAGTCCATGTCGTGCTCGACGACGAGCACCGTTCGGCGCTCCGCGATGCGCTCCAGGAGCTCGCCCGTGGCCGTCCGCTCGTCCTGGCTCATGCCGGCGACGGGCTCGTCGAGAAGCAGCGCGCGGGGATCCTGAACCAGCATCATCCCGATCTCCAACCACTGCTTCTGGCCGTGCGAAAGGATGCCGGCGGGCGTCTCGCGCTCGTCGGCGAGCCCCGTCTCTTCCAGCGCCATCTCGATAGCGGGATCGATGCCGCGGCGGGCCCGAAGGAGCGACCACGACGAGCGGTGCAGACCGGCGGCGATGTCGAGGTTCTGCAGGACCGTCAGCTGCTCGAAAACGCTGGCCGTCTGGAAGGTGCGTCCGACGCCGAGCTTGACGATCTTGTTCACGGCCTTGCCCAGGAGTTCCTGGCCGCCGAGCGTGACGGATCCGGTGCCCTTGGACAGGCCCGTGATGGCGTCGATGCAGGTCGTCTTGCCGGCGCCGTTCGGCCCGATAAGGAACCGGACCTCGCCGGGGTGGGCATCGAACGAGACGCCGCCGACGGCGACGAATCCGTCGAACTCGACGCGCAGATCCGTGACGACGAGCGAGCCATCCGTGGGGGTCATTTCTTCACCTCTTCGAGGACGGGCGCCGCGGCCGCGGGCTCGGTGGGTGCGGGGCGCGGGCGCCACACCGCACTCTTCGCCTTTCCCCAGAGCGAGGACAGTCCCATCGGCAGGAAGAGGGTCACCAGGATGAACACCAGGCCGAGGATGTAGATCCAACCGCTCGGCCAGCTCGATCCGAGGCTGGATTGCCCCCAGCCGATCGCCATGGCCCCGAGGGCCGGACCGAACAGCGACGCTCGTCCGCCGAGCGCCACGCCGGCGATCATCAGGATCGACGCGGAAGCGCCGATTTCGGCCGGGGTGATGATGCCGACGATGGGAACGAACATCGCTCCCGCGATACTCGCCATGACGGCGGCGACCACATACGCGACCAGCTTGATGTTGGCGGGGTCGTAGCCGAGGAAGCGGACGCGCTCTTCGGCGTCGCGGGTGGCGATCAGCAGTTCGCCGAAGCGGCTGCGGTTCAGCTGCCACACCACCAGCAGGCACACGATCAGCAGGGCCGCGGCGATCATGAAGACCATCACCTTGTTGGCGGCGTCGTCCAGGACGAAGCCGAAGAAGTAGGTGAAGTCGCTCAGCCCGGTGTCTCCCCCCGTCTCACGGATCGTCGAGCTGATCAGCACGGCCAGGGCGACCGCGAGCGCCTGGGACAGGATCGCGAAGTACGCCCCCTTGATGCGCCGCTTGAACAACGCGTAGCCGAGGATCCCGGCCACGATCACCGGGAGCAGGACGATGGCGAGCAGAGTGAACAGGTCGCTGCGGAACGGCTCCCAGAAGGCGGGAAGGGGTGCGGACGGGTCGTACAGGATCATGAAGACGGGGAGGCTGTCGGGGCCCGCGCTCTCGAGGGTGAGATGCATCGCCATTGCGTAGGCGCCGAGACCGAAGAAGACGCCCTGACCCAGCACCAGCATTCCGCCTCGGCCCCAGGCGAGGCCGATGCCCACTGCCGCGATCGCCCAGCAGCAGTACTTTCCGAGGTTGTTGATCCAGTGCGTCGAGAGCACGGCGGGTGCGACGACCAGCAGCAGGACGGCGAACACGCCGATCCCGATGAGGGGAAGCCACGGTTTGATCTTGGTCATGTCAGCCCCCGGGTGCGGACCGTGAACAGGCCCTGCGGTCGGAATTGCAGGAAGACGACGAGCAGGACGAAGGCGAGCACCTGCGCCATGCTGCCGGTCGTCCAATCGGCGAAGTAGGACAGGGCGATGCCGAACGCCAGCGCGGCGATCACGGTGCCCTTGATCTGGCCGATGCCCCCGGCCACGACGACGAGGAAGGCCGGGATGATGTACTGCGTCCCCATCTGAGAGTTCGTGCCGCCGATGAGCGAGGCGGCAACCCCCGCGACGCCGGCGAGGCCCGAGCCGACGAAGAAGGTCAATCGGTCGATGGCGCGGGTGTGGATGCCGCTGGTCTCAGCGAGGTCGCGGTTCTGCACGGTGGCCCGGATCCGGCGTCCGAAGGCCGAGTACTTCAGCCACGCGGCCAGAGCGGCCAGGCACAGCGCGGCGAGCAGGATCGTGAAGACCTGACGGAGCGGCCAGCCGTAGCCGAACACATCGATCTGCCCGTCGAGCCAGTCGGGGCTTTCGACGGGCACCCCCTGCGCGGGGAAGACCTGCAGCGCGATCTGCTGCAGGATCAGGCTCACACCCACGGTGACGAGGAGGGTGTCGAGGGGGCGTCGGTACATCCACTGGATGATGCCGATCTCGAGCAGGAGTCCGAGCAGCCCCGCGCCGATGAAGGCGAGGGGCAAGGCGACCACGATCGAGAGGTTGATCGAGGTCATGACCAGCTGGGTCAGATAGGCGATGAAGGCGCCCGCCATGATGAACTCGCCGTGCGCCATGTTGATCACCCCCATCTGACCGAAGGTCAGGGTGAGCCCGAGCGCTGCGAGCAGCAGCAGCGCACCGAGCGCGGCGCCGTTCAGGAGCGGCGGTATGAGTGCATCCACGTGCTGTCGCTCTCTCTGTGTGGGAAGTTCGGGGGAGGTTCTGGGGCGTGGGGTCCCGTACCGGTGGCACGGGACCCCACGCTCAGGGGTGGGTCAGCCCGCGGCCGCTACGAGAGCATCGCGGACGTCCTCGGGGAACCAGTCGTATTCCTCGAGGAAGGGGTCCGGTGCGATGGGACCATCCGACGACCAGACGATGTCGAACTGGTTCTCGGCGTTGATCTTTCCGATGTGGCCTTCCTTGGAGATGTGGTGGTTGTCGCCGTCCAGGGTGACGGTGCCCTCGGGCGCGTCGAAGCTGATGCCTCCGGCCGCAGCCGCGGCGTTCACGTCGTCGACCTCGAACGATCCGGCCGCCTCCACGAGCGCCTTGTACAGGTACAGCGAGATGTACGCGGCTTCCATCGGGTCGGAGGTCACTCCACTACTGCCCGGGTAGGCCTTCCAGTCGGCGATGAACTTCTCATTGGCAGGCGACTGGATCGACTGGAAGTAGTTCCAGGATGCGTAGTTGCCCGTGACCTCGTGGCCCATCGACGGCGCCTCTTCTTCGGCGATCGACACCGAGATGATCGGCGTCGTCTCGGGGGTCAGGCCGGCGTCGTAGTAGGCCTTGACGAAGCCGACGTTGGACGAGCCGTTGATCGTGTTGAAGATGAAGTCGGGGTCGGCCGCGACGATCTTGGCGACCTGGGTCGTCCAGTCGTCCTTGTCGAGCGGCACGTACTCCTCGCCGACGATCTCGATGCCGAGCTCGGCCGCGTAGAGCTTGATGATGGCGTTCGCCGTGCGGGGGAAGACGTAGTCCGAGCCGGCGAGGAACAGCGTCTTCACACCCTGCGAGGCGAGGTAGTCCATCGCGGGAAGGATCTGCTGGTTCGTGGTCGCGCCGGTGTAGTAGATGTTGGGCGAAGCCTCGAGACCCTCGTACTGCACGGGGTAGAAGAACAGGCCGTTGTGCTCTTCGACGACAGGTTTGACGGCCTTGCGGGACGACGAGGTCCAGCCGCCGAAGATCGCCGCGACGCAGTCCTGCGTGAGGAGCTTCTCGGTCTTCTCGGCGAAGGTGGGCCAGTCGGTGGCGCCGTCTTCCTGGATGTACTCGATCTGCTTGCCGAGGATTCCGCCGTCGGCGTTGATCTCGTCCGCGGCCATGTGCAGCACGTTCGAGACGGTCTTCTCCGAGATCGCCATGCCGCCCGTGAGGGAGTTCAGGAAGCCGAGTTTGATCGTGTCGCCCGAGGTGTCGATGCAACTCTCGGAGGCGGCGACGGACTCGGATGCCTCCGAGTCTCCCGCTCGTGCGCCGCAACCGGCGAGCACGAGGGCCGCGGCCGCCGCCATGGCCGGAACGGCCAGGAGACGTCGGGCCCGTCGGGTCCGTGTCGTAATCATGTGGATCTCCGTTTCTGTGTGAAGCAGGTTGGTGCGTTCTCGGATGGGTGGTACGTCTGCGGGCACGCCGAATAACGCCGTCGTGCCGCCACGGTCCCGAGGCACGCCGAAGGAAGGCGTGCCGAGGAACGACGGTGCGTGCTGATCGGTGAATCAGGGCGTGGTGCAGGGGTGGACCGGTGGTGCGTGCGTTTCGAGGCCGGATAGTGCGGGCTTCGCGTGCCGGTTTGGGTCGGCCGAGGGTGCTCGCCGACTGCTGCGGTAGCAGTCAGCATGGGACCGTGACATTACTCTGACATTTCTCGATTGTTCCGATCGTGTAAACCGTCGGAAGCTCATCCGGCCAAAACGCCTGTATTTGCAGGGCACATCGGCCCAGCGGGCGTGATTCCGGCCTTTTCTCCGTCGTCTCCGCCATCGCGTTGTGACACACTTCTGACATCGATCCGACGTCGGAGGGACGCGATGCACTTCACGCCAGCCGAGACCGAGAAGCTCCTGCTCTCGGTCGCCGCCATGGTCGCGCGCGACCGGCTCGACCGCGGCATCGCCCTGAACCATCCCGAGACCATGGCGCTGCTCTCGTGCTGGGTCATCGAGGGGGCGCGGGAAGGCCGAGGGGTCGCCGAGCTGATGGACGCCGGGCGGCGCGTCCTGACCCGGGAGCAGGTCATGCCGGGGGTTCCCGAGATGATCGCCGACGTGCAGATCGAGGCGACGTTCCCCGACGGGCGAAAGCTCGTCACCATCCATCACCCCATCGACTGAGTCGACCTCCCGCGAAAGGGGATGCCGTGGCATCCGCATCGAGTGAAGGCCCCGGGGCCTTTCGGATCCGTCCGGGGCAGATCGAGTTGAACGGCGATCGGACGGACGACGAACGCATCCGGTTGGTCTTCGTCAATACCGGCGACCGCCCGATTCAGATCGGTTCGCACCTGCACCTGCCCGACGCGAACGCGGGGCTGCGATTCGATCGGGCGCGAGCGCACGGCTTCCGGCTCGATATTCCGTCGGGCACGTCGCAGAGGTTCGAGCCCGGTGCGTCGCGCGAGCTCGATGCCGTCGCGCTGCGCGGTGCGCGCCGGGTTCCCGGCATCCAGCTCAAGGCCGACGGTGAGGAGATGCTCGATGGTCTGGATTGACCGCGCCCGGTATGCCGCGATCTACGGTCCCACGGTCGGCGACCAGGTGCGTCTCGGCGACACCGATCTGTGGATCGAGATCGAACGCGACCTCACGGCGGGGGGTGAAGAGGCGGTCTTCGGGGGCGGCAAGTCGATTCGCGAGTCGATGGCGCAGGCCACGACGACCAGGGCGGACGGTGCCCTCGACACCGTCATCACGAACGCGATCATCCTCGACTGGTGGGGGATCGTCCGCGCCGACATCGGCATCCGCGAGGGCCGGATCGTCGGCATCGGTCACGCCGGCAACCCGGATATCAGCGATGGGATCGACATGACCATCGGCCCGTCGACGGATGTGATCGCGGGCGAGGGGCGCATCGTCACGGCGGGCGCGATCGACTCGCACGTGCACCTGCTCTCGCCCTCGCAGATCCACGAGGCGCTCGCGACCGGCATCACCACGATCGTGGGTGGCGGGACGGGCCCGTCGGAGGGATCGAAGGCCACGACGGTCACCCCCGGCGCATGGCACCTGCAGGCGATGCACCGCGCCCTGGACCCCCTGCCCGTGAACGTGCTGCTGCTCGGCAAGGGCAACACGGTCTCGGCGGCGGCGCTGAAGGAGCAGGCGCTCGGGGGCGCGGCCGGCTACAAGGTGCACGAGGACTGGGGCTCGACCCCCGCCGCGATCGACGCGTCGCTGCGGGCGGCGGATGACTGGGGTCTGCAGGTCGCGCTCCATTCCGACTCCCTCAACGAGGCCGGCTTCGTCGAGTCGACGATCGCGGCGATGGGCGGGCGCTCCATCCATGCCTTCCACGTCGAGGGCGCCGGCGGGGGCCACGCCCCCGACATCCTGTCGATCGCCGGCCTGCCGAACGTGATCCCGGGCTCGACGAACCCGACGCTGCCGCACACGGTCAACACGGTCGCGGAGCACCTGGACATGCTGATGGTCTGCCACCACCTGAACCCCGCGGTTCCGGAGGATCTGGCCTTCGCCGAGTCGCGCATCCGTGCCACCACGATCGCCGCAGAGGACATCCTGCACGACATGGGGGCGCTCTCGATCACCTCCTCCGACGCGCAGGCGATGGGCCGTATCGGCGAGGTGATCACGCGCACGTGGCAGGTGGCGCACGTGATGAAGCACCATCGCGGACCGCTCGGCGGGGGGATGGCGGCGGACAACGAGCGCGCGCGGCGCTATGTCGCGAAGTACACGGTCAACCCGGCGGTCGCGCACGGTATCGCGTACGACGTGGGCTCGATCGAGGTGGGCCGGATGGCCGACCTGGTCGTGTGGGACCCGAAGTTCTTCGGTGTGCGCCCCGCCGTCGTGGTCAAGGGCGGCTCGATCGCCTGGGCGGCGCTCGGGGATCCGAACGCCTCGATCCCCACGCCGCAGCCGGTCATGATGCGCCCGTCCTTCGGCGACACGATCGGCGCCGATCTGTCGGTGACCTACGTCGCGCCCGCGGCTCTTGAGCAGGGGCTCGCCGAGACCCTGGGGCTGCGCCGACGACTCGCCCCGGTGGAGCCGACCCGGCACATCGGCAAGGCCGACATGAAGAACAACGACCTGCTGCCCGACATCCGCATCGAACCCGACACGTTCGAGATCGCGATCGACGGCGAGCGCGTCGCGCCCGCTCCCGCGGAGTCCCTGCCCCTCGCCCAGCTGTACAACATGTTCTGACGCGGTGACCCGATGAACCCCGCCGCGCAGACGATCACCCTGCTTCTGGCCGACGCCCGCCTGCCATCCGGCGGCCATGCCTTCTCATCCGGCCTCGAGCCGGCCCTGCAGGGTGGACTCGCGCCACGGCAGGTGGCGGCGTTCCTGCGCGCACGAGCCCGGACCACCACCCTGGTCGACGCGGCGGTCGCGGTCGTGGCGCGTCACATCGCGCAGGCGGATGCCCCGTCCTTCGACGCCCTCGAACGCGCATGGGCCGCCCGCACCCCGAGTGCCGCCGCGCGGCACGCCTCCCGCGAGCTCGGTCGAGGGTTCCTGCGGTTGGCTCGCGGGCTCTGGCCGGAGTCGGCGTCGATCGCCGCTGTCGTGAGCATGGCGTCCGGTTCGGGCGTGCCGCGACCGATCGTGCTCGGCGCCGTCGCGGCGCACGCCGAGGTGGACGCCGAGACGCTCGTGCGTCTCGCGGTCTACGACGACATGGCGTGCGCCGTCGCGGCCCTGCTGAAACTCGAACCCGGAGACCCGGTCGAGGGGGCGCGGCTCGTGCTCGACGCGTGCGAGTCCGTCGACCCACTCGTCCCGCACCTCGCGATCATCACCTCGCCCGACGCGATCCCCGCGTCCAGCGCTCCCCAATCCGAGGCGTGGACAGAAGCCCACGCCGCCAGCAACAGGAGGCTCTTCCGTGCCTGATTCCCCCGCATCCGACCGCGCGCTCCGGCTCGGCGTCGCCGGCCCCGTCGGGACCGGCAAGTCGTCGCTCATCGCGACCGTCTGTCGCGCGCTCGCCGACGATCTGCGCCTCGGCGTGATCACGAACGACATCTACACGGACGAGGATGCACGCTTTCTGCGGTCCGCTGGGGTGCTCGATCCCGAACGCATCCGCGCGGTCGAGACGGGTGCGTGCCCGCACACCGCCATCCGCGACGACATCACGACCAACCTGCTCGCCGCGGAAGACCTCGAGCGGGATTTCGCACCGCTCGATGTCGTGCTCATCGAGTCGGGCGGCGACAACCTGACCGCGACGTTCTCGCCCGCGCTCGTCGATGCCCAGATCTTCGTGCTCGACGTGGCCGGGGGTGGTGACGTCGCGCGCAAGGGGGGCCCCGGGATCGGCCGCGCGGACCTGCTCGTGGTCAACAAGACGGACCTCGCGCCGTACGTCGGGGTCGACGTGCCGCGCATGGTGGCGGATGCTTCGGACGCGCGGGAGGGGCGCGCCGTCCTCGCGCTCTCGCGGCACGATCCGGCGTCCGTGGCAGCGCTCCGCGCCTGGGTGCTGAGCATGCTGGCGGATCACCGAGCCGGAACGCACGTCCCGCAGGACCCGGGACCGATGGCGCCGCACTTCCACGCCGACGAGGAGCATCCCGAGGGCGGATTCGTACACGCGCACGAGCACGCGCACGAGCACGCGGGCGTCGGGACGCACACGCACGAGTGATCCCCACACGCATCGCCGTCCGCCAGGGCGACCCGAGGGCCCGGGTCGACCTGACCGTCGGCGCGCTCGCACCGCGGCTGGTCGCGCGGGACGACTCCCGCGCGCACGTCGCGCTCGCCGCGGCGGGCATGATCCTCCTCGGCGGCGACCACGTGCACGTCGAGGTCGTCGTCGGGGCGGGCTGCCTGCTCGAGCTCGAAGACGTCGGCGGAACCATCGCCTATCGGGCGGACGGACGGCCCTCGGCCTGGACCATGTCGGTGCGAGTTGAGGAGGGAGCGACGCTCTTGTGGCGCGGACTCCCGTTCGTGGTGACGGATGGCGCCGAGGTCGAGCGCCGCACGACGCTCGACCTCGCGGCGGGGGCGACCGCCGTCATCCGCGAGACCCTCGTCCTCGGGCGGCACGGCGAGAGCGGCGGGCGATTGCGCTCGGCTTTCACGGCGCGGGATGCCGAAGGTCCGCTGCTGGTCGAGCAGCTCGACCTCGACGGGCTCGCTCCCGAGCCGGGTGTGCTGGGCGAGCACAGGGTGCTCGACGCGGTGATCGCGCTGGGATTCCGGCCGTCGACGACGGCGGACGACCTCGTGCTGGAGCATCACGGTGCGATCGCGCGTCACTTCGGCGCCGAGACGCACACGTCGCGCCTCGACCGGGTGTGGGACGGATGGGCCGAGCGGGCGCGACAGAGAACGGCACCGCACGGCGACGAACCAGCGAACGAAGCCGCGGTCGGAGGGAACTGAAGTGACGTCACTGTCTGAATTCGGCACGCGGACGGTGCCGCGGCGCGGCACGATCGCGGTCATCGCGCTGATCGGGCTGCTGCACGTGCTCGGCTGGGGCGTCCTCCTCCTGATCGTCATCCCGGCTGACATCCCGCTCGGTGGTGGGGGTGGCGCACTCGTGACTCTGGGGGTCGGGCTCACGGCCTATGCGCTCGGAGTACGGCACGCTTTCGACGCCGACCACATCGCAGCGATCGACAACACCACCCGGCGGCTCGCCGAACGGGGGCGCCCGGCGACGACAGTCGGCTTCTGGTTCTCCCTCGGGCACTCCACGATCGTGGTGGTCCTGTGCATCCTGTTGACCCTCGGGATCGCGGCGATCGGCTCCTCGCTGGCAGACGACTCCTCCGCGCTGCGCACCTGGACGGGGATCATCGGCCCCACGGTCTCCGGAGTCTTCCTCCTCGCGATCGCCGCGATCAACGTCGCGTCGCTGCGCCGTCGCGATCAGGTGGGCCACCAGGGGGGCCACCAGGCGGTGGGAGGGCCCGTACTCCGCTTGCTCGGACCTTTCGAGAAAGCGGTCGATCGTCCGTCGCGCATGTACATCGTCGGGTTGCTGTTCGGACTTGGGTTCGACACCGCGACCGAGATCGGGTTGCTTGCTCTCGCCGGCGCCGCCACCCTCGTTGCCGTGCCGTGGTGGGCGGCGCTCACTCTGCCGGTGCTGTTCGCTGCCGGAATGAGTGCTTTCGATACGACGCAGGGTGCAGTCATGCGTCGCGCGTACACTCTGCAGCCCGGCCGTCGCCATATCGGTGCGGCGTACGCGATCGCGATGACCGGACTCTCGGTCGTCGCCGCGGTGCTGATCGCGATCGTCCAGCTGGCGGGCGTCCTCGTCGACAACCTCGGGCTCGGCGGCCCTCTTCCGTGGCTGGCATCGTTCGGCATCGACGACCTCGGGTTCATCTTGACCGGCGTGCTCGTGACGATGTGGGCCGTGGTCCTGGTCCTCGCACGCCGACCGCGGGTGAGCGAGAGCTGAGCCGAGCGCCGAGGTCAGCACCGTCGTGTGGCTGGAAACTGCGGGAAGAGCCGCTTGATCATGGCATCGGCCGCTCTCCCGGGGCGGCCTGTCGACGAAGATTCACCAGCTCGTCGTTGGCAACGGGCTCCCCGTGGTGACGCTGATCACACCCGGTCAGGCCGGTAACTCACCAATGTTCCTGCCGCTGATGGCGCACCTGACCACTGTCTCTACCGCGCTGCCGCCGTGCTCAGCGCCGTCATCGCCTGGACACGGACATTGTCAGACACGCCCTCGTGCTCGTTCCTTTCCAATCGTCATCGCGGTCATGTCGTCGGGCGCGGAGGGCGGCCGTTTCCGGTAACGTCTGGACATGTTCGGCGGCGTGCCGCGGGCGATCCCTGGGCCAGGAGGAGGCGCCGTGGTGACGGCGATAGCGTCGGCGCGTGCGTTGATCAACGCCGGGAACGTCAAGGCCGCCCTCGAGGTGCTCCGCAAAGCTGCAGAGCAGGACCGTCCTCCTTTCGAGACGCGGCGCGCGTTGGCCGAGATCTATCGCGGCCTGAACTCTCCCGATCAGGCCGGTCGGTGGGGGATCGTCCTCGACGGGTGGACGACACCGATAGAACGGGATCGTCTCGCTCGGATGATCGCGGCCAGCGGGCTCTCCGAGCGTTGGACGCGAGCCTTCCTGGCGATACCTCCGGATGTTCCCGATCCTGCAGAGCTCAGGGACGTCCTGATCCTGGTGCCTCTGTATCGCCAGAAGTTCGGTGAACGGGCTACGCGCGAATTCGTTCGACGGGAGAGCGGCGGCGCCGAGCGCTTTCGCGAGGCGTCCCTCGCCGGGTTCGTTCTCTCTGTCGCCATCTGCTTCGTCGGTGTGTTGGTGACCTACTTCATGGTCGTATTCGGGGGCGACGGTGCTCGATATTGGGGCACCGTCCTGGGTGGACTGGCGATGGTTGTCGCGGGAGTCGCCCTCGTCGCTCGTGCGGTCGCTTACGCCATCGAGCGCCGCGCGATACGAGCTCTTCTCGTCGCCGCGGGCGGGTTTGCGCTGTTGTCGGCCGGGGCTTTCGCGCAGTTCGTCCTGGCTGCCATGTGATGGTGCGCTGTGGGTCTCGACCCGGAATGAAGAAACCCCCGTGCGTAGAAGCCACGAGGGTCCCAGTGGCTCCGACGGGCGTCGATCCCGTGACCTCACGATTTTCAGTTGTATGCGGTGGCCCGGTGGGTGCTCGTTGATCTTCGTTTGCTGCGTGATTACGCGGAAGTTGTCATGGTTGGTCGCGGCTAGTTGAGGGTGATCTCAGTGGAACTACCGGCACAGAACCGGCACGGTCCGTGGACCACAGGCGGACTACTTGTCGTTCCAGATGGCTACGCTTAGGGCTTCCATCACCGTCATTGCGGTGGGCTTTGCGGATTGACTGCTGGCGTGGGAAACGGAGTGGCTGACGACCATCTTCGCTTCCTTGAGGAGATCCGCTGGCGCTCCAGAGAGGCCGACTGCCGAGGCAGCGGCGACGAAGTTCTGCGACCACTTCTTGCGCGGATTCTTGAACTGGTTTTCCTTGAACTGTCTGCCGAACTTCGTCTTGAGCGCATCGAGGTACACCGAAGGATTGATCAAGTCTTCGATCTCTGACGCATCGCGGCCCGGATCTCGCAGGACGAAGATGTTTGCGCGGTCGAGTACGCCGTCGTCATGCAGCTGCTGCGCTTGCGCATCACCCGCCGCATCACCATCGAGCACTGCGAGAATTCGGCACGCGGTGGAGCGCTCGCGCTGGATGAGGCGGCCTATTTTCCCAGTGCCGGTTGCGGCCTTGAATACGATGCGTCCTGAGGAGATATCTTTCGTTGCTTTTGTAGTGATGTGGGCGAGAACCGCGGGGAGGATCTTTGCGTCGGTCCAGCCTTCGGTTAGGACAACGACCTCCGCTGAATCGAGGTTGTCGTGTAGTTCGACGCCCATCACCTCGCGGATGCTCTGCACGGTGCGGGCAGCAGTGGCAGCGTTGCTGCGAACGAGCACGTTGGCGGCGATCGATTCTCGATTCACGAAGATCGGGTTGTGAGTCGCGAGAACAACTTGCTGTTGGCGCGCGATCTTGGTGAAGAGGGCGAGTAAATCATGTACAGCGCGCGAATGCAGGTGAGCTTCGGGTTCGTCTACGAGTAGTACGAGGCTCGATCTCGCTTGATCGACGCGCTGATTTGCCAGGTGTTGGATCAGAGCGAGGGCGAACAGGCTTTTGACGCCGTCGCCCTTTTGGGCGAGCGACGTCGGAGATCCATCATCGATCACTACTCGGTTGATGGTCTCTGCGGTGCGGACGTCTCGACGTATCAGCTCAACGCTGGATACGTTCGAGAGATAGGTCGAAATAGTGTTCTTCAGGTCCGCCTGGACGCTCTCGACCACGCTGGAGCGGAGTTCGTCGACCTGTCGTAGTGCCACCCGGTATGCGTCTGTTCTCGCGAGTTCATTAAGCCTCAATGTCGCAAGGCTGTTCAGCAACTCCATGGCCTGCTCCATCGTTCGAACAGCTGGTACGAGGACGTAATCGATTCGCTGGCTCACGAACTTTGCGATAGTAGGTGCTTTGCTGGTGTACCCAGCAGCGCCGCGGCCGGGCTTCACGACTTGGAGTGAGGTCTTTGATCGGCTGAACTTCAGCTCGATGGGTAACGTCCCATTGTTGGAGAGTCCGGTTTCCTCCCGAAATTCCGCGACTTCCTCCTCTGTGAGGCTGAATGTAATCCGCACCACAGTGGGCTGAGGGCTCCTCGCCCCTTGCTTCGAGAGGGGGTAGTCAGCTGACCAGTCGTAGCTGACATCTCTGTGACGGTCCGGCCTTCTGCGCGGGTGGAACGGGTCATACACTAGTCCGAGCTGAGGGCCCGAAAGCTCACCCGTATTCGTCAACCGCTCGGGCAGGTTCCCCCATGCCTCGATCACACGAAGTCCAAGAGCCAAGGACCGGAGTAAGTTGCTCTTGCCTTCGTTGTTGGGCCCGATCAAAGTCGTCAGGTCCGAGAGCGCGAAGTGCGTCTGCTTCCCGATCGACCTGTAATTTCCGACGGTCGCATCTGTGATCCGCATTGATCTCCCTTGAGCTTTCAGTAGCTACAGGCTCAAGCTACTGCGGGCGACGCGTGTAATCGATGAAGACGACGGCGACACGGCCTGGCGGGTGCGGGTGAGGGGGCGCCGAGGAGCGCCCGGACCGGAGCGGAGCGAGGACCGGACGCACCGCAGTGCACCCCCTCACCCGCACTGTCGGCCGTAGGCCGGCCTTGAACGAGTAAAGAAAGTTCTCACAGTTCGCTCACCGAACCCGCTCGCGTCTGCCTGCGCGCTCGGCGAATCCATCGATTGCCGCGAGCACTTCTTCGCTGCGCCAGAACGGACCGAGCCTGTGTTCTGCCTTGGATCGGAGGATCCCTGCATCTACCAGGGCCTTGAGCGGGGGATACACGTTTGGCGGCTTCACTCCGAGTTCTGCGGCTGCGATCGTGGCGTCGATCACAGGACGCCGCAGGATTACATCCAAGAGTTTCCATGCATTGCTCGATTTGCGGACGTTCAGCTGTCGATCCCACCCCATCCTGATCGCGTCTAGCTCAGCGACTAGCTCGCGCGCATTGGTCACGGCCCGCAGAGATGCGTTCGCGAACGCGCGGGTGATGGGCGATACGTTGCCTTCGCGATAGCTTGTCAGCGCGCGGTGGTACCCCTCCACATCGGCAAGTAGGCCGGCGGAGACCGGGACCGCCACGTTGCGGGTGGTTCCGCGGCGCCGCAGCATCGCCTGCGCCAGCGCTCGCCCGGTGCGACCGTTGCCGTCTGTGAATGGGTGGATCGTCTCGAATTGCGCGTGCGTGATGGCGACGGAGGCGAGCACCGGCACATCGGTGCGGCGTGCGAAGGACAGCGCGTCGTCGAGAAGCGCGGGGACTCTTCCATAGAAGGGGGCGACAAACTCGGCCCCGACCGGCGAATCGGACCGGGTGCCGATCCACACGGCCTCGGTGCGGAACCGGCCTGGAGTGTGTCGAGGGTGCTCTGCCATGAGTGTCGCGTGCATCTCGAGGATCATCTCGACAGACAGATTCTCCGCCAGGTCCAGAGCAGTAGTCATCGCCCGAGTATTGGAGACGATATCGACAGCATTGCGGCTCCCCGTCGCGCCCAGTTCTGCACTGAAGATGGCGCGCGCACTCGCCGTGAGGTTTTCGATCTGCGACGACGATGCCGCTTCTGATCGCAGAAGCACGGGCGCGAGCGTCGATAATCTGTGGCCGAACTCGGCGTCAAATCTGCTGAGTTCCTGCGTCGCTTCTTCGGCAAGCGCGGCGGTCTCGTGGTCTATCGCCGGTAGGAGGTTGGCGATCGCTGCGGGCACCGTCGCGCGGTAGCGCCTGGGCGCTAGTGATGAGGCGTGGGTGTGAAGTGCGGGCGCCCACTCCAGCTCTTCGGTGGAGACGTCAGGCCACGGTCGGGTCGCGCCTGAAATCTCTTCGTTCGGGCCCTTGCTCATAAGAACCAACTCCAAAGTTATGAGTAATGACATTACTCATAATTCGAGTCGCTTGGATTATGACTTGCGCAACACGCCGGCCCCAGACCGGCCCAGTCCAGTGGCGACAGCGGCCTCATCCATGCGTGCCGCGCGTTTCGTCTCGCTGCGCTCGCTCAACGACCGGGCGCCTACAGACCACGGGAGCGGTTCGGAATCTGCCTCTCATCAGGGCAAAGCAAAACCCCCGCGGATAGAAGCTCCGCGAGGGTTTCTGGGATGACGTAATGATCACCCGTGTGGCTCCGACGGGCGTCGATCCCGTGACCTCACGATTTTCAGTTAGGCGCGTCGACTCCACGTGTCTCAGTTGGTACTCGTTGGTCGCGCGATTCCGCGGGTCGAGTGCTCATTGGTGCTCGTTGATCGTCGTCGATTCCATGGAGCTCCCGGCACTTTCCCGGCACGTAAGGGCATCAGGTGTGGATGTCGGAGCCCCTGCTCAGCAGCACGTGCTGGACTACGACGATAGTCCGTGCCTTTGCGGCCGCCCATTTGCTGATGGAGTCGGTGACGCGTTCGCACCATATCTCATGCTCCATCTGTGCGAGCGCGGCAATGATCGTGAACCCATCGACCCATCGACCCATCGGCCCTGTGGGGCGGATCCGACCTCGGAGCAACCGCCTACCGTCGGACCGGAGTCGATACTGTCTCCCCATGACCACACCGCGTCCCCGCATACGATTCGCCACCCCCGCCGACCGTGAAGCGCTCAGGTTGCTGGAGCACGAGTACTTTCCGGCAAAGTCTGGAGTGCGCCACGCGGGCTACTTATACGACGACGAGAATCTCGCCGCTATTGCCCTCACAGAACGGCTCGCCGCGCCGATGCGCGCCTTCACCTTCGTCGCCGAAGTAGAAGGGGAAATAGTCGGATTTGCAGTCGGGGTGCCCTCCATGATGACGTCGGGCGATACGGACGCGCAGACCATGAACCTCCAGTACCTCGCTGTCCAGCCGGAGCACCGGGGGCAGGGTATTGGCGCAGCGCTGGTAAAGAAGATCATTACGCGATCGCAAAAGGTTGTGCAGAATCTCATTCATGCGCACATCCCAGTAGACCAGGTGGGTTTCTACGAGGGGTTGGGGTGGAAGGTCGAGCCAATGGGTCACGGGCTCGCGTGGCTCCCCGATGGAGACCATCTCCGCGCGGATGCCGGCGATCCTGCCTTCGGCTTCCCGCTGATGGCGAGCAAGGTGCTTAGGTCGCGCGGTGTCCTACAGTCTTTCCCCTACCCGGTCGTCACTGGAAAGCCGACCCTCGACGCGTCGATGGAAGCAGCCCGGCTCGTCGACGCAGGCAAGCTCGACCCGTCAAAATTTGATGAATTCACCCGCGACTTCGTCACGATGGGTCGTGCCGAAGCGCGATCTCTCGCCGCGAAAACTACGCCATAAAGCATTGCGTTTCACAACCGTAGGGATAGGAGACATTTGCCAGGATCCCGTCGCGGTGGCGGGCCGACGCGATGCACTCGAGTGAACACCGTCGCGTGTCCCATCTCGAGGCCCGAGTGCCCCATCGGGGCGAGTGAATGTCGCACCCAGCGTCTAGTGTTGTCCACATGGAGAACTTCGATGTCATTCAGGCGCTCGCCCGCACTGCTCTCGCTGGCAACCCGGAGGCTATCGAGCACCAGGTAACCCGCCTTGCCGAGAGGCTCGCCGAATCAGGAGATGACAGCAACGCCCGCAAGCTTCGGTCGCTGATTACGCGAGCTCGCAACCGCCAGGCGGTTGAGCCCATCAATTTGCAGCCCTCCGATGTCGCAACGGCTGCTCCGACGGCTCAACGACTAGGGCCGAAGACGGCGCTCCCCGTAGATCGTGAGTCTGGAGCGCCGCTGTGTGAAGTCGTGACGCCGGACCGTCGCCGCGCGCTACCGGTCCTCCCCGTGCAGGCGCAGGCAGCGTACGACTCGCTGGTGCGCGAATGGCAGCACGAAGCTGAACTTGCGCAGGTGGGGCTCCCCATCAGCCGCACCCTGCTGATCTATGGGCCTCCCGGGACAGGTAAGACCACGCTGGCGCTCGCAATCTCCGTGCGTCTCGGTCGTCCAGCAGTGATCGCGCGTCTCGATGGGCTTATCTCTTCGCTGCTTGGCAACACCGCCAGGAACCTCGGGGCTCTCTTCGATTTCTGTAACCGCTACGACTGCGTGCTGATCCTCGATGAGTTCGATGCTGTCGCGAAGATCCGCGACGATGCGAACGAGGTAGGAGAGATCAAGCGTGTAGTGAACGCGTTGCTGCAGAACCTCGATAAGCGGACTGAGTTCGGCTTGACGATTGCTGTCACCAACCACGAGAAACTCCTCGACTCAGCAGTGTGGCGTCGGTTCGAGCATCAAATTCACCTCGGCATGCCGACGTACGAGGGTCGGGTTGAGATCGGCCATCTTCTTCTCGACCGGTTGGAAGAAGTGGATCCGCTCGCCAAGGCCGTCGCCAGTGTGACCTCTGGTCGATCAGGCGCTGATGTCAGAACGCTGGCAATGGCATTCCTGAAATCCACAGTGCTTGCGACTCGGGATGCTCGGTCACCTGTAACCGTGCTTCGCGAAGCAGCGCAGGCCACGGGTATACAGGGCGCGGATGGGCTCGACTCGACTGACCAGCAGCTCGCGAAGCATCTCAACGAGCCGCCAGCATCTTTGAGCCAGAGCGAGCTTGGAGTGATTTTTGGCAGGGATAGAAAAACGATCAGCCGCTGGCTGAACCCGAGCGAAGTGAAGGTGTGAAATGGCTGGCGGCCCTGTTCAGATTGTGATGAACCCCGATTGGTTTCGTGGGGATCGCGACGGTCGTCGCGGTGGCGGTGCGGCGAAAGACTTCTTCCGAGGTGACGACCGCGGATTTGCTGAGCACAGAACAGCCATCGTCGGTGCGCTGCGTTCCATCCTGAGAAACAACCTCGCAAGCGACCGAGTCAACGTTGCAGTTCGGATGCGACCGGATGCGTTGGCGAAGTCCCACCGGCCGTTCGGCACACTATTCAGATCATCGCGCGCGTCCCATGTGGGCACCGGGGACTACGGGGAGCTCGTCTTCGCGATAACGCCGACGAAGCTCGAAGAGGTCATTGATCTGGTCGCTGACGCCGAGGTCGAAGAACGGTGGCGGCCGGACGCTTCCGGCGCACTGGTGTACAGTCCGTCGCCGCCACGCACAGAAGTGAGTGCGATCCAGGACGTGCGGGAGTGGGCACCTGCGGAAGAACGTGGATACACACTTGACGAAGCCGATGCTTGGTTGACGATCGATGGCGCCGCGAAGGCGCAGGTTGAGCTATTTGATCTTCCCGAGCGCGAGCCCCTTCGCTCGGCAACGCTTGCCGAGGTTGGAGCGTTGACTGCTCGGTTACGCGAACTGCAGACCACCTTCACTATCGCGCCGCCTCCTGCAATCGAGGCAAGCGTGAGACGTGCGCTTGAAGCGTCGCCGCCCGGCCCGTCTGACGTCGCTCACCACCCACCGGCGACTGTCCCATTCCGGGAGGGGCTGGCGGAGTTCGAGGCGAGCTCGTCGGTAAAGCGCGTGAGGCTTGAGGACCGAGTTCCGCCCTCTACTGAAGCGCCGGCTGCAAGCACGGGCGAGGAATCGGCCGCACGTACGCCGGATCCTGCAAGCGTGCGACCAGTAGTCGGAGTCATCGACGGTGGAATCGGTGGACCGTTCATCAACTCAGCGTGGGTCGCCGGACGGGCAGACTTTCTTGCGCCAGGAGACCGTGACGTCAGTCGAGTGAATCACGGAACGACCATCGCCTCACTGATCGCGTTGGGAAGCGCCTTCAACTCTGGGATCTTGGATCCCGATGAGGACTGCCGCGTCTACGATCTCGATCTGCTCCCTGCGGGCAGCGCCTACGACAACTACTACGCATCTCTCGAGGACTTTCTTGATGAGGTTCGTGCAAGCGTCGCGCGCGCGAAGCAAGAAGCAGGTGTCCGGGTTTTCAATTTGTCGTACAACCTTCGGAGGGCACCGGGTGGAGCCCCCTACAGTTTGGCTGCCCAAGGACTCGACAGAATCGCGCTCGATCTGGACGTGCTCTTCGTGATCTCGGCTGGGAACCTGACCGAGACCGAGCAGCGGGAAGAATGGCCTCCCAACAGCACCGAGGTCAACGCGATGCTCGCCCGCCATTCCGGCCCGGACGGGCTCCTCGCGCCAGCTGAAAGTCTGGTCAATGTCAGTGTCGGCGCGACCAATCCACCCGGACTCGCGCAGGGCGTTGAAGGCGTACCTGCGAGATACACACGTCGCAGCGATCAGACCCCGTCAGCGCTCAAGCCCGATTTCGCTGCGTATGGAGGCGGGGGACCCGAAGGTCCCGCACGAGCGACCGGCCTGACCGCGATTAGCTCCTTTGGCACCATCCGCGACGTTGCGGGGACCAGTTACGCAGCACCGCTGGTGGCCCGATACCTCGCAACCTTGGATGCGGCTATCTCCGGCGATGTGTCGCGCGATCTCCTCATCGCGCTCGCAACCCATAGCGCCAGACTCCCCGCAACCCTCCTCGCGAAAGAAGTGGCGGTCGTCGCGCCCTCGTTCGTTGGTCGCGGCCATCTTCCCACAGTCGCCGAGACTCTCGAGGGTGAGCCGCACCGGATGACTATCGTCCTCAGTGACACCATTCAGCCTGGACGGAACGTGAAGTTTCCGTTCCGCTGGCCAGACTCACTCTCCGACACCAACGGCAAGTGTCGTGGCCTTCTCAAGCTCACACTGGTGACCGAGCCCATCATCAACTATGCCCACGGTGTCGAAATGGTCCGTGTAAATCTCGACGGCGCCGTGAAGCAGTCTGACGAGAACGGTGTCTTCGAAAGCCGCGCACAACCGACGCACGAGTTCTTCTCTGGCTATCGATATGCGAACGAACGCACGTTGGCGAGCGTGCTTGGCAAGTGGTACCCGGTAAAGTCCTACACGGCACGCATGCCAAACGGACGAGGCAAATCGACCGACTGGCGCCTCGATCTCGAATACCTCACGAGAGCAGCCGAATCCTTTCCAGCCGAAGGTGTTCGATTCGCTGCCGTCCTTACAATCGAGGACCTACGGGGTGCAGCACCCGTGTACGACGAGATGCGTGCCTCCCTCTCCGAGATTGGTGTCACCCTGAGCGACCTGCGCACAGCTGTAAACGTGGGAGTTCGCGCTTGAGTCCTGTCATGAAGGACCTGATCGTGCGCCGCGGCTCCGCATGTGCTCACCGGCCGCATGCAGGTTGCTCGCCTATGTCAGTCATCTGACATAATTTGGATTAGCGGAAGTTGATACGATCCGCTTGCAACCTGCGCCCCGAGGGACCCGCATCGAGTGTGTGGCGCCAGTGGCAACAGCTTCTTAAGAGCGAATCGCGGCGATGCTCAACGGGCCGCCGGTGATGCAATTGCGGGTGTGAGTGGGCGATGGGAATCGTGCAGTCACTGCCAATCGGCCACTTCGCACGCGATTGCAGTTCGTCGCAGTTGGCGCTCATTTGTGTTCGTTCGTCAACGCCCCGGACGATGCGATCAAGCGGCGCAGGGGCATCAGCTCATTTGTGCCGGGAGGTGACGGGCACTTTGCCGGCACAGATGGCGCAGTGGACGCCCGTATGGAAGTAGCAGTTGCCAGTGGGCGGCCATTTGCACTACCCCGCATTCCGATAAATGGCCTCTGACCGGGCATAAAGAAACCCCCTCCTGTAGAAGCCAGAAGAGGGTTTCAGTGGCTCCGACGGGCGTCGATCCCGTGACCTCACGATTTTCAGTTAGTTGCGGGGGCTTCTTGGGTACTCGTTGATGCTAATCAGCCGCGTGATTCCGCGGTTCGAGTGCTCATTGAGCCTCGTTGATCGTCATTGTTTTGGTGGAGTTCCCAGCACATTCCCGGCACAGATCGTGCGGTGATTCCGTCCCCGCCAACCGAGTACGCCGTCGTCGATGGCCGCGCGCTGCATGCTACCGATTCTTCCATTTCGCAGGCCGCCGCGGCGAGGCCCCATCCGACCGATCGGCTCTCGCCGAGGTCAGTCGCGCGCCAATCTGCGCGCCCCACGAAGGCCACAAGGCAGGGCTGATCGGGGTGAATCTAACGCGACGCCCGCCGCCGAGTCGCCAGGGCTTCGCGGGTGATCAGAGGGATGGCCCGCTTCGAGGCGGCACTCCGAACAGGCCATCAAGTCTCTCCGCACCGCGTCTCGCTGCGTCCGACCTGGCGCGGCTGTACCGCTCGGTCATTTGCAGGGTGGAGTGCCCCATGATGGCTTGCACGTCGTTCGCAGCAGCGCCGCCATCGAACAGCAGCGTAGCGAGTGTGTGGCGAAGGTCGTGAAGACGGTAATCGTCACGGTCTAGGACCGCTCTGATCGCGTCCCACTTGATGGCCCTGCGGACGTTGGACCCGTTGATCCGGCCACCTTTTGGGCCGGTGAACACGAGCGAGGAGCGCGATTTGCCGGTCATTGCGTCATCAAGGTGCGGGACGAGCACTGACGGAATCGGGACGTCTCTCTCCTTGTGGCTCTTCGGCGTGTATTCCTTGATCCGACCATCGAGATCGGCGCTGAAGCTGCGGTGCACGTGGATTGATCGCGCATCGAGATCGACGTCGCCAACCTGGAGGGCGGCGGCTTCGTTGGCGCGCATGCCGGTGTAGATGAGGCCGGCGAGATAGTTGCGATAGGGGCCTGCCGGAATCGCGTTCAGCACCACGCCGACCTCCTCCGGTGTGAGTGCACGCGATCGGAGGTTGAGCTGTGGGTCCGCGACTGGTCGCCGTGCGAGGCGTGCTTGATTCATCGGGATCAGTTTGGCGCGTACTGCGCCGTCGAGGAGACGGCTGAGGACAGCAAGCGCGTCGATCTTGGTCGACGCCCCGCCGGTCCACTCGGTGAGCGCTTGTTCGACATCGCCTGCCGTGATCGTCTCGAGTCTGCGGTGCCCGAGCCATGGTTGGACCCGCAGCCGCCAGCCGCGCTCGTATGCGCGCGTTGTAGCGGGGCGGACACTGTCACGGATCGTCGGCCAGTATCTCTCATACCAGTCGCCGAGTCTCATTGACCCCTCGGGGAACTGCCGTGCCGCACCGTCTGCGCGAAGTGCTTTCGCCTCCTTGAGTGAATCGACGAGTGTGGCGCGCTCCTTCCACTCGCCATTGCGGCCGACACCCCAGATACGCACTTGGTACTTGCCCCCGCGGTCGGCACGGTATCGAATCCCTTCAGGAAGTGTCCGAAGAGTCTTGGGGTCGATTCGGCTTGCAGGCCCGTCACCGGAGGTCACGGGTGCCTCCGGACTCGAGGAAGTCGTCGAGTGTCGCGCGCTTCCAGAGCATGTGTTTGCCCATTTCCGCATCAGGGTGGGGGATTTGGTTTCTGCGGCGTAGCGAGTCGAACGTCGACATCGGCACTCGGCAGTACTCTGCCGCTTCGCGCCGATCGAGGTATGCGGAGCGGGGCGTTCGCACGTCCACGTCGGCGAACGGTGATGCATCCAGCGTGGTCAAGTCCTGGGACGTGGTGTATCGGTGATCGTGTGATCCCTCGTGTCGAGGTCAGGCTGTGAGGGCCCGAAGGTCGGGTTCGATCACCTCCTCTGTGGTGGGTTCGCCGACGCGGCGTGCGGCGGCGAGGGCGTCGAGGCCGAGGTAGCGGCGTTGCTCGGCCCACTCGTCGTGTTGCTCGGCGAGGACGGCGCCGACGAGCCGGATGATCGCGTCGCGGTTCGGGAAGATGCCCACGACGTCGGTGCGGCGGCGGATCTCCCGGTTGAGGCGTTCGTTCGGATTGTTGGACCAGATCTGCCGCCAGATGCTCTTCGGGAACGCGGTGAACGCGAGGATCTCCTCACGTGCGGCCTCGAGGTGCTCGAACGACCTGGGGAGCTTGTGCTCGAGCGCGTCCAGGACGCGGTCGAACTGGGCGTGCACGGACTCCGCGTCGGGCTGGTCGAAAACCGTGCCCAGCAGGGTCTTCACCCATGGCCACGAGGACTTTGGGGTCACGCTCATCAGGTTCGCCGCGTAGTGGGTTCTGCACCTCTGCCAGGACCCGCCGACGGTCGCGCCGATCGCTGCGACCAGACCTGCGTGTGCGTCGGACGTGACGAGCTTCACGCCGGTCAGGCCTCTCGCGACGAGGTCGCGCCAGAACGTCAGCCAGCCGGCGCCGTCTTCGGTCGAGTTGACTTGCAGACCGAGGATCTCGCGGTAGCCGTCGGCGTTCACGCCGGTCGCGACCAGCACCGCGACCTTCACGACCCGGCCGCCCTCGCGGACCTTCATGGTGAGCGCGTCGGCGGCGACGAACGAGTACGGGCCGGCGTCCAACGGCCGGGTGCGGAACGCGGTCACCTGCTCGTCAAGGTCGCGCGCCATCTCCGACACCTGCGACTTCGACAGCCCGGTGATCCCGAGGGTCTTCACCAGGTCATCCATCCGACGGGTGGACACGCCGAGGAGGTAGCTGGTCGCGACCACGGTGGTCAGTGCGGCCTCCGCGCGGCGGCGGCGTTCCAGCAGCCACTCCGGGAAGTAGGTGCCCTGCCGGAGCTTGGGGATCTTCACGTCGATGGTCCCGGCGCGGGTGTCGAAGTCGCGGTGGCGGTAACCGTTGCGACGGTTCACCCTGTCGTCGCTGATCGTGCCGTAAGCGGCGCCGCAGATCTGGTCCGCGTCCGCGGATAGCAGCTGGTTGATGAACGTGCCGAGCATCTCCCGCAGCAGATCGGGAGACGCCTGCGCGAGGTGGTCTTCGAGGAAGCGGGCAGGGTCGATATCGTGGGGTGAGACGGTCATCGTCGGGGTCCTTTCGAGATGGATGTGAAGAGTTCTCTCGAAGGATCACGCGGTGACCGTCGCTACGTCCGCAGCGACACGGTCACCCGATCCGTACACCACCTTGCCGGACGCCA
>NZ_PQBR01000022.1:0-162873 GCF_002911615.1 Microbacterium sp. CJ77 | reverse complement strand
ATAGCAGCTGGCTGATGAACGTGCCGAGCATCTCCCGCAGCCGATCTGGATACGCCTGCGCGAGGTGGTCTTCGAGGAAGCGGGCAGGGTCGATATCGTGGGGTGAGACGGTCATCGTCGGGGTCCTTTCGAGATGGATGTGAAGAGTTCTCTCGAAGGATCACGCGGTGACCGTCGCTACGTCCGCAGCGACACGGTCACCCGATCCGTACACCACCTTGCCGGACGCCACCTCCAGCGTCATTGCAGCCTCCTTTGGTCCTCGGTGGAACGCGAGACGGTTTTCCACGACGAGTGGTGCGATCGTCCTGCGAATGCAGGCCCGGTGAAGGCCGCGCAAAGCCCCAGCGCAATCCAGCGGAAGACACGCGAAACACCCACGTCTGGTTGAGGCTTTACATCAGCCACCGGCGGGTCGGCCGACGTTGGACGTCATGCCGATCAGCCAGCCCGCGGCGCGTGCTTTCTGGATCCAGTCTGAGGCGGTGCGCTCCGGGACGTCGAGCTGAAGTGCGATGGTGGTGATGACGTAGCGGCCGCGTTCGGCGAGGTAGTGCGGTTCGAGTGTGGTCTCCACGCCCGCCGTGTCGTCGACGGCTGTTGCGATAGGACCGGGCGCAATGCGCAGTGCGGACCCGACCGGCTGCGTCGCGCGCTGCGCGGACATTGTCTTGCCGTCGAGTGTCTTCACGTCGACCTTCACCCCCTTAGTTCGCCTTACCGCACATGCATTCCGCAGATTGCTTCTGACTGACTATACGACTTAGGAGTGTACTATTGTCAAGGCCCTAACAAGTTCCGCAACAACGAGATGGTCGTGCGAGCGATCGCTGTGGCAAACCAGAAGGACGGCGTCGGCAAGACGACCGTCACGATGCAGTTGGGTGCGGCGCTCTCGCGTCGGACAACTCGGCGATCCCGCAGCCTCGAAGTTGCCCAGGTGTAGAGCCTTGGTCATCGGCGTACGCGCCCCGTGCTCGAGTACTCGCCCCCGCGGCGCCAGCCGCGGCCGGGGGAACCAGCTCAGCTCAAGGCTCTCTGCCAGGCCACGTATGTGGGGCGCGATGCTCCGCATCCCTCGGGCTAGTCGGGATGAATGTGGCTCCGGTCGGTCAGCAGTCGATCCAATCGGGTGGTCTCCGACGCGGTGAGGTTGTACCCGTGCTCGGGCTGCGGGTATGCGAGGCTGCGCACGTCGTCAGCGTATGCGGTCACCGCGGCGATCATCGGGCCGCGCAGTTCGGCGTAGCGCTTTACGAAGCGGGCTGCGTGGCCGTCATAGATGCCAAGAATGTCATGGAAGACGAGCACTTGCCCGTCCGTGTTCGGCCCTGCGCCAATCCCGATGACGGGTATGTCGAGACGTGGCGTGATCGCGTTCGTTACCGCAGTGGGGATCGCTTCGAACACGATTGCGAAGCACCCCGCGTCCTGGAGTTCTCGGGCACTGTCGTGGATGGCGAGGCCTTCCTCGGCGGTGCGCCCCTGCGATCGGTACCCGTCGATCGTGGCGGCGGTCTGGGGGGTGAGTCCGACGTGGCCCATGACGGGGATGCCCGCTCCGATGATGGCGCGGGCGCGGTCGACGGAGGATCCTCCGCGTTCGATCTTGACGGCGTCGCACCCGGTCGATTTGATGAACCGTTGCGCGGTCGCGATGGCCTGCTCGTCGGAACCCTCGTAGGAACCGAAGGGGAGGTCGGCGACCAGGAGTGGGGTCGAGAGGCCACGGCGCACCGCGGCGGTGAGCATGAGCATCTCTTCGACCGTTACCGGCACCGTGCTGTCGTATCCGAGTACGGTCATCGCGGCCGAGTCGCCGACGAGCACGACGTCGGCCCCGGCGGCTTCGGCGATCTGTGCGCTCGGGTAGTCGTAGGCGGTGACCATCACGATCGGCTCACCGGCGGTCTTCTGCGCCGCGAGGCTGGCGATAGTCCGCCGTGCGCGGGCGTTCGACGAACTCACGGGGACCGACTGAGCGCTCATGAGCGCACGGCCGGCGTTCGCAGGACGGCGACCGCGTCGTCGACGTCGATGATGCCGTTGCGGTGATCGACGTGCACCACGATCGGGTCGTGCGAGTCGACCTCGTCCTCGTCGTAGTCGGCGTAGGTCAGTACGATCACGAGGTCGCCGTGGTGGACGAGGCGCGCTGCCGCGCCGTTGATCTGGATCTCACCGCTCCCGGGCGTGCCGGGGAGCGCGTAGGTCTCGAAGCGGGCGCCGTTGTCGATGTCGAGCACCTGCACCTGCTCGTGGACGCGGATGTCGGCCGCATCGAGGAGAAGGGGGTCGATCGTGATCGAACCGACGTAGTTGAGATCGCTGTCCGTGATGGTCGCACGGTGGATCTTCGATTTCAGCATCGTGCGTCGCATTAGCGGGTCGCCTCCAGGATTCGGTTGTCGATCAGGCGTGCTCGTCCGACCTGCGCAGCGACCGCGAGCAGCGCCGAGTCGCCGACGCTGTCGAGGATGCGGAGATCGTCGGGTGAGCGCAGTTCGAGGTATTCCGGGTCGATGTCCGCGGCAGCCAGGACGGAGCGCGCTGCCTGGAGCACCGTATCCGCTCGCGTTTCTCCTTGAGCGACGAGTCTGGCCGCGGCATCCAACGCCCGATTAAGTGCTGTGGCGCGCTCACGCGCGGCGGGATCGAGATAGACGTTGCGTGAGCTCATCGCGAGGCCGTCGCGCTCGCGCACGATCGGGCAGGCCACGATGCGCACGGGAATGTTGAGGTCCCGGACCACCCGGCGGATCACGAGCACCTGCTGCGCGTCCTTCTGCCCGAAGTAGGCCGAGTCGGGTGCGACGATGTGCAGCAGCTTGGTTACGACGGTGGCGACGCCGTCGAAGTGCTCTGGCCCCCGAGCCGCCCCGCATAGCACCTCGGTGATCCCGGAGACGTGCACGGTCGTCGCATATCCGCCCGGGTAGATCTGGTCTGCTGGGGGAGCGAACAGGATGTCGGCGCCTGCCCCGTCGGCGAGTTCCGCGTCGCGGGCTTCATCGCGCGGGTACGCGCCGAGGTCTTCGTTCGCGGCGAATTGGGTCGGGTTGACGAAGAGCGACACGACGACGAGATCAGTCTCGGCGCGAGCCTGACGCACGAGCGACAGATGGCCTTCGTGGAGGGCTCCCATGGTGGGAACCAGTCCAACGTTGCTCCCGCCGTCGCGAGCGTTGCGGAGCGCGTCGCGCACCTCGGCGATGTCGCGGATGATTCTCATGCGGTGGCCCTGCCCTTCTTAGCGAGCCCCCGCGTGCTTTCGCACAAGACGTCGAACAGCGGGAGCACCTCGGGAGATCGTCCGGCGATCGCGTCGCGCTGCCGGGTTACCGTGCGTTCGTCGCCCCGCGACACCGGACCGGTGAGCGCCGCCTCCGGGCCCCGCACTGCCCAGTTTTCGATCGTGCGGCGCACCAATGGGGCGAGGAGCGCACGCGCCTCCGCCGGGGTGAGCCCTGCGCCCGCGGCGACATTTTCGGCCGCAGCCAGGAGGGTGACGGTGAAGTTCGACGCGATCGACGCGGCGGCGTGATACGCGGCCCGCTGGTCGTCGGCGACCGGGAACGCGTGGGCGCCGAGCAGGTCCGCCAGCTGCTGGGCGACCGCGAGGGCATCGACGGACTTCCCGGCGATGGCGCAGCCGATCCCGCGGAACGCGTCAGGTCCTTCGTCGCCGACGAAGGTTTGCAGCGGGTGCCACCCGAAGTCCACGTCAAGCTCGGCAAGGGGGTTCGCTCCAGACACGGAGCCGATGAGAGCCGCCGAGCCGTGAAGCATGTCGGCCGCGCCAGCGATCTCTCCATCGGTCACGCACAGCAGGACGACGTCCGCCGAAGGGACGGTCTCGCCCCTCATCATCGGCCCGTGCACGACCGCTCCCGCAGCACGGAGTGCGCGCGCGAGCGGACGCCCGAGTCGCCCACCGCCGACGACGGTGACAGTCATGGGGGCGGTGCGTGGGTGTGAGGGAAGGGGGATCATGTGTGGATGGCCGAGCGACACAGCTGACCTGTGCTCAGTATCGATGGTTTATGCACCAAGTGCAAAAGCAGGGTCACAGCTTCCTGAGCAGTACTCTCTCCACCGCGTGGTCTGACCCCTTGCGGAGGATGAGTCGTGCCCGCTGTCTCGTCGGCAGTACATTCGCCTGGAGGTTCGGCAGGTTGATGCCGTTCCAAAACCCCTTCGCGGTCTGAATCGCCGCTTCGTCGGTGAGGTCGGCGTACACGGTGAAGTAAGAGTCCGGGTTGCTGAAGGCGCCCTGTCTGAGGGTCATGAATCGGTCGATGTACCAACGGCCGATGTCGTCGGTGTCGGCATCCACGTAGATCGAGAAGTCGAAGAGTTCGCTGATCGATACGCCGTCGGTGTCCCGGGGAGGTTGCAGCACGTTCAGGCCTTCGACGATGACGACATCCGGCCTGCTCACCGTCACCCGTGCGCCATCCACGATGTCGTAGTGAAGGTGGGAGTAGACCGGGGCCTCGACTTCGGGTGCACCGCTCTTGACCTGTCGGAGGAACTGAACGAGCGCGCGGCGGTCATAGGACTCGGGGAATCCCTTCCGCCTCATGAGCCCCCGGCGCGCGAGCTCGGCATTCGGGTAGAGGAAGCCGTCTGTAGTGACGAGTTCGACGCGTGGCGTGTCGGCCCAGCGACTGAGCAGATCCCGCAGCAGCCTGGCGATGGTGGACTTGCCGACCGCCACTGAACCGGCGACGCCGATCACGAACGGAGTGGCGGTGGGAGGTTCCCCCACGAAGGCGCTCGTCCGGGAGTCCAGAGCTCTGGTGGACCGTGCGTAAAGGCTGAGTAGCTTGCTGAGCGGGAGGTAGACGTCGCGCACCTCGTCGATGTCGAGGTGGTCGCCGAGTCCGCGCAGTTGCGAGATCTCCCGCTCGGTCAGGGGCTGCTCCATCCCCGGTGCCAGATCTGCCCACTGGGATCGTTCGATCTTGCGGTACAGCGTCCGTGCGGGCGCGGCAGGATCGACGGAGCTGATCATGGCACCATGGTCTCGAGCGGACCGGTGCTCGGGTTTCAACTCACTCGCGGTCGAGCAGCTCGACCACGCGGTCGAGGATGGCGTCGGCCACGACGCGCTTGCTGCCGGAGACCTCGGCCACGACCGCCCCGGATGCTGCGAAGATGAGTGCCTCGTTGTCATCCGTGCCGAACCCCTTGTCATGCCCGACGGGGTTGGCCACCAGGAGGTCGGCGGGTTTGCGGGAGAGCTTCTCGCGGGCGAGCGTCACGAGCTCGTCGCGATCCGCCGCCGTTTCGGCCGCGAATCCGACCACGACCCGCCCCGGCACCGGATGCGAGACCAGCTCGCCGAGTACGTCCTTTGTGCGGACGAGCGCCAGCTCGAGCGTCTCCCCGTGCGCGTTCTTCTTGATTTTGCGGTCAGAGACCTGCGCTGGGGTGAAGTCGGCGACGGCTGCGGCCATGACCACGACCGATGCGGTGCCCGCCGCGGTGCCGACCTCGCGGGCCAGATCAGCGGCGGTGTGCACGTCGACTGTGTGGAGACCGGAGTTCTTGAGAGCTGCGGCGGGTTCCGCATCCATGTGCGCGGCAATGACTGTCACCTCGGCCCCACGCGCGGCTGCGGCGAGGGCGATCGCGACGCCTTGTTTGCCGCTCGAGCGATTCGCGAGGTACCGCACCGGATCGATCGGCTCGCGGGTGCCGCCCGCGGTCACGAGGACCCGTCGCCCGGTGAGATCGTCGGATGCCGCGCGCGTCACGACAGTCGATGCGGCAGCGATTGTCGCGGACACGATGGCGTCGGGCTCGCTCATTCGCCCCGGCCCGATGTCGTTGCCGGTGAGTCGTCCCGAGTTCGGTCCGACCAGAATCACCCCGCGAGCTCGTAGAGTGGCGATGTTCGCGGCGGTCGCCGGGTGTGTCCACATCTCGGTGTGCATTGCTGGGGCCACCACCAAGGGTGCGTTGCTGGCCAGCACCGTCGTTCCCAGAAGGTTGTCGGCAATGCCGGCGGCGAGCTTTGCGAGGGTGTTGGCCGTCGCCGGAGCGATCACGATGACGTGCGCTTGTTGCCCCAGACTGACGTGACGCACCGCGGCCACATCGTCGAAGATCGACGTGGAGAGCGGGTTCCGGCTGATCGCCTCCCACGTCGGCGCGCCGACAAACCGCAACGCGGACTCGGTCGCGATCACCCGTACGGAATGCCCGGCCAAGACGAGGTCCCGCACCACCTGCACGGTCTTGTAAGCGGCGATGCCACCTGTCACACCTACGACGATGTTTAATGATTGGCTCATGGTTCCTCTATGGCAAGGGTGGACACGCGTCGTCTCATGCGCATCGGTCTGCGATCAATCGCAGACTACTCGACCGCCGAATGCCACAAGCGCGCAGCCCGACGACTGAGCTACACCGTGGGTAGATGTTCGGGATGGGTCGGCAGATGCTCCACGAAGCGTTCCAGTTCGGAGATCAGATACAACGGCTTGGTGCCAGAGAAATGGGGAGCGACGTTGCCGAGGCGCACGTGATGGCGTAGTCGCGAGGGACTCAGCCCGAGGATCGCGGCGGCCGTCGCGTCGTCGACTGCGACGAGGGTCGTGGGGAGTGTGAGGGAATCAACCACCGGCAGGTCGGCCGACATTGGACGTCATGCCGACCAGCCAGCCCGCGGCGCGTGCTTTCTGGATCCAGTCTGAGGCGGTGCGCTCCGGGACATCGAGCTCAAGCGCGATGAGCTTGACGGGCGGCAGATCTGCGAGTGCGGCGATGCCGTACAGGATCTCAATGACCTGCCAGCGCTCGTCCTTCATCCCACGCTTGACGACCGCCTGGGCCATCCACAGCGGGACGATCCGCCGATCGGTGGTCGTGAGGTCCGCGACCGTCGTCCACTTCGCCTGCGCACTGTCATCGAGCAGCAATGCGACACAGTGCGGGATGGCCGCGCGCAGGATCGCCTGTGGGGCGGTGTGCTTCAACCGGTCTTCGCTGAAGTCGGTGGCGATTGCACGGTTGGTGATGGTGGTGATGACGTAGCGGCCTCGTTCGGCGAGGTAGTGCGCCTCGAGTGTCGTCTCTACGCCGGCCGTGTCATCGACAGTGGTTGCGACAAACCCTGGCGCGATACGCAGTGCGGACCCGACCGGCTCTGTCGCGCGCTGCGCGGACATGCTCTTGCCGTCGAGTGTCTTCACGTCGACCTTCACCCCCTTAGTTTGCCGTACCGCACATGCATTCCGCAGATTGCTCTTGACTGACTATACGACTTAGGAGTGTACTGCTGTCAAGACCGTAACGAGTTCCGCAAATAGGAGGTCGCCGTGCGAGTGATCGCTGTTGCAAACCAGAAGGGCGGCGTCGGCAAGACGACTGTCACGATGCAGTTGGGCGCGGCGCTGTCGCGTCGACATCGAGTGTTGGTGGTGGACGTTGACCGGCAGCAGTCGACGGTGTGGTGGTCGGAGAACATCAGGGATCGGTTGCCGTTTGACTTCGCCGGCAACCAGAACCCGAAGGTGCTCACCCGGATGCGTGAGTTGCACGCGGAGTATGACTTCCTCCTGGTCGACACCCCCGGCAGCCTCGAAGACACTCCGGTGTTGGAGACCGTGCTGGACGCGGCCGACTACGCGATCGTGTCGCTGACGCCGGAAGCCCTCGCGGTTGAGCCCACGATGCGGACCATCGCGCGCCTGATCGAGCCGCGCCAGATGCGCCATGCGGTGCTGCTGAACCGTATCGACCCCCGCATCCCTGCGCAGCTGAAGGCGTGGCGAGACCTGCTCGACACGACGTGGGGGATTCCGCGCCTGGACGCCTACCTACGTCAATACAAGACACAGGCTGACGCGCCCGTGCTCGGGCACCTGGTGACCACGGTCCGCGACAACCGCCACACGGCGGGCGCCATCGCCGACATCACGCGGGTCGGGCTCGAGGTGTCCGAACAAGTCGCCCTCACGGGCATCGGGCGGTGGTGACCATGGGCAAGATCGAACTCGGCCAACGCCTGAGTGACGTGCGCGCCCGGATGCAGACAGAGCTGCCGGTCGAGGAACGCGGACTGGCGAAGTTTGCGCGACTGGTGCGTAAGGACGCGCGCCTGCGGGCCGACCAGGATGCCGCACTCTCCACTCTCACCAAAACGGTGATGCGGCGCCGACGCGTCAAAACGGAACGCATCACAGAGAACACGCTGATCCGCGTCGCGATCGATCTACTCCTGGCTCACGCGGACACATTGCGCGGGTCTACGGAAGACGAGCTCCGCCGCTCCGTGATCACCGCACTTCCGAACTCCCGCACTCCGGCAGTCCCGGACTCCGGCAGTGCCCATGTCCGGGACTCGCAAACCTCCGCGGTGACCGACCACGGAGCATCCCGACAGCCAAGGTCTGCCACATCCGAACGCCCCGCCTTCGATAGCTCCCTGGGTCAGCATGATCATGATTCCCGCGCACACGAGACGTGGATGCCCGTCACCTCCGGTCAGCCCGGCACGGTTGCGCGGTGAGGCCATGTCGGACGACTACTGGAACGACGAAGAACCGATCTCCCCGGACGCCGAGGACCTTCGGTTGCAGATCGCCCAGGCCCGCCGGCGGCTGTATGACCGGGAGAAGGAACGCCGCGACGCCCGCCGCGCGTGGTCCCGTGAGTACTACGCGCAGCACCGCGAGGAGTACCTCGAGTATCAGCGGCAACACCGGGCCGCGATACGGCAGAAGGATCCAGAGGCGTACCGCCAGGCAAAGCGGCAACGCGACCAACGGTGGCGCGACAAGCACAAAGACGAGGTCAACGCGAAGCTGCGCGAGAAATACCGGACGGATCCCGAAAAGCACCGGCAGCGACGCCGTGAGCACTACGCCGCCAATGCCGAGGAACAACGGGCGCGGCGCCGCGAGTACTACGCAAGGAACAAGGAAAGGCAGCTCGCGACCCAGCGGGCATGGCGGGACCGGGAGAAACGGCGCCGCGACGCCGGCCTGCCCCCGCGCCGGCTCCACCGGGTGTCCCGAGACGACCGGATAGCTCACAGGGCGGATGCGGACGCGTTCTTCACCCGCGAATGGACCACGGCGGAGCTATCCGAGGCGCTCCGGTCGGTCGCGACCCCACCCGAGCTTGTGGCGGCGTTCAAACGCGACAGTCTTCGAGCCCGCGCCGCCTATCACCTCGCCGAGCAGAAGGAAGAGCTCGCCCGACTGCACAAGGAACTGGACCGCGCCCGGCCCGGCCCCAAGCCGACCCGCACCCTCCAAGCCGTGGAAGAAGCGCGACTGGACGCAATCGGACGTGAAGTCAACGAACGGCTCCGGCATCGCGAACCCGCCCGGCACCCGCACCACCTGGACCCCGCCGCACCGCACCCCATGCTGCAACCGAATCATCCGATGGGAATGAACCGATGACCCTCACCCCGCACATGAATGAAACAACCCTGGTCGATCAACGCGACACGGAAGTGACCCTGTTCCGCGTCGCGATCTCCGCCTTCCTGTACTACCCCGGCAAGCTCAGCGACGAGCCGGGGTACACGATCGACGAGGACCTCGCCTGGTGCATTGCACCGCTCCGATCCCTCCCCGCACGCCAACTCGCCCACACGACGGACACGATCCGAGCCCTCATCATCGACCCGAGTGCCGACCGCCGTGAGTTCATCGCAACCCTCGCAACGCTCGCCGGGGACTAACAGGGAAGGGGCGATGGGAGCGCCGTGCCGTCGAACGATTCGGCGCGGCCCGCGAGCCCTTCCCGGCGGCCGATCGTAGCTCGCTCCGGCCTGCTCCGTTCCGGCCCTGCGGCATATCCTCCCTCGCTGACGCTCAGTCCGGTAATCCTCGGGCCCGGCACTGCGCGCCCCTCCGCTCGCTCTTAAAGCCACTTGCCGGACAGGCGCTACGAATAGTCAAGAAGCGAGGAACGGCCATGAACACGACAACACCGGGCAACCCCGACTCCATCGTCGCCAGGGATCACCTGGAAGACGTCGTCGACCGCCTTGCCGACGTCGTCGACGGGCTCCTCAAGGGCCACGAAGAAGTCAGCTGCATGCTCGAGTTCGACCAGGCCGAAGCCCTCGCTGAGGTCCTCTACGCCGGCCACCACGCCGACGCCGCCGCTCGGCTCATGCATCGTTGGGTGCTCACCGAACCCGACTGGAACGACGACCCTGAGCAGGCAGCGACCGCCCGAAGCTGGCTCGCGATTTCGGTCGCACCCAGCGAGCTCGATGACCTCGACGGCTAGGGCTGAGATTTAGTTGTGCGCGGGATCGGGGCGAGCGCACGCTGCACCGCGTTCGCACTCACCCCGAGCACGCGCGCGATATGCGTGATCGGCCGGTCGAGATTCCGCAACTCCACCGCCATCGCGATCCGCTCCGGCGTCATCACGGTCGGACGCCCCGGCCGCCGCCCCTCCTCTGCAGCCGTCGCCATCCCCGCGCGCGTCTGCAAGCTCGCCAACCGCCGCCGCAACACCTCCAACGCCAACAGCACTTCGCCCGGATCCACCGACGCACCTACCCCTGCGCACAGCGCCGGCTCGCTCAACGACCGAAACCCCACGCCCCGTCTCCTCAAGCCCGCCACCGTCGCAACGAAGTGCGGAACTGCGGATGACAGGTGCGCCGCGCTCGTCACTACCAGAGTGTCCCCGGGATCGAGGCTGTGAAGACACTCCTCCAAGCCTGGACGGGTGCGAGATTCCGCGGGGCCGTCGTCCGTGAAGATCTGCTCTGCGCCCGCGCGGGTCAGCTCGTCGGTATCCGGGGTGGTGCCGGGCAGTAGCTCACGCATGTAACCGATGGCACGTGTCACCGAGACGGGCCCCCACGCTCGGGACCGCCGGGCACGATCACTGGCGCCGCGGCGTCCGTCTGCTGTGCAGGCTGCATCGAGCGCCGCAGCGCCACTAGGTTCGCCACCGTCTTCTGCTCCATCGCCGTAGCGAACTTCCCGTCTGCGGGAATCCGCAACTCCGGAATCACCTCCCGCAGCGACGTCTCATGTAGGTCCACCAGCAACTCCGTCACCCCTCGCGGTAGATCACGACGCGACCGGGCGAACTGCGTCACATGATGCAGCTCACTCAGCCATTGCGTCGCCGCGAATCGACTCATCGGCGCCGACTGCGCAGCTGCGAGAGCAATGCTTGCGCCTCGGAACGGATCATCCCGATCTGAGCCGCGCGCGTCGAAGACCATATCGCCGTCGCGATCGAGGATCGTCAGGCGATTCACCAACGCTCCATCCTCGACAGCTGCGACAAGTGTTCGTGTCGCGTCGAATCCGCGGTCGTGTGCCTCGCGGCTCGTATATCGCGCCGGACTATCGGCCTGTACTTCCCGCAGGTAGCGTGACACCACGGTCAAGAGGCTCTCCGCGCGACGCGAGGCGACAACCACCAAGCGGGTCTCAAAACCCGCCGCGGCGAAGCGATCGGCTATCGCAGTGGCAACGGCGGAATCATGGAATGTACCCTCAAGCAGCAGCGAACGATGGTTCTCTCGTGCGTAGCGAATACAGTCGCGCACCCAGCCCGCCGACGCCCGGGCAAGGACTCGTGCGCCATCGGCCGAACGCGCAGTAGAGAGCTCGCGGAAGGCTGGATGGAATGCGGGTAGCTCATCGCCGCTAACGGCCGCGAGGGCACCGCCATGCTCAGCGAGGAGGGGCGCAATCGCGCGAGACCGGCCTGCCCCTGGCTGGCCGCTGAGGAGAACGAAAGCCCTGGCCCCGCCTATGGTGTCTTGCGGGAACAACAGCGGGAGTATGTCACGCCGCAGGATTTCGCGGTGCTGGTCCTCGGTGATGTCCCCGTCGGTCATCTGGATGCTCCCGAGAGTTCCCTGACTCGAGCATCGATCTGTGCCGCGAGGGCGTTCACCCGTGCGCGATCGTACCCGTCGATTGTCAGGAGATCGCGGCGGAGCTGTGTGAGTTCCAGTCGCGCGCCGTCTGGCGCTGACACATCGGAAGACGCGGCATAGGTTAGGAGCGCAGTGAGCGTTGACGCCGACTCTCGCAAGAGTTCGTACGCCACGACATCGTTCGCCCGCCACGACGAGATCTCAGTCACCATTGCCTCCGCGCCTATGCTAAGCCCGGCGCGGTAAAGGGTAGGACGGGAGTTTCGGAATGTTCCCGCAGAGTAGAAGTTGCGCGAACCCGCGTGCGTAACCGACTCGGCACCGACTCTTCAGAGGCAGATGACAAGTTGCTCCGTCGCGGCCTTGCTACGTGATCCAGACGAGCCCCCGAGAGTGGAGTGATTGGTAGAGATGGATTCGACCGTGACGGACTCGAAGTAGTCGCGAGCCAGGACGTGGAGATCGCGACCCGCCTGGTTCAGAAGCCCATTCTTGGGGTAGCTGAGAACAATGGGTTTGCTTGAGGCAGCCGAGATTCTGAGTAATTCGCGGATGCTCGTCTCTACTTCGGTCTTCCGTGAAAACCCAGACACAAACGTGTCTGCTCGGACCCGTCCTGATCCGCGCGAAGTCGGAAAATCATACTTGTAGAGGGTTTCGTACAGGTGATAAAACCGACCATATTGATCGCGCGTGTACGGCGGGTCTGCGTAGATGACTGACGCATCGGTGGCTCCGCCGGATCTGAGAAGGGTGAGCGCGTCAACCGTCGTTACTCGCGTCGTCGCTCGCCAACTGGCGAGGCTGTGAGGTTGATTGACGGTGCCGACCTGCCAGAACTTTTCGGTAACGCTCTTGCTCCAGGCTCGCACGACTCGGCCATAGCCGCCGGAAGGGGTTGGTTTAAGAAATTGCGCGGAATGTCCTGGGGAGTTCAAGACGGCCGATATCGACGTTAGCCATTGCGACATGAGGGCGTCGCGCACAGACTGATCCGGGTAGGAATCGATCGCAAAGCGGAGCGCATCGACTTCAATCGCCTGATGCAGACTCAGGTATCCCGCGGAAAAATAGAGCGAAGCCAACTTGTATCTAGCGACGCCAGCGCAGGTTGATGCGTCGACGGCGGCCCGGCGAGCGGTGGCTGAGGTACCCACGTGTTTCGCGCGTCGAACATAGCTTTGCAGCTTGGCGACGTCGCCGTTCAACGCAGCCGTCTCGATCTCGAGTTGAGCAGAGAACTCTTGGGTCAGTCGATCTCGGGACTCTTGCATCGTTGCATCGAAGACTCCGCGATCGAGGGCAGGGGGGGAACTCGTCGGTCCGAAGCGTGCTCGGAGCATTGCACCGACGAACTCGGAAGCATCATTCAGGTAGACGGGGCGCTTTCCAACGAACTCATCTGCCACACTCCCCATCCCAGCAAAGAGATCAAGGATCGGCCCGTCCTCACTGATGCTCTCCACGGCTTCTCGCACGGCGCCGGAAATATGGCGCTTGGTGCCCATATAGCGGATCATCGATGCGATTCCGATTCTGCGACACACTCCCGAGCGGCGCCTTGTCAGCCTTGTGCTCTCAGCACTATACGATGAGCCCGTGCCGGAGAACGACGGCGGGCCGGAAGGCTTGACAGTCCCTGGGGATAGCGAGCCGCTCATCTCGATACTTGTCGTGTCCGACCTTCACGCGAGCAGTAGCGCCCCCGGCGACAAGGCTGGATCGTGGATCACGACAACTACGACGCGGGATGAACGCAATCACCCGATCGTTGGCTTGCGACATGTGCTTGAACGCGAAAAGTTGTTCCCTACGTTGCTTCTCTGCGCTGGTGATATCACCGACAAGGCCGACTCAGCCGCGCTCGTCGACGCGTGGCGAGACGTCAATGACCTTGCCGGGAGTCGTGGGTCGACGCTGATCGCGACAGCAGGAAATCACGACGTGGATTCCCGCGGTGGCACCGAGATAGATCCTCGAGGAGTCTTGTTCGATCTCGCGCCGCTCTTCCCTCACGACGCCGATGCGTCACGAGCGGACTATTGGTCCAGAAATTACTGCATCATTGACGCGGCAGCCCCTGCCGATGACGGGCCGATCCCGTGGCGTGTGGTCGCCGTCAACTCAAGCGCATTCCACGGTCTCAGCTCCAAGCAGGGGGAAGAGCTGGACCACGGACGGGTTTCGAAGCGAACGACCAACAGGCTGGAGAGCGATCTGCAGGGTCGCGCGCCAGCACAGATTCAAATCCTTCTCTTGCACCACCACGTCGAACAGCTGCCTGACGTCGACACTGACGAGCATGGCCAAGTTCGAGAGGCGGAGCACCTTCTGGCCATGTTGGAACGAACGGGGCCATGGCTGGTGGTACACGGACACAAACACGGGCCCTGACCCCAGTTCTTGGACACGCTGAATCCAGCATTTTGCTGGGGAAGCGAGATGATCAGAATCATGGTTAGGAAGAACTACTCCGACGGGTTCCGGCGGCAGGCCGTGGACTTGTACGAGTCCACTCCCGGGGCGACGGTGCGTGGCATCGCCGCTGATCTCGGGATCGAGCGCGGCACGTTGCGGCTGTGGCTGGAGCGGCACGGGACGGGCCGGAAGACGGCTGCGGACGGCACCGCCGCGCGCAGCCCGTTCAAGGCGTCGGCGACCTCGCCGACGGCGGATGCGGGGGCGGATGAGACGCCCGCGCAGCGCATCGCACGCCTGGAGGGGCGGGTCGCGCAGCTGGAGGTCGAGCAGGTCAAGCTCGTCACCGAGCGTGAGATCCTGCGGCAGGCGGCCAAGTATTTCGCGGGGGAGACGAACTGGTGAACCGCTTCCAGTTCGTTGAGGACCTCTCAGCCACCTACCCGGTGAAGCGGTTGTGTCAGCTCGTCGAGATCACGAGGTCCTCGTTCTACGCATGGCGGGCCGGCGCCGCCGCCCGGCGGGCGCGCGCCGCGGAGGACGACGTTCTGGCGGGGCGGATCCGCGCCGTCCACGAAGGCGACAACACGATGGGCGCGCCACGGATCACCGCCGAGCTCAATGACGGCGCCGCGCCGTCCGAGCGGGTCAACCGCAAGCGGGTCGCCCGCGTGATGCGAGACAACGAGATCCACGGGTACCAGCGCAAGCGGCGGGTGCGCACCACCGTCCCCGAGCCGTCGGGACAGGTCGTCCCCGACCTGCTGAAACGGGACTTCACCGCCGAGGCGCCGAACCAGCGGTATGTCGGCGACATCACCTATCTGCCGCTGGCTGACGGGCAGAACCTGTATCTGGCGACCGTGATCGACTGCTGCTCGAGACGGCTGGCCGGGTGGGCGGTCGCGGACCACATGCGCAACGAGCTCGTCGAAGATGCGCTGCGTTCGGCGAGGCTGACCCGCGGCAGGCTGACCGGGTCCGTGTTCCACTCGGACCACGGATCGGTCTACACCTCCAAGGCCTACGCGGGACTGTGCAAGCGGCTCGGCGTGACACAGTCCATGGGCGCGGTGGGCACGAGCGCTGACAATGCCCTCGCGGAGGCGTTCAACGCGACGCTCAAGCGCGAGGTCCTGCAAGACCGGGCCGTGTTCGCCGACGAGGCCTCCTGCCGTCGCGAGGTGTTCCGGTGGCTCGTGCGCTACAACAACACCCGCCGCCACTCCTACCTCGGCTACATCGCGCCCGTCGCATTCGAAGCCGAACTCACCGCCGCTACGCTACCGATAGCGGCATAATCCCACCCCGTGTCCAAGAACCGGGGGCAAGGCCCCACCGCCCATATTTTCAGTACGCCCGCGGCGGAGCCGGCAGCGCGGCTGTGTTCTCGGCCGCGAGTATGGCTGCTTTCGCCTGGGGCCAGACATCCTCCATCGCTAGCAATCAGGTCCATCTGATCACGCTGTGGGATCCCTCCGATCAGGGCGTCCCAACGCTGGGTCTGGCTGCACAGTTCCGTTCGTGGTCATGGCGGCCAAGTATCGGGTGGGCAGAAGCGGAGGGCGCGGCAGGCTGGCCCGGGCGAGGTGGATTCGGATGGCGGATCGATCCCGCCGCTCTCGCCAGGATGATCAAAGCAGCCGGACTCGGACCTGGATTGGCGCTTACGGCTGCGGACCTGAAGATGCGGCACCCAGAGCTCCCATTCCTCGCCCCCAGCGACATCGAGAACCTTGCGCGTCAGCTGGATAATCTCGGGATCGCCGTCGCTCGGGACTCAAGTGGCGAGATAGTGGAACTGAGGGCCAAGATCCCTGATGTGAGCGGAGTGATCGCGTGAGCGTGCGAGGGTTTGTTGGCGCAGACCGATCACTCACGTCATTTAATGCGCGAACGTACTCGGCGCAGCAGGTCGCCGCTTCGTTCGTGCCACCCGAGTCATTCTTTACGCTGGTTAATCCGGTGCACTCGGTGCTCTCGGGTCCGCGAGGTTCAGGCAAGACCACGTTGCTGAAGATGCTCCAGCCGGAGGCGCTCGAGCGATGGCACCATACGCAGGCGGAGTCGATGGTTGGCGCGATCGACTACACCGGTGTGTTCGTTGCAACTGATCGGATCTGGAAACAGCAGCTCGAGCCGGACACGGACGAACTTGATCGGCTCATTCGCGACGTGATCGCGGAGTCTGCGTTCGCGACGCAGGTCGCGCGTGAACTCGTCACGACGATGGCTTGGCGCGCCCATAGCATTCCCGAAAATACGCCGCATCATGCGAGGGCCCGACTCACTCCCGCCGACGAGTTGCTTCTTGTCCGGGAACTATCGTCTCTCTTGAGGCTGCGCGTCGAAGTCCCTCGAATCGAGTCGGTTGTGAGCGCTTTGGTGGCACGGTTCAGGGAACATGGCGAGCTCCTACGTAGCCCTCGTGAGATCGACACTCAGCTGCCCGACTGGCTCATAAGAGACACCCTCAGCACAGCGGAAGCGTGTATTCGGCTCTTCAATACCGCCGCGCAGCAGTCCGATCATCAATGGGCGCTGCTGTTCGACGAGATGGAGCTCGCCCCACCAAGGGTGACTGAATCGGTGCTGGACGCCATGCGGGGGAGTCAGTCTGTGCTCCTGTATAAATTGAGTTTGTCGCCCGTTCAACCGGAGTTCGCTCGGTTGAATATGCCGCTAGCAGGAGTTCACGGGCAGGATTTCGAGCTCATCCGTCTGTCGTCCCAGTACTCGGCGGCACCACGGTTCGCGGAAGACATCATCGAAGCCGAACTCAGAAAACGCTACGTCAATGAGTTGGCCCTCACATCTCGTCGGGTCTTCGGTGCGGGGCGATTCGCGTCGGTTGAGGAGGACGAGGACCCGTACGCAATTGGGTCCTGGCTGTGGAAGCGCTATGACAGCCTGGCGAAGTCGGACGACACCTTTGCTGATTGGCTCGCGAAGAAGGGCGTAGACCTGCACGCACTGCAGGATTTGACGCCCAACGAACGCGCAGCAAAGGTGCGGAAGATCCGAAACATCGTCGTATTGCGCGAGCACTACCGACGCCCCCACCAGACGGGTCGCAAGTCGCACGATCTCTACACGGGAGCGGAGGGGTTGGCGACACTAGTTGATGCGAATCCCCGCCTATTGATGGCGCTGCTCGGGCATGTCTTGCCACGGGACCTACCGCGCACGCTTCCGCTCGACCGCGCGGCCCAAAGCGCGGCCATCGACAGTGTCATTGATCGATTCCTCGCGCTGTTGAGGTCTCAACCAGCAGTACAGGGGGACGACGGACGCCTGTTTCAAGTCGTAGACCTCGTCGAAGCGATTGGAAAGGAACTCGGGCGTCGACTCATTAGCGGACCCTTCGACGACAACCCCGTAACTGCGTTTCGAGTCGATCGACGATCACCTCCGCATGTGATCAGTGCCCTCCAAATCGCGCTTAACGTTGGGGCCATTGTTCACCTTCCGGACGACTCAAATCGGCCGATCCCAGATACGCTCGAAGGGGAGCTCTTCCGCTTGTCTTTCGTGCTCGCGCCTCGCTATCGACTGCCGCTGCGGCTTGGCGAACATCGGGGCCTGCGCTCAATCGTTACAAGGGGTGACGCGCGGGCTTGGTACTTCCCTTCGGGCCGCAGCCGCCGGGATCGAGGAGGTCAGGCATTGTTCGACTTCCCGCCGTCCAGAGAGTAGGCCAACATGACTTCGGCACTGCATGCCCAGGTGGCATCGTTTGCGTCAAGCGAAATTGCGCTGATCGACTATGTGGCGGTCGTCTACTCAGTGGGCTACGAAACGCGGTCAACGTTCATTGCGAGCACGGCTAGCCAGGGCTCGCACCTCGTGGGCTTCACTTTCCCTACTCAGCGTGAGGGGCAATTTCAGAAGAACCGCATCTGGGCGCTCGAGCACGGAGCTGTAGTTGAGGTCGAAGCCGAGGATCAGTTTGCACAGCGGCTTCGGAACACGTTGACTGACGTGATCGCGGCATTTCATGGCGCGACGCCGGATGAAAGACCTCGGTTCTTGGTCGACATCTCGTCCATGACGCGTCAACGAATTGCCGACTCGATCCGGATTCTGCATACCGAGTTGGGCGCGGCGGTGGAAGCGCACTGGGTTTATGCCCCTGCAACCTTCGAAGGTTCCCGTGTGGACGATCAGGTTGTCGTTACCAACGGTGCTGTGAGCGGTTACGAGGGATGGGGAGATCCGAGCCTCCCGGTGACCTGTGTGGTCGGGGCGGGTTTCGAGGGTGACCTCGCACTCGGGGTGATCGATGACATCGAACCCGAGGATGTTTGGGCATTCTTGCCCCGCGGGTATTCCCCCAACCATGACGTCGAACTGGACCAGCTGAATAGCTCACTCTTGCACGTGGTCGAGGCGGGCAAGACACTCGAGTATCGAGTTGATCAACCACTCGAAGCACTGCTGCGACTTGACGCACTATTGGGCGGAGAGATCGCAACCCGCCGGGTCGTCATCATTCCGTTGGGCCCCAAGATCTTCGCCTTGGTCGCTTCACTCGTTGCGCTATCAGCCCCTGAGTCGATCACTCTATGGCGGCTCAGTTCTGAATCGAGGCGACAGGCGATCGATCGTATTCCTGATGGCTCAATTGTTGGCTTGTGTGTGACGTCCCAAGGGCCGGAAGGGGCGGACCCCGCCGGCGGCATTCGAGCCCGTGGGTAGTCAGGGCGCGTAGCTAGTCAGGAACCGCAGGCACGAGTCCGCAGTCCAGGGATCGCACCCGGGATCCGAAACCGTGCATTTGTCAGAGTCATTTCTGCTCTGCTGGCCGCACCCCTCGCTTGGTGACTCTTGTGCTCTGCGTGCCCGTTTGCATCGACCGGAGCGTCCGAGTCGTCGGCAATCGGGAGGTTTGAGTCCATTCGAGAGTTCCTGAATCACCTAGGTCGGCCTGTTGCCATCCCAGCCAGCGATGAAGGCTGCCAGGCTAGCGAGCTGACCGCAGACATCGATGGACCGACCCAACCCGTAGTCAACCCGAACGGCAACCACCACAGTAGTAGTGCGACCCAAGATAGCAATGCACGCAGGCACTTTTTGTGGAACTCGTTTCGAGTTCAGCATAAAAGCGGTACGCTGTTCGGGTGCGAGGAGGTCTCGAGCGCTGGAAGAGAGGTGTCGGATCGCAGGGGGTTCGACAGGCGCTGGGCTATGCGTTGAAGGGCTCGTGTGACTCGCACCTGCGCGCGACCGTTGGTGTGGATGCGCTCGCCGGATACGGGGATGCGGCAGCCGGCGTCCGACGATTCATCGTTACGGCGGGCGTCATTTCGACGGACACGCTTGACGAGATGCAGTTGCGCAGTTGGGTGGATGGGTGCGATCCGGAGTCCGGGGAGCGGCGTGGGCGCGATCTGAGTTCCGCGGATGCGGACCTCATTCTGGATGGCACGATCAACGCACCGAAATCATTCAGCATCGCCGCACTGATCGCCCCGGACCTGGCACGCGAGTTCGAGGCGCTGCAGGATCGGTTGCGGGATCGGATCATCACGACTTGGCAGGCCGAGCTGAACGCGCGCCGCGGCGCGGGTGGCAGGTTCCGTGAGCCCTTGCAGCGGGTCGAGGTTGTCGAGTTGCAGCATCGTCGTTCCAGGGCGTTGGACCCGCACGTTCATCGGCATCTGTGGCTGAGCGTGAAGGTGCAGGGCGAGGACGGGAAGTGGTCCAACGTGGACTCCCGGGTCGCGATGAGGCTGCACACCCTGATCAACGCCGAAGGCGAACTCGCCGCCCGCACCGACCCGCAATGGGTCGCGGCGCTGGCCCGCCACGGATTCACGCTGAACGCCGAGGGCGAGATCGCGGAGCTCGCTCACGCGGTCCGCCCGCTGTCGCGCCGGTCGACGCAGATCGAGGCAAACCGGGCTGTACTGCTGGTTGAGTGGCGAACCGCGCACCCGGGGCAGGAACCAAGCCCAGATCAGATGCACCGGATCGACCGACTGGCGTGGGCGAAAGCCCGACCAAACAAGCCTGGTGATCTCGACGAAGCTGCCTGGGAAGAACTCATCGCAGGCGAACTGGCCGCGATCGACCCGGGGATCCTGCGAGGTCGTGCCCCGGTGCCGGTGCAGGCCGGGACAATCGAGGATCTGGATGTGGCGTTGTTGGCGGCGCGGGCGATTGTGGATGCAGACGCGCGGGCCGCGTCTTGCGGGGGCCGGTTCAGCCTGGTCGACGTGCACGCTGGCGCCACCCGCGCCCTCGCGGCAACCGGGATCGTCGTCCCCCGCGAATCGCTCCAACCCGTGCTCGAGCAGATCATCGAGCGCGCGCTGACGCTGACGGTGGATCTGCTGGCTGCGGAAGAGGAACGGCCCGCGCACGTGAAGCGGCTGATGGCATCGACCACAGCCGCACTCAAGACCGAGCTCGCCGAGCGCTTCGACGCCCTCACTCGGGCGGGCGCCGCGGTTGAGCCCACCCTGATCGTCGCCGCGGCAGAAGCGGTGCTGCGAGAGCACGTCGAACTGGATAGCCGCCAGGTGCAGGCCGCCGCCGCAATCGCCGGGACCGACAGGTTGGTATCGGTGACTGGGCCTGCCGGCGCTGGAAAAACGACCATGCTGCGCGCCGCAAAAGAGGCGCTTTCGCAGCGCGGCGACCGGATGGTGGTGGTCGCACCAACGAAGAAGGCCGCCTCGGTCGCCGGCCGAGAGATCGGCACGTCTGCCTCAAGCCTGCACGCATTGTTGAGCGATCACGGGTTCCGCTGGGGGCGTGACGAGTCGGGTGCCGATGTCTGGACCCGACTCCATCGGGACGAAATCGACCCGACCACCGGGCTTCGCTACGCAGGGCCGCGCCGGTTCCCACTCCGGGCGGGGGATCGAGTCGTGGTCGACGAAGCCGGCATGGTCGACCTACACACCGCGAACGCCCTCGCGATCGTGGCGGCCGAGACCGGGGCCGGGATCGCGATGGTCGGCGACCACCTCCAGGCCCGGCCCGTCGGACACTCCGGTGCGATGGCGACGATGACCCGCCGTGCCACCGCCGTTGTCGAACTCACCGTCGTACATCGATTCCACGACCCGGAGTACGCCGAACTGACCCTGCGCATGCGTGAACCAGGTTCCAAGGATGAGGCGCTCGCGGTCGCGTCCGACCTCGACGCTCGCGGGCTCATCCACTGTGTCGCAGACCAAGCCCAGGCGCGCGAGGTGATGGTGGAGGCGTACTTCCGCGCCTCGGCGGGCCAGCGTCGGATGGCATTGGTGACCAGCACGAACGAGGAAGCGGACGCGATCAATGAAGCCATCCAGCAACGCCGCATCGACCACGGGCAGCTCGCGCTGAGCCGGATCGCGGTGGGACAGGCGGAGCAGCGACTCCTTGAAGGCGACATCGTTCAAACCCGCCGCAACGACCGCCACGCCAACGTCGAGAACAGGGCCCTGTGGGTCATCCGCAAGCTCACCTGCACCGGGATCGAACTGGTCAGCCTCAACGACAGCGCCGACGTCCGCACGGTCACGCGTGAGTACGCAGCCGACCATGTGCATCTCGCGTACGCGTCGACGGTGCACGGCATTCAGGGCGAGACCACGGATGCCGCCGTTGTGGGGCCGGGTGTCGACGCGGCCGGCCTCTACGTTGGAATGACTCGAGGCCGCACTCGCAACGAAGCGCTCGCGATCGCCCCCACCGCTGCCGCGGCCCGCGCGCAGATCGCGGACAGTATGTTCCGCGGCCTCCGTGAAGTCAGCATCAACGACTCCATCCGCGCTGCCCGCATCGAGCTGGGACGCGCCGCCCGCACCCCCCACAACGTTGCCGATACCCCGCCCGACCTGTGGAGCGCTCAACAAAGTCCAAGTCGCGAACTCGAGCGATACCAGTTGGAGCAACTGAATAAGGGGCTCCATGCGACGAAACAGGCGCTGATCGAGCTGGACCGCCGCATTGCGGATGACGACGCCGGCACGCACGGACACCCCGAAGCCGTGTTGACTGCCGCGCCGATAGTCGCGGCGCGGCAGCAGCTTGTGGCACAGTATGTGGCGGGTGTCGGTGAGTATGTCGAGGCCCGTCACGTTCACGAACAGGCGATTCTCGCCGCAAATGACGCGATGAATGGCAGCGGAGCACCCGCCCCGATCGCTCGGCAGAAGGATGAAGCGCTCCAGGTTTTGTGCCGCTCCTATGCGGGTTGCGGCTCTCGGTTGAGGGTCGCGTAATGGGCTTGCTCGAACTCGGCGGGTGGGACGTAGCCGAGGCTCGAGTGAAGCCTACGAGTGTTGTACCAGTTGACCCAGCCGGCGGTCGCGAATTCGACGTCTGCGATGGTCCGATACGGCCCGTCGTGGAACACGGTCGTGCGGATGCACTCGGCCTTGTAGAGCCCGTTGATCGTCTCCATCAGCGCGTTATCGAACGCGTCGCCGACGGACCCGATCGAGGGTGCGATGCCATCGAGCGCCAGCTTCTCGGTGTAGGCCAGCGAGACGTATTGAGACCCGGCGTCCGAATGTGCCCGCAGCTGCTCGGGCTGGACCGGGTGCCCATCACGCGCTCGTTCCCAGAGGGCCATGCGCAGCGGGATCATCACCAGCTCGACGTGCTTGGTGGTCTGTGCGTGCCAGGCCACGATGCGTTGCGAGTAGACATCGACGATGAAGGCGACGTAGACCCAGCCCGCCCAGGTGCGGCAATAGGTGAAGTCCATCACCCAGGTGTGATCCGGCCGGGGCGCGGTGAAGTCGCGGTTCAGCAGGTCGCCGGCACGGACCCCGTCCTTGGCGGGGATCGTAGTGCGGGTGCCCTTGTCGCGACGGATTCCCGACAGCCCGAGCGAGCGCATGGCCCGGTCGACCGCGCCTCGCGACGCGCCGGGGATCGACGTGCGGCGGATCAGCGCGGTCATCTTCCGCCGCCCGTAGAGGCCCTCGGGAGTCAGCACGCGACGCATCGTCCCGTTGCGTTCGACAATGGTCCATGCCGCGGCGCGGACAGCGTCCTGGACCTGCGCGTCCGTGATCGTCCGCACTGCGACGATGCCTTGCCGGTGGGCTCGGTAGGTGCGCGCGGCGATCTTCACGCCCTGCGCTTGCAGGACCCGGATGATCGACTCGACCGCGTGACCTTCGGCTCTCATCGTGTCAATGAAGCCCAGCATCAACGGTTGCGGGGGTCGAGTTCCCCCGCGAAGAAAGTCGTCGCAGCTCTCAGGATCGCGACATCCTCCCGCAGACGACTGTTCTCGGCCTTGAGCCGCTTGATCTCGGCATGCTCGACGCTGGTGATCCCGTCGCGGGTGCCGTCGTCGATATCGGCTTGCAGCACCCACCGGCGCACCGACTCGTGGCCCACGCCGACCTGGCGGGCAACGGCCGCTGACGCGGCCGTCAACGAGGGATACTCCGAACGATGCTCACGCACCAGCCGGACAGCGCGCTCACGCAGGGCAGGATCGATCTTCTTCGGCATGACATACATCCTTCCAACTCAAAAGGATGCGGCATCAAACCTGGGGCGCTTCAGGACACCGAACGACGCCGCGGCGACGCAGACGCGCGTGTCGTGGTTCGGTCAGCATTTGACGGGTCGGACCTCTCGCGCTGACATGGTCGTGGCATCCCCCGCGGTCACTTCTTGGATCGGCCGGATTCGTGACTGAGCGTGCTCAGCCGCATGAAATGGATGTCGATGACCCAACTGAGCTCGTTGGCGCGCATTCGTTTCAGCGGGCTGGACCTTGATGATGAATTGAACCGAGCGGTTCTCCGCGCGTCTCGATCTCGACCCGCTCGACTGGATCATGTCTGGGACCTCAGCCCAGCTGGGCACCGAGTGCCCAACGAGCACCAGGCGTACTGGCTCGACGGAGGCCGCAAGATCATCACACCTGATCGTTGTGTTGGGGGACACCGAAACCACTCGAGCGAATGAATCGAGGTCGTAGCTGGGCACGTCGTCGTAACCCTGGAAGCCAACCTGGCCGGAATGAAATCCGCAGGGTGCGAGCACATCCCACTCAAGTCACTCTTCGGTGAGAAAACCTTCCAACTCCAGGAGAATCGTCACTTCTTTCCCAACCACAAGCCCACCTGTCTCGAGCGTCGCGCTCCAGGTCAGGCCAAAATCCTCTCGATCGATGGTTGTCTTCGCAGAAGCGCCTGCTCGATACACCTTGTCCGTGTCATAGCCAAATCCGCCCAGCTCGACCTGAAATGTAATAGACCGAGTCACATCGCGGATCGTCAATTCGCCATCGACGAGAAACTCATCACCGCTCACTCGAGCGCCGCTTGATACAAATTCCATCGTCGGGAATCGTGCGACGTCGAGAAAGTCGACCGATCGAAGATGGTCGTCGCGGATCTGCAAGTTCGTATTTACGGATGCTGCGTCGACCGTAGCGTGGAGGACGAAATCCAAGGGATTGTCAGACGCAATCAGAGTGGCTGATTTTACACCAAAAGCGCCCCGAACCTTCGAGACCATCATGTGACGAACGTGGAAGCCTACTTCGCTGTGAGTTGGGTCGAGAACCCACTTACCTGCGCGAAAGCCAGGAACCTCGGTGTTGGTCAGCGTCATTGATCTTCCTCTCCATGAAGGGACGGCGGCGCTCACATGAGCCGCTCGGGCAGGCGAGGCAACTACTTCGACTGGGACGAAGCACGTCAGCGTCCAAATTTTGTTTATGTTCGCAGAACACTCTGTTGGTTGTCAAGAACCACTGAACGGTGCGGCTTGCAAGCTATTCCGCATCGAGACACGTCTCCTAACCGCTTCAGCCAGAAAGCGATGGGGCCCGAGAAGAGCGCCCGCAGCGGCAAGTGGGGGCGAGCTTGTCGTAACCGGCCGCGGGTTCGCGCCATCGCCTATCGTCTTCGTTCATCCTCGTTCGACGGTGTTTCGGGCCATGTAGTTGTCGACGTCGTCGTTCACTGGCCGGCCACCCTTCAGTCCGCGGCGTGTGCGGTGTCCGTGCTGAGGAGAGGGTTCGAGGTGTCGGCGATGATGCTGCGCCCATATAGATGCCTACGGATCACGCTCGACGAGTGTGCCTTGTCGCGGCAGACGCGATCCGGCTGTTTGTACGGCCGATCCGGCCGGCGCCTGGCCGCACGGAACTGATCGCTCAGGAGCGAGCAGCGTCGGGAATCGCCGGCTTGAGCAGTGCTGACGCGCACAACAAACGGCAGTCTTGCACAGGTCGGCGATGGACTCTTCGCGCTCAAACCACCGCATGATCGGCCAATCGGGTCATCCGAGGGATCGATACGCAGATCCTCGCAATTCGATTCGGTCGCCCTCCGCGCGTGGTGGATTCGTCGCGCAATTGTGGGGCGGTCGATGGTTAAATTCACACGGACGGCCCACGAGGTCTCGCCGGCGGAGTCCGCGTCGGAAGGAATCCTTCTCGCATCTGGCGCACGTGAAGATGTTCATTTGTCGCCGACATCATTTATAGTGAACGAGATCAATGAGGACTGATGTCGGCGAGGGTGCCGACACATGGTCGTCTATCAAAGGAGAGGGATCCAAATGAAATCTGTCCAATCGGCTACTGCGGCGTCAGATGGTGCGCATTCGTTCGTTCCAGAAATCTCACAGCCGAACCTTGACCTCCTCGGCCGCGCCCAATCGCTCTACTCACTTATCCATGAACATGCCCCAGACAGCGATCGTGACCGCCGTGTCTCCGAAGTGGTGATCGATGGGCTGGAAGAACTTGACCTCTTCCAGGTCTGCACTCCTCGTCGCTATGGCGGATTCCAGAGCAATTTTCGAACGCTGTTCGAGCTCACCGCCGAAATCGCACGGGGAGATGGGGGTACAGCTTGGGCGTTTGCGTTGCTCAACTCAAACGCCTGGGGCGTCGGCACCTACTCACGCGAGGCCCAGGACGACATTTGGGGCGCGAATCCGCGTGCACGCATCACCTGGGTAACGAATCCTGCTGCCGGCCCTACCGCATCGGCGCGCAAGGTTGACGGTGGCTATGTAATCAGCGGCCGTTGGCCGTACGCGTCAGGGTCCCTCCACGCACAATGGGTGAATCTCGGGTTCGACGTCGAGATTGATGGCGCACCGGTACGGATGGCGACTCTCGTTCCGATGGACGAGGTCACGCTTGAAGACACGTGGTATGTCGCAGGAATGCGTGGCTCTGGGAGCAACACAGTCGTCGGCACAGAGGTTTTCGCGCCGGACTACCGCACTCAAAGCTATGACAATCTAGTCGAAGGAAACTACGCGTCCGAGTTCACCGATGAGCTCGAATATCTCACGCCTTTGGGCCCCAACTTCAATCTAGTGCTCGTTGGGGCTCAAATCGGACTTGCTCAGGCAGCTCTGGATTATGCTCTCGAAAAGCTTCCGACGCGCGGCGTCACATACACAAAGTATGCAAAGGGGAGCGACGCGCCGACGAACCAGATTGCGGTCGCCGAGGCTGCGAACGCGATTGACACTGCACGCATGCTTGGGCGGCGAGCTTGTTATGACATCGATGCCGCCGCGGTAACCAATCGTGGTCAAATCGATCGGGCAACGCGCGCACGTATTCGGATGGATTCGGCGACCATAGCGGTGCTATGTCGAGAGTCCATCGATAAAATGCTCACTGCTATCGGTTCGGCCGCCTTTGCCTCGGTGAACCCACTTCAGCAGGTATGGAGGGACTCGGAAACGGCAAGCCGTCATGCGGCGGTGAACGTGGGCGTTTCGAAGGAAACGTACGGGAAGTCGCTGCTCGGCATCGACGAGTTCGTCATGCCGATTTAGCGAAGGCTCAACCGCTGAGGGCATGGACGCCGCTTCGGTCGTCGACGCGGTGGTCGTGCCCTCAGCCATTGAGTTTCTCAGCGGTAGGCCACGCGTCAGACCGAGGGTCCGGTATTGCAGGGGCCAGCAATTGGTCATCACTCCATCTCGATGCATAGCACACATCCTGTTCGAATGGTCACGACAGTCACTTGTGCCGATTGAACAGCAGGGCTTCGCGGTCGAAGCTCCTGTACAGGTTCAGAGAGCGACCCGCGTGACTCCACAGGGGTGTCAGTCGAGGCGATCCGGCCTGGTGAACTGCTGCCGAAATCGCGCCAGACTAACGGCCACTATGCGATGTTGATCGGCGCGAGGACCACCAGGCCGCTCGCTTCGGGAAGCTCGGAGATGAGCTGCCTTGAACCGGCGGCGACTGACCCATGAACGGGGCGGGCTGTAAAGCCGAGTGTTGCTTTCGGAACTTGCACTCGTTTATTGTGACTACACAGGCTGTGAAAACGTCAGGTAGGACTAAAGTGCATCCGTGCGCTGAACCTGACCTCAGGGTTGAGGAAGGAGGCGTCGATGCGCCGACAACGCTGCCCCGATCCTCCTCGGATATCCAGTAGATCGCGGGAGGGCGAACCGAGACCCTGTCCGAACCCGGTGCGAGCTGAACGGTGTTCCACTGCAGTGAGCTACAGAAGACTTCACTAACCATTTCAGAGCGAAAGGAAGACCGTTCCATGGTCGATAGCAGTTTGCCCCCTGACATCTCCGCCCTCCTGGAGAGGATCGATGAGATCCGCCCGCTGATTGAGAAGAACGCAGCGCAAGGCGAAGCAGAACGACGCGTGTCGCAGGAGTCGATCGATGCCCTCGAGGCAATCGGAGCCTTCCGGGTGACGCAGCCAGCCAAGTATGGAGGATATGAAGGTGATTCTCGTGCGCAGGTCGACGCGGGCGCAGCCGTCGGCAAGGGCGACGGCGGGACTGCCTGGGTCGTCGCGCTCACCAACATCGCGAACTGGCTGACCGCGCTTTATCCCGAGAAGGCGCAGGATGATGTGTGGGGTGAGGATCGCAACGCAAAGGTCTCCGTGGTCCTAGCCACAAACGGTAAGACCCAGCGCGTTGATGGTGGGTACCTCGTCAGCGGGGAGTGGAGCTACAACTCGGCATCGTGGCACACGCAGTGGGCGATTCTCGGGGCCGAGCTCGTCGACGAGAATGGTGACTTCGTTGACACCGCGCAACTGCTGATCCCGCGCTCGGATCTCGGCTTCAAGGACATCTGGCATGTGGCCGGCATGCGTTCGAGCGGAAGCAACGCGCTCAGCGCGACTGACGTTTTCGTTCCCGATCACCGTGTGATGCGTGGGGAACCTGCCTTGCGAGGCACCTACCCTGGCACGACCGAGGACACTCCCGCGGTCTACCGGGCGGGGTGGATTCCCGTGCTGAACATCATTCTCGTCGGCCCGCAGCTCGGCATGGGCCGTGCCGTGCTAGAGAGGGTGATCTCGAAGGCAGACTCGAAAGCCATCGCATACACAAGCTTCGAGCGACAGAGTGACTCGATCGCATTCCAACTCGACATCGCCAAGGCCGCGCTGCTGCTGGAAGCTGCGGAAGGGTTCGCCCACCGCGCCACTGACGAGATCGACATCCCCGCTGCTCAGGGCGTCTATCCGGACTACTTGACCCGAGCTCGAAATCGTGCGTACGTGGGCTGGATCGTCGAGCACACCGCTCGCGCCATTGAGATGTTGCTCACCGCGCACGGGTCGGGAGCTTTCGCGGAAGTGAACCCGTTGCAGCGCCTTTGGCGTGACCAGGCAGTCGCGTCACGGCACGCGTTCGTTCTTCCGGCGCTCGGTTACGAGCTTTACGGGAAGGCCCTTCTCGGCCGCGAAGATGGGGATTCCGTTACGCCTCTGGTTTGAGCCCCCGGCTGGTTCGGGATGGGAGCCACTTCGATCCCGAACCAGCCCCTCCCCCAACAATCGGCATTTGGATCCATATGGCCGAACGAGAAGGGAGACGTCCAAAGCAGTAATCGCTTCTCCTCGCCGGACTGGGGTCTCTTCGCCCGCACACTCACCGCATAGCGATCCAGCGAACTCGCATCGCTGGTGAAGGCGGGCCAAACTGCGTGCGCACTGGGTACCGCACGGCATTTTGTCAGGGGCATCCTTCACATCGTGGTGGTACAGCGAACCGAGGTGCATCATCTCGAGTGCTGTCGCGTCCTCGATGACATCGATACTCAACATCGTCCAGCTGCGGTGATGAGCGCCAACGCCGGCCGCACCCGCTTGCCGACGGCTTCATAGAGGTAGCGGCTCGCGGCGTCGGCAATTCGGTCGGTGACGCCCACCTCTTTGACGAGGCGGTCGACGCGCGCGAGGGCCAACAACGTCGCGATCCTCACCGGCGACTCGCTGTTCTCTCGCGCGAACCAGATCATCGCTCGGCAGGGCGAGCGATGAATTCGCGTCCACGACCATGTTTTCGAGCCGTCGAGCAGCTGGAACGCGACCCCGTCCTTCTCCCCAAACACGACGACCGGCCGTTCGAGCTCTGCCGGGCCCATCGCGAAAATCAGACCCGATTGCGCAGCCGCGGCGATGAGCGAACCAGTCTTGTCGGTGAGTACCTTGAGGTAGATGCCATTGACCTCTCGTCCGACCCGGACGAGCCTGGCAAGATGCCGGGCACCGGATAGCGAACTGGTGCGATGACGATGTCCTACCTCCTGCTCGGATAGCGGACGGATGCAGCACCCGTCTCCCTGCTCGCGCGGATCGACGAGGGATCGAGCGCGTCGCCGGGGTGAAGATCCCTCGATTCTCGACGCTGAACTCCTCGAACTGCGCGAGCACGAAGCGACCGGCGCCACGCTCGACCTTGCCGGCTCCTGGTCGTACGAGGCCGTCGCGGCGCTCGAGGCACTTCCCACTGTGTGGTGGGAGTGGCGCTAACGCGCTTCGCGCAAGCGGTCGGCGATCGTTCCAGCTGATCCAGCCTTGCGGGCGCGCGGGGACGGCCTGGCGCAGAAACGGCTTCCGACTCTCCTGGCTTCGGGTGCTTTCCATGCGGCGGCGAACGCAATTGCTTCGCGTGTGGGGTTGACTGCCTCGAGGCGGTCGGGCGCAGCCAAGACGACATCGAGTGTGTCCTGTTCGCGGGAGCGGCCCCGGCTGGTAGGTCTTCGTGGTGTCTATGACGCATCGTCACCCGCAGGGCAGAGGCGCTCGCTATCGGGCGGAGAGTCATGGGGCGCCCCGTTTCACGTCGTCGCCCGACGCTAAGGGACACCCAGGTTCTCCCGTGTGGACGCCGATGATCTGGGCACCGCGGTTCGTGACGGGACCGCCCCTGCGTAGACAGCCGGCCCCAACCGGACTCGCGTCGACAAGCCCCGAGTAATCGTCGCCGACACCATCCTGATCGGTCAGATCAACAGTCCGGCGACTAGCGGGAGGGACGGCCCTCACAGCGACCTGACTCGGTGATTCGTCAAACTCAACCCCGCGCACAAGGCTGGACTTCCGATAAAAAGTAAGTCAGAATAAACACAGGTCGCTGCGACGAGCCGGTCTTGAAATGCTGGCTGGACACAAGGCCCGGATGTGAGAAGTCACAATAAAGTGTTCGCTGCGATGGCACATACGAGAACCGGCTGGACACACACCAAGGATGGTAGAAGTCATGACGTCAGAAAGCCCTACCCCGAAGCACGCGCAGGAGTCGAGCAGTGGGGGTGGCGCTCTGGTCCTGGACACGCTCTCCGCAGACGATTTCCGGGCGATCTTCCGTCGGCATCCTGCTGGCGTGACCGTCGTAACGGCAGACGCAGGAACCGGCCCAGTCGCCCTCACGGCCACATCGGTCGCCTCTATGAGCGCCGATCCGCCGCTGCTAATCTTCTCCGTGTCATCGTCGTCCTCGAGTGCGCGCATCCTGAAAGATGCCAATACTGTCGTCGTCCACTTCATCGGCCCAGACAGCATCGAGATCGCCAAACTTGGCGCGACGAGCGGAATCGACCGATTCGCGGACTCGACCATCTGGTCCCGCCTCCCAACCGGGGAAGTGGTGTTTGATGCGGTTCGCACGTGGATCCGCGCGCGGGTGGTGAATCGGCTGGAGGCGAGCGGATCGACCATCGTGATCGCACAGGCGATCGAGTCGAACTACACGGCGGCAGAACTCGATCAGCAACCGGAGCGCGAAGGACTCGTCTTCATGAACCGAAGCTGGCACCAGGTCGGAGAGCGCTCAGCAATTATCTGAAATCAGGATTGACCGGTAGCACCCACGTTTCAGGCGGTGGACGAAAGCTCGTCCACCGCCTGAAACGTGTGTGCTACTTGGCGTAGGCCGCAGTGATGCTGTGCAGCGCCGCGTCCAGTGCATCGCCATAGGCCATCTCTTCGACCTGATAGACAGACGGGCGCCCGCCGGCAACCGTGGCACCGCCGCGGGCGACCAATCGAAGCCAGTCCTCGGTTGCCTGGATGACCCTGTCAGCAGGTGCGAGCGCATTGACCAACCCGACCTCCCGCGCGCGTTCCGCCGTGAACGGCTCGCCGCTGGCGATGTTCTCGATCGCAGCACGGGCCCCAAGCCTCTTGATGAGGGCGACTTGAGCGACGATCGGCCATACTCCGACGCTGACTTCGTAAGAGCCGATCTTCGCGTCCGGGACGGAGACGACATAGTCAACGGCAGCAACGAATCCTGCGCCGCCCGCCAGAGCGTCTCCGTTCACGGCTGCGGCAACGGGCTTCGGCAAGGTCGGCAGCAGCTTGAGCACGCGGATCAAGCCCTGGTAAAAGGGAACGGGATCAGCGCCGGCCTTGATCGCCGGCACATCAAGGCCGCCGCAGAACGCATCGTCGCCGGCTCCGGTCAGTATGATGCCGGCCACCGCCGCGTCATTTGCCGCAGCGATTAGTTGGTCCTCGATGCTCTGGAGCACCTCGGGATTGAGAAGATTCCGCCCGGGGCCCGCGATTTCCACGGTCGCAATGCGAACATCGTCAGTCATTAGTCTCTCCTTCGATGAGATTCCTCCGGGCCACGCAACGCGCCCAGTAGCCCGTCCAGCCTCGCAGAAGGCGTTCGGTGCGTCAAGGAACACTGAACGCCTGGACAGTTCTACGACAGCAGGACGCTATTCTCGGAGTGAATCGCCCCGGGTGTCGTGGAGGGTCTGAAATCCCGAGAGGATGAGGACTATGCCAGCTTTGAGGAAGTATCCGCCGGAGTTGCGGGAGCGAGCGATGAGGCTCGTGCAGGAGGCGCGTAAGGAGGATCCGGAGTTGTCTGTGAATCAGGCAGTGATCCGGATCGGGCAGCGCGTCGGGGTCAACCCGGACACACTGCGCGGATGGGTCAAGCAGGCTCAAATCGACGCGGGTGATCGCCCGGGGACGACGTCGGATGACGGCCAGCGCATCAAGGCGTTGGAGGCGGAGAACCGTGAGCTGAAGCGGGCGAACGAGATCCTGTTGGCGGCGTCGAGTTTCTTCGCGCGGGAGCTCGACCCGCGACTGCCGTGGTAGTTCAGTTCATCGATGATCATCGTGACCGGTTCGGGGTCGAGCCGATCTGCCGCGTGCTCACTGAGCACGGGGTCAAGATCGCCCCGTCGGGTTACTACGCATTCAAGAAGAGGTCAGTCTCGGCAAGAGCGGTCTCCGACGCCGAGCTGGTGGTGCAGATCGAGCGGGTGTTCTGGGACCGCAAGCTCGGCCGCGGAATCAGCGGCGCCCGCAAGATCTGGCGGCTGCTGCGCCGAGAAGGCATCGTCGTCGCCCGCTGCACTGTCGAGCGTCTCATGCGCCGGCAGGGCCTGCGCGGCATCCGCCGGGGTAAGCAGTTCATCACCACCCGCCCCGATACCTCGGCGCCGCGGGCGGAAGATCACGTGAGGCGCGAGTTTCACGCGGCCCGGCCCAACGAGCTCTGGGTGGTCGACTTCACATATGTTCCGACGTGGTCGGGTATGGCGTTCACCGCGTTCGTCACCGACGTGTTCTCCCGCCGCATCGTGGGCTGGAGGACGATGTCGAAGATGCCCACCGACCTGCCCCTGGACGCCCTGGAGATGGCGTTGTGGATCCGAGACCGCGCTGGCGAGGACGTCACCGGCGTCATTCAACACTCGGACGCCGGGACTCAATACACCGCGTTGCGCTACACGGAGCGGCTCGCGGAAGTCGGCGCGATCGCGTCGATCGGGACCGTCGGTGACAGCTACGACTGTGAGAGTGTCGAGTACCTCCTGGCGGCCTGACTCTTGCTGACGACTGACCTCGAAGTCTGGGTGTCCTTGCTGTTGATCTGTCGTCCGTCAGGAGGCGCATCACCCTCGTGGTGCTGGCCGGGCGGGCGTGACCTCATAGGAGCCTGATCGCAACAGTCCCATCACAGTCCCGTCCACCCGACCGGCCAGTGTCACTCACCCTGTCCTGATCTGGTTGGAGCGAGCACTATGAGCATGCAGCAAGTCCCCTCTCACCGTCGAGTCGTTGTCGGCGTCGACACTCACAAACACGTCCACGTCGCCGTCGCGATCGATGAGCTCGGCGCGGTCCTGGATCGCCGATCTTTCGCGGCGGATTCCGGTGGCTACGGCCAGCTGATCGACTGGGGCGAATCGTTCGGCGGGAAACTCACCTTCGGGATCGAAGGCACCGGTTCCTATGGTGCAGGCCTGGCCGGCGCAGTGCGCCGTCGTGGAATCGGGACGCTGGAGGTGATGAGAACGGACCGTCGCGACAGGCGACTACGAGGCAAGTCCGACACCATCGATGCCGAGAACGCAGCCAGGGCAGTCCTCGCGGGCCTGGCGACGGCCATCCCGAAGTCAGCCGATGGAACAGTGGAGATGATCCGTCAGATCAAGGTCGCCAAGGACGTCGCCGTCAAGGCGAGAACATCCGCGATGATCAGCCTCAAGCAGGTCATCGTGAACGCCCCCGACGATCTGCGTCAGGAGCTGCAACCGCTATCGAAGATGGCGCTCATCCATCGCTGCGCGGCGCTTCGTCCGGGCCAGGTGACCACAATCATCGCGTCGACCAAGCACACGTTACGATCGATCGCCCGTCGCTGGGAAGTACTGGATGCCGAGATCTCCGGGCATGAGAAGCTCCTGGCAGAGCTGACCGCGCAGATCGCTCCCGACCTCGCGAAAGCCTTTGCGGTCGGTCCTGACACCGCGGCCGAGATGCTGATCGTTGCCGGCGACAATCCGGAACGGATCCGTTCGGAGGCCGCGTTCGCCCGGCTCTGCGGTGTCGCCCCGATCCCTGCATCGTCAGGGATGACCACCCGACACCGGCTCAATCGGGGCGGTCACCGGCAAGCAAACGCCGCACTCTACCGTGTCGTCATCGTTCGCATGCAGCACCACGAACCCACTAAGGCCTACGTCGCCCGCCGGATCACCGGAAGGAAAGACGAAGTCCGAGATCATCCGGTGTCTGAAACGTCTTCTCGCCCGCGAACTCTGGGCCGCGATGCGCCCCATCCGCGAAGCCCGACCACCCCTCCAAATCGCGGCTTGACAGATATAGGAGCATCAACGCCCTCGCCGAGAGCGTCGTCGGCCTCTACAAGACCGAGTGCGTGAAGATCGACGGCCCGTTCCGCAGCGCCGACGACCTGGAACTGGCCACGCTGTCCTGGGTGCACTGGTTCAACGAGAACCGACTGCACTCCTCGATCGGATACCTCACACCCATCGAGAAAGAGAACGAGTACTACCGTGAGATCAACTCCCAGCACCAGCCGGCGCTGGGAGAACTCGCCCTCCACTAAACCCGGGGCGATTCAGAGTGTGGACACCGCCAACCAGCCCGAACCGCCGAAGTCCGGAAGCGACACTCAATACCTTCCGTCTTCCGCACCTGTGATCGAACCGACCAGAGATGGAGGAGGAGACATGAAGGAGCAACTGGGCCGACGACTCCGCGCAACACGTGAAGAGCAGAAGCTGAGTCTGCGTGCGGTTGCCTCAGCGATAGGGGTCTCCCCGAGCATGCTCTCGCAAGTAGAAACTGGGAAGATCCATCCTTCCGTCACGACGCTGTACGCACTTGTGTCGCACCTCAACGTATCCCTGGACGAGCTGCTGGGGATCGTCCCGTCGGATGCCGCGCCGACCGCTGCGCTGCGGGAGATTCAGCGCCTCGGAGTACAACGCGCAGAGGCGAATCCCACCATCGAGATGGAAAACGGTGTCACCTGGGAGCGACTCGCGAATGCCGGGCACCGTGGGGTCGATCCGCTGATTATGACGTATGAGCCGGGTGCATCCAGTTCAGCCGAAGGCAAGCTCATGCGACATTCTGGGACCGAGTACGGGTATCTGATAGAGGGTGAGTTGACGCTCCTCCTCGATTTCGACTCGTTCACATTGCATGTGGGTGACTCAATATGCTTCGACTCGCACCGTCCGCACCTGTACCGCAACGACACGGACCGGGCGGCTCGTGGGATCTGGTTCGTGACAGGGCCGCTGGGCGAGAGTCCTCTACAGTTCGACGGGCAGCCGGCACCCGCGCACATCAATCGACTGCAATCCGTGCGTCAGGTTCTGCGCCAGGACGACACGATAATCCCACCGCGGGCCTGAGGGGGATTTGAGTACCACTTCACAATTGGATCCATGTATGATCGTTCTGACTGAACAGATCTAGGGAGCTCTCGAGTACGTCGACGCGGCGGACGGTCCTCCCTCTCACCTTCTGAGGAGTGGACATGGCCAACGGACGAATCACTCACAATCCAGCGCCCGTCATCCCGGGTATCGCCGACAGTGTCAAGGTCAGCGCCGGGGACTTGCTATTCGTATCGGGCGCGGTGGGCTTCGAAGAGGACGGCTCGGTGCCCGCGGACTTCGCGCGCGCGATCGAACTCACCTACCTTGAGCTCGAACGCGCTCTCAAGGCGGGCGGTGCGTCATTCGATGACCTCGTCCGCGTCAATGTCTACATCACCGAACTGGATCAGGAGAAGCTGGGGATCTGGCGGGACACGCGCGACCGGGTTGTCAGAGTCGACGAGCCGTCTGCGAGCACCGTGATCGGGGTGTACTCGCTCTTCAAGGGCGCCTCCATCGAGATTGACGCGATCGCTGCAATCTGATGAAGAACACCGGAACAACAGGAACCAATGCGGTCGACTGGGAAGCGCGTGTTGACTTCGAGCGACTACGGGATGCGCGCTTAAGAAGGCTGAAGGAGCAACTCAATCGATCCGATTTGGGCGCAGTCTTGGCCTTCGACTTCTCGAACATCCGCTATATGAGCGCGACGCATATCGGCACGTGGGCGATGGACAAGTTGATCCGGTTCGCCCTACTCACCCGTAACACCGATCCGATCGTGTGGGACTTCGGTTCGGCGGCCAAGCACCACGCACTGTACAACCCCTGGTTGGACGTAACGACATCCGAAATGGACGCGGACCCACACGCGCCCCACGAGGGCGCCAAGCGGCCACGACTGGAGTCAGGCGCACGAGCGGGTCTTTCGACGCTGCGAGGCGCCTTCCCGCCGGACGCCGAGATGGCGACCGATCTGGCAAAGAAGATCAAGCGCGAACTCGAGAAGTTCGGACTCGCCCACGCGCCCCTCGGGGTCGACGTGATCGAGCTTCCTGTGCTGATCGCCCTGCAGAAGGAGGGCATCGAGGTCGTCGACGGCCAGCAGGTGTTCATGGAGGCGCGGCGCATCAAAACACCCGACGAGATTCGCTTGCTCACCCAGGCTGCATCGATGGTCGATGCCGCATACGAGGAGCTACACCGGTTCCTACGTCCTGGCGTGAGGGAGAACGAGGCCGTCGGGGTGGTCGCAAAGACGCTTTATGACCTTGGCTCGGAGTACGTCGAGGGAGTCAACGCAATCTCGGGTGAGCGCTGCTCGCCGCATCCGCACGTCTTCTCGGACAGGCTCATCAGGCCCGGCGACCCGGCGTTCTTCGACATCCTGCACAGTTGGAACGGCTACCGCACGTGTTACTACCGCACATTCGCTGTGGGCTCCGCCTCAAGCAAGCAGCGCGACGCCTACACACGTGCTCGGGAGTATATGGACCGCGCGATCGCCCTCGTGAAGCCAGGGGCGACGACGGCCGACATCGTGGCAGTGTGGCCCGAGGCACAGGAGTTCGGCTTCGCCAACGAGATGGAAGCCTTCGCCTTGCAGTACGGGCATGGCGTAGGGCTGTCGATCTGGGAGAAGCCAATCTTCTCACGGTTGACCTCGTTCGATCATCCAGAGACGATCGAGGAGGGCATGGTGTTTGCGCTGGAGACCTACTGGCCTTCAGCGGATGGGTGGGGAGCCGCGCGGATCGAGGAGGAGCTTGTCGTCACCGCCGATGGATGCGAAGTCATCACCAAGTTCCCTGCGGAGGAGCTCATCGTCGCCGGCCGTCAGTACTACACGATCGATGGTCCACTCAACACCAATCGTGATAGTCAGTCGCACCTGAACACGACATGGGGACGCGGTCAGTCGTGACGACTCTCGGTTTTCTCGGAGTCGGCGCGATGGGGTCAAAGATCGCGGCTCGACTCATCGCCGCAGGAAACAGTGTGTTGGTCTGGAACAGATCCCCCGGCCCCCTCGCAGATCTCGTGGCCATCGGTGCTGTGCCGGTGGCGACGCCGTCTGAGGCGCTCGCTGCAGATATATCCTTCAGCATGCTCGCCAACGATCAGGCTGCAGAAGAGGTTCTGAACGATGGAACGACAAGAACGGGCCGCATCCATGTGAATCTGGCCTCGATCAGCCCGACAGCGGCTGACCAACTCACGGGAAGATTCGCCGCGGCCGGCGCGGGATATGTGTCCAGCCCCGTTCTCGGTCGCCCGTCCGCGGCAGCCGCAGGGCAGCTGCACCTGCTCGCCGCGGGTGCCAGCGACCACATCGACGCGGTGTTGCCTCATCTGAATCAGATAGGCAAACGAGTCTGGCGGATCGGGCAAGTCCCCTCCGACGCGAATGCGGTCAAGGTCGCGGTCAATTACAACCTCATCCACGTGTTGCAGGCTCTAGGCGAATCGGTCACGATGGTCGAAAGGCGCGGCGTCGATCCCTCAGTGTTCGTCGAGTTGCTCACTAGCAGCCTCTTCGCCGGCGTGGCCTACACAGAGTACGGGCGAGAGATCGCCGCGCACAGACACACGCCGCCGGCCTTTTCGATGGCGCTCGGGTACAAAGACCTCGGCCTGGCTCGAGACCTCGCCGAGGCCGGCGGCGTGAAGCCCGCCACGATGCCCGCCCTGTTCTCGGTCTTCGAACGAGCCCTAGCCGATCCTGAGCTCGCGACATCCGACTGGGGCGCTATCGCAGAAGTCACGAGACGAAACCTACTGTGATGCGTTACCCGAATTGCAGAGGGATGCTCCCGGATGTCAGGGAGCAGTCGTCCAATCAAAGGAGAGATCGTGACTGATCGTACGGTGCTCATTGCTGGGAGTTCGAGCGGGATTGGGCTGGAACTAGCAAAGGACCTCGTGGCCAGCGGTGACCGTGTCATCGTGACCAGCCGAAGTAGACAGACAGCTGAATCTGTCGCGGCCGAGCTCGGCCCCTTGGCGCACGGAATCGCCCTGGACCTGTCCGAGCCGGAAGGCATCGCTGCGCAACTGGACGGCATCGGCCGCCTTAATGGAATCGTGCTCAGCGCGATCGAGCGCGATGCGAATACCATCCGTGACTACAACCTCGCTCGTGCGAGGAGACTCATCACCCTTAAACTGATTGGCTACGCCGAAACCGTCCACACACTCGTTGACCGCATCGAGCCGTCAGTGGACTCCGGTATCGTCCTGTTTGGGGGCCGCGCCAAGGACGCACCGTACCCGGGATCCACCACAGTGTCCACGGTCAATGGCGGCATCGATGGGCTAATGAACACCTTGGCGCATGAGCTTGCACCCATCCGGGTCAACGCTCTCCATCCGGGGATAATCGGCGACAGCCCCTTCTGGGCTTCGCGACCTGAAGCGGTTGCAGCATACGAAAGCCGGACCCCCGGTGGGAAGCTCGCAGAACTTCACGACGTCATCGACGCCGTGAAGTTCCTCCTGTTCAACCGGGGTGTCTCCGCGCACAGCCTTAACGTCGACCGTGGCTGGCGCATCGGCTAACATGCCCCCGTTGTTCAGGGCAGGACGAACCTATTCGAGAGTCGAAAGAAGCAAATCACGGGTCATGCCTCATTACGATGTCGTCATTCTCGGCGCGGGCCCCGGCGGGTACGTCGCAGCCGTCCGCAGCGCTCAGCTCGGCCTCTCGGTCGCCATCATCGAGGAGAAGTACTGGGGCGGTGTGTGCCTGAACGTCGGGTGCATCCCCTCCAAGGCGCTCCTGCGCAACGCCGACCTGGCCCACGTCTTCCACCACCAGGCCGAGCTGTTCGGCATCTCCGGTGACGTGACGTTCGACTTCGGCACCGCGTGGGACCGCAGCCGCACGGTGGCCGAGACGCATGTCAAGGGCATCCACTTCCTCATGAAGAAGAACAAGGTGACCGAGTACGAGGGTCGCGGTTCGTTCGTGGACGCGCACACGATCACCGTCGCGAAGGCCGACGGCTCCACCGAGCAGCTCACCTTCGACAACGCGATCATCTCGACCGGCTCCAAGGTGCGCCTGCTTCCCGGCGTCACGCTGAGCGACAACGTCGTGACGTACGAGGAGCAGATCCTCACGCGCGAGCTGCCGCGCTCGATCGTCATCGTCGGTGCCGGCGCGATCGGCATGGAGTTCGCCTTCGTCATGGTCAACTACGGCGTCAAGGTCACGATCATCGAGTTCCTCGACCGGGCGCTCCCGAACGAGGACGTCGACGTCTCCAAGGAGATCGCGCGCCAGTACAAGAAGTACGGCGTCGACATCCTCACCTCCACCAAGGTCGAGACCGTCGTGGACTCGGGCGACAAGGTCACCGTCACCTACACGCCCAAGGACGGCGCGCCCGCGTCGATCGAGGCCGACAAGGTGCTCATGTCGATCGGCTTCGCCGCGAACGTCGAGGGCTTCGGCCTGGAGAACACCGGCGTGAAGCTCACCGACCGCGGTGCGATCGACATCGACGACTACATGCGCACCAATGTCCCCGGCATCTACGCCATCGGCGACGTCACGGCCAAGCTGCAGCTCGCCCACGTGGCCGAGGCGCAGGGCGTCGTGGCCGCCGAGACCATCGGCAAGGCCGAGACCCAGACGCTGGGCGACTACCGGATGATGCCCCGCGCGACGTTCTGCTCGCCGCAGGTCGCCTCGTTCGGACTCACCGAGCAGCAGGCGCGCGACGCCGGCTACGACGTCAAGGTCGCGAAGTTCCCGTTCAGCGCGAACGGCAAGGCGAACGGCCTCGGCGAGCCCATCGGCTTCGTCAAGCTCATCGCCGACGGCGAGCACCTCGAGCTGCTCGGTGGCCACCTGATCGGCCCCGACGTCTCCGAGCTGCTCCCCGAGCTCACGCTCGCGCAGAAGTGGGACCTCACGGCCCTCGAAGCGGCCCGCAACGTGCACACGCACCCGACGCTGTCCGAAGCCGTGCAGGAAGCCTTCCACGGCCTCGCCGGCCACATGATCAACATGTGACCGAAGAGTGGCAGCCATCGCCAAAGCATGACATCCCTGAGCGCACGTTCTATGCGGGCGCGGGGGGTGGACACTCCGATGCGCTTGCGGGAGTCAATCTGGTCCGCCGCTTGAGGCACGGCAACGGGCTGTGTGGGTGGCCCCCCAGGCAGCCGACTGCGTCGGGGAGGTCTTGTCTTTGACGTCTTCAAGACCGAGTCGGGGTGGCATCTACATCACGCGTACGGCTGGGAGCGTTGGATATGCAGCGGAGCGGGGCGAGAGTACAGTGACTCTCACCCCGCTCCTGTTGGTTCAGGTCAGCGGATCACTCCGGTGCCGGCGTACGAGGCCGGTACTGCTGTCGGGCCCGTAGCGTCTGCTGCGGGCCTTTCAGCTTTTGGGGTGCGGTCCACCTCGACGCTGGAGAACTTGAGGGACGCGCCGACGTTGTCCGCGACGATGTCGCGGGTTTCGCGGGTCTGCCCGGTTTCCTTGTCGGTGTAGGTCCCGAACCGCAGGTCCCCGGCGACGATCACGCTGTCGCCTTTGCGGAGCGAGTCGGCGATATGCCGGGACTGTTGGTTGAACGCGACGACCCGATGGAACACGGTGCCGGCGTCTTCCCACCGGTTCGTGGTCTCGTTGAGGCGCCGGTCGTTGACCGCGACGGTGAAGCGGGCATACTCGTTGCCTGATTCGCCGGTGCCGTGTTCGGGGTCGCCGGTGAGGTTCCCCTCGATGGTGACCGGGATCTTGGTGGTCATCTCTGCTTCCTTTCATTGGTGAGACGCCCGGGTGGGGTCTCAGTGGGCGTGGGCCTGGCAGGTCCACGCGTCCCATTCCTGCTCGTTCGTGTTCCAGGAGCGGGGTTTTGCGGGGTCGTGTCCGCGTGCGCATCCTCCGAAGTACGCGCGGGATAGTCGGGGGATGGCGAGGCTGAGGCGTTCGTGGAACCCGATCGGCCCGAACCCGGTATCGGACCGGTCGAACGCGGCCGTGTGCGCGGCGTGCAGGGCGGAGAGTTCCTCGACGAGATGCCCGTGCTGGTACCAGCACGGCGGAACCACGGACTCGGAGATCCGATACCGAACCGTGAACCATTCCACCCACGCCCGCAACGCCTGCCATTCAGTGCGGGCATCCCGATCGGTCAGGGTGCGCCAGTCCACGACGTGCCCGCCGATCGGGGCGGAGCCGGCGTAACGGATGTCGGGTTCGAGCTCGGTTAGGTCCGCGGCGATCGCATCGTCCAGATCGATGGGGTCTTCGTAGTCATTCATGACGGGCTCCCGTCAGGGGATTGCAGAGCGGGGCGGAGGCGTTCCAGGGCGAGGCGGGTGGCGTCTCGGCGGGTGCGGTTGCGGGAGAGGACCACGTCGCGGTCGATGAGGCGGTGCAGCAGGTCATGGCAGTACGCGTGCAACGGGATGAGGTCCTCATGCGCCTCGAGCGCCTTGTACCGCCCCTGGATGATCGTCACCCCGGTGTAGTCAAGGTGGTGCAACTGCAGCTGCCTTTTCGACGCGGGACGACCGCAGGCCGCGCAGACCAGTGGCCACCCGAGCGCTGCCTGTTGGGTGAACCAGCGGTCCCGGCGGGCGAACCAGGCCGGGGAGCGGAGGAACCCGGACCGGTACAGGTTCATGATCGGGGGTTTGCGGTGGTTGCTCATTCGTCGATCACCGCCTCCGTTGCATCCGCCCGGGAGGGGGCGGACGGGCGTCGTGTCTCGAACACGTCGCGTTGCTCTTGCTCGGTCTGGTGTTTGCCGGTTTGGATGGTGGCGGCGTCGCGGCGTTCGTCCCACCCGGTGAGTTCCAGCAGCACGCTGCGCCGGTTGCGGTAGGCGAGCAGCCCGGTGCTGGGCGGGAGACGCCGGATCTCATCCACCGACATCAGGGGGCGGCGTTCGTGGTGCTCGTTGGTGGAATGCCCGGCATCCCGTGTCGTCCAGGACCGTAGCGTGCGCTGGGTGTCGCGGGTGCCGAGCAGGGATTCGATGTCGCGGAGGTGGTTCACGTGGCTGGCCCCGCCGAGGAGCACTTTCGCGGTCGCGGCGGCCCAGATCGTGTCGGCCTCCGCCCGGGACCAGGATGTCTCGGCTTGGGAGAGAGCCTGCAGGACGATGAAGGTGCAGATTCCGCGGCCGCCGCCGTCGGCCATGATGCGGGGCAGGTTCCCCCATCGGAACATGTTCGCGATCTCGTCGAGGATGAGTCCGAGCGGGTGGGTCAGGCGGGAGCCGGGGGAGGCGAGCGCCGTGGTGCGGGCGACTTCGACGATGTCATCCAGGAGAGCGCTGAGCCATCCGCCCATCGCCGATGCCCCCGACGAGGACCCGATCAAGTACAGGGTGTTCGCGGCGTTGAGGAATTCGCGCGGGTCGAACGTCGGGTCGCCGGGGTGTGGGAGCAGGGTGTCGCGGATCTGCGGGACGGCGAGCGGGGCGACGGCGCCGTGCACGCCGAACCAGATGGAGGAGACGAGTTTTTCGTCCCCGCTGATGGTGGCGTCGAGGCTGTCTCCCCACCCGGGTGTGCCGTCGGCTTTGAGGATGTCGACCGCGTCTCGCGTTTGGGCGGGGCTGGTGCCCCAGTCGTAGAGTTCCGCGATCGACTTCCCGCCGACGGCGGCGGCGTGCAGCAGCCGGCCTAGGACGACACCGGAGGCTTGGGCCCATTCCCCGTTTGTGGTCGAGGCGCCCAGGGCGGTGCCGGTGATGATCGCGGTCCCGCGTTGCATCGCTACCAGGGGGTTCTCGCAGCCGACGATCGGGGAGACCCGGAGCGGGTGACGGATGCCGGAGAGCCCTTGCGGGTCGAACACGTGCACGTTTCCGCGCGCCTGCCGCATCCGCATCGTCGCGGTGAGGTTGTCGTTTGTGGTCGATGTGGTGATCAGTGGTCCTGACCAGTCCACGATCGCCGAGATCAACACCCGATACCCCTTCCCGGACCGGGGCGGCCCCTCGAGGGCGACGGAGTCTTCGATGGAGACGTATACGTCTTGGCCGCGGGCGCGCCCGACCCGCCACCCGACGTCGGTGGGCGTGGGTCGGGCCAGGTCGGGGCGGAGTTGCTGGGCGCGGCGCAGCACGGCGCGGGCGGAGAGGTGGTCGCGGATTTCGGAGGTGCTGGCGAATCCGGTCCGGGTGCGGAGGTCCGCGATGAATGCCCGGTCCGATTCCCGGTACCGGCGCACCGCCCTCACCAGCCACACGGCGAGCCCGGCGACGAGGAGGACGGCGGCCACGTCGGCGACTCGAATCCACTCAACCGGCAGGACGCACCCGGCGGGGATTGCGTACCCGGCCGGGTTGCCGGTGATCGCCAGCCCGAGGCCGGCAAACAGGTTGCCCGGTGTGGGGCGGGTGCCGCAGACACGCCCCGTGATCGCCTCGGCGAGGAACCCGAACGCGACGGCCAGGATCACCCCGCCTGCGATGGTGATCGCGACCGTCTTCCCCAGCACACCCTGCGACATGGCCAACCCTCGCTTTCAGAGTGCCTCGGCGGCCGCGGCGGCCGCGCCCAGCCAGGCGTCTCGGGTGCGCCGGTGCAAGGCGTCGAAGCGGAGTTGCCCGGCTTTGAGGGCGGGATCGAACGGGACGATCTGGACGGCGCGGACGTGCGGGGCGAACCCGTCCGCGATCCGACGGGCCACGGTCAGAGCAGGTTCGGATTGGGTGACGATGACGACGGCATTCGCGGCCAGTGCCGCGGAACGCTCGTCACGCCCATGGAGCGCGTCCAGGAGGAGGGCGGCGGATTCGGCGGACTCGGGGGTTGCGAGGGTGGGGATCACGAGTTGGTAGGAGGAGTCGATCATCCGCAGCCACCGTTCGGCGGACTCATCGTTGCCGGAGTCGAAGATCACGAGCCGGTAGTAGCGGGCGGCGACCTGCATCAGCAAGTCGAACTCGGCCGCTTGGATGCGTTGATCGGTGGCGAGCAGTTCTGGGTTGGAGCGGAGGACGTCGTACCGGTCGGTGGCCTGGTGGTGCACGAACCGGGTGATGTCGGACACTCCTGCGGACGGGCTGAGGAGGGTGGGGGCGGCGGGGAGTAGGTCGCGGAGGGTGGTGTCGTAGAGGCCTTGTTCGGTGCGCCAGCCGAGGGTGCCGCGGGTGTCGTTGTTGTCCCAGGCGAGGACCTGCCCGCTGCCTTCCCTTGCGTAGACGGCGGCGAGCATCGCGCACGTCATCGTCTTACCGACGCCGCCTTTGCCGTTCGCGACGGCGATCGTGCGGCATCCCGCCCACTGCCGCGATACGGTCGCCGTCCACGCGGCCCGCTCGCGCTGTGCCGCCGAGGGGCGCACGGTGATTCCGAGGCGGGCGAGCGCGCCCCGCCACCAGGCAGAAGCGGCGGGAGTGTCGATGGTGGAGGTGAGGAAGGTGGGGCGTGTGGGGGACTCCACAGCCGGCAGCGGTCCTGCGCGGAGGCCATCCGGCCGTGGAGTCTGTTCCCTCACCTCCTTTCCCTGCCCCCTGTTGTGGGCGTCGTCGGAACTGCTCGTGGAGTCGGATGCGGTGGTGACAGGGGTGACCGGGGTGAGGGCCCCATCGGTGCCGATGAGGAGGTGGTGGTCGCCGCGGTCGCCGGAGGTGACCAGTTCGACCGGGGTTCCGGTGCGGCGGGCCTCGTCGGTGGCGCGGCGCAGGATCGTGTGCCGGATGTCTTCGCCCCCGGTGGCGGTGATCGGTTCGGTGTGCCCGTCGAGCGTGACGAAGGTGGCGTGGGGGCCGGTCACGGTCGCATAGGTGCGGGGGTGGGTGACGGTGCTCATGATCAGAGCTCCTCTGTGAGGTCGCGGGTATCGGGGAGGAGCCACCCGTCCAGGCTGGTTTCCGGGGTGGGGTCGGGACCGGGCCAGTAGGTGTCGAGCGTGGTGGGGTCGATCAGCCGGAGCTCGGCGTCGTTGTGGTCGGCGGGGGTGACGGCGTCGTCGGTGGCGAACAGGTCGTACTGAAGCGCCCCAGGTTTGATGCCGCATCCTTTTGAGTTGGAAGGATGTATGTCATGCCGAAGAAGATCGATCCTGCCCTGCGTGAGCGCGCTGTCCGGCTGGTGCGTGAGCATCGTTCGGAGTATCCCTCGTTGACGGCCGCGTCAGCGGCCGTTGCCCGCCAGGTCGGCGTGGGCCACGAGTCGGTGCGCCGGTGGGTGCTGCAAGCCGATATCGACGACGGCACCCGCGACGGGATCACCAGCGTCGAGCATGCCGAGATCAAGCGGCTCAAGGCCGAGAACAGTCGTCTGCGGGAGGATGTCGCGATCCTGAGAGCTGCGACGACTTTCTTCGCGGGGGAACTCGACCCCCGCAACCGTTGATGCTGGGCTTCATTGACACGATGAGAGCCGAAGGTCACGCGGTCGAGTCGATCATCCGGGTCCTGCAAGCGCAGGGCGTGAAGATCGCCGCGCGCACCTACCGAGCCCACCGGCAAGGCATCGTCGCAGTGCGGACGATCACGGACGCGCAGGTCCAGGACGCTGTCCGCGCCGCGGCATGGACCATTGTCGAACGCAACGGGACGATGCGTCGCGTGCTGACTCCCGAGGGCCTCTACGGGCGGCGGAAGATGACCGCGCTGATCCGCCGCACGTCGATCCCCGGCGCGTCGCGAGGCGCGGTCGACCGGGCCATGCGCTCGCTCGGGCTGTCGGGAATCCGTCGCGACAAGGGCACCCGCACTACGATCCCCGCCAAGGACGGGGTCCGTGCCGGCGACCTGCTGAACCGCGACTTCACCGCGCCCCGGCCGGATCACACCTGGGTGATGGACTTCACCTATTGCCGCACCTGGGCGGGCTGGGTCTACGTCGCCTTCATCGTCGATGTCTACTCGCAACGCATCGTGGCCTGGCACGCACAGACCACCAAGCACGTCGAGCTGGTGATGATCCCGCTGCGCATGGCCCTCTGGGAACGAGCGCGTGATGGGCACCCGGTCCAGCCCGAGCAGCTGCGGGCACATTCGGACGCCGGGTCTCAATACGTCTCGCTGGCCTACACCGAGAAGCTGGCGCTCGATGGCATCGCACCCTCGATCGGGTCCGTCGGCGACGCGTTCGATAACGCGCTGATGGAGACGATCAACGGGCTCTACAAGGCCGAGTGCATCCGCACGACCGTGTTCCACGACGGGCCGTATCGGACCATCGCAGACGTCGAATTCGCGACCGCCGGCTGGGTCAACTGGTACAACACTCGTAGGCTTCACTCGAGCCTCGGCTACGTCCCACCCGCCGAGTTCGAGCAAGCCCATTACGCGACCCTCAACCGAGAGCCGCAACCCGCATAGGAGCGGCACAAAACCTGGAGCGCTTCATACTCCCACGGGGTGGAGGTGGCGAAGCAGTCCACCAGGTAGGAGTACTGGCCGACGTAGGCGAGGAACTCGCCTTTACGCAGCAGCCGGGCCATCTCCACGTGCGGGGCGGGCAGGTTCAGCCGAGTGCGGAGGGCGGTTTGTTCTTGGTGGTTGACGCGGAAGATGAACTTGTTTTCGATGTCCCCGACGATCGAGTAGGCGAGGGATCGTTGTAGGGAGTCGGCGTCGCCGACCGCGTCCAGGTCGCCCATCTTGTGCAGGATCACGATGTTGCTGATCCCGTAATGCCTGCTGAGTTTGAGCCACTGTTGGAACATCTGCAGGGATGCCAGCGAGGTCATGTCCCGCCATCCTTCTTCACGCACCACGTAGCGGGTGCGGTGGGCGGCTCGGTCGCTGATGACGGCTTGGATCCACGCGGTGGAGCACACCTGGGTCAGTTGCGCGGCCAGGTCGCCGCGGGCGAACAGTTCGCTGGTGTCGGTGACCACGATGGGGGCGTCCTGGTCGAATGTGACGGTAGAGGCGTCTTCGAACAGGCCGGATAGATCGCCCTCGACGAACCTGCGCAGCACGAACCGGGGTTGGATGGCGCCGTCCGCGGCGTGGAAGGCGGCATCCGTGTCCGCGGCGAGATGCCCGAGTTGCTCGTAGACGCCGCGCAGCGTCGGCTGGTCGCCGGTGTGTTCGATACACCGGTCGAGGGCGTCGAGGATTGCGGCATGCTCGACCGCGGTCAGCCGAGACCCGAGGGTCATTTCGATGAGGGCGATCAGGGTGCCGATGCGGCGCTGCTTGACCATCTGCTCGTGCTGCTCATCGGTCGTGTCCGTCCGGCGGGGTCCGCGGTCGAGCGGGTTGAGGCGGGTACCGGTGCCGCCGCCGAGGCGGATCACCCGCCCACCGGGGATGGCTTCGGCCACGGCCACCCATTCGCCTTTCGGATCGGAGGGGACTACGACCTGGTGCCCGAACGCGATCGACCGGGTCACGAGGGTTTTCACGGTGGCGGATTTCCCACCCCGGTACGCACCGAGCACGAGGATGTTGGTGGAGAAGGTGCCGCGTTCGGTGGAGTCGACATACGCCTCCCACGGGGAGAAATGCCACAGCGCGTCCGCGTTCAAATCCACCCCCAGGATCGGGCCCCGGTGACCGAGCCCGGAGTCGGCTACGAACGGGTAGATCCCGGCGATGTGCTGCGAGGTGGCCTGATGGGCCGGGATGACCGCTTTCGCGAGATTCCAGTACCCGCCCTGCACCAGCCCCGGCCCGAACGGACCGGGCACCGCCGCCTCCGGGAGAGAACGGTCTTTCCTCGACGACCGTGCTGGCCTCTCGGGCGGTGCCCCTTGGGCGATCTGGCGGCGCAGTTCCTTCTTTTGCCGGCGGGTGAGGTCGGCGGGGGTGAAGGTGGCGGTGTGGCGGGCCATCACTTCATCCCCAACCCGATCGGCAGCGCGTTCACCATCAACGCTTCGGCCTGCTGGCAGTACAAGACCTGCGCCTCCATCCCGGCACGAGACAGCGCGTTGCGCATCCCGGCCAAGGCCTGGTCGAGGCGTTCCTCGTCGGGCGCGGTGATGGTGAGGTAGGCGCCGTAGTGGAACTCGCCGTGCCCGTTCGCGATCTCCTGCTCCTGCTGCTCCAGCGCGCGCCAGTCCGCGGCGTCCGCTGCCGACCCGTCCGCGCCCCGCTTCGCCCGCAGCGACTCGTTGCCCCGCCATACCTTCTTCTCCTCCCGGATCCGCTTCAACGCCTTCGACACCGGCACCGGCGTCAGCACGATGGACAGGATGTGGGTGATCGCCTCCCCGGTGTTCGGGTGCCGGGCGAACACGATCGGGGCGAGGAACCCGACGGGCGAGTCCGATCGCGGCCATTCGTGCACCCACAGGGTGGTGTGCACGCCCGAGTCGGTGACGACAATCCCGTTGCGGTGCGCGGGTTCGTCCAGATACATCGGCCCAATCGCCACCGGGTCCACCCCGGTCAGGGCATCGGGACGGTTCTGCACGACCGCCGCGAACTCCGGGTCGAACGCGAGCCGCCCCAGAGCGGCGACGTCGCGCGGGGTCAGCCAGCGGCGCACGGTGATCTTCGCCGCCGTCAGGGCGTCGGCGAGGTTGCCGGCTTCGATCTGCGCCAGGGCGAGAATCGCGTCCTGGCCACCGCCGAGCGCCTTCAGCTGTGAGCCGAGGACGACCAGGTCGAGGGTGAGGATCAGGTAGTTGCGGTGGGCGACCTCGAACCGTTCGGACCGGTCCATCACATCCTGATAGTTGTGCGCGACCGGGGAGTCCGGGTTGAGGTCTTGGACGCGGCGGACGGTGTCGTAGTGTTCCCGGGCGGCGCGGATCGTGGTCGGCAAGGTGCGTTCCTGCAACGTCACTCGCTTCACCCCCGGGCGTTGCGTGAACGGGCCCAGGACCCGGTCGAACTGCTCGGCCAGGTCGAACCGTTCCGGCAGGTCATGCATCAAAAACCCCTGCACCTCGAGCTCTGCGATCACGGACACGGACCGGTCGTGGGGGTTGTAGACGGCGCCGGCCTGGCCGGTGTCCCACAGCTGGATCGAGGCCCGCGTACCGGGAAGGTTCAGCGTCCCGGCCAGGCGTGGCCGTTCGGGGCGGAACGTGTGCGTGGTGGCGCCGCCGGCGTGCCGGACTTGCTTCATCAGCCACAGCCCGGCCATCCGCGGGGTAGAGACCCCGTGGATGCTGGTGAGCGCGGTCACGCCGAACCCGAGATACAGCGGCGCCCCATACAACAGCCCCAGCGGGCCGAACCTGTTCACGAACACCAGCAGGATCAGCGCCGCCGTGGCGAGGAAGGCGAGTTGCCAGGGGTCCATGCCCATCACGACGCCTTGCCGTGACCGGCGCGGCAACCGGACAGGGCGCGCGTACTCGGGTGTGGCGGTCATAACGATCTCCCATCCGTGGTCGGAGGTTGCGGCGACGTCGCCGGCGGACGTGACGGCGCGGGCTTCCCGGCACTACCGCTCGACCCAGGACCGCTCGACGGGGCGGTGCGGGTCTGGGCGGGAGAGAGCGCACCGCGCGGCGAATCCGCCGACGTCGAGCGTGTCGAGGCGGACCTCGGAGAGGGGCCGGTGGATGCGGACGAGCTGCCGGCCGGGCGCACACCGGAGGGTAGCCCGCCCAGGCGGGTGGGGATCTGTGCAGCGGAGCGGGCGGCGCCGGTGGCCATCCGCCCGCCGTGCGAGCCGAGACGGGACCCGACACCGTCGGCGGCGACCGCACCGGCGAAGCTGAACAGTCCGAAGATCGCGAACGGCGCGAACGCCACCAACACGAGCCCGACCAGCAGCGGCCAGGACTGCGGGTTCCAGATCGTCTTCACCCCGGCGAGGCCGTTGATGATGAGGGTCACGAACCCGATCGTGAGCGGCCCCGTCAGCAGCAGTACGATCACCGCGGATACATACCGGACCACCCATTGCGGTCCGATGCCGCGGACCGGGAACAGCATCCATGCAACCGGACCGACCATGATCAGCGCGGCCAGCACGATGTTGCGGAACGCGAACACCAGCATGAGCAGCAGCATCCCGAGCATAAGGAGGAAGTGGATGAGGAACGCGAAGAAGTAGTTCGCCTGTCCGCCCGCCCACATCACCGACTGCAACGTCGAGTACATGCTGGCGGGGCCCTCGCCGTTGAGGATGTACCAGGTCATCTCATCGACCGCGTTCAACAGATGTCCGGTCAGCCACAGCGTGATCGCGACTGCGGGGATCGCGATGAAGGACCGCACCAACGCTCCGACCAGTTCGGCCCGGTCGCCCGAGACGACCGCGGCGGCGATGGCCCACACCATCGCCCCGAACGTGATGATGAGGATCGCCCACTGCCAGAACGACCACTGATCGACCGCCGCCGTCCACAACAGGCTGCTGGTATCGAAGCGCATGTTCTCCGCGACGAGGAACATCATCCCGGTCGCCGCCAACGCCATCCCGCGACCGGCATTCTCGAACGTGACGCAGACGGCATCGCCAAGGCTGCACCCGTACTTCACAGTGAGCGCCTTGCCTCCGTCGGATTGGATCGCCCGCGCGTGCCCCTCGTAGGTCGTGCAGACCGTCGCCTTTTCGCCGCCCAGAGAGACGCCTATGAAGCACTGCTGAGGTGTGACGTTTCCTGGATCGGTCGGTGTGCAGGTGACTTGTCCGCTGGCGATCTGGCAGTCGACGGGATAGGCGGGAGCCGACCACGGTTCTCCGCCAACGACCTCCATCCGCACAGGGCTGGGGGCATGCGTCGTCATCGCTTGCGCGGCGGTGCCGGATCCCACGGTCAGCGCGATGCCCACGACGATGCCGAGACGGAGAACGCGCGACAGGTTCATCAGAAACCGAAGTCGAAGTTCACGAACCAGGCGAATAGACCGGATGCGGCGCCAAGCACGGCGGCGGCGATGAAGATCCAGAGGATGTTCTCGCCTGCCCAGGTGCGGACCCGGTCCGATGCCAACCCGCGGAATGCGAGGGCAGCGCCGGCGATGATCAACATGATCAGCACGACCAGCATCGCCCCGGCCAGGATGTAGGACGCGATGACTTGGAAGCCTTGGAAGAACGGGGCCGAGAAGTCGGGTTGGATGTCGGGGATGTCGACATTCCCGGGAGTGGTGCGCCTGGACATGATCGTGCTCCCTTGCTCGGTGGCCTACATCAGGGGGAGGCCGCGGGCGGCCATGAACGGCTCCGGGGCTACCGGAGTTCCGGAATCCCGGACTTCGAAATGCAGATGGCAGCCGAACGACTTCCCCGTGTTGCCTTCCGCGCCCAGCGGGGTACCGGCGGTGACCGCCTGCCCGACGGTGACGCGCAGCGAGTCCCACTGCATGTGGCCGTAGAGGGTGACGATCTCGCCGCCGTGGTCGATGCGGACCGCGTTGCCGTAGCCCTGATAGGAGCCGGCAGTGATCACTTCGCCGGGCCCGGCGGCGTAGACGGTGGCTCCACAGCCTTGGGCCATGTCGTAGCCCTGATGATCCGTGGAGCAGTAGCTGCATCCCTGCACCGGGTTGTACCCGAACCCGCGACCTTTGGAGTAGTCCCCGGCGAGCGGAAATCCCCACTCGCCGCTGACCGCTGGAGCGGCACCGGACCCAGCCGAGGTGGTGCTGACGATGCTGCCCGCGACGGCGAACGGGACGGCGATCAGCGGCGTCAGCAGGAACGCGACCGCTAGGAGGGCAGCGAGGCTCGCCCCGATCAGGATCTTCCGGCCAGTCCTCGTGTTGAGGGCTGCGGCGGCGACCATCGGGGCTCCCATGTCAGAGCTCCAACGGCTCCGTGAAGTAGCGGACCACCTTGCAATCCCCAGCCTGTTGCGCCGACTCGAGTGTCGGCACCGATGCCGGCCCGCAGAGCACCTGGACGCTCACCCGCACCGGTTCCTCGTACGCCGTCTCCCCTCCGTCGCCATCTGACCGGGTGAACGTCAACGTCACGTCCGAAGTGCCGATCGACATGTCACCGGATGCGTCATCGCTGACGGCAACGTAGATGACGTCCCCACTCGTCTTCGCTACGACGCGGCCATCCTCGCGGGCGAGCGAGTCCCACTCCTCCTGAGGAAGGACAACACCCGTCCGCAACTCGACCTGCGCGTCGTCTACCGATGACTGTTGGTCGGCTTCCGACGTGTAGCGGGTGTCTGGCGTGAACCAGCTGTCGAGGTAGTCCAACCATTCTTCGCGGGTGCTCAATGTGGTGTCGAACGTGGAAGCCGCTTCGAGCGCGGCCGGGATATAGGTCTCGGGGTCAGTTGTGATCGGCTCCGGTACCCATCCACGCTCAGAGACCGCAGGATCCACGAACTCACCGCCCGCTGATTCCGTTCCACCCGGGCTCGGAGTATTCGAGTTTCCGCCGGGGCTACCGGTAGGGGATGGGGAGGAGAGGGTGGAGCTGACGATGATCGCGACAATTCCGGCGATCAGGACGAGGCCGCCGATGATCGCCCACGCGAGTCCGCGCCGCCCTGAAGCCTGATTTGTCGTCATTGGTCAGCCCTCCTGATCTTGCAGGATGGCCACCGTGCACGGGGAGAACGGCTCGAGCGACGGTCGCCGTGGCGGCATCTTACGCATCCGGGGGCAGCACGGAAAAGGAACCGACCCAAGGTTGTGGACAACTCGGCACAAATGCGTGCGTGTGGACACCTCGCGACAGAGCCGAGTTGGGTGAGCGAATTTTAGGCCGTGAATGAGCGAGTCGTCTGTAGGAAGTTTGGGGGACAAGGCTGCGAGCGCCGCGTTCGACCGCGGTGCCTGTGGCTTGCTCAACCCGACCATGACCACACGGTATAGCAGTGTTGTCTTCGAGTAAACCCCTAAGTCGTATTGTTTGCTGGACGTGTGCACGGTCGGTGCAGCAGAATGGACCTCATGCCTCGTATCGCTCAGCCAGCGGGTTCCGAGGGTTCCGAGGAGCCGATCGCGCTTCTCGGGAGCCTCGTCAAAGCAGCGGTCCTGCGATACCTGCGATCGAACCCGGACGTCACCGCCGGCCCCATCTGCGACGCACTTGAACTTGGTGCGTCGACGATCAAGCCGATCCTCGACGAGCTCGCAGCGGCCGGCCTCGTCATCGCCGACCCACCCCCGGTAGAGGGGCAGTCCCGGAGAGGGATCTGGATCAAGTACCGCGTGAACGACGAGGCCGTCACCGACCTCTACCTCCGGTTGGGAATGGCGATCGGCGAGTTCTGAGCGGCCGCTCGCCGGTTCGCACCTTCCGGAGATCTGGGCGCTCTTGGGGATCGCGACGAGATAGCGTGCCAGGACAGCGCCGCGTTGTGCGAAGCGGGGCGATCGGGGGCTTGTCGATTCGGATCCGAAGGCGGCGGCGGCGGACGTGCTGGTCGATTGAGATCAATCGGCGAAACACAACCGCCGCAAGCGTCAACCCTGCGGGGGCATCGGGCTTGAGCCACGTGAGACCGTGTCGTCGCAGCGACCGCGACCGCGACACCGTCCGTCGGGTAGCTACGCATGCGCCAAGTCACGTCGATTGCCACGCGCTCGGGTCGATGCCATGCGGCCCTCCTGGTCGTTGATGGTGTCCTTCTACGGGTCTGAGTGTGAGTCAGCTGCGCCTTCGCCATGCGGCGGCTTGGGGATCTGACTATGAGACTGCAGTTCGCGCAGGAGGAATCGGCTGGGCAAGCCCAGGCTGACGTCCTCAGCATTCTCGATCACTCGGCTCTCGACCAGGCGGTCGACAATGGCTGGATCGCCGAGTACACACCCCAGGAGGCGGACGCCCTTCCGGCGGAATACGCACGCGCGGGCTACTACTACGCCGTCCAGAGCGTCACCTCGCCGGTCATCGCATACAACACAGACAAGGTCACGCCTGAAGAGGTCGAAAAGCTCCAGGCCGACCCGATGGGCTTCCTCGAGAGCAAGGGCCTCACCGATCGTGTCGGCGTGGTCGCCCCTCAGGCTGGCCAGCAGCTGCAGGCGTACTGGTACCTCTACTCGGATGGTCCTGCGGCCGAAGACTTCGGCTGGGATGGTCTGGGCGGCATCGCGGCCAATACTGGCGCCATCTCGGATACCGTGACGATCGCGCAGAACGTCATCCAAGGTGAAGTCGACTTCGGGCTGCCGCTCGCCGACAGCTACGTGATCTCGCTGATTACCGGCAGCGGCGCCCCGCTCGGCTTCGTCTACCCAGACCCGACTGTCGCGGTCATGTCCGCTCTTGCGGTCGTCGAGAACGCGCCCCACCCGAACGCCGCGCGGCTGTTCTCTGAATGGGCCGCCTCCGCCGACGGTGTCAGCGCGTGGGCGGTGGGTGCGAACAACGCCCCGATGCGCAGCGACGTCGAGGACCCTCGTACCTACCTCGACGAGCCCTGGTTCTCGCCGAAGACGGACGACGTCTGGAGCGACTTCGGTTCGGATCCCGAATTCCTCGAGGCCATGACAGCCGATGGCTGGTACTTCCCGAAGTGGAACGAGACGTTCGGCTACTCAGGATGAGCACACGCGACCACACCATGACCACGACCGAAGCGAAGGAACATTGATGAGTACCAGAACACGTAGGGTCCTATGCGCAGCGATCCTCACCGCGGCCGCGATCGGCCTCGCGGCATGCTCGTCGGGGCCTGCAACACCGGTGAGCTCATCGTCGGGCGACGCGTTCGATTTGGCGACCCTGACGGCAGCGGCCAAGGCCGAGGGCAGCCTCACGATCTACGGTGATGCCTCCGAGGCCAGCCTCCGAGGGTGGGCCGACAAGTTCACCGAGGAGTACGGCATCCAGGTGTTCATCGTGCGCAACACTCCAGGCCCGCTGTTTCAGCAGTTCGCCCAGGAAGCATCGGCTGGGCAGCAACAGGCCGACGTCATCAGTATCGTCGACCATGTTGCACTGGACCAGGGCATCGAGAATGGCTGGATCGCGGAGTACACACCTCAGTATGCGGATCAGTATCCCGAGTCCGAGAGCCGGGCGGGGTACTACTATCCGGTCCAGAACGGCAACGCCCAGACGATCGCGTACAACGCCGACAGCCTTTCAGACGATGAGATCGAACTCATTCAGGAGAAGGGACTTGACGCGCTGACCGACCCGATCTTCGCGGGCCGCGTCGGTGTCGTCAACCCGCAGATCTCCTCGGGCGTCCAGGCGTTCTGGTACCTGTACACGGACGGTGCAGCGAAGGGTTTCGGCTGGGATGGTATGGAGGGCATCGCCAAGAACGTCGGCATGATCTCCGACACCCTGACCCTGGGCCAGAACATGATTCAGGGCGAGATCGATATCGCGGTGCCGATGGTCGACTCCTTCATCTCGTCGCAGATCGCCAACAACGGTGCCCCGCTCGAGTACGTCTATGCGACACCGACCATCGGTCAGACCGATGGTGTGGCCGTCGTGCAGAATGCGCCCCACCCGAACGCAGCACGTCTGTTCTTGGAGTGGGCTGCTGAAGCGCCCCAGGTTTGATGCCGCATCCTTTTGAGTTGGAAGGATGTATGTCATGCCGAAGAAGATCGATCCTGCCCTGCGTGAGCGCGCTGTCCGGCTGGTGCGTGAGCATCGTTCGGAGTATCCCTCGTTGACGGCCGCGTCAGCGGCCGTTGCCCGCCAGGTCGGCGTGGGCCACGAGTCGGTGCGCCGGTGGGTGCTGCAAGCCGATATCGACGACGGCACCCGCGACGGGATCACCAGCGTCGAGCATGCCGAGATCAAGCGGCTCAAGGCCGAGAACAGTCGTCTGCGGGAGGATGTCGCGATCCTGAGAGCTGCGACGACTTTCTTCGCGGGGGAACTCGACCCCCGCAACCGTTGATGCTGGGCTTCATTGACACGATGAGAGCCGAAGGTCACGCGGTCGAGTCGATCATCCGGGTCCTGCAAGCGCAGGGCGTGAAGATCGCCGCGCGCACCTACCGAGCCCACCGGCAAGGCATCGTCGCAGTGCGGACGATCACGGACGCGCAGGTCCAGGACGCTGTCCGCGCCGCGGCATGGACCATTGTCGAACGCAACGGGACGATGCGTCGCGTGCTGACTCCCGAGGGCCTCTACGGGCGGCGGAAGATGACCGCGCTGATCCGCCGCACGTCGATCCCCGGCGCGTCGCGAGGCGCGGTCGACCGGGCCATGCGCTCGCTCGGGCTGTCGGGAATCCGTCGCGACAAGGGCACCCGCACTACGATCCCCGCCAAGGACGGGGTCCGTGCCGGCGACCTGCTGAACCGCGACTTCACCGCGCCCCGGCCGGATCACACCTGGGTGATGGACTTCACCTATTGCCGCACCTGGGCGGGCTGGGTCTACGTCGCCTTCATCGTCGATGTCTACTCGCAACGCATCGTGGCCTGGCACGCACAGACCACCAAGCACGTCGAGCTGGTGATGATCCCGCTGCGCATGGCCCTCTGGGAACGAGCGCGTGATGGGCACCCGGTCCAGCCCGAGCAGCTGCGGGCACATTCGGACGCCGGGTCTCAATACGTCTCGCTGGCCTACACCGAGAAGCTGGCGCTCGATGGCATCGCACCCTCGATCGGGTCCGTCGGCGACGCGTTCGATAACGCGCTGATGGAGACGATCAACGGGCTCTACAAGGCCGAGTGCATCCGCACGACCGTGTTCCACGACGGGCCGTATCGGACCATCGCAGACGTCGAATTCGCGACCGCCGGCTGGGTCAACTGGTACAACACTCGTAGGCTTCACTCGAGCCTCGGCTACGTCCCACCCGCCGAGTTCGAGCAAGCCCATTACGCGACCCTCAACCGAGAGCCGCAACCCGCATAGGAGCGGCACAAAACCTGGAGCGCTTCATCCTCTCCCCGAGACGAACGCGTTCTACTCGACGATCTCGCAGTCCGCTCCGACCAACGTGAAAGCGACTGATTCTCGCAAGATCGTGAATGAGGCATGGTATGCGCCGGCCGGAGATGACACGTGGTTCGACTTCGGCAGCGACGAAGCGTTCCTGACGGCGATGAAGGCCGACGGCTCCTACTTCCCGAAGTGGAACGAGACCTTCGGATACTCCGGATGAATGTGACGGTCGGCGAACACGCGATGAACATCGGAACGGAGCTGTGATGCGCACGAAAGGCGTGTACGCAACGCTGCTCATAGTCGCAGCGACAGGCCTGGCTGCGTGTTCGTCGGCCGTGCCCACAACGGTCACAGCACCTACCGAGAGTGGGAGCGCCTTCAACCTCGAGGCGCTAACGGCGGCAGCACAGGCCGAGGGCAGTCTTACTTTGTACGCGGACTCGACCGAGTCGGTTCTGCGGGGTTGGAGTGACGGCTTCACCAAGGAGTACGGCATCCCGGTGACGATTCTGCGTAACACCGCTGCACCGCTCTATCAGCAGTTCGCGCAAGAGCAGTCGGCCGGGCAGGCGATCGCCGATGTGTTCGGCGTGGTTGACGCAGCCACGATGGCGGATGCGCGGGAGAACGGTTGGATCGCGCAGTACACGCCCCAGAACAGCGACCTCCTGTCGAAAGATCTCGGCGACCCGGGCTACTACTGGGCCCTGCAGAGCTCTACCCAGCAAACCGTCACCTACAATCCCGACAACGTGACTGAGGACGAGGTCGAGTTGATCTTGAAGGACCCCGTCAAGGCCATGACTGACCCACGGTTCGCCGGTCGGGTTGGCGTCGTTCAGCCGCAGGTGTCCCAAGGTGTCGGGGCGTTCTGGTACCTCTACAGCGACGGCGCCGCCGCCGCCGATGTGGGTTGGGACGGCCTTGAGGACATCGCCGACAACACAGCGATGATCGCGGACAACCTCACGCTGGTGCAGAACGTCATCCAGGGCGAGATCGACTTCGCCTTCCCGATCGTCGACTCGATCCCGGCAGCTCAGATCGTCCAGAACGGCGCTCCGCTGCAGTTCGCCTACGCGACGCCAGCGACCGGATCGAGCGCACTCACCGGAATCGTCGCAGACGCCCCGCACCCGAACGCCGCGCGGCTGTTCCTCGAGTGGGCCGCAGAGCCCGACGCGAACTCGCTCTGGTCGAAGCTGTCGCAAACCGCCCCGATCAATGCCGAGGCGACTGACGGACGTGAGTTCACCGACCTGGACTGGTACCAGCCGGCGGGCGACGACACCTGGTTCGACTTCGGCACCGATCCCGAGTTCCTCGCGGCGATCAGTGCAGATGGCGACTACTTCGATCGCTGGAATGAAATGTTTGGATACACCGGATGACGACCATCAATGCCCCCGCCCCGGCCACCAGCAGCGGACGAAACGGGGATCCCGACCCGCCGACGAGGAAGACTACAGCGGAGGCGGTGACGCGTCGGAAAGCGACTAAGCGCGGGCCGAGCCCGTTCGCGGTCGTCATCCTGATCCTGCTCGGCGGCCTGATCCTCGTGCCCGTAGCGATGGTGTTTTTCGGCGCCTTCCAAAGCGCGGCGCCCGGCCTTCCCGGCACCACGTTCTCGCTTCGGGCGATCATGGAGGTCTACGGGACCACGGCGTACCTCGGCTCTCTCATCGGCACACTCCTGATGGCGCTCAGCGTCGCAGTACTGGCGGTGGTCTTCGGTGCGTTGGCGGCCTGGATACTCGCGCGCACCGACGTGCGGCTTCGAGCAGTTCTCGAACTCGGCGTGATCGTTCCGTTGTTCATCTCGCCCTTCATCGGCGCAGTCGCCTGGAACATGCTCGGCGCGCCGCGCTCGGGCATCATCAACGTGAACCTGCGCTGGATCTTCGGCACCGACGCGACATTCATCGACATCGGCACAGTGCCGGGCGTGATCTTCGTGATGCTGCTGTACTTCCTGCCCTACACCTACATGCTCATCTCGGCGTCGCTGAAGAACATGGATCCGGGTCTCGAAGAGGCGTCTTACATGAACGGCCGCGGCATCGTCGCGACTGCGATGAAGGTCACACTCCCGATCGTCCGCCCCTCACTGACGGCCGCGTTCTTCATGATCGCTGTCTTCGCGACCGGGATCTTCGCGATCCCCGCCGCCCTCGGCCTTGACACGGGCTTCTCACCGCTCGCCGTGCAGGTCTACCGCAAGATGACGGTCTTTCCATCTGATCCGCCCGCGGCAGCCGCGATCGGTACGCTTATCTTCTGGTTCACCCTGGCCGGCATCTACTTCTATCGCCGCTCTATTCGCAACAGCGCCCGGTTCGTCACGGTCGGTGGAAAGGCCACGCGTCCGCGCGTCGTGAAGCTGGGCTGGGCACGCTGGCCAGTCACGATCCTCGTCGCGCTCTACGGATTCCTGGCGGCGGTGCTGCCGTACGCGGCGATCATCCTCATTTCGTTGTCGCCCTACACGATCACAGACTTCCGCAAGATGCAGTTCTCGCTCGACAGTCTCTGGACGGTCGTCACCTCCCCGGATGTGACCAGCGCCTTGCTCAATACCGTGTGGATCGCACTGCTCGCACCCACTGTGGCAGTGCTGATCGGCCTTGGTGTCGCCTATATCACCGTGCGCGAACGCGGACGCATCGCCACGATCATCGACTACATCTCGAACTTCCCAATGGCGGTTCCGGGAATCGTGTTCGCAACAGGCATCATTTGGCTCTACGTGCGCACGCCGCTGTATGCGACGTTGGCACTGCTGATAATTACCCTGGTCGCCACGTATATGCCGCAGGCGACGCGATTCGCAGCCACCGGCTTGATGCAAGTCGATGGGTCCCTGGAAGAAGCCGCGCGCATGTCCGGCGCGAGCAAGTTCCGCGCGATTACCACGGTCACCATGCCGCTCGTTGCCCCGTCGCTGATGTCGGCATGGGTGCTCCTGTTCATCTTCTCGTCGCGGGAGGTGAACGAGGCGGTGATCGTTGCCGGTCCCCGCTCCCAGCCACTGTCCGTGCTCGCCTGGAACTACGTCGAGAACGGCTCGCTCAATCAGGCCGCAGTAGTCGGCCTGTTGATGTCGCTCGTGATGCTTGCCGGATTGATCCTGGCGAGATATGTCTTCCGCGTCCGACTCACCTCCTCCCAACTGTGAACATCCGAATCAGTACCCATGCAGAGATGGAAACCCAATGTCTATGACGATTGACAGGACGACGACCGCGACGCAGGAGCGCGTCGGTGCGTCGCTGAGCGTCCGAGATCTGCGCATCCACTACGGCAACGTCGAGGCGGTGAAGGGCATCTCATTCGACATCCTGCCGGGAGAGTTCCTCACGCTCCTCGGCCCTTCCGGATGCGGCAAGTCAACGACCCTGCGCTGTATCGCAGGCCTCGAACCCGCCTCCGCAGGCACGATCACGATCGACGACACGGTTGTGGCAGGTCCCGGAAAGCACGTGCAGCCCGAGAAACGTGGCATCAACATGGTGTTCCAGTCGTACGCCGTGTGGCCGCACATGACTGTCGAGAAGAATGTCGGCTACGGCCTCAAGGGCCTGCAAAAAGACGAAATCAAGACCCGCGTCGACGAGGTACTCGACCTCATCGGGCTCGGCAAGTTCGCGAAACGGTACGGCACTGAGCTCTCCGGTGGACAGCAGCAGCGCGTCGCGCTCGCCCGCGCGATCGTCACCCGTCCGAAGGTCCTTGGCGCCCGTGAGCGGTTGACCGTCCCGGGCATCGCCACGCCCGTCCTTGCCGCCGAGACCGCCGCCAACGATGTTCACGAGTCCGCCTCCGCGGTCTTCCGCGCCGAGAGCCTGCTCGCCGGGAGTGCGGCGGAGTCGGCAGAGAACGTATGGCCGGCGAAGGTCGAGCGAGTCTCATACCTCGGTCGTCACCTCGACGTGCTGTACTCGGTCGGCGATTCGAAGGTCCGTGGTGAGCTTCCGTCGGCGACGCCGATCGTTGTCGGCGACACGGTCACCATCGGCATCCGCGCTTCCGACGTGCACTTCGTGCCGCACACCGAGGTCTAGTATGCGAGCGCAGGTCGCGATCGTCGGCGTAGGAACGACGAAACAGGGCGAGCTTCCCGGGCGGACAGCTAACGAAATCGCCATCGAGGCGATCGAACTCGCGCTCGCGGACGCCGGACTCACGAAGGCAGATGTCGATGGGCTCATAACCTGCCGGAATCTGCATGACCGTTTCGGCATCGACGAACAAATCGGGCACCTGCTCGGAGTGAACCCGAGGTTTGGCGCGACCCTCGATTACGGCACGGGCAACTTCTCGCTTCATCTCGCGGTGATGGCGATCGAGGCGGGTATGGCCGAGACAATCGTGCTTGCATACGGCACGAACCAGCGCTCGATGCGCTCGGGATTCGGCATCTCGGTCGGGGGCGGTGCCGAAATGGCGGCGCTCGCCGGAGTTGTGCACGTCGCCGGACCGGCGGCGCTCGCATTCCGGCGCCACCAGGAGCTGTACGGCACAACCGAGGAACAGTTGGGCTGGGTGGCGGTCGGCCAGCGTGAGTGGGCGCAGAAGAATCCGTTGGCCATCTTCCGTACTCCGCTCACGATTGACGACTATCTCTCCAGCGATCCGCTCGTAGCGCCGCTGCGCCGCGCCGACCTCACGATGATCTCGGATGGGGGGGCCGCTCTCGTGGTGACCTCGAAGCAGCGCGCGAAGGATCTTCCAAAGCAGCCCGTCATGATCGACGGCATGGCCGAGCGCACCGCCTTCCGGGCTGACCACGATCGCGACAGTCTGATGCGCCCCTGGCTCGGCGAACTCGCTCGTGATCTCTGGGCCAGCAGCGGGTACCGCCCCGAAGACATCGATGCCCTCTACATCCAGGATGCGACATCCGTATGGGTGCTCCAGATGCTCGAGTGGTACGGCTTCGCACCGGTCGGCGAGGGAGGCCGCTTCCTCGCCGAAGGTCACACCCGACCGGGCGGTTCCCTGCCGGTCAACACGAACGGCGGCCAACTCTCCGAGAGCTACATGTGGGGATGGCTCCACCTTTGTGAGGCCGTCCGCCAGCTGCGCGGTGAAGCAGGGGAGCGCCAGATAGAGGGGATCGAGGTCGCCCTCGATTGTTCATCTCACGACTTTCTTAAGGGGGCGGCGTCAATTCTGACGACGAGATCATGACGTACCAAGGACTGCTTCCTGACACGCACAACGTGCTCACCGCCCCGTTCTGGGCCGCGACCCACGAGAGACGGCTGACCGCGCAACGATGCAGTTCCTGCAGTGTGTTCCGCTGGCCGCCCAGTGAGCTGTGCCCAGAGTGCCTGAGTACCGCCGCCACGTGGACGCAGCTCGCGGGCACCGCCGAGGTGTGGAGCTATGCCGTCTATCACCGCTCGATGCACCCGGCATTCACGGCTGTGCCCTATACGGTCGCGCTCCTCGAACTTCCCGAAGGCATCCGCATGTACGGAGCCGTGGTGACCTCGACCGGCGACGCCGATGCCGATGGCGAGGTGAAGATCGGCGACCAGGTGCGAGCAGCGTTTGAACGCACCGAAGACGGCGTCGTTCTCGTCCGATGGATTCCAAGCGAGGAAGAATCGGCCCTCGCTGCCGTACAGCTGGAGGAGCAGCCATGACCGACCACGCGAGGCAGGTGAGCTCGACACGCAAGGGGCCGCTGGAACACGTCACCATCCTTGACCTCACCCAGCACCTCTCAGGTCCATTCGGAAGTCAGATCCTTAGCGATCTCGGCGCACGTGTCATCAAGGTCGAGCCGCCCACAGGCGACCCGACACGGCGCATCGGTCCGTACTTCGAAGACGGTGACAGCGCGTACTACCTCAGCGCGAATCGCAACAAGGAGAGCGTCGTCCTTGATCTAAAGGCGCCAGGCGGCGCCGACGCGCTTCTTGCGTTGGCCATGCGTGCTGACGTCGTCATCGAGAACTTCCGCCCGGGTACGCTGGCCAAGCTCGGAATCGACTTCGACGAGCTTCTGCGGGTCAATCCGCGGATCGTGCTGTGCTCGATCACCGGCTTCGGACCGGATGGCCCCTACCGGGCATTGCCCGCGTTCGACATCGTCGTCCAGGCGCTCGCCGGCGGCATGTCGCTCACGGGTGAGGAAAGCGGCAAGTCGGTGCGCTCCGGGCTGCCGATCGGAGACATCTGCGCCGGCATGTACGGTGCAGTCGGCACGCTCGCCGGCCTGCTCGAGGTGGGCAGGACGGGCGTTGGCATGCGTATCGACGTCTCGATGCTCGACGCACAGGTGTCAATGCTCTCGTACGTCGCGAGCTACTACCTCGCCTCAGGCGACGTCGCTGGTCGTCAGGGTCGCGGGCACATGAGCATCCCCACCTACCGGGCGTTCACTTGCCGAGACGGCAAAGACATCGTCGTGGCCGCGAACACGCAGCCGTTCTGGCAGGGTCTCGCGCGTGCGTTCGAGCGCGAAGACCTAGTCGCCGATGAACGGTTCCTCGACAATGACCTTCGCAGGGAGCATCGCGACGAACTCGATGCGGCGCTCGAGGCGGCCGTTGGCGAGCTGGATGCCGCCGAGGCTCTGGCGCGGCTTGCGGCAAACGGCGTACCGTCGGCGCCGGTGAACACCGTCGATGCCGCCCTCGCCGACCCCCAGGTGGTCCAGAGCGACATGGTGTTGCAACTTGAAGGCCGCGGCGACAGCATCCGTGCCGTCGGCAACCCGATCAAGACCCACGGAGGCCGCACCCGTCATATCGCCCCGCCCCGACTCGGCGAAGACACCGAGTCGGTGCTGCGAGACGTAGCGGGCCTGACGGATGATCAGCTCCGGAAGCTCTCGTCCGGCGGGGCGATCACCCTCGCTGCACCCCACGAGGGGTCAGCCGCGGCCTACGCCTGATCCATCGGCCGACATCCGATAACAGTTCACAAGGGAAAAGAACTCGACATGCTTCGCACAGTCCTGATCGGCGTAACCCACTGGCATCTGCCGCTCTTCCTGGAGCCGATGCAGAAACGCGATGACCTCTCTTATGTAGGCGTCTCCGACCCCGATCTCGCCGGTGCGCAGAAGGTCGCCGAACGACTCGGGACGATCGCCCTCGCGGACTACCGCGAACTCGTTGAGCAGACCAAGCCGGACTTCGCGCTCGTGCTCGGTATCCATGCCGAGATGGCGGCGACGGCCGAGTTTCTCATCGAACGCGGCATCCCATTCATCATCGAGAAGCCGGCGGGACTGAACGGCGCGCAGGTCTCACACATCGCGGAACTCGCCGCCGAGCGCGACGCGTTCGCGGCCGTACCGTTCGTTTTCCGTCAGAACGGATGGGTCACCCGGATGCGGGAACACTCGGCCGGCGAGCGCTTCGACCATCTCTCGTTCACCATGATCGGGCGGCCGCCGCAGCAGTACGAACGGATGGCGTCGAGCTGGGTGCTAGACCGCGCCCGTTCCGGAGGCGGAGCGCTTATCAATCTGGGCATCCACTTTCTCGACCTCATCCCCTACCTGGTGCCGGACGAGCCGGTCGAGGTAGTGGGCGCCGCGATCTCGAACACGGCCTGGGACCTCTCCATCGAGGATTTCGCGTCGGTGATCCTCAAGGTCGGCACGAGTCTTGCGACGATCCAGACCGGCTACCGCTACACCTCGCCGGACGAGTACATGGATATGCACTTCTCGGTGCGGACGGCCGCCTCGTATTACGTCGCTCGTACCCCCACCGAAGTGCAGGTGACCACGCCAGAGGGGGGCATCGAGACGTGGGCGGTCAGCACCATGAACATGAAGACCTACCCGTTCTTCGTGAACGATGCCATCGAGCGGGTTTTGCGGGGAGACAAGCCTGCGTTCGACCTCAGCGACGCGGCACGTGCGATGCGTCTGCTAGATCGAATCTACGAGAAGGCCGGTGCGATTCTTCCGACGACACCGGGATCCGCAACACAGGAATAGGAGAAGACCGTGACAGAAGAGAAGCGTCGGGGCCTGCTGCACGTGCAGATGGACATCGCGCCCGAGCACGAAGACGAGTTGAACACGTGGTACTGGCGGGAGCATCTTCCCGAGCGACTCGCTGTTCCGGGTTTCCTGAGCGGGCGCCGGTTCGAGATCGTCGACGGCGGCCCGCCGAAGTACCTCGCGATATACGACCTCGAGGATGTGTCGGTGCTGGACAGCCCGGAGTATCAGCGGCTCATCAATCCCCCCGATCCGCGGACGAAAGAGATCGGACGGATGCTCAACACGAACATCCGTCGGGTCTACGTCGAGATCCCGCGGCTGGAGGCATAGTCCGGATGAAACAGCTGCTGCTCTTCCCCGGGATGGCCCAGGATGCACGCGCTTACGATCTGACTGGCTTCCCGCAGGAGCAGGCATACGTGTATCCCGGGCATGGCGACCGCGAGTCGCAGGTCGTCACTCTGGACGGGCTGGCCGATGAGGCCCTCCGCGGACGAGTCGACCGGCTCGACCTCGTCGGCGTGGCGCTGGGCGGTATTATCGCGCAGCATGTGATGGTCCGACATCCGCACAGAGTCCGCTCGGCAGTCCTCGCAAACACTCCGGCCGGCGTGTCGGACCGGTCTCCGCTGATCGAACGAGCCGAGGCGACCGCCGCGACCGGCCCGCAGGTCGACGAGCTGATCGCACGTTGGCTGCGGCCGTCCACGATCGCAGATGACGGCGACGCCGTGCGATACCTCCGTGACGTGCTCGAAACGATCTCGTGGAACGGTCTCGCGAACGTCCAGCGAGCGATGGCCGATCACGATCTCGTGGCGGCGCTGGAGGGTAATACTCATCCGGTGACGGTCATCATCGGAGAGGACGATCATGTCGGGATCGGTGCAGCCGAGCGCCTCGCCGCCCTGTTCGTCAACCATCGCGTGCGCCGCATTCCCGGCGGACACATGGTACACCTCGACAACCCCCGGGGATTCCGCGAGACGGTACTGGAGCATCTCGACTGGGTCGATGACCTCCAACGCGCGGCCAACGGCGCACGTGAATCAGAGAGAAGGAGCGCATGACCGACACTCAGGTCAAGGGACTGCTGATGGTGCAGATGGAGGTCGCACCGGAGGATGTCGCAGAACTGGATGCCTGGTACTGGGAGGAGCACATCCCTGAGCGCCTCGCCTGTCCGGGGTTCCTGTCTGCGCGGCGCTTCCAGATGGCCGATGGCTCTCCGAAGTTCGTCGCTCTCTACGAGCTCGACGGCATCGGGGCGCTCGAGACCTCTGAATACCGGTACGTGATCGAGAACAGCACCGCGCGCACGAAGGCAGTGGGTCGGATGGCGACGATCACACGCGTCGAATACATCGAGCTACACGATCCGGCTCCGCAAGGCGAGCCGGCCGGCCCGTGACGACGCTTCTGCTCCACCCGATCGGACTGGACCGGCATACGTGGGACGGTGTAGCGATCGACAACGCGCTGGCTGTCGATCTGCCCGGTCACGGTGGGGCTCCCGGTGCTGAGCTACCGAGCCTCGACGATGTCGCCGATGCCGTACTCGAGGCGGTTCCGCTCGAGCTCGGACCCCTGGATGTCGTCGGGCTGTCACTTGGCGGGATGGTGGCGCTGCACGCCGTGCTCCGGCACCCTCAGCGAATACGGTCTCTGGTGGTGGCATGTGCCCCTGCGTTGTCGCCGGCAGACGCGATGCTCCAGCGGGCGGCCGACACGGAGCGACTAGGCATGCGCGGGATGATGCCCTCAACACTGCAGCGCTGGTTCAGCGCCGACGTTCTCGAGCACACCCCGGATTTTGTCGACACGGCAGCGAGGATGCTGCTCGCCAACGACCCGCGTGTTGTTGCACACTTCTGGCGTCTAATTTCGCAGCATGATGTGCGGACACGATTAAGCGAAATTCGCGTGTTCACGACGATCGTCGCGGGTCGAGCCGACCTCTCGGTTCCTCGGCCCGCCGCGCAAGCACTCGCTAGAGGCATTCCGGGCGCACGCTATGTGGAGCTCCCTGGCGCACACATGCTGCACCTCGAGGCCCCAGGCGCCTTCGCCGAGACCATCCGCGAACATACCTTCGTTGCACAGTATTCGTGACTGTAAGACTCGACCGCCTTCGGGCTTAATCAGGCCGATGCCGCAGATGCTTGCAGCCATGCGGGAGGTTGATCGGCAAGTGCGCGCGATATGCCTCGCGCAGCCATCAACACGGCGGGTATGTGTTCTCGCACCGCCGGTGTACCTTCACCGCGGACCGCGACCGAGACGGCGGCGATGACGTCTCCGGATGTCGATCTGATCGGAGCCGCAACGGAGACCGCTTCGCTTGTCATCTGTCGATCGCAGATGGCGTATCCGTCGCGACGCACGTCCGCGAGGATCCGACGAAGCGAGCCGACGTCGACGATAGTGAACGGTGTGAAACGCGGCAGCGACTTCTCGACCACATCGTTGAACACATCTGCGGGGGCGTGGGCGAGCAGCACCAGCCCCGCACCCGTTGTGCGCATCGGCAGTCGGGTTGCGGCCCGTGTACGGAGCGGTACTGAGCCATGACCGGAGAGATGCGATACGAAGATCGCTTCGGTGCCTTCTCTTACGCCGAGTCGCACGTTTCCATGAGTGGCCTCATATAGGTCTTCGAGGAACGGCAGGGCCGCATCAACCAGCCCGGTGCTGCGCGGAGCAAGCGATCCGAGTTCCCAGAGGTGCAGGCCGATGCGGTACACCCCGTTCTCGTCGCGTTCGAGGCCCCCCCAGTCGACCAGCTCCCCGAGAATGCGGTGCACGGTCGTAAGAGGAAGACTGGTCGATCGGCCGATCGCAGACAGCGACATCGGTCGTCGTGTCCGGTAAAGGGCATCGAGGACGGCGAAGACCTTCTGTGGGGCGGTCAGCGAGCGGTCATCGTCAAGGAGCTTTTCGCCGCCAGGCTTGGACCGGCCTTCACGAGGCATCGTACTCACTCTTTCCCCTGGTTCCCGCGCGGTGCCCGGAACAGTATCAGCCTATCCGTCGGTTTTCGTGCCCTTCTCGGCCGTAGGCTGAATGTATGCCTCAGAAGACTTGGTTCATTACTGGCGCGTCTCGCGGCTTCGGCCGCCAGTGGGCTATCGCAGCGCTCGAGAGAGGTGACCGGGTGGCCGCCACGGTGCGAGATATCTCGACCCTCGATGATCTCGTCGAGCGGTTCGGCGATACCATCCTGCCCATTGCACTGGATGTGACTGATCGGCAGTCTGACCTGTCGGCGGTCTCCTCCGCCGCGTCGCACTTCGGCGGGCTCGATGTCGTCGTGAACAACGCTGGCTATGGCCAATTTGGGATGGTCGAAGAGGTGACCGAGAGCGAAGCGCGAGACCAGTTCGAGACGAATGTCTTCGGCGCGCTCTGGATCACCCAGGCGGCCGTGCCGATCATGCGGGCGCAGGGGTACGGCCACATCATCCAAGTGTCCTCGATCGGAGGAATCACAGCGTTCGTCAACCTCGGAATTTATCACGCGTCGAAATGGGCGCTCGAGGGCTTCTCGCAATCGCTCGCGCAGGAAGTCGCCGAGTTCGGCATTCACGTGACCTTGATTGAGCCAGGTGGATTCGCGACTGACTGGAGTGGGGCAAGCGCCAGCCGCTCGACGCCGATTGCTGCATACGACGGAGCTCGCCAGCGGCGTCAGCAGCAACGCCAATCGCAGGTCCCTGGAAGTCCCGAAGCATCCGCGGCGGCGATGATGCGAATCGTCGACGCCGAGAAGCCGCCGCTGCGAGTATTTTTCGGGACAGCTCCCCGACCAATCGCGGAAGCGGACTACGCAGCGCGGCTCAAGACGTGGGAGGAATGGCAGGACGTGGCTGAACTCGCGCAAGGCTGACGAGCAACGGTCTCGCGCGCTACGTCCGTGACTCTCCGACGAAATCGAAATGCGAGGGTGTCCTTCGCAGCAGCTCGGCTGCTCCACGATCGGCGATACCACGACCCACGGTTCCTCCGTCGGCAAACGTCGGTTGAGCGTACGCGCCACTATCATCGCAAGCCGCGCGGCGGTGACAGAGTTGGGGCTCAGATGGATTGGTCCGCCAAGTGTCCCCTCGGGCGAGCACTCTGCGAATCCACGGCCGGCCAGACCGACGAAGCGGCGCGTCGCATCCGCACCATCGAGGGAAGGTCTCGTGTCGATCAGAGGAAAGTGTGCTGCTATCGCGAAGGCACATGAGGGCGGATGCGCGGCAGTTGGTATCGCGTAGAGACCCTGAAGCGGCCACCACGATGAGTTTCGATGCCGCTTCGCGTGGGCCGCGGTCAGCAATATATGAAGGCCGGGCCTTGATGACTACGAGCGATCCTTCGGCGTCAGCGCCTTCCTGAATTGCATTGGCGAGCTGCTGGGGCAAGTTCCTCTTGCAGTTGTGGCCGGGTGCTCAGAATTTCACGACTCCGCCCGATCGAACCGAAACCCCCCCCCGACCACTCGGCATGACGTTGATGGGCCTCCGGACCTTCATTAGGACGCCCCTCGAATCTGCGTCCATTGTCTCGCATCGGCTCAAGCGCATCCCTCGAATCGTTCGCGAACTGGCGAATATGGAGAGCAGCATGCTGGCTGGGCTCGAAGACACTGGGGGTACGTGCGTTTTCACAGGTGCGTCAGTGATCTCCAACCTTCATCCGACGATGCTCACGACGGATGGACCGCCGACTTAGACGGATCGGACGCCAAGCTATCTGACTTCGTCGCGTGACCCAGATGTGGATGCCTGTGCGGGATTGTGTCCGCCGTCGTGAGGGTCCGCATGACCTCGTCGAGTACTTCGCCCACCGACGTGTACCGAGAGGAAAGCACTAGGTCACGCAACCACACGACCTCGGTAAGTTCCGCGACGCACGCCACTGCGCATCGCGGATCGTTGTGCGGAAACCAGTGATCCTGGATGATCGACTCCGTCGCCGTGAGACGACGCAACTCGAATCGGGGGCTATCACACACTGACATGCTCACTCCCAAAGTCAAATCTGACCTGCGCACGAGCCTCCGTGACACCCCGAGAATAACCCTGGCGATACGACCAGGCAAGGGGGCCCCGCAGCGAAGCCGTCATCCCCGTGCGCGCGCTACGTCGGAGCGCTCCGCAGTGGATAGCCGCACCAGGTGGGGGAGGACTCACGACATGGGCGGTGGTGTTCGACTGCCGCTCAAACAGAAATGCCCCGCCAGGTGCTGTGACCGGACGGGGCCGGCGAGAACCAGCCTCGGATTTTTGGACTCGCCGTGCTCAAGGATATCTACCCGGATGGGGAGCGCCGATACGCCCAGTCCGTATGCTGCCCGTCTAGCTCGGCTTGTGCCTTCGCGACGACAACGATCGAACCCAAAAAATATTTGGATGCACTCTCGAGTCACTCCGGTCAATTCGCGCCTTCGGGCCCCTTCGTCGCCTCGGGCGAGCCGGCATGCGTTCTCGTCGTCTTCCCGGCACATTCCCGGCACATGACGCCCAGACGTGCGGGTACAAAAGGATGCTGAATTGACTGGAGGGCTTAGTGTCCGGTGCGGACGGTCAGCGATAAATGCCAGCTAGTCAGGGAATTAGAGAAACCCCCGCGAGTAGAAGCCTCACGAGGGTTTCAGTGGCTCCGACGGGCGTCGATCCCGTGACCTCACGATTTTCAGTCGTGCGCTCTACCAACTGAGCTACAGAGCCTCGCGGCATCCGCTTCGAAAAGCAGAATCTGCCGCGATCTAGACGAAAGGCCCTCTCAAAGAAAGGGCCCGTCGCTTAGAGCGACCCTGACGGGACTTGAACCCGCGACCTCCGCCGTGACAGGGCGGCACGCTAACCAACTGCGCTACAGGGCCATGCTATTTAGTTGTACGAGTGACCCCAACGGGATTCGAACCCGTGCTACCGCCGTGAAAGGGCGGCGTCCTAGGCCGCTAAACGATGGGGCCGAAAGAACCCAAGGGCTCAGGCTTACCGACGCTCAAGCATACGCATTTCACGCCCAAACCGCCAATCGCGGGCGCGTCCGCCGTGCGTCAGCCCGCGAGCGGGGGATGCTGGGCGTCGGAGCATGCGCGGGTGGCCCTGGCGCAGTGGCCGAGGGCTCGCGGGGTCCAGGCGGCTGATTGCGGCACAACATCCCTCCAATCCGTTGCGGATGTGACGGATGTTGTTAGTGTGAATGATGTTACTGACGTACTGAGCGGGAGGGCGACGTGTCAGATCTGCACGGCGATGCCTTTTTGCGCGGCGCTTCCGAGACGGAACCGGACTGCGGATGCGCCCCGACGCCGGCTGAACGCCAGGCGAACGCCGCGATGGCCAAGCGGTCCGTGTCGCGCCGCTGGCTCCTCGGCGCCGGTGCTCTCGGTCTGGTCGCGGCCGGTGCGATCGGCGGACCGATGCTCCCCGCAGCCTTTGCCGCGACGTACCCGTCGTGGGATGACGTCCAGCGCGCCAAGGGCAATGAGGCTTCGAAGGCGAGCGAGGTCACTCGCATCGAGGGCCTCATCAACCAGCTCCAGGCCAACGTCGTGGCCACCCAGGCGATCGCCGAGCAGCGTTCGATGGAGTACTTCCAGGCCGAAGAGGAGTACCTCAACTCGGTCATGATCGCCGATGACCTGCAGGCGCAGGCCGATGCGCAGGGCGCCGCCGCGACCGCGGCCTCGGAGCGCGCGGGCCGCGTCGCCTCGCAGCTCTACCGCACCGGCGGCGACGACACCTCGCTCGAGCTGTTCTTCGCGGGCTCGGCGACGGGAGCAGACGACCTACTCGGACGCCTCGGCCGCATGGACAAGGTGCTCGAGCGCAACAAAGACACCTTCGCCACCGCTGTCACGGCCCAGAACTCGGCGCAGTCGCTGAGCGACCAGGCATCCGTCGCCCGCGACGAACGCGACCGCCTGAAGCAGGTCGCCGAACAGAAGATGGCCGAATCTCAGGCCGCCGCGGACGCCGCCCAGGCCGCGCTGGAGGCGCAGTCCCAGCACCTCGTCGAGCTCGAGGCGCAGCTCGCGGCGCTGAAGGACACCACCGCGCAGACGATCGCCGGGTATCAGGCCGGTGTCGAAGCCAAGCGCAAGGCCGAAGAAGAGGCCCGTCGGCGTGCCGAAGAAGAAGCGCGGCGTCTGGCCGCCGAGGCCGCAGCGAACGCCAACAACGGAGGCGGAGGCGGCGGTGGCGGAGGCGGCGGCGGACAGGTCGGCACGACGGGCTGGGCGCGTCCCTCGAGCGGCCGCCCGAGCGACCGATACGGCTCCCGCGCGACTCTGTGTACCCCGAACTACGGATGCACCGGCTTCCACAACGGCACCGACATGTCGACCGGTTGCGGCGCCGGAGTCTTCGCCGCGTACAGCGGCCGCGTGACCTATGCCGCGCGCAACGGCCAGAGCGGCAACCAGATCCACATCGATCACGGCGGCGGCGTCGTGACGCGGTACTCGCACATCCAAGACGGCGGCTTCATGGTCGGCTACGGCGCGAACGTGAGCGCCGGCCAGCTCATCGGCCGCGAGGGCATGACCGGTCTCTCTTACGGATGCCACCTGCACTTCGAAGTGTGGATCAACGGCGGGCGCACCAACCCCGAGGTCTTCATGCGCGCGCGGGGCATCTCGATCTGACGCCTGAGACTCCGCCGGGTCGGCTTGCGTGCGGCAGGGGGGTCGCGCCTAGCCTGGTGGTGACCCGATCGGAGATCCCATGCCCGAACCCTGGTCAACACTTCTGACCTTCTCTCTCGCCCTCGTCGGCGCGCTCGTCCTCGTCTTCGTCGTCTCGGCGTTGGCATCGCTCATCGTCCGCGTCGCAGCCCGAGGCCGCGACTGGGCCGCGATTCTGATCCGCCGGGCACGCTGGCCGTTCCGGGTCGCGCTGCTCATCGTCGGCGTGTGGATCGCGGTCGCGCTGAGCTTTGCGGATGTCTCGTGGCGAGCCGTTGCCGATCACGCCCTGCTGATCGCCCTGATCTCGGCCGGGGCCTGGCTCGTCTGCCAGGTGCTGCTCTTCGCCGCCGACGTCAGTCTCAGCCGCTACCGCATCGACGTGCCCGACAACCGCGTCGCGCGGCGCCTGCACACGCAGCTCCAGATCGTTCGCCGGCTGGTCGTCGTGATCGTCGTCATCGTGGCGATCGGCGCCATCCTGCTGACCTTCGACGGCGTGCGCGCCGTCGGCGCGAGCGTCCTCGCATCCGCGGGAATCGTGTCGATCGTCGCCGGTCTTGCCGCCCAGTCGGTGCTCGCCAACGTGTTCGCGGGCGTGCAGCTGGCGTTCTCGGAAGCGATCCGCGTCGACGACGTCGTGGTCGTGGACGGCGAGTGGGGACGCATCCACGAGATCACCCTGACCTACGTCGTCGTGATGACGTGGGACCAGCGCACCGTCGTGCTGCCTTGCAGCTACTTCACCTCGACCCCGTTCCAGAACTGGACCAAGTACGGCAGCGAACTGGTCGGCGCGGTCGAGTTCGACGTCGACTGGCGGGTGTCGACCGACGGCATGCGCAACCGACTCTCGCAGGTGCTGGCCGAGACGCCCCTGTGGGACGGCCGCACCGAGGTGCTGCAGGTCACGGATGCGACGGGCGGCATGGTGCGCGTGCGGGTGTTGGTGAGCTCGGCCGACTCCGCCGCCCTCTGGGACCTGCGGTGCGTCGTGCGCGAATCACTCGTCGAGTGGGTGCGCGACCAGGATGTCTCGTCGTTGCCTGTGCAGCGCGTGCTCGTCGGCGACCCCGGCGAAGGGCGGCGCCACGTACCGGCTGCCGAGGGATCGTCGGACGCACGGGATCGCGCGGGGCTGTTCTCAGGTACGGCGGACGGCGAGGCAAGGGCCTCGGAGTTCACCGCCGCGATTCCGGTGGTTCAGTCCGAAGACCGCGACAGCCGCGAGCATCCGCTGGCGGATCCGGCGCGCGACGACTGATGTACGCGCCGGAGTCGGGGCCGGATCAGACCGAGCGGGGCGCTTCGCCCTCACCCTGCGTCTTGGTCCGACCCTCGTGCTCTTCGAAGCGCACGATGGACTCTTCGACCAGGCGCTCGGCCTCGTCGACGTCGCCCCACGCATCGACCTTGACCCACTTGTTCGGCTCGAGGTCCTTGTAGTGCTCGAAGAAGTGCGCGATCTCCTTCTTCGTGAAATCGGGGATGTCGTCGACGTTCTGGATGTGGGCCCAGCGGGGGTCCTTCGCCAGCACGGCGACGAGCTTGTCGTCGCCACCGGCCTCGTCGCTCATCTTGAGCACGCCGACGGGGCGCACGGTGACCATGACGCCCGGGAAGAGGGTGACATCGAGCAGCACGAGCACATCGAGCGGGTCGCCGTCCTCGCCGAGCGTGTTCTCGAAGAATCCGTAGTCGGCGGGGTAGCCCATCGGCGTGAACAGCACGCGGTCGAGGAAGACGCGGCCGGTGCCGTGGTCGACCTCGTACTTGACGCGGCTGCCGCGGGGGATCTCGATGACTGCGTCGTAAGCGCCCATGCGTGGCTCCTCGATAGAGATGGTGCGAAAAGTGAGTGGCGGAACTGCTGATCGCCGCGTTCCAGCCTAGTCAACCGGCCGGGGCGAACATCTCAGAGGTGCGATCGCCCGCATGAGGCGCTGTGGGGCCTCATCTGGCTGCTTGCGTCACACGGATCCTTCGAGATTTCGCCGAGGCCGGAGCAACAGGCCCGGGTACGGTGGGGGCGTGCCCGAGACTCCCGATTCCAGCGCCCTCCGCGGGCGTCTCGACCCCGCCGTAGCGGCCGTGCGGTCCGCGGTCCGCGCCGCGCTCACGCCCCTGAGTAGTGAGCCCGGCGCCCCGGAGCCCCGCGTGATCGTGGCGCTCTCGGGCGGCGCCGACTCGCTCGCGCTCACCGCAGCGGTCGCGTTCGAGGCGCCGCGGCTCGGCATCGAGGCATCCGCCGTCGTGATCGACCACGGGCTGCAGGATGCCTCGAGCGCTCAGGCATCCGCTGCCGCCGACGCCGCGCGGGCCCTCGGGCTCGCGGCGACGGTGATCGCGGTCGAGGTCGCGTCCGACGGCGGGCCCGAGGCCGCGGCACGGGACGCGCGCTACGACGGGCTGCGCGCCGAGGCCCAGCGCAGCGGCGCCGCTGCGGTGCTGCTCGGGCACACCCTGGACGACCAGGCCGAGACGGTACTCCTCGGCCTGTCGCGGGGCTCGGGGAGCTCGAGCCTGATGGGTATGGCACCCGCGCGCCGGGACGAGGCATCCGGTGTGCTCTGGCTGCGCCCGCTGCTCGCCGTGCGTCGCGAGACGACTCGCTCGGCCTGCGCCGCGGAAGGGCTCGCGGTCTGGGACGACCCGCACAACCTCGACCCGCGCTTCACCCGCGTGCGGGTCCGGACCAGGGCGCTGCCGGTGCTGGAGGACGAGCTCGGCCCGGGCGTCGCCGAGGCCCTCGCCCGCACCGCGGAGCAGCTTCGCGAAGACGCCGAGGCGTTCCGCGACATGATCGACGAGACGATCGAAGACATCGTCGAGCACGCCGAGGCGGGCATCTCGGTGTCGGTCCCGGCGCTCGCCGCCAACCCCGCGGCGCTGCGCCATCGGGTCATCCGGCACGTCGTGAACAGCGAGTTCGGCGTGAGCCTGACTCGCGCGCAGACGCTCGAGGTGGCGCGGCTCGTGACCGACTGGCACGGCCAGGCGCCGATCGACCTTCCCGGTTGCACGGCGACCCGGCGCGGTACCCGGCTCGTCTTCACGGCCCGCACCTGAGGCGACCGACGGATGCGGTGGGCCCTCGGGCCGACCGGCCCCAGAGCCTAGACTCGACCGCATGCGCGCTGCCGATCTTGCCGACGACCTGTCCGAAGTCCTGGTGACCGAGGAGCAGATCCTCGCCAAGCTCCAGGAGCTCGCCACCCGGGTCGCCCGCGACTACGAGGGCAAGGACCTGGTGCTGGTCGGAGTGCTGAAAGGCGCGGTCATGGTCATGGCCGACTTCGCCCGCGCGCTGCCGATGCTCGTGCCGATGGACTGGATGGCCGTCTCGTCCTATGGCGCCGGAACCAAGTCGAGCGGCGTGGTGCAGATCCGCAAGGACCTCGACACCGACCTGCACGACAAGCACGTGTTGATCGTCGAGGACATCATCGACTCGGGCCTGACCCTGAGCTGGCTGCTCGAGAACTTCCTCGTCCGCGGTGCCGCATCGGTCGAGGTTCTCGCGCTGCTGCGCAAGCCCAAGTCGGTCAAGGTGCACGTCGACGTGAAGTACGTCGGGTTCGACATCCCGAGCGAGTTCGTCGTCGGTTATGGCCTCGACTACGCCGAGCGGTACCGGAACCTCCGCGACGTCGCGGTGCTCGCGCCGCACGTCTACTCCTGATCTCCTGATCGCCATGTCCCACTCTTGGGCGCGTGTGTCCCACTTTCGACCGGTAAGGGGTCGCCAAACCGGCAGAAAGTGGGACATCAAGGGCCGGGCGGGGGATGTACGCCGTGGGCGAATGCACAGCCGGTGCAAAGCGCGGGAGCGATACCCTGTCTGAACCGCCCTGGTGCGGCACGTCGACGAAAGGCTCCGGGCTCGCCCCGCCACCATGGACTTCAAGAAGCTCACCCGCAATCCCCTGATCTATGTGCTGTTGATCGGGGTCTTCCTCATCGTGGGATTCACGCTGATCTCGAGCCTCGGCGGAGCGAAGCAGATCACCACGCAGGAGGGCCTCTCGCTTCTGAGCGGGGGGACCGTCGAGAAGGTCGTGACGACCGACGGCGACCAGCGCGTCGACATGACCCTGTCGAAGGCGTACGAGGGCGCGACGGATGTCCAGTTCTACTACGTGACCGCTCGCGCGGAGGAGGTCGTCAACGCGATCAACACCGCGGACCCGTCCGATGGCTTCAACGACGTCGTGCCCCAGGCATCCTGGTTCGACGGCTTCCTCTCCCTCATGATCCCGCTGCTTCTGCTGGGTCTGCTCTTCTGGTTCCTGCTCTCGTCGGCGCAGGGCGGCGGCAGCAAGGTCATGCAGTTCGGCAAGTCCAAGGCCAAGCTCGTCTCGAAGGAATCGCCCACGGTCACGTTCGCGGATGTCGCGGGCGCTGACGAGGCCATCGAAGAGATGCAGGAGATCAAGGACTTCCTCAAAGACCCGACGAAGTTCCAGGCCGTCGGTGCCCGCATCCCGAAGGGCGTGCTGCTGTACGGCCCTCCCGGAACCGGTAAGACCCTGCTCGCCCGCGCCGTCGCGGGTGAGGCGGGCGTGCCCTTCTACTCGATCTCGGGCTCGGACTTCGTCGAGATGTTCGTCGGCGTCGGCGCGAGCCGCGTGCGCGACCTGTTCAACCAGGCCAAGGAGAACTCCCCGGCCATCATCTTCATCGACGAGATCGACGCGGTCGGCCGTCACCGCGGTGCCGGCATGGGCGGCGGGCACGACGAGCGCGAGCAGACGCTCAACCAGATGCTCGTCGAGATGGACGGCTTCGACCCCAAGGTCAACGTCATCGTCATCGCGGCGACCAACCGCCCCGACATCCTCGACCCGGCCCTGCTGCGTCCCGGCCGCTTCGACCGTCAGATCGGCGTCGACGCGCCGGACCTGAAGGGTCGCCAGCGCATCCTCGAGGTGCACGGCCGCGGCAAGCCGCTCGCCGACGGCGTCGACCTCGAGGTCGTCGCCCGCAAGACGCCCGGCTTCACCGGTGCCGATCTCGCGAACGTCCTCAACGAGGCGGCCCTGCTGACCGCCCGCTCGAACGCCCAGCTCATCGACAACCGCGCGCTCGACGAGGCCATCGACCGCGTCATCGCGGGCCCGCAGCGCCGCACGCGCGTCATGAAAGACAAGGAACGCCTGATCACGGCGTACCACGAGGGCGGGCACGCACTCGCCGCGGCCGCGATGAACCACACCGACCCCGTCACGAAGGTCACGATCCTTCCCCGCGGCAAGGCCCTCGGCTACACGATGGTGCTGCCGCTGGACGACAAGTACTCGGTCACCCGCAACGAGCTGCAGGACCAGCTGACGTATGCGATGGGCGGCCGCGTCGCCGAAGAGATCGTCTTCCACGACCCGACCACGGGTGCCTCGAACGACATCGAGAAGGCGACCAACATCGCCCGCAAGATGGTCACCGAGTACGGCATGACCATGCAACTCGGTCCCGTGAAGCTCGGCGCCGCGAGCGGCGAGGTATTCATGGGCCGCGACATGGGGCACGGCCGCGAGTACTCGGAGTCGGTCGCCGAACGCGTCGACGCCGAGGTGCGGGCGCTCATCGAGCAGGCTCACAACGAGGCGTACCAGGTGATCAGCGACAACCGCGACGTGCTCGACAAGCTCGCTCTCGAACTGCTCGAGAAAGAGACGCTCGACCACCTGCAGCTCGCCGAGATCTTCACGGACGTGCGACGCCTGCCGCCGCGCCCGCAGTGGCTCTCGAGCGAGAAGCGCCCCGTTTCGGCTCTGCCCCCCGTCGAGGTTCCGAAGCAGAAGCTTCCGGAGGGCCTCGCCGCCGATGTGCAGGCCGAGGCGGTCGTCGCCGAGAAGCAGCCGCATCGTCGTCCCTCGGGTCAGGCACGCCCGGCCACGGCATAGCCCATGGCCGTCGACACACAGCGCGTCGAGGCGCTTGTTCGTGAGATCTTGGTCGCCATCGGCGAGGACCCCGACCGTCCGGGCCTGAAGCGCACCCCGCAGCGGGTCGCCGAGGCGTACGCCGAGTTCTTCGCGGGCCTCGATCAGGACCCGGCGGAGCCGCTGGGCAAGCCCATTTCCGTCGCGCGCGGACCCGAGCCCGAGACGGTCGCGTCGGGAGCGGTGCTGCTGCGCGACATCGCCTTCCGGTCGGTGTGTGAGCACCACCTGCTTCTGTTCCGTGGTGTGGCACACGTCGCCTATCTGCCGGGCGACACAGTCGTGGGGCTCGGCGCCCTGCCGCGCGTCGTCGACATCCTCGCGTCGCGCCCCCAGGTGCAGGAGCGACTCGGTGAGCAGATCGCGGACACGATCCAGCACGAACTCGACGCCCGCGGCGTGCTCGTGGTGCTCGACGCACGTCACGGATGCGTCAACATGCGTGGCGGTCGCCAGCCGGATGCCTCGACCGTCACCGTCGCGGCCCGCGGCGAGCTCGCCGAGCCCGCGGCTCGCGCCGAGCTGATCGCCCTGATCGGCGGCGTTCGCTCGTGAGCCCCGCGAACACCGTGGGAACCGTGATCATGGGGATCGTGAACACGACGCCCGACTCGTTCAGCGATGGCGGCCGGTACCTGAACCCCGAGCGCGCGATCTCGCACGCCCTCGAGCTCGTCGGCGACGGTGCGGGTGTGATCGATGTCGGGGGCGAGTCCACCCGGCCCGGTGCCGAGCGCGTGCCGACCGCGGAAGAGACTCGGCGGGTTCTGCCGGTCGTCGCGGCGCTCGCCGAGCGCGGCATCGTCGTCAGCATCGACACGATGAACGCCGAGACGGCCGTCGCCGCGGTCGACGCGGGCGCGCGGATCGTGAACGACGTTTCGGGGGGCCTCGCCGACGCCGACATGCTCGCCGCCGTGGCCGCGACATCCGCGGATTTCGTGCTGGGTCATTGGCGCGGTCCGTCGTCCGACATGTACGCCCGCGCCGCGTACGCCGATGTCGCGCGCGACGTCACGGTCGAGTTGGCGGAGCGTCTGCGCGAGGCTGCGCGAGCGGGAATGGATCCATCCCGGGTGGTGCTCGACCCGGGCATCGGCTTCGGGAAGACCGCGGAACAGAACTGGGCGATGCTCGCCGGCCTGGAGCATCTCGTCGCGCTCGGGCCGCGCGTCCTCGTCGGAACCTCGCGCAAGCGGTTCCTGACAGCGGCGCTGAGCGACGCATCCGCATCCGCATCCGCAGAGGTTCCGTCCGTCGCCCGCCGCGACGCCGCGACGGCCGTGACGAGCGTGCTGGCCGAGCGGGCGGGTGCGTGGGGTGTGCGTGTACACGACGTCGCGGCGACGCGCGATGCCCTGGCGATCTCGGCGGCCTGGCGAACGGGGGCATCGTGGACGGCCTAGACGAGATCACGCTGACCGGCCTGCGCGTGTTCGGTCGGCACGGGGTGTTCGACTTCGAGCGCGAGCGGGGCCAGCACTTCGTGATCGACGTGGTGCTGAAGCTGCGCACGACAGAAGCGGCCCGCACGGACGATGTGCGCGACACCGTGCACTACGGCGAGGTCGCCGACACGATCGTCGCGATCGTCGCGGGCGAGCCGGTCAACCTGATCGAGACGCTCGCCGAGCGCATCGCCGTCGCGGTACTCGCCGACCGCCGTCTCGCGTCGGTTCGCGTGACCGTCCACAAGCCGAGTGCGCCGATCGAAGCCGAGTTCTCGGACGTCTCGGTGACCATCGAACGAGCCGCGATCGACTTCCCCCGGAGCACCCCATGAGCCGTCGACTGGCCGAAGAACTGCCGCCCCGCGAGGCGAAGCCCGACCACGAGACGACCGTCGCGGTCGTCGCTCTCGGCAGCAACCTCGGCGACCGCGGGGCGACGCTCGAGGACGCGGTGCGCGAGATCGCCCGCCTGCCCCTGGTCGATCACGTGCGGATCTCGCCGACGCGCGAGACGATCGCGCTGCGACCGGATGGTCCGGATGCCTCGGCACCCGCGTACCTGAACGCCGTGGCCCTCGTCTCGACGCGGCTGGCCCCGAGCGTTCTGCTGGCGATGCTGCATCGCATCGAGACCGAGCACGGGCGTCAGCGTCACGAGCGCTGGGGCGACCGCACGCTCGACCTCGATCTGATCGCGTACGGGGACGTGCGGTCGGACGATCCGAACCTCACGCTGCCGCACCCGCGCGCCGCCGAGCGCGACTTCGTGCTCGAGCCCTGGCTCGAGGCCGACCCCGATGCCGTGCTCGTCGGTCACGGCGCGGTGCGGGATCTCGTCGATCGGCTGCGCCCACGGGCGGCGCAGGATCAGCCGGATGCCTCGGACGGGGAGCGCGCGTGAAGCGCACGAGTCCGCTCGTTCTGCTCTCGGCCGCCGTACTCGGCGCCCTCGCGGGCTTCCTGCTCGATCACCTGCTGACCGTCTCCGGGCGACCGACCTTCACGCCGTTCATCTCGTTGCCGATCATGCTGTTGCTGCTCGGCGCGATCGTGGTCGTCCTGGCGCTGCCGATTCGCCGAGCGATCCGGGGCCCTCGTCGGCAGCGCGGCGTGATGCCGACGGGATCGCCATCGGCATCACGGTCGGCATCGGGAATGCCCGTCAACCCGTTCCGGGCTTTGCGCATCGCGATTCTGGCGAAGGCGTCGAGCATCGTGGGGGCGGCGATCGGTGGGGTCGGCGTGGGCTTGGCCGCGTACCTGCTGTCCCGTCCCGTGCCGCCGCCGTTAGGCTCGATCACGGCGGTCATCGCTACCGCCGTCGCGGGGGCGATCCTCGTCGTCGCGGCACTCGTCGCCGAGAACATGTGCATCATCCGGAAGGACGACGATGACGAACCCCCCGAGCCCGCCGCCGGAGGCGACGCCCACCCCTGGTGAGGTCGTGGACGTGTCGACTCCCGGGCGCCCGATCGACGACTCGCCCACCGACCCGCTCGACGACTCGCTCGATCGTGGCACCTTCACCGCGCTGGTCGAGCCGCGTTCGCCGTCCCGTCTCGAACTCGACGCGGGCGACTGGCATCAGATCTCGCCCCAGTACGTGTGGGTTCAGCTGATCTCGAGCGGGGTGATGATCGTGCTCGTCGCGGCGGTCATGCTGTTCGTCGCCCTGTTCTTCCGCCAGACGTGGGCCTACATCCCGGGCGGGATCATCCTGGCGATCCTGATCGCGACGACCGCCGTCGTGCCGCGACAGGCGCGTTCGATCGGCTACCGTCTGCGCCGAGACGACCTCGTCTTCCGCCGCGGCATCCTGTGGCAGCGGCTCGTGGCCGTGCCATACGGACGGATGCAGCTGATCGACATCACCCACGGCCCCCTCGACCGCGGGTTCGGCATCGCGCAGCTGAAGTTCGTCACGGCCGCCGCATCGACGGGGGTCACGATCCCCGGACTGGAGCAAGAGACCGCCGAACACCTGCGCGACCTGCTCGTCGAGGTCGCCGAGTCGCGACGGACGGGACTGTGACCGAGTCCGAGCCGACCGCCACGCCACCCGGGGTACCCACACAGGCCCCAGACGAACCGTTCGAGGCGCGCAGCGACCTGAGTGACGGCGAGTGGCACCGGATGCATCCGCTGTCGCCGATCTTCCGCGGCGGCATCTTCCTGGTCGTGCTCGTCGGCATCGTCATCGCAAACCTGCGCGACCGGCTGGTGGCGATCTTCCTGCCGTCGCTGCTGCCGGAGCTGCCAGACGGCGGCGAGTGGAACTCGGGTGATCCCGTCGACTGGGTCCTCGACCACGGACTGCTGCTCGCGGCGTCCCTCGCCGCTCTCGGCGTGCTCGTGCTGGTCGTCGGCGGGTTCTACCTGTCGTGGCGCTTCCACACCTTCCGGATCACGGACGACGACGTCGAGGTCAGACAGGGCATCCTGTTCCGCTCGCAGCGGCGCGCGCCACTCGACCGTGTGCAGGGCGTCAACCTCACGCGCCCGCTGGTTGCGCGCCTCGTCGGTCTCGTGAAGCTCGAGGTCGTCGGTGCGGGTGCGGATGCGAACGTCAAGCTCGAATACCTGTCGACCAGCAGCGCGGAGCGTGTGCGCGCGGACATCCTGCGTCTCGCGTCAGGGCGACAGCTCGCCGAAGCGGCCGGGGTCGCTCCATCCGGGGCCGCCGCATCCGGATCCCGCGCACGGGGCGTGTCCGTCGCCGTCAGCGAGGGCATCACGGGACTCATCGCGGGGGCCGAGGGGCCGGCGAGCGAGCCCGAGAGCGTGGTGCACATCCCTCCCGGTCGGCTGATCGCCTCGCAGGTGCTCGGTGGCGGCACGGTCGCTCTGCTCGTCATGACGGGCGTCGCGATCGCCGGCGGCATCTGGGGTTCGCCGTGGGTGCTGTTGGGCCTGATCCCCGCACTGCTCGGTTTCGGGGCCTACTGGGTCTCGCAGATCCTGAAGTCGCTGCGGTACTCGATCGCGCCCACACGCCACGGCCTGCGGGTGACCTTCGGGCTCTTCACGACGGTGACCGAGATCATTCCGCCGGGGCGCGTGCACGCGATCGAGGTGCGGCAGTCGATCTTCTGGCGCCCGTTCGGATGGTGGCTGATCAAGATCAACCGCCTGACGGGACGAAGCGCGGGTGACACCGCGACCGACCAGTTCACGACGGTCCTGCCCGTGGGTACGCGCGCGGACGTCGAACGCGTCCTGCGCCTGATTCTGCCGGGCACCCGTGACGAGGAGTGGTCGCTGCTCTTCGACCACGGCATCCTCGGCCCCCGCGACGAAGACCCGTTCTCGCAGACCCCGCGCCGTGCCTGGTTCATCCGGCCGCTGTCGTGGCGACGCAACGGATTCCTCGTCTCGCCGCACGCGCTCCTGCTGCGACGCGGGCAGATCTGGCGGTCGCTCGCGATCTTCCCCTTCGCCCGCATGCAGAGCGTGGGCCTGCACCAGGGTCCGCTCGACCGATCCCTGCGCGTCGCGTCCCTGCGTCCGCACACGGTCGCCGGACCCGTCTACGGCTCGGTCGCCGCACTCGATCGTGACGACGCGCTCGCGGCGTTCGCGGATGTCACGGCCCGGGCCTCGGCCGCCTCCACGGCGGACCGGAGCCACCGGTGGGCGGAGCCGGACCAGGTGCCGGAGCCGACGCGGGAGGCGACATCGTGAGCCGCGCGGGGCGCCTCGGTGTCGGGATCATCGGCGCCGGCCGCGTGGGCCCGATCATCGGTGCGGCGCTCGGCGGCGCGGGGCACGCGCTGACGGGGATCACCGCGGGGTCCGATCCCGACCGCGTCGAGGCGATCCTGCCGGGTGTGCCGCACCTGGACCCGCCCGAGATCGTGCGACGTAGCGAACTCGTCGTGCTCGCGGTACCGAGCGATCAGCTCGCCGAGCTCGTCGCCGGACTCGCCGCGGTATCGGCGTGGCAGCCGGGCCAACTCGTTCTGCACACCGACGCGCGGTTCGGCACGGACATCCTGCGTCCCGCCGTTCTGCAGGGGGCCATCCCGCTCGCCGTCCATCCGGCGATCACCTTCACGGGTACGAGCATCGACCTGCGTCAGCTGCAAGCGGGGTACGCCGCCGTCACGGCTCCCGCGGCCGTGCTGCCGATCGCCCAGGCTCTCGCGGTCGAGCTCGGCTGCGAGCCCGTCGTCGTCGCGGAGGCGGACCGCGCCGCGTACGCCGAGGCGATCGCAACCGCGACCGAGTTCTCCCGCGCGGTCGTGCAGCAGTCGACCTCGCTGCTGCGCGGCATCGGCATCGACAACCCCGGCGGCTACCTCTCGGCGCTCGTCCGGTCGACGGTGGACCACGCACTCACCCTCGAGACGACGCTGGACTGGGACGGCATCGCGCGGGCCGGCATGGGCGATGCCGGATGGGTCAGCCGGGACGGCCTCGACGATCTGGGCGAGCCGCCGGGGTAGCATCCAAAGATGATCAGCTCCATCGCCGAGCTGCGCACCCGACTGGCCGACGCCAGAAGCGCAGCACGGACGGCGGGGGACACGGCGCGAGATGATTCCGCCGAGCCCACCGTCGCACTCATCTCCACCATCGGCGCGCTCCACGACGGGCACATCGATCTCATCCGGTTGGCCCGGGAACGCGCCGACATCGTGGTGGTATCGGTCTTCGTCAACCCGCTGCGCTTCGCCACCACGGCGGCCTTCGAGGCCTATCCGCGCACGCCCGACGCGGATGCCGCGCTGCTCGAATCGCTCGGGGTCGACGTCGTCTTCGCGCCGAGCGCCGAGGAGCTGCTGCCCGGCGGCGCGCAGACGACCAAGGTCACGGCGGGCGACCTCGGTCTGCGCTTCGAGGGTCGGGCGCGTCCGGGGTACTTCGACGGGCTGCTGACGGTCGAGGCAAAGCTGATCAACCTCGTCCAGCCCGACTTCACGGTCTATGGACGACGCGACGCCCAGCGCATCTTCCTTGTGCGTCGCATGGTGCGCGATCTGTACCTCGACGTCGAGGTACTCGAGACCGACACGGTTCGTGATGACGACGGCCTGCCGATCTCGACACGTATCGGGATGCTCGAAGAGCGCGACCTCAAAGCGGCAGGCAAGCTCGTGGCCGCGCTCGAGGCGGCGGCGTCCAACGCCGACCGCGGCGTCGACGCCTGCATCGCCGCGGCACAGTCGTCCCTCATGGGCGAGGAGCGCATCCGGCTCGAGTACCTGAGCGTCGTCGACCCCGAGAGCTTCCTGCCCGCCGACGAGGGGCACGAGGGTGCGGCCCTGGTTCTGATCGCGGCGACGGTCGCGGGGCACCGGTTCATCGACAACGCCGAGGTGTACATCCGCTGATCCGCTCGTTCGTCTGCGCACACACGCAGCCGAGACGCGCCAATCTGCGCGGATAGACTTGTGTCGACTTTCGAGGAGCCCCCGCAGATGACCGATTCTTCCGTTCCGCCTGCCGTGGCAGCATCCGACGCTTCTGTTCCGGAAGGCCTGGCCGACCAGGAAGACGTCTTCGAGCAGAAGGCGGTGCGGCTCGCCAAGCGCGAGCGCCTGCAGGACGAGCGGACGGATGCCTCGGGTGGCGCCTATCCGGTGAGCGTTCCGGTGACCGACACGATCCCCGCGCTGCGCGAGAACTACGGCGACCTCGAAGCCGACACCGCGACGGGCGTGCGCGCGGCGATCGCCGGTCGCATCGTTTTCAGTCGCAACACCGGCAAGCTGTGCTTCGCGACCCTGCAGTCCGGCGACGGCAGCCGTATTCAGGCGATGGTCTCGCTCGCCGGGGTGGGCGAGGAATCCCTGCAGCGCTGGAAGGAGCTCGTCGACCTCGGCGACCACGTCTTCGTCGCGGGCGAGGTCATCTCGAGCCGCCGCGGCGAGCTGTCGATCATGGTCGACGAGTGGCAGATCGCGGCCAAGGCGATCCTGCCGCTGCCGAACATGTACTCCGAACTCAACGAGGAGAGCCGCGTGCGCGCTCGCTACCTCGATCTGATCGTGCGCGATCAGGCCCGCCAGACCGTGCGTGCCCGTGCCGCTGTCAACGCGAGCCTGCGCGAGACGTTCTCGGGGCACGGCTTCCTCGAGGTCGAGACTCCCATGCTGCAGGTGCAGCACGGCGGCGCCGCGGCCCGGCCGTTCGTCACGCACTCGAACGCGTTCGACACCGAGCTGTTCCTGCGCATCGCCCCCGAGCTGTTCCTCAAGCGCGCCGTCGTGGGTGGCCTCGACCGGGTGTTCGAGATCAACCGCAACTTCCGCAACGAGGGCGCCGACTCGACGCACAGCCCCGAGTTCGCGATGCTCGAGGCGTATCAGTCGTACACCGACTACGTCGGGATCGCCGACCTGACGCAGGAGCTCATCCAGAACGCCGCGCGCGCCGTCTCGGGCTCGACGACCGTGACCTGGGCCGATGGCACCGAGTACGACCTGGGCGGCGAGTGGGACCGCATCTCGATGTACGACTCGCTGTCGGCGGCGAGCGGCCACGAGATCACCCCCGAGACATCCGTCGACGAGCTGTTGGCGCTCGCCGCGGCATCCGGTGTCGTCGAGCCCGCGCACGTCACGCACGGCAAGCTCGTCGAGGAGTTGTGGGAGCACTTCGTCAAGGGCGGCCTCGAGCGCCCGACCTTCGTCATGGACTTCCCGGTCGACACGAGCCCGCTCGTGCGGGCCCACCGCTCGGTCGAGGGCGTCGTGGAGAAGTGGGACCTGTATGTCCGTGGGTTCGAGCTGGCCACGGGATACTCCGAGCTCGTCGACCCCGTGATCCAGCGCGAGCGTTTCGTCGAGCAGGCCGTGCTCGCGGCGCGCGGCGACGTCGAGGCCATGCGCATCGACGAGGACTTCCTGCGTGCGCTCGAGCACGGTATGCCGCCTTCGGGGGGCATGGGCATGGGCATCGACCGCCTGTTGATGGCGATCACCGGGCTCGGCATCCGCGAAACCATCCTCTTCCCGCTCGTCAAGTAACGCCCCCTCGCGGGCGAACGCCCCTGTGCTCACTCGCGGGCGAACGCCCACTCTGGCAAGTGCGAGGCCGCGCACATGCTCAGAACGATCTGCGACAGGCCGTGCGCCGGGTCGATCTCGAGGGCCTGCTCGGCGTACCAACCCGCGTGCGTCGATCCGCCGAGGGCCCAGCTGAGCCAGGCCGCCGCCGCCAGGGGACCCGGCCGTGCCGCCCGCGGGGACGCGGCCGCGATGCGACGGACCAGATCGCGGGCGCGGTGCAAGCGGGCAGGATCGGGCCGCGGCCCCGCGCCGCAGAATCGCGCGCCGAGCTCTTCCGGATAGTCCTGCCCGGCCTCCCAACGCAGCTGCGCGAAGAGGGCGAGCTCGCCCGCGTGGATGTCACCGGCCCACTGCTGTAGAGCGACATCGCGCAGCGCCGGGCGACGCAGGCACCAGAGCAGCGCGGCGCCCGAGAACGCTTCCAGATCGTCGGGGTCCCAGAGCAGCGCATCTTCCAGCAGCTCGGGAAGATCATCGAGCGCCTGGATCGCCGCGAGCGCCCGCGGGTCCAACCGCGCCAGCGAGGGTACATCCGCCACCTCGACGTTCGGCGGTGCGGCCAACAGAGCCTCGGCGACATCGTCGATCGTCAGGAGTGCACGCGCGATGCGCTCCTTCTCGGCCAGATCGACCTCGGGCAGGAATGCGCCCGCGCCCTGATCTCCCGACGGCACGGGTAGCGGCAGGCCGACCTCGCGCTCGTGCACCTCCGCGATCGGGCGGGCCTCGCCCTCCTCGTACGAACCCCAGGCATCGTCGGCGACGCACAGCGCCTCCACGACCCGCAGGCCGCAGAGGTGCGCTCGCTTCTCGAGAGCGGCGACCAGCTCGTGCCACACGATCGGTGCCGACGAATCGTCGCGGAGAGGAGCATCCGTGTAGACCACGATGGCGATGCCGTCGATCCGGTCCACCTTGCAGGCGAGCCCGATCGTGGTCGAGGCCATCGCCTCGACAGCATCGGGTTCGGGCAGGTCGTAGCGCATGACACCAGCCGTCCGGTTACCGCGGAACAGCACGAGCGCGAGGCTCTGGCGGGGGCGATACCCGGCCAGGGCGGGAACGAGGGCGAGGAAGTCTGCGGCATCGGAGGCCTTGATGATGGTGGGCATGTGGCCAGCGTGGTGTTCGGGCGGCCCGCGTGGTGCCCGATGCCGTCGATTCGGGGACGACCGGTCCGCGGGCTGCGGTGGGGAGGAGACATCCGATCGTCCCTGACGCTCCAGCCGACGTATCCTGGAGGGGTGGAAGGCTACTGGGCGGCACTGATCTGGTCGATTCTGCCGACCCTCGTCGTCTCGGCGGTCTTCTTCTTCGTGCTCCGCGGCATCATCCGCATGGACCGCACCGAACGCCGTGTCTACGCGCGGATCGAGGCCGAAGAGCGCGCCAAGCGCGGCATGGCTCCCGCGCCGGAAGAGCCGCGTCCCGCCGCACGCTGACCCATCCCGCTACGCTGAGCACGAGCCAGCGGAGGGAAACGGGTGCTCGTCCTCAATTTCGACATCACGTGGTGGCTGGTCGCCGTCCTCATTTTCGACCTCAGCATCCGCGTGTGGGCGATCATCGTCATCCCGCGAAACCGCCGCCCCACGGCCGCGACCGCCTGGTTGCTGGCCATCTACTTCATCCCGTTCATCGGACTGCTGCTGTTCTTCCTGATCGGCAACCCGCGGCTGCCGCGCGTTCGCCGTCGTAAGCAGCGCCGGATCAACCAGTACATCCACGACGCGACCGAGAACCTCGAGTTCGGGTCGCTGCGGCCGGATGCTCCGGCGTGGTTCACATCGCTCGTCACGATGAACCGCAACCTCGGCGCCATGCCCCTCGCGGGCGACAACACCGTGACCCTGATCGCCGAATACCAGGAGAGCCTGGACGCGATGGCCGGGGCCGTGCGCGGGGCGCAGCACTACGCGCACATCGAGTTCTACATCCTGCAGTCCGATGCCGCGACCGACAATCTGTTCCGAGCCATGGAAGAGGCGTGCGCCCGGGGGGTGACCGTCCGCGTGCTCCTGGATCACTGGGCCAACCGAGGCAAGCCGTTCTACAAGGCGACGCTCCGCCGTCTCGACGCGATGGGTGCGCAGTGGCACCTGATGCTGCCCGTGCAGCCGCTCAAGGGCAAGTACCAGCGCCCCGACCTGCGCAACCACCGCAAGCTGCTGGTCGTCGACGGCGAAGTGGCCTTCATGGGCTCCCAGAACGTGACCGACTCGACCTACAACCTGCCGAAGAACATCCGTCGGGGTCTGCACTGGGTCGACCTGATGGTCCGACTGCAGGGACCGATCGTCGCGAGCGTCAACGCCGTGTTCCTTTCCGACTGGTACAGCGAGACTGACGAAGAGCTCTCCGCCGAGTTCGACGTCGAGAACCTCGACACCGGACCGGGCGATCTCGATGCGCAGGTCGTGCCATCCGGTCCCGGGTTCGACTCCGAGAACAACCTGCGCCTGTTCCTCGGACTGCTCTATGCGGCCGAGCGCAAGGTCATCATCGTGAGCCCGTACTTCGTGCCGGACGAGTCGTTGCTGTTGGCCGTGACCACCGCGTGCCACCGCGGCGTCCACGTCGAGCTCTTCGTCAGCGAAGAGGGCGACCAGGCGATCGTGTATCACGCACAGCGCAGCTACTACGAGGCGCTGTTGCGCGCGGGCGTGAAGATCTGGATGTACCGGAGGCCCTACATCCTGCATTCGAAGAGCCTGACGATCGACGACGAGACCGCCGTGATCGGGTCGAGCAACATGGACATGCGATCGTTCGGTCTGAACATGGAGATCTCGCTACTGGTGCGGGGGAGCGAGTTCGCCGATCAGATGCGCGCCGTCGAAGACCGGTACCGCTCGCTCAGCCGCGAACTGACGCTGGAGGAGTGGAACAAGCAGCCGCTCCGCTCGACCGTTCTCGACAACCTCGCCCGCCTGACCTCGGCCCTGCAGTAGCGGCGCGGCGCTTTCCGTGATGCCGCGGTTGCGCGGTGGGCTCAGCGTTATCGAGTTGAGCGTCGATCGTTATCACGCTGTCACCGTCCACGGATGATGCGCTCAGCGCCATCGGTCAGGATGGATGAGCGGTCGACAGCACGTCCGCAGGGTACGGGACGAGGCATCCCGCCCGGAGGGGTTTCATCGTGGCAGTACGCAACGCGTTCACCGCGCTCGGCGCCGGAGCCGTGATGCTCCTCGCGCTCGCGGGTTGCACGACCGCGCCCGCATCACCCGGGAGCAGCAGCTCGGTGCCGACCGGCGGCGAGGTGTCCGAGGTCGAGGTCGACGCGACCTGGCTCGACGACGGCCGGATGATCGGCATCATCACGTACGGCTCGTCGACGTGCATCCCGGTGGTCGAGGACGCCGCGTTGCAAGACAACGGGACGTTCGCCGTGATTCTCGCCGACCCCGACGAAGACACCGTGTGTACGGCGGACATGGTTCCGCGCGTGGCGCTCGTCGAGGCGCTGCCCGACATGGACCCCGCGGTCGACCTCGAGATCACGGTCGCGGGCGACGGATACACGGGCGACACCGAACTCGATGCCGTGCAGGGTCTCGACCCCTCGAACACGGCCTCGGAGTACGCGCCGAGCGCCGGATGGATCGACACGGACGACTCGTTCGTGATCGTGACCTGGGGCAGCTCGACGTGTGTTCCCGTCGTCGAATCGACCGCCGTGTCCGGCGCCGCCGAGGTGACCGTCACGTTCGTCGATCCGCCCGCCGACCAGGTCTGCACGATGGACATGGTGCCGCGCGCGCTGATCACGTCGGTCTCGGGCCTCGGCGATGACAGCGACGGTGACAGCGGCATCACGGCCGTTCTGGTCGGCGACGATTTCGACAACGTTCGCGTGCCGATCTACGGCTCGAACTAGACCGCGCGCGGGGGAAGCGGCAACGGCGCCGTCCCCGCGCGTTTTGCCCGGTTGATCCGGCCGCGGCTTGCACCATGGGCGGGTCAGTCGGCGATGACGAGCAGGTCGCCGACCTCGCACTCGAGCGCGCGGCAGATCGCCGCGAGCGTCGAGTAGCGGATGGCGCGGGCCCGGTCGTTCTTCAGCACCGAGAGGTTGACGATCGAGACGCCGACCAGCTCCGATAGCCGGGTCAGCGTCATGCCGCGCTCCGCGAGGAGTTCGTCGAGTCGGCAGTGGATCCCGCTCGGCCCCTCGTCGTCGGCGGGACTCACACCAACCCCTCGGTCTCGCGCTGCAGATGCTCGCCACGGCGGAACACGATCACGAGCACCCCCACGGCGATGGCGGCCAGGAACCAGGGGAAAAGGACGGACAACGCACCCCATTGCCCGTCGTACTCGCCGCCGAGGGTCGCGAAGAGGCCGTTCAGTCCCATGTTGCGGAAGAAGGAGCCCGCGAGAGGAGCGAACAGCAGAAGCATCGAGATCGCAAAGAGGGCCCGCGTGTTCTGCCTGCTGAAAACGGCTCCTCGGAGCATCCGGAGGCAGACCAGCGAGCCGAGCGCCGTCGCAACGATCAATCCTCCGGACGAGAGGACCACGGCGATCACGAAGCAGGCGGTGGCGACGGGCGATACGCCGGGCACCGACACCTGAGCGGACGTCACGGTGCCCGCGATGCCCGCGCCGACCGAGAGCGGAAACGTCTGCGGGTCGACGGGGATGGTCGCGGTCAGAGAACCGGGCACGCTGAACATCTCGACGATGGCGCGGACGGCGACCGCGGTGATCCCGATCGCGACCACGGCTCCGACGATGATCGCCGTCCACAGATCGCCGCGGTCACGCCGCGCCTGGAGTTCGGGGGTGCGTGTCATCGAAGCATTCCTCTCGCTCGCACATATCGATAAACGTTATTAACGAAAAACGATAAGTCCGATCCCCGGCGGAGTCAACCCCCGCCGGGCGTCACGCCCACGGCGAACACAGGCGTGAGGCATCCGTCCGCTGGTTACCCTCGATGTAACACGCGAGCCGTAGGGACGCGTGCGGCCGATGCCGAGGAGCCTGCAATGTTCGAGAGATTTACCGACCGTGCCCGTCGTGTGGTTGTGCTCGCCCAAGAAGAGGCGAAGATGCTCAACCACAACTACATCGGTACCGAGCACATCCTGCTCGGGCTGATCCACGAGGGCGAGGGAGTCGCCGCCAAGGCGCTCGAGTCCCTCGGCATCTCGCTCGATGCCGTCCGCGAGCAGGTGCAGGACATCATCGGCCAGGGCCAGCAGCAGCCGACGGGCCACATCCCGTTCACGCCGCGCGCCAAGAAGGTGCTCGAGCTCTCGCTGCGTGAGGCCCTGCAGCTCGGCCACAACTACATCGGTACCGAGCACATCCTGCTCGGCCTCATCCGCGAGGGCGAGGGCGTTGCCGCCCAGGTGCTCGTCAAGCTCGGCGCGGATCTCAACAAGGTGCGGCAGCAGGTCATCCAGCTGCTCTCCGAATACCAGGGCAAGGAGCCCGCGGCCGTCAGCGGCGCGGCCAACGAGTCGGGCCAGGCAGCGCAAGGAGGTTCCGCCGTGCTCGACCAGTTCGGCCGCAACCTGACCCAGGCGGCCCGCGACAACAAGCTCGACCCCGTGATCGGGCGCGAGAAGGAGATCGAGCGGGTCATGCAGATCCTCTCGCGTCGCTCCAAGAACAACCCCGTGCTGATCGGCGAGCCCGGCGTCGGCAAGACCGCGGTCGTCGAGGGCCTCGCCCAGGCGATCGTCAAGGGCGACGTGCCCGAGACGCTGAAGGACAAGCAGGTCTACTCGCTCGACCTCGGGTCGCTCATCGCCGGGTCCCGCTACCGCGGTGACTTCGAAGAGCGCCTGAAGAAGGTCACCAAGGAGATCCGCACGCGCGGCGACATCATCGTCTTCATCGACGAGATCCACACCCTCGTGGGTGCGGGTGCCGCCGAGGGTGCGATCGACGCCGCATCGATCCTCAAGCCGCTCCTCGCCCGCGGAGAGCTGCAGACGATCGGTGCCACCACGCTCGACGAGTACCGCAAGCACTTCGAGAAGGATGCCGCGCTCGAGCGCCGCTTCCAGCCGATCCAGGTCGCGGAGCCGTCGCTGCCCCACGCGATCAACATCCTCAAGGGTCTGCGCGACCGGTACGAGGCGCACCACAAGGTGCAGATCACGGATGGCGCGATCGTCGCCGCCGCGAACCTCGCCGACCGCTACATCAGCGACCGCTTCCTGCCCGACAAGGCGATCGACCTGATCGACGAGGCCGGCGCCCGCCTGCGCCTGTCGATCCTGTCGTCGCCCCCTGAGCTGCGGGAGTTCGACGAGAAGATCGCCGCCGTTCGTCAGCAGAAGGAGCAGGCGTCGGAGGAGCAGGACTTCGAGAAGGCCGCCGGGCTGCGGGACGAGGAGAAGTCCCTGCTCGCCGAACGCCTGCGTCTCGAGAAGCAGTGGCGCTCGGGGGATGTCGCATCCCACGCGGTCGTCGACGAGGGCCTGATCGCCGAGGTTCTGGCGCAGGCCACCGGCATCCCCGTCTTCAAGCTGACGGAGGAGGAGACCAGCCGCCTCGTCTTCATGGAGAAGGCGCTGCACCAGCGCGTCATCGGCCAGGAAGAGGCCATCGCCGCTCTGTCGAAGACGATCCGTCGTCAGCGCGCGGGCCTCAAGGACCCGAAGCGCCCCTCGGGCTCGTTCATCTTCGCCGGCCCCACGGGTGTCGGAAAGACCGAGCTCGCCAAGGCGCTCGCCGAGTTCCTGTTCGACGACGAGGGCGCGCTCATCTCGCTCGACATGTCGGAGTTCGGTGAGAAGCACACCGTCTCGCGCCTGTTCGGTGCCCCTCCGGGCTTCGTCGGGTTCGAAGAGGGCGGCCAGCTCACCGAGAAGGTGCGTCGCAAGCCGTTCTCGGTCGTGCTCTTCGACGAGATCGAGAAGGCGCACCCCGACATCTTCAACTCGCTGCTGCAGATCCTCGAGGAGGGCCGTCTGACCGACGGTCAGGGTCGTGTCGTCGACTTCAAGAACACGGTCATCATCATGACGACGAACCTCGGATCCTCGGCGATCGCCGGTGGACCCGTCGGGTTCCAGGTCGAGGGCGACGCGCAGACGAGCTACGACCGGATGAAGGGCAAGGTCGACGAGGAGCTGAAGCGCCACTTCAAGCCCGAGTTCCTCAACCGTCTCGACGACGTCATCGTGTTCCCGCAGCTGTCGAAGCCCGAGCTGGTGCAGATCGTCGATCTGTTCACCAAGCGCCTGGCTGAGCGTCTGCTCGACCGCGACATGACGATCGCCCTGTCGCAGTCGGCCAAGGAGCGCCTGATCGAGATCGGCTTCGACCCGACGCTCGGCGCCCGGCCGCTGCGCCGCGCGATGCAGCACGAGGTCGAGGACCGGCTGAGCGAGCGCATCCTGCACGGTGAGCTGAACCCGGGAGACCACATCACGGTCGACGTCGAGAACGGCGAGTTCGTGTTCGAGACCAAGCCGCGCGGCGAGAAGGTTGCCGTGGGTGTAGCGTCCTCGGGCGAGATCTCGTCGACGCCCGACCTCGCGATCACGAGCGACTGAATCTGCCGGGTTTCGACTCGGACACACGAAGAGCGGATGCCTCAGGCATCCGCTCTTCGTCGCTTCGGGGCGGAGCGCGAGCGGACAATACTCCGGAGAAACAGGCCGATTCTGGGCCGGGGACGCCGCTAGCGCCCCGCGAAGCGGGATTGTTCCGGAGTATTGTCCGAGACCGCGCGCCGTCGGCGACAGGAGGTGCGGGGATAGGCTGAACGGATGGGCGAATTCACGGTGCGGGCGGCGCGGACGAGCGATGTCGTCGGCATCCGCGACATGCTCGAGCCCTTCGTGCAGCGCCGCATCCTGCTCGGCAAAGACCTGGTCGTGTTGTATGAGTCGGTGCAGCAGTTCGTCGTCGCCGAGGTCGATGGGCACCTCGTCGGATGTGGCGCCCTGCACGTCATGTGGGAGGACCTCGGCGAGGTACGCACCCTCATCGTGACGGATGAGTGGCTGCACCGCGGCGTCGGACGAGCGATCGTCGACGCGCTCGAGCGCAACGCCCAGGAACTGGGACTGACGCGCCTGTTCTGCCTGACCTTCGAGGTCGAATTCTTCACGGGCCGCGGCTTCACGCCGATCGGCGAGCAGGTCGTGCCGCCGGATGTGTACTCGCAGCTGTTGCGCAGCCCCGATGAGGGCGTGGCCGAGTTCCTCGACCTGGCTCATGTCAAGCCCAACACCCTGGGCAACACCCGGATGCTCAAGACGCTCTCGTCAGGCCATGGGCCGTGAGGCTAGGGATCAGATTTCCGTATCCGCAAGTTTCGAAGAACTTACTCCTTTGCTGAACGTCACAATGCCCGCGCGTCGAAGGCCAGTCGGCATGCTCGTATTGAACCGACTTATTGAGAGGCCCCCGTGTCACAGATTGGCATCGTTGCCGAAGGCCCCCGCGAGAAGCGGGTGGCTGCGACCCCTGCAACCATCACGAAGCTGATCGCTCTCGGCTACGACGTCGTCGTCGAAGCCGGAGCAGGAGCGGCGTCATCGTTCCCGGACGCCGCGTATGCGGCATCCGGCGCCACCGTCGTCTCGGCCTCGGAGGCGTGGGCGTCCATGATCGTGCTGAAGGTCGACGCGCCGACGCCCGATGAGGTCGCCCGGCTGGCGGACGGTGCGACGTTGATCGCCCTGCTGAGCCCGGCACTGCGGTCCGACCTCGTGGAGTCGCTGGCTACGCGGGAGATCACGGCGATCGCGTTGGATGCGGTGCCCCGGATCTCTCGGGCGCAGTCGATGGATGTGCTCAGCTCGATGGCGAACATCTCCGGGTATCGCGCAGTGATCGAGGCGGCGAACGAGTTCGGGCGATTCTTCACGGGTCAGGTGACCGCGGCCGGGAAGGTTCCGCCTGCAAAGGTCCTCGTCGCCGGAGCGGGTGTGGCGGGTCTGGCCGCGATCGGCGCCGCATCGAGCCTCGGGGCGATCGTGCGGGCGACCGATCCCCGTCCGGAGGTCGCTGATCAGGTCGCGTCGATCGGCGGGGAGTACCTCGAGGTCGTCGTGCCCGATGAGGCCAAGGAGGTCTCGACCGACGGGTATGCCAAGGCGACCACTGCGGCGTATGACCGGCGGGCTGCGGAGATCTACTCCGAGCAGGCGGCGGATGTCGACATCATCATCACGACCGCGTTGATCCCGGGTCGCGCGGCGCCGCGCTTGATCACGGCGGCCGACGTCGCGAGGATGAAGCCCGGCAGTGTCATCGTCGACATGGCCGCTGCGCAGGGCGGAAATGTGGAGGGGTCGGTCGAGGGCGAGCGGGTCGTGACCGACAACGGCGTGGTGATCCTTGGCTTCACCGATCTGCCCGGTCGGCTGCCGCAGCAGGCCTCGCAGCTGTTCGCAACGAACCTCGTGAATCTGATCAAGCTGCTCACGCCCGGCAAAGACGGGCAGCTGCACCTGGACTTCGACGATGTCGTGCAGCGTACCGTCACGGTCGTCCGCAGGGGCGAGGTCACCTGGCCGCCGCCGCCCGTGCAGGTTTCGGCCGCGCCGCAGAAGACTGTGGCCGCGCCGTCCGTTGCCGCGGAACTGAAGAAGCCCATGTCGTCGCGTGCGCGCGGGTGGCTGGTCGCGGCGGGTATCGCGGTTCTGTTCGCCGTTTGCGCGTTCGCTCCGCCGCCGTTGCCGCAGCACTTCCTCGTGCTGACGCTGTCGGTCGTCGTCGGCTTCTACGTCATCGGCCATGTCGCCCACGCACTGCACACACCGCTCATGAGCGTGACGAACGCGATCTCGGGCATCATCATCGTCGGTGCCATGGTGCAGATCATGGCGCCCGATCTCACGGTGCAGATCCTGGCCGCGGTAGGCGTGCTGCTGGCGAGCATCAACATCTTCGGCGGGTTCGCGGTCACCCGGAGAATGCTCGCGATGTTCCAGAAGGGCCAGAATCGATGATCGCCCCCGAGACGGCCACCGCGGTCGCGAGCGCGGCCTATATCGTCGCGGCGCTGCTGTTCATCCTGAGCCTCGCCGGGCTCCGTAAGCACGAGACCAGCCGACGCGGGGTGGCATTCGGGATCGCGGGCATGGCGATCGCGCTCGCCGCGACGGTGTGGGTCACGGTCGCGGGCGCGTGGACCCAACCGCAGGCCGCGTTCGGCCTGACCCTCCTCGTCGTCGCGGTACTCGTCGGCGGAGCGATCGGCTTGTGGCGGGCGCGCGTGGTGGAGATGACGGGCATGCCGGAGCTCATCGCCCTGCTGCACTCATTCGTCGGCCTCGCCGCCGTGATCGTCGGCTGGAACGGAGCGCTCTACGACATCGGGCTCGAGGGAACTCTGGCCGATATCCACCACGCCGAGGTCTTCATCGGCGTGTTCATCGGCGGCGTGACCTTCACCGGCTCGATCGTGGCATTCCTCAAGCTCTCCGGACGCATCTCGTCCAAGCCGCTTGTCCTTTTCGGGAAGAATGTCCTGAATCTCGGCGCCCTGGTCGTGTTCGTCGCTCTCACCGTCTGGTACGTGATCACGCCCGAGCTGTGGCTGCTCGTGCTGGTGACGATGCTCGCGTTCGCGCTCGGCTGGCACCTGGTCGCCTCGATCGGGGGCGGCGACATGCCGGTGGTCGTCTCAATGCTCAACAGCTACTCGGGCTGGGCGGCGGCCGCGGCCGGCTTCCTGCTGAACAACGATCTGCTGATCGTCACCGGTGCGCTCGTGGGCTCGTCCGGCGCCTACCTCAGCTACATCATGTGCAAGGCGATGAACCGCTCGTTCCTGTCGGTGATCGCGGGCGGGTTCGGCATCGAGGCGCCGACCGCCGGCGACGAGGACTATGGCGACCACCGTGAAATCGATGCGGAGTCCGCGGCAGACATGCTCGTCTCGGCGTCCAGCGTCGTGATCACCCCCGGATACGGCATGGCTGTCGCGCAGGCCCAGCACGGCGTCGCCGATCTCGTTCAGAAGCTCCGCGAACGCGGCGTGGATGTGCGGTTCGGCATCCATCCGGTCGCGGGCCGCCTTCCCGGTCACATGAACGTGCTGCTGGCCGAAGCGAAGGTGCCATACGACATCGTGCTCGAGATGGACGAGATCAACGACGACCTGGCGACGACTGACGTCGTGCTCGTGATCGGGGCGAACGACACCGTGAATCCCGCTGCGGCGGAGGACCCGAGTAGCCCGATCGCTGGTATGCCGGTGCTTCGGGTTTGGGAAGCGCACAACGTGATCGTCTTCAAGCGGTCGATGGCATCCGGCTACGCCGGCGTGCCGAACCCGCTGTTCTATCGCGAAAACGCCCAGATGCTCTTCGGCGACGCCAAGGAAAGAGTCGACGACATTCTCCGGTACCTCTGATCGAGGAACTCGCGGAGGCCGAAGCATGACCGCACCGAGATCAAGGCCCCACCGAACTCAGTGATCAGAAGGTATGCATGCCCTGATCGATGCTGAGGTGCTCGGACGTGATCAGGCGAGCGTCATCGGACACCAGGAAAGCCACGGCGTTGGCGATGTCCTCGGGCTCGGCGGCCCACACGGGGAGGAAGGGGGTTCCCATGCCGTTGAGCGACGGCGATGTCTCACCCGCCGCCGTCAGGGCCTCGACCATGGTCCCCGAACCCATGGGCGTGTTCACGCCACCCGGGTGGATGCTGTTGACACGGATGTTGTGGCGCCCGAGTTCTGCGGCGAAGGCGCGGGCCATTCCCGTGACGGCGTGCTTGCTGGCGGTGTAGTGCACCATGAACGGCTGCATCTTCTTGCCCGCGTACGAGCTGGTCAGGACGATCGCGCCGCCGCGGCCGCCCGCGATGATGTGCGGAGCTCCCGCGACGACGCTGTTGAACACTCCGTCGACGTTGGTCTCCATCGTGAAGCGGAACGTCTCGGGTGTGATGGCGTCCCAGGCTTCCGGGATGCAGATGCCGGCATTGGCGACGACGATGTCGAGGCCGCCCAGGGCGGCGACACCTTCGTCCACGGCCTTCCGTAGCGCGGCGCCGTCACGCACGTCGGCAATGGTGGCGACGATCCGTCGGTCTTCCGCCTCGACCAGTCGCACGGTTTCGGCGAGGTCCTCGGGAGTGGGGGAGTCGTAGGGCACGTAGTCGATGTGACCGGCGAGGTCGACGGCGATGATGTCCGCGCCCTCGCGCGCCAGCTTGACGGCGTGCGCCCGGCCCTGCCCTCGCGCCGCGCCGGTGATGAATGCCACTTTTCCCTGCAGTCGACCAGTCATGGTTGTGACCTCCCTGTCAGATTTCGAAGGCTCGTCATCGGGCCGTCCCTCGGATTATGGCACCAGGTGCAGAAAGAAGCTACGAGCGAAAGATCCGCCCGATCGCGGGCGCCACATCGCGATGATCGTGGATGACGCGACAGAGGCCGTGCCCCCGTGCGGCGAGCTCTCGGCCGAGTTCGACGTCCTTCTCACCGGTCGCGTCGAGCAGCACGTCGAGCCGCGGAAGCCGCGCCGCGAGGGGACGCGGATCCGGACCCGCGTTGTGCACGCAGTCCGAGAGCAGGATGACCCGCGCATCCCGTGCCGGAACGCGCGCGAGGTCGCGAGCCGCGAGCTCGAGGGGGAAGCCGATGTTCGTCAGCCCGCGGGCAGGCAGGCGGAGGATGGCGTCGACGAGTTCGCCCGGTCGGACCGGCGCGCCCAGCCTCAGCAGAACGGCCGCGTCGGACCAGAACGCGATGACACCGAGGTCGTCATGGGACAGTTCCGCCGACAACGCACCCACGGTCGCCGCGGCCGTCTTGATCCTCTCCCCGCGCATGGACCCCGAGACGTCGACGAGGAGTACGACCGAGCGGCGTGCGCGCACCCGTTCGCGGACGACGATGTCCTCGTCTTCCGGCACGGGGCGTTCGGCGAGCACCTCGATGGTTCGGTCCAGATCGATGTCGTCGGAGGCGCCGCGGTAGGGCAGGCTCGCCAGGTCGCCGACCCCGCGGTGCGCGGTCGCGTCACGGCGCGCGCGCGGCACGGCGAGCCGCGCCGCGATCTCGCGTGCACGCGCGCGCACCGACGGATCGACCTCGCTCGGCTCGTCGGGAAGCGGGACCAGTGCGCCGACCTCGTCCGTCTCCCCTCGGGCGGTGCCACCCGGACGCGACGCGCCGGCGCTGCGGGGTGGCCCGGCCCCGCGCAGGACCATTCCGCCCGCGCCCGACGACGCGTCGAAGAGCGTGGGCGGCTCGTCCAGGAGCTTCGGTTTCCGGCGCAGGGGAGCCCCGCGCGTCGACGTCTCGCGTCGTCCACCCCGGATGGGTGTGTCGGCCGCGACCTCTCTTCAGCCGGGATCGGCGCGGTGCGGCGCGAGGACGAAGTGGTCCTCCCAGATCTCGCGCAGCACGCGTTCGGGGGTGGCGTCCACCGCCTCGTCGAGGTGGATACGGCCGGAGAGGGCGACGATCATCGCGTCGTAGACGAGCTCGGGGTAGCCGGGTGAGTCCGGGTCATCGAGGTCACGCAACGCGGCGAGACGGAGGGCCACGAGCACGGTGTCGATCGCGCCGCGAACACTGGAACCCTGCCGGATGTCCGGGTGATCGCGCGTCGCCCGCGTCACGGCGACCGCATCACGGACGAGGCGCGCACCGAGTTCGCCGTCGGCCTCGGTGCGCAGGATGACGATGCGCTCCTCGGCATCCGCGTCCTGGTAGTCCACCGCGAGGCGGTTGAGGCGGTCGTGCACGCTGGTCGAGAGCCGCGTCGTGCCGACGTTGTCGTACGGATTCATCGACGCGATGACACGGAATGTCGGTGCGGCCCGGATGCGGCCGACCCGCGGGATCGCGAGGGAACGATCGGCCATGGCGGTCAGGAGCGTATTGAGGGTGTCCTCCGGGGCGCGGTTGAACTCCTCGATGTAGAGGAAACCGCCGCGCTGCATCGCCTCGACCAGGGGGCCCGGGACGAAGTTGTCCGCCGAGTAGTCCTCGCGCAGTACCCTCGCCGGGTTGTGGTGCCCGACGAGCTTTGCGGGCGTCAGATCCGCGTTGCCCTCGACGAAGAGCAGCGGGATGCCCCACTCCTCGGTGATCGCACCGAGGATCGTCGTCTTGCTCGTGCCCGGCGGTCCTTCCAGCACGATGTCGCGCCCCGCGGCGACGGCCGCGAGCGTGAGCTCCAACTCACGCTCGCGGCCGACGAGGTGGCGAGCGATGCGCTCGCGGCTGCGCTGCAGTCCAGCGGGGTCCGTGGGCGCCGTCGCGACCTCGTTCGTCGTCACTTCTGCGTAGACCCGGCGTCGACGGGCAGCATGATGCCCGTCACGTAGCGCGACTCGTCCGAGGCGAGCCAGAGCACCGCGTTCGAGATGTCGACCGGCTCGACCCACGGGATGGGCAGCGCGTTGAGTGACTGGAACCGCCCGCCCAGCGTCTCGCGCGTGCGCTCCTCGACCGGAAGGTCGGGCGCGAAGAGCGCGTAGAGCGAGTCGTTCTGGATCATGTCGGTGTCGACGCTCGTGGGGTGGACGGAGTTGACCCGGATGAAGTCGGGCGCCAGCTCGAGTGCGAGCGTGCGCATGATTCCCACGACCCCGTGCTTCGCCGCGACGTAGTGCACGAAGTTCGGGAACCCCTTGATCCCCGCCGTCGAGCTCGTGAGGATCATCGACCCTCCGCCGGCTGCCCTCAGGTGGGGGATCGCCGCCTTGGCCGTGTGCCAGACGCCGGTGAGGTTGACGCCGATCATGTCGTCCCACGCGGTGTCGGTCAGCTCGTCCGCGGTCGCGCTGGAGAAGATCCCGGCATTCGCGCTGACGATGTCGAGTCGCCCGAGTTGCGCGACGCCCTCGTCCACGGCGGAGCTCAGCGCGTCGTAATCGCGCACGTCGGCCTCGCTCGCCACGATCCGTCGGTCAAGAGCTTCGACCTGGCGCACCGTCTCGGCGAGATCGTCGGCCGTCGCCATGCCGTACGGCACCGTTTCGATCTGGCGCGAGATATCGACCGCGATGATGTCGGCGCCCTCCTGAGCCATCCGGATCGCGTGCGAGCGACCCTGGCCCCGCGCAGCTCCCGTGATGAAGGCGACCTTGCCGTCCAGTCTTCCCATGATGTTTCCCTTTCTGTCGTTACTTCGCGTACGCGCCGGCGTCGACCGGCAGCGCGACACCCGTGACGTAACGGGCCTCGTCGGAGGCGAGCCACAGCACGGCGTTGGAGATGTCGACCGCCTCGACCCAGGGGATCGGCAGGGCGTTGATCATCGTGGCGGCCTCTTTGAAGTCCTCCACCCCCGGGTTGTCGAGGTCGGGCCGGAACAGCCGGAACGTCGCCTCGTTGTTCACCATGGGGGTGTCCACAACCGTCGGGTGGACGCTGTTGACGCGGATCATGTCCGGCGCCAACTCGAGGGCGAGGGTGCGCATCAGACCGACGACCCCGTGCTTCGCCGAGACGTAGTGCGCGATGTTCGGAAACGCGAACAGCCCCGCGTCCGAACTCGTCAGGATCATGGACCCGCCTCCCGCGGCCTTCAAGTGCGGGATCGCGGCCTTGCACGTGCGCCAGACGCCGCTGAGGTTGACGTCGATCATGTCGAGCCAGATCTCCTCGGGCAGGTCTTGCGCCGGGGCCATCGAGGTCGAGATCCCCGCGTTCGCGCAGACGATGTCGAGTCGGCCCAGTTCGGCGACGCCCGCGTCGAGCGCGGCCGTCAGTGCCGATTGGTCGCGCACGTCCGCTTTACGGGCGACGATGCGACGGTCCAGAGCCTCGACTTGTGCGACGGTTTCGGCGAGGTCTTCCTCGGTCGCCGGTCCGTACGGCGCTCCGGGGATCTCCTCGAGGACGTCGACCGCGATGATGTCGGCGCCCTCCTGTGCGAGACGAACCGCGTGCGAGCGTCCCTGCCCGCGTGCGGCTCCTGTGATGAAGGCAACCTTGCCTTCGACCCTTCCCATGGCGTACTCCTCTCTCTTCCCGCGCGTCGGCGGGTCTCTCTTCGGTTGTGGGTTCACGAGACCGAGGGCGGCGCGTCAGCGCGCCGCGGAGGGAGTCGGGGACGGATCAGACGGTGCGGGCGCCTCCGGATCCGTGGACCGGGCACTCGTTGCGTGCGCCGAGCGGAGCGGAGAGACGATCGGGAATCTCTGACGATGTCGTCTGCATATCCATCGGATGCTCCTTATGGGCGGACATCTGTGTCGGCACCCTGCGGGTGTAAGAGATGCTAATGACACTCGGTGCCGAATGGAAGGGGTGGGCGCGGAATCCTCCTACAGTCGTGCCGGGCGCGCCGCGGTGGGGACGCGCCGAGACGCGCTTAGCCTGGACATATGAGCAGCGAAGGCCCGCGTCGACGTCGCCCGTCGCCCGCGGTGTACCGACGGCGACGCGCTGTCGTGCTTGTGGGTCTGCTCCTGGTCGTGGCGCTGATCGTCTGGTTGTTGATCGCACAGCCGTGGCGCGGGTCGGGCGACGCAGCGAATCCGCCGGCGCAGGCGTCGTCGTCCGCTTCGCCGAGCAGTACGACGCCGACTCTGCCGGACCCGGCTGCGACGGGCGGCTCCAATCCCGCGGACGCATTGCCCGACGAAGCCGCGACGACGGATACGGCGGCCGGGCTCACCCCCGAGGCCTGCACGGCCGACAGCGTGCTGGTCGAGGCGCTCACCGACAAAGAGTCCTATGCGTCCGGCGAGCAGCCGCAGCTCAGCATGCGACTGACCAACACCAGCGCCACGCCGTGCACCATCAACGTGGGAACCACCCAGCAGAGCTTCACCATCACGAGCGGCAGCGATGTCTGGTGGCGCTCGACGGATTGCCAGGCGGCACCGAGCGACATGGTCGTGACGCTCGCGGCGGGACAGGTCGTGGAGAGTTCGGCACCGATCGCCTGGGACCGCACACGTTCGTCCGTCGATACCTGCGAGGGTGACCGTCCGCGAGCGACGGGCGGGGGAGCGTCCTACCACCTGGACGTCTCGATCGGTGGCATCCCCTCGCTGACCTCGCGGCAGATCCTGCTCTACTGACGCCCGGCTACCCTGGAAGGGTGGCACGGCAGAGCGGTAAGAGCGGCAAGCGGCGCACGTCCGACGGACGCGTGAAGAAGGCGGGTGCCGCGATGTTCCGATCCGAGGCGCTCGCGCAGGCGCTGGAGAAGAAGGATATGGCCGCGGTCGCGCTGGCGCTCCGCAACGGCAACACGGTCGTGCCGCTGATGGCGCCGACGAACCGTGACAATCCGTTGGACGTCGGCGAGGTCTGGACGTACCGCGACCCGGACACGGGTGAGATCGCGCTCTTGCTCTTCAGCGATGCGGCCAACAAACCCGAGAACCTGCCTCCCGCGATCGGTCTGCAGTCGCCCGGCTGGCTGCTCGCCTTCCTCCGTACGCATCGCGATGCGATCACGACGGTGTTCCTCGATATCGCCGGACCGCACCCGATGCAGGCCTCGCCCGCTGATCTGATCGACGCGCTCGCCGACTGAAGCACGCAGCGGGGTGCGGGCTGCGTCTCCGGAGCCGGCTCAGAACTCCGGAACGTCGCGAGGTCCGCGGCCCTGACGGTCGAGCGGCCCGCGCCCGCCACGCGCCGCGCGGTCGGCATGGGCACGCACCGTCTCGAGCGCCGCCGGCAGGTGCTTCGACGCGGCATCCACGAAGTGGACGAACCCGAGACGGGATGCCTCGCCGCGGCGCTGCGACAGCTGAGCGACGGCTCGGATCTCGCCCGAGAGGCTCAGCTCGCCGACCGCCGCGACCTCGTGCGGGATCGCGAACTCGCCCAGGGCGCTCGCGATCGACAGTGCGATGGCGAGGTCGGCCGCGGGTTCGGTGAGGCGCACGCCCCCGACCGTCGACACATAGACATCGAGGGCGCTCAGCTTGAGCCCCGCGCGCCGCTCGAGGACGGCGAGGATCATCGCGACGCGGGAGGAATCGACGCCGTTGACGACCCGTCGCGGGTTGGGGGTCGAGCTCGGATTGACCAGGGCCTGAACCTCGACGGGCAGGGCGCGACGACCCTCGAGTGCGACCGTCACGCACGAGCCGCTGACCGGGGTGCCGTGCCCGAGGAACAGACCGCTCGGGTCGGGAACCTCGGCGATGCCGTCGCCGGTCATCTCGAAGCATCCGACCTCGTCCGTCGGTCCGAACCGATTCTTGAGGGCGCGCACGAACCTCAGGGCGGTCTGGCGGTCACCCTCGAAGTGGCAGACGACATCGACGAGATGTTCGAGCAGGCGCGGGCCCGCGATCGAGCCGTCCTTCGTGACGTGCCCGACAATTAACACCGGCAGGTCGCGCTCTTTGGCGATGCGCACGAGCGTTGCCGCGACCTCGCGGACCTGGCTCGGATGCCCCGCGAGACCTTCGCTGAGCGAGGATGACACGGTCTGCACCGAGTCGACGATCAGCAGCGTCGGGACGACCTGGTCGATCTGCCCGACGAGGGTCGCCAGGTCGGTCTCGCTCGCGATGAAGAGTTCGTCGTGCAGGGCTCCCGTGCGCTCGGCACGCAACCGCACCTGCGCGGTCGACTCCTCGGCGCTCACGTACAGCACGCGTCGGCCGGAACGGGCGGCGCGCGCGGCGACCTCGAGCAGCAGGGTCGACTTGCCGACGCCCGGCTCGCCCGAGATCAGGATGGTCGCGCCCGCGACGAGCCCGCCGCCGAGCACGCGGTCGAATTCGTCCACGCCCGTCGGGCGTCGCGGTGCCTCGATCGTCGCGACATCCGTGATCGGACGCGCGACGCGATCGGCGGTCGGCGCGTGCGGGGTGAATCCGCGCAGGATGCCGGTCTGTTCCGCGACCTCGGTGACCGTGCCCCACTGCTGGCATTCGCCGCAGCGCCCCACCCACTTGACACTCGTCCACCCGCATTCCGTGCAGCGGTAGGCCGTGCTGGGTTTGCGGGTTGCCATGGCTTCAGCGTACGTGCGGGCCCGGACATCCGCCGTCGAAGGACGCGTGCGTCGTGGGTTCGACGCGGAGGCCGATGTGGGCGAGTGTGCGTCGACGGAAGCACGGTGCACGTTAGTGCAGAGTGCTTGCGCATTTGTTCCGCACCGGCCAGCCTGGACGAGGAGAAAGGAAGCCCATGACCGTGCGCCCGGAAGTGCGAGAGGTTTTCGAACGTCCCGACTATGACGTGGTGATCATCGGCGGAGGAATCAACGGTCTCGCCACTTTCCGCGACCTCGCGATGCAGGGCGTCCGTGTGCTTCTGGTCGAGCGCAACGACTTCGCCTCGGGCGCGAGCGCGGCGTCCAGTCACATGATCCACGGCGGCATCCGGTATCTCGAGAACGGCGAGTTCCGTCTCGTGCGCGAGTCGGTGCGCGAGCGCAACGGCCTGCTGCGCATCGCCCCGCATCACGTCGTTCCCCTGGCGACCACGATCCCGATCCAGGGCGTGTTGTCGGGGATCCTCGCGGCACCGCTGCGCTTCCTGACGCACAAGCAACGCACGCCGAAGGCCCGCGGCGCTGTGCTCATCAAGATCGGCCTGACGATCTACGATCTCTTCTCGCGCGACGGCGGCTCCGTTCCGCGCCACCGCTTCCGCGGGCGTCGCGCGTCGCGTCGCGAGCTGCCCGAACTCGCCCCGGACTTCCGCTTCACCGCGACCTACTACGACGCATCGCTGCGCGACCCCGAGCGCCTGGCCCTCGACGTCGCGCTCGATGGTGAAGCCGCGGGCGATGCCACGGCACTCAACTACGTCGAGGCCGTCGGGGGCGACCAGAACGGCGTCATGGTGCGCGACGTCCTGACCGGCACGGAGCAGACGATCACGGCACGCGTGATCGTGAACGCCTCCGGGCCGTGGACCGACCTCACGGCCCGTGCCCTCGGGCAGCCGAGCACGTTGATGGGTGGCACCAAGGGATCACACATCGTTCTCGACAACCCCGAGCTGCTCGCCGCGACGGGCGGGCGCGAGATCTTCTTCGAGCACCAGGACGGACGAATCGTGCTGGTGTACCCGCTCAAGGGACGCGTGCTCGTCGGAACGACCGACCTCGACGCAGACCCGGGCGAACCCGCTGTCTGCACCGAGGAAGAGGTGGACTACTTCTTCGAACTCGTCGCTCAGGTGTTCCCCGATGTGACCGTCGACCGCTCGCAGATCGTGTATCGGTTCTCGGGCATCCGTCCCCTGCCCCGTCACGACGACATGGTGCCGGGCTTCGTCTCGCGTGACTACCGCGTCGTCGACACGCAGGGTCCCGGGGCGCCGATGCTCAACCTGGTCGGTGGCAAGTGGACCACGTTCCGGGCGCTCGGCGAGCAGCTGACCGACCGCGTGCTCGCGCTGCTGCAGAGCGAGCGCCGCGTGTCGACCGAGGACCTCCCCATCGGCGGGGGTCGTGGTTATCCGCTGCCGGATGCGAAGGATGCCTGGATCCGTTCCGAGCTGGGTGGCGTGTCGCGCGAGCGAGGGCGCGTTCTGTTGGAGCGTTACGGGACCAAGGCCCGAGATGTCGTGAACTTCCTCGCCCTCGCACACGACGAGCCGATCCTCGGCGACCGCCTGTCCTCGCGCGAGGTGGCGTATTTCGTCGAACAGGAGAAGGCGACGCGCCTGAACGACGTCCTTCTGCGGCGCACCGACGTGACCTACACAGGCGACCTCACCGACGACGTCTTCGAGCACACGCTCGGCGCGTTCGCGGACGCCGCCGGATGGGATGCCGCGCGCATCGAGGAAGAGCGCTCCCGCTCGCTCGCCGAGCTCCGGGTCGCTCACGGCGTCGCGCCGCGCGCAGTGGCGGAGCGAGCCGGGCAGCGACGGCGCGCCTCGCGCTGAGCGGCGAGGACTATTCCTGGGGCCAGTCGAGCGTTCGTGCGACCGCGTTCTGCCAGCGCTCCAGCATCCGGGTCCGCTCCGCCTCCGACGACCGCGGCTCCCAACGGCGATCCTCCTGCCACAGTTCGGACAGCTCGGGCAGGCCCGACCAGAACCCGACCGCCAGCCCGGCGGCGAACGCGGCTCCGAGCGCCGTCGTCTCGGCGATCGCGGGGCGAACGACGGGGATGCCGAGCGCATCGGACTGCATCTGCATGAGGGTGTCGTTCGCGACCATGCCGCCGTCGACGCGCAGCTCGGTGATCGGAGCGTCGGTGTCCGCGGCGGCCGCATCGACGACCTCGCGCGTCTGCATGGCAACGGACTCGAGCGCGGCACGAGCGATGTGACGGCGGTCGGAGAAGCGGGTGAGGCCCATGATCGCGCCGCGGGCATCCGGGCGCCAGTGGGGCGCGAAGAGGCCCGAGAACGCCGGGACGATGATGACGCCGCCCGCGTCGTCGACGGCCAGTGCGAGGTCTTCCACCTCGCTCGCCGACGAGATGATGCCCAGGTTGTCGCGTAGCCACTGCACGAGGGACCCGGTCACCGCGATGGATCCCTCGAGCGCGTAGGCGGTCTCGCCGGATCCGAGCCGGTAGGCCACGGTCGTGAGGAGCCCGTTGCGGGAGATGACGGGGGTGTCTCCCGTGTTGATCACCAGGAAGTTGCCCGTGCCGTAGGTGTTCTTGCTGTCGCCGCGAGCGAAGGCGGCCTGTCCGAACGTCGCCGCCTGCTGGTCGCCCATGATTCCGGCGATGGGTACCTCGCGCAGCAGGCTGGACGATTCGACGGTGCCGTAGATCTCCGACGACGAGCGCACCTCGGGCAGGATCGACGCGGGGATGTCGAAGGCGCTGAGCAGCTCGGGGCGCCAGTCGAGCGTCTCCAGGTCGAGCAGCAGGGTGCGGCTCGCGTTCGTGACATCGGTGGCGTGCACGCCGCCCTCCGGTCCGCCCGTGAGGTTCCACAGCAGCCAGGTGTCGGGGGTGCCGAACGCGAGGTGTCCCTCGTCCGCGAGTTCACGTGCGCCGGGGACGTTCTCGAGCACCCAGGCGATCTTCGTCGCGGAGAAGTACGCGGCGAGGGGCAAGCCCGTGCGGGCCCGGAATCGGTCGACGCCGCCGTCCGAGGCCAGCCGATCGACGATCTCCTGCGTGCGGGTGTCCTGCCAGACGATGGCGTTGTGGACGGGTGTACCCGTGCGCCGATCCCAGAGGATGGCGGTCTCGCGCTGGTTGGTGATGCCGACGGCGGCGATGTCGTGGCGGGTGATGTCGGCGCGGGCGAGCGCGACGCCGATCACCTCTTGGGTGTTGTGCCAGATCTCCAGGGCGTCGTGTTCGACCCATCCGGCCTGGGGGAAGATCTGCCGGTGTTCCAGCTGGCCGACCGACACGCGGCCGCCCGCGTGGTCGAAGACGATCGCGCGGGTGCTCGTCGTGCCCTGGTCCAGGGCGAGGATGTATGTCATCGACGTGTACTCCTTCGTCGTCGGAACCCGTCAGTGGGCCGGGACCAGATTACGGAGGCGTGCACGCCTTCTGCCAGCCGATGCACGAACGTGCGCCGAGGTGCGATCACGATGCCGCGAGCTTGCGGGCGGCAGCCTCGTCGATCACGAGATCGGTGATGAGGCGGGCGGCCAGCGCGCCCCGCAGGCTCGGCACCTTCTGCTCACCCGCGACGACGCACATGCGGCGGGCGACGCGCCGCAGCTCGTCGAAGGCCGGGCCCGTAGCTCGGCGGTTGAGCGCGACATCCGTCCAGCTCCCGTCGGCGCGGTAGAAGACGGTCGCGACATCGCCGACGATCTCGTCTTCGGTCAGGCTCGCGAAGTCGGCCTCGTCCAGGTACCCGCCGATGTATACCTGGCTCGGAACTCCCGCGAAGGGTGAGCCGAGACCGAACAACGCCAGGTCCATTCGGGACTGGATGTCGAGGACGCGACGGGTGCTGCGCTCGCGCCAGAGCGCCGACCGGGTCTCGGGGTCGTCGAAGAACGCGGGAACGGGGAACTGCTGAACCTTCGCGCCATAAGCATCACCGAAACGGCGCAGGATCTCGCTCGTGTAGTCGATCCCGGTCGTGAGGTAGCTTCCGGCACCGTTCATCTGGACGACGGTGACATTGTGCGTGTCCTTGGGGACCAGGTGCCTGCTGATCGCGCTGACGGTGGAGCCCCACGCGACCCCCAACGTCATGTTCGAGTCGACGAATCGGGCCAGTAGGCGTGCCGCGGTGAGAGCGACGCGGTCGAGTCGGTCGACGTCGCTGATGTTCTGGGGACAGGGGACGACGTGGACGGCGATCCCGTAGCGCGCCTCGAGATCGCGCTCGAGCTCGGTCGCGGCGTCGAAGGGCGAGCGGATCTGGATGTCGACGAGTCCGCTGGAGCGCGCATGGCTGAGCAACCGCGACACGGTCGAGCGCGAGGTGTGCAGGTCGCTGGCGATCGCCTCCATCGTGAGGTCCTGCACGTAGTACATCTGAGCGGCGCGCAGAGCCGCGCGAGCGCGTTCGTCGTCACGATCTCCATCGACCATGCCTGATTCCTCCCGCCGTGAGTTGCGTCCCATCCTGGCATCCGGGGCGGCGCGACGTACTGGCTCCCCTGCCGGGGAAGAAGCCCGATGTGCATCCGTGCGATATCGAAGGCGAATCGTGCAGGGCGTGCTCTGTTCGTTTCAGGTCCGAAGCGAATCCGCGACCGTGCGCAGGGCGCTCGCCGAGCTGCGGAGCAGACCGAGCTCGCTGTCCGAGAAGACCGTCTCGCGGATCGGAACCGCGCCGTGGGAGCTCACGATCGAGGGCACGGAGAGGGCGACCCCGTCGATGCCGTGGAAGTCATGGAGCACCGTGCTGACCGGCATGACGGCATGCTCATCCCGGAGGATCGCCTCGACGATCCGCGCGCTGGAGAGCCCGATCGCGTAGTTGGTCGCGCCCTTTCCGAGGATGACCTTGTATGCGGCATCCCGCACATCCACGGCGATCGCGTCGAGCTCGTCCTGAGACATCCGCGGGTGTCCGGGCGCGACCCAGTCGAGGATCGGCACCGCACCGATCGTGGCCTTGGACCAGAGGGGGAACTCCGTGTCACCGTGCTCGCCGACGATGTACGCGTGCACGCTCGACGTCGAGACCCCGGCGCGCTCGGCGAGCTTCCAGCGCAGACGCGACGTGTCGAGCACGGTTCCCGAGGCGAAGATGCGCTCGGGCGGCAGCGCCGTAGCCTCTTGTGCGAGGACCGTCAGGACGTCGCACGGGTTGGTCACGATCACGTAGATGGCATCGGGAGCAACCGCGAGCAGGTCCGGCATCATCGAGCGGAGGATGCCCGCATTGACCCCGGCAAGCTCGATGCGCGACTGCCCGGGCTTCTGTTTGGCGCCGGCTGTGATCACCACGACGTGCGATCCCGCGGCGACCGAGATGTCACTGCCGCCCGTGATGTCGCTCGCGCCCGTGAATTGCGTGCCGTGGGCGAGATCGAGCACCTCGGCCTCGACTTTCGTGGCGGCGATGTCGTACAGGGCGACGTGCCGTGCGGATCCCCGGATCAGTGCCGCGTAGGCGACGCTGGCACCGACACTTCCGGCGCCCACCACGGTGAGTTTCGCGTTCTCGATTGCGCTCATGCGGCCAGTCTCGCAGGGGGCCGACCGGGAGGGCAGAGAGCGGCGCCAGAACTAACGATCGTTCTCGCTCGCCGATCGCGGTTCTGCCGTCGTCATCGCGGCGCGCGGCGGATTGCGGATGCCGGCGAAAGAGACGAGCCCACCGACCGCCATGAGGGCCGCGGTGACGATCGCGGCGCGGTGGAAGCCGTCGAGGTCGAGCGATCCGCCGACGATCGTCGCGAGCAGAGCGATCACGATCAACCCGGCGACGCGCGAGACGGCGTTGTTGACGGCGGAGGCGATGCCCGAGCGTTCCGTGTCGATCGCGCCCAGGATGGCCGAGGTCAGCGGAGCGACCGTCAGCGAGATGCCGAGGCCGAATACCAGGATGCCGGGCAGAACCTGCGTCCAGTACGAGAAGTCGTCGCGGACGGTCAGCAGCAGGAGCGCCCCCGCCGCCATCACGAGCGGCCCGGCGGTCATGAACAAGCGCGGGCCGAAACGTCCCGAGAGAGCGCCGACGCGCGAGCTGAGCAGGATGAGCAGGACCGTGCCGGGCAGGCTCGCGAGACCGGCCAGCGTCGCGCTCAGGCCGGCGCCCTGCTGCAGGTAGACGCCGACGACGAAGCCGTTGAGGCTCAGTGCGCCGTAGACGAAGGCGGTCGCGACGTTGCCCGTCCAGAAGTTGCGAACGCGGAAGAGGCCGAGGGGGAGGATCGGCGTGGTCGCCGTGCGCTGACGGAACAGGAACGCGACGAACATGGCGAGGCCGGCAATGCCGGGGATGAGGATGATGGGCGAGCCCCAGCCCAGGTTCGGTTGTTCGATGAGTGCGAAGACGAAACCGCCGAGCCCGAGCGTGCAGAGCGCCGCGCCGAGCCAATCGATCGAGGCATCCGGTCGTCGCACGTCGCGGTGCGTCAGGCGTGTCAGCAGCCACAGCGTGACCGCGATCGGCAGGACGTTGATCAGGAACACCAGGCGCCAGGAAAGCAGGTCGACGAAGAGGCCGCCGATGACGGGTCCGGCGAGCATCGCGCACGTGGTGAGGGCGGTCCAGATACCGATCGCCCGGCCCTGTGCGGCGTCGCGGAAGGTCGAGGTGATCAGGGCCAGAGAGCTGGGCACGAGGAACGCCCCGGCCGCGCCCTGGATCGCGCGGGCGACGATCAGTACGACCGGGTCGGGTGCGAGGGCGATCGCGACCGAGGCGACGCCGAAGCCGATCAGCCCGATCCGCAGCACGAGGATGCGCCCGAACGCGTCGCTCACCGACCCCGCGAGCAGGATGAGCGCGCCGAGTGTGATGAGGTACGCATCCACGACCCACTGTTGCGTCGTGAGGCCACCCCCCAGTTCGCGGTCGATCGCGGGTAGTGCGACCGTGACGACGGTTCCGTCGAGGAACGCCACGAACGACGCGAGCACCGCGACCGCCAAGACGAGGCGCTGCTGTGTCGTCATCGTGGGGGCCATGGGGCCAACCTAGCCCGCGACCAGGGGGTGCGGGTCCGCATTGAGCCGCGATGCGTGACGGGACCAACGACCCTGTGTGGCCGCGCGGATTGCCGCTGGACTGACCTCGAGAAGAGGAGACATCATGACCAACAGCACGGCACGCTTCGAGGGTCGCACCGTCATCGTCACGGGGGGAGGAGCCGGAATCGGCCGCGCTACGGTCGAGAGGCTCGCACGCGAGGGCGGGCGGGTCGTCGCGGTGGACATCTCGCCCGACCGCCTGGAATCGCTGACCGCCGAGGTCGGCGGAGACGTCGTCACCGTCGCGGGCGACCTGACGGACGAAGAGACGGTGCGCCGAGTGGTGGAGGTGGCGGGCGACCGCATCGACGGGCTCGCGAACGTCGCGGGGATCATGGACGGATTCGAGCCGACCGCTGAGATCGCGGACGAGACCTGGGAGCGGGTCATGGCCGTAAACGTGACCGCGATGATGCGCCTGACCCGTGCGGTGCTGCCGAGGATGCTCGAGGCAAGTGCGGGCAGTATCGTCAACGTCGGATCCGAGGCTGGCCAGCGGGGTTCGGCCGCGGGAACGCCCTATACGACGTCGAAGCATGCGGTGAACGGCTTCTCCCAGAGCACCGCGTTCTACTACTCCCCGAAGGGAATCCGCTGCAACGTCGTCGCCCCCGGACCCGTCGCGACGAGCATCGAGGCCCCGTTCCGCTCCGAGTGGGCAGCACAGCGAATCGGGCCGTTGCTGCAGACGAACATACCCGCAGTCGCGCAGCCTGAGCAGTTGGCCGCGGCAATCACCTGGCTGCTCAGCGACGACGCTTCCAACGTGTCCGGCGCCATCCTCGCGGTCGACGGCGGTTGGGCGGCGGTGTGACACGCGCACGTAGCCGGGAACGACGGTCCTCGTCGTTTGCGATTGGCGGCGCGACACGTGGGCACGTAAGCTATTCCGCGGTGACGTGTCCGAGCGGCCGAAGGTGCAACTCTCGAAAAGTTGTGTAGGGTAACCCCCTACCGTGGGTTCAAATCCCACCGTCACCGCCAGCTCTGGCCCGGAATTCTGCGGAAATCCGGGCCAGAAGGCGGTTAAGGACTTGAACCGGTCACCACGTCGTCACCACATCCACTCCCTCGCCACCCACCCGCACCCGCTTGCCGATTCCGCACACGGAAGGCATCGGTGCCGCCTGGAGGAGGCGGGACGGCCGGGCGCACATGTTGGGTATGGATACTCAACAGGCTCACCCCGTCCAGCTGGAGCCGTTACTGTCCGTCCGGGAACTGTCGGACTATCTCGGCGTCCCCATCGCGACGATCTACGACTGGAGAGTGGACGGGAAGGGCCCGCCCGGGATCCGCGTCGGTCGGCGCGTCATGTTCTTCGTTGCCGACATCGACGAATGGATCCGATCCCGACGAGAGACGGGCGGTGAGCCCTGATGTCGAGTACCCGAACCCCCATTGGAACATTCGGAACGATCAGCTTCCGGACTGGCGCGAACGGCATAGTCAGAGCCAGGACTCGATACCGCGATGAGGACGGCGCGCTTCGGCAGGTCCAGGCCAGCGGGCGGAGTCGAAAGGCTGCCGAGCAGAGGCTCAAGGTTCTGCTCACGGAACGCAGCCGCCCGGCAGTCGCAGGAGAGTTGACGCCGGACACACCCTTCGCCGATCTCGCTGAGCTCTGGCTGGACGACCTCGATCTGGAGGGACGGATCGCGGTGAAGACGCGCGACCTCTATGAGTGGAACATGCGCAAGCTGGTGCTGCCGGCGTTCGGGCAGTTGCGGCTGAAGGAAGTGACCGTCAGTCGCGTCGATCGGTTCCTGAAGACGTGCGCGAAGACCAGCTACAGCCGCGCGAAGCAGGCCAAGAACGTGCTGAGCCTGGCATTGGGCTTGGCCGTGCGGTACGACGCGATCCCCCGGAATCCTGTCAGCGGCGCGGCGCGATTGCGCAAGCCGGTATCAGAGATCCTCGCCCTCACAGTCCCGCAGATCCAGGCGATCAGATCAGCGGTGAGTCGCTGGCGCACCGCTGAGGGTCTTCCGGGGCCGCGTCCTGATGGCCAGCTCGGAATCATCATCGAGGTGATGCTGGGGACTTCCGCCCGCATCGGCGAGGTGCTTGCGATCCGCCGCTGCGACGTGGATGTTACGGTGGTGCCGGCGACGGTGAAGATCACCGGCACGATCGTCTGCCCGAAGGGCCGACCCGCGTTCCGGCAGGATCATCCCAAGACGGCGAAGTCTCGACGTACAGTCGCGGTTCCCAGCTACACCGCGGCCGGGATACGGCAGCGACTGGCAGCGGTACCGGCCGACGGTGACACGCTGCTGTTCTGCAGCCGAAACGGCACTCCGCTGATCCCGAACAATATCCGTCGGCGGCTCCGGACGATCCTTGAGGCGGCCGGTATACACGGGGTGACACCGCATGCGTTCCGGCGTACGGTCGCGACGGTCCTGGATCGGGCGAGCGGGCTCGAGTTGGCGGCCTAGATGCTCGGCCACACCTCCACGGACATCACGCGGGCGCACTACGTCGAGCCTGACGACCACGTGGATCCGGTCACGGCAGACATCCTCGAGTCGCTCGGGCCGTCCTCGGGAGCGGAGGATGACTCGCGATGAGCACGAAGAACCAGATGATCGATCGCGAGAAGGTTGACGATGCGCTGCAGCGCATCGCGCTGGCCGCATTCATCTACTACCCCGAAGTGCGTCTCGACGAACCGGCCTACCAGGTCGACCAAGATGTCGAATGGTGCATGTACCCCCTCACTGACCTCTCTACTGATGCGCGAGCAACGCTCCGCGAGCTGATCCCCCTAGCGATCGTCGACCCGTCTGCGCACCGCCAGGAAGCGTTCGCCGCCCTGATCGCTCTCTCTGAGCCGCGCACGCACCGCTGACACGCCCTCGTCGTGTCTGACCTGCCCCACCTAAAGGGGTGAGGCCGGACATGACGAGGAGCAGGTATGACGGAGAGGTCTGGGGCAACCAGTGACGATCAGGATCGTCGCAGTCGACGTGTCTCCCCAGAGGAGCGCAAGGCACGGGACACCGCGGCGAGGAAGGCGTGGAACGAGGCCCACCCCGACTACTACCGTGACTATCGCGAGAGAAATCGGGAGAGCATCCGCGCGAAGGGCCGCGAACGCGAACGCGAGCGGCGTGTGCGAATGAAGGCCGAAGCCGAGCAACGACGTCAGAAGATGGCGGCGGAGGCCGAACGTCGACGTCGCGACGTCGAACGCGCACGCGAATGGGCGCAACGCAACCCCGATAAGAAGCGGGAACAACGGCGACTCTACGTCGAGAATAATCGGGAGCGCGTCCGCGCCCTGCAGCTGGCCTACTACTACCGCAATCGGGAGCAGATTCTGCAGAACGCCCGCGAGCGCAGGCTGGCCGATCCGGACAAGCGGCGACAACAGCAGCGGCGATGGCAGCAAGCCAATCCGGAGAAGGTCAGAGAGAACCAGCGGCGCTACCGCTCGAACCCGGAGACCGCCGAGAAGGCGCGTGCGTACAACCGGGAGTGGAAGCGCCGGGAGCGACGCCGCCAGCAAGCCGGGCTCCCCCCGCGTCGGCTGCATCCGGCCTCTGAGGAGGAACGGGCGGCGAATCTCGCCGCCGCGACCGAGTTCTTCACGCGCCGCCGTCTCGTCTCCGAACGGCGGCGGCTGATGCAGCACTTCGAAAGGACGCCCCGGCCGCTTCTCGAGGAGTGGATGCGGAAATCCGCTCTCGCCCGGCGCCGCCAGATCGTCCCCGACTACCTCGTCGAGCACGGCGAGCGACTGCGAGACGAGGTGACCCTGGACTCCCGCGCTCGGCAGGCGCGCGGCGCGGACCCGTACGACCTCGAGACCGAGGTGCGCCGGCGCGCCATCGCCGCCGTGCGGCGGGCACGTGCAGACCCGCAGGGGCGGCTGCGCGAGGACGCGTCAGCCCCCACGCACGGCACGGATGCGTACATCGACTCCTCGGCCGCACGCGTCAGGGTGCCGGTGAGGATCAGACCTTAGGACCCGGCGGCTGTGCGAGGAGCCGGGGCCGTCTGCCCATGGCATGGCCAGGCGCGCACACCGTGTCCAGGTGACGGTCTCGATGCGGGTGATGAGCGCGGGGCAGGGCTACCGCTACCTGCTGCGGACCGTCGCCGCCGGCGACGGCGACCGCGACGTCACCGAACCGCTGACCCGGTACTACCAGGAGAAGGGCACCCCGCCCGGTCAGTGGGCCGGCTCCGGAGTTGCTGGCCTCCCGTCCGCGACGACCCGCGTCGGCGACGAGGTGACCGAGGAACAGCTCAAGCGCTTCCTCGGGGCGGGGCAGGACCCGAACAGCGGCGCGCAGCTGGGACGGCCGTACCGTTCCTTCGCCGGCATGCGAGACCGGGTGCGGGCGCGTGGCAGGAAACTGCCCGCAACACTGTCGGAGGAGGACCGCGCGGCCGCGCTGGTCGCGATCGAGAATGAGGAGAACGCCCGGCAGACCCGCCGCGCCGTCGCCGGATTCGACTTCACGGCCTCCGTTCCCAAGAGCGTGAGCACGCTGTGGGCGGTTGCCGACGCGGGCACCCAGGCGCTGATCGCGCAGGCGCACCATGACGCGGTCGGCGACGTCCTTCGCCTCGTCGAGGCGCGCGTCGCGATGACCCGGGTCGGAGCGCGCGGCCCGCGCGGAGCGGTGGCGCAGGTCGAGGTGCGGGGGGTGATCGCCGTCGCGTTCGATCACTACGACTCGCGCTCCTCCGACCCGCAGCTGCACACCCATGTCGTCATCGGGAACCGCGCGCAGGCCGCCCACGACGGGAAGTGGCGCAGCCTGGACGGCAGGCCCCTGCACGCGTCGGTCGTGGCACTGTCGGAGACCTACAACGCGCTCCTCGCCGACAAGCTCACGGCCATCCTCGGGGTGGGATGGGAATCGCGAGACCGCGGCCGAGATCGCAATCCGGGGTGGGAGATCAGCGGGATCCCGGAGGATCTCATGCGAGATTTCAGCACCCGCAGCCTCGACATCGACGAGCGGCACGAGCAGCTCCGTGCGGAGTTCGTGGAGGCGCACGGCCGGCAGCCGGGCCGTGTGCAGATCATCAAGCTGCGGCAGCAGGCCACCCTGGAGACCCGCCCCCTGAAGAACTCGCACTCCCTGCAGGAACTCACCGCGAGATGGCGGGAACGCGCGACAAAGACGCTGGGTACCGACGCCACCGGGTGGGCACGGCAGCTGATCGCCGCCCAAGAAGCGACGAGACTCCTGCATCGCGACGACCTATCGTCGGCGGACCTGGATGCCGCCGGTATCGAGGTGCTCGCCGGCGTCGGCGATCGTCGCTCGACGTGGCGACGCTGGAACCTCTGGGCGGAGGCGGCTCGGGTGACTCTCCCGTTGCGCTTCGCCACCGCCCAAGACCGCACCGCGATCCTGGACGAGATCGTGGACCGTGCCGAAAGCCGTTCCCTGCGGCTGACACCCCCAGAGCTCGCATCCAGCCCCACCCCGTTCCGACGCCCGGACGGCGGCAGCGTCTTCCGGGAGAAGGCCGGCACGATCTACTCCTCCACGGCGCTGCTGGCCGCCGAGGACACACTGCGCGAATGGGCCAGCGAGATGACCGGCCCCGCTCTCCCCGCGGATGTCATCCAACGATCCGCGCAGGCCCGAGCCTCAGCGCCGCTCTCCCGGGAGCAGCATGGGGCGATCGCTGCGATCGCGGCGTCCGGCCGGGTCCTCGATGTGCTGGTCGGCCCGGCCGGCACCGGGAAGACGACCACCCTCGGCGGGCTCCGGCGCGCGTGGGAAGCGCATCAGGGCGAGGGCACGGTCGCCGGCGTCGCACCGTCCTCCGTCGCTGCGGACGTGCTCGCTGAAGACCTCGGAATCCCCACGGACAACACGGCGAAATGGCTGCACGAGCACCGGCAGACGCCTGCGCGGATCGCCGAACGAGACCGTCTCCTCGAGTGGGTCGGCGCACTCAGCGCGCGACCGTGGATGGCCCGGAGCTGGCGTGGTCGCATCGCGACGATGTCCCCGGTCCTTGCGGACACGCTGGAGGAACGGACCCGGTGGGACTCGCCCAACCTCGCCCCCCGGCTCACCGCGGCCGCCAGACGCAGAATAAGGGTGCTTGATGACGGGATCCAGGCGTGGACCCTGCGACAGGGCGACCTGATGATCGTCGATGAGGCATCGCTTGTAGGCACCATGGCTCTGGAGGCGATCACCCGGCACGCCCGCGAGGTGGGTGCGAAGGTGCTGCTGGCAGGGGACTGGGCGCAGCTCTCGGCGATCGAGTCCGGCGGCGCGTTCGGGATGCTCGTCCGTGACCGCGCCGCGCCACCGGAACTGACGACCGTGCACCGGTTCGCACACGTCTGGGAGAAGGATGCCTCCCTCGGTTTGCGGATGGGGGACGTGGAGGTCCTGCCCACCTACGCGGCGCACGACCGGATCCACGGGGGCGACCTCGAGGACATGCTGGAGGCCGCGTATCGCGCCTGGCACGCCGACCGGGTCGCCGGCGTCACAACAGCCCTCATCGCCGAGACCGGCGACACCGTCTCCGCACTCAACGAGCGCGCCCGCGCTGACCGGATCCTCGCGGACGAGGTCTCCGCCGACGGCGTCACCCTCGCCGGCGGAAGCCAAGCCGGCCGTGGGGACGAGATCCTCACCCGCCGAAACGACCGCCGACTGCGCACCGGCAGATCCGGGTGGGTCAAGAACGGCGACCGATGGGTCGTGATGCGGCACCGCCGCGACGGCTCCCTCACCGTTCGGCGCGTAGGACGCTCTCATGGCGGTATCGTCACGCTGCCCAGCGACTATGTCGCCGAACACGTTGAGCTGGCCTACGCGATCACCGGGCACCGCGCACAGGGCATCACCCTGGACACCGGGCACTGCGTGGTGCACTCCAGCGCAATGACCCGAGAGACCTTCTATGTTTCCATGAGTCGGGGCCGCCAGCGCAACACCTGCTACGTCGCAACCGACCAGCCCCACCTGGAGGAACACCAGAAGCAGCCGGAAGAGATGACCGCGCTCGATGTGCTGGCAAGCGTCGTTCGCCACGTGGGCGCGGAGCGCTCCGCGCACGAGACGATCATCGACGAACAGGAAGCCGCCGGGTCCATCGCCCAGATCGCCAGCGAATACGAGACGATCGCACAGCGCGCACAACACGACCGGTGGATCGAACTCCTGCACCGGTGCAGCATCCCGGCCCCGGCGATCGCGCAGATGATCGACTCAGAATCATTCGGCGTGCTCACCTCGATCCTGTGGCGCGCCGAGGCCGCCGGCCAGGACATCGACGTGTTGCTCGCCGCAGCCATCAGGAGTCGGCCGCTGACCGGCTCCGAGGACGCCGGGGCGGTGCTGACATCTCGGCTCCGAGACGCCCTGCAGGAATCGGGCAACCCACGGGCGCGTGGACGGGGGTGGATCGTCGGAATGGTTCCCCAGGCAGTTGCCGGGGCGGACGCGGAGATGCGCCTCGCACTGCAAGAGCGAGAGTCGCTGATGCGGCGGCGTGGCCGCGCGCTGGTCGACCGGGCGCTCCGCAACCAGGAACGATGGATCCACGAATTGGGCTCCCCGCCCTACGACGTCCACTCGCGCCGCGCGTGGTTCACGCTGGCGGGGACGGTCGCTGCCTATCGAGACCGATACGGGATCGACGCACCAGACGCAATCGACAGTGGCGGGAGCGGGGACTGGACGCGGCTGTCCGACCGCGACCACGCCCGCGACGCCCGCGACCGGGCGCAACTCCTGGCCCGCGGATCCTCATCCACACCGGAGCCGGCCGCACCCGCGACCCGCGAGTCACCCGGCAGCGTCTGGTCGTGACCGACCTACACGCCTGCCGCTCCGGCAGGCGTCGGAGCAGGGGGAGTATCCTGGTCGCAGTGCGAGCAACCTGGACGCTTTGGTCCGGGTCTGGACTTACGGTCCGCGATGATGAAAGCCCCGCGTGGGCGTGGCGCACCGAACGCAACCGTGAGGTTGTCCGGGAGTCCCCATGTTCGTCATCGTTCTGGCCGCGACGGCGGTCGCCGTGAGAATCGTCACCGCGGTCCACCGTTTCACACCGAGCAACCTTGTGATCCGACGCGTCCTCACCCGCACGGGCTACCGCTGGGCGTTGCCGGTCGGCGCGGCCGGAGTCCTCGCCTACGGTGCGATCGCGCTACTGGCAGGGACGCTTGCCGCACAGGGCGGACCGAGCGTGTGGCATCTCGTGCTGCTCGTGGCGCTGTACAACGCGGCGAGATTCGCCGTGCTGGTCCCGGTCGCCACCGCTCGCCTCCTCGCGGCCCGCTGGCGAGAGTGCCGCGTCTCCCGGACGGGCGGCGCCGAGTCGACTGGTGAACTCGGCCCGACGACGGAACGCACCGCGAGCCCGCTGTCCGCTGCATAGACTCGCGTGGCGGGGCTAATCCCCGGAGTTGCCGGCGACGTGGCTGCGTTGGGCGATGTCGTCCCGCACGTGGGCGCGGAAGCTCTCCGTCCGGTTCGCGATGACCTCGTCGATGATCTCCGGCAGGGGCGCTTCACCCGGCCAGCTGGTCTGCCGGGTGCGGCGGTGCCGGTCGAGCTTGCACCCCGCGGTGGTCGTCCATTCCCGCAGGCGGTCCCGCGCCTCGGCATACTGCCGATGCCATGTCAGCGGGCCGTCCGCGTTGTGCTGCGGGTCGTAGTTCGTCAGCCATGCCCGCTGCAGCGCGGACAGTTCCCAGAGGAGCTCGGGGTGAAGATGCCAGCACGGCGGGATGATCCCGGCGGGGAGGCCGTATTCGTGCCGAAGCCAGTCCACCCAGCTGTCGAGGTCCTCCCATGCCTCCGCTGCCTCCTCGCCGGTGAGAGTCAGCCAGTTCACGGGACGGAACGCGGACCCCAGCAGGTCGCTGAGATCGGCATCCAGGTCGTCGAACCCGTCCAGCGGTGGTTGCCCCTTCGGCGGCCCCGCGCTCATCCGCGCGTCACCGGGTCCACCGCTCGCACGGGGCCTTCCTGCGCGTCCGAGATCGCCGGGTCGCGGGTGGCAGCAGGACGGTGCAGGATGCGGATGTGCCGGTTCTGTCCGTTGGGTCCGATGCTGGCGGCGATGAACTGGGAGCGCCCGGTCTCCTCGTCGGTGCGCAGCCTTCCCTCCGCGGTGAATCGGTCGCCTTTCCGGAGGTGTTCGTATCCGGTCTCGGCCGCGTGGCCGAACAGCACCATGTCCCCGTACTCGTACTCGCGTTCGCCAGTCGGGCCGGCGCCGAGCCGCTCCTGCCCGAATCGGAAGTACAGCCGCGCCCGCTCCAGAGTGTGCGAGAGCACCGGGTCGGAGACGACGAATCCGCTGATTCCGGTCGATGTGCGCAGAGACATGATTCTCACGGTCCTTCCATCGGGTGCACAGAGGAGGTGTGCGAGCCGAATCGCGGGTCCGCCGCCTCCGGGGACCCGATGGCGGCCTCGGTGGCGGCGCGATCGTGGTGGAGTTGCTTCGCGTCCGGTCGGGACATCCAGGGGCGCAGTGTGGCGACGATTGCGGGGACGGTGCGCAGCAGCACGACCCCGACCCCGGTTGGCAGGGTGCGCAGCACGCTGGGTGGCAGAATCCTGACCCGCCGGGTGGACCAGCTCACCGATCGTCCGCCGTGCCGGTCGCTGCTGACCGAATCCGTCGTCTCGTCGTGTTCTCCGATCAGCGCGGACACGTCCTCGAGGTCTCGCGGTGAGGAGGCCCCGCCGAGCAGGATCTTCACGATCGCGGCGTCCCAGATCGCCGCGGCCTGGTGCTCACCCCATTTGCTGCGCGCCTGGGCGAGGGACTGCAGCACCGGCATCGTGGTGATGCCGGTGCCGCCGCCGTCCGCCATCAACGTCGGCAGTGACGGCAGCGGTGCGAGGTTTCCGATCTCATCCAGGGCCAGCAGCAGCGGCGGGTCCAGCCGCGCGCCCGGGGATGCGGCGGCCCGTTTCCGGGCGACCTCGACGAGGTCCTCGATGAACGCCGCGACCAGCGGCGCGGCCGTTCCGGCGCTCGCGCCGGCCGCGAGGATGTACAGCGTGCCCCGCTCGTCGAGGAACCGGGCGGGGTCGAATTCGTCGCCGGCGCTGGGTGTGACCGTGTTCAGTACCCGGGGGTCGGCCAGGGCGGCGAACGCGAGCGCTACTCCCTGCCAGATGGAGTCGCGGGTGCGGGGATCGGACTGCAGCATCGAGTCCAGGCCATCCGCCCATCCCTGGGCGGCGGACGGGTGGGCCTGCAGGATGCGCACCGCGTCCTGGGCGGCGGCGGGGCTGAGCGCCCACGATTGCAGGTGCGACGCATCGCGGCCGTCGAGTGCGGCGGCGTGCAGCAGGCTCTGGATCGCAACTCTCGCCTTGCCCTCCCAGAAGTCGCCGTTCTCGACCCCGCCGAACCCGGTGGACGCGGCGAGCCCGCGTGCCCGGGTCATCGCGGTGAGCGGGTCCTGGCAGCCCCGCACGGGGGACCAGCGCAGACCGGAGGGCAGTCCGGGCGCGATCTGCTGCGGGTCGAACACGGCGACCGGCCCCTGGTGTCGACGGGCACGGAGGGTGGTGGTGAGGTTGTCGGGCCGGGTGGAGGTCGTGATCACTGCGCCGGGCGCGTCCAGGATGGCGTTGACGACGATGTTGACCCCCTTCCCGGACCGGGGCGGTCCGAGCACGAGGATCGAGTCTTCGACGCTGGCCCACAGCGGCAGGCCGCGGGCGTATCCGATGAGGTATCCGACGTCCCGGGGGCGTGGGTGCGTGAGCGACGGGCGCAGCGTGCGGCTCCGTGTGCGCAGCGCCTGCGCCGATGCGGCACCGGTGATGTCGTGCCGTGTTGCTGTTCCGATCATGCGGCGGGGATCTGATCGGGAGGTTGAACGCAGTAGCCGCCACGCGAGGTAGCAGGCGCCGGTCGCCACTGCCACCATGACGGCGACGATGACCCAGTACAGGACAGGACTCAGCGCGGGCACTCCGACCGCGCCACCAGGATGCCAGGGGGTGCGGATGATCGCCGCGGACGCCTCTATCCCTGCCGGGGGGTTGGGGAGCTGTTGGATCCAGCAGCACACGATGACCGCGAGGCGCAGCATCCCCGCGCCAGCGACCACGACTGCCACGGCCCCCAACGCCACGTTGGTGAGGGTCTCCCCGCCGGGCGCACTCCCCCCTGAGACCATCAGATGCTCCCCGGGTCGCGGACGACCGTGCCGGAGATCGCACCGTACAGCAGACTGACCTCTCCGTAGTGGGCGCCCGCGCTGGCATGCCCGTCAGCGTCTGCGCGGGTCGCGGACACGAGGCGGAGCAGCTGCACTTCCTCGCCGGGCAGGAATCCGCCGCCGTGCAGGAGAGGATCTCCGGGCACGTCGGTGTCGAACGACGTATTGATGTCCCCTGTGGGCGGATGAAGGATGTCGGAGTGGCGTGTGCCGTCGGGTTCGATGATCACGACGGATGTCGGTGCGCCTTCGGCCGAGACCAGCTCCGATAGGCGAGCGGGCAGCTCCGCGCGAGTGATGTACCCGCCGGGCACGGTGATGTTGTTTCTGCGCAGTACCCCGAGATCCGCCCCGAGCATGAACACCTCGAGCTCCGTTGGGGCTGGCGGTGAGCTGGGAACCGGAACGTAGCTGCGGCGTCGGCGCTTCATGGAGACTCCTGAGTGTTCGATGATGTGAAGAGGTCGGTCTGCCTGTTAGGGGCCGGTCATCCTGTTCGAGGTGTTGAAGGCCCGCATCTCCTCGGGGTGGAGGTGATGTTCGATGACGCGGGCGTGCCCCTTTATCCGCCACAGCCCCTGGCCGACTCCGAGTGTGGGCAGCAGTTGCCGTTCGGTCCTGGTCAGTCCGAGGGCGAGCGTCGTGGGGCCTACTTGATCGGCTCCCTGCCGGTAGATGATCTGGGTCTCCGTATTGGCGAGCAGGCTGGCGGCGACGGCGCGCATAGCCGACCCGGCGTCGCCGACGGTGTCCAGATCGGAGAGCTTGTGGAACAGCAGGGCGTTGGCGATGCCGAAGTGCCGTGCCAGTCGCCACTGCGCGTCCATGCGGCGCAGCAGCGCCGGTTGCGACATCAGCCGCCACGCTTCGTCGTAGATGACCCACCGATGGCCGCCCGCTGGGTCGAGAAGCGCCGCTTCCATCCATGCGCTGGCGCAGGTCATCAGCACCGAAACCAGTGCGTCGCTGTTCGCCACGCGTGACAGGTCCAGGGAGAGCATTGGCAGCGCAGGATCGAAGGTCACGGTGGAGGGGCCGTCGAAGATGCCTTGCAAGTCCCCGGAGACTAGGCGGCGTAGCGCGTGACCGACCATGCGTCCGTCATCGGCGAGACGTGCGTCCTGCTCGGGGCCAGGCTCGAGGATGCGGTCGACGATCATGGGCAGGATCGGCGTCTCGGCCTGCGCGACCACTTGGTTGAGGGCGCGGTCGATGACAGTGTGTTCGATCGGGGTAAGGGGACGGGTGAGCATGGTCTCGGCGAGCGCTCCGACCAGGTCGAGGCGGCGCGCGCCGACCATCGCTTCCCATTCGGGCTCTGAGATCCCGGCGGGGCGTGGACCGGAGTCAAGCGGGTTCAGGCGGGTTCGCAGCCCGTGGCCGAGGATGATGGCCTTCCCGCCGACGGCTTCGGCGATCGCCGAGTGCTCGCCCTTCGGGTCCCCGGGGACGTACACCTTTCGCCCGAACGGGATGCTGCGGGTGTACAGGGACTTGATCAGGGCGGACTTGCCGGCCCCGACGATCCCGGCGATCACCAGGTTCGGTGCTGTGATGACTCCGGCGGCATAGAGCACCCACGGGTCGTACACGAACGCTCCGCCCGAGTACAGGTCCCGGCCGACGTACACCCCTGCCGTGGGCAGGTTGCCTTCGGCGAGAAAGGGGTAGACGCCCCGGACTCGCGCTGAGGTGTCCTGGTGGGCCGGTATCCGAAGCGGGCGCCACATCCGCAGCGACCGCGGTGCCGCTTGGCCGCCGCGCGGCGGGACGTCGTCCTGCAGGTCGGTGTCTGCGCGTTCCGCTCGGACACTGACGGGGGTGCGTGTGCTGGCGGGTGACTTCAATGTGTCGCCTTTCGTCGAGCGGAGTTGCTTGGTCGTGTCTTCGCTGTTCGCGCGGGGGTTGCTGGCTAGAGACCACGGCAGAAGGGCAGGGCGGCGGCAGTGAACGCCTGCGCCTGCTGTCCCGCAAGACGCCGCAGTTCGCAGGAGGACTGCAGCGCTGCTTGCTCGACCGCCGCGCAGGCGGCCTCGAGCTCTTCGCGGGAACCGCTGGAGACCGCGACCAGGCCGGTGTAGCGCAGGGCCCCATGCCCTTCGATGAGCTCCGCCTCCTGCTGCAGCGTGTCGGCGTACTCGGCAGTCGCGGCGGCGTCCTCGAGCTGTCCGATACGCGCGCGCTGCGCGGAGTCGGCCAAGTGACCGGTCTTGCGCTTGCGGATCTGCCGGGCAGCGACGTGCGCGGGGATCGGGTCGACCAGCAGAGTGAAGCTGCGCCGTACCCCGCTTGTCAGAATCAGCGGGCCGAGGAACCCGGGGTAGGTCTGGGCGCGAGGCCACTCGGAGATCCAGTACACCGCGTGATAGGCCGAGTCACTGCGGAAGTGGTCCCACTCCTCGTCGATCGCGAGCGGTCCGGCCGTGGCCAGGTCACGGCCTACAGGATGCTGATCCAGCACTACGGTCGCGGCGGGGTCGTACGCGGCCCGGATGATCTCGGCCACCTCGCCAGGGGTGCACCATCGCCCTGGCTGCAGGTCGGCGGCGCGCAGACCGGTGCTCAGCGCCGACATCTCCTGACGTAGCACCGTCGCTGCCCCCTTCAGTCCGCCGCCGGCGCCACGGACCGCCCGCGCGGCTGTGCGAAGGTCGATTGCCAGGGAGATCGTCGCGACGTGTCGTTCTCCGGTGGGGCCGGCGTCGGCCATCAGGTCGCGATACACGCCGGCGACCCAGGAGCCGTCGTCGACACCGTGCTCTGCCCACCACGCGGCAAGCCCTGACCCGGTGTCGGGCACCGTGCGCTCCAGGACCTGGAGGTGGGCGATCCTGGGGGATCGGCACAGGCCTGCGAGCACCCGTCCCCAGCCGCGGACCCGACGTTCCTGATCGGCAGGGTCCAGCAGCACGAAGCTCGGATACGAGATGGTCAGCGTCGCGGTCAGGGTCGACGCGTAAGGGTCGTGGATCATCGCGCACCCTGTTACCTGATCCTGAATGTGCCGGAGCCGTGCTCCGTCTCCGGGCAGCGACAGCTGGCCCAGTCGGCTCGGCCGGGTGATCTGTCGACGGAATCGGGTCTGACCGGCGGCGCGTCGAAGCGCCCAATGTGCGACGGTGGGCGCCCATTCGACGGCTGGGCGGCCCGCGATCGGCGCGTACGCCAGACCCAGCGCCAGTCCCCAGACCGGTGAGGTCCAGGCCACCCCGGCACCCCCGGCAACATACAGGGCAGCCAGCAAAACCACCCCGCCGGTCGCCAGCACCACCACCTGCCCGGCCGACAGCCCCAGGATCACGCTGCGCTTGCGCAACCGGGACATGCTCACGGGGGAGAGCACCGACGTCTGCTCGCTCACCGAAGCTCCTCCCGTGGCCTATACACCGCGCACGTCCGCGCGAGGTGGCGGCGGGACGGGAGCGGACGGACGATCGGCGGCATCCGCGTGCCCCGTCGCATCCGCTCCGACGTGGGCGCCGACGGAGCGGCCCGCATCTGCGGTCGCTCGCGCCACTCCGATCGCGGCCGCCGCGCCCGCCCCGATCGGACCCGCGGCTGCTCCCGCCCCGCCTGCGGCGCCGGCGCCCCCCGTCGCGCCCGCGCCGCCCGACGCGGGCGCTGTGCCGGGCGCCGCCGAGCCGCCGCTCTGCGCCGCTCCCCCGCCGCGCGCCGGGGGAGTCCCCGCACCCCCGACGGGAGCCCCTTCCGTCGGCGCCGCTGGTCGCGGCGCCGGCGCCGGAGACTCACTCGACCCCCGCTGCGGCAGCGTCTGCGGCAGGTGCGGGATCGGGATCGGCCGGTTCACCGCCTGCTTTGCCTCCTGCTCCGTGGCTGTAGCCGTATACAGGTCAAAGCCGACGAAGGCGACCAACTTGTAGACCAGGTAGGGGGCGAACCCCGCAATGAGCATCAACACGATTCCCGAGACGGGTTCGGCCAGAGAGGCGAGATCGAGATCGATCGGGGCGCCCATCTGCCCGACCGCGACGAGGAAGACGACCGTCATGACCAGCTTGGAGAAGATCAGCGCGACGACGAACAGCGCCCATTTGGACACCCATCCGCGGGTGAACTCCCACGCGCCGCCCGCCAGCGCCAGCGGCGCCAGGACGATCGCAACCAGCAGCAGGCTCTTGCGGATCAGCAGCGAGAACCACACGATCCCTGCCGCTGCGATCGCCATGGCAGCCAGGAAGATCGTCACGATGATCGCCGCCCCGGGGGCGGGGATGCTGAGGGTGCCAAGCCCTGCCAACAGCAAAGCGATTCGCCCGCCCATCTCCTCGATGGTGTGGCCGCTGGCCTGGATGATCCCGATGCTGAGCTGGTCGACGATCTCCAGCAGCGTCGCCGTTACCGTTAGGACGAGGAAGCTGCCCAGCACGGACTTCGCCAAACCCAGCGCGGCGCGTGCCAGCGCGCCCGGTTCTCGTCGCACCAGCCCCGTGATGAGCTGGAAGAGGAAGAAGATGATCATCACCAGCACGGCGATACCGAACAGGATGTTGTAGATGCGGACATAGTGCGGTGCGGTGACGTCAACCAGAGTCGTCGTGTCGAACAGCGTCCAGACGGCCTCGAACATCCAGGCCGCCGCGGCGCCGGTGGCGGCGGCCACCCACGCGAACGTGCCCTCGATGACCGACCCGCCCACGGCTCCCGCCGCCGCTGTCGCCGCATCGCAGACGGCAGAGATGACGGGGGCATCACAGACAGACATCCGGCAGGTCCTCCGTCCACGCTCAGATCGCCTGGCCGACGTTCCAGGCGAACGTGACGAACGTCACCGAGGCGCCCGTCACCAGCGCGGCAATGCAGGCGACGAGCACGCCGGTCTTGCCCCGCGAGGCGAGGTGCGGATTCGAGCTGAACGAGCCGAGCCCCCACACGATCGCCGCGCAGATCAGCGCCAGCACCGACAGCACGAGCCCGATCGTCATAACCGCCCCGACGATCGTCCGCAGCTGAGCGATGCCCGGCAGGCCGCTGTCATTCGGGGTGACACCGATATCGGCAGGCACAGCCAGCAGGATCGGCAGGAGGAGATCAGGCAACACCATGCTCCCTCAGAGACGTCATGAAGGAACGCGAACGCGTCCCACCAGCCCAGTGGGAACGCCCATCCCTATCCGACGTGCGCCGAACGCAGGAGGAGGCACCCCGATTCGAGGCGTCCGCTGCATTGCGAGGCCTGGCGCACGCGACCCGCGACATCCTGCAGCCCGGCGAGACCTACGCCGTGACCGGGGATCTGCTGGGGCGGGTACGGTCGCTGCAGCAGGTGCTTGATCAGCTCGTCGCAATCCACGCCCGCTTCCGCGCCACCGCTCATGACGACACGGGCGATCATCTCGCCGGGGCGCAGGCGGCGCTCGCCACCGCCGACGAGCTGCGACGGGCGGGAATCCTGCTGGGCGAGGTGCAATCCCGGCTGGATTCCGCATCTCAGCACTCTGTCCGCATCGCCTGGCACGAAGTCCCCGCAGATCCGACGCCTCCACCGGCGCGGCGCCTGGTCAGAGTGGTGTTCCTCGATGGCGGGAAGGCTGAGGAGGTCCTGGACCTGATCAGCCACGCGGGCACGGATGCAGCCATTGAAGAGTTTGCAGGGTATGACCGTGGCGCGCAGACCACCGAGGCGGCCTCGCTGAGGGGCACATCTACCGACGCGCCGCGTCGCGGACAACTCGAACGCTCCGCGACGAACGGCGCTTACACACTGACCTACAACCCCTTCCGTAGCCATGTCTCGCTCCTGCGCGAGCAGGACGACCCCGCCGGCCGCTCCCTGGCCGAGAGTGGCGCGCCCGAGGAACCGCAGCAGGGACCTGCGCGTGCCAAGAGTGGACTGAGATCCCGCCCCGGCAGGCAAGAGGTCGTGGGCATGGACCCGTTCACCGATCCGCTGCGCACACCGTTCGGGCCAGGGCGGGGGATGTCGTTCTGACCGTAGCGGGAGGCCAGCTGCGCACCAGAATGTCGGTCGGCGCGGATGGTGAACGGCCGGCACCGTCCCGGGCAGGCAGGAGCTGCGCCCGCCCAGCATCGCGCAGGCGCCCCCCTTTGTCGCGAGTCAGGGACGCGCCGCGATTGCCTGCGCAGTAACGCCGCGCAGGACACGATCGGACTCGACGACCGCGATCTCCACGACATCGCGCGATGGCGCGTCGCTTGCGAGCCACTCCGCGAGGAACGTCGCAGGAATCAGCAACGGCATGCGGTCGTGCACGCTCAAGAGCATGTCCGGTGCGGGACGCATCACGATGGAGTAGCAGGTGAACGCTGTGCCGTCTGCAGTGCGCCCCGGCTGCGTCACGGCGGCCATGGCGAGCAGCTCAAGGTCCGCGCCCTCGAATTGAAACCATTGCCGGCTTGGCTTCTGCATCTCGAACCAGGTGGTCGCCGGCACGACCGCACGCGCGGGAAGCGGTGCCGTTCGCTCCATGAGCCGCTCGGAGCGGGTGTTGATGGAGGGGAAATTCGCCGGCTGCCCCTTGACGAGGTATCCCCACCAGGCCAGTTCGACGGCGCGGTAGCCGTCGCGCTCCTGCACGATCGGATTCACGTTGCGCAGGTTCTTCCCGGTGGGAAGCAGCGTCTGCCCGCCATTGTGAACGGCCCAGGATCGCAGATTGTCGAGGAGCTCCACATCGCCGGCAAGGATGTCGTCGGCGTCCTTGAAGCGCGGGTCAAGCCCGTAGCTGGCGCACATGGTCCTAACCGTAGTTGCAGCCCGCCCACACCGCCGCAGCCGTCGACTGCTTCGCCGCTGTCCTCTTGTCGCGCGCTGCCGGAAGACTGTGCCGAGTTCATCCAACACACCGACAGAGGCATTTCTCATTGTATTTCATCCACCATTGCAATGGACATTTGTGCTGTCCTTTTCCCTGGTCGGGAGTAGGATCGGCACATGAGCACCACGACAGACTCGGACCAGCGGCCAGGCCTCCGCGCGTACGAAGACTCGATTCGGCTGCCGTTCGACCAGCTAGTGGCTCAGTTGCGCGAGATCCTCGGTGTGCGCCTGGTCGCGTACATCGGCGGCGTGAAGGCGGCGCGGTCGGTGTCGGCGTGGGCGGAGGGGCGTGGTGAGCCTAGCGAGCAGGACCGTGACCGGCTGCGCAGCGCGTATCACGCGGCCGCGTTGCTACGGGAGCGATTCGACGTGGTCACCGTGCAGTCGTGGTTCAAGGGAATGAACCCGATGCTGCGCGATGACGCCCCCGCGACGGTGCTGCGCGAGGGTGACGCGCTGGACGGCGCCCGCCGAGTGCTTGCCGCTGCGAAGCGGTTCGCCGTTCTCGGATGACCGCGCCGACACTGCAGATCACGCACGACCCAGGCATAGTGTGGCGTGTCGGATACGAACCCGATCCGTGGGAGTGGACCCCGTGGCGGTACGCCACCGCCCACGGTCTGTTCGACGGGCGCTGGGATGATCCGCGCGGGGAGTTCCGAAGCCTCTACACGACCGACAGCTTGCTGGGATGCTTTCTCGAGCTGCTCGCCCACTTCCGACCCCACGATGTGCTTCTGAGCGAGCTCGACGACATCGAAGATGACGGCACCATCTCCGCCTTCCCCGAGGCCGCGCCCGGCGAGGTCGGCTACGAGTGGCTCACCGGGCGAATCTACGGCTCCGCCCATCAGCGCGGCCGGTACTGCTTCATCACCCACTCACGCACTATTGCGACTCTCGCGCCGCAGTTCCCGTTCCCGGTCTACGGCATCGCGCCAGACCAGGTCGACGCCGCTCTGCTGAAGGACGCGAGTGCACGCGTCCTCACCCAGGCGATCGCTCGATGGATGTACGACCTGCCGGGAGAGGACCGCCGGGACCTCGTGGACGGCGTCGAGTTCCGCTCCCGGCACGGTGACGACATCCGCGTGTGGGCTGTCTTCGAACGTGCCGACGACGACGTCCACACCAGCCACCTGACATCCTTCAGCGACACCGAGCGTGTGGCGGCCGACACGCCCGATCTGCTCGACGCCTTCAGTCGACTCGGCCTGCGCTGGCACGATGTCTGACGCGACCTCGCCGCCTGCCCGTTTGGGTCTGCCGCACCGGTAGGTGACATCTGAGTTGGGTTGCCCGGGAGGGTGCCCTGGAAGGATGTCATCGTGCCCAAGCCCTATCCCTCGGAGTTCCGTGACGATGTCGTGCGCGTCGCTCGGGGCCGCGAGCCCGGAGTGACGATCGAGCAGATCGCGACTGACTTCGGGGTTCACCCGATGACCCTCACGAAGTGGTTGCGGCGTGCCGCGGTCGAAGAGGGCACAAAGCCGGGCGTGACCCGGTCCGAGGGTGCGGAGCTGCGGGAGGCGCGGAAGCGGATCCGGCTGCTGGAGCAAGAGGTCGAGGTGCTGCGGCGGGCGGCGGCGTATTTGTCGCAGGCGAACCTGCCGGGAAAAGGCTCTACCCGCTCGTGACCGAGCTCGCCGTCGACGGGATTCCCGTCGCGGTGACGTGCCGGGTGCTCAAGCTCGCTCGCCAGCCGTACTACCGATGGCTGGCAACCCCCATCACCGATGCTGAACTCGTTGCGGCGTATCGTGCAAACGCGTTGTTCGGCGCGCACCGCGACGACCCTGAGTTCGGCTACCGGTTCCTCCTCGACGAGGCCCGCGACGCGGGCGAGGTCATGGCGGAACGGACGGCATGGCGGATCTGCCGTGACAACGGTTGGTGGTCCGCGTTCGGGAAGCGTCGCCGTGGGAAGAGTCGGCGTCCTGGCCCGCCGGTCCACGATGATCTCGTGCGCCGGGAGTTCACCGCCGACGCGCCGAACCAGCTCTGGCTCAGCGACATTACAGAGCACAAGACCGGTGAAGGCAAGCTCTACCTCTGCGCCATCAAAGACGTGTTCAGCAACCGGATCGTGGGGTACTCGATCAGCGACCGGATGAAGGCTCGTCTCGCGGTCGACGCTGTCAACAGTGCCGTCGCGCGGCGCGGAAACGTCGCCGGCTGCGTGGTCCACACGGACAGAGGATCCCAGTTTCGCGCGAGGAAGATGGTCCGCGCTCTGCACCATCACGGGATGGTCGGATCAATGGGCCGAGTCGGCGCGGCGGGCGATAACGCGGCGATGGAATCGTTCTTCAGCCTGCTGCAGAAGAACGTCCTCAACCGACGCTCCTGGGCCACCCGCGACGAGCTCCGCATCGCCATCGTCACCTGGATCGAACGCACCTACCACCGACGCCGCCGACAGAAGCGGCTCCACGGCTTGACCCCGGTCGAGTACGAAGCAATCATGAACACCGACGTCGCCCTCGCGGCGTGACTATAACCCGTCACCTATCCGTGCGGCAGACCCTTTGGCTGGCAGCGGGCAGGAGCTTGTTGCCGGCTCATCCTGAGACCATCGACATGCGGCCGTCAGAAGGAAGCGCCCACCGAGATCAGATAGCTCACCCAGGCGTTCATCGCGCCGGCCAGAGCCGCCGCACCCACGCTGACCAGCACACCGGTGCGTGCTCGCATCATGCCTCGAACGTTCCCTGCCGAGTGGGTCAGCCCCCACCCTGCTGCGCAGATGACCAGCATCAGGCAGGACAGCACCAGAACGATGGTCAGGAGTGCGCCGGCTACATCCAGCAGCGCCTCCCGTCCGGCGAGAGCCCCGAGGTCGGGGTAGACGTCCAGCGGGCGCGGCACGGCGGCGGTCACCAACCGCACCGCGCGGTGCTCGATGATGCCCCCGAGTGTGCTGCCGCACCGTGCGCGGCCAGCCACGTGAGGGGATCGACAGTGCCCGCGGTCCAGCCATCGGGATGGATTTCCAGGTGCAGGTGTGCGCCCTTGGCGCGTCCCTCCGCACCGACATCGGCGATGTGGTCCCCGGCGCGGACGCGGTCTCCTGCCCGCACATGGATGCCCCAGTCCCACATGTGCAGGTAAGCGCTGGCTACCCGTTCGCCTGCCACGGTGTGCTCGATGACGATGATGTTGTTCCATCCCGCCAGGTATCCCGCGTGGATGACGAGCCCATCGGCGATGGCGACGATCGGCGTCCCCTCTGCTGCGCCCATGTCCGTGCCGTAGTGAAACCGTCGTTCGCCCGTGAACGGGTCGATTCGCAGCCCGTATGGGCTGCTGTCGTTGTAGCTCCCCTCGGCCAGGGGCATCACCACCCGGGCGGTCTCGGGAATGTCCGCGCGGGGATCAGCTGAGCTGGAAGCCGGCCGCGCGGTCCATTCCAGGGCCCGGTCGGTGACCGTCGTGACGTAGGAGCGCACTCCCGCGCTGACGTCCGGCCACCATCGCAGCGCCCCCGGCCCGGCGTTGTGGGCGAGCGCAAGCGCCTCCAGCTCGGTGAGCTGGGTCGCCGCAGGCCACTCCGGGTTCGCTTCTCGGAGCCGCCGCACCTGAGCAAGAAGACCGCACAGGTACCGCGCTCCGACCTCGGCGTGGATCATCGGTTCCCGCACGTCCCAGATTCCGTTGCCGTTGCGGTCCGCGCTCCACGGCGCCCCGTACGTCGCCGTCCACACACCGTTGTTGATCTGGAACAGTCCCCATGTGCCGCCGTTGACGTCGTCCGCGTAAGCGTTCGGGTCGAAGCTCGACTCCTGGGCCATCACCGCGGCGAACCATGCCTCGGGGATGTCGCTGCACGTCGTGGCCGCCAGATGCACCCAGCGGCGGGCCTGCTCCGGAACCGGGGCGTCCGGGGAGAGTGCACCGGGTCCGGGACCCGGTGCGCAGCCGGCCAGGGACAGCGCGATGGCGGTGGCGATTCCCGTCACCGCGACCCCGGGCAGCACCAGCAGCGCGACGAGCAGGAGCCCAAGGATCTTCTTCATAGGGCCACTCAGGGCAGCGGATCGTTCAGCCGCGACACACGAAGGGCGACGCACGGTCCGCCTTCTGGCGGGCAGGCCATGAAGATCGTGAACGACACCGTGTGCTCCGACCGGACATCCGCGCCGAACGCGTAGCCGTCGCGAAGGCGGACACCCTCCACCGTGCGCGCGTCCACGCCGGAGGGGAGGCCTGTCTTGTCGACACCAGCCCATGTGGCGGGCGTGCGCACCCGCTGCACATGCAGTTCCTGCCGGGTATGGAACTCACGCAGCTGGTCCCACGCGTCTCCGGTGGGAAGGTAGCCTGCCAGGTCCGCCTCCAGCCCGGCGCGCTCATCGTCGGGAGGCCTTGCCTGGTCGAACACTCGCTGGACGGCCTGTTGTGGGCCGGCGTCGTGCATGCTGTCCCACCGGAAGAGTGCGTCGGCGACGCCGAGCGCCAACCGGTCAGCGGGTGACGTCGCAGCCGCCGGGCTCGCGGGTGTGTGGGAGGGATGCGGGGCGGTGGGCGCCGGCCCAGGCAGGCCCAGCCCGTACAAGCCGGCGGCGACGGCGGCGATCAGGCTCGCGGCCCCGACGGCGGCCACGATCAACACGAGGATGCGACGCCGCCGAATCGAGGCGCCGGACGTGGGCCGTGTGGTCATACGACCTAGGTGGGTCTGGGCATCCCGTTGCCCCGCGGACGCAAGAGCGTCGGCGTGGACTCGCCTCAGCTCGCCTCAGCTTCGTGTCGCGGTGCCGGCGGACTTGTGGGGGCGTGGGCGGTGCCCTCGAGGACGGTTGCGGTGAAGATGGTGACCAGGTCACGGAACGCGGTGAGCCGTTGGCGGTCCTCGACGGTGAGCACCGGTGAGAGCGATGCCGCATCGATCCGGTCGAGGTGAGAGCTGTGGTCCTCGATCATGGCGAGAAGGCGTTCGCGGGCGAACCGGGAACGCGACTGGGGGTCCACATCCGCCCATCCCGACCGCTGGCCTTCCTCCAGCCGGCGGATCGTCCTGCTCGCCTCCGAGAGCGCACTGGCACGGGGTGTCAGGGACCGCAGGGTGGCGTCGGCTTCCGCGCGCACCGGCGGCGGCGCTGTCGTGTCAGAGGCAAGCGCGCGCAGCGAGTGCGCTGCTTGCGCGGTGCGCACCTCGAGGTAGGGGCCGTGCACTTTGCTGTACCGGTCGATCTCCGCAAGCGCCTGCTCGGCTTGGGCACGCAGCCAGTCCGGGGTGGCCTTGCTTGTGGCCAGGGACTGCAGCTCGAGCACCTGCTCGTGCTGATGATAGGAGTTGCGGCCGGTGATCGTCCGCGAGGCCTTCTCGCGCGCCTTCCCCCGGCGCGGTGGTGGCGATTCGCCACCACCGCGGGACGCGGCTCGGGGCGCGCCGAAACGTGTCGCAGCTTGCCGGGCGCGCGCTTCAGCCGCCTCGAGCTCGCGCAACTCGGCGTACAGCGCAGCCTGTTCGGTGGGAGTGAGGTCCTTGCGCTGCTCGAACGATGCCTTCAGGGCGAGAACGTGGCTGAGCTTGTCGGAGACTCCGCGGGCGATCCAGCAGGGAACCGTGGCATGGCCCAGGGCTGTGGCGGCGGCCAGACGGCGGGCACCGAAGACGAGGACGAAGTCCGCGGTCACGGTCAGCGGCTCCAGGATCCCTCGTTCGCGGATCGACTCCTGCAGGCTGCTCAGATCGCCGAGATCGTGGCGTGCCTGGTATCCCCGCACGATGCGCGAGGGGGCGACGTCGGCGAAGCCGGTGTCGGTCACGGCTGGCTTCCGGGCAGGGTTTGCTGGGCGAGGCTACGTAGGCGCTCATCGCCGAGCAGTTCTGCGAGCGTCTCGCCGGACAGCACCCGGACCAGCAGACCCGGCCGGGCCGGGGATGCCGCGGTGGCCTTGGCCCCCACGAGCAGCCGTACCATGGCCGCCCACTCGGGTTTGGACAACTGAAGGAACTGCCGGAACGCATGATCGCGCCGTAGCACGTCGACGGCGGACTCCTGGGAGCCGAGATCGGAGATCCGCTGGCAGACATACTCTGCCGCCCCCACCGCCCCCAGCGCCGGCCACCCGGCGACAGCGAGGTACGCGGCCGCGCACTGCACGATCCCGTCGATCCGGTCGCTGACCTCCCCGCCGTCATCCTCCGTCCCCTCCATCAGCGTCTCGTCGTCCCCGGCGCGGACCGGCACCGTGTTGGGATGGTTCTTCAGGCGCCTAGCCCGCTCCGGGCTCTGCAGATGACGTTCCCCCTGCGTCTCGGCCATCAGGTTTCGAGCGACGGCTTTCCGCACGACTGCCCACGGGCTGTCCGCGTTGAGGATGCCCGGCTCCCGCATCGCGAGGAACGCGGCATATGCCGCATCCTCGGGGGGACGATGCCACGACCTCGCCAGACTGGCGAACCGCGCCTGTGCATAGGAGAGCAGCTCGGTGGCGATCGGAAGCGTGCGCCACCCAACGGGGCCGGCCGCGTGGATGGTCTGCAACGCCCCACGGACCGCGTCCGCGGACGCGAACGGCTCCTCCGCCCGATGCTCCCGCCCGGCCGCGCTCGGCTCGATCCTCGTCAGGCTCATTGTCCGACACCAGGCCGCTTGATGGTCATGCCCTCGGGGCGCTCAAGGTCGCCGGCTCCGTTCAGACGGGCGCGACGGTCGGCGAGTCGCTGACGCAGCCGGTCGGTCGCCTCGATCCGTCCCTGCATCAATGCCGCACGCAGGCGCCTGTCCAGGTCCACACCGTTGCGGGCGAGCATCCCGGCCATCCGCGTTCCCAGTTCCGTCGGGCGAACCCATTCCACCCACACGCCTTCCCGGGTCCGGGCGCCCCTTGCGGGGCGCCCGCCCGCCCGCCAGTCTCGCCGCCTGTCATGCCGCGGTCGCTCGATGTCCTCACCGATGGTCTCGGTCTCGCTCATCCGGTATCACCGTCCCTTCGCCCGCACCGTCCGCGCCGGGCCCGGCCGCTGCTGCCTCTACTAGGTACGGAATCGGCATCGATGGGGACCGCGGCTAAGCCAATTTCGCCGGGTTTCGCAGCAGCGCCTGAAGACGCTGCTGATCGGGGCTTTTCCACTCGGGTGAGACGGGGATTCCACCGCACCGCCCATAGCGAATCCACGAGGCGAGCCCTCAATTCCACACGCGCTTCTACCGTCCCCGAGCAGTCTCGAGACCACCTCAACGAGATGGGAGCTCGCATGTCACAAGTGCGACGCCGTATCACCCCTTTGACCGCCCAGCTGGACCGGGAATGGGAGCAGCACTACTCGCGCGAATGCATCGACCTCGGCGCTCTCGGCTCTGGCACCGGAGACGAGTGGATGACGCTGATGCGCGCCGGCTCGGCCGACCGGCAGGACGCAGTCCTGCGCGCTCTGCTCGAGCACGCCGCCCAGGGCAGTCCTGAAGCGGAGCGGGTGCTGTTGGCGATGATGATGCCGAAGGTCATCGCGTTCTCCCGCACCACTGTGCGCAGTGTTGCCGGCGCCGATGCCGTCGCGGTCGCGATCGGAGCCGCTTGGGAGGTGATCCGCACCTTCCGCGTCACACCCGGCATGCACCACGTCCGCGGTTCGCTCGTGCTGGCTATCCTGCGCACGATTCTCGCCGCTGAGCCACCGGCCCGGGAGATCCCCTTCGACCCGGCCCTGCTTCCGCATCCGCTCGAAAGCCCCACCCCTGAATGGATCGACCCGGGCGCACGGGTGGAGGCTGTGCTGGAGTGGGCAGTTGCAGCCGGAGTCCTGGACCCCGACCAAGCCCGCCTCATCGTGCGTATCGACGTGCTCGGGGAGGGGTACCGGGAGCTCGCCAGCGAGATGTCCGTCGACTACGACACCCTCCGCAAACGGGCATTCCGGGCCCGCCGCCGGCTTACCGCCGCCGCCTGCGGTGAGGGGTTGGGAATCAACATCGCGGCCGCTGACCTCGTACCTGGGTGGCACCAAGCCCGTGCAACAAACCGACACAACGTTGACTGAGCGCAGTCGGACACTAAGAATCGCCGCAGGCAGACGTTCCCCATGCGGGATATGCAGTCGCATTTCCCGCGACTGGCGTGAGCCTCTTGTTCCCGCCCTGCCGACGCGTCTAGCTGGACGGGTAAGCAGGAGGCACCAATGACACAGGCAACCGGCCTAACGGACCGAATTCCTCCACTTGCCCAACCGGACCGGTCCGCGCCGGCGCCGGTGCGGACCCGGCGCCGCGCGCCGGTGATCGCGGCCGGCGTCGTCCTTGTCGTGGTGGGCACGCTCACCTCCGTCGTGCTGCTGACCTCGGCGGGCAACTCCGTGACGGTCTTCATCACCGGAAGCGAGGTGCTCCGAGGGGAACCAATCGACTCGTCGATGCTCCGGGAGATGCAGATCGGCAGAGACCAGTCGCTGGATGTCTTCACGATCGACGACGCGTCCCGCGTCGTGGGACGGTACGCAAGCGTCGACCTGCCGGCGGGAAGCCTGCTGACCACCGCGAACACGGCGGAGGAGGTCGGCGTGCCCACGGGCCAGTCCCTGGTCGGCGTGCCGCTCGGTCCCGGACAGATGCCGGCGAGCCGCATCGTCGCCGGTGACCACGTCCGCCTTGTCGCCACGCAGCTGCTGGACGCGAGTGGCCGCCCGACCTCCGACGCCAACGCACTCCCGGTCGAGGCGATCGTTGCCGCCGTCGCCGCCGACGACACCGGCACTCTCACTATCGTCGACGTGCTGGTGCCTACCACGGCCGCGGCGTCCCTCGCCAGCCGCGCGGCGGCGGGAACGCTCGCGCTCGTCCTGGACCCGGTGGGGTGATGCATCGTGGCCATCGTCGGATTCGCGTCCATCGCCGGCTCTCCGGGGGTCACCACGTCCGCGGTCGCAACGGCCCTCCTGTGGCCGAGACCGGCGGTGTTTATCGAGGCCGACACCTCCAACATCAGCGCCGTGCTCCCCGGGCTGCTGCGCGGGCGACTGGACTACTCGCGGAGCCTCAGCCAGGCGATGCTGCTGCACACTGGCGGCGACCTCACCGCCGACGCCTTCCTCGACCCGACGCTGCCCTTGTCTGTGCCGATTCACGAGCTCCCCAAGGATCCGTATCTGCCCCACCCGTCTGTGCGCGACGGACATCGCCTCTGGGTGGTGGCGGGATTCGACAACCTCGATGCCGCCGACGGCACCAGCTCCCTGTGGACCGCGCTGACCGGGATCGGCGGCGAGCTGGAGGAGCTCGGCACCGACATGGTCGTCGATTTCGGCAGGCTGAACAGGGTCGAACCCCGGCAGGCACTGCTGGAGGCCTGTGACCGTCTCGTCATCGTCGCCCGGGCGAATCTGCCCGACCTGTTCCGGTCGATCGGGCGGATCTCCGAGCTCCGTGCCCGTTTGGCGCCCCTCGGCCGTGACTCGCACCTGAGGCTGCTGCTCATCGCCTCGCCCACCCGACACGGCACCGAGGCGCTGGACTTCGAGAAGCGTGTCGGAGTGGAGGTCATCAGCGTCCTGCCCTTCTCTCCCCGCGGCGCGGCGGGATACTCGGCCGGCATCTCCGAGCGGCATGCGAGAAGCTCGTACCAGCGCGCGGTCCGCCGGTTCGTTCAGGAACTGTCCCACCCGCTCACCACGCAACGCCGTCCGTGGCCCGCCGAGGCGGGAGCATCCCATGGCTGATCCTCGCGGCCGCGAACCGGCACCCGCCGACATCACCTCGCTGCCGCTGTTCCGCGACACCGCGACCCGTGAGCTGCCCCGTGCGGCGCGCCACCTTCTCGCCGCCGCTCAACCTGCACCCCTCCCCGGTCAGCCCGGTGTCCTCCCGGAGGCGAGCACAGTGTCGGCAGAGCTCATCGCCCCCGCCGCCATGGCTCCGTCGGCAGGGGTCGCTGTCCGCCCCCGACCGCGGACCACGAGCAGCACCGATCCCGACGGAGTCGTCGACTGGGATCTCGTCGAGTTGCTGCAGAAGACGGCCAGCGAGCTTCTCCCCCAAGCGGACGCCGTACGTCTGGGAGAGACCGTCTACCTCGACACCGCCACCGCGTCACCGGAGCTGAGCGAACGGGACCTCGACAACCAGGACATCATCCTCCGCGTGGTCAACGACTACGTCACCCGTCATGTGCTGCTGCAGCGCGGGCAGGACGCCGACTGGTCAGCCGACCAGCGGCACCGCTACGTCGAGGCGGTGTTCAACGAGATCTTCCGGTGGGGGAGGCTGCAGCCGCTGATCACCGAACCGGGCGCGAAGAGCATCAACATCCTCGGCCATGACAGGGTGATCGTCCGATACCAGGACGGCAGCTACGCGCTGAAACCGCCGATCGCCCGCAACGACGCGGAGCTGATGCGGCTGCTGCAGAACATCGCGAAGAAGCGGCACCGTGAGTTCTCCGATGTGAAGGCGTCGGTCGGCATCGATCTCGACGGGGCGCGTCTGAACCTGCTCGCGTCCTCGGTCGCGACCCAGCCCTCCGCCGGGATCCGCATCCACAACCATGTCGACGTCGACCTCGATGACATGGTCCGCCTGGGCACTCTCACCGGTCCCGCCGCGCGCCTGCTCACCGCGGCCGTGGCTGCGGAACGCAACGTGCTCATCTCCGGCGAGCCCGGCGCCGGCAAGACCACGCTGCTGCGTGCCTGCGCCGCAGCGATCCCCCGAGATGAGCTCATCGCGACCGTCGAGACCGAATACGAGCTGTATCTGCACAAGCTGCCCCACCGGCACGTCGCCGTGCTGCCGTTGCAGATGCGCGAAGGCACCGGGGAGGGAACCCACGGGGAATACTCGCTGCGGCAGGCCATCAAAGACGCGCTGCGCCACAACCTCAAGCGGGTGCTGGTCGGTGAGGTCCGCGGCGCGGAGGTGAAAGCGATGATGGAGTCGATGCAGATCGGCGGGGGATCGCTGGCCACCATCCACGCCGAGAGTCCCTCCGACGCGATCTTCCGTCTCGCGAACCTCATCATCGAGGAAGGCAACCTCACCAACGACTACTATCCGCTGCGGTTGATCCAGCAGCACATCCGCCTGATCGTGCAGGTGCGGGAGGTCACCGCCCCGGGCACGGCTCCCCGGCACATCGTGACCGAGATCGCCGAGGTCACCGCCCCCACCACAGAGAAGGGCCCGCCGCTGGCCCAGGCGCTGATGCGCTACGACCCGGACGCGGGCGAGCTGTCCTTCACCGGCACGCAGCCGACCCCGACGCTGCGGACCCAGCTCGAGCGCGTGGGACTTCCCGACGGGTTCTTCCACACCGGGGGGAGACGATGACACACCTGCTCACTGTGCTCGCCATCTCTGTCGCCCTGTGCGGCGTCGCTTTCATCCTCTACGGGTCGCTGACCGCCCCTGCCCCGCGCAGCGACACCACGCCCGCGCGTATGCGGGTCGTCGACCGCGCACGGGGACTTGTCCGCGGGATGAGCCGGCAGCGGGGGCGTCTTGTCGCCGGGGTGGTCGTCGGGATCGCGACGTGGCTGATCTCGGGATGGCCGGTCGCCCTGGTCGCGGTGCCGGCCGGGTTCCTGTTCCTCCCCGAGGTGCTCGTCAAGCCCAGTACCCGCGGACTGACCTTGACGGAGGCTCTGGCGGCGTGGACGCGGAACATCGCCGCGCTCGTGCAGACCGGGACGCTCGGCGTGGAGGACGTCATCCAACTGTCGCTACCCGCGACCGCGGAGAACATCCGCCCTACCGTGGCCACCCTGGTGTCCCGATTCCGCGGCGGGTGGGACACCCAGGACGCCCTGCGCGCCTTCGCCGACGACCTCGCCGACCCCGCCGCGGACAAGGTCACCGCCCACCTCATCCAGGCGGCACGCAAACGCGCCGGCGACCTGCCACGAGCGCTCGACGCGCTCGCGGAGGAGATGGCCGCCGAGGCACGCGTGCGCCGTGCCATCGAGGCGGACCGCGCGAAGCCGCGGCAGAGCCTGCGCATCGTGACCCTCATCACCGTGGGCGTCGTCCTGGTCCTTCCCCTCTTCGGCCGCTCCGGCCAGTTCGCCGGCTACGCGACACCGATCGGGCAGGCGATGCTCGCGTTCTGGATCGCCTGCTACATCGGCCTGCTGCTGTGGGTGCGCGCGATCCTGCGGGAAAGCCCCCCGTCACGCCTGTTCGCGTCGAAGGAGCCGGACCGATGAGCTGGTGGATGCTCGCGTTGCCCGGCCTGTTGGTCGGATGCGGGGCGGCGGTGCTCGTCAGCGCGCTCGCCCCCCGTCACGTCCACGTCGCCTCGGCGCTGACCCGCCTGGGAACGACGACCCGCCCGGATGCGCCGTCGCGCCGGGATGCACCCAGCATCATCGGCGAGTGGGCGCACCGCCACCTCCCCGACGCGCCCGGCTTCCGGATCCCGGCCGCCGACCTCGTCCTGATCGGGATGCCACCTGCGGCATTCCTCTACCGCAAAGTCCTGGGCGCCGCTGTCGGCCTGCTGGTCCCGCTGCTGCTGGGCGCGCTCATCAACCTGGTCCTCCCAGTGCTGCCGCTGTGGATCTGGATGGCCATCTCCGTGGTCGCCGCGGTGGTCGGCTGGACAAGCCCGGACGCCGAGGTGCGCACCCGCGCGCGGCGTGCCCGGGCCGAATTCACCCGCGCGATGGCCGTATATGTCGGCCTCGTGGCCGTGGAGCTCAGCGACGGCGCGACCGGACCTGCCCGCGCGATGGCCAATGCCGCGAGCGTCGCCGACTCGTGGGTCTTCCGACGCATACGCGAAGAGCTCACTCTCGCCGAGTACACCGGACAGACCCAATGGGACGCGCTGGAACGACTCGCTGAGCAGATCCAGGTCCCCGCCTTGCAGGACGCCTCCCGGATCATGCGCCTCGCCGGCGACGGCGCACGCGTCACCGATTCCCTGCGCGGAGCCGGCGACGCGCTGCGCAACGCCATCGTCAGCCAGGCGCACGCAGAAGCCAACGCCCAGAGCGTGAAGATCGGCCCCCCGCTGGCGCTCACGGTCTTCGTCCTCGCAGGACTGTTCATGACCCCCGCGGTGATGGCGATCATCGCGAGATGACCCCGGTGCGGCATGACGCATCACCAATAGAAGAAGAGATGAGAGGAAGAGACCATGGATGAGATCCCCACCCGAGCAGTCCTGCTCGTCGGCGGCATCCTGCTGGCCGGTGTCGTCGTCGCGCTGATCACGGCGTTCGCCACCGGGACGCTGAACCCCGTCATCGGCTGAGACATGCGCGCACCGACACGCCCGCCGCCCAACTCCGCGTGGGCGCGGCTGCTGGGTCGCGGTCGGCGACAACGAGGAGTCGCGGAGGCCGCACTCCTGTATCCGTTCCTGCTGCTGCTCACCTTCACCGGCCTGCAGCTGGGGTTCTATTTCCACGCCGCCCAGGTCGCCCAGGCCGCGGCGACCGTCGCGTTCAACGGTGCGCACGGACTGGACGCATCCGCGTCCGACGGGGATGCGGCCGCGACCGCATTCCTCGACTCACGTCGTGGCGAGCTCCTCGCGGCCAGCGTCGACGTTCAGCTGACACCCACCGAGCTGACCGTCATTGTGACCGGCCAGGCTCCCGGGATCATCCCCGGCTGGGTCTGGCTGGATGTCAACGGCACCTACACGGGTCCGGTGGAACGGTGGACGGGATGACCGTTCGGCGCTTCTTCGGCTCGCACGTACGGCAGCGGGGGGAGATGGACATGTCCGCGGAAACCGCCGTCCTCGCGGTCGGCGTGATCATTCTGCTCGGCTTCACCATCTCGTTCGGATGGATCAATCAGACCGAGACGAGTCTGCACGCGGCAGCGGCCACCGCAGCGCGAGAGATCTCACTGCTGCGCGACCCCGACACCGCCGCCACTCAGGGTGACGATGCCGCCCGTAGAGCGATCGATGCCCACGGCGTGTCGTGCCAGACTCTCACCGTCGACGTCGACCCATCCGGACTACGTGCGCCGCTGGGGGAGATCGGAATCGTGAGCGTGACGATCACCTGCACCATCGCACTCGTCGATCTGCCTCTCGCTGACGCGCCCCTGACCACCTCCATGACCGCCACCGGTACCAACCCGGTCGATCGCTACCGTGAACGATCATGAAGGCCAGCAGCTACGTCGCCGCCGCGGTCCTCGCCCTCGTCGTGGTGATCGCCTGGGTCGTCGACGGAGGAGGGCAGATCCTCGCCCAGCAGCGCGCAATGACCCTCGCCCAGGACGCGGCACGGGTAGGCGCAAACGCCGTGTCTGGCCACGTCGTCGCCACCGGCGCTGTCGCGATCGATGTCACCGCAGCACGAGCCGCCGCGCTCGAATACATCGCCGCCGCCGGCGAGTCCGGGTCGGCGTCCGTGATCGCAAACACTGTCACGGTCACCGTAACCGCCAGCTACGACACGATCTTCGCGGTCTTCCCGGGCCTGGAGACACTACGTGCCGAGGCCACCGCCTCCGCACGACTGATCAGCGGCTAAGGAGCACCGATGACCATCCTTCGACCGACCACGCTCGCCGCGCTGGGCCTGAGCGTCGTCCTTCTCGCCGGCTGTGCACCGACGGTGCCGCCTACCCCCGACCCGTCGCCCTCCGTGAACACGCCGTCCCCTTCGCCATCCGCCACCCCGATAGCCACCCCCGACACGGTCGGTCCGCCCTCCACCGCCGACGACGCGATCGCGCACGCGGTCGACACGATCGGCCGGTACATGCAGCTGCGCTCCGCCGTGTACGCCGACCCGTCCGGACAGCACGACCTCGCCGCCCTGGTCGGCGGAGCCGCCGAGAGCCGGCTGCGCGACGAGGCCTCTCAGCTGGCAGCGCAGGGCATCCACGCCGAGGGGCAGTTCCGCTTCGAAACATCATCCGGACAGGCATCCGAAGCCGTCGTCGACGGCGCCTCCATCCCGTTCGGAACCGTCACCCTCGGTGGATGCTACGACTCCAGCCAAGTCGAGCTCCTGTACGCGGACGGCGGCCCTGTTCCGGTCGCTGATGTTCGCCGTGTGCGCTTCCAGCCCGTCCTGGTCTACCGGCCCACGACACAGTCCTGGATCGTGTTCGACACTCCATCTCCCGCTGAGCCAGAGCCATGCTGAGACGTCACCGCAACTGGATTGTCCTGCTGACCATGCTCACTCTGCTGGCGGCACTCGCACCGCTGCCGGCCCACGCGGACGTGCAGGAACCCCACTGCGACGCGATCGCCCTGGCCTGTACGATCCAGCTGGATCGGCCACCCACGGATCCGGCACCCGACCCGCACACGGGGGTGACGCCGGGGCCAGCGCAATGCCTGGCGGATGTCGGCAGCGGGTACGTGGAGGTGCCGTGCGTGTCCGAGCACGGGCACTGGAGCAACGCGAGCCAGTGCTACTGGGAGCTGCGCGATCCGGCCGTCCTCGGCGAGCACCCGCCACCACCTGGTGCTGACCCGACGGGAGCCTGGTATCTGTGCACGCCATACGCGCCAGGCGCCGGGTTCGTCGTCGCCACTGGTCACTGGCTCACACAGCCTCCACCAGGGTTGGAGCTCACGCCTGGCCAGGCCGCCGCGCGGATCGTCCAAACCATGACCTTCCACGGCATCGACATCGGCATGGCACCCGACGTGAACGCCGAGTGGGGGCACCGGCGCGGGCACGTCGGCATCCCGATCTGGCTGTGGGCACAGAACCGCACCGCGCAGAACTGGGGTCCCTACACCGTCACCGCCACCCTCGGAGGCCAAACGGTCACCGTCACGGCCCGTGTGACCGGCGTGGTGTGGGTCATGGGCGACGGTGCCACAGTCGCCTGCGCAGGACCGGGGACCCCCTATGACGAGGCGCGGGGCCTGGGCGCCTCCCCCGACTGCGGTCACTCCTATGCGCTCACGAGCAGACAGCAACCCGGCGGCTACTACTCCGTCGTTGCACGCAGCCAATGGGATGTCGATTGGGTCGGAGGCGGACAGAGTGGAACCATCCCGCTCACCGCGGAGAGCACGGTCCCCCTCGAGATCCAGGAACTCCAGTCCGTCAACGTTCCCAACCGTTGACAAGAATCCGAGAGAACGGCACGCGGAAATGAGACGCATCCTCGCAAGCATCGCCTCGGTACTGGCCGCGGCCGTCCTCATCATCGGCGCCCCCGCCGTCCTGCTGGCACTGGCCGGGAACCCCCTGCCCTCCTGGGAGACACTCAGCGAGGCGATGACCGTCCCCGACTTCGGCGGCCGCTTCTTCCTCGGCACGGTTCTTCCGCTGATCGGGTGGGGCGCCTGGGCGTTCTTCACCGTTCCCCTCTTCGCCGCCATCCCCACCGCGATCCACCACGCCCGCCGCGGCGCCACCCCGCGCCCCGCCCCGGCGGCCTTCCGGATGCAGCAAGCGGCCGCATCCGCGCTCGTCGCCGCCATCCTGGTCATCTTCGGCGCCACCGCCACGCCTGCCTCCGCGGCATCCACCGGACCGCCCGCGATGACCAGTGCTGTTCCGGCGGCCGACATCTCGCAGCCCACTGAGATACCCGCGGCATCCCGACCCGAACAGCCCGTCACCACGGAACATGAGTTCCTGGAGCGGACGATCGTGCCCGGCGACACGCTCTGGGACATCGCCGCCGAAGAGCTCGGTGCCGGCGAACGGTATCCGGAGATCTTCGAGGCATCCACCCACATCGAACAGCCCGGCGGAAGACGCCTGACCGACCCCGACCTGATTCTGCCCGGCTGGACCGTCCACATCCCGCAGCCCCGCAGCGCTCCCGTCGCCACGCCGGAGCCGGCAGCCCCGCCCGCGGATGACCACGCAACGCCCACCCCTCCTGAGCCCGACCGGCAGGCACTTCCGGGGCCGGGCATCGACCACCCCACGCCGACCGCGGATCCGGAAGTCGCTCAGGCTCCGCACACGGTCGCCGACACCGCCACCGACACGGACGGCGGCGACGAGGACAGCGACCTCGCCGCCGTGGTGCGCACCGCAGGAGGCATCTCCGGGCTGCTCGCCGCCGGGCTCTTGACCGTGCTTGTGGCGTTGCGGGTGCACCAGCGTCGACGTCGCCGGAGCGGGGAACGTCTCCGGCTCCCCGACGAGCAAACCCACCAGCTGGAACGCCAGCTGCGCGACGCCAGCGACGAAGCGGGCATCGCCGACGTCGATCGAGCCGCACGAGCCCTCGGCGCCTGGGCGGCCAGCACCGGCACGGCCCTGCCCGCCCTGTACGCGATCCGGCTCGACACCACCGGCCCCACATTCTTCCTGGCCGACCCGGTCCGACTGCCGGCACCCTTCGAATCCGCCAGCGACGACGACCTGGTCTGGACCTACCCCGCCGCCGCGGCCGATCTTGCGCCCGGCGCGGTGAACCCCTATCCGTCGCTGCTGCTGCTGGGCCAGGACCCCGTCGGCGCGCACATCCTGATCGACCTCGAGCACTGGCGGACCCTCCAGGTTCACGGCGACCCCGCCCAGGTCGCCGCCGCGCTCACGTCGATGACGCTGGAGCTTTCCACCGCGCAGTGGTCTGACGACCTGCGCGTCACGGTCGTGGGCGCGCACCACGGACTGGCCCGCGCTGTGGACACCGGACGAGTCCGGTATCTGAACGACGCCGAGTCGCTGCTGCCGGCCCTGCGCGCGCGCACCATGGACGTCCGCCGGGCGCTCGCCGACGCCGGTCACGCGTCGATCGCCGACGCCCGGATCAGCGACTCTCCCGACTCATGGTCCACCGAGGTCGTCATCATCCACACCACGCTCACCGACGCGCAAGCGGACGCGCTTGCCGACATCGTCTCGCACAGCGACCAGGCCGGCATCGCGGTGATTGCCGGGCAACCGCTCCTCGACGGCGCGCAGTTGCGTCTGCGCGACGACGAGCACGCGTCCCTGGAGCCCATCGGCCTTGAACTGCATCCTCAGCACGTGGGCGACGAGGTCCTCAGCCTCCTGACCCGCCTGATGAACGACGCCGCGGCGCCACCCCGCACCTCCGAACACGATGCGCCGGCGGCCGCCAGACGACCCGCACCCGTTGTCGACGACGATGACCCGTCCCACCCCACGGAGACACGTCCTCCTGACGATGAGGAGCCTCCGCCTCAGGCGAGCGCTCAGCCTAATGCCCCATACCTGCGGCTGCTCGGACCGGTGGGCATCGATCTTCCCGAACGCGAGGGGGAGCCGCGGGCGCCCGCCCCCGGCCGCGGGGTCGAGCTCGTCGCCTACCTGCACCTGCACCCGCACGCGACCACCGACCAACTCGCCCAGGCGTTCTGGCCCAACGCCGCCCCCCAGGCCGCGTCCATGTCGATGCGCAAGCTCACCAACCACACCAGGAACTGGCTCGGCGCCACCGATGCGGACGTCGACACGGGCACAGTGGAGAACTATCTTCCTCGCTACGACTCCACCCACGGGTACCGCCTTCACACCGGGATCCGCAGCGACTGGGGCGAGTTCGAGGACCTCGTCGGCACCGACATCACCGCGGCGAGCTCCGAGCGGCTGCGGGCGGCACTGCGCCTGGTCAAGGGGCAGCCGTTCGCGGGCATCAAGCAACGATTCTGGGCCTGGTGTCACCTCGACCTGGAGGAGATGATCGCGCGGATCAGCGACGTCGCGGACGAGCTGTTCCGGCGCGCCTACGCGGCCCGCGACCACGGCCGCGCCCAGTTCGCCGCCACCGTCGGCAACGTGGTGGACCCGGTCAACGAGACCGCCTGGCGCAATCTGATGCTCAGTGCCCTGGCCAAGGGCGACACCGACCGGTTCGAACGGATCGTCGGCGATCTGGAACGGTATCTGGACAGCTTCGACGAGGGCTACGAACCCGAGCCCGAGACTCAGTCCCTGATCGATGAGGGTCGCCGGGAACTGGTCACGGACCCATGACCCGCCCCGCACCACCCGCCGTCGCGCCCGCGGCGCCGCACCGCCTGATCCCGGCCGCCACGACCGGACTTGCGATCGCGGTCGGCGCCGTTGCCACCGGGATCGACCGGGCCCTCCCGCCCGCCGGAACGGCGGCGCTGCTGGGCGCGGGCGCCATCGTTCTCGTGGCGGTGAGCGTCGTCGACCTCCGCACACATCAGATCCCGGACCGGCTGCTGCTGCCCCTGACCGGTCTTGCGGTGGGGTGGCTGGCCGCCGGCGCGCTGCTGACCGGCGATCTGGCGCGCACACATCTCGGCGGTGCTGCGCTGGCAGCCGTGGTGCTCGCCGCCGTGTACTTCGTGCTGGGACTGCTGGGGGCGGTCGGGTTCGGCGACGTGAAGCTCGCCGGCGCCCTCGGGCTGTGGGTCGGCGGCCTCGGTGGGGTCGCGTGGATGCTCATCCCGGTCGTCGCCGTGGGGATCAGCGGGATGCATCAGCTCGTCGTGTACGTGCTGCATCGACCCGGCGCCGTGGCGCATGGCCCGGCACTCGCGGTGGCAGCCGCGGTGTGCACGGTGGCCGCGCTGTCCGCGTGAACGCGGCCACTCAGTCCCAGGACGACTTGCGGACGAAGCGCGCCGGGTCCTTCCACGCGGCGACCACCTTTTCCACCCGTTCGGCGAGGTCTGTGCTCGACTCGAGCGGGATGGGTGCGCCGGTTCCCGGGTGAACCGCGGTCGCCCGGTAGAAGGTCGAACTGGCGCTGCGAACGTTCCACTGTTCGATCCACCCGATGCGTGCACCGTCGAGCATCACGTCCCACTCCGGCGGAGCGTTGCGCGACCGATGAGACTTCGGCGGCAGGCGCCGCAGTCCGACACCGTCGGGAAGCTCGATCGGTACTTTCTCACTCGAAGACACGCAGCACCTCGAACCTGTCCGGCGCCGTCTCGCGCAGATCGAACACGTACGTCAAGACGCCCGACGAGATCCGTCTACTCACGCAAGCGGCGTCGATGGTGGACGCCGCCTACGAAGAGCTGCACCGCTTCCTGCGGCCGGGCGTGCGTGAGAACGAGGCCGTCGGCGTCGTCGCGAAGACGCTCTACGACCTCGGATCGGAATACGTCGAGGGGGTCAACGCGATCTCGGGGGAGCGTTGCTCGCCGCATCCGCATGTCTTCTCCGACAGGCTCATCCGGCCGGGCGACCCCGCCTTCTTCGACATCCTCCACAGCTGGAACGGATATCGGACCTGCTACTACCGCACCTTCGCCGTGGGGTCCGCGTCGAGCAAGCAACGCGACGCGTACACGCGCGCACGCGAGTACATGGACCGTGCCATCGCTCTGGTGAAGCCGGGTGCGACCACGGCCGACATCGTTAAGGTGTGGCCGACGGCGCAGGAGTTCGGCTTCGCCGACGAAATGGCGGCGTTCGCGCTGCAGTACGGCCATGGCGTCGGCCTGTCGATCTGGGAGAAGCCGATCTTCTCGCGTCTCACTTCGCTCGATCACCCCGAGACGATCGAGGAGGGCATGGTCTTCGCTCTGGAGACCTATTGGCCGTCCGCGGACGGCTGGGGTGCCGCACGGATCGAGGAAGAGCTCGTCGTGACCGCAGACGGCTGCGAAGTCATCACCAAGTTCCCCGCCGAAGAGCTCATCGTCGCCGGTCGTCAGTACTACACGATCGACGGCCCGCTCAACCTCAACCGTGACAGCCAGTCACACCTGAATACGACGTGGGGGCGAGGAGAGGTATGACTGACGTCGGATTCCTCGGGCTCGGTTCCATGGGCACCGCGATGGCAAGACGTCTGATCGGCGCCGGACACACTGTGCTGGTATGGAACCGTTCCAGCGGCCCCATGGAAGAGCTCCTGGCCGCCGGCGCCCGCCGCGCGGACTCCCCGGAAGAGGCGCTCGCTACCCGAGTGTCGTTCAGCATGCTGGCCAATGACGAGGCAGCCGAGGCCGTCCTCGGTGGCGGTGTGGCTGCGGCGGCCGGGTCCATACATGTCAACTCAGCTTCGATCGGCATGGCGGCCGCAGATCGGCTCGCGACCCTCTACGCCGATCATGGGGCCGGATACGTGGCCGCCCCCGTGCTTGGGCGTCCGCCGGTGGCCGCAGCCGGCCAGCTGCACATCCTTGCGGCGGGACCGAGCGACATCGTGGACGCCGTGGTGCCTTATCTCGAGCACCTGGGAAAGCGCGTCTGGCGGCTGGGGGAAAAGGCGTCCATGGCCAATGTCGTCAAGGTCGCCGTGAACTACAACATCATCCACGCGCTCCAGGCCCTCGGCGAGTCGCTCACGCTCGTCGAGCGACAAGGAGTGGACTCCGACACCTTCGTCGAGCTGCTCACGAGCAGCCTCTTCGGGGGCGTTGTGTACTCCGGGTACGGCGCAGAGATTGCTGCACGCAGCTACACCCCACCAGCATTCAGGATGTCCCTGGGCCACAAGGATCTCGCTCTCGCACGCGAGGTCGCAGAGGCGGGGGGTGTCAGGCCGGCGACGATGCCGGCGCTAGTCGCCGTGTTCGAGCGGGCTCTGGCCGACCCAGAGCTCGCAGAGTACGACTGGAGCGCCATCGCTGAGGTCACACGACGCGATCTCCTCTAGTCATGGGCTCCGGAACCCCCGAAGCACGCAATCACACACACGTCCGGGTCGGCATCGTGGTGCCTGACGCGGCAATCGAAGGAGGAGCAGTGGCAGACAAGACGATCGTCATCGTGGGCGGGACTTCGGGCATTGGACTCGAGCTCGCACGAGACGTCGCCGCGCGGGGCGATTCGGTGGTCATCACGGGACGCGACGAGGCTCGAACCCAGGAGATCGCGCGCTCGATCGGCAGCCGAGCAACGGGGATCGCTCTCGACATCTCAGAGCCCGAGACGATCGCCCAGGCGCTGCGAGCGATCCCGGGCCCGGTGCATGGCCTCGTGCTCTCAGCGATCGAAAGGGACTCGAACTCTGTTCGTGAATACAGTGTCGAACGCGCCCGCAGGCTCACGGTGCTGAAGCTCGTTGGATACACTGAAGTGGTACATACGCTTCTTGACCGCCTTGACCCAGGCCGCGGGACGGGGATCGTCCTTTTCGGTGGTGGGGCGAAGGATCTGCCGTACCCGGGGTCCACGACCGTGTCGACCATCAACGGCGGTGTTGACGGGCTCACTCGCACTCTCGCGTTGGAATTGGCGCCCATTCGGGTCAATGCTCTGCATCCCGGGATCATCGGAGACAGCCCCTTCTGGGCGTCGAAACCCGAGGGCGTCCTTGACACCTACACATCTCGCACCCCGGGAGGCGAGTTGGCTACGGTCGCAGACGTCGTGGGCGCGACGCGCTTCCTGTTGGAGAACCAGGGTGTCTCAGGAGTGAGTCTGCCGGTCAACAGAGGGTGGTTTCTCACCTGAGCAAGTTGAGCGGCCAATCGGATGGGTCGCCATGCGCCAGATGCGAATGTGCTGCGGGATGGTGCACGAGCGTGTTGAACGAGGCGGCCGCCCGATTCGCGCGGACGGCGACGGAGTGGAACTCGTTTATCGGTCGTTCCGACGGCGCATCGGGGCGCAGACCGCGGAGGCGATCATCGGTCTGTTCGAGTCGGTTCGATCGACCTAGAAGGAAGTGATTCGATGAGTGACCCCAAAGTCCCACTGACGATCCTGGGCAACGCTGACGCGGACGGTATCTGTGGGTCGGATGGATGTCTCCTCCCGATCGGCAGCTCCTCGAACGTGTCTCCTGATGAAGAGAGCCTCAGCTCGCAGCTTGACACCGGGCATGACTGATCAGAATGCAGCTGTTCCTGCTCGCCGCGAGGTCTTGGAGGCTCTGCTGACGGCCGAGCCGCTGAGGCTACGCCGGCGGAGCATCTCGCTCGGTGTGCATCCCGACGACGCCGACGACGTGGCCCAGACGATCGCGTTGCGTGCGTGGCGGTCGGTGGATACAGTCGCCTCTTCCGAACCGAAGTCACTGTGCGCGTGGATCGACGTGATCGCGCGTACAACGGCGGCCGACCTGTTTCGCCTGCGTTCTCGCCGGCCCGAGGAGCAACTCTCCGTCAGTCTCTCCGCTGCGCACGATGTCCTCAGCGCGGTCGACGATCGTGTGCGTCTCCGCCAGGCCGTGGATGCGATCCACGATCTGCCTGACACGTTGCGCGACCCATTCGTGCTCTCAGTAATGGAAGGCCGCAGCGCCGCCGAGACCGCCGCGATGCTCGGTATCAACCCATCAGCGGTGCGTCAGCGATTGACGCGTGCGCGCTCCATGCTGCGAGCCGAACTTCGGACCGAGGGAGGCGAGTCGGGCGTGTGAACGGTGGGCAGGAGGTTGAGCGGACTCCACCCCCTGCCCAGCGGCCGGGCTCAGGCCGTTCCGAACGGATTGTCGATGGTGTATCGCCAGCCCTTCGCTTCGTCAAGGGTCGCGACATCGGCGGTGCTGCCCGACAGCGACACCGCCGCGCCGTCAGGCCCCGTGCCTTCTATCTTCCAATCGGCGACGGCGAGGCCGGTCGCTCCGGCGACGAACGTGTGACGCACGGTCAGCGAGATCGGCAAGTCGATCCCGAGAAAGCTCTCAAGTGCAGCCCGCACTTGATCTGCGCCCTGCACCGGCTGCCCTGGAGCAGGCACAAAGACCGTCTCAGGCGTGGTGAGAGCAACGAGGCCGTCCAAGTCACGGGCATTGAAGCGATCGGCGAACGCCCGCGGCAGCTCAGCGAGGTCGAAGATGGCAGTTGTCATGACGGATCTCTTTCGTGTCATGGCCACGCCGACTTGCGCGGCCTCACAGAGAAAGACGTCCAGGCTCCGGATTTGTGACATGGTCGTCGACTCGCGCCGCTGAGGGAAGGGGCGGGAGCAGAACGAGTCGTTCCTGGGAATGCGGAGCGTCCTGCCGAATGGGAAACACCGGGCAGCAGGCCATGAACGCATCCGCGAGTCGAGACTACTTCGAACCCATCGTCCCTTTGCTCGGTCGATCGCGTTGCGGATCCAGGCGGGGAACCCTGCCGGAGTCGACCAACGATCCCGGAGATGCTGGACCTGCGGCTCCGCTCGCGGATACACCCTCAGCCGTGCAGGGCCGTCCCAGCCATAGGCTTCGCCCTGCTGCAGATCCCTGTCGAGCGAACTACGGTGGACGAAGCGGGATAATTAGCCATGTTGCACGAATGCATCGTAAGCTGGTACGAAGTGCATTCACACTTAACACAACGTTCGTAACGGGAGAGGGCGCTTCAATCCAAGGTGCGCCTGAGGAGAGAGACGTGTCCGCAGCCACCTACGATGCGCATCGTGATGCCTGGATCGCCCGCGAAGAACAGGCGGAGCAGCTTATACCGCGGATCGGCCGCCTGTACCGTGACCACGGGGTGGTGACGTCGATTCACGGGCATCGGCTCATCAATCTGTCCGCTGCCGGCGTCATTTCGGTGCACGAGCGCGCACGTGAACTCGGCCACGAGGAACTCCCCCTTGCCGAGACATCGGTCGTGATCGATGCGCTACTCAAGATCTCACCTAGCCCCGCGTCGATCGACGTGGCGCGGCTAGCGGCGTCGTTGCGCGACGCGGCAGCGTCGGACGTCGTGGATCACGTGCGCAGCATTCTCGCAGCAGCGCCGCGCGAGGCGCCCCCCGTCGCTGGCACGGACGTGGTGCTCTACGGATTCGGCCGAATTGGTCGGCTGCTTGCTCGAATCCTCGTCGCCCACGCGGGAAACGGTCGCGGGCTGCGGTTGCGCGCGATCGTGGTGCGTCGCGGGTCGGAGAATGATCTCGTCAAGCGGGCAAGTCTGCTCGCTCGCGACTCGGTCCACGGGCCATTCGCTGGCTCGGTGACGGTAGACGCCGCACACGACGTGCTGATTGCTAACGGCACCCGAATCCAAGTCATCTACTCCGATGACCCGGCTGGGATCGACTACACGGCGTACGGAATCCACGACGCGATCGTCGTTGATAACACGGGCCGCTGGCGTGATGAGTCTGGCCTGGCTCAGCATCTGCGAAGTTCGGGTGTGGCACGGGTGCTGCTGACCGCGCCTGGGAAGAAGCCGCTAAAGAACATCGTGCACGGCATCAACGATGAGACGATCACAGCAGCCGACCGGATGCTGTCGGCTGCGTCATGCACAACGAACGCGATCACTCCAGTGCTCAAGGCGATCGACGAGGCCTACGGGGTCGCTCGCGGCCACGTCGAGACCGTGCACTCATTCACGAATGACCAGAACCTCACCGACAACTTCCACAAAGGCGACCGGCGGGGAAGGTCCGCGGTGCTGAACATGGTCATCACCGAGACAGGGGCAGCAGAAGCGGTCGCAAAGGCGCTGCCGAAACTTGCCGGGAAGCTCACCGGCTCGGCCATTCGTGTACCAACCCCGGACGTTTCGCTCGCGATCCTCAATCTGACGCTCGACCGTCCGGCGACGAAGGACGACGTCAACGACTACCTCCGTCGCGTATCGCTGCATTCGCAACTGCGGCAGCAGATTGACTACGTCGAATCACCTGAGGTTGTCTCTACTGACTTCGTCGGTTCGCATCGCGCGGGGATCGTCGATGGGCTCGCCACGATTGTCGACGGTGTGAATCTTGTCCTCTATGTCTGGTACGACAACGAGTACGGCTATTCATGTCAAGTGATTCGCGTGCTCGAGCGGATGGCCGGTACACACCCGATTGTCATTCCGACGCGCCGTGACGTCCGCCTCGAGGCGGCGGCCATCTGATGGTTCTAGCCCATCCCTCGACGGCTCGTCGACGGAGGTGAGCCAGTGTCGGGGAAGAGTCGGCCCTCGGGGGACCCGTGCGATCATTGACGGCGACCCCGGTCGCTCCGGAGACTGCACTCCTTGCTGGGCCTCTCGTGGCAGGTTGTGAAGATCGCGGCGGGCCCGCTGTGCTACTTCAGTCCCACCGGACGCCTTCGCTGTTACGGGCGCCGTAGGGACCGTCTCCGATCGCAGTCTCGATCGCGGCGAAGTCATCGGCAGTAAGGCTCAGCCTAGCTGCCGCGAGGTTCTCTTCGACCCGCCTCGGGCTGCGGCTTCCTGGAATCGGCACGATGAAGTCACCCCGCGCGAGGAGCCAGGCAAGCGCGAGCTGTGAGACCGTCGCGGCCTTGCCCACAGCGATCGCTGTCAGCCTCTGGACGATCTCGTAGTTCTTGTCGAAGTTTTCCGGCTGCCACCACGGAAGGCCTGCGCCGGAGTTGCGACTGTCTGTGCCGTCGTAGTCCGCGGTCGACTTCTTCAGGCTGCCGGTGAGGAAACCGCGCGCCAGCGGCGAGTACGGAACGAACCCGATGCCCAGTTCGTTGAGAACGGGGAACAGTGTCTCGACTTCTCGCGTGAAGAGTGAATATTCACTCTGCACGACGGATACCGGCTGTACGGCATGTGCGCGGCGGATCGTGTTCGGTCCCGCTTCGCTCAGACCGAAGTACTTGACCTTGCCGGAATCGATGAACTCCTTTACGACTCCGGCGACGTCCTCGATGGGAACGTTCGGGTCCACTCTGTGCTGGTATATGACGTCGATGTAGTCGACGCCGAGGTACCCCAGGCTGTTGTCGATGACTTCACGGACGTGCTCCGGGCGGCTGTCGTAACCGAACTCGCGGGTGAAGCCGAACTTCGTCGCGATGGCGATCTCGTCACGGAAGTGCTTCACGGCGCGGCCGAGGAACTTCTCGCCCTCTCCCCACCCGTACAGCTCGGCGGTGTCGAAGAGAGTAACGCCCAGCTCGTGTGCCTTCTTGATCGCGGCCGTGGCCTCAGTCTCATCCGTCGGCCCGTAGGCCATGACGAGTCCCATTGAGCCGTAGCCCAGCTCCGAGACGGTCAGTCCCTGCTGACCGAGTGTGCGCTTCTTCATCACGTTGTCCTTCCTGGAGACTTACAACACCCTACGTCAAAACTGACACAGCATGACACAAACGGCGCGGTATGCTCGGAACATGAACCGTCCCCCGGCCCCGGCTAGCGGGTTGCGTGCGATAACTCGCGAAGCAGTGCGCGAACGCATCGCCGAGCACGCGCTCATCCTCTTCGATGAGAAGGGGTTCGAGCAGACCACCATCGAAGACATCGTGACCGCGGTCGGTATCTCGGTTCGCAGCTACTTCCGCTACTACGCCAGCAAAGAAGACGCCGTGATCGGCGACCTTGTCATCGCAGGCACCCAGCTCCGGGACAACGTCGCCCGGCGACTGGCAGACCAGACGCCCTGGCGGGCACTGCACCTCGGCATGCGCGATGGCGCGGAGCAAATCGACGCGCAGCCCGACAAGTGGCTTCGAACCATGCGTGTGATCTACAGTGCAGCATCACTCCGCGCACGAAACCTCGAAAAGCACCTCGCCTGGTCCGCCCTGCTCACACCTCTAATCAGGGAACGCCTCGAGGACGACCCTCTCTTCGTTGACCTCGAGGCTCGCACACTAGTCGGCAGCGCCTTCGCCTGCCTAGACGCAGCCCTTGCCTCGTGGACCGAGACCAACGCCGCCGTGCCGTTCGGTGACGCCCTAGATGCAGCATTCACCGTCCGCTACTAGGGGCCGCGTCTCCTGGTTGGGTGCGCAGGTGAGCGCTGCGTGGAAGGATGACTCCGGCGCTGCTGGCCCTGCTACGCTGACCGCCCTGACTGCAGCTAGGCTGTGGACATCTAGCACGCACGACGATCCGCCGTCATGAGTTTCGATCGGTCACCACCGTGTCATCACATGACTCCCGGAATCCTCCATGCTGATCCGATATACTTCGAGTTGTGCACAAAGCACATTCCTTGAGTATCCAACGATCTCCAGGAGTTCCAGACCTGTACTGCGCAGTGCGGGGAGCTATCGGATGCCTCCCCCCTACCGTGGGTTCAAATCCCACCGTCACCGCCACCGTCAAAGCCCCGCGAACCCTTGGAAACACTGGGATCGCGGGGCTTCTGTCATTAGCAGAATCAGCAAGTGAGAACGAAATGAGAACGAACGTGTTCTCATCGCCCTTAACTCGTCGCCGATAGTCGCCGTCGCCGCGGACTAGAAGCCATGCCGCTACCACTCGATATGGTGGGCGGCATGCAGCGACCGACGTGGTTCTTGGATGAGACAACGTCTCTGGGTCGAGAGAACACCGATCCTGAGCACGTGGCCCACTACGACGCGAAGGAAGACGCCGGCGCAGCGAGCGAGATCGCAGCCCTGCGGAAGGTGTTTCCGGCCGGGAGCTCGGATGTCGTCGATCTCGGAGCCGGAACGGGGCAGTTCGCACTGCTCGCCGCAGAGCAGTGGGAAAACGTGACGGCCGTGGATCCCTCACCTGTGATGCTCAGGGTCCTCCGTGAGAAAGCGGAAGCCGCAGGTTCGTCGCTCCATATCGTGGAGGCGGGGTACCTAACTTACGAGCGCCCGTCCGAATCGGTCGATCTCGTCTACTCCCGCTACGCGCTGCACCACCTCCCCGACTTCTGGAAGGCCATCGCGCTTGCGCGCATCCGAGCGATGCTTCGCCCTGGCGGGATCCTCCGCCTGTGGGATGTCGTGTACCACTTTCCGCTGGAAAGTGCGATCGAACGGATCGAGCACTGGTGCTCGACCGGCTACGCGGACGAGGAAGGCGGATGGACGCGTGCCGACCTCGAAGAACACGTCCGAGACGAGCACTCCACCTTCACGTGGCTACTCGAACCAATGCTCACCGAGGCAGGCTTCGCGATCGAGGAAGCCGGCTATGGCGACGACGGGATTTTCGCCAAGTATCTCCTCCGCGCAGTCTGACCCACCGTCGCGCGAACGCAGTGGGTGGGCAAGCGGCGCTACCGTCCCGCCTTATCGGCTCAGTCCGCCACCATTCAGCGGGAGAAAGACATGTGCGGTCGATGAAGGCATGATTTGGTTTGGCGGAGTTGGCTGTGTCACCTCTAATAGTGTGATCGTTGCTTGACGCGCTCTACTCAAGGCCTCGGCGACGTTGTCGAGGTCGTCGTCGAAGAGGTCCGCATAGGTGTCTAGTGTCATCGCTGCTGAAGCATGGCCGAGCATCCGTTGCACGGCTTTGACGTTCGCGCCCGCGCTGATGGCGAGGCTGGCTGCGGTGTGGCGCAGGTCGTGGGGCGTCACTCGCGGAAAATCCGGATCTTGTGTCGCTGCCCGGCGTACGGCGCCCGCGAACCATCCGTCCTGCGAGTTGGGTAGGCGGAGGTGTGACTGACCATCTCCAAACAGAAGGGCCTCTCGTCCTTTCCCGAACACGGCGGCACGGACGATGTTCTCGAGAAAGTCCGGGTAAGGCACGGAGCGGGTTACATGCGATTTCGGTGTGCCGGTGTGGACCGTGCCATTGACCATGACGGCGTTTTCGTGCACGTGAACCCGCCGCCGGATGAGATCCACATCCTTGACGCGAAGACCGCTAGCCTCGCCCCATCGCAGCCCGGTGTAGGCGAGGAAAAGAACCAGCTCCGGATGGATCGAGCAGTGTGCAAGTATGCCGACCTGTGTGTGAGACAGATAGATATGCCGCTTGCCGCGCTTCTTCGGCAACCGAATCCCTCGAGACGGGTTCTCGGCGATTCGTCGATCTCGTACCGCGATATCGAGGATCGAGGCCAGTATTCCGTAACAGCGAATCACCGTGGTTGCGCCGCGGTCTTTGGTCAACGCGGTTACCCAACTCCGCACATCACTGTGTCGGATAGCGCCCACTTGTACCGCGCCCCAGCGTGGTTGGACGTGGACTCGCCATGCCGACTCAAGAGGGTGAAGAGAGGACGGCTTGATGACGGCGGCCTGATCTTGCAACCAGTCTGCGCCGAGGTCGGCGATCGTGATGCGGGCGTCGCCCGGGTCCACGTACTGATTGGCTGAGATGGAAACGGAGACTGTCGCGATGTACTCCTCGGCTTCGCGCTTCGTGCGGAAACCGCGCTTGGCGGCGTTCGTACCGTCGGGTTTGCGATATCGAACGAGGTACCGCTTGCCCTCTTTGGTCTTGTAAGGATGGACGCTACCCATCCGCCTGTCGGCCGGGCGTGTAGCTCATTCCTTCGAGGCGTCCTGCGGCGCGCGCTTTGTAGATCCAGTCCGCGGCGGTGCGGTGGGGGACGCCGAGTTCGACTTGGACGGCTTTGACGGGGGGTAGCCCGGCGAGGGCTGCGGTGCCGTAGAGGATCTCGATGACGTCCATGCGTTCGGCTTTCATGCCGCGCTTCACGACCGCTTCGGCCATCCATTCGGGGATGACCCGTCCGTCGTTGGCAGTGAGATCTGCGACGGTGATCCACGCTCCGTCATCCGAGTCAGACAGTTGCAGGGCGATGCAGTGCGGGATCGCGGCTTGCAGGATCGCTTGGGTCACGACCCGGCGCAGTGCGGTTTCGTCGAAGTCGTCTCCGACGGCGCGGTTGACGACGGTGGTCATCACGTACCGGCCGGCACCGGGGACGTATCTCGCTTCGATCGCGGTTTCGATCCCGGTGTCTTCGTTCACAGCTGTAGCGACGAACTGGGGGGCTATGCGTAGCGCGGACCCGACGGGCAGCGTCGCTGCCAGAGCGGTCATGGTGTCGCCGTTGGGTGTCTTCACGTCGACCTTCACCTCCTTAGTTTGCCTTACCGCGCTACGGATTCACGAAAAGCCCTTGACTAAGTGAATATCTAAGTACAACACTCTTGTCAATCCCACTGGTGGAAATGCAGGAGAGGTTGAGAGATGGCGATGACAGCGGACCGGCCCACGATCGGGCTTCCCGAGGTGTATCTCACGCCCGCGCAGGTCGCGGAGCAGCTCCCCGGTGTGACGGAGAACGCGCTCGCGATCTGGCGGCATCGACGGCAGGGCCCGCCGTTCTGCCGACTCGGCCGCACCGTCGTCTACCCACTGGAGCCTCTGACGCTATGGGTTGCCAGTCACACATTTCCGGGAGGCTCACGTGGACGCTGATCAGTCGCTGCGGATCGTTGCGGTCGTGAATCAGAAGGGCGGGGTGGGGAAGACGACCATTACCGTTCAGCTCGCGGCGACCCTGTCCCGCAGGTCTCGGGTGCTGGTGGTGGATGTGGACCCGCAGCAGTCCAGTGTCTGGTGGGCTGACAACGCTGGCGCCGGTCTGCCGTTCGATTTCGCGGGCAGGCAACATCCGAACGTCCTGGTCCGGCTGCGTGAACTGCACGCGACGTACGACCTCGTCCTGGTCGACACCCCCGGTTCGCTGGAGAGCACTAAGCCCCTGGAGACGGTCCTGGATGCGGTGGACTTCGCGATCGTCCCGCTCACTCCGGAGCCGCTCGCGGTCGAACCAACCATTCGGACGATCACCACGCTGATCGAACCACGGCATGTTCGGCACGCCGTGGTGTTGAACCGGATCGATCCACGGGCCCTGACCCCAGTTCTTGGACACGCTGAATCCAGCATTTTGCTGGGGAAGCGAGATGATCAGAATCATGGTTAGGAAGAACTACTCCGACGGGTTCCGGCGGCAGGCCGTGGACTTGTACGAGTCCACTCCCGGGGCGACGGTGCGTGGCATCGCCGCTGATCTCGGGATCGAGCGCGGCACGTTGCGGCTGTGGCTGGAGCGGCACGGGACGGGCCGGAACACGGCTGCGGACGGCA
>NZ_PQBR01000021.1:0-15271 GCF_002911615.1 Microbacterium sp. CJ77 | reverse complement strand
AGTTCTTGGACACGCTGAATCCAGCATTTTGCTGGGGAAGCGAGATGATCAGAATCATGGTTAGGAAGAACTACTCCGACGGGTTCCGGCGGCAGGCCGTGGACTTGTACGAGTCCACTCCCGGGGCGACGGTGCGTGGCATCGCCGCTGATCTCGGGATCGAGCGCGGCACGTTGCGGCTGTGGCTGGAGCGGCACGGGACGGGCCGGAAGACGGCTGCGGACGGCACCGCCGCGCGCAGCCCGTTCAAGGCGTCGGCGACCTCGCCGACGGCGGATGCGGGGGCGGATGAGACGCCCGCGCAGCGCATCGCACGCCTGGAGGGGCGGGTCGCGCAGCTGGAGGTCGAGCAGGTCAAGCTCGTCACCGAGCGTGAGATCCTGCGGCAGGCGGCCAAGTATTTCGCGGGGGAGACGAACTGGTGAACCGCTTCCAGTTCGTTGAGGACCTCTCAGCCACCTACCCGGTGAAGCGGTTGTGTCAGCTCGTCGAGATCACGAGGTCCTCGTTCTACGCATGGCGGGCCGGCGCCGCCGCCCGGCGGGCGCGCGCCGCGGAGGACGACGTTCTGGCGGGGCGGATCCGCGCCGTCCACGAAGGCGACAACACGATGGGCGCGCCACGGATCACCGCCGAGCTCAATGACGGCGCCGCGCCGTCCGAGCGGGTCAACCGCAAGCGGGTCGCCCGCGTGATGCGAGACAACGAGATCCACGGGTACCAGCGCAAGCGGCGGGTGCGCACCACCGTCCCCGAGCCGTCGGGACAGGTCGTCCCCGACCTGCTGAAACGGGACTTCACCGCCGAGGCGCCGAACCAGCGGTATGTCGGCGACATCACCTATCTGCCGCTGGCTGACGGGCAGAACCTGTATCTGGCGACCGTGATCGACTGCTGCTCGAGACGGCTGGCCGGGTGGGCGGTCGCGGACCACATGCGCAACGAGCTCGTCGAAGATGCGCTGCGTTCGGCGAGGCTGACCCGCGGCAGGCTGACCGGGTCCGTGTTCCACTCGGACCACGGATCGGTCTACACCTCCAAGGCCTACGCGGGACTGTGCAAGCGGCTCGGCGTGACACAGTCCATGGGCGCGGTGGGCACGAGCGCTGACAATGCCCTCGCGGAGGCGTTCAACGCGACGCTCAAGCGCGAGGTCCTGCAAGACCGGGCCGTGTTCGCCGACGAGGCCTCCTGCCGTCGCGAGGTGTTCCGGTGGCTCGTGCGCTACAACAACACCCGCCGCCACTCCTACCTCGGCTACATCGCGCCCGTCGCATTCGAAGCCGAACTCACCGCCGCTACGCTACCGATAGCGGCATAATCCCACCCCGTGTCCAAGAACCGGGGGCAAGGCCCCACGCATCCCCACCCAGCTACCCGCATGGCAGGCGCTCCTGGACTCCACCTGGGGCATCCCCCGCTTCGACACCCATCTGCGGCAATACAAGGCGCACGCGGACGCACCCGTGCTCGGGCAGGTCGTGACAACGCTTCGCGACAACCGGTCCACCGCGGGAGGCATCGCCGACGTCACCCGCCTGGGTCACGAACTGTCCGGGATTCTCGAGCCCGCACCTATGGGGAGCTGGTGAAAGCAATGCCCCGCATCGATCTCGCTGCGACCCTCACCGACAGCCGAACCCGAGCACACGCGGAGGACACGGATCCGTCCGTGCCAATGTTCGCGCGGCTGACTCGCAAGGAAGCACGCGTGCGGGAAGACCAATACGCCGCGCTCTCTGCCCTCGCACGAACGCTGATGCGCCGCCGCACCGTACGGGCAGAGCGGATCACGGAGAACACCCTCATCCGTGTCGCGATCGACCTACTCCTCACCCACCAGCACCACCTGACCGGGTCCACCGAGGAAGCACTCCGACGCTCCGTGACCACCGGACTTACAGAATCCAGCACTTCCGTTCACCGTGCGGGCCGACGTGCGGCGGGGAAGGTGTCGTGATGGTCAGCGTCACGGTGTACACGACGGGGCCGGCGTGCGTGCAGTGCCGGCTCACCAGCCGACGCCTCGACGAAGCCGGCATCCGCTACACCGAGATTGATCTCACCCTCGACGCCAACGCGGCGGCCCGTCACTACGTCACCGAGGATCTCGGCTACAGCCAGGCGCCCGTGGTCGTCGTTGACGGTGAGCCCGAGCATCACTGGTTCGGTTTTCGCCCCGACCGCATCGACCACCTCGCCTCCCTCGATCAACTGGCGCGGAAAGCGCCGCTGGGTCCCGGTGTCGTGCGGAGTTCCGTCACCGCGGGGATGGGCATGTCATGACCGACGACGAACGGCCGCGCGTGCCCCGCCGGGATCGCAGCAAGGAATCACCTGCTCTGCAGGAGTGGAAGGACCAGCGTGAACGCGACGGCCTGCCCATCCACGGACCCGAGTATCAGCGCGAGAAGAGCAAGTGGTATCGGGAGCTCACCCGGGACAGGCGGCGGGAGTTGCAGGCAGTGTACAAGGAGCGGAACCGGGAACACGTCCGCGCCTACAACCGCGAATACATGCGCGCGCAGGCGCAGCGGAGGCGCGCGGAGGAGGACAAGCGTGCGAGGCGTGCGGAGCAGTCCCGGCAGTACTACGCGGCGAATAAGGACAAGTGGGTCGGATACTCCCGCGCCTACGTCGCTCGACAACGGGCGGAGGACCCGGACGGGTTTCGCGAGCGGCGCCGCGCGAACAACGCGGCGGACTATCAGCGGCACCGCGAGGAACGACTTGCCGCGAAACGCGACGCACACCGTGACAACCCCGACGCCCGCCGAGCTGCCGCACGGGACTACTACGAACGGCACAAAGATGAGGTGAAAGCGAAAAGCCGCGACCGCTACCAGGCGAACAAGGAACGAGCGAAAACGGCGGCGGCGGCGTGGCGGCGGCGGGAGAAGAACCGCCAACAGGGCGGGCTGCCCACTGAGCGCCTGCACGGGACCAGCAGTGCGGAACGCGCGGAGAACCGCGCCGCCGCGACGGCGTTCTTCACCACCCCGCGCACTCCGGAACAGATCTCGCAACTGCAGGAGGAGTACGCGGTCAGCCCGGAGATGACCGCGGCCTGGGAACGCGACTGCCAACGAGCCCGCGCCCACGTGTACCTCGCCAGTCAGCCAACGGTCGGACACAAATTCGTGGACCCCACCGATCGGGAGGCGTTTCGACGGATCGCTCGGGAACGCGAGCAGGCCCGCAGGGACGCCGTAGAGGCTGCGGAGGATGCCCGGATGGATGAGATCGCTCGCAACCTCAACGACACCCTCCGCCACACACCCCGCCTCCCCAATCGCCGGCCCGACGCGACCGGCCCCCACACGGGACCCGCAACACCGGGGAAAGGGCTCGGACTGTGACACTGAAGACAACCAGGAAGGCAGACCACCATGCTTGACCGTGCAGACGCCGAAGCCGTCATCTACCGCACCGCCGTCGCCTCATTCACCTGGTACCCCACCAAACACCAGGAAGAAACCGGCTACAGCATCCAAGAAGACATCGACTGGTGCATCGAACCCCTCGGCGACCTGTTCCTCCCACACCGCCGCGGCCTCAGCGACCGGATCCGCGAACTCATCACCGACCCGACCGCCGACCGCCGCACCTTCATCCGCGACGTCATGGCCCTTACGACCGACTGAACTGTGGCAGCGCGCTCACGAGATGTCCGAGCTGGCCCGTTACTCTGCCGGTGTGAGCGGCCCCCCGTGAACCCCCGGCAACGACTCGCGGCCCTCTGGCATGACGAGCTGCTCGCCTTCGTGCGCGGCGGCTGAGTCGTCGAGCTCCACCGACATGAACAGTTCGCGCACCTTCGCGAAGGAGGGGAACGGTTCACCGTCACCCCCGAGCTCCCTTGCACACACCACTGAGCTCGCCGCCGGCCAGGACCCGCGGAACACCTACCTCCGCTGGTGGACCGGCGCCCTCAACGCGCTCACATGACCGCGAACGCGGACTGAGCTTCCTGGGCGGCGAGAGTGTAGCGGGCCGCGCGGTGCTCCGTTCCGGGCTTTCGCGGCATATGCTCCCTCGCTGCCGCTCGGTCCGCTATTCCACGACCCGGCACTACACACCACCCGACCCGCTGACCACAGCCGGCTATCCCAGGACACCCGCAGACCGAAGCAACCACCTGCGAAGTATCGGACCCCCGAAGTTCGGAACTTCCGACCTCACAGAGTCACTGACGCCCGAAGTGCTGGAGTCCCGAAGTCGCTGGCACCCGCAGCTCCCGGCTCATCGAGTCACGCCCCCGCGGTCAGGGCCAGCAGGACCGACGACCGGACCCGTCGCGTCGACTGTCTCTGTCGGCGCCAACGTCCGGCGCAGCTCGAGCAGTCGGGTAGCGATGCTCCGCTCCTGGACCGCGAGCACATCGGAACCCTCGAAGGACGGCAGGTGCGGGGTCACCTCCCGCAATGCAAGATCGTGCAACTCAACGAGAGCCTCAAGCACGTCTCGTTCGGGGCGGCGCAGCGACTGTGCGAACTCGCTCACCCGGCGAAGTTCGCCTAACCACTCCACCATGTCCATCGTCGAAGGTGTGACGGACTGCGCCTTCACGAGCGCCTCAACCCCGCTCCCACCCTGGTCGGGCGCCGGCGTCTCGCTGTCGAAAACCGTGCGACCGCGACGGTCGAGCACCACGAGCCCACTTTCGGGGGCGTCGGTCTCGACTGCGGCGACGACCGCCCTTGTCGCGTCGAAGCCCGCCTGGTGCTCTTCCCCGTCCGTGAACCGCGAAGCACGACCCGCCTGGATGCGTGACGCGTGCGTCGACGCCAACGTCAGCAGACTCTCGCGCGCCGGCACACCGACCATGATCACGCGCGTCCGAAACCCCTGCTCGGCGAACAGCCGTAGAGTTCCCGTGACCGCGTCCGGGTTCTCGAACGACCCCTCCAGCAGCACCGATCGTCGATGATCCCGCGCATACGCGATGCAGGCACCCACCCACTGCGCCGCCGCGGCCGCCAGCTCAACCTCCGCGTCAGCAGTGCCGACCAGTTCCGTGTATCGCGGATGGAAGGCGCGCAACTCATCACCCCTCACGACAGCAAGACGATGCTGCGCTGCGGATTGGATTCTCGAGATGGCCTGTGCGCGGCCTGACCCCTGCTGCCCCGACAAGATCACAAACTCGGGCTCAACGTCCTCAACGTCGGCGAAGACGAGCGGGCGAATGTCGCGGTCAAAGACCCGCTCAAGCTCATCGGACGGTGTCACTTACGAGCCCTGCCGCACTTTATCGAGCTCCGACTGCAACTCGGCGATCGCGCCAGCAATCGCCGTCGCGTCGTAGCCGTCAACCGACTGAACGAACGAGCGCACCTGGTGAACTTGCGCGGCGGCATCTTCCGTGGGTATGCGGCCGCTCCGAGCTTGCGCAAGGAGCGCCGCGATCGTCCGATGGGCGACCGCGTCGAGCGCGTCAGATGCTGGGGCTTCCCGCAAACGCCACGGCGAAAAATCGACACGCATATCGCCCTCCTTCCGGAAGGCTATCGGCTGGATGAAAAGGTTCGAAGTCAGTCACGTGCCGATTCCCGGCGGGGCCACGGACGGGTTGCCATGCCGCGACGATCGCTGCGACGTTGACCGCCGGCGCCCGACATAGGTCCTTCAGGTCCTGGAACGAACCGCCGATGCTCAGCTTGACGCCACAGCTGGACCTTTGGCGCGCCGCTAGGCATTTGCCCACCGTCAATCCTTGGGGGCGGACCCATCGCAAACGTCGGCACCGCGTGGCGGGATGGGGATGTGATGTCTGGGCCTCCTGATAAAGATGCGTATGGCTTACGCGAGAGGAGACGACAATGCTCGACTACTGGGAGATGCGCGACCTCTTTCAACAGGGGGTGTGGCAGGGCCTCGTGCTTCTCTGGCATGCGCTGTGGGTCAATGCGCTGACGTATTGGTGGTTTGGGCCGCTGGTGCTTGCGATCCTCATCACGGCCGGACGACGCAAGCTCGTGCGCCTTGTGCGATGGATCGGCGGCACATTCGTGCGCGGGCAGTCAGGCCCGATATAGCGCATTCGATACGCTGGCGGCATGCTCGAAGCTGACCGCCTGCCCGCCGAAGCGCGTGCACGGAAACTCATCGACGAGCAGCTCGAAGCAGCCGGATGGGTAGTGCAGGACCGCGCCGCGATCAACCTCTTTGCGGGCGTTGGCGTAGCAGTGCGTGAGTTCATCATGGCCTCGGGGCATGGACGGGCCGATTACTTACTCTTCGTAGACAAGCAGGTCGTCGGAGTCATCGAGGCGAAACCGGTCGGCACCTCCCTGTCAGGCGTCGAGTGGCAATCCGCGATGTATGCCACCGGCCTTCCCGATGCGCAGGCTAGGCGGGCGGTGGTTACCGACGGCCGTCTCCCGTTCGTGTTCGAGTCGTCAGGAGTCGAGACCCATTTCACGAACGGGTTCGACCCGCATCCGCGAGCGCGTCGAGTCTTCGCGTTCCCGCAACCGCCAACCCTCGCACGGGCGGCCCGCGAAGCCATTGAGAGGCCGGGCGCCGCGACCTGGCGCGCCCGCGTCCACTCTCTCCCCGAGCTCGACCGCACAAGTCTGCGACCAGCGCAGATCGATGCGGTCAACGGGGTGGAGCAAGCGCTGCGTGAGCAGAGGTATACGCGATCCCTCATCCAGATGGCCACGGGGGCGGGCAAGACATTCACCGCCGTGACCGAGGCTTACAGGCTTCTCGCTTACGGCGGATTCACTCGCATCCTTTTCCTCGTCGACCGCAACAACCTCGCAGACCAGACGCTCGCTGAGTTCCAGAACTACCGCACCCCTGGCGACGGCCGGCGATTCACGGAGCTGTATCCCGTGATGAAGCTAACAAGCGCTGGGATGCTGCAGTCGGCCAGCGTGGTGATCTCGACGATCCAGCGCGTCCACCGTGTGCTCCAGGGCAAGGACGTCGAGGATCGCGACGATCCCGGTATCGACGGTTTCGTCCCCGACGTTCCGGTGACGGTGGCATACAACCATGCGCTCCCCCCGGAAGCGTTCGACCTGGTTATCGTGGACGAGGCGCATCGCTCTATATACGGCGTGTGGCGAGGGGTGCTCGAGTACTTCGACGCACACATCGTGGGGCTCACAGCGACGCCCGGCAAGCAGACGTTCGGGTTCTTTCAGCAGAACCTGGTTTCGGAATACACCTACCCAGAGTCCGTCGCGGATGGAGTGAACGTCGACTTCGACATCTATCGCATCAAGACTCGTGTGAGCGATGAAGGCGGAGCGATCGAGGCGGGCACGGTCGTTCCCAAGGTCGACCGTCGCACGCGAAAGCAACGACTCGAGACGCTCGATGAGGATCTCCAGTACACCGCGACGCAGCTCGACCGAGCGGTTACGAACATGTCTCAGTTGCGGACGATCCTCGAGACCTACCGCGACCGCATGCCCGAAATTTTTCCTGGTCGCCGCGTCGTGCCAAAGACGCTTATCTTCTGCAAGGACGACAATCACGCCGAGACAGTGGTAAACCTTGCGCGCGAAGTGTTCGGCAAAGGCAACGACTTCGCAGCCAAGATCACCTACAACGCGAAAGATCCGAAGGGTCATTTGCAGGCGTTCCGCACCTCGCCGACGATGCGCGTCGCGGTCACCGTCGACATGATCGCCACCGGAACCGACGTCAAGCCGCTCGAGTGCGTCTTCTTCCTACGCGATGTGCGCAGCGCCCAGTACTTCGAGCAGATGAAAGGCCGGGGCGCACGAACGATCCCATCCGCAGACTTCCGAGCAGTCACCCCGGATGCCGCACAGAAGACCCGCTTTGTGATCGTCGACGCCGTCGGGGTCACCGAGCACGACTTCGTCGAACCGCCGCTGAATCGAGATCGCGGAATCTCGCTGCAAAAGTTGCTTGCGAAGGCCGCGGACCTCTCCATCACCGAGGACGAGACCGCGACCCTTGCTTCGCGCCTGTCGGCCCTCGAGCTACAGCTCACCGCGTCGGAACGCGCCGAGCTCGATGAGGTCGCCGGGGGATCGCTGCGCAACGTCATTCGCGGACTCGTCGACGCCGTCGATCCCGATACTCAGGCCGGTTCGCTGCCGGAGGTCGACGACGCGTCGCCCGAATCCGCGAGGGCTCGGGAAGCAGCGATCGCTGAGCTGATCGAGCGCGCCATCGAGCCACTCGCATCGAGCCCTGAGTTGCGCTCGCGCATTCTCGAGCTGCGCCGCACACACGACCAAGTGATCGACGAAGTGACGGTCGATGAGCTCGTCGATGCCTACGGCGTGGTCGACACGAACCATGCGCGGTCGATCGTCGAATCGTGGCGCGGTTACCTCGCTGAGCATCGCAGTGAGATCAGCGCAATACAGGTGCTCATGGAAGCGAAGACTCGGCACGTGCCGTTCGCGGCCATCGCGGAACTCGCCGACCGCATTGCCCGGCCCCCGCACAACTGGACGGTCGACCTCATCTGGCACGCATACGAAGCGGTACAGGTCGAACGCGTCAGGCCAAATGATCACGCGAGACTCACCGACCTCGTCTCCCTTCTGCGGTACGAGTTGGGCGAGGACACCGAACTCGTCCCGTATGCCGACGTCGTGCGAGCACGTTACGACGACTGGCTCGATCGTCAGGGCCTCGCCGGTGTCGCGTTCACGGATGATCAGCGCTGGTGGCTCGATCGAATGGCAGACGTCATCGCAAACTCGGCCGGTCTATCAGATGCCGATCTCGATGGCGCACCCTTCACCGAGCGCGGGGGAGTCGATGGTGCCATACGCGTCCTCGGCGACCGCGCCGGTACGCTCATCGACGAACTGAACGTGGAGCTGACCGCGTGAGTTGGGAGATCGAGACGCTCGCAGACATCGCTCGAGGCGGACTCTTCACCGACGGTGACTGGGTCGAATCAAAGGACCAGGATTCGAGTGGGGGAGTGCGGCTGACTCAACTCGCTGACGTCGGAGTAGGGGTCTTTCGTGATCGAAGCAATCGGTGGATGCGTGAAGATCAAGCCCTTCGACTCAACTGTACTTTTCTTCGTCCACACGACATCCTTATTGCCCGGATGCCCGATCCCATCGGGCGCGCATGTCTTGTCCCTCACGGGATCGGGCGCGCCGTGACAGTCGTCGACGTGGCCGTTCTTCGAATCGCTAGACAGGATATGGATCCGCGATTCGTTATGTGGGCGCTCAACTCTCCGAACGTGCGCGCCAGGGTCGAGTCCATGCAGTCAGGGGGTGGCGTCCGGCAAGGTGGTGTACGGATCGGGTGACCGTGTCGCTGCGGACGTAGCGACGGTCACCGCGTGATCCTTCGAGAGAACTCTTCACATCCATCTCGAAAGGACCCCGACGATGACCGTCTCACCCCACGATATCGACCCTGCCCGCTTCCTCGAAGACCACCTCGCGCAGGCGTCTCCCGATCTGCTGCGGGAGATGCTCGGCACGTTCATCAACCAGCTGCTATCCGCGGACGCGGACCAGATCTGCGGCGCCGCTTACGGCACGATCAGCGACGACAGGGTGAACCGTCGCAACGGTTACCGCCACCGCGACTTCGACACCCGCGCCGGGACCATCGACGTGAAGATCCCCAAGCTCCGGCAGGGCACCTACTTCCCGGAGTGGCTGCTGGAACGCCGCCGCCGCGCGGAGGCCGCACTGACCACCGTGGTCGCGACCAGCTACCTCCTCGGCGTGTCCACCCGTCGGATGGATGACCTGGTGAAGACCCTCGGGATCACCGGGCTGTCGAAGTCGCAGGTGTCGGAGATGGCGCGCGACCTTGACGAGCAGGTGACCGCGTTCCGCACCCGGCCGTTGGACGCCGGCCCGTACTCGTTCGTCGCCGCCGACGCGCTCACCATGAAGGTCCGCGAGGGCGGCCGGGTCGTGAAGGTCGCGGTGCTGGTCGCGACCGGCGTGAACGCCGACGGCTACCGCGAGATCCTCGGTCTGCAAGTCAACTCGACCGAAGACGGCGCCGGCTGGCTGACGTTCTGGCGCGACCTCGTCGCGAGAGGCCTGACCGGCGTGAAGCTCGTCACGTCCGACGCACACGCAGGTCTGGTCGCAGCGATCGGCGCGACCGTCGGCGGGTCCTGGCAGAGGTGCAGAACCCACTACGCGGCGAACCTGATGAGCGTGACCCCAAAGTCCTCGTGGCCATGGGTGAAGACCCTGCTGGGCACGGTTTTCGACCAGCCCGACGCGGAGTCCGTGCACGCCCAGTTCGACCGCGTCCTGGACGCGCTCGAGCACAAGCTCCCCAGGTCGTTCGAGCACCTCGAGGCCGCACGTGAGGAGATCCTCGCGTTCACCGCGTTCCCGAAGAGCATCTGGCGGCAGATCTGGTCCAACAATCCGAACGAACGCCTCAACCGGGAGATCCGCCGCCGCACCGACGTCGTGGGCATCTTCCCGAACCGCGACGCGATCATCCGGCTCGTCGGCGCCGTCCTCGCCGAGCAACACGACGAGTGGGCCGAGCAACGCCGCTACCTCGGCCTCGACGCCCTCGCCGCCGCACGCCGCGTCGGCGAACCCACCACAGAGGAGGTGATCGAACCCGACCTTCGGGCCCTCACAGCCTGACCTCGACACGAGGGATCACACGATCACCGATACACCACGTCCCAGGACTTGACCCAGTCAGGGACTACTAGGAAGCGCATCTCCCGCCGAAACCTGGCTGCCATCGGACTCTCGGTGCCGCCTGTGATCGAACAGCAGCGAATAGTGGACATGATCGAAGATCAATTCTCCCGACTCGACGCCGCCGAGCGAGGGTTGGATGTCGTGATAGCGCGGACGGCGTCACTAGTGCAGCGGGCGCTCGCGGACGCAAGCTTTGGCGCAGAGCTGGTGCCGCTTGCGGACCTAGCGGCAATTCAGTCCGGCATTCAGAAACAACCGAAGCGCCGACCGAGCAGAAACACAGCGCCATTTCTGCGAGTAGCCAACATAACTGCTTCGGGACTTGATCTCGCTGAACTTCATGAGGTCGAGATGTTCGCTGGCGACCAGGAACGGTACCAACTGCTGCTGGGCGATCTACTTGTTGTCGAAGGTAACGGTAGCGCCAACCAGATCGGCCGCGCTGCTCTCTGGGACAACAGCGTGCCCGGGGCGGTGCATCAAAACCATCTGATTCGCGTACGTCCTGGACCACGGTTGCTCCCGGCGTATCTCGAGGCGGTTTGGAACGCACCTCAGCTTCGTCGACAGCTCTCCAGTGTCGCTAGCTCATCAAGTGGCCTCTACACTTTGAGCGTTCGTAAGTTGAGCGCCCTCGGGATTCCCGTGCCGTCGCGAGCGCATCAGGCCGAAGTGGTGCAACGCATTGCACTGGTCCGCGAGGTGGCGGGTCGCCTACGCGCGGAGGTCATGGCAGCCCAACATCGTTCAAAGTTGCTCCGCAGGGCCGTTCTCGCTTACGCGTTTTCAGGACAGTTGACGGGAGCGACATTCGACGCTGCTCGGATCGAAGAGTCCTTAGCGGCGCAATGATACGGACGCCGGGCGCCATGCAAACCTCGTTTACTCATTGCCAGAACATGTAAATATTTACTCCGAATTTTTACACGTTCTCGCGTCGTGTGCCTAGACTTTGCATGTGACATGGCAGCCAAACGAGCCGTACAATGAGCTTCCCGCATTGCCTCCCAACACCGCGGTCGAGACGGTCGCCGTCCTCAAGGCGGCTATCGAGGCGCGTGCGCAGGTCGCGGCCCTCGACCAGGCGACTCGGCGCATGCCCAACCCGGCGGTACTGCTCAACGCTATTCCGATCCTCGAAGCGCAAGCGAGCTCCGAGATCGAGAACATCGTGACGACAACCGACGAACTGTTCCGCTACGCGCAAGACGAGTCAGAACTCGCGACGCCCGAGACGAAAGAGACGCTGCGCTACCGCTCTGCACTGTTCGCGGGGTTGGAGAGTGTGCGATCGCGCCCGCTCTCGGTCACCACCGCGACCCAGATCTGTTCGATCATCCAGCAACGCGAGATGGATGTGCGCGATCTGCCCGGCACGATCATCGCAAACCCCGCGACACGACGCGCGATCTACACCCCGCCGCACGGGGCAGCTGTCATTCGCGGGAAGCTTGCCAACTGGGCGGACTTCATCCATGGGGCGCGGTCGGTCGACCCGCTCGTCCGGATGGCAATCGCGCACTACCAGTTCGAGGCGATCCACCCCTTCGCCGACGGAAACGGAAGGACCGGTCGCATCCTGAACATACTGATGATCGTGGATGCCGGCCTGCTCCAGTCGCCGATCCTTTACCTGTCGCGATACATCATCGTTCATAAGGACGACTATTACCGGCTGCTTCTCGAAGTTACCCGCAGCGGTGTGTGGGAGGAGTGGATCCTGTTCATGCTCGACGCCGTCCGCGAGACCGCCCGGGTGACGCTCGCGAAGATCGACGCCATTCAAGCGTTGCAGGTGAACGTGCGTGAACAGGTGCGCGAGACAAGCGCGGGCGCGAATTCCGATCTGCTGGATGTGCTGTTCGAGCAGCCGTATTGCCGGATCAGCAACGTGATAGCGCGTTGCGGGGTCTCTCGGCCAACGGCGACCAAATGGCTGAACGAGCTTGTTGCGACCGGGGTGCTCCGCGACATTCGCGTGGGTCGCGAGAGACTATTCATCAACTACGCGTTCTTCGAGATCCTGTTGCGTGACGAGCCCGACGACACGCCTCGAGACGCGACTCTCTTCTGACGCAAGCCCTCGGAGACCTTCCTGATGCCTGACTCTCGCCGCCTTGTCGACAAACTCTGGTCGTACGCGAACGTGCTGCGCGACGACGGCGTCGGCACGATCGACTACACGGAGCAGCTGACCTATCTGCTCTTCCTCAAGATGGCTCACGAGCGGGCCACACGACCGCTTAGACCCGAGAAGATAGTTCCCGACGAGTACTCGTGGCAGCGACTGCTCGATGCCGACGGCGTGGAGCTAGAGCTTGAATACACGCGCATCCTGCAAGGGCTCGGGCGCGAGACCGGCACGCTCGGCGTGATCTTCCGCAAAGCGCAGAATCGGGTTCAGGATCCCGCGAAGCTGAAGCGCCTTATCCATGACCTCATCGACGCGGAGCAGTGGTCGCAGACCGGGGTCGACATCAAGGGTGACGCGTACGAGTCGCTGCTTGCGAAGGGCGCAGAAGACGTCAAGTCGGGTGCGGGGCAATATTTCACTCCTCGCCCGATCATTGATGCCATCGTTGACTGCATTCGTCCGACTGTCGAGGACACGGTGACTGACCCCGCGTGCGGCACGGGCGGGTTCCTGTTGCAGGCGTACGAGCATGTCGCGCGCTACGCGTCGTCCTTCACGCCTCCGCAGCGTGAGCACCTCGGGACGGGACTCGTGCATGGCGTCGAGCTGGTCGACGGCACCGCGCGTCTGGCCGCGATGAACCTTCTGCTGCACGGCGCCGGCGAGGCCAATGGTCCGTCACTCATCGAGGTAAAAGATTCGCTTATCGCGGACCCCGGGCGCCGGTGGAGCGTGGTGCTTTCTAACCCGCCGTTCGGTCGCAAGTCATCGTTGACGATGGTCGGTGCCGACGGGCGCGAAGCGCGCGAGGATCTCGAGATCGAGCGCCAGGACTTCGTCGTCACGACGTCGAACAAGCAACTCAACTTCCTTCAGCACATCGCGACGATCCTCGACATCAACGGGCGGGCTGCGGTCGTGCTACCCGACAACGTGCTGTTTGAAGGTGGAGCCGGCGAGACCCTGCGTCGGCGGATGCTGAAAGACTTCGATCTGCACACGATGCTTCGGCTGCCGACGGGCATCTTCTATGCCGGCGGTGTCAAGGCGAACGTGCTGTTCTTCGACAAGAAGCCGGCGGGTGAGCGTCCCTGGACGTCGAAGCTCTGGATCTACGATCTGCGCACGAATCAGCACTTCACCCTCAAGCAGAATCCGCTGACGCGTGCCCACCTTGACAACTTTGTGTCGTGCTTTGGTGTCGATCGCGAGTCCCGCGTCGAGACCGAGCAATACAAGTTTTTCGACTATGAGGAGCTGGTTGCGCGGGACAAGGTCAATCTGGACATCACGTGGCTGAGAGACGAGTCGCTCGAAAACCTTGACAACCTCCCCGCGCCCGAGGTCATCGCGCGCGAGATCGTGGAGGACCTGACCGCAGCACTGGCGGAGTTCGAAACGGTCGCGGCCGCGTTGGAATCGGGCGCCGCGAAGAGTTCCTGATCTTGAGACCGCGCTTCGCCGAGATGACGACCCCAGGTATACGAAGATCTAGGACTGTTGACCTAGACGCGACGGCGGGAGTCGAACTCAGGCGGGGGTTTTCGGTGTTGTCGCGCGATCGGTGGAAAACCGCGTGATTACGCGGAATATTCGCTTTCCTCGGCGGGGCTCAAACCGGTTCGATCGGGGTGAATCTCGACCAAGTGTGGGCAAAATGTGGGCAAACCTGCATACCGCGGTGTGATGTATCATGTGATGTATCAGGACATGCCTGACGATTCTGCATCAGGACATCTCTGACAGTTGATGTGTCAGGACATCTCTGACACTCAGACGGTGGGGCGGCCGCGCCCGCGGGGTCTGCCGCTGCCGACGTACTTCGTGCCGGGTGCGGGCCAGGGCTGCTGGATGAGAAGTGTGCCTTGGTGATCGAAGACCATCACGCCGGTGTCTTCCTCGACGACGTAGGCGACCGCGCCGAACAAGATTCGGCCGATGTGGAAGCGGATGCCGCGGACGAAGACCGTGCCGTTGTCCCGCACTCGTGTCATCCGGATTCCGTCGTCCACGGGGAGGGTCGCGGGTCGCGGAGCGGGGCGGGGCGGCTCGACTTTCGCCGTCGCTATCCACGCCTGTTGCGGGGTGATCCGACCGGGCAATGCTTGATGCGGACGCTCGGTGTTATAGATCAGATCGAAGACGTCGACCTGAGCCTGCAACTGCTCGAGTGTGTCGGCGAGGGGTTGCTTATCGAGGAACCGGAACAGGGTCTGGTGGAAGCGTTCGTTCTTGCCCTGCGTGGTCGGCTTATAGGGCTTGCCCGTGATCGGCTCAACACCAAGAGCGGTCACATACGAGACGAGCTGGCCCAGAGCGCCGCGCCGGGACGGGTTCAACGCCGCCCCGTTGTCGCTGAGCAGCCGCTGCGGAACCCCGTGAGCCTCGATCCCCTTCCGGACAACAGCGATCGCTGCTTCCGACGTCTCACCCCAGGCCACATGAGAGGCGATCGCGAACCGAGAGTGATCATCGAAGG
>NZ_PQBR01000020.1:0-1951 GCF_002911615.1 Microbacterium sp. CJ77 | reverse complement strand
TTCGGGTCGAATGTCGGGTCGCCGGGGCGGGGGATGAGGGTGTCGCGGATTTGGGGGACGGCGAGGGGTGCGACGGCTCCTTGGACTCCGAACCAGATGCCGGAGACGAGTTTCTCGTCGCCGCTGATTGTGGCCTCGAGGGAGTCGCCCCATCCGGGGGTGCCGTCGGCGCGGAGGACGTCGACGGCGCGGCGGGCGAGGGTGGGGCTGGATCCCCATTCGTAGATGTCAGCCATGGTGAACCCGCCGACAGCGGCGGCGTGCAGCAACCGGCCAAGGACCACACCGGACGCGTGCGCCCACTCCGCGTTCGTGGTGGAAGAGCCCAGAGCGGTGCCGGTGATGATCGCCGTGCCGCGTTGCATCGCAACGAGCGGGTCTTCGCATCCGGCGATGGGGGAGATGCGTAACGGGTGACGGATGCCGGAGAGGCCTTGCGGGTCGAACACGTGCACGTTACCCCGGGTCTGCCGCATCCGCATTGTCGCGGTGAGGTTGTCGTTCGTCGTTGACGTGGTGATTAGTGGTCCGGTCCAGTCGAGGATCGCGGAGATCAGCACCCGGTATCCCTTCCCTGACCGGGGTGGTCCTTCGAGGGCGACGGAGTCTTCGATGGAGACATACACGTCCATCCCGCGGGATCTGCCGACCCGCCACCCGACGTCCGCGGGCGTCGGGCGGGTGAGGTCGGGGCGGAGTTGCCCCGCCCGCCGCAGGACGGCCCTGGCGGAGAGGTGGTCTTTGATTTCGGATGCGGGGGCGAATCCGGGGCGTTGGCGGAGGTCGGTGAGGAAGTACCGGTCGGAGTGCCGGTACCGCCGCCACGCCCCCAACCCCACCGCCGCTGCCGCGACGATCAGAACAACGACCGCGGCATCCGCGGCGCGGATCTGCCAGACCGGGAGCGCACATCCGTCAATCGGCATATACGCGTTGTGGTCGCCGGTGAGGGCGAGCCAGAGCCCGGAGAACGGGCTGGTCGGTGTGGGGCGTGTACCGCAGATCCAGGTGGCGAGCGTTTCGGTGAGGAACGAGAACGCGAGGGACAGCAGGATGCTGCAGGCGATCCCCACCGCGATGATCCGGCCGAGGAGTCCCTCATTCATACCGCTCACCACTGTGCTGTTCGAGGCCGTCAGCGATAGCGGCGGCGGCGGCGAGCCACGCGTGCCGGGTGCGGGGGTGGAGGGTGTCGAAGCGCAGTGGCCCGGATTTCAGGGCCCGGTCGTAAGGGATGGTGTGAACGGCCCGCACGTGACCTTCGAACCCTGCGGCGATTCGTGCCACATCCCGGCCTGCGGCCTCTGCTTGGGTGACGATCACGACGGCGTTGTCGGCGAGGTAGGCGGAGTGCTCGTCGCGGGTGCGGAGTGCGTCGAGGAGGAGCGCGGCGGATTCGGCGGATTCGGGGGCGGCGAGGGTGGGGATCACCAGCTGGCCGCTGGAGTCGATCATGCGCAGCCATCTGTCTGCTGATTCGTCGTTCCCGGAGTCGAAGACCACAAGCCGGTAGTAGCGGGCGGAGACACGCATCAGTAGATCGAACTGGTCGGCGTGGATGCGCTGGTGGGTGGCGAGAAGCTCGGGGTTGCTACGCAACACGTCGTACCGGTCCATACCTTGGTGATGCACGAACCGGGCAATGTCCGACACCCCAGCATCCGGGGCGAGAAGTTCCAATGCGGCGGGGAGGAGGTCGCGGACGGTGGTGTCGTAGAGCCCGGTGTCGGTGCGCCAGCCCAGGGTGCCGCGGGTGTCGTTGTTGTCCCACGCGAGCACATTCCCGCCGCCCCACCGGGCGTAGGCGGCGGCGAGCATCGCGGTTGTCATCGTCTTGCCCACCCCGCCTTTCCCGTTCGCGACCGCGATGCTCCGGCATCCCGCCCAATGCCGCGAAACCGACCGCGCCCACTCCGCATGCTGCACCTGCCGCGCCGACAGGGGGGGCCTT
>NZ_PQBR01000002.1:0-4169 GCF_002911615.1 Microbacterium sp. CJ77 | reverse complement strand
AAGGCCCAGGCGAGGTTGCAGGTGCGGGTTTCACCGCCCAACGCGTAGTCGAGGGTGTGGTCCCGGTCGCACCGGTGTGCGGGTTGTCGGCATCCGGGGAATCGGCAATGCTGATCCCGAGCCCGCAGGAACCGTTTCATGTCCGCCGACGGCGTGTACCGGTCCACGGCAAGAACGCACCCGGTGATCGGGTCTGCGAGGACCCGCTCCCACCCCGTCGCGTGTCCGGCCAACGCGCGGGCGGTCGCGGGGTCGATCGGGCAGCGACCCGCGAGCTCGGCCGGCTCATCCGTCACCCCGGCCAACGCGAGAGCGGGGACGGTGACGTTGACGATCGCCCGGATCGCCCCGAGTCCGCCGAACCCGTCCGACATTCCCGCACCCGTGTGAGCGTCCGGGGTGGTGGTGAGGAGCATGTCCGCGACGAGGTCCGCACGAATCTGATCGACGGTCCGGGTGTCGGTGGGATCGGTGTTCTTGATCGCCTTAGCTTGCTGGGTGATCCGGTCGTGCATCGCATGCGCCAACACGGCGGGTTGGATGGTGCTGAACTCTGCCATCCCGTCCCCGATATCCCGCACACACGCACCCCGCGACGCCCGCGCTTCTTGATGGCGCTCCGTCAATGGCCGCGGCTGCAGCGACTCCGCGAGGCGAGCCAATGCCGTTCCCAGTCGTCCCGGCGTGGTCCCCTCCGCGCGGACCAAGGCCGCCGCCTCGAACTCCGACCGCGCCTCGGCATCGGTGAGTGGCAGTCCGTGTTCCACGATCACCGCAACATGCCCTGCACTGACTCGTCCCGCGTCCCATGCCTCGAACGTCGCCGGGAACGCCTCAGCCAGGGTCGCCGCGTCGTTCATCCGGCGCTGCACCGTCCGGTCCGACATGTTCGCCGCAACACCCAACTCCGCCGCCAACGCCCGCACCGGCAACTCCACCTCACGCGACGATGTCGACACCAACTCGGCAACCCGCCGCATCCCGAGATCCGCCGCATCCGCCAACACCCGCGCCTGCGCCGCCTGCGCCCGCGCCACCGCCCGGGAAGCCTCCGCGAACCGCACCGCGAGGTCACGCGCGGCGACATCGACATCGTCACCGGATGCGTCGCGAACATTCGAATTCATGTTCGAAACTCTACGGACGACCACCGACATTCCCAGGCCCAAACAACACCGAAATGACGCCGAATAGATGAGACTTCTCACATCTTCCGGCAGCGGCCGCGAGGCCCGCGCGGGACTCAGCCCTCGGCGCGGATCCTTCGCAAGCTCCACTCCGGGGACGTGGGCATCGCCTCAGCCGCGTCGATGCCGCGCACGTCGAAGAAGGTGGCTGCCACGTCGACGTTCGTGATGATCGCCTCGCTGCGGCTTCCCTCCGCGATCGCTGCCGGCCGCGGCGACACATCGCGCCGAACTCACCGGTTGCCGTTGCCCCGGTTCCCGCCTGGCCCGTTGCCCTTGTCGCCGTCGTTCCCGTTGCCCTTGTTCCCGTTGCCCTTGTTCCCGTTCCCCTCACCGGGACCCCCATCACCCGGACCGTTGCCCGGACCACGGTCGCCCCCGCCATCCTCGGCGTCATCGTTTCCGGGGATCACGTCGGTCGTCGGCTCGACAGCGGGCGCTTCGGACGGCTCCGGCTCGGGGACGGATGCCTGCACCAGGTCGGCGCGCACGAGGTCGATCGCGGCTTGGATGCTCGCGGCCCTTTCCTCGCTCACGTCGCCCCGCCCCCGCGCGGCGTGGAGCTCGGCCTGCAGCAGATCGAGTTGCGCGATCGCAGCCGCGTGATCACTCGTTGCGGCCGTCTCGGCGACCGATACGACCATCGTCTGCATCTGTGCGGCAGCGTCCGACGACAGATCGGTGTTCTGAGGCGCGCAGCCACCGAGAAGGATCACGCTCACGAGCACCGGGGCGAGCCATGCGGCGCGGCGGTTCACGGTGTCACCGCGTCGAGGAGGTTCCGCAGGTGGGAGTCGATCGGCTCGCCGATCTGCGGCAGCTCCGGCTGCACGGGGTCTGTCGGCGCGTTCGCGTTCCACAGCAGCCCGACGATGATCGCACCGATGACGGCGAGGACCAGAAGCGCTCCGGCCGCCGACATCACACCGCGGCGACGCAGACGGGAAGCAGCGCGCTCCGGCTCGGATCCGCCCCGGCCCGGGGTCACGCCGGACGTCGCGACCGAGGCATCCGTCGGCATGATGAGCGTGGCCGTGGAAGAAATGAGCGAAGGCGGAGCTCCCGGCGCAGCGGGCAAGGGCGGCCGCGGAGGAACGGATGCATCGGCCCCCCGCGGATCGACGGACAACGCTGTGACCTCGGGCTCGACGGGCGCGGCGTCGAGAGAACGGGCGCGTGTGGCGACCTCGAGCGCGGTCGGCCGACCCTCCGGCTCGCGCGACGTCATTGCCATGAGCAGCGAGCGCCAGCCGTGACCGACGGTGTGCGGGATCTCGGGCTGCATGGACAGACGTGCGGCGATCGCCTCGACGGGCGTCTGCTGTGCGAAGGCCCGGCGGCCCGTGAGCGCCTCGATCAGAACCAGCCCGAGCGCGTAGATGTCGGACGCGGTCGTGGGCGCGGCACCCCGCACCTGCTCGGGCGCGAGGTACGCGGCGGTTCCGATGGCGGTTCCAGGGGCGGTGAGGCGGGTCGTGTCCACGAGGTACGCGATACCGAAGTCCGCCAGCGTCGGGCGGAGGGGGCTTTCGGGTGTGAGCGTCGGACGCAGCAGGATGTTCGACGGTTTCACATCGCGATGGATGATCCCCGCGGCGTGCACGACGTGCAGCGCCTCGCCGAGCTCGCGAGCGAGGGCTGCCGCATCCTCGTCGTGAAGGGGGCCGCCGAGCAGGCGCGAATCGAGCGTTCCCCCATCGATGTACTCCATCACGAGGAACGCGTGGCCCCGCTCGGGCAGGTGCGCGTCGAACAGCGTGACGAGCGCATGGTGACTGAGGGAGGCGAGAAACCGCGTCTCGGACACCTGGCGTGCCTCATCACCGCGGCCGGCCGTGCCCGGCGTGAACAGCTTGAGCGCGACCGTTCGTCCGAGCGCCTCGTCGGTCGCACGGAATACCGAGGCCATTCCGCCGGCACCGACGAACTCGTCGATCCGATACCGATCCGCGAGCAGGTCGCCGACCTGCAGGTCGTTCACCCGCAGGTCGGCGTTCGCGCGCGGCACGTCGAGTCGACCGCGGCCGGTGTCAGCGACCAGCCGCGGTTCGGAAGAGGTGTCCCCCGCCACGACGGGTTTCAGCGGCGACTGGAGCGACGACCTGCGAAGGCGCCCCAGAGCAGCAGGACGATGATCGCGCCGATGAGCGAGCCGATGATGCCGGCCGGCTGGAAGAAGCCGTCCTGAGCGTCGGCGCCGAACAGGAAGAAGCCGAGGAATCCGCCGACGAACGAACCGATGATTCCGAGCAGGATCGTCATGCCGATCCCCATGCTCTGCTTGCCCGGCACGATCAGGCGGGCGAGTGCGCCGGCGATCAGTCCGATGACGATGATGCTGATGATGAGTCCGAGCATGTGTGGTGCCTTTCGTACGGTGGGTCGGGCGCGCTGCGAATCGCATGCGCGCCGTGAATCGGGCGCCCAGGACGGATCGAGCAGCTCAGATCATGCACCGCGGCCGCGATCTGCGTAAGGGGGTTGTATTTTCGCCGTAGACCACCAGCTTTCTTCGTCCGCCCGCCCCATGTCGGCGGGTGCTCGTATGTTTCGAGGGTGTCGAGCTCAGCGCCCCTGCCGGAACCGTGCACGCTCTGCGGGGCCACCGACGGCGAGCGTCGGGCCGAGAGCCTGAGGTGCACGTGGTGTCATTGGCGGGTCGGCGACACCGTCGACACCGGTCTCGAGCGCCCCCGCGTCGACGTCGTCTACTACCTGCGGTACGCCGAGCGCATCAAGATCGGCACGTCGGCACGGCCTCGGCAGCGGCTGGGGGCGATCCGTCACGACGAGCTGCTGGCGTTCGAGCTGGGTGGCCGTCCTCTCGAGCAGCGGCGACACAGGAAGTTCGCTGCACTCCGCGAGGGCGGGGAGTGGTTCAGCGCGACCCCGGAGCTGCTCCGCCACATCGCGACGCTCGACTGCGCCGACCCCTGGCGCTCGTTCGCACGATGGACGTGTGCGGCGCTCCAGCGGATCGCC
>NZ_PQBR01000019.1:0-80238 GCF_002911615.1 Microbacterium sp. CJ77 | reverse complement strand
TCGCCGACATCAGGATGGGTTCGCCACACCTCGGTCGCTGAGCGTGTCGAGGTGACCCGTCGTGCTGATCGCGGTCACTGAGCCCGCCGAAGAGACCCGCTGCGCCCGCGCATGCTCGCGGACGTTGACGAGCCGACGACGATCCGGCTGGCGCGGCGCAACGCGCACCTGCCGGGGCTCGTCCACCTGTACGTGAGTCTGGCGGCCGCCGCGGCCGACCCGACGCATCCGGGAAACGAGTTCTTCCTGCGCCGCGATGCCGAGATCCACGGCCTCATGACCCGGGACATCATGGCACGCCAGCGCGCCGGAACGTTCCCGGCGGACGCCGATGCCGCAACGGTCGCGCGGGCCTTCATCGCCATCTCGGACGGCCTGCAGGCTCAGTGGACCGTGAACCCGTCGCTCGATCTGGTCGGCACCATCGAGTGGCTGTGGAGGCAGTTCACCGACCGGGTGTAGCTGCCCCGGTACTCTGAACGAATGGCCGACGTGGTGGGACTCATCGCCGAGGTCTTCACGTGGGTCGGCGTGCTCGGAGCCATCGGGCTCGCATTCCTGGCGCTCGTCTTCCGCATCGCGGACGGCAGTTGGGCGCCCGCACGGGCGGTCGTGGAACACACGGACGAGGGTGCTCTGGTGCGCTGGTTCGACGATCAGGGCACGGTGAACGAGGCGCCCCTGACCGCGCACGATCTCGAGCGCATCGGCGGTCGCGATATGGCCGACATCTACTACCGGATCGGTTGGCACAACCGTATGCGACTCTCCCCGGGTTCGCCCGCGGTCCGGGCGTTCGTGCGCCTGACTCTTCTGTTGGTGGGAGTCGCGGTGCTCGCGTACGTGGCCGGCTGGATCGCGCTCATCGTCGAAGCGTGACGGCGTGGCGAGAACCCCGAGCCGGCCTCAGTGACTCTCAGTAGCTCTCGCTGACCTCGGGGTCGGCCGGCAGGTACCGCGCCGCGAGGGCCTCCGAGCCCCGGGCGAGCAGCGCCACGTCGGCGCCGACGAGAACGAAGTCCGCACCCCGGTCGAGGTAGGACTGCGCCTGAGCGGGATCGAAAGCGTTGACCCCGACCGGTTTGCCCGCGGCGTGGACGGCGGCGAAGACCGAGAGCACGGTGGCCACGACATCCGGATGCGTCTGCTGACCGAGCACACCGAGCGAGGCCGCGAGGTCGGACGGACCCACGAAGATACCGTCCACGCCGTCGACCGAGGCGATCTCGGCCGCTTTGTCGGCTCCCGCCGCGTTCTCGATCTGGACGAAGAGCGAGACGTGCTCGTCGGCGTTCCCCAGGTAGTCGGGCACCCTGTTCCAGCGCGCCGAGCGTGCCAGCGCGCTCCCAACGCCCCGGATGCCGCGCGGCGGATAACGCACGGCGCGCACCACCTCCTCGGCCTGCGCCGCGGACGACACCATCGGCACGAGCAGGTTCTGCGCGCCGAGGTCGAGCACCTGCTTGATGTTCACCGCGTCGTCGGAGGCGACCCGCACGACCGGTGTTGGGGGATACGCCGCGACGATCTGCAGCTGCGCGAGCACCGACTCGAGCCCCAGTGGAGAGTGCTCCATGTCGATCAGCAGCCAGTCCAGGCCCGCGCCGGCGCAGATCTCCGCCGCGAGAGTGCTGCCCGAGCACAGCCACATCCCCGCGAGAGGGCGGGATGCTCCGGCCAGGCGTTCGCGGAAGGTCGGGTTCAAGTGAAGCGGCACGTGATCGTTCCCATCGGTCCGTAGTCGCACAGGACGCTGTCGCCGCGCGAGACCCACATGGGTCGCGTGAACGACCCCGCCAGGATGATCTCGCCCGCCTCGAGGCGCGCCCCGTGCTGGTGGAATTTGTTCGCCAACCACGCGACGCCCGTCGCGGGATGGTTCAGCACACCCGCGGCTACACCCGTCTCTTCTATCGTCTCGTTGCGATAGAGCAGCGCCGAGACCCACCGCAGGTCGATCTGGTCGGGGCGCATCGGGATGCCCCCCACGACCATGCCGCCGTAGGCCGCGTTGTCGCTGATCGTGTCGACGATCGTGCGTCCCTCGAGTTCGATGTGCGAGTTCAGCACCTCGAGCGCCGGGGTGACGTACTCGGTCGCGCGCAGCACGTCGAACAGCGTGCAGTTCGGGCCGTCGAGGGGCTCCTTCAGCACGAACGCGAGCTCGACCTCGATCCGCACGTTCGAGAAGTCGTCGTAAGGGATGACCGAGCCGTTCTGCCAGACCGTGTCGTCGAACATCACGCCGTAGTCGGGCTCGGTGATGCCCGTCGCCTGCTGCATCGCCTTCGACGTGAGCCCGATCTTGCGACCGACGAGTCGGCGGCCCGCGGCGATGTTCTTGTCGCGCCAGACGCCCTGGATGGCGTACGAGTCCTCGACCGTCGCATCCGGGTATCGTGCCGTGATCCGCGGGATCACGCTCCGCGTGCGGTCGGCCTCGGCGAGTTCGTCCGCGATCGCCGCGATCGTCTCGGGGTTCAGCATCAGCGCCGCCTCACAGCTGGTTGCCCAGCTTGTACTCGCCCTGCTTCCAGCTAGGCAGTTCGGCGTCGGCGTTGTCTTCGTCCTCGGGCCGAGTGTACGAGAACCCGTCCGCGCCGATCGTGACCTCCATCTCGGACTCGTCCGTGCGCGAGGTGAGCGGCTGCGGGTTTCCGTCCAGGTCCAGGACCAGGGATGCCTCGGTGTACCAGCTCGGTACGACCGGATTGCCCCACCAGTCGCGACGCTGGTTGTCGTGCACGTCCCACGTCACGCGCGGGTTGTCGGGGTCGCCCGTGTAGTAGTCCTGCGTGTAGATCTCGACCCGGTGCCCGTCGGGGTCGCGCAGGTACAGGTAGAAGGCGTTCGAGACGCCGTGGCGGCCCGGGCCGCGCTCGATCGCGTCCGAGCGACGGAGCGCGCCGAGCTTGTCGCAGATCGCGATGATGTTGTGCTTCTCGTGCGTGGAGAACGCGATGTGGTGCATGCGGGGCCCGTCGCCCCCGGTCATCGCGGTGTCGTGCACGGTGGGCTTGCGACGCATCCAGGCCGCGTAGCTCGTTCCGGCCTCGTCCTGGATGTCCTCGGTCACACGGAATCCGAGGTCCTCCATGTACGCCACCGCGCGCGGCACGTCGGGTGTGACCTGGTTGAAGTGGTCGAGTCGCACGAGCGCGCCGGGCGTGTACAGGTCGTAGCGCCAGGCGAGCCGCTCGACGTGTTCGACGTCGTAGAAGAACTCGTAGGGGAAGCCGAGCGGATCCTCGACCCGCACCGAGTCGCCGATGCCCTTCGTGAACCCCTCGGCGCGACGCTCGACGCGGCAGCCGAGCTCGGTGTAGAACTCCACCGCGCGGTCGAGCTCTTCGGGGCTCCGGACCCGGTACGAGAACGCGGCGACCGCGGCGACGGGGCCCTTGCGAAGCACGAGGTTGTGGTGGATGAACTCCTCGAACGAGCGGAGGTAGACGGCGTCGTCGTCCTCCTCCGTCACGACGAGCCCGAGGACGTCGACGTAGAACTCGCGCGCGCGTGCGAGATCCGTCACGACGATCTCCATATACGCGCAGCGCAGGATGTCCGGCGGCGCGGCCGCGGGGGTGGGGATGGGTTCGCTCATTTCATGTCCTTCGTCTTGTTCGCGTCGCACTCAGTGGTGGGAGGGCTTGCCGAACGTCGGGTTGTGGGCGGGGCCGAGCGTGATGTGCACGGCCTGCTGGTCGGTGTAGAAGTCGATCGAGCGGTAGCCGCCCTCGTGCCCGAGTCCGGAGGCCTTCACGCCGCCGAAGGGCGTGCGCAGGTCCCGGACGTTGTTGGAGTTCAGCCACACCATCCCCGCCTCGATCGACTGGGCGAAGTTGTGCGCTCGCCGCAGGTCGTTCGTCCAGACATAGGCGGCCAGGCCGTAGCGGGTGTTGTTCGCGAGCGCGAGCGCTTCCTCATCCGTGTCGAACGGCGTGATCGCGACGACCGGACCGAAGATCTCCTCCTGGAAGATGCGGGCGTCGGGTGAGACATCCGCAAACACGGTCGGTGCGACGAAGTTGCCCGTCGGGAAGCCCTCGGGGCGACCGCCGCCCGCGACCAGGCGCCCCTCGGACTTGCCGAGCTCGACGTAGCTTATGACCTTCTCGAAGTGTTCGGGGTGCACGAGCGCACCGACCTCGGTCTTCGGGTCATGCGGGTATCCGACGACGACGCGGGATGCCTGGGCGGCGTACCGCTCGACGAAATCGTCGTAGATCGAGCGCTCCACCAGGATGCGGCTGCCCGCGGTGCAGCGTTCGCCGTTGAGCGAGAAAACCCCGAAGATCGTGGCGTCGATCGCGGCCTCGAGGTCGGCGTCGGCGAACACGACCGCCGGGCTCTTGCCGCCCAGCTCCATCGACAGGCCCTTGAGATATGGCGCTGCGTTGCCGAAGATGAGCTGGCCCGTGCTGCTCTCGCCCGTGAACGAGATGAGCGGCACGTCCGGATGCTTCACCAGCGCGTCTCCGGCATCCTCTCCGAGCCCGTTGACCAGGTTGAAGACGCCCTGCGGCAGCCCTGCCTCCTGGAAGATGCCGGCCCAGAGCGAGGCCGAGAGGGGCGTGAACTCGGCGGGCTTGAGCACGACCGTGTTGCCGGTCGCGAGCGCGGGGCCGAGCTTCCACGACTCGAGCATGAAGGGCGTGTTCCAGGGCGTGATGAGCCCCGCGACGCCGATGGGCTTGCGGTTGACGTAGTTCATCTGCCGGCCGGGCACCTTGAAGGCGTCGTCCGCCTGGGCCACGATCAGGTCGGCGAAGAAGCGGAAGTTCTCGGCCGCGCGACGCGCCTGACCCAGCGCCTGCGTGATCGGCAGGCCCGAATCGAAAGACTCGAGCTCGGCCAGGCGCGCGTCGCGCGACTCGACGATGTCGGCGATCTCGTGCAGCACGCGCGAGCGCTCGCGGGGGAGCATCCGCGGCCACGGCCCGTCGGTGAACGCGCGGCGTGCGGCGGCGACGGCGCGGTCTATGTCCGCCTTCTTGCCCGCCGCCGCGGTGACGTACACCTCGTTGGTGACGGGGTCGAGGACATCGAACGTCGTCCCGTCCGCCGAGTCGACGAACTCCCCGTCGATGTAGTGCTGGATGCGCGTGGGAAGGTCGGCCGGGATGGGCCGCGCGTCCGGTGTCGCAGCGGTTTCGCTCATGAGCGGTCCTCCGTGGGGTGGGTGACGGGCGGAACGGAACCCGGGGGCGTCCGTGTGGCGAGAAAGGCCGTCATGGTCGACCATCGGTGTCGCCGCGCGGCGAGTTCGATCTCGAGCGGGTCGGCGCCGCGGGCGATGAGGTCGACGAGCTGCGCGTGCTCTGCGACGGAGTGCTGGGCGCGGCCGGGGACGAAGCCGAAGATCGTGTCGCGCAGGCTCGACAGACGCGACCATCCGCGACCGACGAGATCCAGGATGTGCGGGTTGGGGCAGGGGGCGTACAAGATCGCGTGGAACTCGCGGTTCAGCTCGGTGAAGGCGTGCGGATCGAAGTGATCGAGGAGCGTCGTCATCCGGTCGTTGACGGCGAGGGCGCGGTCGAGGTCCGCCCGGGTGAGCAGGGGTGCGGAGAGCGCCGTCGCGAGGCCCTCCACCAAACCGAGCGTCTGCATCGTGTGCATGTACTCCTCGGCGTCGACGAGCGTGACGCGCGCGCCGACGTTGCGCTCGAACGTGACGAGGCCCTCCGCCTCCAGGCGGCGGATCGCCTCGCGTACCGGCACGACGCTCATCCCGAGTTCCGCGGCGAGCGGGGCGAGCACCAGGCGGTATCCGGGGCTGAAGTCGCGTGCGGCGATCCGCTCGCGAAGCCAGCCGTACGCGCGTTCCGACTTGCTCTCCGCGTCGACCGCGACCGCCGCACCCTCGAGCGTCACGTCGTGCCTCGTTCGGCCTCGTACCGGGCGCGCCACTCCGTGCCGAGCGGGAAGAGCCCGTCGACCGGATGCCCCTCCTCGACGCGAGCCGCGATCCACGCGTCCTCGTCCTCCTGCGCGAGGGCGTCGTCGACGACCTCCCGGGCGATCGCGGCGGGGATCACGATCACCCCGTCCCCGTCGCCGACGATGACGTCTCCGGGCAGGACCGTCGCGCCGCCGCACGCCACGGCGACGTCCGACTCCCAGGGCACGTGGCGGCGACCGAGCACGGCGGGATGCGCTCCGGCGGCGAACACCGGCAGCCCGCACGCGGCGACGATCTCGGCGTCGCGCACGCCGCCGTCGGTGACGACGCCGGCGGCGCCGCGGGCGAGGGCGCGGAGCGCCAGGATGTCGCCGAGAGTGCCGGATTCCGTCTCGCCGCGGGCCTCGATCACGATGACCTCGCCCGGTTCCACCGTGTCGAACACGCGCTTCTGTGCGTTGTACCCACCGCCGTGCGAGGCGAAGAGGTCTTCGCGGAGCGGAACGAATCTCAGCGTCTTCGCCATGCCGACGATCCGGGCGCCGGAGCGCAGTGCGCGAACACCGTCGATCACGACGGCGTTCAGCCCGCGCCTACGCAGTTGGGCGGACAGTCCCGCCGTGGGCGCGCGCTCGAGCTTGTCGCGCAGATCGGGATCGAGCGCGGGCTGGCCCCCGGGCAACCCGGCGGCTTCGCGGGATCCCCAGGCATCGATCCGCTGGGCGTCGTCGACCGCGGGTAGGTCGCCGATCTCGGCATCGAACGGGTGCGTGCCCTCGGTCACGGTGGTGACGAGCCTGCCGGAGGTGGGGGATCCGTCTGCAGAGGGCGCGTCGACCTCGACCTCGACGACGTCCCCGGGGCGGATGACGCTGGACCCGGCGGGGGTTCCGGTGAGGATCACATCGCCGGGCTCGAGGGTGAAGTGCTGTGAGAGGTCGGCGACGATCCGGGCGAGCGGGAAGATGAGGTCGGCCGTGGTGTCGTCCTGGGCGATCTCGCCGTTGACCCACGTGCGGATGCGCAGGGTCGTGGGATCCACCGTGCGAGCGTCGATCAACTCCGGACCCAGGGGCGTGAATCCGTCGCCTCCCTTGGAGCGGACGTTCGAGCCCTTGTCCGCGGCGCGTAGGTCGTAGACGCCCAGATCGTTCGACGCGGTGACCCACGCCACGTGCGCCCACGCCTCGGAGACGGCGACCCGGCGTGCCGCATCGCCGATGACGAGTGCGATCTCACCTTCGAACGCGAGCAGCTCGGTTCCCGCGGGTCGCTCGACCGTCGCGCCGCTGTTCGCGAGCGAACTGGTCGGCTTGAAGAAGTACGACGGGTTCGCGGGGCGTCGCCCGCGCTGATCGGCCCGCGAGGCGTAGCTCAGGTGAACGGCGATGATCTTGCCGGGACGACGCGGGAGTGCGCCGAAAGCATCCGGCGTGACATCCGTCGATTGATCCATGAGCTCCCTCGCCCGCACGTTGTATCTGAAATCGTATACGATCACCGCGAGCGGGACAAGGGTAGGGCGGCAGGCCCGGAAATTCAGGAGTTCAGGAGTTCACGCGGATGATCTCTTGCTGATACGGCGCGATGATCCGGCCCGAGATGCGCAGATCGAGGAGCAGGAACGGACGATCGGATGACGGTGCCGCGGCCCATTCGGCGAGCCGATCGAGTTCGGGGAGAGAGCGGACGACGACTCCTTCGGCGCCGAACCCGCGCGCGACGGCCGCGAAGTCGACCTGGGGGATGAGCATGGGCGCCTCGGCCAGGCCCTTGAGCCCGTACAGATTGACCTCGGCGCCGTAGGCGGCGTCGTTCCACACGAGGGCCAGACCCCGCCCGCCCGCGACCCGGACCGCGGACTCCAGGTCGGCGAGCGCCATGAGCCCACCCCCATCGCCCGTCGTGAGCACGATCGTCGCGTCGGGGCGGGCCCGTGCCGCCCCGGGCACGCTCGCGATTCCGAGGCCGATCGACTGGAATGCCGTGCCGATCATCATCATGCGGTCGGGCGCGGACACGGGCCAGTACATGTTCGCCCAACCGATGAAGTGCCCACCGTCCGAGACCACGACGCGGTTCTCGGGAAGAAGCTCACCGATTCGCGCGGCGGCCGACCGGGGGTCGAGGAGGCCGTCCGGGGCGATGGCGTCCCCGGCGTCGTACGCGCGGAGAGCGGGGATGTCGACGCTCTCTCGCCGACCGCTCGGCGCCGCGTCGATCGCCCGCAACTCGTCGCCGATCGCCCGGGCGGCGATCGTTGCGTCGGCGCGGATGTAGCTCCCGACGTTCGGATGTGTCGCGGTCGGCGCGAGATCGACTTGGATCACTCTCGTGCCGGGCGCGAACAGGGCACCGAACCGCATCGTGAACTGGTTCAAGGAGGCGCCGAAGACGACCGCGACATCGGCCTCGCGCACGAGCTCCATCGCGCCTTCCGCCCCGAAACCGCCCACAACGCCCAGATCGAAATCCGGTCGCGGGAAGATCCCGCGACCGAGCGCCGTGGACGCGGTGACGGCGCCGGTCGCATCGGCGAGCTCGCCGAGCGCAGCCCCCGCCCCGGCGAGGAAGGCGCCCCGGCCCGCGAGCAGGAAGGGCCGCCGTGCGCCGGCCAGCGCGACCGCGGCGTCGCGGATGGCCTGCGCGGCGAACTCGCCGCGTGGCGTGACGGGCTCGGGCAGCCGTGGCGGCGCCGCCTCGGGCACGGGCCCCGCATTCAGCGCGGCGACGTCGTACGGGATGGCCAGCACCGTCGGGACGCGGCCGACGAGGGCGTGCTCGACGGCGATCGCCGCCGTGGCCGCGGCATCCGTCCGTCCGACCGTGTAGGTACGCGCGCCGACCGCGGACGCCAGTGCTATCTGATCGACGCCCCAGGGGCGTCGACCCGACGTGGGCTCGTCGCCGACCAGCAGAATGAGTGGGATGCGGGCCTGCACGGCTTCGGCAAGCGCGGTGAGCGTGTTGGTGAATCCCGCGCCGTACGTGGCCGTGGCGACCGCGAGCCCGCCGCCGGCTCGGAAGAAGGCATCCGCCGCGACGACCGCCCCGGCTTCATGGCGCACCGCCGTGTAGCCCACGTCGGTCATGTGCTCGAGGGCATCGAGGAAATAGGCGTTGCCGTTACCCATCACGCCGAAGACCTGGCCGACATGGCGAGCGAGAGTGACGGCGACGTGCGCCGAGACGGTGTCGGCGGAGACGGCGGAAACGGGGGAGTTCGGCGCGGCGGGGGACGGCGAAGCGACAGGCATGGACGGCTCCAGAGACGGGACGGATGACGGGTTTCCGTATGTGTCTCGCGAGCGGCGAACGCATGGCCGCGGCGACGTGCCCTTTTCTCGAGCACCGACGGGCCAGTGACCCGGCCGGACTGTCCGAGTATAGGGCGGGGACCATCGCCACCGATACGCATGCCAAGCTGGTCCGGTGAAGACAGTTCAGCTCCGTACCTACACGATCGTCGACGGCGAATTCGACGCCTTTCTGGATTGGTGGAAGCAGTGGATGCCGAGCGTGCGTGCCGCAGCCGGCTTCGGGATCGAATTCGCCTACGCGGTTCGCGAGTCCAACCAGTTCGTCTGGGCGGTGAGCGTCGAGGGTGATCGTGAGGCGTTCCTCGCCCTCGAGCGCACGTATGTGGCCTCCGCGGAGCGTGCGGCCGCTTTCGAGGGTGTGCCGGACCGGGTCTCGCTCAGTGTCGTACAGCTGGTCGAGCAGCTCGCCTGATCCGATCGATCAGCCTCCGAGCGCATCGCGTATCGCGGCTGCGCTGATCCGCAGACGCGCGGCGATCTCTGCGGGTTGGTGAGCGCTCGCGACATAGACGACGGCGATGGCCGACGGCTCTCTGCCGCGGAGGATCATGGGGACCGCGACCGACCGCAGGGTCGGGATGACCTCGTCGTGGCTCGTCGCGTACCCTGCTGCGGCGGCACGCGCGACGTCGTCTCGCACCGTGGCGGTTGCCGCGGCAGGCCAGAGGCGCTCGGCCAGTACCGAGAGGATCGCCTTGCCCGGTGCGCCGACGGTGACCGCGTGACGGGTACCCGGTCGCTGGGCGACCGACGCGACGGCGTGGCGCGGCTCGACACTCACGAGCGTCACGCATTCGTCGCGGTCGAGCACGGCCAAGAAGCAGGTCATGCCCAGGTCGTTCGCTGCCTCCGTCAGCTCCGGGATCGCCTCGGCCTGAAGGTCGTGCGCCACCCCGGCGGCGAGGGCGGCCATTCGCGCGCCCAGTTCGATGCGGCCGCCGGCGTCGCGCGAGACCAGGCCGTGGTCTTCGAGGGTGCGCACCAGGCGGTAGGCCACCGACCGGTGCACGGTGAGCCCGCGCGCGATCTCGTCGATCGTCAGCGCCGCGCGTGCGTCGGCGAGCAGCTCGAGGATTCGGATGCCCCGGCTCAGGGTCTGAGAGGCGGGAACGGCTTGCGTGGTCATCGGGTCTCCCGATGTGCGGGCCTCGCGCGCACGTTGCGCGGGCGAGGGTTGGCACATATGCTCTGTTCGTTAGATGAACAGCGTGTTCGAATATAGAACATCTTGCGACGTCGGTCAAGCGATGTCCTGAACCTCGACGCCGTCGTCCGGGGAGGACCCTCATGCAGTTCCATCATCACGGGTATGTGTCCGGGGATCCGCGGGTGAGTCCCGAGGCCGACGCCGTGGTCGATCGACCGCGGGACATCCCCGACGTGATGGACGTCCTCATCGTCGGGTCGGGTCCCGCCGGCATGCTCCTCGCGGCGCAGATGTCGCAGTTCCCGGCTGTCACGACGCGCGTCATCGAGCGACGGGACGGACGCCTCGTACTCGGCCAGGCCGACGGGATCCAGCCGCGCAGCGTGGAGACCTTCCAGGCGTTCGGATTCGCGGAGCGCATCGTCGCCGAGGCCTACAACATCGCGTACATGAACTTCTGGGGTCCCGACCCCGAGAATCCGTCGAACATCATCCGCACCTCGCGAACCGAGGACTACGCGCTCAAGATCAGCGAGTTCCCCCATTTGATCGTCAATCAGGCGCGCGTGCTCGACTACTTCGCCGAGGCGGCGGCGCATGGACCCGGGCGCATCGTGCCCGACTACGGCGTCGAGTTCCTCGGCCTGACCGTCCGGGAGGTGGGCGAATACCCGGTGGAGGTGCGGCTGCGCCACGTCGCGGGGGACCGGGCGGGGCAGGAGAGGACCGTCCGGGCGAAGTACGTCGTCGGCTCCGACGGTGCCCGCAGCGGGGTGCGCGAGGCCATCGGTCGCAGGCACGTGGGCGAGGTCGCGGCGCACGCGTGGGGCGTCATGGACGTCCTGGTCAACACCGACTTCCCCGACTGGCGCACGAAATGCGCGATCAACTCCTCGGCCGGCAACATCCTGCACATCCCGCGCGAGGGCGGATACCTCAGCCGCATGTACATCGACCTCGGCGAGGTCGCGGCCGACGACGAGCACCGGGTGCGGCAGACGCCGGTCGGCGAGATCATCCGGCGCGCCAACGCCATCCTCCATCCCTACTCGATCGACGTGAAGCAGGTCGCGTGGCACAGCGTCTACGAGGTCGGTCACCGCGTCACCGACAAGTTCGACGACGTGCCCGATGGTGCGGACCGTTCGCCGCGCGTCTTCTTGGCGGGGGATGCCTGCCACACCCACAGCGCCAAGGCGGGCCAGGGGATGAACGTCTCGATGCAGGACGGCTTCAACCTGGGCTGGAAGCTCGGGCACGTCCTCACCGGCCTGAGCCCCGAGACGCTCCTGCACACGTACTCGTCCGAGCGGCAACCCGTCGCGCAGGAGTTGATCGACTTCGATCGCGAGTGGTCCTCGCTCATGGCCCGCAAACCGGGCGAGATCTCCGACCCGCAGGACCTCGCGACGTACTACCTGGCGACCGCGGAGTTCCCGTCGGGCTTCATGACGCAGTACGGGCCGTCGATGGCGGTCGGCGACGCGACGAACCAGGCGCTCGCGAGCGGATTCCCGATCGGCAAACGCTTCGCATCGGTCGAGGTCGCCCGCGTCTGCGACGGCAACGTCGTGCATCTCGGTCACCACGCCCGAGCCGACGGACGGTGGCGCGTTTACGCGTTCGCGGACGAGCGGTCCGGCGAGCGGTCGGGCGAGCGGTCGGCGTTGGACGCCTGGGCGGAGTGGATGAGTTCTGCGGCATCCCCGATCGTGCTGTACACGCCCCCCGGGGCCGACATCGACGCGGTGTTCGATGTGAAGGTGGTCTTCCCGCAGCGCTTCGAGGATGTCGACATCATGGCCGTTCCTGGCCTGTTCGCCCCGAATACCGGCCCGCTGGGGCTCACGGACTGGGAGAAGATCTACGCGGCGGCACCGAGCGCGTGGCACGACGCCGACATCTTCGCCGAGCGCGGGATCTCGCGGGAGGGCGCCGTCGTGATCGTCCGCCCGGACCAGTACGTGGCGGCGGTGCTGCCGTTGGACGACCCGCACGCGGTCGCCGCGTTCTTCGAGGGCGTCCTCCTCCCGGTCGGGCGTACGCTCGGAGGATGACCAAGGCGCTGTTCATCGTCGATGTCCAGAACGACTTCACCGAGGGTGGTGCCCTCGCCGTCGACGGAGGTGACGCCGTCGCCGCGAAGATCACGCGATACCTGGAGTCTCACGGTGACGAATACGACGTGATCGTCGCGTCGCGCGATTGGCACGATCCCGATCACGACAACGGCGGGCACTTCCACCCCGAACCCGACTACATCGACACCTGGCCGGTGCACTGCGTGTCGGGTACCGAAGGTGCCGAGTACGACCCCGAGTTCGACACCTCTCGCGTGACCCATCACGTGAAGAAGGGTCAGGGCATCCCCGCCTACTCGCTGTACGAGGGGACGACGGACGATGGCGGCCGCGTGGCCGACCTGATCGAGTCGCACGGCGTGACGCACGTCGACGTCGCGGGGCTCGCGACCGACTACTGCGTGCGGGCGTCGGCCCTCGATGCGATCGCCCATGGGCGGCGCGTGCGGATCCTGACGGACCTCGTCGCCGGCGTCGCGCAAGAGACGAGCGAGGCCGCCCTGGCGGAACTGGAGCGCGCCGGGGCCGAATTGGCGTGACCGGCGGGCCGACGTGCGTGTGGGGCTCAGTCGGCGTGACGGTCGAGGAACGAATAGACCTCGGAGTCGTCGACTCCGGGGAAGGCGCCGCGGGGGAGCGGTGAGAACATCTGCGTGTGCACCCGCGCCGAGGGCCACGACTTGCCCTCCCATCGGTTCGCGGTCTCGGGCGCCGGACGACGGCAGCAGGCCTCGTCCGGACACGTCGACACGGCGCGGCTGGGAGTCTCTCGCCCGCGGAACCAGCGCGCGTCGTCGAAGGGCACGCCGACCGTGATCGAGAATTCGCCATCTGTCGTGGTGCCCGTCTGCGTCGAGCACCAGAAGGTTCCGGCGGGTGTGTCGGTGTACTGATAGTGCTCGGTCGCGCGGTTCTGTTGCGCGAACGCCCCGCGCGCCGAGAACTTGCGACACACGATCTGGCCCTCGACCGACCCCGTGACGTCCATCGGCAGGGGAAGCCCGTCGTTTTCGTACACCCGCTGCAGCGAGCCGGTGTGACCCACGCGCAAGAAGTGCAGGGAGATGCCGAGGTGCTTCGTGGCGAGGTTCGTCAGACGCATCCCCGCCGCTTCGTGCGTGACGCCGAACGCGTCGCGGAAGTCCTCGACGGCCAGGTTCCGGTCTTTCTTCGCCTGCTGGAGGAACGCGACGGCGGCCGTCTCGGGCATGAGGCACGAGGCGGCGAAGTAGTTGATCTCGAGCCGCTGCTGCAGGAAGTCGGCGTAGTCCGTCGGACGCGTGTGGCCGAGCAGGCGGTGCGCCATCGCCTGCAGCGCCATCGATCGCAGGCCGTGGCCGCCCGGAATCGATGCGGGCGGAAGGTAGATGCGGCCGTTCTCGAGGTCGGTGATCGAGCGGGTGGAGCTCGGCAGGTCGTTGACGTAGATCAGCTCGAAGCCCAGGCGCTCGGCCATGATGCTGACGGTGCGGTGGGTCAGGGCGCCCGAGACGTGTCCGGCGGCCTTGAGTTGTTTTTCGGCGAGTTTCTCGATGTCGGGCAGGTAGTTGTCGTGTTCGCGCATCCGCAGGCGCAGTTCGGTGTTCGCCCGCCGTGCCTCTTCGGGAGTGGCGATCGCCTCGCGCTCGCGTCTTTGCAGTTCTCGATGAAGCCCCAGGAGTGACTCGATCGTCTCGTCCGGCATCGTCTTGGTCACGCGCACGGGCGCGACACCGAGGCGACGAAAGGTCGGGCTGGCCTGTGCGCGCTCGAGTTCGATCTCCAGCGCGGCGCGGCGGTTGGGTGGTTCGCCCGAGATCAGGTCCGACACCTCCGTGTCGGTCGCGGCTGCGACGGCCTGCAGGAGGGAGAGCTTGGGCTCGCGCTTGCCGTTCTCGACGAGGCTGAGCTGGCTTCCGGCGACCCCGACCAGCGCGCCGAGTTCGTCGAGCGTGAGGCCCTTCTGCAGGCGGTGGTGCCGGATGCGGTGACCGAGGGTGGTGAGTTCGAGAGCGGAGCCGACCATTACTTGAGCATAGCGAAAGAATCCAGGTTCTTTCGAGACATGATTTCGTCAAATAGGGTCCGGATCGCGGTGGAATGGACGAGAGCCGAGAAAGTAGGAGCGCATCGTGGCACTTGCCGAATCCCTGAGCACCCGCATCGCCGTCCCCCGTCGCGTCACCGACTTCGGACAGCGTCCGGCCGACGAGCCGGGCCTGACCGAGTTGCTCGCCTGGGTCGATGACGTCGCCGCCCTCACGCAGCCCGCTCGTGTGCACTGGATCGACGGATCGCGCGCCGAGAACGAGGCCCTGCTGCGACAGATGGTCGACGACGGCACGCTCATCCGGCTGAACCCCGAGTGGCGCCCCGGCTCGTACCTCGCGCGCTCCCACCCGAAGGACGTGGCGCGCACCGAGGGGCGCACCTTCATCGCCTCCGAGCGCGAAGAGGATGCCGGTCCGACGAACAACTGGGCCGACCCGACCGAGATGCGCGAGACGATGTCGCGGATCTTCGCCGGGAGCATGCGCGGCCGCACGATGTACGTCGTCCCGTTCTCGATGGGCGCCGTCGGCGGCCCGCTCTCGCACATCGGCGTGCAGATCACCGACAGCCCCTACGCGGTCACGAGCATCGGCATCATGACCCGCGTCGGCGCGGACGTGACCGATCTGATCGCGAACGGTGCCCCGTGGGTGCGCACCGTTCACTCGGTCGGTGCGCCTCTCGCGCCCGGCGAGAAGGATGTCGCCTGGCCGTGCAACGACGAGAAGTACATCGTGCACTTCCCCGACACTCTCGAGGTCTGGTCGTACGGATCGGGGTACGGCGGCAACGCGATCCTCGCCAAGAAGTGCTTCGCGCTGCGGATCGCCTCGGTCATCGGACGAGACGAGGGATGGCTCGCCGAGCACATGCTGCTCATCCGCGTCATCGACCCGCAGGGCCGGAAGTACCACATCGCCGCCGCGTTTCCCTCCGCCTGTGGCAAGACGAACCTTGCGATGCTGCGCCCGACGATTCCGGGCTGGCGTGTCGAGACGCTCGGCGACGACATCGCCTGGATCCGCCCCGGCGAGGACGGTCGCCTCTGGGCGATCAACCCCGAGGCCGGGTTCTTCGGCGTCGCACCCGGCACGGGTGAGTCGACCAACGTCACAGCGGTCGAGACCCTGTGGGGCAACACGATCTTCACGAACGTCGCGTTGCGACCCGACGGCGACGTCTGGTGGGAGGGCCTGACCGACGAGGCGCCGCCGCACCTCACCGACTGGGAGGGCAATCCCTGGACACCGGCATCCGGTCGTCCGGCCGCGCACCCGAACTCGCGCTTCACCGTGAGCGCCGCGCAGTGCCCGCAGATCGCGCCGGACTGGGACGCTGCCGAGGGCGTGCCCCTCGACGCGATTCTCTTCGGGGGTCGACGGGCGACGAACGTGCCGCTCGTGGTCGAGGCGACCGACTGGACGCACGGGGTGTTCATCGGCTCGAACATCTCGTCCGAGCGGACGGCCGCCGCCGAGGGCACGGTCGGCGAGCTGCGCCGCGATCCTTTCGCGATGCTGCCGTTCTGCGGGTACAACATGGCGGACTACTTCGGTCACTGGCTGAAGGTCGGTCAGAACCTGCGGTTCGACCGCGCGCCGCGCATCTTCCAGGTCAATTGGTTCCGCCGCGGCACCGACGGCCGGTTCCTGTGGCCAGGATTCGGCGATAACTCGCGCGTCATCGAGTGGATCATCCGTCGTGTCCAGGGCGAGGTCGGGGCCGTCGAGAGCCCGATCGGTCGGCTCCCGCGCACGGAAGACCTGAACCTCGACGGGATCGACGTTCCCGAGGCCGACCTCGAAGAGCTGTTCGCGGTCGATCCGGCGACGTGGCAGGCAGAGGCCGACCTCACCGAGGAGTTCTACGCGACGTTCGAGGGTCGCGTGCCGGCGGCGCTGCAGGCCGAGTTGTCGGCGCTGCGCTACCGCCTGCGCACCTGACTCCCGGCCCACCCCGCGCGGCCGGCACTTGGGGCGCTGAATTCGTGTTGGGGCGCGGAGTATCACGCCCCGACGTTGGCGCGACGCCCCGGGTGGGCTCGGAGTGGCGGTTCGGCCGACGCCCCGGGCGCGATCGGTATCTGGGGCGCTGAATTCGTGTCGGGGCGCGGAGTATCACGCCCCGATGTCGGCGCGACGCCCCGGGTGGGTTCGGAGTGGCGGTTGGCCCGACGCCCCGGGCGCAACCGGCACTTGGGGCGCTGAATTCATGTTGGGGCGCGGAGTACCACGCCCCGACGTTGGCCCGACGCCCCGGGTGGGCTCGGAGTGGCGGTTTGCTCGACGCCCCGGGCGCGATCGGTATCTGGGGCGCTGAATTCGTGTTGGGGCGCGGAGTACCACGCCCCGACGTTGGCGCGACGCCCCGAGTGGGCCCGGAGTGGCGGTTGGGTCGACGCCCCGGGCGCGATCGGTATCTGGGGCGCTGAATTCGTGTTGGGGCGCGGAGTATCACGCCCCGACGTTGGCGCGACGCCCCGGGTGGGCTCGGAGTGGCGGTTCGCCCGACGCCCCGGGTGGGCTCGGAGTGGCCGTTGGCCCGACGCCCCGACCCGGGCGGGAGAGGCTCAGACGAGCAGCTGGTGCTTGGCGAGCTCGCGATACAGCGGCGTCGACACGACGAGCTCGGAGTGCGTGCCCTGACCGACGACGCGACCCTGGTCGAGCACGACGATCAGGTCGCTGTCGACCACCGTGGAGAGACGGTGCGCGATGACGAGCAGCGTGCGCCCCGTCGCGACCGCGTCGATCGCGTCGCGCATCCGCTGCTCGTTGACGCCGTCGAGGGATGACGTCGATTCGTCGAGCAGCAGGATCGGGGGAGCGGACAGCAGGGCCCGCGCGATCGCGAGCCGCTGACGTTCGCCACCCGAGAGCATGACGCCGTCCTCGCCGACGGGCGCCTGCAACCCCTTGGGGCTTCGCTCCAGCACGTCACCGAGGTTGACGGCGCGCAGCACGGCCTCGCACTCGGCGTCGGTCGCTTCCGGTGATGCCAGCCGGAGGTTGTCGGCGATCGTGCCGGCCAAGGTCGGGGCATCCTGTTCGACGTAACCGAACCGCGCGCGCAACTCGGCGCGCGGGAGGATACGGATGTCCGCTCCGTCGAGCTCGATCGAGCCGGCCGTGGGGTCGTAGAAGCGCTCGAGCAACGACAGCACGGTGCTCTTGCCGGCGCCGCTCGGCCCGACGAGGGCCACGCGGGCGCCGTGGGGCACGTCGAACGAGACACCGCGCAGCACTTCGCGTGCGGCCTCCTGCTCTGCGGCGTCCTGGATTTCGGCGGTCTCTTGAGCGGGCTTCTCCAGGTGCACCTCTTCGAGGAGGGTGCGGGCCGCCGCCGCTGCGGCGGCGCGGGCCGCTACGACGTCGTCCGGGTAGCGGAAGTGCACATTCCGGAACGCCAGCGCCGGCGCGACGGTCGACGACCCGGATGCCGGGGCATCCGCTCGCTCCAGATCGGCGGCGACGGCCTCGTCGTCCTGATCCTCGGTCGGCAGGTCCAGCACCTCTTGGATGCGGCCGAGCGCGCCGAGCGCTTGGTTCACGCTCGTGATGGCGCCGAACGTCGAACCGAGGGGGCCGATCAGCATGAAGAGGAAGATGATGAAGGTCACCAGGCTGGCGATGCCGATCGCCCCCGACGCAACGCGGAAGCCTCCGACACCGAGCACGACGAGCAGCGACACCTGCAGCGCGATCCCCGCGACCGGGACGACGAGGGCCGAGACCTTCGCGATCCGCACGCCCACGCCGTACGCCTCGGTCGCGAGCGACGAGACCTGTGCGATCTCGCGCTCGGTCGCACCGGACGCGCGAACCGTGCGGATGGATCCGACCGCGCGTTCGACCCCCGAGGCGAGTTCGCCGACCTTGACCTGCTGTTCGGTCGAGGCGGTGCGGATGCGTCCGCTCAGCAGCACCACGACGGTGACGGACACCCCGATGACGACGACGATCAGGCCGAGGAGAAGTGGATCGATGATCGCCATGGCGATGAGGGCACCGACGAAGATGAGCGCGCTGCCGATCGCGTCGGCGAGTCCCTGCGTCAGCACGGCGTAGAGCAGCGTGGTGTCGGTGCCGACGCGCGACACGAGGTCGCCCGTGCGCCGCGCGTCGAACTCGCTGATCGGCAGGTGCAGGATGCGTGATATCAGCTTGCGGCGGCTGGAGTAGACGACGGCCGTGCCCGTCCGCTGCAGGAGATAGTGCTGGTACCCCGAGATGACCGAGGACACGATGACGAAGCCGATCAACAGCCAGATGAGGGCTCCGAGCGGCACCTCGTTCTGCACCCGCTCGATGATCTGGCCGACGAGCAGAGGCTGGACGAGCGTCGCACCGGCGCCCAGCACGCTGAGGATCGCGACGACGACCAGGACCCTCTTGTGCTCGAACAGGAACGGAAGCAGCTGGCGGAAGGTCGCTCGCGGGCCCTCGGGTTGGGTACGGCGGCGGCCGCGGCCTCGGGTGCTGGTGGTGTCGGACATGGTGTTCCTTGTGGTGGGACGGGCGCCGAATCGCGCTACCTTCGACCGTACTTCGTGTCCTCGATCCGGGGCCTCCCCCGCAGGACCGATATTGGCGCGAATGTCGGCGCCAATATGTGCCCGTGCGGTACTGTCGAGGCACTGTCGTGAGTTGACACCGCGGTGACAGGGTCGTCGCCGCAGAAGAACAGGAGGTCGGTCTTGGTTTCTGTTGCACCCGATGTCGAGTCGGCGCCCGGCGCACGGGTTGACCTCACCCAGCAGATCCGCGAGGCCATCCTGGGCGGTGAATTCGCTCCCCAGCAACGCCTCATCGAGGCCGACATCAGCGAACGCTTCGACGCGACGCGCGCCGCCGTCCGCACCGCCCTTCTCAACCTGACGGGGGAGGGGCTCGTCGAGCGACTTCCGAACCGCGGCGCACGTGTCCGGGCCATCAGCGTCGACGAGGCGGTCGAGATCGTCGAGGTCCGGATCGGCCTCGAGTCTCTCGTCGCGCGCAAGGCGGCCGAGAGACGCACCGACGCCGATGCCGAGCAGCTGCGCAATCTGCGCGATCGCATTCGCGCCGCGGTCTCCGGCGGAGACCTGGTCGAATACGCGCGTCTCAATCAAGAGATGGATCGACGGATCCGCGAGATCAGCGGGCACGAGACCGCGAGGCAGCTGCTCGAGCGCCTGCGCGCCCAGTCCGCACGCCATCAGTTCCGGCTGGCCTTCCACCCGGGCCGCGCCGCCGAATCCGCACCCGAGCACGTGGCGATCATCGATGCCGTGCTGGCGCAGGACGCGGACGCCGCCGAAGCGGCGACACGCGCGCACCTCGAGGGCATCGTCGGCGTGCTGCGCCGCCTGGACTGAGACACACAGAAGAACGGCCCGGTCGAGAACTCGACCGGGCCGTTCTTTCGTGTTCAGGCTGGCGTTATCCGAACTGCTCGGCTTATCCGAACTGCTCGGCGGTCGCGTAGCCCTTGCCGTTGTACTTCTGGACGGTCACGCCGGAGATGGCCGGCTGCCCGTCCACCGTCGTGTCGATGGAAGCCCCCTCGAGCATCAGCGGTGCGGTGAAGTCCTTGATGGTGCGCAGCTGCTCCATGAAGTTCTCACGCGTCGGCTCCGTCATCTTGGCGAAGACCTGCTCGAGCGTCGCACCGATCTGGTAGCTCCACACGCAGTGCGGGAAGGCCGGGACATCCGGGTAATCCGCGTACTCGGCGAGGTTCGCCAGGAAGGCCGCGCCCTCTTCGCTCTCTGCGAAGGTGGGAGCGGACGCCGACTGCGCGAACGCGACGGTGTAGATGCCGGGGAACGCAACGGCGTTTCCGGGGGTGAGGATCGCGCCCGGGCTCGACGTGTTCGAGGGCAGGAACCAGCTGGGCAGCCAGCCGAGCTCCTGCGTCTTGAGCAGCGACGAGATGACGAGCGGCGTGATCGACATCGCGTTGAAGAACACGTCCGCGCCGGTGGCCGCGAGCTCGGTGAGCTGCGCGTTGACGTCGGTGTCGGTGGCCTCGTAGGTCAGTTCGTCGACGATCTCGATGTTGTCGGCGCCCTCGATGGCCTCCTTGAAGCCCTCGACGTAGCCCTCGCCGTAGTCGTCGTTCTGCGCCAGAATGGCGACCTTGTGGTCTTCGCTGGAGCTGGCGAGCAACTCACCGAACGCGGCGCCCTCGTTCTGGTAGATCGGCACGAAGCCGAGCTGCCATGGGCTTTCTTCCTCGTTGCTGAAGATCGGGTCGCCGGTCTGGATCAGCACCTGGGGCACCTCGTCGGCGATCGCGGCTTCGCGGTAGGCGCGGTTGGTCGGCGTGCCGAGGCCCGACGTCATCAGGAAGGCGCTGCTCTCGAGCTGCTGGAAGTTCGCGAGCGCCTTCTGCGGGTCGTACGCGTCGTCCAGGGCGTCGATCTTGACCTCACGGGTCTTGCCGTCGCCGAACTCCACGCCGCCCTCGGCGTTCTTCGCGCCGAACCATGCCGTGATGCCGGCAACCGTGCACGTACCGGGGCCCGCCGTGGCGCCGCTGAGCGGAGTGGTGATACCGAGCGTGATGCTCGTGTCGGTGATTCCGGGGCTGGCCTCGGCGGGTCCATCGCTGGACCCGCCGCCGTCGCCTCCGCGGGAGCACCCGGCGGCCAGGACGGCGACGATGCCGATGCCTGCAACGACCGAGGTGATCCGCGTCTTCTTGCGCAGTGTGCTCATGTCACGTGCCTCTCTTCTTCTGTCTGTGTGTTGTGTGATGCGGGGGAGGATGAAGTCGGTGGTGTGGGCTCGGGACTCACCGAGCCGCCGGGCCGTCCGCCGCCGCGCTTCCGACGCCAGAGGCGCGGGAGCGAGACGAGACCACCGGGCAGGATGAAGAGGATCAGCAGCAGGATCGCGCCCTGCAGGGCAGCGGTCAGGTTCGGGTCGATCAGGTTCGTCAGCTGGGGGGCGAGCACGTAGTACGCGCCTCCGAGGAGGGACCCGATGATGCTTCCCGCGCCGCCGATGACCATCGAGGCCAGGAGCGTGATGGAGTGTCCGAAGCTCATCGTCTCGGGCGACGTGTACTGCACGACGACCATGTACAGGAAGCCGGCGACGCCACCGATCAGCGAGGCGATCGTGAAGGCGAGCACCTTGTAGCGGTAGGGCGAGATCCCCATGGACGAGGCGACGGCCTCGTTGCTCTTCACGATTCCGAACGCCCGGCCGAACTTGCCGCGCACGAGGTTGCGCGTCAGCACGAAGGTCGCTGCGCCGATCACGATGACGATGTACAGCTGCCACTGGTCATCGAACAGTCCGGTCCATTCCGGAGCATCCGAGAACCGTGCCGACGTTCCCTGCGATCCGCCGGTGAACTCCGACAGGCGCTTCGCGAGGGGCACGCCGACGATCGGCAGGGCGATCGTGACCATCGCGATGGCGAGTCCGCCGAGTCGCGCCGCCGCCAGTGCGACGAGAAGTCCCGCGATACCGGGGATCAGCACGGCGAGCAGGAAGACCAGGACGATGTTCCAGTCGTTGTTCACGCCGTACGCGGTGACGTAGGCGCCGACTCCGACGAAGAAGATCTGTCCGAGCGATACCTGCCCGGTGTAGCCCATGACGACGTTGAGGCCGAGGACCGCGACGGCGAAGACGCCGATACGCGCGATCGTCTGGTTGGCGAACTCCGGCAGGACCAGCGGCGCCACGAGCAGGACGACCGCGATGAGCACGACACCGCCCCAGCGGACCCACGGATTGTTCTTGAGACTTGCTGCCTGCGCCATCACACTCGCACCACGTCTTTCCGGCCGAAGAGACCCTGGGGGCGGACGATCAGCACGACGAAGATCAGGATGAACGGCACCGCGATCTTCAGGTCGTATCCGATGATCGGGACGTAGACGGCGGCGAGGTTCTCGAGGATGCCGATGGCCCACGCGGCGATCACCACGCCGATGGGACTCGACATCCCGCCCAGGATGACGGCGGCGAGTGCGTATACGAGCGCCGTGTCCATCATTCCGGGCGTGAGGGTGAGCTGCGGGGCGATCAGTGCGCCCGCCACGGCGCCGAGAACGGCCGCGAGGCCCCATCCGGTCATCAGGAGCCGACCGACGGGCAGGCCCGAGAACGACGCAGATTGCGGGTTGCTCGCCACGGCGCGCAACGCGAGACCGAGCTTCGTGCGCAGGAAGAGCAGCTGCAGGAGGAGCATGATCCCGACGATCACGAGCGTCGTGCCGATCGAGCGCACGCTGACGACGGCGCCGAGGATGTTGATGCTGTCGAGGGGGAAGAGCGACGGGAACTGGAGGTTGTTGTAGCTCCAGATCCAGCCGCAGATTCCCGTGATGAGGGTGAGTAGACCCACCGTCACGACGATCGCGGTGTCGGGCTCGCCGCCCTCGAAGCGACGCATCAGGAAGCGCTCGATGACCGCCCCGAGCAGGAACGACACGATGACCGAGGCGATGATCGCGACGATCAGCGGCAGCCCGAGCTGCAAGAAGGCGTAGGCGAAATAGGCCGAGAGCACGGCCATCCCGCCCTGCGCGAAGTTGATGAGCCCCGTGGCCTGGTTCACCAGCACGATCGCGAGCGCGAGCGCCGCGTAGATCGAGCCGGCCGACAGGCCGTCGATGACGAGTTGGACGAAGGTACCCATCGCTCAGCCTCCCAGGTAGGCGCGGCGGATCTCGTCCATGCCCTTGAGCTCGGACGAGGTTCCGGTGAGGACGTTCCTGCCGGTCTCGAGCACGGTGGCCGAGTCGACGAGGCTGAAGGCGAGGTTGGCGTTCTGCTCGACCACGAGCATCGCGATTCCGGACTCGCGGCGCAGGCGCGCGATCGCGTCGTAGACGTTGCGCGCGGTGCTCGGGGCGAGTCCGAGGGATGCCTCATCGAGCAGCAGTAGTCGGGGTCGCGCCATGAACGCCCGGCCGACGGCCAGCATCTGCTGCTCGCCGCCCGAGAGCGCGGCCGCGTGAGAGCCGATCCGATCCTTCAGCTGGGGGAAGAGTTCGAGGCAATAGTCGATGTCTTCGGCGATCGCCTTGCGGTCCTTCCGCAGATACGACCCGACGCGCAGGTTGTCGCGGACGGAGAGCTGCCCGAGCGTGCCGCGCCCCTCGGGGACGTGTGCGATGCCGAGGGCGGCGACCTGATCCGGCCGCATGCCGCTGATCTCGCGCCCGTCGAACCGGATGCTGCCGCCGGTCCGCACGATGCCGCTGATGGCTCGGAGGGTCGTGGTCTTACCCGCTCCGTTCGCGCCGAGGATGCCGACGGCACCGCCATCGGGAACGCTCAGCGAAACGCCCTCCAGCACCTGGACGGAGCCGTACCAGGCCGTGACGTCGACCAGCTCAAGCAGCGTCATCCGCGGATTCCTTTCCGATGTACGCCTCGATCACGCGGGGGTCGGACTGCGCTTCGGCGGCCGTGCCCTCCATGAGCTTGCGTCCGTGGTCGAGGACGACGACGCGGTCGGTGAGCGCCGAGATGAGGCCCATGTGGTGCTCGACGATGACGATCGTGATGTCTTCTTCGTCGCGCAGCCGCCGGACCGTGGCGATGAACTGCTCCACCTCGCCGTGCGACAGGCCGGCCGCGGGCTCGTCGAGCAGCAGCAGACGCGGGCGCGAGATCAGGGCGCGGCAGAGCTCGATGCCCTTGTGCAGCCCGTGCGACAGTTCGTCCGCCGGAAGGTCCGCGGCCCAGCCGAGTCCGTTGCGCTCGAGCAGAGCACGCGCCTCGATGCGCAGGTCGCGCTCGGCGCGGGGCGTCGGGGGCAGACGCAGCGACCACGAGATCGGGCCGCGCGGAAGTCGCGAGTGCCCACCGAGCAGGACGTTCTCGAGGACGCTCGAGTGCAGCTGCAGCGCCGGGTGCTGGAACGTCCGTGCCAGCCCGAGGGCCGCCAGGCTCGACGGCCGGGTACCGAGGATCTCGGTGTCGTCGATCTTGATCGATCCCGAGGTGGGGCGGTAATGACCACTGATGCAGTTGAACAGCGACGTCTTGCCCGCTCCGTTGGGGCCCACGAGCCCGAAGATCTGGCCGGGCTCGACGGTGAAGCCGACGTCCTCGAGCACGCGGACGCCGCCGAAGCGCAGGTTCACCTCGTTCAAGGTCAGCTGAGCCGCCATCGCTACCGTCCTCGTCGTCGCACCATTGCACTCAGCGGGTCGGGCCCCGCCTGAGGGACGTTACGGACCGACACCCGCATTGTCAACGATTTTGGTGTGAGTCCGACGTGTCGTGTCGTGATTGTGATTCCACTATCGAAACCGGACTATTGACAGACCGAATTCCTATGAACGGAATTCGCGAACACATCTCGTCCGGCTCCTGCCTACCATGAGGCTTCCTCCACAGGAAGGTCGAAGATGACATCCGAATCCCTCGCCCAGGCGATCGCTCGAGCCGGCGGAGCCGTCGAACTGCTCCGCAACCAGAACTGGCCCGCCTTCACGTTCCCGGTGGCGCCCGAGTTCACCAACTGGCGTGACGAGCAGCGCGCGTGGAACACCACGGTCGCGCTCATGGACCAGTCGCACCACATGACGCAGCTCTTCCTCGGTGGCGACGACCTGATCCCCCTGCTCGAATCGATCTCGCCCAACACGTTCGCCACCTTCCGGCCGGGCGTGGCGAAGCAGCTCATCTCGGTCAACCAGGACGGCTACCTGATCGGTGACGGCATCCTGTTCTACAACTCGACCGAGCGTGAGGGTCTCGTCCTGATCGGGCACCACCTGCTCATCGACTGGGTACGCTTCAACGTCGAGAAGGCCGAGGCCGCGGGCAAAGACGTCCACCACCGCCTCGAGGGCAACTCGCACATGCGCCAGGGCCCGCCGACCTTCTATCGCTACGAGCTGCAGGGTCCGGCCGCGAACGAGGTCATGGAGAAGCTGTTCGGCGGTCCCGTGCCCGAGGTCAAGTTCTTCCACATCGGCGACTTCACGATCGCGGGCCGTGCGGTCAAGGGTCTGCGCCACGGCATGGCGGGACAGCCCGGGTTCGAGTTCTTCGGGCCGTGGGCCGACAACGAGGTCGTGCTGGACGCGATCCTCGAGGCCGGGGCCGAGTTCGGCATCCGACGGGTCGGCGCGAAGGCCTATTCGGCGACGCCGCTCGAGGCGGGCTGGGTGCCGACGCCCTTCCCCGCGATCTTCGACGACGACCTCGCCGAGTACCGCGAATGGCTGCCCGCCGACCGGGCCGGATCGATCGCCGGGTCGCTCTTCTCCGACGACATCCACGACTACTACATGACGCCGTACGACCTGGGCCTTGGGCGCTCGGTCCGCTTCGACCACGACTTCCACGGTCGCGAGGCGCTCGAGCGGCACAGGGAGTCGCAGAAGCGCCACAAGGTCACGCTGCTCTGGAACGCGGAGGACGTCGCGGACGTGGTGCGTTCGCAGGTCGAGCCGGGCGTTCCGGCCAAGTTCCTCGACTTCCCGAAGGGTCGCTACGGGCTCTACCAGATGGACGAGGTGCGCCTCGACGGCAAGCCGGTCGGCATCTCGACCGACGCGGGCTACGTCGCGTTCGACCAGTTGTACATGTCGCTCGCGACCCTCGATGTCGACATCCCCGACGGCGCTGTTGTCGAGGTGGTGTGGGGCGAGGACCCGATCTCGCGCAAGGTCTCGGTCGACGCCACTCACCGGCAGGTGCGGATTCGCGCAACGGTCGCGCCCGCGCCGTTCCACGACTGGGCCCGCACGGTCTACCGCGCGAACGACTGAGGCGCGCGTGGGCTAGCATGGCGCCCGTCCTCGACGAAGCTGCGGGGACGTCGCGTCGAGGAGGATGCCCATGGCCCGCGGATCCGCAGGTGAGTCCGTGCTGCACAAGCACCTGCGCATCCTGGAGTCGTTCGACGCATGGCATCCGTTCCTCACGCTCACCGAGATCGCGGAGGCCACGGGACTCGCGCCCTCGAGCGTGCACCGTCTGATCGGCGAGCTCGAGCGCGAGGGGCTGCTGGAGCGGCAATCCGATCGCACCTACCGTCTGGGCGTGCGGCTCTGGGAGTTCGCGAGCCGCACGCCGGGGGCGGTCGGCCTGCGCGAGATCGCCCGTCCCTGGCTGGGCGCGGTGCACGAGCGCGTCCGCCAGCACGTTCAGCTCGGTGTGCGCGCGGGCCGCGATGTCCTGTTCATCGAACGGATGTCGGCGCAGGACGCCGTGCTCAACGCCACGCTCATCGGCGGACGCATCCCGCTGTTCGCGTCGTCGAGTGGACTCGTGCTCGCGGCCTTCGGGGATCCGTCCGTCGTCGAGGACGTGATCGCCGCGGGCCTCCGCCCCTACACCGAGCACACGCTGGTCGACCCCGCCGCGCTCCGGCGCGAACTGCGGCGCGTGCGGGCCGACGGATTCTCGGTCACCTCGGGACACATCCACGCCGAGTCCCGCGGCATCGCCGTGCCGGTGACGGGGCCGGACGGTTCGGTGTACGCCGCCTTGAGTGTGGTCGTGCCGAACGACGGCGCGTCACCTCAACCGCACATCGATCTGCTGCGCCGCGCCGCGGTCGGCGTCTCACACGATCTCGCCCGGGCATACATGCCCGACGAGGACGATGGATCCCGGGGCATCCGCTCGCTCGTCGGATCCTCGCGCCGATCGATCGAATACCTGGAACGCCTCGCCCATGACCCCCACGATCCGCCCCCGCTGCCCCGGGTATCCTGACGGGAGTCATGACCAGAATCGCGATCATCGGCCTGGGTGAAGCCGGCCGTCTCTACGCCGCGGGCCTCTCGCGGGCGGGGGCCGAGGTTCGCGGCTACGACCCGTACCACGACGCGCGTGCGAGCGTCGACGGCGCTGTGATCGATCAGCGCGACGGGCTCGGTGACGCAGTGACGGGGGCCGACGTCGCGTTGAGTCTGGTCGGCGCGGCGGCGGCGCTCGACGTCGCGGCGGAGGTGCTGCCGCATCTCGGCGGCGACGCGGTCTTCGCCGATCTGAACACCACCTCACCCGACACGAAGCTCGAGATCGCGCGATTGGGCGATGCGGCCGGGGTGCCGATGGCGGACGTCGCCGTTCTCGCGCCCGTGCTCCGGGATGCGCACCGGACCGCGCTGCTCGCGAGCGGGGGAGGGGCGGACGCGTTCGCCGTCTTCATGTCTCCGTTCGGCGTGCCGATCACGGTCGTGCCCGGCGCGGCGGGCGAGGCCGCCCGTATGAAGCTGCTGCGGAGCGTGTTCATGAAGGGTCTCGCGGCGCTCGTGATCGAGAGCCTGGGCGCCGCCCGCGCCTCCGGCTCCGAGGAATGGCTGCGCGATCGCATCGCGCAGGAGCTCGGCGAGGGCGGCGCGGCTCTGGTCGATCGGCTCGTCACGGGCTCGTACGAGCACGCGCCGCGCCGCGCACAAGAGGTGCGCGCCTCCCTCGCCGAACTCGAGGCATCCGATCAACCCGCCGACATGACGCGAGCGACCCTGGCGTGGTTCGAGCGGATCCTCGCCGAGCGAGGCTCCGCCCGGCTCGACTGACCTACTCCAGCGCGTCGACGATCGTGAAGCCCGCACCGTTGTATTTCTGAACGACGACCGTGCTCATGGCCGGTCGGTCGTCGGATGTCGTGTCGATCACGCCGCCATCGAGCAGGAACGGGGCCGGGTAGTCGCTGATCGACCGCAGCGCTTCCATGAAGCTCTCGCGCGTCGGCTCCTCCATCTTCGCGAACGCCTGTTCGAGAACCGAGGCGCCGATCCAGCTCCACAAGCACTGCGGGAAGCTCGGGACGCCGGTCTGCGCCGTGTACTCCGCGAGCGCGTCGAGGAACGGGCCGCTGTTGGGGTCATCGGTGAACAGCGGCGAGCCCGCAGTCATCGACGATGCGGTCGTGTAGATCCCGGGGAAGGCGCCCGCCACGCCGGAGGGGACGAGGAAGGCCGCGGGGCTCGCCGAGACGGAGGGGAGGAACAGGCTGGGGTGCCAGCCGATCGTGTCGGCCTGCTGCAGCGAGCCGATCACGAGAGGCGCAAGCGACGACATGGCGTTGAAGAAGACATCAGCGCCGGTCGAGGCGAGGTCGGTGATCTGCGCGTTGACATCGGTCGAGGTGGCTTCGTAGCCGAGCTCTTTGACGATCTCGACGTTGTCCGCTCCCTCGATCGCGGCCTTGAAACCCTCGACGTAGCCCTGGCCGAAGTCGTCGTTCTGGAAGAGGATGGCGACTTTGTGATCACCGGGCGAGCTGGCCAGCAGCTCGCCGAATGCCTCGCCCTCCTGCTGATAGATCGGAAGCAGTCCCAGCTGCCACGGGCTCTCTTCGCGGTTGCTGAAGAGCGGGTCACCCGTCTGCAGCAGGACCTGCGGGAATTCCGCATCGATCGCGGCCTCGCGCCAGGCCCGGTTCGTGGGCGTTCCCAGGCTCAGGGCGGCGGCGAACGCGCCGTCCGCCTGCATCTGCTGGAAGTTCGCCAGCGCGCGCTGGGGGTCGTACCCGTCGTCGTACGCCTTGAACTCCACGGTGCGCGTCTTGCCGTCGCCGAACTCGATGCCGCCCGCGGCGTTCTTCGCCTCGAAGTAGGCCAGGCCGCCGTCGACGGCGCAGTTGCCGACGCCGGCGGCGTTTCCCGTGAGCGGGGCCGTCGTGCCGATCGTGATCGTTGTATCGGTGATACCGGGGCTCGCCTCGACAGAGCCATCGGATGCTGCGCCCGTTCCCGCACCCCCTCGGGCGCATCCGGTCACTGTCAGGGCAATGACACCGATCGTGGCGAGCGTCGCGTATGCGCGTCGCGAGGAACCTGAGATCTTCATCGAGCTGTGCCTCTCGTGGTGGTGACGCTCATCCCGTCCTGGTCTTCGCTGACCGCGACGGTTGTCGATGGCGCCTCGACCGCGTCCGTCGTTGCGGAGCGCGGCCGGGATGTGGATCCGCGTCCATCCTGTGGGCGTGCGTTTCGCCGGTCAAACAGAACAATGCGAGGAAGATGCACGATTTTGGCGTGCTATACAGTGGGGCGCATGGTCACCGACGACCCGCAACTCGAGGCACAGCTCACGCGCGGCGAACTGACGTTTCGGCAACTCGCCCACTTCGTCGCGGCCGCAGAGGCGGGCACGATCAGCGGTGCCGCGAAGCGCCTTCGATTCTCGCCCTCGGCCATCTCGGCGTCCATCACCGAGCTCGAGCGGGCGCTCGGAGCCGAGTTGTGCGTGCGGCGCCGCGCACAGGGGGTCACACTCACGTCCACCGGAACCCTCGTCCTCGAGAAGGCGCGCAGGCTGCTCGAGGACGTCGCCGAACTGAACTACGCCGTGCAGGGCGGCGGGACCGAACTCGTCGGACCCCTCGTGGTCGGGTGCTTCGCGACTCTTGCCCCCGCAGTGCTGCCCCGCATCCTCGAGGAATACGAGGCCCGGCACCCGCGGGTATCCATCGACTTCGTCGTCGGCGCGCAGGACGAGTTGAGTGCTGCGCTGAGATCGGGAGCCATCGACGCCGCCATCATGTACGACATGGGAGGGCTCGACGCACTCGAGTCCTTCGAGCTGTACGTTGCCCGGGGATACGCCCTCTTCGGCGCCGGCCATCCGTTCGCGGCGAAGCGTGAGGTCACGCTCGAAGAGTTGGCCAACCTGCCACTCGTGCTGTTCGATCAGACACCGAGCACCCGGTACGCGATGTCGATGTTCGAGGCACGGGGCCTCGTGCCCCGCGTCCGCCACCGCACCCACGCGTTCGAGCTCACGCGGTCGATCGTGGCGCGATCCGATTCTGCCTATGCCGTGCTCGTGCAGCGTCCCGCCAACAAGCTGAGCTACGAAGGACTGGATCTGGTCGAGCGAGAGATCGTACCCGCACCACCGTCGGTCAACGTCGTGTTTGCGTGGGCGCGCGGAGTCGAGTTGTCGTCGCGCGCGCGGGCACTCGCTGATCTGGTCAGGCGCCAGTATGAGGTTCCCGCTCAATAACACGCCTCAGGCGTGCTTTATCGTCAGATTGTTCTGTTTGACCGCATAAGACGCGGGTGTTGAGGATGGACGCAACACTCACCCAGTCACCGCAGCATCGACGCTGCGGGAGAGGCGGCACTGATGACCACCACCCTGAACCCCACCGGCGCGCCGCGCGTCGCCCCTTCCCCCGCTCTCACGGCGGACGACGTCATCTCAGCGGCCGAGGGAATGATCCCTCTGCTCCGCGAGCGAGCGAGCGAGGTCGATCGCGACCGACGCATCCCGCAGGACACGTATCGACGACTGGGCGACGTCGGCCTTCTGCACGTGCTCAAGCCCAAGAAGTACGGCGGGCTCGAGCTCAGCGAACACGAGCACGCGCGCATCGCGATGAATCTGGCGCGCGGTTGCGCGTCGACCGCCTGGGTCTTCTCGATTCTCAGCTCCGACAACATGGCGATCCTCGCATTCCCGGAAGAGGTCCAGGACGAGATCTGGGGAGCGGACACCTACGCCACGCTCGCCGGTAACACCAACCTCAACCCGAAAGCCGTCGTGAAGAAGGTCGACGGCGGCTACCTGTTGACCGGAAAGTGGGGCTTTTGCAGCGGCTCGGACTTCTCCGAGTGGCTGATCTTCAACGCCCCCGTGGGAGAGGACGGCGAGGGGTACATGTTCCTCGTGCCGCACGACGAGGCCGAGACGATCGACGACTGGCATCCCACCGGCATGCGCGGCACCGGCAGCCGCTCGATGTCCGTGACCGAGGTGTTCGTTCCGGAGCATCGTGTCCAGCGCACGGCCGACACGGTGCGGAAGCTCAAGGAACGTCGATCGATGCACCCCACGTTCGACACGATGTACGCGACCTGGCCCTCGCACGGGCGTTTCCCGTTCGCCTCGTGCGCGGTCGGCGCGGCCTGGGGGGCGGCCGAGTACTTCACCGAGACCGTCGGGTCGTCGACGCGCGTCGCGAACGCCCTCGGCGGGTCCGTCAGCCTCGCCGAGCAGGAGTTCGTCGCGACGGAGTTCGCCCAGGCGCAGGGCGACATCCAGATGGCGCGGCTGCTGATCGAGAAGCGCAGCTTCGAGGCATCCGAGCGCGCCCGCATGCGCGAAGAATCCAGCGAGGCGGACACCGCCCGCGAGGCGCGCGACAACGCCCTCGTCACGCGGACGGCACTGCGGTCCGCACAGCAGATATTCTCGCTCGTGGGTGCCCGCGCGGGCAACGCCGAGCACCCGATCTCGCGCGCCAAGCGCGATATCGAGATGATCTCGCATCACGTGACCCTGAACTGGCGCCAGAGCGCGATCCGCTATCTCGCGTCCGTCTCATCGTCGGAGTCGGTCGCGCCGTGATCAACGCGGACGACTTCAAGGCCGCGTTCCGCTCCCACCCGGCGGGTGTGGCGCTGATAACCGCGGACGCGCACGGCGTGCCGATCGCGCTCACCGCTTCGTCGGTGTCGGCCGTCAGCGCCGATCCGCCGCTGCTGATGTTCTCGGTGTCGGTGCACAGCTCGAGCGCGGTCGTGCTCCGCCTCGCCGACACGGTCGTGGTGCACCTGCTGTCGGCCGACAACCTCGACCTGGCGGTGCTCGGCGCGACGAGCGGCATCGATCGGTTCTCCGACACCGAACGGTGGCGGAGACTGGAAACGGGTGAGCCCGTCTTCGATGACGCGCACACGTGGCTGCGTGCGCGCATCCTGCACCGGATCGACGCGGGTGGATCGACGGTCTTCGTCGGCACCGCGATCGAGTCCCGGCTCGCGCGAGAGGGCAGCGGTGGCGGCGCGGAGGGGCTCGTCTACCAGAACCGCACGTGGCACCGCTTGAGCGCCGAGTCGGTAGCGGATCCCGCCGACCTGATCCGAGAGAGCGTGCGGTAGACGACGGAATCTCGCGTAATCGAAGAAAGGCCCGCACCCGTGAAGGGGTGCGGGCCTTTCGCTTTCAGGCTTAGAGCTGTCCGGTCGAGCGCCAGCCGCCCTGGTACTCCTGGCGAGCGGTTACGGCATAGGGGACCGGGCTGACGACCGCGCGGACCGCGATCTGCTCGTGCGGCTGGACGGTGGTCTTGGCGGATCCGCCGTTCGGCTCGCCCCAGACGACCTTCAGTTCGGTGCCGATGGGCACGTCGCGGTCGACGGTCGCGAGCGAGAGGCCGCGCTTCTCGTTCGCGGTCACACCGGTGAACAGCGACAGGCCGACGTTGTTGCCTTCGGCGTCGATCACCGCGTCGTAGTTCGACGAGCCGTAGTTGGCGTTCGGCAGGTCGAAGAACTGGTAGCCGACGCCCTCGCGGTCGATGACGCTCGTCAGGATCCTCTTCAGATCCTCGTCGTTCCAGGCGAGCGTGACCTTCTTGCGCTGCGTCTCGGGGTCGATCTTCTCGAGTGCGTCGCGGCCGATGAAGTCGTGGTCGAACTTCACGAACGAACCGTAGCCGAGCTCCCACGGGCTGAGGTAGTAGTCCTCGATGTTGTCGGAGACGAACGAGCCGGCGAGCGCGTTGATCGCCTCGTAGCTGTTCGCGGGCAGCCACTCGCGGTAGCCGCGCTCGGCCTCGCTCGAGTAGATGGCGGGCAGCGGCGAGGGGATCCAGCCCGACTCGAGCGTGTTCGAGGAGTAGGCGCGCGAGCCGCAGGGCTCGATGCCGAACTCGGCACCGGCCTCGAGGATCGCCTGGCGGATCTTTCCGTGCTGCTCGTACGGGCCCCAGAGCTCGAGCCCGGGTGCGCCGGCCATGCCGTGGCGGAGGGTGTGGACCTTCTCGCCCGCGATCGTCAGCTCGCCCATGTGGAAGAACTTGACCTTCTCGAGCTCGCCGCCGTTGAGCTTCTCGATGATCGGCCAGGCGTTCGGCCCCTGGATCTGGAAGCGGTAGTACTTGCGCGACACGGCCTCGCCGTAGGGGCGCGACGGGGAACGGTCGTCGTAGGTGACGTCGACCTTGTAGCCGCCGGTTTCGGCGTGGTACTGCAGCCAGTTCGCGCCCGGGGCACGACCGACGTACACGTAGTCGTTCTCGCCCTCGCGGAACAGGATGCCGTCACCGATCACACCACCGTTGGACGCGGTCGGCACGAACTGCTTGGCCGTGTTGACGGGAAAGTTCGTGAAGCTGTTGATGCCGGTCTCGGCGAGCAACTTCAGGGCGTCCGGGCCCGAGACGAAGAGGTTGACCATGTGGTGCGTCTGGTCGAACAACACCGCCGCTTCGCGCCACGCGATCTGCTCGCGGCGCCAGTTCGAGAACTCGGCCGGCACGACGGGGTAGATGTACGTGCCGAGCTTCGAGTTGCGCAGCATCTCGACGGTGTTGCCCGCCTCGTCGAGTACCTGCTGCAGATTGCTGGCCATGGTTATTCCTTTCAACATCTTTGTCGTGTGGTCCTGATGGTACGGAGGGCATATCACTATGTCCAGAGGGATTCAGCGTCGCCAGAATTGTAACCAATATCTTGACCATCGCGCTAGTGGTGTGATTCGCTGTCCAGACAAGACAGGAGTCCCCTATGGCAGAGACCACCCCTTCACTTCTTGTCGTCAGCGCTCACGCGGGCGATTTCGTGTGGCGTGCGGGCGGCGCGATCGCCGCCGCGACCCTGCGGGGCGAGCGGGCAACCGTGGTGTGCCTTTCTTATGGCGAGCGCGGTGAATCCGCGAGCCAGTGGCTCGCCGGCAAGCCGCTCGACGAGATCAAGGCCATCCGGCGGGACGAGGCTGCGGCCGCAGCGGCGGCCCTCGGCGCTGAGATCGAGTTTCTCGACCTCGGCGACTACCCGCTGATCGAGTCGCCCGAGGCGGTGGAGAAGCTCGTGGACGTCTACCGCCGCGTGCAGCCGACGGTCGTGCTGACGCATCCGCTCGCCGATCCCTACAACGGTGACCACCCCGCCGCGGCGCGGATGGCGCTGCAGGCACGCGTGCTCGCACAGGCGATCGGCGTGGCGAATTCGGACGGCTCGTTCCCGACGAAGGACGAGATCATCGGCGCTCCGCCCGTGTTCTTCTTCGAACCGCACCAGCCCGAGCAGTCGGACTTCAAGCCCAACGTGCTGCTCGACATCACCTCGGCCTTCCCCCTCAAGCAGAAGGCGATGGAGTGCCTGCCCGCGCAGAAGCACATGTGGGACTACTACACGTCCCTCGCCGTGCGCCGCGGCGTGCAGGTCAAGCGCAACGCGGGACCGAACCTCGGGCTGCCCGTCGACACGATGGGTGAGGCGTACATGCGCTATTACCCGCAGGTCACGGACGTGCTGGTATGACCGGCACGCAGCAGACCGGCCTCGTCGTGACCGACGTCGCCCGAGCCGACCCCGCGACGATCGACGCCCTCGGCGTGCACGGCGTCGCGACGGTCCACGAGGCGATGGGGCGCATCGGCCTCGTCGGGGCGGACATCCGTCCGATCCAGGATGGTTCGCGCATCGCCGGTTCGGCGGTCACGGTGCTGTCGTGGCCCGGCGACAACCTCATGATCCACGTCGCCATCGAGCAGTGTCGGCCCGGCGACATCCTGGTCGTCTCGACGACGTCACCCTCGGTCGACGGCGCGTTCGGCGAGCTGTTCGCGACCGCGCTCGCGCAGCGAGGTGTGCGCGGGCTCGTCACGACGACGGGCGTGCGCGACGTCGTCGACCTGCGCGACATGGGATTCCCGGTGTGGTCGAGCGCGATCAACGCCCAGGGCACCGTGAAGGCGACGGCCGGTTCGGTCAATGTTCCGATCGTCGTCGGGGGAGTCGTCGTGCGGGCGGGAGATGTCGTCATCGCCGACGACGACGGGGTGATGTGCGTTCCCCGTGCCGACGCCGCACGTGTGCTCGCGGCATCCGACTCCCGCGTGGAGAAAGAGGCGGCAGACCGTGCTGCCTATCAGGGCGGCGAGTTGAGCCTGGATCGCAAGGGACTTCGCGATGTCTTCCGCGAACTCGGTGGACGCTATGTGAGCGAAGCGGAGTACGAGGCGGAGCATGGCGGGCGCTGACGGCATCCGCTGCATGCTCATGCGGGGCGGCACCTCGAAGGGCGCCTACTTCGTCGCGGATGACGTGCCGGAGGACCCCGCGGAGCGCAACGACCTGATGCTGCGGGTCATGGGCAGCCCCGATCCGACCCAGATCGACGGACTCGGGGGAGCGCACCCGCTCACGAGCAAGGTCGCGATCGTTTCGCGATCGAGCGAACCCGGTATCGATGTCGATTACCTGTTCCTGCAGGTCGTCGTCGACAAGCCGATCGTCAGCGATGCGCAGACCTGCGGCAATCTGCTCGCGGGGGTCGGACCATTCGCGATCGAGCGGGGGCTGATCGAAGCGCGCGACGGTGAGACCCCGGTGCGCATCCGCATGCTGAACACGGGGGATGTCGCGACCACACGCATCCACACGCCCGGGGGAGTCGTCGACTACGACGGGGACTTCTCGATCGACGGCGTGCCGGGGATCTCGTGCGCGATCGAACTCGAGATCGGGGGAGACTCCCCCCTGTTCCCCACGGGGAACGTCGTCGACGAGATCGCCGGGCACCGCGTCACCCTGATCGACAACGGGATGCCCGTTGTGCTCCTGCGGGCGGACGAGTTCGATGTGTCGGGGGACGAGACGCCCGAACAACTCGAGTCGCGCCCCGACCTCGCCCGACAGATCGAAGAAATCCGCCTCCGGGCGGGCGCACTGATGGGACTCGGGGATGTCTCGGCGCAGACGGTGCCGAAGATGTTCCTGCTGTCGGCGCCACGCAAGGGTGGCGCGATTTCGACGCGGGCGTTCATTCCGTCGCGCATACACACGTCGATCGGTGTGCTGATGGCGGCATCCGTCGCCGCCGGCATCCGCATCCCGGGCGCCGTCGGCTCCGACCTGGCGGTCGAGGCCGAATCCGACCCGACCCTGATCGAGCACCCCACCGGCGCCTTCCCCGCGCGGGTCGCCGTCGAGCGACGCGCCGACGGCGTCTGGTACGGCACGTCCGTCTCGGAGCGCACGGCCCGCAAGATTTTTGACGGCACCGTGTTCCCCCGGCCGCGCCGGTAACCCTGCAAGATTCGACATCAGAAACGTCAGAGAGGACACCCCCATGGCCCGCACCGAGAACTTCGACATCGCCCACCTGGGCGCCGTCGAGCTGTTCACCCCCGAGTTCGAAGAGAGCCTGTGGTTCTTCCGCGACCTGCTCGCGATGCGCGAGGTCGCCCGCATCGGCGACTCGGCGTACCTGCGCTGCTGGGACGAGTACCAGCTCTACACGATCAAGCTCACCGCCTCCGACACGAACGGCGTCGGCCGCTCGCTCTACCGCGCGTCGAGCGAGGAGGCACTCGAGCGCCGGGTCGCGGCGATCGAGGCCGCTGGGCTCGGCCACGGTTGGCGCGATCCCGAGGTCGGCGTCGGTCGTTCCTACGAGTTCGAGGACCCGGATGGCCACCTCATGGCCATCTACTACGACACCGAGCACTACGTGCCGGACGAGAAGGACACCCCGGCGCTGAAGAACCAGGCCTCGGCGTTCCCGGGCCGCGGCGTGAACGTGCGCCGCATGGACCACATCAACTACCTCGCCGCCGATGTCACCAAGGCTGGCGAGTTCTGGCGCGACGTCATGGGCGCGCGCGAGTCCGAGCGCGTCGTGAAGGACGAGGGCGGATACGCGGCGTGGTGGTTCCGATTCGCGCAGAAGTCGTACGACGTCGTGTACTCCGAGGACTGGACGGGAACCCGCGGCCGCTTCCATCATTTCGCCCTCGCCCCGGACACGCGCGAGGACATTCTGAAGGCCGCCGACATCTTCCTCGAGAACAAGGTCTACATCGAGTACGGCCCCTACAAGCACGCCATCAACCAGACGTTCTTCCTGTACGTCTGGGAGCCCGGCGGCAACCGCATCGAGTTCGCCAACGCGGGCGCGCGTCTGATCCTCGACCCGGACTGGCCGGTCGTGGAGTGGACGGCAGCCGAGCGTGCCAAGGGTCAGGCCTGGGGTATGAAGACGGTCGCGACGTTCCACACGCACGGCACGCCGTTCGTCGAGAACCAGGAAGAGATCGATCGCGCAGCGCTCGAGGGCCGCAAGCTCTGACGGAGCCCGCCGGCGTACATCTCGAAGGAAGAATTCGTTCGGAACGCCCGGGAATGCATGATTTCCGGGGTCGAGGGAACGGATTGTCCTTCGAGATGTTCGCGTCGGCGCGAGCTCCGTCCGAGCGAGTGTGATGTCGTAGCCTGCGACTAGGGTGGTGCGGTGCCAGAAGCCGTCATCTCCGCAGACTCCCTCGTCAAGTCCTATCGAGTGAAGGGGAAGCCGGACTTCGTCGCCGTCGACGGGCTGAGCTTCGAGGTCGCTCCGGGGGAGTCGTTCGGGCTGCTCGGGCCCAACGGAGCAGGTAAGTCCACGACGATGAAGATGATCGGTGCCGTGTCGACGCGCACGAGCGGCGACCTGTCGATCCTGGGGCTCGATCCCGACCGGCACGGTCCAGACATCCGTTCGCGCCTGGGGGTCGTGCCGCAGCAGGACAACCTCGACGGCGAACTCAACGCCCGCGAGAACCTCTTCATCTACGGGCGCTACTTCGGTCTGCCCGCGAGCGTCTGCCGGCAGAAGGCCGACGAGCTGCTGGCCTTCGCCCAGCTCGAAGACAAGGCGACGAGCAAGGTGGATCAGCTCTCGGGCGGGATGAAGCGGCGCCTGACGATCGCGCGCGGACTCGTCAACGACCCGCGCATCCTGCTGCTCGACGAGCCGACGACCGGGCTCGACCCCCAGGCCCGGCATGTCCTCTGGGACCGGCTGTTCCGTCTGAAGGAGCGCGGCACGACCCTCGTGCTCACGACCCACTACATGGACGAGGCAGAGCAGCTCTGCGACCGCCTGATCGTCGTCGACAAGGGTCGCATCATGGCCGAGGGCACCCCCGCGTCCCTCATCCGCGCCCACTCGACGCGCGAGGTGCTCGAGGTGCGCTTCGGATCCGACCGCAACGCCGAGGTCGCGCCGCGACTCGAGGGCATCGGCGAGCGGGTCGAGGTGCTGCCCGACCGCGTGCTGATCTACACCGACAACGGCGAGCACGCGCTCGAGCGCATCACGCAGCTCGGACTCGAACCGATCACATCGCTCGTTCGCCGGTCGAGCCTGGAGGATGTCTTCCTGCGCCTCACCGGAAGGTCGCTGATCGAATGAGCGACCGGCTCGCCTCGCCCTCGCTCAACGACGCGCCGTCGCTCGACGAGCTGCGTCAGGAGGCCCTCGCGTGGGGTCGACGGCCTCGTGCGCGGGGCGCGTGGTACGTCACCGAGCACATGGTCCGGGCGATGCGGGCATACGGATGGACGATCGTCGTCGGTGCGCTCGGACAGCCGATCCTGTACCTGCTGGGTCTCGCGGTGGGCCTCGCCGCGCTGATCGACGTCCCGATCGTCGACGGCGGACGCGAGGTGTCGTACCTCGTGTTCGTCGCGCCCGCGCTGCTCATGACGGCGACGATCTCGGTCGCGAGCGAAGAGTTCACCTATCCGGTCATGGCCGGATTCAAGTGGCGCCGCTACTTCTTCGGCTTCAACGCGTCGCCGCTGTCGAGCGCCCAGATCGCGACGGGCGTCGTATTCGGGGCGACCGCCCGGATGGTGGTCGTCGCCGTCGCGTACTTCGCGTTCCTGTGCCTGTTCGGTGCGGTGCCACTGCTCGCGACCGGCTGGATCGCCGTGCTGGTCGGTCTGCTCGCCGGACTCGCCTTCGGAGCACCGCTCCTGGCCTACGCCTCATCGTTGCCGGACGATCGGGGCCAGTTCGCACTCGTCCAGCGCTTCGTCTTCATGCCGATGTTCCTGTTCTCGGGAACGTTCTACCCGCTCGTGACGCTGCCCGTGTGGCTGCAGTGGATCGGATGGATCTCACCGCTCTGGCACGCCACCGAGCTCGGTCGCGCTCTCACCTATGGGCGCGACGAATCGATCCTCATGATCGTCGTGCATATCGCCTACCTTACGACACTGTCGGTCGGCGGCTACCTGCTCGCCCGCCGGATCTTCACGCGGAGGCTCGCCCGATGAGCGCGGAAGTCATGACCGAAGCGCGGCCGGTCCGTGGCGGCGGGGTGCGCGCGCTCTGGGCGGGCAACCCCGGAGCGGTCGTGCAGCGAGGCCTGCTCGCCGCCCGCTCGTCGAGCTGGATCGTCGTTCTGTCGGGATTCTTCGAGCCCGTGTTCTACCTCGCCTCGATGGGCATCGGGCTGGGTGCGCTCATCGGAACCGTCGAGACATCCGCGGGTCTCGTCGTCTCGTATGCCGCCTTCATCGCGCCCGCCCTGCTCGCGGTGTCGGCCATGAACGGTGCGATCTACGACTCGACGTGGAACGTGTTCTTCAAGCTCAACTACGGCAAGCTCTACGAGGGGATGCTCGCGACCTCGCTCGGGCCGTTGGATGTCGCGCTCGGCGAGATCCTGTACGCCCTCCTGCGCGGGCTGCTCTACGCGACCGGATTCCTCATCATCATGCAGTTCGCGGGGCTCAACCTGTCGTGGACCGCGATCCTGGCCCTGCCGGCCGTCATGCTCATAGCCTTCGGGTTCGCGAGCCTCGGAATGGCCGTGACGAGCTATATGAAGGCGTTCCAGCACATGGACTGGATCAATTTCCTGCTGTTGCCGATGTTCCTGTTCTCGGCGACGTTCTACCCGATCACCGTGTACCCCGAGTGGGTGCAGGCGATCGTGCGCGCCCTACCGCTCTGGCACGGGGTCGAACTCGTCCGCGGGCTGACGACGGGGTCGCTGCACCCGGGGATGCTGTGGCACGTTCTCTACTACGTCGTGATGATCGCGATCGGCCTGGTGTTCACGACGAAGCGGCTGCGGGCCCTGTTCCTGGACTAGGAGCAGCTAGCGCCAGATGACCGCGATGCCCGCGTTGAGCAGGGTCAGCACGCCGATCGACCAGAACAGCGGCGGGGGGACGCTGCCGTTGCGGCGACCCCGCGCCTGACCGATGCCCATCAGGGCTCCGATGATCAGCAGGACGACGAGCTTCACGCCGATCTTGGCGTAGTTGAGGTCGTACTCGATGCCCCACGGAGCCGCGAGCGCGAGACCCGCGACCGCCGCGATCACGAGGCCGACGTACATCAGGCCCGTGATCTGGCGCTTTCCGCCCCAGGCCTGCGCGGCCCAGGCGCCGAACAGCAGCGCGAACCCGGTGAGGTGGACGAACACGACGATGTGACGCAAGATCTCCATGATGCCCACGGTAGGGCGGGTGGTCGCTTTTCGCCAGGAAGGCGGGCCTCACCCCGGCGGCCGCGATCGTCGATTGTGCGCGGGAGGGTCAGGCGCGTAGCGCCCGCAGCACGAGGGCCGTGCGGATGGCGGCATCCGCGGCCTCGTAACCCTTGTCCTCGCGCGAGCCCGGCAGACCCGCCCGGTCGATTCCCTGTTGCTCGTCGTCCAGTGTGAGCACGCCGAAGCCGACCGGCTTGCCGGTGTCCAGCGCGACACGCGTCAGACCATCGGTCGCGGCCGACGAGACGAACTCGAAGTGCGGGGTTCCGCCGCGAATGATGACGCCGAGAGCGACCACCGCATCGGCCCCGGCCTCGAGCGCTGCCTTGCTCGCTACCGGCAACTCGAACGAGCCGGGCACGCGCACGAGGGAGTGGTCGGCCCCGGCTTCGTCGAGTGCACGTGTCGCACCCGCGATCATGCCGTCGGTGATCTGCTGGTGCCACTCACCCGCGACGATCACGACCCGCATCCCCGTCGCATCCGGTCCTTCTCCGACCCGCACGGCGGGCGCCCCCTTACCGCTCATACGTCGTTTCCCGTCTTCATGTCGGCGAATGCGTCGGTGAGCTCCTGATCGGCGATCAAGTGACCCATCCGGTCGCGCTTGGTCTCGAGGTACTGGTGGTTGTTGGGGCCCACACCGACCAACAGGGGCACCTGCTCGACGATGTCGAGGCCGAACTCGCGCAGTTGATCGACCTTGTCGGGGTTGTTCGTCATGAGTCGCACACGCTCGACGCCGAGGTCCGCGAGGATACCTGCGGCGGCCGCGTAGTCGCGTGCATCGGCGGGAAGCCCGAGCGCGAGGTTCGCGTCGACGGTGTCGAGGCCCGCCTCTTGCAGGCTGTAGGCGCGCAGCTTGTTGATCAGTCCGATGCCGCGTCCCTCGTGGCCGCGCATGTAGACGACGATCCCGCCCTGCGCGTCGATCTTGTCGAGCGCGGCGTTCAACTGGGGACCGCACTCGCACTTGAGCGATCCGAATGCCTCGCCCGTCAGACACTCGGAATGCACGCGCACGAGCGGCGCATCCGAGATCTCGCCCGAGACGACGGCGAGATGGTCGGTACCCGTGACGCGATCCTTGTAGGCCAAGAACCGGAATGTCCCGTGGCGCGTCGGGACGAGCGACTCGGCACGAAGACTCACGCGGCGGCGGTGCACCGACTGCGCGTCGACCTGACGGGGCTCGTGTTCTTCGAGGTACGCGATGAGCTGTTCGATCGTGATGACGGGCACGTCGTCGCGCTCGCCGAGCTCCATCAGCCCGGGCAAGCGCATCATGCTGCCGTCCTCGGCAACGATCTCGGCGATCGCGCCGACGGGGCGCAGCCCGGCGAGCCGCATGAGCTCGACCGCCGCCTCGGTGTGCCCGCCTCGCTCGCGCACGCCGCCGTCGACGGCGCGGAGGGGCAGCACGTGCCCGGGGCGGGTGACGCTGCTCGGCGTCGAGTCAGGGTTCGCCAACACATTGAGGGTGTGGGCGCGGTCCGCGGCGCTGATCCCCGTCGAAATGCGGTCGGCGGCGTCGACACTGACGGTGTACGCCGTGCCCCGGGCATCCTCGTTGTGCGCCACCATGGGGGGCAGATCCAGCGCGTCGGCGATTTCGGCGGGCATGGGCGCGCAGATGAAGCCGGACGACCAGCGGACCGTCCACGCCACCCACTCGGGTGTTGCGAGTTCGGCAGAGAGGACGACATCGCCCTCGTTCTCTCGGTTCTCGTCGTCGGCGACGATCACCGGGCGTCCGGCGCGGAGTGCGTCGAGGGCCGCGGAAATGGGGGAAAGGCTCATCGTGAGCCTCCTTCACTCGGGGGTGTTGCGGTGAATGCGAGCATGCGCTGCACATGGCGGGCGAGGATGTCTGTTTCGAGATTGACGGCGTCACCGGGGACGCGCTCGGCGAGTGTGGTCGCCTCGAGCGTTTCGGGGATCAGGGAGACCTCGAGCCATGGCTCGGGCGCGCTCGGGTCGCTCACGGCGCTCACCGTCAGAGAGACGCCGTCGATGGCGATCGACCCCTTGTCGACGACCAGGGGTGCGAGGTTCGCGGGGACGCCGACGCGGAGGACCCGCCAGCGTTCGCCCGGTCGCACCTCGCGGATAACCCCCGTGCCATCGACGTGACCCTGAACGACGTGTCCGCCCAGGCGCGTGCCGACGGCCGTCGCGCGCTCGATGTTCACCGGGCGCCCGGGAGCGAGGTCCGCGAGCGTCGACATGTCGAGCGTCTGACGCATGACGTCCGCGGTGAACGACGCGTCGTCGCTGTCGACGACGGTCAGGCAGACCCCGTTGACCGAGATCGAGTCGCCGTGCGAGGCATCCGATGTCGCCAGCGGCGCGCGGACGCTGAGTCGCACCCCGTCGCCCGAGGTTTCGATCGCCGTGACGGCGCCGATCTCTTCGATGATTCCGGTGAACACGTCAGTGGGTCCTTTCGTCGGGGCGGGTGGGTATGGGTTCGGCGACGAGCAGCAGGTCATCGCCCAGTCGTTGCACGTCGGTGAGCGCGAGGCGGCGCGCTTGCGACATGGTCTCGACGCCGATGTCGCCGATCGCCGTCTTCGTGCCTCCGATCAGCACCGGGGCGACGTAGGCCAACACGCGATCGGTCAGGCCCTCACGGATGAAGGAGCTCGCGAGCGTGGGTCCGCCCTCGACGAATACGCTCTGTACACCGCGTTCGCGCAGCTCGTCGAGTACGCCCCGTAGGTCGTGGGTGCGCGATTCGAGAACACCGCGCGGATGACTCCGCAGCGCCGCGTCCCGGGGCACCGGGCGCGTCCCGATCACGACGGGGAGGGGCTGGGACGGGGCGAGCTCGCCGTTCGCCAGGCGGGCGGTCAGGGCGGGGTCGTCGGCGAGCACTGTTCCCGTGCCGACGACGATCGCGTCCGCCTCCGCGCGACGACGGTGTACATCGGCGCGCGCATCCGACCCGGTGATCCACCTGCTCGAGCCGTCATCTGCGGCCGCGCGACCGTCGAGACTCTGCGCCCACTTGACGGTGACGAACGGGCGGCCGAGTCGAACGACCGTGAGCCACGACTCGAGCGTCTCGGTGACCTCGTCGGCGCGCACGCCCCCCTCGACGTCTATGCCGTGGGCGCGCAGGCGGTCCGCGCCGCCGGCGGACGGCTCGGCCGGATCGGTCACCGCGTAGACGACGCGCGCCACCCCGGCTTCGATCAGGGCAACCGCGCACGGCCCGGTGCGACCCGTGTGGTTGCACGGCTCGAGAGTGACGACCATGGTCGCGCCCCGTGCCTCCGCGGGCGACAGGCGCGCGAGGGCCTCGATCTCGGCGTGCGGATTGCCCGCGCCCCGATGCCACCCCTCGGCGAGGACGTCGCCACTCGGGCTCAGGACGACGGCACCGACCTGCGGGTTGATGCCCCGGGGACCGAGGAGCGCCAACTCGCGCGCGCGGCCCATGGCCTGCCACTCGGTATCGCTGTACGTCATCCCGGATCCTTCGGTTCATCCGGGGTTGTCACAACAAGTTGCGTATCGGCGACCGTCAAGATGGTCGCCGCGTGCTGCCTCTCATCCGGACTCGCGTGGTTTCCCACGCATCACCGTCGGTTCCGGAATTCCACCGGATCAACCTCAGCGCCGAAGCGCCGCAGTTCGCGGACTTTCACCGCCGGTTCGGATTCTCACCGACCCCGGAGCACGTTATCGTTCTCGATCCTATCCAACGCCCAGACCGCCGGTGCATTCCCGGCCGAAACGGTGAGTCTCTACTTGAGAAGCCGCGACATCCGGCGGTCGGCCAGCACCTTGCCGCCGGTCTGGCAGGTCGCGCAGTATTCGAGCGAGTTGTCGGCGAAGAAGACGCTTCTCACGGTGTCTCCGCAGACGGGGCAGGCCTCACCCCGTCGCCCGTGCACGCGCATCCCGCGGCGCTTCGCATCCTTCAGATCGGCGGGCGGCTTGCCGGAGGCGGTGGACACGGCATCCTCGAGCGTCGCGCGCATCGCGTCGTACAGGCCCCGCACGTCGGCCGGGGTCAGCGAAGCAGCCAGGGCGTAGGGAGACATGCGTGCGACGTGGAGAACCTCGTCCGAATAGGCGTTGCCGATGCCCGCGATGATCGACTGGTCGCGCAGCACCCCCTTGATCTGAGTCCGTCGTCCCGCGAGCAGACCCGTGAGCGTCTCGGCCGTGAACGCGGGGTCGAGGGGGTCGGGTCCCAGCCGTGCGATGCCCGGAACGTCGGCCGGATCGCGCACGATGTACACGGCGAGCGACTTCTTCGTGCCGGCCTCGGTCAGATCGAATCCCGAGCCATCGCTCAGCGAGACCCGGACCGCGATGGGTGATCGCCCGGGCTTGACGAGGGTCGTCGGCACGGCGTCATACCAGCGCAGCCACCCCGCCTTGGCCAGGTGGAAGACCAGATGCAGTGGTTCGTCGGCGGGCCCGCGGCATCCGATGTCCACGAACTTGCCGGCGCGGTCGACCGAGACGACGGATGCCTCGTGCAGGGCGTGCACGGGCGGGTCGAAGGTCTTCAGCGCCGCGATCTGGGCCACCGATATGCGCGTCACGTTCAGCCCGACGATCCGTCCGCGCAGAAAATCGACGAGTCCCTGCACCTCGGGCATCTCCGGCATGGCGCCAATCCTGCCATGGGGCACCGACGCCGGGCAGGTCCGATCGTGCGGGATCAGTCCAGCATGGGCCAGGGATGAGGCGTGCGCTCGTCCGCGGGGAGCAGGCCCGCGATCCACCCGTCGTGCCGACCGCGCGGATCCGACAGACCCTGCCGCAGCAGACCCTCGTACCGGAAGCCGAGCGCGCGGGCGGCGCGAGCCGAGGGGACGTTGCCCGCTATGGCGCGCCACTGGATGCGCGCGAGCGAGAGCGGTTCGGTGAACGCGAAGTCGACCACGCGTGCGGCCGCCTCGGTCAGGTAGCCGTGGCCGCGAGCCGACTCCGCCATCCAGAATCCGATCTCGGCGTCACCGCCGACGGTGACGCCGTGGAGGCCGATGCCGCCCACCCATGCGCCGTCGACGCGGACCGCCCACGTCAGATCGGTGCCCGCTTCCCACCGCCGGGCGCTGAGCTCGACGAACTCTTCTGCGTCCGAGCGCGAGTACGGCGAGGGCAGCGTCGTCCAGCGGGGGACCGCGGGGTCCTGCGCCGCCTCGGTGATCGCGTCGATGTCGGACGCGACCGGAATGGACAGCTCGAGCCGTTCGGTGTGCAGGATGACGGGTTCCACCCCGCGACCCTATCTCGCGCCTGCCCTCTCCTCGATTTCGGGCCCCGCTCTCGCCTCGGCCCGACTCGCCGTTCGCGATTCAGTCCCGGCGGGGTGGGCTCTCGGGCCCGGACCGCACGTCCGACCCGTGCGCTCGGGCCCCCAGCTCAAGAGCTCAGCGGCGGCGCAGCAACCCGACGCGCTCGTAGACCGTGTCGAGCGTCGAGTTCGCGACGGATTCGGCCCGGTCGGCGTTGGCGGCGAGCACCCGGTCGAGCTCCGCGGGATCATCGAGGAGTTCGAGCGCACGCGCCCGGACCGGCTCGAACTCCGACACGACGACGTCGGCGAGGCCCTTCTTGAAGTCGCCGTAGCCGCGCCCCGCATACTCGTCCTCGATCGACGGAATCTGGCGTCCCGTCAGAGCCGCATAGATCACGAGCAGGTTCGACACTCCGGGCTTGTTCTCGCGGTCGTACCGCACCGCACCCTCGCTGTCGGTCACGGCTCGCATGACCTTCTTGGCGGTGGCGGCCGGGTCGTCGAGCAACCAGAGCACGCCCGCGTCCGACTCCGCGGACTTCGACATCTTGGCGAGGGGGTTCTGCAGGTCGTAGATACGCGCCGATTCCTGCTGGATCATCGGCATCGGCACACGGAAGGTCTCGCCGTACCGCGCGTTGAACCGCTCCGCGAGGTCGCGGGTCAGTTCGATGTGCTGCTTCTGGTCGTCACCGACCGGCACGACGGCGGTCTGGTACAGCAGGATGTCGGCAGCCATCAGCACCGGGTAGGTGAAGAGGCCGACGGATGTCGCATCCTGCCCGTAACGGCTGGACTTGTCCTTGAACTGCGTCATCCGCCCGGCCTCGCCGAAACCGGTCAGCGTTCCGAGGATCCACGCCAGCTCGGCATGCGCGGGCACGTGCGACTGCACGTACAGCGTCGATTTGGATGGCTCGATCCCGGCGGCGATGTACTGCGCGGCCGTGCGGCGGGTCTTCTCGCGCAGCTCGGCCGGGTCGTTGGGCTGCGTGAGGGCGTGCAGGTCGACGACCGAGAAGAACGCATCGTACGACTCCTGCAGATCGCGCCACTGCAGCAACGCACCGATGTAGTTACCGATCTGGAGGGAATCCGCCGAGGGCTGCATTCCGGAGTACAGGCGCGCTTTGGTCACCCATCGATTCTAGGTCGGGGGATGCTTCGGCCCGCGCGCGGTGCTACCGGCCGAGTGTGTAGTCGACGATGACCGGGGCGTGATCGCTCCAGCGCTCGGCGTACGCCGCGGCACGGGCGACCCGATAGTCGGTCACCCGGTCGGCGAGCGCCGGTGCCGCGAGCTGATAGTCGATGCGCCAGCCGGTGTCGTTGTCGAAGGCCTGACCCCGGTTCGACCACCACGTGTAGGGCCCGTCTACCTCGCCATGGAAACGGCGGCCGACGTCCACCCACCCGAGCCCCATTCCCACCGATCCGTCCACGCCCGTCACCGGCTCGCCCGCGGGTCCGAGGAAGCGGTCGAAGTACGCGCGTTCGCGGGGCAGGAACCCGGCCTTCTTGACGTTGCCCTTCCAGTTCTTGATGTCGAGCTGGCGATGGCCGACGTTCAGGTCGCCCATGATCACGGACAGCGAACCATCGGCGGCGAGCTCGGGCATCCGGCGCTCCATCGCATTCAGGAATCCGTACTTCGCATCCTGTCGGGGCGTGCCATCCTCGCCGGAGTGCACGTAGGCGCTCACGACGGTCAGCTGCTCGCCGTCGATGTCGAGGTCGGCCTCGATCCACCGGCCGCGCGAATCGACCGTCTCGTCGCCGAGCTCGATGCGCGAATCGGCGATCGGCAGCCGGGTTGCGATGGCGACGCCCGAGCGGCCCTTGGTCAGGGACTCGTCGTGCACGAGGTTCCAACCGGGTAGCGCGGACTCGACGTGAGTGCGCTCGGCGCGCACCTCTTGCAGCGCGAGGATGTCGACATCGGCACGGTCGAGCCATCCGGCCATGCCGTTGCGCACCGCCGCTCGGATGCCGTTGACGTTGACAGAGGCGATGCGGATGGATCGAGGCACGCGCTCTACTGTAGCCACGGCCTCGGACATGCTTCGGACACCGCGGGACCGGCAAGGGCGGTCGATGCGGCCGCGCGGGTCAGTCGAGCAGGAAGCCGCGCGGCTTGGGCTCCGGTGGGGGAGAGGCGCGCACCCGGGCCAGTTCGTCCTCGGCGCGTCGCACGTCGCGACCCGCGCGCCATGCGCCGTACCAGGGTGCCCCGTCGCGGGCGATGCGTGCGTCGCGCAGACGAACCTCGGCCGCCACGAGCAGTGCCCGGTATTCGTCGCGCAGTACCTCTTCTTCCGTGCGCTCGGTGAGGGCGAGGTTGCGGTCGGCCGCGCCCACTGCGATCCACGCCCCGGCGACCAGGATGACGACGCCGATCAGACGGAACCACAGCAAGAACCCGATCAGCACGGCGAAGGTCGCCAGCAGGGGGTTCGAAGGCGTGTAGATCAAGAGCACGCCCGCACCGACCTGGAGCACCGTGATGGCTGCTCCGCCGAGCAGCGCGCCCGGCCAGATCCGGTGCCAGGCGAGCGCCGCGCCCGTCAGGAACCGGAACAGGGCGGCCATCGCCGCGCCGTTGATCGCGAACGAGACGATGAGCGACACGGTGCGCGCGGTCACGTTCGACAGCACACTCAGGTCACCGATCCCGAATCCGGTGAACAGCAGCGTCAGCGCCCAGGTGGCGATGCTGCTGACGGCGAAGCCGACGAGCAGTGCGACGGCGAGAATCACGGCGGCGAGAAAATCGCGAGCCTTCAACAGGACGTAGGAGCGGCTGTCGAAGGGCAGGCCGAAGATGTCGCGGACCGCACGCCGGGCGTAGGTGATGAATCCGATCGCGGTCCAGACGACGACCACGAGCGCGACCGCACCGGTGATGCCGAGGGTTGTCGCCGTGTACGTCGTCACGGACTCGACCTGTTCGGGGGTGACCAGACCGTTCTCACTGATCAGGTTGGGAATGTACTCGTTGATGATGTCGATCATCCGGTTGATGGCCGCGGGGCTCGCACCGATCCACAGGCCGACGATCGCGAAGGCGAGATAGATCACGCCGAAGATCGCGAACAGCGACTGGTAGCTCACCCCCGCGGCGAGCAGGAACCCGTTGTGGCGCAGGAAGTGCCGCCAGACACGAATCGGAAACCACGCGAGCGTCTGCCGCGTCAGCTGGGTCGCGCGCTGCACGGGCTCCTCGAGGCGGCGACGCAAGGCCTCTTGCGCCGACTCCCAGCGCCCGCCGGCGTCATCCGGTCCGCCGACGGAGTCACCGGATTCCGGTTCCTGATCGTCGGTCGGGCGGCGCGTACTCACGACTCCAGGCTAGCGAGCCCGGCCGTTCCCGCGTCGGCCGGACCCGTCGAACGGGCTACTTGCCGCGGAGGATGGCCTGCTTGACCTCGGCGATCGCCTGGGTCACCTGGATGCCTCGGGGGCACGCATCCGTGCAGTTGAAGGTCGTGCGGCAACGCCACACGCCCTCTTTGTCGTTCAGGATGTCGAGGCGCACGTCGCCCGCGTCGTCGCGCGAGTCGAAGATGAAGCGGTGCGCGTTGACGATCGCGGCGGGACCGAAGTACTGACCGTCGGTCCAGAACACGGGGCACGACGAGGTGCATGCGGCGCAGAGGATGCACTTGGTCGTGTCGTCGAAGATCTCGCGGTTCACGATCGACTGCACGCGCTCCTTGCCCGGCTCGGGCGTCGAGTTCGCGATCAGGAACGGTTTGACCTCGCGGTACGAGGCGAAGAACGGCTCCATATCGACGATCAGGTCCTTCTCGAGCGGCAGGCCCTTGATCGCCTCGACGTAGATCGGCTGCGAGATGTCGAGATCCTTGATCAGGGTCTTGCACGCGAGCCGGTTGCGTCCGTTGATGCGCATCGCGTCGGATCCGCAGATCCCGTGGGCGCACGAGCGGCGGAAGGACAGCGACCCGTCGACCTCCCACTTGATCTTGTGCAGGGCGTCGAGCACGCGGTCGGTCGAGTAGAGCTCGACGTCGTAGTCGACCCAGCGCGGTTCGTCGTCCACTTCGGGATCGAAGCGGCGGACGATGAACGTCACCAGGAAGGACTGGATGCCCGTGTCGTTGACGACCTCGGTCTCGGCAGGAGTTTCGGTCGTTTCGACGAGGGTGGCGGACATCAGTACTTCCTCTCCATCGGCTGGTAGCGCGTGATCACGACGGGTTTCCAATCGAGCGAGATGTGGTCGTCTGCTTTGGACGAGTGCGGGTCGCCGGTGAGGTAGGCCATGGTGTGCTTCATGTAGACCTCGTCGTCGCGCTTGGGGAAGTCGTCGCGCATGTGGCCGCCGCGGCTCTCCTTGCGGTTGCGGGCGGTGACGACCACGACCTCGGCGATGTCGAGCAGGAATCCGAGTTCGACGGCCTCGAGCAGGTCGGTGTTGTAGCGCTTGCCCTTGTCGTCGACGTGGATGTTCATGAAGCGCTCGCGGAGCTCTTCGATGACCCCGAGCACGTGCGTCAGGGACTCCTCGGTGCGGAATACCTGGGCGTTCTTGTCCATCTCTTCCTGCAGCTTCTTGCGCAGGACCGAGATCCGCTCGGTTCCGGTGCCGGCGCGCAGTCCCTCGATGAGGTCGCGCACCGCGCCCGCGGGGTCTTCCGGGAGCGGCACGAACTCGGCGGTCTTGACGTACTCGACGGCGTTCTTGCCGGCCCGCTTGCCGAAGACGTTGATGTCGAGCAGCGAGTTGGTGCCGAGACGGTTCGAGCCGTGCACCGAGACGCACGCGCACTCGCCGGCGGCATAGAGGCCGGGAACGACCGTGTCGTTGTCGGCGAGTACCTCGGCCGCGACGTTGGTCGGGATGCCGCCCATCGCGTAGTGCGCGGTCGGCATGACGGGAACCGGCTCGACGACCGGGTCGACGCCCAGGTACGTGCGTGCGAACTCGGTGATGTCGGGGAGCTTGGTCTCGAGGACCTCGGCGCCGAGGTGGGTGCAGTCGAGCAGCACGTAGTCCTTGTGGGGACCCGCGCCGCGGCCCTCCGCGACCTCCTGCTGCATACAGCGACTGACGATGTCACGCGGTGCGAGGTCCTTGATGGTCGGCGCGTAGCGTTCCATGAAACGCTCGCCGGAGGCGTTGCGGAGGATGGCTCCTTCACCGCGCGCTCCCTCGGTCAGGAGGATGCCGAGGCCGGCCAGTCCGGTCGGGTGGAACTGGAAGAACTCCATGTCCTCGAGCGGCAGGCCCTTCCGCCAGACGATGCCGACGCCGTCGCCCGTGAGCGTGTGCGCGTTGGAGGTCGTCTTGTAGATCTTGCCGAACCCGCCGGTCGCGAAGATGACCGCCTTGGAGTGGAAGACGTGCAGGTCACCCGTGGCGAGTTCGTACGCGACGACGCCGGACGTCTGGGTCTTGCCCTCGGCATCCTTCGACGTCAGCAGATCGAGCACGTAGAACTCGTTGAAGAAGTTGATGCCGAGCTTGACGCAGTTCTGGAACAGCGTCTGCAGGATCATGTGACCCGTGCGGTCGGCTGCGTAGCAGGCGCGGCGAACGGGCGTCTTGCCGTGGTCGGCCGTGTGGCCACCGAAGCGGCGCTGGTCGATCTTGCCCTCGGGGGTGCGATTGAAGGGCAGGCCCATGTTCTCGAGGTCGATGACCGCGTCGATCGCCTCTTTCGCGAGGATCTCGGCCGCGTCCTGGTCGACCAGGTAGTCGCCGCCCTTGACGGTGTCGAAGGTGTGCCACTCCCACGAGTCCTCTTCGACGTTCGCCAGCGCCGCGGCCATGCCGCCCTGCGCGGCGCCCGTGTGCGAGCGCGTCGGGTAGAGCTTCGAGATCACCGCGGTCTTGGCGTGCGGGCCGGCCTCGATCGCCGCACGCATGCCGGCGCCGCCGGCGCCGACGATGACGATGTCGAACTGATGGTGGTGCACGTCGGTCTTGCGATCGGTGCCGGTCACGGTCGTCGTCACAGTGAGGTTGCCTTACGTAGAGGGGGTCGTCGAGGAGCGTGTCAGGCCGCGGCCTGGCACGACTCCCACAGGGTGCTCGATTCGGTGACCCCGATGCAGGGGTCGAAGGTGAAGACCACGAGCGTGCCGAGGATGATGAGGAACGCGGCGGACAGTCCGATCGCCCAGACCAGCACGCGACGCGCGGTCGGGTGCGCCACGTAGTCGTTGACGATGGTGCGCATGCCGTTGCCGCCATGGATCAGCGCGAGCCACAGCATGGCGACGTCCCACCACTGCCAGAGCGGGTTCGCCAGCTTGCCCGCGACGAAGCCGAAGTCGATGCCGTGGATGCCGTCGCCGACCATCAGGTTGGCGAACAGATGGCCGAAGATCAGGACGACCAGGATCGCGCCGGAGACGCGCATGTAGACCCAACCCCATTTTTCGAGGTTGATGCCGCGGCGCTTCGGCCGGGCGTAGGGCGATCGGGGCGCCGCGAGCGTGTCAGCGGTCATCAGTGCCCACCTCCCGAGAAGACGTTGATGAGATGTCGGGGTGTGAATGCGGCCATCGTGACGACCCAGACGCCGATCACGATCCAGAACATCTGGCGCTGGTACTTCGCGCCCTTCGACCAGAAGTCGATCAGGATGATGCGCAGGCCGTTGAAGGCGTGGTACGCGATCGCCGCGACGAGGAAGACCTCGCCGATGCCCATGATCGGGTTCTTGTAGGTACCGATGACCGCGTCGTATGCCTCGGGTGACACGCGAATGAGCGCGGTGTCGAGCACATGCACCAGCAGGAAGAAGAAAATGGCGACGCCGGTGATGCGGTGTAGAACCCAGGACCACATGCCCTCGCGGCCGCGGTAGAGCGTGCCGGCCGGGCGCTTGGAAGTGGTCTCTGAGATCGACAGTGCCTGGCGGGTGTCTGCGGACACGGTCGTCCTCCCTGATCGGTGCGAGGTACGGATGCGCCGGGCCGACGCGGCTCGAGCGCTATGAACATCCTATTGCCGGTCTGCGACGCTAAGGGGATTAGGCCATCCTAACTATCTCGATGTCGAGAGAGTTCGAGTGGGTTCGATGGCAGCGGAGCGCCCCGGCTAACCTGGCTGCATGGCACATCCGATAGAAGGCTTCTACGCCGTCATTCCGGCGGGCGGTGTAGGTAGCAGGCTGTGGCCGCTCTCGCGCGCCGACGCCCCGAAGTTTCTGCACGACCTGACGGGTTCGGGGCAGACGCTGCTGCGCGACACCTGGGACAGGCTCGCGCCGCTGGCGGGGGAGGACCGCATCGCGGTCGTCACGGGTCGCGCTCACCGCGCCGCCGTCGAGGCGGAGCTCCCGGATATCCCGGATGCCAATGTGCTGCTCGAGTCCGAGCCGCGCGATTCCGCGGCCGCGATCGGCCTGGCGGCCGCCGTCCTGTCGCACCGCGAGCCCGACGTGATCATCGGCTCGTTCGCGGCCGATCACGTCATCCGCGGCGTGCGGACCTTCGAGTTCGCGGTGCAGCAGGCGGTTTCCGTCGCGCGCGAGGGGTACATCTGCACGATCGGCATCCAGCCCTCCGAACCGTCCGTCGGCTTCGGCTACATCAAGAAGGGCGATGAGCTGGTCGTCGACGGGGCGCCCGAGGCGGCTGCCGTCGAACGATTCGTCGAGAAGCCCGACCTCGAAACCGCCAAGGCGTACTACGCGGACCGCTCCTACCTCTGGAACGCGGGCATGTTCATCTCGCGCGCCGATGTGCTGCTCGCCGAGATCGAGCGCAACGAGCCCGAGCTGCACGCCGGCCTCATGGAGCTCGCCGAGGCGTGGGACGATCGCGAACGCCGTGGTCCCGTGGTCGACCGTGTCTGGCCGCGGCTGAAGAGGATCGCGATCGACTACGCCGTGGCGGAGCCCGCCGCCGAGCGGGGTCGCCTGGCCGTCATCCCGGGTCACTTCGACTGGGACGACGTGGGGGACTTCGCGAGCCTCGCCAAGCTGAACTCGCGCGGACGCGGCGAGCTCGCCATCCTCGGCGGCAACGCGCGCGTGCTGGCGGATGCCTCGAGCGGCATCGTGGTCTCGCAGACGCAGCGCGTGATCAGCGTCATCGGCGTGCAGGACATCGTGATCGTCGACACCGAGGACGCGCTGCTCGTCACGACGAGCGAGCACGCCCAGCGCGTCAAGGGCGTCGTGGATGCCCTGAAGCTCAGTGGACAGGGCCAAGTCCTGTGACCGTAGATGCGGTTGCCGAGGCCGTCGTCGCACAGAGCCCGATCCCTCTCGTCATCGACACCGACACGGCGCAGGATGACTGTGTCGCCCTGCTCGTCGGGCTGCTCGATCCGGCCGCGGACCTGCTCGCCATCACGATGGTGGCGGGTAACGTCGGGTTCGACCAGCAGGTGCGCAACGCCCACCTGACGCTCGCCGCCGCGGGTCGCCTCGGCGAGGTGCCGATCCACCTCGGCTGCCGGCGTCCGCTCGTGCGCGACTGGGTCTCGGCCGAGAACGTCCACGGCGACGGCTCCGGCGGTCTCTCGATCGACGAGGACGGCCTCGAGGTGTCCGCCGAACACGGGGTAGACGCCCTCATCCGCTTGGCCGCCGAGAACCCGGGCACGCTCCGGATCGTCGCGATCGGGCCGCTGACGAACATCGCCACGGCGCTCGTGAAAGACCCCGACTTCGTCCGGAACGTCGGCGAGCTCTACATCATGGGCGGCTCGAACAACGGGCGGGGCAACATCACGGCCGCGGCCGAGTACAACTTCTACGTCGACCCCGAGGCCGCCAAGGCCGTCTTCGCCGCGGGCTTCGACATCACCGTCATCCCGTGGGACCCGCTGACCCTGCGCGATGCGGTCTTCTCGCGCGACCGGCTTGCCGAGCTCGCCGAGATCGGAACGCCCCTCGCGGCCTTCTTCACGCGCATCGTCGACACCACGCTGGCGTTCGACGAGTCGGTCGGCATCCCGGGGTCGACGCATCCCGACTCGCTCACGGCGGCCGTGCTGGTGCGTCCCGAGCTCGTTCTCGAGTCGTCGCGATACGCCGTCGACGTCGAGACGGGGTCGGACCTGACACGTGGCTATTCGGCGATGTCCTGGGGAGTGCACGACCTGGAGCCGAACGCCCGCGTCATCGAGCGCGTCGACGCGGACGGATTCTTCGGCTACATCCGTCGGTTGCTCGCCGCGCACGTCGTCCCGAGCAGGTCTATCCGCGGGTTCTGACGTCACGTTCGCGGCCGCACGCGATGGGGCCGCGAACGGTCATGTTTCGGATCGGTAGCGCTTTGATAACGCTTCGCGTCCAGAGCCCGTCAGCGGTGTCGGGAGTCACGTCACACGACGTAACGTTTCTTTGTCCGTCCCGGCTCGCTTCGCGTTCCCGGGGCTGAACCAAGAGAGGAATCCCGTGAAATCATTCACCCGCAAGCGCGCGCTCGGCGCCGCAGCGATCGCCGGCGTCGCCGCCCTCATGCTCACCGCCTGTGGTGCCGCCCCCGAGGACGACGCGAGCGGCTCGCCCGCTGCCGACACCGACTTCCTGGCCTGCGCCGTCTCCGACGAGGGCAGCTGGAACGACAAGAGCTTCAACGAGGCGGCCTACGGCGGCCTCGTCAAGGCCGAGGACGAACTGGGCGTCGAGATCCAGGGTCTGGAGTCCTCCAGCGGTGAAGACTTCGAGCCCAACCTGACCGCGATGGTCGAGGCAGGCTGCGACGTGACCTTCGCCGTCGGCTTCAACTTCTCGATCAACGACGTCATGACCAACGTCGCGAACGACAACCCCGACGCGCACTTCGTCTGGATCGACGGCTGGAACTCGGGCGAGACCAACCTCAAGCCCATCCAGTACTCGATGGCCGAGTCCAGCTTCCTCGCGGGTTACCTCGCCGCGGCCTACTCGACGACCAAGACGGTCGGCACGTACGGCGGCATGGACATCGACGCCGTCACCGTCTTCATGAACGGCTTCGAGAACGGCGCGAAGTACTACGAGAAGGAGACCGGCACCCCGGTCACCGTCGTCGGCATGACCGACTTCGTGGGCGACTTCGAGAACACCGGCCTGGCCAAGTCGATCTCGGAGGGCCAGCTCACCGCCGGCGCCGACGTGATCTTCCCGGTCGCCGGCGGCCTGTTCACGGCTACCGCCGAGGCGATCCGCGAGTCCGGCGGCAACGCCGTCATGCTCGGTGTCGACAAGGACATCGCCGTCACGCAGCCCGAGCTCGCCGACATCACGCTGACCTCGGTCGAGAAGCGCATGACGCAGGCCGTGTTCGACGTGATCCAGGCGCTCGCCGACGGTGAGGCGTTCGACATCGAGCCCTACATCGGCACCCTCGCGAACGACGGCACCGCGCTCAGCAGCTTCGGCGAGTTCGACGACAAGGTCTCGGACGAGATCAAGACGAAGCTCGACGAGCTGAAGGCCGGCATCATCGACGGGTCGATCGACCCGCTCGCTGCGCCGTAACGACAAGAGCGCCGTAACGACGCACGCACGCATTCCGGGGCGGCCGATCGGTCGCCCCGGTTTGTGTCGTCTGGGGCCGGTTTCCGGCAGGATGGGTGGACCATGAAACTCGAGCTCCGCGGGATCACGAAGCGATTCGGATCCCTTGTTGCCAATGACGCCATCAGCATCACCGTCGAGTCGGGCCAGATCCACGCCCTGCTCGGTGAGAACGGCGCCGGCAAGTCCACCCTCATGAACGTCCTCTTCGGGCTGTACCAGGCCGACGAGGGAGAGATCCTTCTCGATGGCGTTCCCCAGCACTTCTCCGGCCCCGGCCAGGCGATGTCGGCCGGAATCGGGATGGTGCACCAGCACTTCATGCTGATCCCGGTGTTCACGGTCGCCGAGAACATCATGCTCGGCCACGAGCCCACCCGGGCGGGCGTGATCAACCTGCCCGAGGCTCGCCGCCGAGTGCGCGAGATCTCCGAACGGTTCGGATTCCACATCGATCCGGATGCGCTCGTCGAGGACCTTCCCGTCGGAGCACAGCAGCGTGTCGAGATCATCAAGGCGCTCTCGCGCGAGGCGAAGGTCCTCGTGCTCGACGAACCGACCGCCGTCCTGACCCCGCAAGAGACCGACGAACTGATGGCGACGATGCGTCGGCTCGCCGAGCACGGCACGTCGATCGTCTTCATCACCCACAAGCTGCGCGAGGTCAAGGCCGTCGCCGACACCATCACCGTCATCCGCCTCGGCAAGGTCGTCGGAGAGGCCCCGCCCAGTGCGTCGACCGACGAGCTCGCCGCGCTCATGGTCGGACGCGACGTCGAGCTGACCGTGCACAAGGACGCCCCGAAGCTCGGCGATGAGGTGTTCGTCGTTCGCGACCTGACCCTGTTCAGTCCGGCCGGCGTCCGCCAGCTCGATGACGTGTCGTTCTCGATCCGTGAGGGCGAGGTGCTCGCCATCGCGGGCGTCCAGGGCAACGGCCAGACCGAGCTCACCGAGACGATCGTGGGGCTGCGCGACAAGGCTCGCGGATCGATCACGCTCCACGGCAAGGAGCTCGTGTCGGAGGACGTCCGTCACGTGCTCGAGAGCGGCGTCGGCTTCGTTCCCGAAGACCGCACGGTCGATGGACTCGTGGCCGAGTTCTCGGTCGCCGAGAACCTCATGATCGACCGATCGTTCTCGGGACCGTTCACCAAGGGACCGTCGATCGACTTCGCCCACCGCGACCGTTTCGCCGAGCAGGCGATCACGGACTTCGACATCCGCACGCCCAGCCGCGACACGCTGGTCGGTCGTCTGTCCGGGGGGAACCAGCAGAAGGTCGTGCTGGCGCGGGAGTTGGGGCGCGACCTCAAGCTGCTCGTCGCGTCGCAGCCGACCCGCGGCGTCGACGTCGGTTCGATCGAGTTCATCCACGAGCGCATCATCGCGGTGCGCGACTCGGGCGTTCCGGTGCTCATCATCTCGACCGAGCTCGACGAGGTCATCGCCCTCGCCGACCGGATCGCCGTCATGTACCGCGGAGCGATCATCGACATCGTCCCGGCCGACACACCCCGCGAAAAGCTGGGTCGCCTGATGGCAGGAGTCACGGAATGAGCACGGCACAGGCCGCCCCGCAGGCCCCCACCCCCGCCGAAGCCGGACGCCCGCGCTGGAACGACGTCCTGCACGACATCGCCGCGGGCGGCTTCGTCCGCACGATCGCCGCCGTCATCCTGTCGCTGGCCGTCGCATCCATCCTGATCGTCTTCACGAACGACGATGTGCTCGGAACCCTGAGCTATTTCTTCTCGCGTCCGGGCGACTTCTTCGTCGCCGCAGGCCAAGCGATCGGCAACGCCTACGCCGCGCTGTTCCGCGGGGCGATCTACAACTACACCGCAACGTCGTTCGAGGCCGGCATCCGTCCACTCGTCGAGTCGCTGCGTTTCGCCGGGCCGCTCATCGCGGCCGGCCTGGGTGTCGCCCTCACCTTCCGTGCGGGCCTGTTCAACATCGGTGGGCAGGGGCAGCTCGTGATGGGCGCGATCTGGTCGGCATGGGCGTCGTTCCAGCTGCACCTGCCGTGGGGCCTGCACCTGATCGTCGCGATGATCTTCGGCTTCGTCGGCGCGGGACTCTGGGCGGGCATCGCCGGTTTCCTGAAGGCCAAGACGGGCGCCCACGAGGTCATCGTCACGATCATGATGAACTACATCGCGGTTTCGCTCGCGACCTACCTCATGCGCACGCCGGTCCTGCACGACATGGACGGCGGAAACAACCCCACGACGAGGCCGCCGGACGAGACGGCCGTGTTCCCCCGCATCCTGGGCGAGGGCTTCGATCTGCGAGTGAGCTTCATCCTGTGCCTGGTGGCGGTCATCGTCTACTGGTGGCTGATGGAGCGGTCGTCGCTCGGATTCCGTCTGCGGATGGTGGGGCTCAACCCCGACGCCGCACGCGCCGCGGGCGTCAACGTGGGTCGTATGTACATCACCGCGATGGTGTTGTCGGGCCTCTTCATCGGTCTCGCCGGCATCAACCAGTCGCTCGGACGCGACGGCAATTTCGGGCCGGGGATCGATTCCGGTATCGGATTCGACGCGATCACGGTCGCCCTGCTCGGAAGCTCGACAGCGCCCGGTGTGCTTCTGGCGGGCATCCTGTTCGGCATGTTCCGCGCCGCGAGCCCGACGATGCAGCTGGCGGATGTCTCGCCCGAGATCCTCGGTGTCATCCAGGGCCTGATCGTGCTCTTCATCGCCGCTCCGCCCCTGGTGCGGGCGATCTTCCGGTTCCTGCCGAAGCAGCGCGAAGTGACCGAACTCAATACCAGGTCCAAACCGCAGCTCGAGGCGAAGGAAGAAGTCCAATGAGCGCCGTCGCGACGCACATCGAGCCCGAGGTGACACAGGTCGCCTCGCTCGCCCCGCGCAAATGGCGCACCCCGGTGCTGCTGGCGATCGTGGCCGGTGTCGCCCTCATCGCGTTCGGTCTGCTGGGTCGCGACGAGCCCGTCCGATTCGTCTGGTCGAACGCGGCGGACTCGATCGTGCTCCCCGCGCTGGAGTCCACGTCCCGGCTCGTCGGCATCGTCACGGGTCTGATCGCGGCGATCGCCGCCGGGGCATCGTTCTGGTACGCGGCGAACCGCCGCAAGGTGCCGGTCTGGATCATCCTCATCGTCGGCCTGGCGTTCCTTGCCGGCCTCGTCGCGTGGGTGGGCGCGGGCGGGAACGTGCCCGTCGTGTTCCTCCTGACGGGCGCGATCGCCCTCTCGACCCCGATCGTCCTCGGCGGCCTGGCGGGTGTGCTGGGCGAGCGCGTCGGCATCGTGAACATCGCGATCGAAGCCCAGTTGCTCGCCGGTGCCTTCGTCGCGGCATTCGTGGCCTCGTCGACGGGGAGCTACCTTGTCGCGCTCATCGCGGCCATGGTCGCGGGCTCGCTCGTCTCGGTCATCCTGGCGGTGTTCTCGATCCGCTATCTGGTCGACCAGGTCGTCGTCGGCGTCGTCCTGATCGGTCTGGTCAGCGCGATCACGAACTTCCTGTACTCGTCCGTGCTGTCGCAGAATTCGGCCGCGCTCAACAATCCCGGCACGTTGCCGCGCATCGCGATCCCGTTCTTGGCGGACATCCCGGTGCTCGGTCCCGTCGTCTTCAACCAGCGCATCACGACGTACCTGATGTTCATCCTCGTTCCGTTGGTCTGGTTCATCCTCTTCCGCACCAAGTGGGGCCTGCGCATCCGGGCTCTGGGCGAGCACCCGCTCGCGGCCGACACGGTGGGCATCAACGTCAACCGCTGGCGCTTCTGGACTGTCAGCCTCGCCGGGCTGATCGCCGGCCTCGGCGGTGCGGCCCTCACGATCGGCGCGGTCGGTCCGTTCGTCCGAGAGATGAGCGCCGGGCAGGGCTTCATCGCCCTCGCCGCCGTCATCCTCGGCCGCTGGAACCCGTGGGGGATGGCCGCCGCCGCCCTGCTGTTCGGATTCAGCAGCAACTTCCGCGTCTGGGCCGGCCAGGCCGGTTCCGCGCTTCCGCCCGACCTGATCGAGATGACCCCCTACGTCGTCACGATCATCGCGGTCGCCGTCGTCGCCGGCCGGGTGATCGGCCCGAAGGCCGCGGGCAAGCCCTACATCAAGGAGTGAGAATCTTGACCGACATCGACTGGGACGAACTGCGCGCGGTTGCGACCGACGCCATGCAGCGCGCGTACGCTCCGTATTCGCGGTATCGCGTCGGCGCCGCGGCGCTCGTCAGCGACGGGCGGATCGTCTCGGGCTGCAACGTCGAGAACGCCTCGTACGGGGTGGGGCTCTGCGCGGAGTGCGGACTCGTCTCCGACCTGCAGATGTCGGGCGGGGGGCAGCTGGTGGCGTTCGTCTGCGTCAACAACAACGGCGAGACGATCATGCCGTGCGGCCGCTGCCGTCAACTGCTGAACGAGTTCGCGCTGCCGGGCATGCTTCTCGAGACGGTCTCGGGTATCCGCACGATCGATGAGGTCCTGCCGGATGCGTTCGGCCCGCGCGATCTCGAAGAAGTCGCACGGTGACGGCGCGCGCCGTGTCTTCTCAATCCCTCGAGGCGTTCGACGCCGTCGACGTGATCCGCGCCAAGCGCGACGGGGGAGCGGTTCCCGAACCCGCGCTCCGTTGGATGGTCGACGCGTACACACGGGGATACGTCTCCGATGCCCAGATGTCGTCGTTCGCGATGGCGGTGCTGCTGAACGGTATGGAGCGCGACGAGATCCGGGTGCTGACGGATGCGATGATCGCGTCCGGAGAGCGGATGAGCTTCGCGGGGCTCGGCAAGCCGACCGTCGACAAGCACTCGACCGGTGGTGTGGGGGACAAGATCACCCTTCCGCTCGCTCCGCTCGTCGCATCCTTCGGCGTCGCCGTGCCGCAACTCTCGGGGCGCGGCCTCGGGCACACGGGCGGAACCCTCGACAAGCTCGAGTCGATCCCGGGATGGCGCGCGGCTTTGTCGAACGACGAGATGTTCGCGCAGCTGCGCGAGGTCGGTGCCGTGATCTGTGCCGCCGGTTCGGGACTCGCTCCCGCGGACAAGAAGCTCTACGCCCTGCGCGACGTGACCGGAACCGTCGAGGCTGTCCCGCTGATCGCGTCGAGCATCATGTCGAAGAAGATCGCGGAGGGCACGGATGCGCTCGTCCTCGACGTCAAGTTCGGGTCGGGAGCGTTCATGCAGGACATCGATCGTGCGCGCGAACTCGCTCGCACGATGGTGGCGCTCGGCACGGACTCGGGTGTCGCGACCACGGCGCTGCTGACCGACATGAACACCCCGCTCGGGCTGGCGATCGGCAATGCGAACGAGGTGCGCGAATCCGTCGAGGTGCTCGCGGGCGGCGGCCCCGCCGACGTGGTCGAGCTGACGATCGCGCTCGCGCGCGAGATGCTTGCGCTCGCGGGACGACCCGACGCCGACGTCGAGGGTGCGCTCGCCGATGGCCGGGCCATGGATGCCTGGCGGGCTCTCATCCGTGCGCAGGACGGCGATCCGGATGCTGCGCTGCCGACGCCGCGCGAGACGCACACGATCACGGCCGACCGCGCCGGTGTCGTGTCGCGGATGGAAGCCCTTCCGTTCGGCATCGCCGCGTGGCGCCTGGGCGCCGGACGCGCCCGTGCCGAAGACGCGGTCATCCACGCCGCGGGTATCGATCTGCACGTCAAACCCGGAGACACCGTGGCGGTGGGGCAGCCCATCTTCACCCTGCTCGCCGACGACGCCGCGCGTTTCGATCGTGCGCTCGATGCGCTCGATGGTGCCTGGTCGATCGGTGACCCGGCCGACGCGACGGAGCGCGCACCCCTGGTGCGCGAACGCATCACCGCATGACGAACGACCGACTCGAGAGGAAGGCGATCGCATGACGATCGACGCGAACGGCGACTTCAGCCTGGAGGGGGTCTCGCTGCGATCCCTGCCGAAGGTCAGCCTGCACGACCACCTCGACGGCGCGGTACGCATCGAGACCGTCGTCGAGCTGGCCGAAGCGGCGGGGATCGACCTGCCGGGCGCCGGTGTCGATGGCCTGACCGAGTGGTTCGTGGAACGCACCGACTCGGGCTCGCTCGTGGAGTACCTGTCGGCGTTCGACGTCACGGTCGGCGTCATGCAGACGCGTGAGGCGTTGACGCGGATCGCGCGCGAGTTCGTCGAAGACCTCGCCGACGATGGCGTCATCTACGGCGAGGTGCGCTGGGCGCCCGAGCTGCACGTGGTCGGGGGTCTGAGCCTCGACGAGGCCGTTGAGGCGGTTCAGTCGGGGATCGAGGAGGGCGAGGACGCCGCGGAACGTGCGGGCCACAGCATCCGTGTCGGTCAGATCCTGAGCGCGATGCGACACACGGATCGTTCGCTCGAGATCGCTCAACTCGCGGTGCGCCATCGCGAGAGCGGCGTCGTCGGTTTCGATATCGCCGGGCCCGAGGAAGGCTTTCCGGCATCGCGGCTGCGCCCCGCATTCGACTATCTCGCCTCGGAGTTCTTCCCCGTCACGGTGCACGCCGGCGAGGCCGCGGGCATCGACTCCATCCGTTCGGCGCTGATCGATGGCCGTGCCCTGCGCATCGGCCACGGTGTCCGGATCGCCTCCGATCTGGACGTCGTGTCGCGCTCGGGCGACGAGGTCCTGGTGACGTTCGGACCGGTCGCGCGCTGGGTGCGCGACCGTGAGATCCCGCTGGAGCTCTCGCCGTCATCGAACCTGCAGACGGGTGCGATCGAGGCCTGGGGCACAGACCTCTCCGATCACCCCTTCGATCTGCTGTACCAGCTCGGGTTCTCGGTGACCGTGAACGTCGACAACCGCACGATGAGCCGCACGTCGCTCACGCGCGAGCTGGCCCTGCTGGCGCGAGCGTTCGACTACGACCTCGACGACCTGCAGACGTTCCAGCTGAACGCGGCCGCGGGGGCGTTCCTCACGGTCGAGGAGCGGGAGGAGCTGATCGAGCTGATCGCCGAGGGCTTCGACCGGTAGCAGGCGGACTCGGGCGGCGACCGAGACATCTGGAACGCCGCGACGACGCCGTTGGATTCCCGCATCAGGCCCTGTCGGGCGAAAGTCGCACATCCCTCTGGAGGCACTCATGCGCATCGGAATCCCCGCCGAGGTCAAGAACAACGAGAACCGCGTCGCCATGACGCCGCCCGGCGTCGACGCGCTCGTGCGACGAGGGCACGAGGTCGTCGTGCAGTCCGGCGCCGGAGCGGGTTCTCGGATCAGCGATGAGGACTACATCCGCTCGGGCGCGACGATCCTCGCGCGGGCGGACGAGGTGTGGGCCGCCGCCGACCTGCTGCTGAAGGTCAAGGAGCCGATCGCCTCGGAGTACGGCCACCTACGCGCGGACCAGGTCGTGTTCACGTACCTGCACCTGGCCGCCAACCCGGCACTCGCCGATGCGCTCGTCGCAGCGGGCACGACCGCCATCGCGTACGAGACCGTGCAGAGCGCGGACGGCTCGCTCCCGCTCCTGTCTCCGATGAGCGAGGTCGCGGGGCGCCTGTCCGTCACCGTCGGCGCCTACCACCTGATGAGCTCATCGGGCGGGCGAGGCACGCTGCTCGGCGGGGTTGTGGCGACGCCTCGGGCGAAGGTCGTCGTCATCGGTGGCGGGGTCGCGGGTGAGCACGCGGCCGCGAACGCCGTCGGGCTCGGCGCGGACGTGACCATCGTCGACGTCTCGCTGGCACGCCTGCGGGCGCTCGAGATCCAGTTCTCGGGTCGCATCCAGACACGCTATTCGACCCCCTATACGATCGCTGAACTCGTGAGGGATGCCGACCTGGTGATCGGGTCCGTCCTGATTCCCGGCGCGGCCGCACCGAAGCTCGTCACGGACGAGATGGTCGCCACGATGAAGGCGGGCTCCGTCCTCGTAGACATCGCGATCGATCAGGGCGGATGCTTCGAGGGATCGCGTCCGACGACACACGACGATCCCACCTTCGCGGTGCACGACGCGATCTACTACTGCGTCGCCAACATGCCCGGCGCCGTCGCGGAGACCTCGACGCGCGCGCTGACGAACGCCACTCTGCCGTTCGTGCTCGCCCTGGCCGATCGAGGGGTCGACGAAGCCTTCGACCGTGATCCGGCGCTCGCGCGCGGGCTCAACGTCCGCGATGGCCGGGTCACCAACGAGCGGGTCGCCGCCGCTCTGGGGTCGGCCCGCGGATCGGTGGAACGGCGCCCGAGGTGACGCCGGCGGTCGCGCCCGCGAGCCGGGTCAGCATCGCGGCGGTCGGTGCCGTCTATGCCGTGCAGGGTCTCGGGTTCGCCATGATGGTGACCTCCTTTCCCGCGATGAAGGACCGCTACGAGCTGAGCGACACCCTCGTCTCGATTCTGCTCCTCTCGCTGGCGCTCACCGCGGCCGCCGGATCGATGCTCGCGAACGTGATCTCGGTGCGTCGCAACAGCCGGATGGCCGTGCTGGTCGGGCTCGCCCTGCAGGCCCTGGGTCTCGCGACGGTCGGCTCGGGACTGCCGCTGGAGGCGTATGTGCTGGGTGTCGTGATCTACGGCGTGGGTCTGGGCGCGATCGACGCGTCGTCCGCGATGCAGGGCGTGCTCGCGCAACGCGGTCGCGAGCGAACGCTTCTCGGCCGGTACTTCGCCGTGAACACGCTCGCCGCGATCACCGCGACGATCGTGATGTCGACGGTGCTGGGTGCCGAGATGGATGTCACCACCGCGCTGCTGTCCCTTGCCGTCGTGAACATCGCCGTGGCCGTCGTCGGGTCCCGCACGCTGATCCCCGAGCACGCCGCACGGTCGACCTCCCAGGCCCGTGCGGGTCGGCTTCCCTGGCGCCCGGTGCTGATCCTCGGTGCCCTGATCTTCGCGGCGTTCACGGCGGACTCGGCGGTTGCGTCGTGGAGCAGCGTGTACATGGACGGCACCCTCGACGTGCCCCCGGCGACCGCGCCCCTCGCCTACGGCGCATACCTGGTCGTGGTGCTGGTGTCGCGGTTGAGTGTGGACTTCTTCTCGCGCCGGGTGTCGACGTCCACGCTCGCCCTGGGAGCCCTGGCGATCGGCGTGCCGGGCTGCGCGCTCGTCGCGTTCATGCCGACGCTTCCCGCCGCTCTGATCGGATTCGCGCTGATCGGGGTCGTGGCGGGTGCCCTGGTTCCCGTGACCTTCACGGCGGCAGGGCTGGTCTCGGCCGAGCGCAGCGACGAGCTGGTCGCCCGTGTGAATCTGTTCAATTACGCGGGAGCGATCGTCGGCGCCGTCGCCACCGGCCTGATCGGAGAGTCGATCGGCCTGGGCCTGGCGTTCCTGCTGCCGCTCGTCGCGCTCGTCGCTGTCGTTCCCGCGGCGCTGGCGCTGGGGCGGCTGACGCGCCGGAGCGCTGTCGGAGGGTCTGGCTCGGGGGGCTAGCCGGCGGCGGAGTGATAGCGTCCCCGGGGGAGCACGAGCGGCGCGCCCGACACGGGGTCGATGATCACCTGGCAGTCGAGGCCGAAGACCTCGCCGACGACCTCGGCGGTGATGACGTCGCCCGGGCGCCCGAACGCATGGATGCCGCCCTCGCGAACGGCCACCAGCCGATCGGCGTACCGTGCGGCGAGGTTCAGGTCGTGCAGGACCATCGCGATCGTCGTGCCGCGGGAGCGATTGAGATCGGTCAGCAGGTCGAGCACCTCGATCTGGTGGGTGACATCCAGGAACGTCGTCGGCTCGTCGAGCAGCAGGATGTCGGTCTGCTGCGCCAGTGCCATCGCGATCCAGACCCGCTGCCGCTGCCCGCCCGACAGCTCGTCGACGGCTCGATCCGCGAGGTCGGCGATCCCCGTCGCGTCGAGGGCATCCGCTACGGCGGCGTAGTCGGCCGCGGTCCAGCGGGCGAGAAAACGCTGGTGTGGATGCCTGCCCCGGCCGATCAGGTCCGCCACGACGATCCCCTCGGGGGCGGTGGGACTCTGCGGCAGCAGTCCCAGGCGCCGCGCGACCTCGCGCGAGGGCAGGTGGTGGATCTCTTCACCATCGAGCAGCACGGCGCCGCTGCGGGGCTTGAGCAGACGGGCCAGGGCGCGCAGGACGGTCGACTTGCCGCACCCGTTGGGTCCCACGATCGCCGTGATCTGCCCGGACGGGATCGACAGGTCGAGGTCGTGCACGACCTCTCGGTCGCCGTACGCGAGGGTGAGCGATTCTGCCGAGAGCCGATCCGCGTGCGTCATAGTGAGCCTCCCGCGCGATTGTTCCGAATGAGGAGATAGATCAGGTACGGGGCACCGAGCACGCCGGTGATGACGCCGACGGGATAGCGCGTGCCGAAGGCGAACTGGCCCACGAGGTCCGCGACGAGCACGAGCAGCGCGCCGACGAGCGCCGACGGCACCATCAGCGACCCGCCGGGTCCGACGATCCGCGCCGCAATCGGACCGGCCATGAAGGCGACGAACGCGATGGGGCCGCTCGCGGCGGTCGCAAACGCGAGCAGGACGACGGCGGCGAGGATCATCAGCAGTCGCACGCTGTTCGTTCGGACCCCGAGTGCCGCTGCCGAATCGTCGCCGAGGTGAAGCGCGGCGAAGGACCGCGACGATCCCGCCAGGAGAGGTGCGAACAGGGCGACGACCACGAGCAGGGGCAGCACCCGCTCCCAGGACGCGCCGTTCAAGCTCCCCGTCAGCCATTGCATCGCGACCTGCAGGTCCCATGCGGCGGCCCGCGAGAGCAGATAGGTGATCAGGCTGTCGAGCATGGCCCCGACTCCGATTCCGATCAGGATGAGCCGGATGCCCGAGAAGCCCGCCTTGTACGACAACAGGTAGATGGCACCGGCCGTGACGAGCGCGGCGACCAGCGCGAAGATCGAAACCTCGCGGTCGCCGAGACCGAGTGTTACCCCGGCGAAGACGGCGGCCGCGCTCGCGCCGGCGCTGATTCCGATCACGTCGGGCGAGGCGAGCGGGTTGCGCAGCAGGGTCTGGAACGTCACACCCGCCAGTCCGAACGCGGCTCCGGCCAGCAGGCCGAGCGTGGCGCGCGGCAGGCGGAGGGTACCCACGGTGAAGGATGCGCCGGGTACCTGCTGCCCGAGAATCACCTGGATCACCTCGCCGGGTGAATAGAGGGTCTGCCCGACCATGAGCGTCACGCCGTACGCGACGAAAACGGCGGCACCGAGAACCGCGATTCTTCCGGCGCGTCGGCGGAATCGGGCACGGCGGCCCGCGATGACGGAGTCGAGGGTCACAGTTCCCGCACCCGCTGTCTCCTGACGATCCAGATGAAGACCGGTGCTCCGATGAATGCGGTGACAATGCCGACGTCGATCTCTTCCGGGCGGGTGATGATGCGTCCGACGACGTCGGCGAGGGTCAGCAGTGCGGCGCCCGCGATGGCAGAAAAGGGCAGGAGCCAGCGATGATCCGTACCCACCAGCAGGCGGCAGAGGTGCGGCACGACCAGGCCCACGAAGCCGATGGGCCCCGCGATCGCCGTGGCCGCTCCCGCGAGGATCACGGCGCCGGCGGCGGCGAGCAGGCGCGTCCGACCGACCTGGACCCCGAGACCCGCGGCCATGTCGTCCCCGAGGGCGAGGGAGTTCATGCCGCGTGCGCTGAGCAGGCAGATCAGCGCGCCGAGGCCGAGGAATGGCGCGACCACGAGGATCCTGTCCCAGCTGGCGCCGCCGACGCCACCGATCTGCCAGAAGCGGAAGGTCTCGAGGATGTCGACGCGGGGGAGCAGGATCGCGCTGACGAGGGAGGAGAAGGCGGCGGCGGACGCGGCACCCGCGAGGGCGAGCTTGAGCGGCGTGGCGCCGCCGCGTCCCATCGAGCCGACGGCGTACACGAAGGCGGATGCCGCGGCCGCTCCGAGTGTTGCGACACCGATGTAGGAGTAGGGATTGCTGAGGCCGAAGAAGGCGATGCCGACCACGACGGCGAGCGCCGCCCCGGATGACACCCCGAGGATGCCGGGGTCAGCCAGGGGATTGCGGGTGATGGCCTGCATGGCGCAGCCCGACAGGGCGAGCGCGGCGCCGACCAGCATGGCCAGCACCGTGCGAGGCATCCGGAGCGTGACAGCGGCCTCGCCGACGCCCGCCGCCCCTCCGCCCAGTGCCGCGAGGACCTCGGTGAGCGAGACATCCCGCGCGCCGAAGGCCAGCGATGCCGCGCCCAGGAGGACGAGAAGAGCGAGCCCCGCGAACAGCCAGGCCAGGCGGACGCCGACGGGCCGCCGCAGCGCGGCGACTCCGTTCGGTCGCACGCCCGGCCTGACGGTGGTCACGGGTGGGTGCTAGTCGTTCTGCGACAGTGCGCCGGCGAGCACGGCGAAGTACTCATCGATGCCCCAACCGATCGACAGGGGCGACGGGTTCGCCGAGGCCGCGAGCGGCGTGGAGTTCTCGAGCACCGCGATCTGGCCGTTCGCGATAGCGGGGATCTGCGACAGCAGAGGGTCGGCCTTGATCGCCTCGACGAAGGCGCCGTCTGCGTCGCCGTAGGTCACCCAGATATCGACGTCCGAGAGGCGGTCGGCCTCTTCGGCGCTGACCTGCAGGTAGAACTCCTCGGTGTCGGCGGACATCTCGGCGACGATGGCGGGTGCGGGAAGACCGTTCGCCTCGAGGAAGCCGGGGCGCGTGTCGTGGCTGGTGTAGAAGCCGATCTGGCTGAAGTCCTTCGGATCGATGTACGAGAACAGGACCTTCTTGCCGTCGAGCTCGGGGTAGGCGGCGAGCGCGTCGGCGACCTCGCCCTGCAAGTCCGTGATCAGCTGTTCGCCCTCGGCCGCGAGCCCGATCGCCTCGGAGTTGAGGCGGATCATGTCTTCGTACGACGTCCCCCAGGCGACGTCGGGGTAGGCCACGACGGGGGCGATCTGCGAGAGCGTGTCGTAGTCCTCCTGCGTCAGCCCCGAGTAGGCCGCGAGGATCACGTCGGGATCGGTGTCGGCGACGGCTTCGAAGTCGATGCCGTCGGTCTCGTCGAACAGCACGGGGGTTTCGGCGCCGAGCTCTTCGAGGCGCTCTTCGACCCACGGCAGCACACCGTCGCCGTCGTCATCGCCCCACGTCGCCTTGCTCATCCCGACGGGCACGACGCCGAGCGCGAGGGGCACCTCGTGGTTGGACCAGGCGACCGTGGCGACGCGCTCCGGCTTCTCGGAGACGGTGGTTTCGCCGAAAGCGTGCTCGATCGTGACGGGGAAGCCTTCTGCGGCGGACCCGTTCGAGGTGTCACCGTCGGCGGCCGGCGATGCGCACGAGACGAGGGCTGTCGAGGTGAGGGCTGCTGCAACGAGCAGGCCCATGCTGCGGGGCACTCTCATGGATGGTCCTTTCCGGGGAGGGCGCGAGGATTCTCGCTAAGGACAGGCTAACCTAACCGGATGCCCGCCTCGAATTGTTACCGAAGCGGGCGTCACATCTCGGCACGGCCACGGCGCCAGTAGCCCATGAAGGCGACGGCCTTGCGGTCGACGCCGCGCTCGGAAACGAGGTGTCGCCGCAGTTCTTTGATGGGTTGCGCCTCACCGGCCAGCCACGCGTAGAAGGGTGCCCGCGCGAGCAGCGGATCACCCTGGGCGTCGGTCGGGACCTCCCAGAGGAGGCCCGCGTCGATGTCGACGTCCTCGAGTTCGGCGGTCGTCGTCGACGGGCCATCGAGCAGTTCGGCGGCCGCGGCGTGCACCGACGGGATCAGCTCGGTGCCCACGGCTGCGTCGCCTCGCACGACGACGCGTACCTCGACGCCGCGCGGGGGTAGGGCGAGCGCTGCGGCATCACGCGCATCCGGCACCTCGACGACGGCGATGCCGCGCACGTCGTCGGTGAGTCGCTCGAGGATCCCGGACACCGCGGGCAGGGCCGTCTCGTCCCCGGCGATCAGCACCCGGTCGACCTCGGCCGGCGGCCGCCAGTCGACGCCCCCGTGGAAGTCTCCGGCGTAGCCGGTATGAGGCACGCACACCACGATCCGATCGCCCACGCGCGCGTCGAGCGCCCAGGTGGAAGCGGGTCCGATGCGGCCGTGCAGGGCGATGTCGACATCGAACTCGGATGCCTCGGGCCGGACCTCTCGCACCGTGTAGGTCCGCATGGGCGGCCGCACGGCATTGTCGAGCTCGCGCCACGCGCCGTACCAGTCGTCCTCCAGGGGCAGCTCTGCGATGTCTGCGCCCGGGATGGGGAACAGGATCTTGAAGCGCTGGTCGAACCGGTTGTCTGCCACGGTGTGCAGCTCGGGGCCAGTCAGGGTGAATCGACGGAACGTCGGGCTCACGACCTCGATGCGTGCGACCTCGGCCAGCATGGGCACGAAGGCGACGTCGGGGGAGCGCTTCGGCAGGGTCCGCGTCTGAGTGTTCACTTAGGTAAGGCTAAGCGAACACTGATCGACGTGCAAAGTCTGGCCGGTGAACCGCACCGGTGCCCGGGCGTTGCCCGCGAGGGCTCAGGCGAGCTCGGCCTGCCGCTCCGCGACGACCGCCTGGACCCGCGCGAACAGCGGATGCTCGGGCTCCAACCCGGTCACCGTCGCCGTGAACTCCGCGGCATCCAGCTCCCGGAGCATCCGCTGCGCGTCCACCGACTGCGGGTCTTCCGCATCCTCGAAGGCGAGGGCGGCGCCCATCGCGGCCACCAGCGCGGAGGTCGGCAGCCCGCGCTCCGCCGCCTCGGCGGCGGGTCCCACGAAGCGCTCGTGACGCGACAGCTTGCGCAGCGGCTGGCGCCCCACCCGCCTCACCGTGTCGGGCAGCGCGGGATTGCGGAAGCGATCGAGGATCCGCGCGCGATACTCGGCGAGCCCACCCGGGTCGAGTTCGTGCTTCGCGACGAGCAGCGCGGATGTCTCTTCGAGGGTCGCGCTGACCCGATCGGCGATCTCGGGTATGGCGAGCGCGTCCGAGATGCGCTCGACGCCCGCCTGCGCGCCGTAGTACGCCGTCGTGGCGTGGCCGGTGTTGACCGTGAACAGCTTCCGCTCGATGTACGGCGTGAGATCGTGCACGAAGTGCGCACCGGGGATCTGCGGAGGATCGTCGCCGAACGGTGGACGCTCGATCGCCCACTCGTAGAAGGGCTCGACCGTCACATCGACGCCGGGGTTGTCCTGCGGGGCCGGCACGATGCGGTCGACGGCGGTGTTGGCGAACACGGCGCGACTCGCCACGGCATCCCAGGCCTCGCCGGCCTGCTCGCGAATGAGGTCGCGCAGTACGTCGGTGGCGTTGATCGCGTTCTCGCACGCCATGATCTGCAGCGGCGGAGAGGACGGATCGCGCAGCGCCAGTCCCGCCAGAATGACCGGCGCGACGAATTTCAGGACGGTCGGGCCGACGGCGGTCGTCACGACGTTCGCTCCGGCGATCTCGTCGATCACCTCGTCGGCGTGCTCGGCGCTGTTGATCGCGCGGAAACCGGTCACGACCTTGTCGACACCGCCGGTGCCGACCTCGTGGACCGTGTACGACGTCGAGGCGTTGATCGCGTCGACCAGGGCCGCCGAGACATCCGAGAAAACCAGCTCGTAACCCGCCTCGTGCAGAAGCAGGCCGACGAAGCCGCGCCCGATGTTACCGGCGCCGAAGTGGACGGCCTTCACGATTCGTTCACCGCGCTCAGCACCGCGAAGAGTTTTTCGGGCGACGCGACGCCCTTGAGGACGGCGACCTCGTCCTCGTCCGAGAAGACCAGGGCGATCTGGGACAGGATCTCGAGGTGTTCATCGCCCTTGCCGGCGATGCCGATGACGAAGGTGACGGGCTCCCCGCCCCAGTCGACGCCGCCGTCGTAACGGACGACCGAGAGGGCGGAGGCGAGGATCGCATCCTTGGTCTCGTTCGTCCCGTGGGGGATCGCGAGTTCGTTGCCCATGTAGGTCGAGACGGTCATCTCCCGTTGCTGCATCGCGTCGAAGTACGCGGGCGTGACGGCACCCGCGGCTTCGAGGATGTCGGCGGCCTCTTTCATGGCCTCCTCCCGCGTTGCGGAGCCGGAGTGGATGCGGACCTGACCGAGGGTGAGGACGTCGCGTGCCATGGTGTTGCCTTTCTGTTGAACAACCTCTAGCGTGTCCCACTTTTGCTCGCTTCGGGGGGCCGATAGCGAGCAAGAGTGGGACACGGTCGTGCGGGAGAGCGCTGCGGGGCCGGGGGTCGAGGGGACCGACCGACCCCGCAAACGGATCAGACCCTACGCACCATCCTGGTGCTGGTCGCGCACGAGCTCCACGACCTCGTCGTATTTCGGCGAGTTCATGAAGTTGTCGACCGAGACGTGGATCGCCTCGGGCGTCTTCTGACGCGCGCGGTCGGTGAGCTGGTTCTGCGTGATGACCAGGTCGGCCGACCCGTCGAGAGCCGCGATCGCCTTGTTGGTGACCGTGACATCCTCGATGCCCGCCTTCTTGATCTTGTTGCGCAGGACGCTCGCGCCCATGGCCGACGATCCCATGCCCGCGTCGCACGCGAAGACGATGTTGCTGATCGTCCGCTCGGTCATCACGGCCGGCTCGACGCCGCCGCCCGTCGAGGTCGCGGCGCCGCCGCGGAGGTTGCTGAGCGCGTCCGAGGACTTGCCCTTCGCCGCCTCGGTCTGGGTGATCGCCGCGCCGAACGCGTCGTCCGTCGCCGCCATCGCCGCGAGGTCGCGCTTACGCGATGCGCGCAGGATCACAGCCGCGATGACGAAGGTGACCGCCGCCGACAGGATCACCGACAGGATGACCGCGAAGTACGCCCCCGAGGCGGTTTGCGCGATCACCGCGATGATGCTGCCGGGCGCAGCGGGCGCACGCAGCGCACCACCGAGGACCATGTTCGTCGTGACACCCGTCATGCCGCCCGCGATCAGCGCGAGGATGAGGACCGGCTTCATGAGCGCGTAGGGGAAGTAGACCTCGTGGATGCCACCGAAGAACTGGATGATGGCCGCGCCAGGGGCCGAGGCGCGTGCCGCCCCGAGTCCGAAGAACGCGAACGCGAGCAACAGCCCCACGCCAGGGCCGGGGTTGGCCTCGAGCAGGAACAGGATCGACGAGCCGTTCTCGGAGGCCTGCTGGATGCCCAGCGGCGTGAGGACACCGTGGTTGACGGCGTTGTTGAGGAACAGGACCTTGGCGGGCTCGATCAGGATGCTCGTGAGGGGCAGCAGGTTGAGCTCGATCAGCCAGTTGACGCCGTTCGACAGGATCTGCATCAGGCCGTTGACGAGCCACGCGACGGGGTAGAACCCGACGATGGCCATCGCGAAGCCCCAGATGCCCGCCGAGAACATGTTGACGAGCATTTCGAAGCCCGCGCGGATCTTGCCCTCCCAGAGGCTGTCGAGCCACTTCATGGTGTACGCCGAGAGAGGGGCCATGATCATCGCACCGATGAACATGTGCACCTGGCCGAGCTGGTTGTCGGCCGGCAGCGTCGCATTCACCTGGGCGATCAGCAGGTCGGAACCCGCGATCGCGCCCATCGTGGCGATCGAGGCGACCACGCCGCCTCGGATGCCGTAGACGATGCTGCCGCCGGTGTAGGCGATCAGCAGGGGCAGCAGGTAGTGGATGAACGGGCCGACGATTGTCGCCAGGTCGGCGTTGGGTGTGAACCCGACGCCGATGAAGAAGGCCGTGAAGATGCCCCACGCGATCAGCGCAGGGATGTTCGGCATGATCATGCCGGACAGGAACGTGCCGAAGCGCTGGACTCCGACTCGCGCCTTGCTGCCGCCCGCGGTCGCGGGGGCTGACGTCGTTGTCATCAGTGTGTCTCCTCTTTGGTTGGTGTGGGGATGGATGCGGCCAGGGCCGCGGATCGTGCCGATGCCGCGTCGTCCGCGGCGAGGGCTGCCTCGGCGATGCGACGTGCATCCCCGAGGGAGTGATTGAGCAGGATCGCTCGGACATCGGCGAGCGCCGTGGGCGCCATCGACAGGGTGGTCGCGCCGAGGCCCACGAGCACGACGGCGAGCAGCGGGTCGGCCGCCGCCTCGCCGCAGATGCCGACCGGCTTGCCCGACTCGCGCCCGGCGTCGCCGACCTCGCGGATCAGGCGGAGCACGGCGGGATGCCACGGGTCCTGGAACGATGCGACCGAGCCGAGCAGGCGATCCGCCGCGAGCGTGTACTGCGTCAGGTCGTTCGTGCCGATCGAGGCGAAGTCGGCGTGCGCCAGCACCCGGTCCGCCAGGAGCGCGCTCGAGGGAACCTCGATCATCACGCCTGCCGTCTTCAGCCCGTACTCGCGGGCGATCCCGACGAAATACTCGGTCTCTTCGACGGTCGCGACCATCGGCGCCATGACCCAGAGGTCGGCCGAAGTCCGAGCATCCGCTTCGGCCAGTGCGGTGAGTTGCTCGCGCAGGATGTCCTCGCTCGCACGCAGCGCCCGCAGGCCCCGGAGCCCGAGCGCGGGGTTCTCTTCGTGCGCGTCGTTCAGGAACGGCAATGGCTTGTCGGCGCCGGCATCGAGGACGCGCACGACGACCTTCTTGCCGGGGAACGCCTCCAGCAGTTGCACGTACGACTCGCGTTGCTGCTCGACGGTCGGCGCCTGGCTCGCGCTGAGGAACAGGAACTCGGTGCGGAACAGGCCGACGCCCTCGGCCCCCAGTTCGACGGCCTCGGCGGCACCCTTCGGCGAGCCGAGGTTCGCGAGCAGCGGCACGGGCGTCCCGTCCGACAGGGCGCCCGGCGTGATCGGGGCCGAGGCCGCGTCACGTCGTGCGTCCGCGCGGTTCTGCGCCCGGGCGAGCTCCTCGCCGGTCGGCTCCGTGATGACGACGTGCGCCGCGGCATCCACGATCACCGTGTCGCCGTCCGCGAGATCCTTCGCGCCGGCCACGCCGACGACCGCGACGATCGACTTCTCGCGGGCGAGGATCGCCGTGTGCGATGTCGGGCCGCCCTCCGTCGTGATCAGGGCCAGCACCATGTCGAGATCGAGCAGGGCGGTGTCTGCCGGTGCGAGATCCTTCGCGACGAGCACGAACGGATGCCCCGGGTCGGGCACGCCCGGAGCCGGAACACCGCGCAGGTTCGCGATGACGCGCTGGGCGACGTCATCGAGGTCCGCGGCGCGCTCGCCGAGGTAGCCGCCGACGGCCTCGAGCTGTGCGCGGAACGACTGGAATGCGTCGAAGACGGCGAACTCCGCCGTCTTTCCCGCCTCGATGCGGGTGTCGAGTTCTTCTTCGAGGGTCGGGTCCTCGGCCATCATCGCCTGGGCCTCGAGCACTTCCTGCGCTAGACCGCCCGCGGCGACGGCGCGCGACTCGAGCTCGCGTGCCACCTCGGCAACCGCGGCGCGGGCGCGCTTCGTCTCCTCTGCGGGGGTCAGGGCGCTCGCCGTGTCGGCGGGCGCGGGCAGGGGTTCGGCCATGCGCGCGACAGGACCCTGGGCGACACCCAGGCCGATCCCGACGCCCCGCAGCTCTGCCATGCTCACGCCGCGTCGTGGTCGGTGGTGAGCAGCTCGGCCAGGCGGTCCAGCGTCGCCTCACCCGCATCGGCGTCATCGGTGTCGACCCCGAGCGTGACGTAGTCGCCGTGCTCGACACCGAGCGAGATGACGCCGAGGATGCTCGCCGCGTTGACCGGCTTGCCCGAGTCCTTCGCGACCGTGACGGGGAACCCGGCCTCCTTCGCCGCCTGCGCGAACATCTTCGCGGGGCGCGCATGCAGTCCGTGTGAAGATCCGATACGCACGGTGCGTGTGATCTCAGCCATGGGGTGTCCTTTCGGTCGGGGAGTCAGTGCTCGGGGCGGGAATCAGTGGTCTGTCGGGGACGTGAGCCGGACTTCGGTGGCGGTGAGCGGGGCGTCGGTCGTGAGCGCCGGCAGCACCGCCTGCAGCGTCCGCGATCCGTCGAGGTCGGAGAAGACGTCGTCGGGGAGCAGGATGACGCGAACGCCGCGCTGCTTCGCGAGGTGCTCGAGGTCGGGAAGGCTGCGGGCGAGGTGCGGCGCGACGAGGAGGATGTCGGCGGAATCGAGGTCGACGGCCAGCGACTCCACGGCGCCGGCGAGTGCCTGCACCGCGAGACCGGCGTTCTGCGCGGCATGGCGCAGACGCATCGCCACGAAGGTGCTGGACGCTCCCGCGCCACAGACCACAAGGATCCTCATCGATCCGGACCTCCTTCCGTTCCATTGTTGTGAGTTGGCTGTGAGCCGACAATGCACTTTGCTTTCCGCCCCCGCGGAAAGCGAAGCCGGTCGTCGCCGCTCGGCGCGGGGGGCGTGATTGACTGAGAGCGGACGCGCGAATCAGTCGGCGCGTCATCGGGGAAGGGACGGCGGCGCGTGACGAGGGCGCGACAGGACCGGGTCATCGCGCTGCTCGCGCGCGACGGCGAGTGGGTCACCGCGGCGACACTCGCGGATGCCCTCGGTGTGACGCCGCGCAGCATCCGCAGCTACGTCACCGCCATCAACGCGCGCCTCGCGGATGTCGACCCGATCGAATCCGGTCCGTTCGGCTACCGGATCGATTCCGCGACGGTCGCGTCGCTGCGCAACGTGGCCCCGGATGCCTCGACACCGCGTGATCGACTGCACGCGCTCGTGCGGGCGCTGCTCGACGCGGAAGACGGCATAGACGTCTACGCGACCGCGGCGGCTCTGTTCGTCAGTGAAGCGACGCTCGAGGGGGACGTGGCACGGGTTCGGGCTCTGCTCGCGGGCGCGGGGCTGACCCTCGAGCGGTCGGGGAGCATTCTGCGGCTGCGTGGTCCCGAAGAAGCCCAGCGGCGCCTGCTCAGCAGGCTCGTGCACGACGAAATGGATGCCGGAGCCCTCGGAACACCTCTTCTGCGCCGTTCCCTGGCCGCGGAATACGTCGACCCGGACGCGCTCGCGGCGTTCAAGGACGACCTGGTGGGCGAGCTCGCGGCGCACGGCTTCTACATCAACGAGTACGCGATAACCGATGTGCTGCTGCACGTTGCGATCGCCGTGGACCGCACACGGCGCCGTCGGGTGATCACGGATGCCCCGGACGAAGACGAGAGCCCCGGTATCGACTCGGGCGTGGCCGAGATCGTCGGCCGCCTCTCCGAGGATCGTTTCGGCGTCGAGCTCGGGCTCGCCGACCGTCGTCACCTCGCGACGCTGCTGCAGACGCGCGTCGTCGCCCCCGCGGACGAGGGCGGCGACCAGCGCGAGATGCTCGAGCCCGATGTCGAGTCCGCGGTACGCGACGCGGTGAGTCGCGCCGTCGACGAGTTCGGGGTCGACCTCGACCACGAGGATTTCGTCCTGCGCCTCGCCCTGCATGTGCAGAACCTGCGGCATCGGTCCCGGGTCGGCGCCTGGTCGCGAAATCCTCTGACGCGGTCGATCAAGTCGAGCTATCCGATGATCTTCGAGGTCGCGGTGTTCCTCGCCCTGCAACTGCAGGAACGGCTCGCCCTCGAACTCCATGACGACGAACTCGCGTACATCGCGATGCACGTCGGCGGACGACTCGAACGCAGCAGGCGGGCGGATGCGATCGTGACGGCCACGATCGTCTGCCCGGGCTACTACGAACTGCACGAGCTGCTGCGATCGAGCGTCGACAGGTCTCTCGGCCGCGCGATCGAGGTCGTGACCGTGGACACGCGCGCGGACCCCGACTGGTCGGCGATCTCGACCGACCTGGTGCTGACGACGATCGCCCCGCCCGAGGCATCCGATCGCATCGTGCGCGTGCAGCCGTTCCTCACCGAGGGTGATGTCGACCGGGTCGCCGCCGCGGCGGCGCGCGTGCGGCGCGGGCGACGACTGGCCCGGCTGCGAGGCGAGCTCGAGCAGTACTTCGATGCCGCCGCGTTCGTGCGGGGCCTGGATTCGGCCGAATCGGAAGAGGCGATCATCCGGCGCCTCGGTGAGCCGCTCGTGCGCGCCTCGGTCATCGACGAGGACTACATCGAGCGCACGATCGAGCGCGAGAGGCTGTCGTCGACCGCTTTCACGGATTCGCTCGCCGTGCCGCACGCGCTGACGATGACGGCGACGCGCACGGCGATCTCGATCGCGGTATCGGAGCAGTCCGTGCCCTGGGGCGACTCCCGCGTGCATGTCGTGGCGCTCGTCGCGTTCAGCGAGGGCGATCGCGCCGCGTTCCAGACCGTGTTCGAACAGCTCGTCGAGGTGTTCTCGGAGCGCGAGAGCGTACAGCGGATCCTGCGTCGCGGCGTGACGTTCGCCGCCTTCCTGGACGAACTCGTCGCGGTCATCGACGGATGAAGGGCGACGGGCCGTCGCGTACAGTGGGCGCACGTGCCCCGGCGGGGTCCATCGAGTGCAGGGTTGCGGGAGGTGTCGTGGTCGAACGCGTCATCACCGTGACGGCCGCAGCGGGTCTGCATGCCCGTCCGGCCGCCGAGTTCGTGCGTCTCGCGAGCGCCCATGCGGGTGCCGTCGAGGTGCGAGCCGCGGGCCGTGCGCCGATCGACGGGGCAAGCATCCTGGGCATCATGACGCTCGACGTCGATCGGGGCGAATCCATCGTCGTCTCGGTCGCGGGGCCCGGCGGCGAGGCGCTGCTCGACCGTCTCGAGGCAGTCCTCGACCCGGCCTAGCGCCGGCCTGGCTCCGGCTCTCCTCTCGATGAGTCACGGTCTTGGGGCGTCGCATCCCCGTTGGGGCGCGAGAACCCGCGCCCCAACGGGGATCTGGCGCCCCGAGTCTTGTCGGCGACGACGGGGTGGCCACCGGCGCACAGAATCACGCGGCGCGAGGTCGTACGCGGAAAGAGGCCAGTCGACGGCTCAAGGCTCTCGCGGAAGCCAGATCTCGCATCGTCCAGCGCACCAGCGCCCATCCGGTCGTTGCACGGATCCAGTCCTCGCGATACTTCTCGTCGCGCAGCGCCTCTTCCGGTGTACGTCCTGCGAGAAATATGGGGTCACGGTATTTCGAGTCCCCGTCGAACTCGCCGAACACCCGGAGATCGTCGAATCCGAAATCGACGAAGTACTTCTTCCCGCGCGGTCCCGGAATCTCGATCTGCAGTCGAGGGGCGGCGAACCCGAGGTGGTGGAGGTAGAGCCGGCTGATGCTCTCGCCCGGTCGGTCGGCGCGCGGATCCGCGAATCGGATGTTGCGCGACGAAGCTGCCGAACCCGGTGCACGCGGGGGAAGGAACTCCAGCGCGAGCTGGCGGAAATCGGCGATGGCCGTGGCATTCGGTAGTGGACTGATGGTCCTGAGTGCTGCGTCGGCGGCGCTGATGGATGCCTCGGCGGTTTCGAACCGACCAAGATCGGCGATCGTCCGGGCCAGGGTCGTCACGCGCAGTCCGCCGATCTCCGTCACACCGGAGTCGACTGTGCCGCGATGGCGACTGATGTCCTCGGCGAGGTGATGTCGCGGAAGCGGCACGACCACGTGCGTCCGTTCATCCCGTGCGCGGAATACGGGCAGACCATGGATGGCCGCGGCTGTCGCGTGGGAGAAGACGGGTGCGGCGCCAGACGTCTCGGCCCAGCCTCGCGCTCGTACTATCCGTCTCTCCTCGGGCAACAGCCGCGACCAGTCCGCACCCTCGATGTACAGCCCGCGCCTGAGCCGGACGAGCTCGCCGGTGTTCAGGCGACGCTCGATCTGCCGAGAAGTCGCCCCCTCGCGGGTGAGTCTGCGCGCGGTCAGGAGGGGGACTGCGAACGGATCGATCATGCGCTGAGCTTGGTCGTGCGACGCGATCGACCGAACCCGCACAAGCGACATCCGTGGACGAAACGGCCATCACGGCGGCTGGGGAGGAACCTTGTCGCCGACCCGACCCGATGCGACGACCCCGGGCGACCGGTGCGACGACCCGATGCGACGACCCGATGCGAGCCGGGGCGCTGGA
>NZ_PQBR01000018.1:0-56617 GCF_002911615.1 Microbacterium sp. CJ77 | reverse complement strand
CTAGTTCTTCAGCTCGAACCCACGGAGGTCTCTCTTGTCTCACGCTAATGCCCGGCTGACTCCGGCCGGCCGGTTGATCATGGTCCAGCGCATCCAGTCGGGGCGTGCGGTCGCGCATGTCGCGGCGGAGATGGGCATCTCCCGCACGACCGCGTGGCGGTGGTGGCGGCGGTTCCGGGAGGCGGGCGTCGCGGGACTGCAGGAGCGTTCCAGCGTCGCTCACACCCATCCGCACCAGACGGGACCCTGCCAGGAGACGCGAGTGAGGATCATGCGTGAACTGACCCGTCGCGGCCCGGTCTTCATCGGCGCACGGCTGGGGATGCACGCGTCCGTGGTCGGTCGGGTGCTGCGCCGCCATCATGTTCCGCTGCTGCGGGACCTCGACCCGGTCACCGGCGTCGTGATCAAGGCAACCCGGCGGTCCGCGAACCGCTACGAGCACGCCCATCCCGGGTCGCTGATCCACATCGACGTGAAGAAGCTCGGCCGGATCCCCGACGGCGGCGGATGGCGCGCTCACGGTCGCAGCGAAAAGGTCCGCGGCCGCGGGATCGGCTACGACTACATCCACACCGCGATCGATGACCACTCCCGCGTCGCTTACGCCGAGACCCATGACGATGAGAGGGGCGTCACCGCTGCCGGGTTCCTCGAACGGGCGATCGCGTTCTACGCCACCCTCGGCGTCACGGTCGAACGCGTCATCAGCGACAACGCGTTCGCCTACCGAAAGTCTGCAGCATTCCACCGCGTGATCGACGCGCACCACATCACGCAGAAGTTCATCAAGCCACACTGCCCCTGGACCAATGGGAAAGTCGAGCGCCTGAACCGCACCCTCACCACCGAGTGGGCCTACGCCCGCCCCTTCACCTCGAACGCCGAACGCCGCGCCGCCTTGCGGGCCTGGCTCGACTACTACAACCTAGACAGAGCCCACCTCGGCATCGGAGGCCGAACCCCATCGACCGAATCACCAACGGTCGAGGTCAGTACAGCCTAGCGCAGCCCCGCCCGTTGAGCGAGCACCGCCCCGCCCGTTGAGCGAGCGCAGCCCCGCCCGTGGAGCGAGCGCAGCGAGCCGAAACGGGGCGTCAGTCCCGCAGCCGGGCGACGAGGGCCCGCGAGGCATCCTCGAGCGCCGCGGTACGCGCCGCGGCATCCTCGGCGGAGTCGCCCCGAACGTCGATGTACACCTTCAGCTTCGGTTCGGTGCCGCTCGGGCGCACGATGAGCCGCGATCCGTCGTCGAGCCACAACCGCACGACATCGCCCGGCGGAAGGGCTGCCGTGCCGTCCAGCAGGTCGTCGATGCGCGAGACATGGATGCCTGCGATGTCGGTGGGATGCTCGGCCCGCAGCCGCGCCATGATCCGCCCGATGACGGAGAGGTCATCGACCCGCATCGACACCTGCGCACTGGCGAAGTGCCCGAACTGCGACGCCAGATCGCTCAACATCCCTCCGAGCGACGACCCCGCCGCGCGCGCCTGGGTCGCGAGCTCGAGGACGGCGAGCGCGGCCGAGAGCCCGTCCTTGTCGCGGACGACGTGCGGATCGACGAGGTATCCGAGGGCTTCTTCGAAACCGAAGACCATCCCGGGCGAGCGCGAGATCCACTTGAATCCGGTCAGCGTCTCGTGGAAGTCCAGGCCGTAGTGGCCCGCGATCGCGGCCAGCCCGGGCGACGAAACGAGCGAGCAGGCAAGGGACGAGCCCTCGGGCGCCCCGGCGGCGCGAGCCCGACGAGCCGCCCGCCAACCGAGCAGCAGGCCGACGTCGTTGCCGCTCAGGCGTCGCCAGGCTCCCGATCCATCGGGGACGGCGACGGCCAGGCGGTCGGCGTCGGGGTCGTTCGCGAGGATCAGTTCGGCATCCGTTGCCGCGGCGGCCTCGATCGCAAGGTCCATCGCGCCCGGCTCTTCAGGGTTCGGGAACGCGACGGTCGGGAAGTCCGGGTCGGGCAGGATCTGCGCATCCACCGTGATCGGTGCCGGATACCCCGCCGCAGAGAGCAGACGGTCGAGTGTGTCGTGCCCGACCCCGTGCATCGCGGTGTACACCCAGCGCAGCGCACCGGTGTCACCCGCGTCCACGGCGCGCGCCGGGGCCGTGGCCGCGGTCTCGGCGACATAGGCGTCGACCACGTCCTCGCCCGCAATCTCGAACCCGAGCGATCGCGGTATGCGCGACACGGGGACGTCGGACGCGACCTCGTCGATCCGCCCTGCGATCTGCGCATCCGCCGGGGACACGATCTGCGCGCCGTCGTCCTCGCCGCCGAGGTAGACCTTGTAGCCGTTGTCCCGCGGCGGGTTGTGGCTCGCCGTCACCATCACACCGGCATCGGCGCCGAGGTGCCGCACGGCGAACGCCAGCACCGGCGTGGGCAGCATGCGGGGGAGCAGGATGGCGCGCAGGCCGGCGCCCGCGAAGATCTCGGCCGAGTCGCGCGCGAACACCGCGGAGTTCTTGCGTCCGTCGTACCCGATCACGATCGTCGCCGTGTCGTTCGCACCCGTCGAACCCGCTACGCGATCGCTGACGAACGCAGCGAGGCCCGCGGCGGTCTGGGCGACCAGCACCCGGTTCATCCGGTTGCTTCCCGCTCCGAGCTCGCCGCGAAGACCCGCCGTGCCGAATGCCAGCCGGGTATCGAAGCGATCGTGCAGGTCGGCGGATGCCTCGGCATCGCCGTCCTCCGCGCGCTCCACGAGCTCGGCCAGCTCGGCGCGGGTTTCGGGGTCCGGATCCTCGGCCAGCCACGCGCGCGCGGCCTCGAGTGTCGGGTCCGGCGGCGACACGGCATCCGAGTCTGTTGCGACGATCTCGGTCATAGTTCGCCGATCACGCGGGCGAGCAACGACGAGATGACCGGCTCGGCTTCACGGCCGGCCTCGATGACCTCTTCGTGGCTGAGCGGGGTCTTCTGGATGCCGGCGGCGAGGTTCGTGATGAGCGAGAAGCCCAACACCTCCATACCCGCCTGTCGGGCGGCGATGGCTTCGAGGGCAGTGGACATTCCGACGATGTGGCCGCCGATCGCCTTCGCCATCTGCACCTCGGCGGGGGTCTCGTAGTGCGGGCCGCGGAACTGGCAGTACACGCCCTCGTCGAGGCTCGGGTCGACGGTGCGCGCGATGTCGCGCAGGCGCGATGAGTACAGGTCGGTCAGGTCGATGAACGTCGCACCCTCGAGCGGCGAGTCCGCGGTGAGGTTGATGTGGTCGCTGATCAGGACGGGCTGGCCGGGGGCCCAGGTCTCGCGAATCCCGCCCGCGCCGTTGGTGAGCACCATCGTGCGGGCCCCGGTCGCGGCGGCCGTGCGGACGCTGTGCACGACGCGGCGGACCCCGTACCCCTCGTAGTAGTGGGTGCGCGCGCCGATCACCAGCACGTGCTTTCCGCCCGGGGTGCGGACGCTGCGGAGTGTTCCGGCGTGTCCCTCCAGCGCGGGCTTGCTGAATCCCGTGACCTCGGTCGCCGGGAAGGAAGCGACGGTTTCGCCGATGAGTTCGGCTGCTCGACCCCAGCCCGACCCCAGGGTCAGGGCGATGTCGTGCGTCTCGACGCCGGTCAGCCGCGCGATGTCGGCGGCAGCGTCGGCGGCGATCGCGAACGGGTCCGCTGCGGGGTCGTCGAGCGGGTGGGGGGTATGCGTTGACATCCCCCCACTCTAGGAAGCTCGGGCCCGGTCGGCCACACGCGGCGCGAGAGAGACCGGCTCGCCTGGCAGGAGGCGCGTTGTCGCGTCGCGGGAGATGGCATCCGCGGCCAGGCGAGCCGGCCTCTCGTGCGTGTCATCGGGCGGGAGGTGGCGGATGACACAATGGGGACCATGTCCGGTGAGTTCGAACGTACGCAGAGAATCGCAATCATCGGCGGCGGGCCCGGTGGCTATGAGGCGGCGCTCGCCGGCGTCCAGCTGGGAGCCGAGGTCACCCTGGTCGAGCGCGCGGGCGTCGGAGGTTCGGCGGTCATCACGGATGTCGTGCCGTCGAAGACCCTGATCGCCACGGCCGACGCGGCCAAGGCGATCTCCGAGGCATCCGATCTCGGCGTTCAGTTCTTCGCGCGGAACTCGGACGGCAAGCCCAGCCGTCCCGAGGTTGCGATCAATCTCGCGGCGGTCAACAAGCGCCTGCTCTCCCTCGCGCGCCAGCAGTCCGAGGACATGCGTCAGACGCTGCTCGACGCGGGCGTCCGCATCATCTCGGGTCACGGCCGACTGGAGGGCGCGGGCGCCGTCGTCGTCTCGACCGGACCCGGTGGCACCGACTTCGACCGTGTCGAGGCCGACACGCTGGTCATCTCCGTCGGCGCCTCGCCGCGAGAGCTCCCGAGCGCCCAGCCCGACGGCGAGCGCATCCTGACGTGGACCCAGCTCTATGACATGCCCACGCTTCCCGAGCACCTGATCGTGGTCGGATCGGGTGTCACGGGTGCGGAATTCGCCTCGGCGTACATGAACCTCGGTGCCAAGGTCACGCTCGTCTCGAGTCGCGACCAGGTTCTGCCCGGCGAGGACGCGGATGCCGCGGCCGTGCTCGAGAAGGTGTTCCGCCGTGGCGGTATGACCCTGCTCTCGAAGGCGCGTGCCGAGTCGGTCGTCCGCGAGGGCGGCGGCGTCGTGGTGACGCTCGGTGACGGTCGCCGCATCGAGGGCAGCCACTGTCTGATGGCGGTCGGGTCGATCCCGAACACCGCCGGGCTCGGCCTCGAAGAGGCCGGGGTGCAGATGACATCGTCGGGCAACATCCGCGTCAACCGCGTCTCGCGCACCTCCGTCCCGAACATCTACGCGGCCGGCGACTGCACGACGTTCGTTCCGCTCGCCTCGGTGGCGTCCATGCAGGGTCGCACCGCGGTGTTCCATGCCCTGGGCGACATCGTGATCCCGATCGAGCGTCGCCGGATCGCGGCCAACATCTTCACGGCCCCCGAGATCGCGACGGTCGGATGGTCCGAGCAGGACATCATGGACGGCAAGATCGAGGGCGTCGTGCACAAGCTGCCGCTCGCCGCGAATCCGCGCGCGAAGATGATGGGCATCACGGACGGGTTCGTGAAGCTCATGGCCCGTCGTGGATCGGGGACGGTGCTGGGCGGCGTGATCGTCGGGCCCAAGGCATCCGAACTCATCTACCCGATCGCCGTCGCCGTCGATCGTCGCCTGAGCGTCGATCAGCTCTCGCGCGCCTTCGCGGTGTACCCGTCACTCGCGAGCAGCATCACGGATCTGGCGCGCTCGATGCACGTCGTCGATCGCGGTCCGGACCTCGACGAGGGCTGAGCCCCCCGTTCGGGTTGAGTCCCTCGCCCCGGGGTGGGTCACTTCGCGCGCGCTCGATCGCTCTGCCCTGTCCGCGCCGCCCTCCCGGACGTCCGGCACCAGGTTGGCGCCACTTCGCGACATCCGCGCCACAGATCGATGTAGCGGATGCCGGGATGTGCAGCCGGCGTGGGGTTCATGCGCGCGCGACGGTGGGCCCGGTTCGCGGATCGGACCGACTCCGCAGAGAGAAGCCCCAGGACTCAGCTGATGGTGAGCAGCTGGTGACCGGCCGAGACCGTCGTTCCCGGGTTCGCGTCGATCCCGCCGACCACGCCGTCCTTGTGCGCCTGGATGGGCTGCTCCATCTTCATCGCCTCGAGCACGACGACCAGGTCGCCCTTGACGACCAGCTGCCCGTCCTCGACCGCGAGCTTGACGATGGTCGCCTGCATGGGGGCCTTGACGGCGTCACCGGATGCTCCGGAGAGCACGGTCTTCGCATGATCGCGGCGTGAGGGCGGCACGGCGACCGGGCGTCCGGCAGTTGTCGAGGACGACACGATCCGGTCGGGCAGGCTGACCTCGAGGCGCTTGCCCGCGACCTCGACGACGACCGTGTGGCGTGCCTCGGGGGGCGTCGGATCGCTCAGTTCGCCATCCCACGGCGCGATGTCGTTGGCGAACTCCGTCTCGATCCACCGGGTGTAGACGCCGAAGTTGCCGTCCTCGGCCGTGAAGGCGGGGTCGCGGACGACCTTGCGGTGGAAGGGCAGCACGGTGGGCAGACCCGCGACCTCGAACTCGTCGAGCGCGCGGCGGGCCCGGCTGAGCGCCTCGGCGCGGTCGCGACCGGTGACGATGATCTTCGCCAGCAGCGAGTCGAATGCGCCGCTCACGGTGTCGCCCGCGGTCACGCCGGAGTCGAGGCGGATGCCGGGGCCGCCGAATGTCTTGAAGACGTGGATCGGACCGGGCTGCGGCAGGAACCCGCGGCCCGGGTCTTCGCCGTTGATGCGGAACTCGATCGAGTGGCCGGTGACCTCGGGGTCGCCGGCCTCGAGCAGACCACCCGCGGCGATCCGGAACTGCTCGCGCACGAGGTCGACGCCCGTGACCTCTTCCGAGACCGGGTGCTCGACCTGGAGGCGGGTGTTGACCTCGAGGAACGAGATGGTGCCGTCCGCGCCGATCAGGAACTCGCAGGTTCCGGCGCCGACGTAGCCGACCTCGCGCAGGATGGCCTTGGACGACTCGTAGAGCGTGCGCGTCTGCTCCGGCGTGAGGAAGGGCGCGGGCGCCTCTTCGACGAGCTTCTGGTGGCGGCGCTGCAGCGAGCAGTCGCGTGTCGAGACGACGACGACATTGCCCGCGGAATCCGCGAGGCACTGGGTCTCGACGTGACGGGGCTTGTCGAGGTACTTCTCCACGAAGCACTCGCCGCGGCCGAACGCGGTCACGGCCTCGCGGGTCGCGGACTCGAAGAGTTCGGCGATCTCATCGAACTCGCGGGCCACCTTCAGCCCGCGCCCGCCGCCGCCGTACGCGGCCTTGATCGCAACGGGAAGCCCGACCTCGCGAGCGAAGGCGATGACCTCGTCGGCGTTCGAGACGGGGCCCGGAGTGCCGGGCGCCAGGGGGGCGCCGACGCGCTCGGCAACGTGACGCGCGGTGACCTTGTCTCCGAGGGCGTCGATCGCCTCGGGCGGCGGGCCGATCCAGACGAGGCCCGCGTCGATGACGGCGCGGGCGAAGCCGGAGTTCTCGGCGAGGAAGCCGTAGCCCGGATGCACGGCGTCGGCGCCCGAGCGGCGCGCGATGGACAGGATCTTCTCGATGGAGAGATATGTGTCGGCGCTCGTCGTGCCCTCGAGGGCGTAGGACTCGTCGGCCAGGCGCGAGTGCAGCGCGTCACGATCCTGATCGGCGTACACCGCGACGGAACCGAGTCCGCTGTCGCGGGTGGCTCGGATGATACGGACAGCGATCTCGCCACGATTGGCGATGAGGACTTTGCCGAATTCGGGCATGGTCGCCAGCCTACCGACGCTCCGGCCCCGGGATTTGACAGGTACCGACAAGAAGCCGCCGGGAACGTGGGCGAACGTCTACAACACCCTCCAGAGGCTCGTCCATTCCACGCCCAGTTCGCGAGCCAGGCGGCGCAGAGTGGGAAGCGACATCCCCACCACGGTCGACGGGTCGCCCTCGATCCGCGTGATGAACGCGGCGCCGAGGCTGTCGATCGTGAACGCCCCCGCGACATGCAGGGGTTCGCCGGTGGCGACATAGGCCGCGATCTCGGCGTCCGCCACGTCATCGGCGAACGTCACCGAGGCGTAGGCGACGGCGTGCGCCTCTCGGGGCTCGAGTCCCGGGACGACGCGGAAGACGCTGTGGCCCGAGTGCAGCACGCCCGTCTTCCCGCGCATCGCGTGCCACCGGGCGGTCGCGTTCTCGGCGGTGTACGGCTTGCCGAGGATCTCGCCCGCCAACTCGAACATCGAGTCGCCGCCGATCACGAGCCCATCGAAGGCCGGGTCGTCCCGGGCGACCCGCGCCGCGACATCCGCAGCCTTCCGTCGTGCCAACAGGAGGACGTGCTCGTCGGGCGAGAGCGTGCGGGCCTGCGCCGTCTCGACGGCGCGGATGACCTCGTCTTCGTCGACGTCGGGCGCCATCGTCAGGGGTTCGATACCCGCCTGGCGCAGCAGCATCAGACGGGCGGGAGAGGTCGAGGCGAGGCAGACGCGCATGCTCCCACGCTAGCGAGCGGCGCGACCGGGTATTCACCCGACTGTGAAATGCTCGGGACGTGGATACCGCCCAGACAGTCGACCTCGAGATCACCGGAGTCGCGCACGGCGGCATCTTCGTCGCCCGCCACGAGGGCCGCGTGATCTTCGTCCCCGACGCGATTCCGGGCGAGCGGGTGCGAGCTCGCATCACGGATGACTCGCGCCCCGCGTTCTGGCGTGCCGAGGCCCTCGAGGTGCTCGAACCTGCCGAGACCCGACGTCCGCACATCTGGGCCGAGGCCGACATCGCCCGGCCGCCGCACGTGCGCCCGGGCGGCGCGGACTTCGGGCACATCCGCCTCGATGCCCAGCGTGAGCTCAAAGCACGCGTGCTGCGCGAGGCGTTCGAACGCTTCGCCCACCTGCCGATCGACGTGACCGTCGAGCCCGCGGGCGCCGACGAGAGCACGGACGGCACGGGCTGGCGCACGCGCCTGAGCCTGCATGTCGGCCCGGACGGCACGGTCGGGCCCTTCGCGGCGCGCTCGCACGACATCGTCCCCGTCTCGTCGCACCCCCTCGCGGCGCCCGCGCTGGCCGAAGCCGCGCTCGGCCTCGGCACCCGGGGCGGCGATCGGGTCGATCTCGTGCTGCCCGCAGACGGACAGGTGCGTGTCATCGAGCGGACGGATGCCTCGGGCCCGCGCCGTGGTCAGCGTGGCGGTGTCCGCCGGGGCGCCGATGCTGCCGACCGCGAGGTCGTCGTCGAGACCGTACGGGGGCGAACGTTCCGCGTCGACGCCGGCGGGTTCTGGCAGGTGCATCGGCTCGCCGCGACGACGCTTGCGGACGCGGTCACGAAGGCTCTCGCGAGTACGGGATTCGATCCGGATGCCCCGAACCTCGACCTGTACGGCGGAGTCGGCCTGTTCGCGGCCGTCCTCGGCGAGGCCGGCGGGCCCGCGACGCGCGTCGCGACGGTCGAATCCGCGTCCCGGGCTACCCACCACGCGGCGCGCAACCTGCGTGAGTGGGGCAACGCCGAGGCGATCACGGCGCGCGTCGACCGTTTTCTCGCGGCCGAAGTGGCCGAGCTGGCCGAGGCATCCGCTCCTCACGCATATCGTGACGCCACGGTCCTGCTCGATCCGCCGCGTGCCGGGGCGGGTGCCGGTGTGGTCCGTGCGATCGCGGCGCTGGCGCCACGGACCGCGATCTATGTCGCGTGCGACCCGGTGGCGCTCGCGCGCGACACCGCCACGTTCCTGACCGAGGGGTACGCGTTGCGTGATCTGCGGGCCCTGGACCTCTTCCCCAACTCGCACCATGTCGAGGCCGTTGCGGTCTTCGAACGCGACGCGCACCGCGCTGCCGCGGGTTCGGCAGGCTCGCGCAGCTAGGCTGTCCCCATGACGCGGGTTGCCCTGATCGACGATCACGAATCGGTACGCCTGGGGCTGGAAGCGGCCCTCGATCGTGCGGGCAAGGAACTCGTCTTCTCGGGTGCCACTGTCGCCCAGTATCTGGGGTGGCGTGCTGGCTCGCGCTCGGCCCCGGCGGACGTCGTGGTGCTGGATCTGACGCTCGGCGACGGCACGACCGCGACCAGCAACGTGAGCCGCCTCGTGTCCGACGGTTCGAGCGTCATCATCCACTCGGTTGCCGATCGCCCGGCAGCCGTCCGCGAGGCGCTCATGGCCGGAGCCGCGGGCGTCGTCAGCAAAAGTTCCCCGATCGGTGACGTCATCTCCGCGATCCGGACCGTGGCGGCGGGCGAGCACCTCGACAACGTGGAGTGGGCGAGCGCCGTCGACGGTGACCGTGCGTTCGCCGATGCGCAGCTCTCGGCGCGCGAACGCGAGGTCCTGCGTCTGTACGCGGCCGGATTGCCGCTGAAGGTCGTGGCCGACCGATTGGGTGTCGCCTATTCGACGGCGAAGGAGAACATCACCCGGGTCCGCGTCAAGTACGTCGAGGTGGGCAGGCCCGCACCGACGAAGGTCGACCTGTTGCGTCGAGCGATGGAGGACGGAATCGTCGAGCAGGCGTCGGAAGATCCGTCCGGTGGCTCCTGAGGTCGATGTCGTGAACGCCGCACCGGAGCCGGCGGCTGCGTGGGACCGGGCATGGGGTCAGATCCCGCAGGGCCGATTGGCTTCCGCCTGGCAGGGAACCTTCACCCGTCGGCGCATCGAACGCATCGCTGCGATCGCCGCGGCGGTGGGATGCTTCGTGCTGGGAATCCAGGCGTTCTTCATCGCCCTCGGAAACAACGCGGGGCTGCGACCCGGGTGGACCGTTCCGCTTCTGACGATCGTCTTCGGCTCTCTCGTCATCATGTGCGGCGCCTGCTTCTTCCGTGCGACGGCCCGGGTCGCCACCGGCGCTTTCGCCGTCATCTACATCGTGATGCTGGCCATTTGGCCGCTGGCCACGGCCGGGGCCGTGCCCGCCGCGACGCCGGAGCCGTGGCCGTGGTACCTGATCAACGTCGCGACGATCGCTGCGGTCATCGCGTTCCCCTTCCCCCTCCAACTGGCGTGGACGATCGCCACGCCCGTGCTGTACGGGATCGTGCGCGTCGTCCAGGGCGGCTTCCAGTTCGAGTATCTGCTCGCCGCGGTCTTCGAAGTGCCTTACTCCCTGATCCTGGGCGGCCTGCTGATGACGCTCGTGACGATCTTCCGGCGCATGGCCTCTGGCGTCGACCGCGAACGTGCGCGCACCGTTGCGGCATACGCGCAGGCCGCCGAGGCGCAGGCTGCCCAAGAGGAGCGGGTCGCCGTCTCGGCGCTCATGCACGACAGCGTGCTCGCGGCCCTGATCGCGGCGGAACGCGCCGACGGCCCGCGCGCTCGGTCGCTCGCCATGTCCATGGCGCGTGAGGCGCTCGAGGGGCTCGCCGACACCGGCACCCCGAGCGGCGGGATCGACCCGCAACCGGCGACGATGAAGTCTCTCGCCCGTGGCATCCAGGCATCTCTCGCCGACCTCGGCTTGCGACTGCAGGTCCGCGTCGAGGCGACGGATGACGAGCCGACGATACCGGGCACGATTGCCGCAGCGATGATCCGCGCGGCGACCCAGGCCGCCGCCAACGCGATCCAGCACGCCGACGGCGTCGGACTCGAGGCGATCGTGCGTCGGCCGGTCGACCTTCCGCGCGAGCCCGTGCTCGGCACGGAAGCTCCGCGATCCATCGACGGAGAGTCGGGCGAGGATGCCTATGCGCCGTCCGACGTCGCCGATGACCTGCCCCGCCTGGCTGCGGTCGAGGTCGTGGTGTCGGACAAGGGGCCGGGATTCGATATCGACGCCGTACCCGACGATCGCCTCGGGATCAGCGCATCCATCCTCGCGCGCATAGCGGCGATCGATGGAGAGGCCGTCATCGATTCCGGACCGCACGGTACCGTCGTGACGCTCCGGTGGCGTGAGGTGCGTCGATGACCGTTCGTACCGTGCTCGCGGCCCTCGCGCTCGCCTTCGCCATCTACCAGGCGGCGCGTGGCCTGCTGTGGACTGTCTGGCCCCAGAATCCGGGCCTCCTGCTCGCCGCGGTCATCATCTACCTCGCGGCGACGGTCGTGACGATCTTCGCCGTACCTCGTCCGCTCGCAGGGTCCGATTCGCCTCGCGAACCGATGCCCCTCTGGGCTGCGCTCGTCGCGGCCGGCACCGTCGTGATCATCCCCTCGATGACCGGCTTCGCGGTGGCAGACGCCGACGGCATCGCCCGCACGGCGACCTACGCAACGTGGTACGTCGGGGGCGGCGGCGCGCTGATGGTCGTGCTGATGGTGCGGCGCAGGACGTGGATCGCCTGGGCAGGCACGGTCGTGCTCTCGATCGGCGCCATGATCTGGATGGGTCCGGTTCAGGCGCTGAGCCAGGGGCTCGTGGGCTCGATCGTCTGGGTCGGTGTCGCGCACCTGTTGGTCTTCTTGATCGATCGTGCCGAGCGCGACGCGGATCAGCTCGCGGAGCTGCAGGCCGTCACGTCCGCGTGGGAGGCCGCGCAAGAGGGGCGTGAGCGCGAGCGGCGTGTGCAACTTCAGCGCGCTCTGGCCGTCGGCGGCCCGGTTCTGGCCCGCGTGATCGCGATGCACGGTCTGCTCAGCGAGGCCGAGCGTCGCGAGGCCGGGATGGCCGAGGCGCGTCTGCGGGACGAGCTTCGCGGCCCACGCCTGCTCGACGATCGCGTGCGAGCCGAGATCGACGCGGCGCGCCGCCGAGGTGCGCAGGTGAGTGTGTTCGACGAGGGTGGCCTCGAGGGTGTGTCCGACGACGACCTGAGCCAGATCCGCGCCGAGCTGGCCGAGGCGCTGCGTGACTCGCAGTCGAACAGGATCATCATCCGAACGTCGCCGGACGACAGCGTCGCGGTCACCGTGGTCGGTCGACTCGTGGTCGAGCAGACCGACGAAGACTCGGTCGACCTCTGGCGCGAGATCCGGCACCCCGGTCGCTGATCGAACTCGTCCGCAGATGAGAGGAGAGGGGCGGCGAAGTCGCCCGCCCCTCTCCGTTGCGGAACGATTACCCGAAAATCGTCCGCGGAGCCGCTGTCCCGAGAATCGGGGGTCGCGGCCATACGCATGAGCGTGTCACGCATATTCAGTATGCGGTGGCCGAAAGATCCATGTCTGTAGGTACTTTGGGGGACAGTTTTGCCGGTTTTCCAGGGTTTTCGACGCGGGTCAGCCCGACCGTCCCCAGGGGAGTCCGCGCTCGAGCGGGGGGCGCAGGCCGCGGGCGCTGCGTGCCCAGGCCGACATCGCCGAGTCGTCTTCGGCGACCACGGCATCCGCCTCTCGGACGTACGCCTCGGTCACGACGGCGAGCAGCGCCGCGAGCTCCTGCTCGTCGGCCGCACCGCGCAGAACCTCGACCGATACGGGCTCGGATGTGCTCACAGCGGGATGTTCCCGTGCTTCTTCGGCGGCAGGCTCGCACGCTTGGTGCGGAGCGACCGCAACGCCTTGGCGACCATCACGCGTGTGGATGCCGGCTCGATGATGCTGTCGAGCTCGCCGCGCTCAGCTGCGAGGAAGGGGGACGCCACGTTGTACGTGTATTCGTTGGCGAGGCGCGTACGAACCGCCGCGACATCCTCGCCCGCCTCCTCCGCGCGCTTGATCTCGCCGCGATACAGGATGTTCACCGCGCCCTGGCCGCCCATGACGGCGATCTCGGCACTCGGCCAGGCGAAGTTCATGTCGGCGCCGAGCTGCTTCGAGCCCATGACGATGTATGCGCCGCCATACGCCTTGCGCAGGATCACGGTCACCAGCGGGACGGTGGCTTCGGCGTAGGCATAGAGCAGCTTCGCGCCGCGACGGATGACTCCGGTCCACTCCTGGTCGGTTCCCGGGAGGTAGCCGGGCACGTCGACCAGCGTCAGGATCGGGATCGAGAAGGCGTCGCAGAATCGCACGAAGCGGCTGGCCTTCTCACCCGCGTCGATGTTCAGCGTGCCGGCCATCTGGGAGGGCTGGTTCGCGACGATCCCGACCGAACGACCCTCGATGCGCCCGAACCCGATCACGATGTTCGGGGCGAAGAGGGGCTGGACCTCGAGGAAGTCGCCGCCGTCGACGACGCGCGCGATCACCTGGTGGATGTCGTAGGGCTGATTGGGCGAGTCGGGGATGACCGTGTTGAGGGCGCGATCGCCGTCGGTCGTCTCCCACTCGAACCCCGACTCGTACACCGGGACGTCCGTCATGTTGTTGTCGGGCAGGAAGCCGAGGAGAGTCCGCGCGTAGTCGATCGCGTCGTCCTCGTCCTCGGCGAGGTAGTGGGCGACGCCGCTGCGCGTGTTGTGGGTGTACGCGCCGCCGAGCTCGTCCATCCCCACGTCTTCGCCCGTGACGGTCTTGATCACGTCGGGTCCGGTCACGAACATCTGGCTGGTCTTGTCGACCATGATCACGAAGTCGGTGAGTGCGGGGGAATAGACCGCGCCGCCCGCCGCGGGGCCCATGATGAGCGAGATCTGCGGGATGACACCCGAGGCGGCGGTGTTGAGGCGGAAGATCTCGCCGTACTTGCCGAGGGCGACGACACCCTCCTGGATGCGCGCGCCACCCGAGTCGAGGATGCCGATGATCGGCATGCCACCGCGCAGGGCCAGTTGCATCACCTTGATGATCTTGTCGCCCGCGACCTCGCCGAGCGATCCGCCGAAGGTCGAGAAGTCCTGGGCGTAGACGGCCACCGTGCGGCCGTGGATCGTGCCGGTGCCGGTGACCACCGAATCGCCGTAGGGGCGCGCCTTGTCCATGCCGAACGCTGTCGTGCGGTGTCGCACGTACTCGTCGATCTCGACGAAGCTGCCCGTGTCGACGAGCAACTCGATGCGCTCGCGGGCGGTCAGCTTGCCTTTCGCGTGCTGCTTCTCGCGCGCGACGAGCTCGGCAGAGACCACCGCTTCGTCGTAGCGGGCGCGCAGATCCGCGATCTTGCCGGCGGTGGACAGGTCGGGCTCATGACTCACGCGAATCACTCTATCCGGGCACCCCGCGCTCGAACGGTTGACGGTCTCGCACAACGACCCGCGACATCCGTTGTGGATTCTGTCTTGCGCGGTCTGGGGAACTCCTCTCGCGCCTGACCCTGACTCCCGCTCCTTGCCCTCGGCCCTGCCTCACTCGAGGACTTCGGCTCGAGACGAGGAGCGTTTGGCTTGAACTTTCCTCTCACCGCCCCGAAGCCCTCATGCGATGTGCAGGTTCTGAGCGACAGCGGCGAGAATCTGGCGCTCAACGAGTGGCCAGCGATCCATGATCTCGACGTAATCGAAGCGCAGTACGGTGAACCCCGCGAGGCGTAGTCTCCGATCGTGCGCGATATCGGCGCGGCGCTGCGCTGCTCGGTGATACGCGAATCCGTCCAGCTGAATGACGAGTCGCCGCCCGATGAGGAGATCGACATCGTGACCCAGCAGCGGGACCTGTTGCCGGGCCAGGATGCCGAGCCTCGCGAGCCGATGAACGACGAGTGTCTCGAGTCCGGAGTCGGACGCGACACCGGCTTCTGATGCGAGTGCTCGCGCGGCGCGCGTCGTCCACTCAACCGCCTGCAGATGTGCGACGGTAACAAGGCGCTTGTTGAGGGCAGACTCCCAGATCGCCAGCGCGTCCAGGTGCGGCAGGCAGGTCGCCACGCGGGCGAGGACATTTTCCATGGCATCCAATGGCGACCTCGGGAGCGCGTTCACCGGACCGATGCTGCGATGGGCCACGAAGCGCGACACATCCCGCCCGGCATGCGGGTGGACCGCCAGGTGTAAACGGTCGGGCGGACGAGGAACCCAAAGCCCGAGCGTCCGTGCGGCGGATACGCACGTCAGACGCGCGCCGGCGCTCATCGCGGCCAGCAGTTCGTCGTCGATGCCCGGTACGTGCAGCCATTTTCGAGCGGTGACGAGGACGAGAGCCGAGCGTAACGCCTGTTCAATGCGGTAGCGCGTCCATCCCGCCTCGATTGCGTCAGCGCGGTGCGCCCACCCACCGCGCGCGCTGAGCCATGACTGAAGATCCATGCCGACATCGTTGCGCTCGCGCCGGGCTGTGATTGCCCCGCGGATGCGAATGGGGGACGATCGACGTCCCGTCGCGAGGGGGAGGGAGCGTGGGCCACTCCCCGGGGGAGTCGATCGGCGCGTGCGCGAAGGAGTTCGGGGTGAGGGGAGGGCTCTTGAGCTGCGATGCTCCTCGCGCCGCCGCGAAGACCTCCGGCCGCGCCGCGTCCTCTGGGCGCCTAGCCTGAAGCCATGACGCTGCACGCAGAGGACTTCCGACGGGCGGCCACGGTCGCCACGCGTTTCGCCATCGCCGAGCGAACGGGTTCCACGAACGCCGATCTCGTGCGCGACCACGCACTCGACCCGTCCGCCTGGCCGCACCTCTCGGTTCTCGTGACGGACGACCAGACCGACGGACGTGGCCGGTTGGGCCGGGTGTGGTCGGCGCCGCCCGGATCCGCGCTCGCGGTCTCGGTCGTGCTCGATGTGGGAGATCTGCGCCCGGCCGACCGGGGGTGGGTGCCGCTCCTCGCGGGTGCGGCGCTCACACGAGCCGTCGCGGCGCAGCTCACGGCACTCGTCGGCCCCATGCACACGGTCAGGATGAAGTGGCCGAACGATGTGCTCGTCGACGGCCGGAAGATCAGCGGCATCCTCGCCGAGGTCGTCCCGGGGATCCCGGACACCATCGTGGTCGGTGCGGGCATCAACACGGCGATGACGGCCGAGCAGCTACCGGTGCCCACCGCGACGTCATTCGCGACCCTCGGGGTCAGCATCACGCCGGATCTCGTCGACACGGTGCTCGCCGACTACCTCGCCGCTCTCGGCGAGCTCATGGGTGCGCTCCTGCTCGAGGACGGAGACGCCGTGCGCGCCGGAGTCCACGCCGAGGTCGAGGCGCTCTGCGGGACGATCGGGAGCGCCGTCCGCGTCCATCTGCCGGACGGTTCCGAACTCGTCGGCGAGGCGCTGCGGCTCGGACCCCACGGCGAACTGGTCGTCCGCAACGGGCCAGACGAGACATCCGTCGTCGCGGGTGACGTCGTGCAGGTCCGCTGACGAAGCGCACGGCACCGCGTGGGATGCGTCCGCCCGCGCTCGCGACCGGCAGAATGAGCGCATGACCCAGCCGACGACCTACGGCAATCGCCTGCCGGCGCCGCCGCCCGGGATCGCCGCACCCGAACGACTGGTCGCACGCACGCGGGGGAGCGCTCGCCGCCTGGGGTGGTCGGCGCTGCTGCTGATGGCGGTGGCGGGCGCCACGGGCTGGTTCTACGACAACCTTCCGGCGCCGTTCGAGAACTGGATGCTGCTCGCGGCCGCCGGAGTCGTCGTCGTGCTGCTCGCGGTGTTGCCGTGGATCGTCTGGCTGAGTCGGACGTACACGATCACGACGCGTCGAGTCATCGCGCGCCGGGGCATCGTCTCTCGCCGCGCACGTGAGCTCTCGCATGCGCGTGGTTACACGATCGGCCTGCGCCGCGGACCGATCCAACGGATGTGGCGGGCCGGCACCATCACCTTGAGCAACGGGGTGGACGAGCCGCTGCGCCTCGTCAACGTGCCCGATGTCGTGCTGCTGCAAGAGGTACTCGCCGACCAGATCGAGGTCAGTCAGATCCTGGCGCATCGCGATGCCCAGGGCATGGCGATCGACGAATCGGCGGCCCCGCCCCGCCCGCCTCTTCCCGCCTGAACGGCCAGCGGGGCCCTGTCGCGTGACGCGGTCCGTCCGGTGACAGGATGGAAGCGCACGTCGAGCCATCCTCGAGGGGGAACCATGACATACCGCGTCGGAGTCGTCGGCGGTGGGCAGCTGGCACGCATGATGATCGCCCCGGCGGTCGAGCTGGGGGTCGAGATCCGCGTTCTGGCCGAGGCGGAGGGGATGTCTGCGGCCCTCGCCGCGACAGCGGTAGGCGACTACCACGACGCCGACACGGTGCTGGCATTCGCGCGAGGGGTGGACGTCGTCACGTTCGACCACGAACACGTTCCGCAGCCGGTGTTGCGCGCGCTCGTCGACGCCGGTGTCGCGGTGCACCCGGGCCCCGATGCGCTGCAGTTCGCCCAGGACAAGATCCTCATGCGCACGCGGCTGGCCGAGCTCGGAGTTCCGCAGCCCGACTGGGCCGCGGTATCGGACGCCGACGGGCTGCAGGAATTCGTCGACGCACACGGAGGGCGCGCCGTCGTGAAGACCCCGCGCGGAGGATACGACGGTAAGGGCGTGCGCGTCGTGAGTCACGGCACGGAGGCCGCCGACTGGTTCGCGGCGCTCGCCGAAGACGCCCACGGCGGCAGGCTGCTCGTCGAAGAGCTCGTGGACTTCCGGCGCGAGCTGGCCCAGCAGATCGCTCGAAGCCCCCGCGGTGAGATCGTCGCGTACCCCGTGGTCGAGACGATCCAGCGCGACGGGGTGTGCTCCGAGGTCCTCGCCCCCGCACCGGGCGCGGGTGGGCGGCTGGAAGATGTCGCGAGCGCGATGGCCGGCGACATCGCGGAGGGGCTCGGCGTGACGGGCATGCTCGCCGTGGAACTCTTCGAGACGACGGATGACCGCCTGCTGGTGAACGAACTCGCCATGCGGCCGCACAACAGCGGTCACTGGTCCCAGGATGGCGCGCTCACCAGCCAGTTCGAACAGCACCTGCGCGCGGTCCTCGATCTGCCGCTCGGCTTGACCGCGCCGCACTCCCCGTGGACCGTCATGGTCAATGTCCTCGGTGGACCCGCCGAGGGCGGTCTGGCCGAGAGGGTTCCCGCGGCGATGGCGGCGCATCCGGGCGCGAAGATCCACCTGTACGGCAAGGATCCGCGCCCCGGACGCAAGGTCGGTCACGTGAACGTCGCGGGCGACGAGCTCGACGAGGTCGCCTACGAAGCCCGCGCCGCGGCAGCACACTTCGGTTGAGCGCGCGGCGCAGTTCGCTTGAGCGCGCGGCGCAGTTCGACTGAGCGCGCGGCGCAACGGCATTCTTGCAGGAGCGGGGCCTAGCCTGGTCGGGTGACCCGGCCGCTGCATTCCTCCGAGGCGCCCATCGTCGGCGTCGTCATGGGCTCCGACTCGGACTGGCGCGTCATGAGCGACGCCTCCCAGGCCCTCTCGGATCTGCTCATCCCGCACGAGGTCGAGGTCGTCTCGGCGCATCGCACGCCCGACAAGCTCATGTCGTACGGGCGCGCGGCGCGGGCGCGAGGCATCCGGGTCATCATCGCGGGCGCCGGCGGTGCCGCACACCTGCCCGGCATGCTCGCCTCGGTCACGTCGCTGCCCGTCATTGGAGTGCCCGTTCCTCTTTCGACCCTCGACGGACTGGACTCGCTGCTCAGCATCGTGCAGATGCCCGGCGGTATCCCCGTCGCCACGGTGTCGATCGGTGGCGCGAAGAACGCGGGACTCCTCGCGGCCCGCATCCTCGGGTCATCCGATGCCGCTCTGGCCCACGCGCTCGACGACTACGCACGGCGTCTGGAGTCCGAGGTCGAGGAGAAGAACCGGCGGCTGAAGGAATCGTTGTGAGCGTCGCCGCCCCCACCCGGCTGCCACGCGCCACGCCCTCGCTGCCGCCGATCGTCAACCAGCTTCCGCTGAGATACCCGGACTCCGGCTCGGCCGACTACATGCGTCGCCGCGCGTGGTGGCTCGTGGTGTTCAACGTGCTGGTCCCGGGCTCTGCCCAGATACTTGCGGGCAGCAGGAAGCTCGGGCGGTTCGCGCTCGGCGCGACGCTGTTCATGTGGTCGGTCCTGGTCCTCGCGGGCGTCGCGTCGCTCCTCTGGCCGTTCCTGCTCCTGTGGGTCGCGACGAACGGGATCGCCCTGTTGCTCATCCAGGGCCTCCTCATCGCGTACGCGGCGCTGTGGGTGATCCTGGCGATCGACACCTTCCGGTTGGTGCGACTGGTGAAGTTGCGCCCGCTCGCGCGTGTCGGTGTGTCGGCCGTGCTCGCCGGACTGCTCGTCCTCACATCGGGCGGCGCTCTCTGGGCCGCGGATGTCACGGGTACCACTCGAGGCACGTTGGGGTCGATCTTCGGTCTGGGCGGACCCGCCGTGCCGCCGTCGGACGGCTACTACAACATCCTTCTGCTCGGTGCCGACAGCGGCGAGGGACGCGACTCGATGCGCTACGACAGCATCTCGGTCGTGTCCATCAACGCGGACACGGGTGCTGCGACCATCACCGGCATCCCGCGCGACATGCCCGGGTTCCCGTTCGCACCGGGACCGATGCTCGACCTGTACCCGGAGGGGCACACGAACCACCCGGACGCGAAATGCGGCTGGGGTTCGGGAATCAACCAGCTGCGCACCGAGGTCGAGGTCTGCCGGGACGGTGACGCCCTGTACCCCGATGCGCGCGCCGCCGGCTCCTCCCCGGCGATCGAGGCGACGAAGGATGCCGCGGAAGGCATCCTGGGCATCGAGATCCCCTACTACGTCTTCATCGACATGCACGGCTTCGCTGCTCTCGTCGATGCGCTCGGCGGCGTGGACATCACGGTCGAACAGCGTCTGCCGAAGGGTGGCGGACCCGCGTATTCCGGGCAGTCGGCCGAGGACTGGGCGATCGGATGGATCGAGGCCGGCCCACAGCACATGGACGGTGATACCGCGCAGTGGTACGCACGTTCGCGGTACACGACGAATGACTGGGATCGCATGAAGCGCCAGCGCGAGCTGCAGGCCGCGATCCTGGCCCAGTTCACGCCGAGCAATGTCCTGAGTCGCTTCAAGGATGTGGCGGTCGCCGGCACCGCGATCGTCGAGACCGACCTTCCCGAGTCGATGCTGCCGTACTTCGCGGACCTCGCCCTCAAGACGAGAGAGCTTCCGATCACGGCGATCGAGTTGACGCCCGAGGGTGGCGTCGACGCCGAGCAACCCGACTACGCCTACGTGCGCGAGCTCGTGCAGTCGAAGCTGCATCCTCCCACCCCGACGCCGACGCCCTGACTCCGCGCCTGCCGAATTCTCGCCGCGTCACTCGGGCCGAACTTCCTCACCTGGGGCGTCAGCATGACGCTGGGGCGTGGGGCCCCACGCCCCAGCGTGTTTCTGACGCCCCAGGTCGGCGCTGAAGGGGGCGACGACACCGCGGGCGCTGAAGCGGGCGACGACACCGACGACACCGACGCTGTGGCGGAGGGGCTCGGGCTATAGCTCGCCGGGCTGCATCGCCTGTTCGTCGAGCTTCTGCGCGAGTGCGCGACGCCGTGACGGCGCGCCCTCGCGCTGCGGTGCGTAGACGACGAGGGAGTGGAAAGCGAAGCGCGCCACGAAAGCGACGGCGAGAGTGATGGCCGCCGCGAGCACGCTCGAGATATGCCACGTCTCGACCAGGAGCGCCAGCACCGGGATGCGAATGAGCGCCTCGGCATTGTTGAAGCTGAAGGACTTGGCGAACCTCAGCCAGCGCGCGGAGGCGTTCCCGAGCATTTCGCGGAAGACGAACCGCTCCTGCAGGAAGAAGTTGCCCAAGATCGTGACCTCGGCGGCGATCACCGCGGCCCACACGTAACTCATGCCCACATGCGTCAGGCCCGCCATGATGCCGATGTTGGCGACGGCCCCGATGGCTCCGATCAGGGCGAAGCCCGACATCTTGCCGAACTTCAGCACCGAGAGCTGCGTGAGAAAACGCAGTCCCTGACGGACGGATGCCTTCGACGATCCGGCCGATCGCTCGGCGAAGTCGAACGGCACCTCGGCCAGGACGACGTCGTTGCGGGCGAGGATCTCCAGGAGGATCTTGAAGCCCCGTGGGCGGAGGCGGTCGAGGTCGAGCTGGGTTCGGTCGACGAGGAAGTAGCCCGTCATCGGGTCCGTCGAGTTGCGCAGGCGCAGCGGGAACATCGCCTTCGTCAGCAGCGTCGCACCGCGCGAGACCGCCGTGCGCATGGCATCCGCCAGCCCCGTCGCATCGCCACCGCCGGTGTAGCGGGATGCGGCGACGATGCCGGCGCCGGTGCGCTGCCGGGCACGGAGCATGTCGGGAATGGTCTCGGGAGGATGCTGCAGGTCACCGTCCATCACGATGCAGATGTCCGACTCCGCCAGACGCAGGCCTTCGAGGACCGCCCCGCCCAGGCCCGCCGTCGGTGCGTCGCGGTGGACGAGCCGCACTGGTATCTGCGTCGCGGCAGCGACGCGTTCGACCGCCGCCGGGGTGTCGTCGGTGGAGTCGTCGACGAAGAGAATCTCGCGATCGAGCCCGTCGGTCGCGGCTTGGATCCGCCGAACCAGTTCAGCGATGTTCGGCGCTTCGTTGAAGGTGGGAACGATGATCGAGAGGTCCACGGCGCACCCCTCGTTCACTCAGCGATCCCCGGACGGGGCCGTCATCGACGATGCAAGAATATCCCGCTGGAGGGACGCCAAACTGGGTCTTTCGTTTGCGTGGGTTCAGCGTCGTCGGGATGCGATCAACAGGACGATGATCACCACGCTCGCGGCCAGGGCGATGGCCGCGAGAAGCAGGAAGATCGCGGGGAATTCTGCGAGGCCGGGCCATCCGGGGGAGTCCGGGGCACCCCCGGGGATTCGGACCTTTCCCTCCCGGTCGGGCGGGGTGGGATGTCCGGCTTGACCTTGATTGTCGGGCACGGCCTGTGGGGGCGTGGTCGCACCCGGCGTCGCCGCCTGCGTCGCGTGGCTTGCTTCTCCCGGCCCTCCCGCCTGTTCATGGGGCAGAAGGTGGGGGATGCCGGGGGTTCCCGGCACATGGGGAGTACCGGGAATCGTCGGGGGGTGGTCCGGCGGGTTTCCGGTCACGGTGACGACGGCGACGAAGTCGCGCGAACCCGAGAAGGTGAGCACGTACGGGCCCGAGCCGAGCAGGGGGGCGACGAAGACGACCGACATCCCCCCGTCCGCGCGGCTCACGAGCTCGGGCGACCCGGTGGCCATGTCGAAGACGAGAGCATCCTCGGAGCGATGGCCCGTGACCTCCGCCCGCACCGTCTCGTTCGGGGTGAAGAACCCCGCCGAGAACGTCGCCACCGCCCGACCCCCGGGCGCGATGACCGCGGGCGCGATCCAGGCGCCGGGCGAGACCACATAAGAGTCATCAACCACGTGAGCGACGGCCCCACCGCCGGGGGAGGTCAGTGCCGCGAGCGCGAGGGCCGCCGCCACGACCAGCTTGATCATCGAACTCCCCGTGTGGCCCAGCTGTCCGGCCACGCGCCTAGGTCTTGCCGACACGTTCGCGCATGGGGCGTCACGCCCCTGCCCGCCGGACGAGGCCGGGGAGGGGCGTGACGCACCGAGATCAGGCGCGCCGGCGGCGCAGAACCGTGAACGCGATCAACGCGGAGCCGACGACCAGCAGAGCCGCGCCGCCGCCGAAGATCCACGGCGACGTCCCGCCACCGGTGAGCGCGAGCGCCCGGTCGACTCCGGGGTCGTGGTCGCACGACGCGGCCGTGTCCAGGCCGTGACTGACGGTGATGGGCGCCGTGTAGCTCTGCGTCGCGCTGGTGAAGGTGATGTCGTAGACGCCTTCGCCATCGACCGGGGGCAGGAAGGTCGCGGTCAGGCTGCCGTCGGCCGCCGCCTGGACGTTCGGGGTGAAACTCGCGCCGCTGACGCGCAGCCCGGACGCCGAGACCTCGACGGTCTCGCCGCCGAGCCAGTATCCCGCGCCGAACACGATGGTCGACGTGTCGCACGGTCCGATGACCGGATTCTCGATCGTGACCGAGGCCGGCAGAACGTACGGAACGTAGTCGTCGTCGGTCTCTGCAAAAGCGGCGGTGGGAGCGGCGAACGCCCCGACGGCCAGAATCCCCAGTGTCACGGCGAGCGCGACGAACTTATTCTTCAGCATGATATTCCCCAGGCTCACGCGAAGCATCCGCGCGCTTCAGCTCCCCAGCGTCATGCGCGCGTTTCGATCGCTGGTCCGAGGACGGACGATCGAAGACTTCCCCAAATTGGTGTCAACTACCCCAGCTGACACTCACACACTACATCATCCGTCACACGATGCCGAGATAAATTCCACGTTCGTAGACCTGGCCAACGGCGTGCTCACGAGGTCCCACAACCGCTCGGGGTCGGACGCGACCGTTCCCGCGAACTCGACGACGAGGGTGTGCGAGCCACCTGCCGTCGTCACGAATTCCGTCTGCAGCGCCGTGCGATCGTCGTACTGCGCGCTCTGCACGCCGGGGCGGGCATCGTCGAACGAGTAGTCCTGCAGGGTCCATCCCTGCGGCCCGACCACCGTGAGTCTCGTCAACGTCTCGCCGATCGGAGTGTCGGTCAGACCGAAGCCGTTGACATAGCTCGGCAGGCTCGTCGCTGCGTCCGCGGGGATCGTGTTGGTCCAGTTGACCGTGATCCGCGCCGTGGGCGTGGCGCCGCATTCGTCGACCTCGAGCGTGACGTTGGGGTCTGCGTAGTAGTCGAGCTTCGCGCCGGTGAGGTCGTTGAAGAAGACCCCTACCCGCGTGACGTCGTCGTCGGGAAGGAGGATGGTCTCGAGCTCAGACCCTTCGATGCGTTCCTGTTCTTCGGGATGCGCACTCCACACGTGCAGGCGGTGTTCGTCGAGCGCACGCTCCACCGACGTGAGGAGGTTCGGCAGGCCGACCTGTCCTGATGTCACGGATTCGAACAGCCGCAGCGTCACGGCGGAGAAGAAGGCATCCAGCACGGTCGGCTCCTGGATCTCGCGGTACGCGACCGAGAGCAGGATGTCGACGGCGTTGCCGGAGTCGAGCACGACCGGGCCGATGTCGAGGGGTCCCGTCGCCTCGAGGAGGTACCCGAGGCTGGTCGTGTCGATCGCGATGACGCCGTCGACGGCGATTCCGGTCGAGCGCTCGAGGAGGGCAGCGGCCGCGCTCGCCCCTTCCGCGAACGGCAGCGGCGACATCGTGTTCTGGATGTATCGGCCCGGCAGATCGGCGAAGAGGGCGATCGTCGACGGGGAGAGCGGAATGACCGATTCCTTCTCGATCACGTAGTCGCCCGAGCTCAATTGGCGCTCGATGCCGACGCGGCCGTCCTCGACGGTGATGACGGCTCCCGCGCCCGGTATGCCACCGTATGTCCGTGCCTCGGCGTTGTTCAGCATCAGGAGCAGATACGTGCGGGGTCCGTCCGCGCCGAGCATGGCCGGGAGCAGAGCCGCAGCCCGGTCGAGCGCGTCCACGGCCGTGGCAGCGGGCAGGAGTACCTCCGTGAGGCGGTCGACAGCCCCCGCGACGAGCGGCACGGTCGGCTCGGGCAGATCGCGCACCGTGTCGACGGATCGCTGAAACGCGTCGTTCGCCTTTTCCAGCACCGGCGCAGCATCGACCAGGGGTGTGAGGTCCAGTCGACCTTCCGTGAATCCCAGTCGAGCGATATCTATGTCGTCTGCGATCGCGACCAGCGGCGAGATCGCGGAGACCGCCAGGTCGTCGGCGATCTCGCTCACCTCGCGCACAGCGGTGAGGTTCGAACCCAGCCACGGCACGAACTCGGCCAGACGCCAGACCGGATCCGAGGTCGCGTCGCGCGCCGTCCGCGCGTCGGCGGCGAACGCGTCGGCGGCGGCTGTGCTGGCGGCCGGGTCGCCCGCTTCGAGCAGCGCAGGGAAGGTTGCGGCGACCTCCGCCGCCGATTCGAGGCTGTCGCGCGCGACCTGCGCTCGCGACAGGGTCCACAATGCGGCGGCGGCGGTCAGCAGGATGAAGATGCCGACACCGACGAATGTCCAGAGGATGCGTCGGCGAGCGGTAGTGGTCACGCTCAGCATTCAAGCATCCCTGACGGTGAAGTTGCTTCGCATCTGTCGTGGTGTGGATAGCGCGCGCCCGGCGCGCCGGGTCCGCACGGGCTTGCGCGAGGCTCGGCGACTAGAGTCGAACGGGTGACAGTTCGACTGCGGGTGGTGCTCGACCGAGTAGCCGGGAACAACGATCCCGACCTCGTGATCGCGTCCACAGAGCTCGTTGCGGCTCTCGTGCACACGGCTCCTCGAGGATGCCGGGTTGCGGGTATCGATGGCCGAGAAACGCCAGACGCCGTCCCACCTGAGGGTCTGGTCGACGTGTGGCGGGCCCCCGTCGGACGTCGCGAACTCGCTGCCGCCTGGCGGATGGGGGTGTCGCTCGGGGGATCCGGCGGGATGATCCACTCCCCGTCGCTCATGGCGCCACTCGTTCGGCACGATCGGACGCACGATCACGATCAGACTGTCGTGACGTTGTGGAGCCTTGAGGCATGGACACACCCGCAGCACCTCGACCGTGGCCATATTGCGCGGCAGCGTGCGATGCTGCGGCGGGCAGTGCGATTCGCGGATGCTGTGGTGGTGCCCACGCATGCGATGGCGGCCGAACTCAGCGAAATCGCGCCTCTACGTAGCAGAGTTCGCGTCATCGCCGGCGCGGCTCCGAGGGGGTTCGCCGCACCTGCCGACGCGCTGGGGCGTAGGCGGAGATGGGGTCTGCCCGAACAGTATGTCGTAGTACTGGGAAGCCGCATCGATGCCGAGAGCCTGTCGTCGGCATTGCATGCGCAGACAGGCGAGGAGGTCCACATCGCGGTTGTGGCCGAGGACGCCAACGCGAGCCGGATCGATGATTTGGCTCGCGCCGGCGAAGGAACCGAGGGGAGGATTCATGCGCCGGTTGTTGCCGATGCGCTCGATCGTGCAGCTATCCTCTCAGGCGCGCTCGCAGTCGTCGCGCCCTCCGTGCTGCCTGCCTTCCCCTGGCGCGTGCTCGAGGCGCTCGCGGTGGGCGCGCCGATTATCGCTGCCGCTACTTCGCAGAACGAGGAGTTATTGGCCGACGCTGCTTGCTATGTTTCGGTCGGCGACTCCGAGGACATGGTCGACGCGATTCACAGCGTGGTGCGGGACGATGCAACCGGTCGACGGCTGCGCTTGCTCTCGATGGATCGGTCGCGTTCGTTCTCCTGGCTTGATGCCAGCGAAAGAGTCTGGCAGTTGCACGCGGAGTTGTAGACGGTCCCGCCCGGGCTCAGGCGCTGAGCCTATCCGAGGCTCGCGCCTATCTGCTCAAGCTGGGAGGGATCGGTGGGTGCGACCGCGAAGTTCCCCACGCGAGCGAAATTGTCGACCGTGATCCCGAACCCCGCTAGCGAGTCGACATAGGTGGCGAACTGCTCCTCATCGGCGAACTCGTATACCCGCACGTCAGATCCGTCGAGGGTACCCTTTCCCCAGCGCACGATATACGGGGATTCCTCGTCGCTGATGGCGAAACCCGCGAGCCCAATGAGCTCGGCGATGCCCTCGACTGAATCGGTCGACGGTGTCGAGGGTTCCGAGGGGGCGCTGCTGGCAGGGGAAGCGCTGGTCGGCGCGACGCTCGTCGGCGACGCGCTGACTACCGACGACGAACTCGCTTTCGGTGTCGGATCGCCTGTTGACGACTCGGGAACGCATCCCGTCAGCAGCAGCAGAGCAGCAGCGGTAACAATTGCGGCACCAAAGCGATACATGCAGGGAGCCTAACCCGGAGTCGCGGAGGAGCGTGGAGATGGCGCGCGCAAACGGGGTCACCACCCTACGGTGCGTTGCTCCCGTGCTACGGCGGTGTCGCGGCGATAATGGGGCCATGCGTCTTCGTCACGTTCGCCCCGCTCAGGCTCTTTGGAAGGGCTGGCGATACGTAGCCACCGTCGCGATCACCGCCCTCCTCGTGTCTGGGGGCGTCGTGAGCGCCGCTCACGGATCTGTGGCACCGATCGGCGCCGATGTCACCCCCACGGAACTCGATGCCGCCGGGGGCGCGCAGCCGCTCGCACTGACAGGTTTCAACCCCACGAACTTGATCAGTGACGACGTCTTCTACGACGGCAACGCGATGAGCGCCGCTCAAATCCAGCAGTTCCTCGATCAGAAGATCGGGGCATGCTCCAACGGCCAATGCATCAACGTCCTGTCGGCGAGTATCTCGTCGCGAGCCGCGGTCATTTCGCAGCGCACGGGGAACCTCGTGTGCAACGCAATCCAGGGCGGCACTATGCGCGTCGCCGAGTTGATTTATCGTGCGCAGGTTGCGTGCGGGATTTCCGCAAAGGCAATCCTGGTGACCCTGCAAAAGGAGCAAGGACTCGTCACCAGTCGTGCTCCCTCGGATCGAAACCTCCGCGCCGCTATGGGACAGGCATGTCCCGACACCGCACCTTGCGATCCTGCCTTCGCCGGAATTGGGCCTCAGATCGTTTCGGGCACAACTCAGTTGAAGACCTATCGCGCAGGTGCATTTTCTCGGCAACCCGGTATTCACTTCATCGGATATCACCCCAACACGGGCTGCGGTGGCACGAGTCTGGACCTGTCTAACTACGCGACAACTGCGCTCTATAATTACACGCCCTATCAGCCGAACGCCGCGGCGCTAAATGCAGGTTACGGCCTAGGGGACGGGTGCTCCAGCTACGGGAATCGCAATTTCTACAACTACTACACCGACTGGTTCGGGTCGACACAGGGTGGTAACCCGTTCGGAAACATCGAACTCATCGAGTCAGTGCCAGGCTCCTTCAGGGTTCGGGGTTGGGCGATCGATCCCAACACGACGGCGCCGATTGAGGTCCACGTATACGCGGGTGCAAATGGGTACCCGACGGTTGCGAACATCAACCGACCAGACGTCGGACAGGCATATCCTGCCTCCGGCAGTCAACACGGTTTCGATGTACGGATTCCTGCTCAGGCGGGCACCCTCAACGTTTGCATTTACGCCATCAACACCGGACCGGGGACGAACGTGCTGCTGGGCTGCGCGCCCCGCACAGGGATGACGGGTTCACCCTTCGGCTCGTTTGAGGCGGCAGCCTCGGCGGAAGGTGGCGTCGCTGTCTCCGGATGGGCGATTGATCCGGACCTTGCCGGTCCGAGCGAGGTTCACGTGTACGTCGGTGCGGCCGGAAAGGCTCTGCGAGCCGACATAGCTCGGCCCGATGTCGCTGCTGCCTACCCGGCTTACGGTGCAGGCCACGGATTCCGTGCGACCATCCCCGCGAGCGTCGGCACGTATCAGGTGTGCGCCTACGCGATCAACGTCGGCGCTGGTGCGACATCGAACCTCGGCTGCCGATCTGTGACTGTCGCTGGCCCGGTCGATCCCGGTCGTGCGCCATTGGGCAACTTCGAGGCATTGACCGTGGCGGGGAATGTCGCGACCGCTACAGGCTGGGCGCTCGACCCCGACACCGGTGGCGCGATCAAGGTCCAACTGAACGTAGCCGGAGCGATCACCGAGTATGTGGCGGACAAGGCTCGCCCGGATGTGGGCGCGGCGTATCCACAGCACGGCGTGAACCATGGTTTCGCGGGGACGGTGACCCTTCCGACGGGTCAATCGCAAGTGTGCGCGTTCGCGGTCAACTCCGGCTCGGGTGGCAACACTGCGCTGGGGTGCCGCACAGCGAACGTTGCAGAGGTTGACCGAGGGCGCGATCCCATCGGATTCTTCGAGTCGCTTTCGGTCTCTGGCAACGTCGCGACCGCCAGTGGATGGGCGCTCGACCCCGACACCTCGTCGTCGATCGCCGTGCACCTCTACATCAATGGCTCGGGCAAGGAGATCATCGCGAGTAGGGCGCGGCCAGACATCGGCGCCGCGTACCCGGCGACAGGGCCGAATCACGGTTTCTCGGAGCAGTTCACCCTGCCTACGGGGACCTCGAACGTGTGCGCCTATGGCATCAACAGCGGCCGCGGATCGAACCCGTTCCTGGGCTGCCGGTCGGTTACCGTCGCTGCGGCGACCGCGCCTCCGCCGCCCGCCGCCGATCAGGGTCGCGCGCCTTTGGGTTTCTTCGAGTCGATAGTGCCGACGGCGGGTGGCGCAGCGATCACTGGATGGGCGCTCGACCCCGACACGACGGCCCCCATTGAGGTTCACGTCTACGTCGGCGCGAGCGGGTGGCCGTTCGTTGCTGACCGGATCCGGCCTGATGTCGGCGCCGCTTACCGTATGGGCGACAACCACGGGTTCAGCGCCACGGTGCCACTCGGACCGGGAACGCATCGGGTATGCGCTTACGCGATCAACAGTGGAGCGGGTGCCAATCCGCTGATCGGATGCCGTGAGGTATCGATTCCCTGACCGACTACCGCGTCAGGCGGTTGGTCTCATTCGGCCAGGTAGGCGCTGAGTGCGAGGGCGACGTCCGCAGGCTCGAAACCCGTTTCGCGGATCTTGTCCAGGCTCAGGACGCTGTTGAGCGGTCTGGGGGCGACAGGTCCGCTCGCTGAGGCAAAGTACTCGTCCGTCGAGACTCCGGTGATTCGGGCCGGGTCGTGCCCGGTGATCTCGAAGACCTGGCGGGCCACGTCTGCCCAGGATGTCGGCTCGCCCGACCCCGTGAGGTTGTAGACACCTGCTGCGGCGGCGGATTCCAGAAGATGACGGATACCGCGGGCGATATCGCGGGTGAAGGTGAGGCGGCCGAACTGATCGTCCACGACCTTGGGGTCGATGCCGCGCTCGGCGAGCGACGCCATCGTCCTCACGAAGTTCTTCCCCTCGCCGATCACCCACGACGTCCGGACGATGTAGTGGTTCGGGGCAGTCGTCACGACGGCGTCGCCGGCCGCTTTCGTCTGTCCGTATACGCCGAGCGGGCACATCGGGTCGCTCTCGACGTATGGGCGATCGAGAGCGCCATCGAAGACATAGTCGCTCGAGACGTGAACGAGAGTCAGGCCGTTGGAGCTCGCGATCTTCGTCAACGCGGCGACACCGGCGACGTTCGACGCCCACGCGGCCCGGCGCCCGTCGGTCGTTTCGGCGACGTCGACGGCCGTGTACGCGGATGCGTTGATGATCGCACCGTAGTCACGCCATCTCCGCGCATTCGCGAGACCGGGGTCCGCGATATCCAACTGGTCTCGTGTGGTGAATTCGACGTGAGCGGCGCCGTCGAACTCCCGGCGCAGCGCAAGGCCGAGCTGACCTCCCGCGCCCACGATGAGGATCTTGCGCGACGGGATGGGTGTGACTTCCGCAAGCCTTGGATGATTCAGGTCCTTCGGCGAGATCTCGACGTCGGAGAGGGGGATCGGCCAGTCGATGGCCGCCGTCTCGTCGGCGAGGTTGAGGAAGGAGTATGAGGCGTTTGGCGACCAGTGGTCGTTGACCAGGTACGTGTAGGCGGTGTTGGTTTCGAGGGTCTGGTATGAGTTGCCCACTCCGCGGGGGACGAAGATCGCGCGTGACGGGTCGAGCTCGGTTGTGAAGACCATCCCGAACGTCGGTCCCTCACGCAGGTCGACCCAGGCCCCGAAGATGCGACCGGTGGCGACGGAGACCCACTTGTCCCACGGTTCAGCATGAATGCCTCTGGTAGTTCCGATTCCGTCATTGAACGAGATGTTGTTCTGGACCGGACCGAAGTCGGGCAAGCCCAGAGCGGTCATCTTCTCGCGCTGCCAGTTCTCCTTGAACCAGCCGCGAGAATCGCCGTGGACCGGCAGGTCCACGACGAGCAAACCGGGGATCGATGTCTCGACGACGGACAACTGTTTGCCGAACTCGACCATCACTGACCCTTCGAGGCGTAGAACGCTTCGACGCCGTCCTTGGCGGGCGCCCACCACGATTCGTTATCGCGGTACCACTGGATCGTGGCGGCAAGCCCGGCTTCGAAATCGCCGTAGGACGGGGTCCACCCGAGCTCCGTTCGCAGCTTCGTGGAATCGATCGCGTAGCGGAGGTCATGGCCCGCGCGGTCGGTGACGTGATCGTACGCGTCGCGCGGTTGCCCCATGTGTTCGAGGATGAGCTCGACGACGTTCTTGTTGTTCTTCTCGCCGTCGGCGCCGATCAGGTATGTCTCGCCGATCTCGCCCTTGTCGAGGATCGTCAGCACCGCAGAGGAGTGATCGTCCGCATGGATCCAGTCGCGCACGTTCTCTCCTGCCCCGTAGAGCTTGGGCCGGACACCTCGAATGACATTGGTGATCTGACGCGGGATGAACTTCTCGACATGCTGGTAAGGGCCGTAGTTGTTCGAGCAGTTCGAGATCGTTGCCCGTACACCGAACGATCGAACCCAGGCCCGGACGAGGAGATCACTGCCCGCCTTGGTCGACGAGTACGGCGACGACGGGTTGTAGGGGGTGTCCTCGGTGAACCGCTCGGGGTCGTCCAGTTCTAGATCGCCGTATACCTCGTCGGTGGAGATGTGGTGGAAGCGTCGATCGTGTCTGCGGGCCGCTTCCAGCAGTGTGTAGGTCCCGATGAGGTTCGTGTCAACGAACGGGCGGGGGTCGTGCAGAGAGTTGTCGTTGTGCGATTCCGCCGCGTAGTGCACCACGGCGTCCGCGTCGGCGAAGAGCGTGTCGACGAGGTCAGCATCCGTGATGTCGCCTTTGACGAAAGTCACTCGGTCCTCCGGCAACCCAGCCAGCGAGCGCAGGTTGCCCGCGTATGTCAGCGCGTCCAGGACGGTGACGGTGTGGGGGGTGTGGTCGATGACGTGGTGAACGAAGTTCGATCCGATGAAACCGGCACCACCGGTCACGAGAAGTCTTGGCATCCCTCCAGGCTATCGCCTGGTATCGAGTGATGTTTGTGAGCTTTCAGCAGGGTGGGACAATGGGGTCTATGCGCGGAATCATTCTCGCCGGGGGCACTGGCTCACGGCTCCATCCGATCACTCTCGGCGTCTCGAAGCAGCTCGTTCCCGTCTACGACAAGCCCATGATCTATTACCCACTCTCGACCCTCATCCTCGCCGGGATTCGGGACATTCTGATCATCACGACGCCGCAGGACTCGGAGCAGTTTCACCGTCTGCTGGGTGACGGCTCGCGGTTCGGCGTGTCGATCACTTACAAAGCGCAGCCGTCGCCGGATGGACTTGCGCAGGCGTTCATCCTCGGAGAGGAGCACATCGGGCACGAGCCTGTCGCGCTCGTGCTCGGCGACAACATCTTCTATGGACAGGGGATGGGCACCCGGCTCCGCCAGTACAACGAGCTCACCGGCGGGGTGGTGTTCGGTTACTGGGTGGACGACGCGACCGCATACGGGGTGGTGGAGTTCGACGTCGACGGTCGCGTTGTGTCGTTGGAGGAGAAGCCGCTGGTTCCGAAGAGCAACTATGCCGTTCCGGGTCTCTACTTCTACGACAACGACGTGATCGAGATCGCGAAGTCGCTGGAGCCGTCGCCGCGCGGCGAACTAGAGATCACGGACGTGAACAAGGCCTACCTCGATCGGGGTGACCTCAAGGTCGAGTTGCTTCCGCGGGGGACGGCGTGGCTTGACACGGGGACATTTGACTCCCTGAGCGAGGCGGCAGATTTCATCCGCACCGTCGAGAGGCGCCAGGGGCTTTCGATCGGCTGTCCCGAGGAAGTCGCGTGGCGCATGGGCTTCCTGAGCGACGAAGAACTCCGCGCCCGCGCGGAGCCTTTCGCGAAGAGCGGCTACGGACTCTACCTACTGAAGGCGCTTCAACAGGGCGCTCACTAATCGCCACGTACACTCGATGTGTGCCCGTGAACCGGGACAGCAGCGTGGGGCGTTGCGCAGGCGGTAACAGAAACTTGTGGAGAAGATGACGGCGACGACACCCCGATCTGTTCTCGGCGATGTGCAAGAGTCCGACGCTTCGCGGCGAGTGATCGTGTACGCCGTGAGTCGCTTGCGTGGGCAGCCGGACGAATACATCTCGCTCGCGCTGCGGGCATTGCGACCGCTCACGATGAGGATCATCGTGGTGGTCTGCGGTGATGTCGATGCCTCCGCACGTTTGCTGCTCGAGGGTCTCTCCGACGAGGTCGTCGTTGACGGCGAGTTCACTCCGGGGCTCTACAAGAGAGTGCTGGACGAGCGGGTCACCCTTCTCGGCAATATCGATGAAGTGGTTCTCACCGGGGACTCGTGGTTCGGTCCGATGGCTGATTTCGCGCCGATCATGAAGCGGATGCAGGGGGGGGATGTCGACTTCTGGGAGATGGTCGAGAACAGCGCAGGAGCTCCGAAGGCTTTTCCTGAGCAGGGCTTTCCCGGCCGCCTCGAGACTTGGACGTGGACGGTCGTGCGGCGCCGGTTGTTCACCTCTCGCGCGTGGAAGGACTACTGGTCGTCTTCCGGCGGGACGCATCGTGCGATCGAGCAGGAGAGCAGGTTTGCCGCTCACTTCCGGGCGGCGGGTTTCGTCGGAGGTGCGGCGTTCGCTTCCAGCGACTTCGGCAACGACGACCCCGGAGTGCTGAGTCCCGACCTTCTCGTGCAGGCGGGTTGCCCGCTCGTCAAGCGGGCTCCGTTCACCCTCTATCCGCCGTACCTGCATCAGCAGGCCGTGATCGGTCGAGATGTCGTGGCGACGATCGCGGCGGCCGGGTATCCGCTCGACACGCTGTGGCAGCATCTCGCGCGCACGGTTCAACCGAAGGCGCTGAACACGATCGCGGGGATGCTGGAGGTGCCCACCGGTACCATGGCGCGATCCACATCGCGCACGGAGAAGATCGTCGTCGTCGCGCACGTGAGCGACGTCGACCAGGCTCCTGACCTTTTCCGGCACCTGGCTTCCCTACCACCGGGATACGACCTCGTCGTGACCACGTCGGACGGGAGGAAAGCGGTGACCTTGTCGCGCATGCTCGAGAAGCGCAATGCTGCGGGCGCCGGGTCGGTGGATGTCCGCGTCACGCCGGCCAACCGTGGCCGCGACATGGGCGATCTCTTCATCGCGTGTCGTGACGTGCTCGTCCCTGGCAGGTACGACCTGGTTGTGAAGGTCCACGCGCGGAATCTGCGACGCAAGACCATGAATGTCCGTCGCTACTTTCGTCGATACCAGCTCGACAATCTCCTCGGATCGCCCGAGCACGTGGCTGGGATTCTGAGTCTGTTCGATCGCGAACCTCGTTTGGGACTCGTGTTTCCTCCGATGATGCACATCGGTTACGCGACCATGGGACGCGCCTGGGGTGCTTACCGCCAGCCCGCACAGAAGCTTTTCGCAGAACTCGGGATCGGCGTCCCCGTCGACCTCATCTCGCCGCTCGCGCCCTACGGCGGAATGTGGTTCGCGCGACCCGAGGCCCTACGGTTGCTGTCTCAGCGCAGGTGGCTCTATCGCGACTACGGCAAGCCCGGACGACAGCGCTACCGCGATCTCGCCCGGCTCCAAGAGCGCGCCGTCACGTACGCCGCCGCCGAGCTCGGCTTCCACAGCCGCACCGTGCTGACTCCCGAGCATGCAGCCATAACGCACACCGCTCTCGAGTTCAAAGCCGATCAGCTGTTCTCGACGACTCGGGGCTACCCTGTCGATTCGATCCTCCTCATCCAGCGCGCGGGCAACACGGGATACGGCGGAGTGGTCGGACTCTCCCGCATGTACTTGCGGATCAACCACCGGATCCTCGCTCGGGTTCTTCTGCCGATCCTCGCCGGAGCCCAGTGGGCGTATTCGTCCGCACGCGCGCTCATGGGCGACGAGCGATTCATCCGTCAGCGCGAAACGTGGAGGGACGAGGACCTGTGAAGACCGCCGAACTGATTCCTTCGCCCGCACGCGACGCAGCGCCGTTCCCGGACGGCGGCCGTCGGTTGCTGGTGTACGTCATATACGACACTCGAGGCGATGTGGAGGACTACATCCCTTACGCGCTCCTGCATCTTCGGGAGCGCTGCGAGCGGATCGTCGTCGTCGTGAACGGTCTGCTGACGGACCGAGGCCGCACGGTGCTCGAGCCCGTCGCCGATCAGATCGTCGTCCGCGAGAACCGCGGTTATGACATCTGGGGCTACAAGGCGGGGCTGGAAGCGGTCGGCGAGACGATCGCCGAGTACGACGAAGTCATCCTCGCCAACGACACCTGGTTCGGACCGGTCCGTCCGTTCGGACCGTTGTTCGACCGGATGGATGCACGCCCCCTCCACTTCTGGGGCATGACCGACCACGTGCGGGTGGAGCCACATCCCTTCACGAATGAGGGTTATCTCCCCTACCACCTGCAGTCGTATTGGCTCGCGGCACGTCGCGATCTCTTTCTATCCGCGGAGTGGATTTCGTACTGGCGTGACCTTCCTGAGATGAACACGTACGCGGACGCCGTCGTCAAACACGAGGGCGTCTTCACCGAGCGCTTCACCGAACACGGTTTCGTCGGCGAGGTCGCTTTTCCGACTCTGACCGATCGTGTCGAGAATCATGCCGTGCTCTACGCCGAGCAGCTGATTGACGCGGGGTGTCCGACGTTGAAGCGACGGCCGTTCTTCCAGTGGCCGCCCTACCTGGATCACCTGGGCGTCGTGCCGAAGTGGACGCTGGATGCGGCCGTTCGACACGGGTATCCCGCGCCCCTGATCATGACCGACCTCGCGAGGAATGTCGCGCCGCACACGTTGAACGCGGATGCCGCGCTGATGAGTGTCCTTCCTTCGCAGGACCTCTCGTACGATCCCTCTCGCCCCCTTCGCACCGTCGTCATAGCGCACATCTTCTACGACGAGATGACGGACGAGATGCTCGATCTCGCCGACAGACTGCCCGGTGAATATGACCTAATCGTGACCGTGCCCGACCCGAAGAAGGGGGAGCGCATAGCGGCGACGATTGGTCGGCGTGCGCGACGCGGTGCTGTCGACGTGCGCGTCGTCGAATCCAACAACGGACGCGACCAGAGCGCGTTCCTCATCGGATGCCGGGACGTGCTCCTCGAGGGCGACTACGACCTGGTCGTGAAGCTGCATTCCAAGAAGACTCCGCAGGACGCCGCCAACGCGGGGCGGGGCTTCAAACGCCAGCAGTTCGAGAATCTCCTCCCTTCGGAACAGTATGCCGCGAGCGTGGTGGCCCTCTTCCAGCAAGACGCCGGACTCGGGCTGGCCTACCCGCCCATGGTCCACATCGGATACGGAACCATCGGCCATGCATGGTGGGCAAACAAGCTTGCATTCGTCGAGATGACCGGTCGTCTCGGCATACGTGTTCCGATCGATGACACGTCGCCTCTCGCGCCGTACGGCTCCATGTATTTCGCTCGGCCTGCGGCGCTTCGGCTCCTCGCGGAGCATAGATGGTCCTACGACGAGTTCGGCGGGACCGACGCGTACAGGGACGGCGGACTCGCTCACGTCCTCGAACGGATGCCGTCCTACGCGGCCGGTGAACTCGGCTACCACACGAGAACTATCGCGAACGCAGACTACTTCGCTTCGAGCTATACGGCCCTGGACTACAACCTCGATCAGATGTCGAGCACCATGCCCGAGACGACCATGCACCAGATCGATTTCCTCCGTCGGCTCGGAGACCTCCGCGCCGGCACGCTCGAGGACTTCGCCTATGTCTTCGCCCGGTTGCGTCGTCCGCACTGGGAGCCGAGGCTCCGAACGCTCTTCGGGCGCGCTCGCAGCTTACGGGGGCGTGCACGGAGGGTCCTCCGCCGCGGCGGGGGAGGCGCCGGTCCCCGGATATAAGATTGGCACCTATGTCTGAATCGAACGCCGCGATCGCAGAGAAGCGGTTCGCGCGACTTGCCGACGTGCCCCTTCGCAGCGTTGGCGCCGTCGGCGGTTTCACTCCGCGCGAAGTCGTTCGCTCGATTCGCGACGTCGTCGCTCAGAAGGACATGCTTGACCTGCTCGTCAAGCGTGACCTCAAGGCGCGCTACAAGGACTCGGCGCTGGGGTTCCTGTGGGCCCTCGCACGGCCCCTCATGCAGCTGGCCATCTACTTCGTCGTGCTTGGCCAGTTTCTTGGCGCGGCCCGGGGCATCCCCGATTTCGCAATCTTCGTCTTCACCGGTCTGACCGCGATGGGCCTGTTTCAGGAGATCGCCGTCGGCGGGACCGGATCGATTATCGCAAACGCAGGACTCGTCAAGAAGGTCTACGTTCCTCGCGAGGTCTTCCCCCTCGCGAGCGCCGGATCAGCCCTGTTCAACTTCGGCGTGCAGCTGGTGGTCTTGATCATCGCCACGATCGCGGTTCTCAAGCCCCCTCTGCACTGGCAGATCTTCTACGCAGTGCCGTCAGTGCTCGTGATCGTCATATACGGACTCGCGTTCGGCCTGTTCTTCGGAGCGGTGAACGTCTACCTTCGCGACATCCAGTACCTCGTCGAGGTCGCGACCATGCTGTTGTTCTGGGCTTCCCCGGTCGTCTACTCGTGGCAGATGGTCAATGAGCTCGTCGACAACCCGGTCCTCGTGGCGCTGTACACCAACAATCCGCTCACTCTCGCCGTGATCGGATTCCAGGAGGCCTTCTGGGTAGCCGGGGACGCGCTCGAACAGCCTTCGAATCTGCTTCTCCGTCTGGCGATTGCCATCCTCGTCGGACTCGTGCTCCTGCTTCTGAGCCACCGAGTGTTCCTGCGCCTGCAGGGCAATTTCGCGCAGGAACTGTGACGGTGCGGACATCATGACATCAGCTACGACGGTGCCGGTGGCCCGCCCAGAGGTGATCCGGATGCAACGGGTCTCGAAGCGGTTCACTGTCCGCAAAGACTCGTCGTTGAAAGAACGAGTCGTCACCCTCGGGCGGGCCGGTCGGCGCCACAAGGAAGACTTCTGGGCCCTCAGTGACCTCAACCTGGACATCCGCGCTGGAACGACGGTCGGCCTGATCGGACACAACGGGTCCGGCAAGAGCACCTTGTTGAAGGTGCTCGGAGGGATCATCCAGCCTACGACGGGCACGGTCGAACACAGGGGGCGTGTGGCGGCCCTGCTGGAACTGGGGGCGGGATTCCACCCCGATCTCACCGGTCGCGAGAACGTCTTCCTCAACGCCTCCGTGCTGGGCCTCAGCCGCTCCGAGACCGAAGCACAGTTCGACGCCATCCTCGAGTTCTCGGGAGTGGCGGACTTCATCGACACCCAGGTCAAGTTCTACTCGTCGGGAATGTACGTGCGGTTGGCGTTCGCTATCGCCGTTCACACCGATCCCGACATCCTTCTCGTCGATGAAGTCCTTGCCGTCGGCGACGAGCGGTTCCAGAAGAAGTGCCTCGACAAGATCGAGGAGTTCCAACAGCAGGGGCGCACGATCATTATCGTGAGCCACGCGCTCGACCAGATTCTGTCGCTCTGCGACCGCGTCGTTGTGATGAACCGCGGGAATCTCGTCTACGACGGGGTTCCCGAGAGCGCGGTCGCGCGCTTCCGGGAACTCCTCGGTGCAGACCCGGTGGGTGGTGGCCAGAACGTCGAAGCGAGCAGGGCGATCGAGATCGACCGCATCGAGGTTCTTGACACCGCAGGCGCCGTCGCGAGCGAGTTCAAGGAATCAGAACCTCTTGCGCTTCGGATCCATGTGACGATGCTCAGGCCGATGGCGTCATGGGCGATCGGGTTCAGCATCGACAATGCCCAGGGTCAGTTGGCGCTTGCTTCGAACACAGATCTGCTCGATGTCACGCTCGCGCCGCTGACCGAGTCTCGCTTCGTGGATGTCACGATCGATGAGGCTCGGTTCATGCCGGGGCTGTACTACGTCAACGCGAATGTTGCGGGCCTCAGCGAAGACTCCTCGCACGCGCTCATGCAGGGGGCGGCCTTCAGCGTCGTCGGCGCCCAGCCAACCGTGGGCCCCGTGGTCGGCACCGTGACGATCCGTTGAGCAACAGAAGTCATCCAAGGAGTCACCGAGTGAACGCTCCCACGGTGTCGATCATCGTGCCGGTGTTCAACGCCGAACGTCATCTCGAAGCGTGCGTGAAGTCGATTCTCGCGCAGGACTATACATCGATCGAGGTTGTGCTCGTAGACGACGGATCGACAGACAGTTCGGGTGCGCTCTGCGATGCGCTGGCAAGCCTCGATGACAGGATCATCGTTGTGCACCGTGCCAATGGCGGCATAGCGGCGGCTCAGAACACTGGCCTTGACGTTGCGACGGGCGACCTCGTCACATTCTGTGACAATGACGACCTCATGAGCCCGCGGCTCGTCGGACGTCTGGTCGAGATCCTCCTGGAGACGGACTCCGATATGAGTTGCTGCCGCTGGCTGAGCGTCGGCGAGACCGCCGCGGCGAGCTCGATGCGCGCGCACGCAGCTGATCCGTCCGGTCGGGTGATCTCGTTTACTGACCCCGGGCGCTCGTATCAAGGGGAGTTCAGTCTTCTGCTGCGAAAGCTCCGCGGCTCCGAGTTGCGGTATTTCAGCGAGGCGAACTGGGGCAAGCTCTACCGGCGCGAGTTGTTCGATGGCATCCGATTCCCCGAGGGCCGCTTTGCTCAGGACGTCGCTGTGGCGATGGACCTCTATGGTCGTATGCGGCGGGTCGCATCGTGCGAGGACGCCTTGTACTTCTGGGTTCAGCATCCGAGCAGCGTTTCGCACCGCGAGAGGCAGGCTCGCTATTTTCACGACATCGTGCGTGCGCACGGCCGATGCTTCGATCTGGCTCTCGATCAGGGCATCACGCCAGCGCGCGCGTACGGGGGCCTGAAGACAATAGACCTCGAGCGTAAGAGTGTTCGAACGCCCGAAGACGCCGAACTGCACCGTTTGGACAGTGCGTATGTCAGGGCGCAGGTGTCGCGGCTGACGATCCGACAGCGCCTTTCTTGTTGGCTGCTTCATCGTATTCGGCGCGCGGAGGTGTTGGTGTATCGCCTAACCGTTCATCGACGGCGATGACGGTGTCGGCCCCCGTTCTCGTCTGACTCCTCGCGGGGAGGGCGAACCACAGCCCGACGAAGATGCCCGCGAAGGCGAGTGTTCCTATGATCCACACAACCGGGGGCGCGGGGGCGAAAGCCCACCACCATTCGGCTTCCGCTCCGGGATCGACGGACAGCGAGTCCAGGCCGGTCGTGTAGCGCTGGATGTTGGTGCGAAGGGCTACCCCGAACGCGAACGTCAGCGCGATGGCAGCCAGAATGAGCCGGGGTCCCTTCCACGCTCGTTCGGCGTCGTAGCGGACCGATGCCACGCCCACGGTGATGATCATGAGAGGCAGTAGATAGCGAGGCTGGATCAACTCACCGACGAGCATCCGTGACTGCCCGAGCAGCACGACGGGTACGAGCCACATTGCACCTAGCGATAGCGCGACCGCGACGCCTCGGCGGATCGTCATCCGAGAGAGCCCCACGAAGATCGCCCCCCAGAACACCGCGCCGGCGAGGACGGGGACGGCGGGCACCATGGGCGTGTCGAGCCACCCGAGCCCCCAACCACCGAAGGCACCAGTCCACAGGCTGGGTGCCGAGAGGAAGTTGGACAGATGCTGCGAGCCCGACAGCGGCAGACGGTCGCTTTCGAGTCCGCCGACGATGGACGCACCCTGCCATGCGGTCAGGTAGAACGCGACGCTGAGGATGAAGACGGCAACCGCGGTGGTCAGCGCGATCCACTGTGAGCGACGGAATCGGGCCCCGAGAATCAGGGCAACGACGACCCCGAAGGCGGCGTACACAGCCGAGTCCGCGCGAGCCCCGGCGCCGATGATCGTTCCCAGAACGGCGAGGCCAGCGAGGACCAGGCGCCGGCGACCGGTCGTCTGCATCGCGCCGTATAGCGTGATCCACACCGTGGCGCCAGACAGCAAGGCCCACGATGAGGGATTCGTCGATCCGTAGATGAATACACCGAGTGGCACAGCGGTCGCGATGACGGAGATGACCAATGCGGGTCGCAGCCGGCGGGGGAGGGAGAAGAAGACCGCGGTCAGCAAACCTATGGCGAATGCCGAGTTGAAGAGCTTCATCGACATAACCGAAGCAGCGACGTTCTCACTCGCGAAGATTGACATCGTGCCGTAGAAGACAGGGGGATAGAGCCTGTCGACATTGGCGCGCTTGACCTCGCTCATGCCGTCGACTTCGCCGTTCCAGCACGCCGCGCTCTCTTGGGGATCGAATGCGAAGCACGTCGCCGTCGTCACCGTTGTCGGTACGAAGCGTTTGACGGGATCGTCACCCGGGTTCTCACAGAGACCCTCGCGATCACCCAGCCCGCACCAGATCGACGCGAGATGAAAGTCATCGTCGGGTGTCGCGCCGACCGGTGAACTGAGTGACCATGCGGCGAGTGAGACGAATGCGAGCACCGGAACCAGGATTGCCAGGGCGATCTTCTTCGCAGACAGTCGAGGGCGGGGCACCTCGACATTGTATCGTCGGGCGCGCATTCACTCGGGATGCCCGCGCGGCGGACTATCCTTCCAGAGGCGACTCGTGGACAAGAGCGTGCCGCGAAGGAGAGGCCTCAGTGCCGCGATCATGGGTGGTGAATCGAGCGCTGCTCGGCGTCGTCGCGTACATGGTGGTGCTCGCGGGCGTGTGCGTGTGGACCGTTTTCGGGGGGTCACTCCTTGTTCTCATTGCGGTGGCACTGCCCCCCGCGCTCGCGCTCGTCCGTTCGCGTCTTCCCCTGAGCGCGAGCCTGGCGCTCTTGCTGGTGGTGTTCGCGTGGACGATCCTCGTGTTGTTCATCGTTTCGCGATACACCATGATTTCCCCGATCGTTCTCGTGGTGACGCTCGCGGCGACTGTCGGGGCGCTCAGTGTTGTTCGCCTCGCGACCGCCGGCTCGCCCTTCACGAAGTCGGACGCGGTCGACCTTGGCTTCGCAGGCACGGGCGGGCTCGTTTGGTGCTCGGTCATCCTCGCGGCTGCCGTCCTGCCTGGCGGCACCCCCGTCTCGTGGGCGATGACCGGCGATGCGGCGAACAATGTCCTCTTCGCGCGTACCCTGATCGAGCAGGGTGGCGTCAGCGTCGGCATCGGCCAGAACCCTGTCCCGCTCACAGCAGCCATGATCGCTCTCTTCACCCTGCCCGCGGCAGTGTTCGGTCCGCCGACGGTCGGCTCCGAGATCACCGCGCTCGCCGAGATGTGGTCTTTCGGAATCGTCGCGGCCTGCATCATGTGCGGCGCGCTCGCGCTCAGCCTGACAAGGCGGCGATCAGCACTGGGCCTCGTCGCGGTAGGGGTCTCCTCGTTGCTCCCGCTCGGCTGGTTCCTGTTGTCAGGACCGATCTTGCTCGGCTTCGTGAACTTCCATCTGACGATTGCCGTGCTTGTTGCGAGCCTGGTGGGCCTTCTCAACGCCAATCGCGCGATGCTGTCATCGTTCGTGACGATCTCGCTGTCGCTGGGCGCCGTGCTCGCGCTGTGGGCGCCGCTTGCGGGGATCCCCGGAACCGCACTGCTGCTCGTTGTGATCCTGCACGGCAGACGTCTGCTGGCACTGCGGCGTGGCCGGCTCGTCATCGCCGTTGCGGCGCTCGCTCAGCCTCTCGGCCTGTTCTTTGCGCTTTCTGTGCCGAGTGTCTTCGGACAGGGGCAGGCATTGCAGGAGTCCTCCGGGGCGGTCTTCGAGTTCAAGAAGGTCATCCTCGTCGTACTGCTCGCGCTGGCGGTCATCTTCGCTCTCTCGCATGTGCGCGCGACCAGGTCAGCCGGTATGGGATGGGTGCTCATCGCGGTCGCAGGCGGCGGAGGCGTGTGTCTTTCGGCGCTGTTGTGGCTTCGTCGCGACGAAGCCAATATCTGGAACTACTATCAGTTGAAGTTCCTGTGGTTTCTGATGGCGATGCTTCTGATCATCGGCGTCGCCGCCGGACTGGCTTTCGCTGCATCGATCGTCGGACGGCGCTCGCTGGCCGGGCTCTCCGTCCTCGTCGTCTTGGTGACTGCGTCGGGTGTCAGCGAGTTCGGCAAGGCCACGGTGCCGACGTTCAACAGGGATGCGCAAGCGCTTCTGAGTCCGATTTCGCGGATTCTCGCTGGTGACTTCTTCTCGGTCGGAGAAGATGACCGCGTCTTCCACCGCGTCGTGGAGCTGATGGGCTCCGACGAGAAGAAGATTCTGTGGGAGTCGAGCGATCCCGACGAGGATTCGATCATGTTCTGGGTCGTCCAGATGTCCGCGGCAAGCGTCGACGACGTCGATCTGCGGGCCTATGCCTACTATCACGACGGCCAGTCGATGGACGATCTTTGCTCGCTGCGTGAGCTCATGGGGCCGCCGGTCGCTCTCATCACAGCCGACGCGGAGATCGCACGGCGTGCGGAGGAATCGTGCGGGGAGCTAGGTCCGATCCGCATCGAGCAATGACCGCGTCAGTCCCTTACCGCGACCCAGGGTGCCGATCTCGCCGTTGTAGGATGAGGGCACCATGCTTGAGCCCACTGTGAGAACGCTCATCATCGTGCCCGCATGGAACGAGTCCCGCAACGTCGGCAACACCGTCCGCGAGATCCTCGATCAGTTCGCTGAGTACGATGTGGCCGTCGTGGACGACGGGTCAACGGATGATACGGCGCAGGTCGCCCGTGATGCCGGGGCCCGCGTGCTGGTTCTCCCGTTCAATATGGGTGTCGGAGGCGCGATGCGCACGGGATTCACCTACGCGCAACGCCACGGGTACCACCGCGCCATCCAGGTGGACGCCGATGGACAGCACAATCCGCGCGACATTCCCCTCGTGCTCGCCGGTCTCGAGCACGCCGATATCTCGATTGGCGCTCGCTTCGCCGATGTCGGCGACTACCAGGCCAAGGGCCCGCGCCGATGGGCGATGATGTTCCTCGCGAGCGTGATCTCGCGCGTCGCGAAGACCCGCCTCACCGACGTCACGAGCGGCTTCCGCGCCGCGAACCGTCGGGCGATCGATCAATATGTGCGCTACTACCCCGCTGAGTATCTCGGCGACACGGTCGATTCTTTGGTCAGCGCGATCCACTCCGGGCTGACCGTGACCCAGGTGCCCGTAGCAATGCGGGCACGCGTGCACGGCAAGCCAAGCCAGAACTTCATCGGTTCCACGATGTACCTCTTGCGTTCCGTCTTCGCGCTGACGCTGGCCCTCATGCGCGGGCGCCGACGGCCGACGGAGGCTCCCGCATGATCGTCCTCGCGGGCATAGGCCTCGCCCTTCTCGTGCTCGTCATCATCGTGTCGCTGCTGTTGCGCCGCCAGCTGCGTGAGAAGTACGCGACGTTGTGGATCGTTATCGGCCTCGTCATCCTTGTTCTGGCACTCTTTCCGGGCCTGCTGCTGTGGCTGTCAGGGACGCTCGGCGTCGAGGTGCCCTCCAACCTGATCTTCGCGCTTTCTCTCGTATTGCTTATCGGTGTTGCGCTCCACCTTTCGTGGGAGCTCTCACAAGCGGAGGACGAGGTGCGTCGCGTCGCAGAGGATGTGGCGATCCTCCGTGCAGATGTCGAGGAGCTCAGGATTGCCGCGTCCTCAGAAATCGACACGGGAGGCGTAGGGCAGGCCTTCGTCCTGCCAGCCGAGGCCCAGCACGCTGATCCTCGAGCCGGCGATGACGAAAGCTGAGTCCGCGGCATCCGGACTACGCACTATCCTCATCGCGACAGCGGTCGCGGGGGTGTTGGGCTACGCTATCCAGCTACTCGCGCCCGCACTTCTGCAGGACGACGCATCGTACGTCACCTTTTCGGTCTACTGGTCGACGCTGTACTTGTGTGTCGCCGCGCTGTCCGGTGTCCAGCAGGAGATCACGCGTGCGTCCCGCCCATCAGTCGGCCAGCTTGAGACTGGTGTCCTCCGGAAATTCACACTCATCGCCGTCGCCGCTGTTGTCCTGGTCCTTGCAGTTCTCGCGCTCCTGTTCGGCCGAGCCATACTGCCAGGGTCGACCATCCTTCTCGCGTTGTCGCTGATTCTCGGCGTCGTCGGCTATCTGTTTGTCGCCGTGCTCAGCGGGGTGTTTTATGGGCTTCGCCTGTGGCGCGATGTCGCTTTACTGACGATCGTGGACGCGGGCCTCCGCGCGGCTCTGGTACTCACGGCGTTGGCGGCGAACTGGTCGCCTGAGTTGGTCGCGTTAGCCGTTTCGTTGCCGTTCGGTCTGGCATTCGCCGCGACGTGGTGGCGCACTCGTCGATCGGTCGTGGGCGCATTCCGCCTAGACGTGGGGCTCTCTCGCCTCGTCGCCAACACCGGCGGCACGATTGCCGCGGCGGCGGCGATGGGCGTCATGATGAACGGCTTGCCGATGCTGCTGGGTATCGCGGCTGATGGTGCTGCCACGGCACAGCTTGCCGGCTTGATCCTGGCGATCACCATCACCCGCGCCCCGATCGTCATTCCCCTCCTTGCGATGCAGAGCTATTTGATCTCGTTGCTTCGAGGTGCCGATGAGGTCGTTCGACGTCGAGTGCTCATTTCGCTCGCTGCCGGCTTCATTGCCGTGGGGGTGTTGGCAGGTGCTGCTGCGCTGTTCGGGCCGTGGGTGATCGCTTTTGTCTCTGCCGGGCGGTTCGATATCGAATCATCGATGATGGCGGCGATCACCGCGAGCGCCGGACTGGTCGCACTGATGTGTATCACCGGGCCTGCCCTGCTGGGAGAATCACGCCATGCCCCATACGCGGCAGGCTGGGTCGTGGCGGCCGCGCTCACGGTCGCCACCCTATTCCTGCCGCTGGCGCTGGAGCCCAAGTTGGCGTTGTTGCTTCTCCTGCCTCCGTTCGGGGGCCTGATCGTTCACCTCGTTGCTCTGTGGCGACGCAGGCCACTCGTCCTGCAGCAAGCAGATGGTATCTAGGCCTTCGAGCTCTCCACGTACTCGCGCACGGAGGTCGCCCAGTCGACGTGCGGCTCCCATCCGAACTCGTCCCGCAAGCGTGCAGCAGAACCGACGATCCGCGCAGGGTCACCGGGGCGTAGCTTCGCCTCGTCGACAACCACGGGCGGGAGGTCTCGACCGAGGGCGCTCGCGATGACCGAGAGCACTTCGCGCCCGCTGCGCGCCGCCCCCGACGCCACGTTGTACACCGCGTGCTGATGCTGAGGTGCCGCGGCAAGCGTCAGATAGGCGCGAGCGACGTCCCGTACGTCCGTATAGTCGCGTGCGGTTTCGAGGTTGCCGACCCGGAGCGGCTCGTCGCGTGCCGTCCTGCTCAACGACGTCGTCAGGTCTGGAACGAGAAAGCCAGGGCCCTGACCGGGCCCGATGTGGTTGAAGGGGCGCGCGACCACCGTGTCTAGTCGCCGGTGGGCGTAATACTGAGCCTGCGACTCGATGAGGAGCTTCGATACCGCATAGGGAGAACTCGGTGATGTCGGTGCAGATTCATCGATGGGAGCATCCAACCCTTCGGCGCGATAGACAGAGCCCGAGCTCACCACCACCACTCGTGTCGACGGCGAGTTCAACAGAAGGGATTCACACATCGCGGTCATGATCGCGCTATTGGTTTCGATGTATCGCTGTGGCGCGGAGAATGATGGGCCCACAGCCGCGAGCCCGGCAAGATGTATCACGGCATCCACCTCGACGTCGATCGGCCATCCCTCCGACAGATCGGTCTCGATGTAACGCTCGCACCACGGTGCAACACCCGGCGGGGCTTGTTCCTCACGTCCGATTGCCCACACCACGAATCCCTCGTCGTGCGCGAGCCGGGCCAGGTGGCTACCGACGAATCCGCTGGCGCCCGTGATGACGAGCGTTCGCGCGTTCACGGGGTCCGGGTGCCGGATTCTTCGGACTGAACCGCGAGGTCGTGAGCGACCATGCGGCTGACCAGTCCGGGGAAGTCGACATCTCGTCGCCAACCGAGCACCGACTCGGCTTTGGAGGGATCTCCGAGCAGGATGTCGACTTCGGCGGGCCGCAGCTGCGCGGCGTCCTGCCGGACATAGGGCCGCCAGTCCTCGATGCCCACCTCGGCGAAAGCGAGCGTGAGGAAGTCCTCGATGGAGTGGGTCTCGCCTGTCGCCAGGACGAAGTCGTCAGGCTCGGAGTGTTGCAGCATCTGCCACATCCCCCGGACGTAGTCGCCCGCATAGCCCCAGTCGCGTTTGGGCCAGAGATTGCCCAGATCGATGTGGCTCTGGCGCCCGAGACTGATGCGGGCCACAGCATCCGTGATCTTGCGCGTGACGAACTCCTTGCCACGGCGCTCACCCTCGTGGTTGAACAGGATGCCACACGAGATGAACATGCCATAGCTCTCGCGATAGTTCTTCGCGATCCAGTGGCCGTACAGCTTGGCGACGCCATAGGGGCTGCGCGGGTGGAACAGGGAGTCCTCGGTATATCCGTTGCCAGGCCGGTTGTAGTCAAGCCCACCGAACATCTCGCTCGTGGAGGCTTGGTAGAAGCGGGTGCGCTCGCTACGGCCCGTGATACGAATGGCTTCGAGGAGATTGAGTACCCCTTTGCCCGTCACGTCTGCTGTCAGGGTCGGGTTGGCGAATGAGAATCCGACGTGGCTGACGGCGGCGAGGTTGAAGACCTCGTTGGCATCCGAACGTTCGAGTGCCCGCACGAGGGATGCTGGATCGGTGAGGTCGCCCTCGATGACGGTGAGTGTCGGGAACTCCGCCTGTAGCTGGGCGCGACGCGGGTTGTTCTGGCCCCGAACCAGCCCGTAGACCGCGTACCCCTCCGCGAGAAGCAACTCTGCGAGATGCCCGCCATCCTGCCCGGTGACCCCGGTGATGAGGGCGCGTTTTGGTTCTGCCATGTCTGTCCTTCAGTGGAGGGTGTGCGCATTGGGCGACACGGTTCGATCTTACGAAGAGGCCAGGACGCGCTCGAAAACAGCCAGCGTTTCTCGGGCGGTGCGATCCCAGGTGAATGTGCGCTCCTGCTCGTACCCGGCGGCGGTCATCTCCGCCAGCAGCTCGTGGTCGTCGATCGTCGTGGCGATGAGTTCTGCGAGCGCGGCGTCGTCGTTGGCGCGGAAATAGCGCGCAGCGTTGCCACCGACGTACCGATGCACATCGATGTCGCTGAGCAGTACCGGCACACCCGCGCTCATCGCCTCCAGTGCGGGCAATGAGAATCCCTCCGCGAGCGAGGGAATGGCCAGCACACTTGCCGTCGAGTACAGATGAGCGACTTCGGAATCGTCTACCCATCCGCGCAATTCGACCCATTCGCCGACATCGAACTCTTCGACGATCGGTTGCAGTGGATCGTCGCCCCGGCCGCCGGTGATGACGACCCGAGGGCGCCGCTCGCGAGGCAGGAGCGCGATCGCTCGAGGCAGCGAAGCCCAGTTCTTGTGGGGGCGACGATTGCCCATCGCGAGGATCATCGGTCCCTCAGAACCGGCCAGGCTTCGATCGACCCCCTGCGGATGTCCGCCCGCGAGGGGTACGACATCGATCAGCCCCGGGTCTGTCGACAGGTACTTGACGATCTCGCTGGCCGAACCGGGGCTGTCCGTGATGATGCGTGCCGCGTTCCGCGACACAACCCGTTCCATCCACTTCACCGGTGCCGTATAGAGCGGGGTGGACATGAACTCTGGATGACTCCAATACAGCATGTCGTGCATCGTCACGACGTGGGGCATCTTCGTCCGACGGGGACCCAGGGTCGCGGGCGAGTGAACGAGATCCGCCCCTGCCTTGTGCGCGGCGCGCGCGACCGAAAAGAGCTCGCCCCATGCCCAGGCGAATCGGTTCTCGCCGCTGATTCCCGAATCGATCGTCTCGCCGGGGAACCACGTGCGATCCAACCGATAGCCTTCGGAACTGAAATAGCCGATGAACTCCCAGTCGGGCGCGACGTCGCCGAGGCGGCGGTAGGTCTCGCGGGCGTAGACCTCCATGCCGCCCTTCGTGCCCGTGTACGACAAAAGATCGACCAGGACACGGGGCATGATCCCGAGTCTATCAATCGGTTCCGTGCACCCCGCGGCGATGCCAGCTCTATGCGACCCGTTGTTCCGCCGGGGCGCCCGCTGATCGACGCCCTCGCGTCGCCCGCATGATCGGTCGCTCGACCAGAAGCCAACTCGCCGTCGCGAACACGAGCGTCACGAGCACATTGATCCCCATGAATGCCCCGATTCCCCACCCCGCCACGCCGAGCAGCACGAGCAGCTGCGCGGTCGGCCACGCGTAGATGTAGAACCCGTACGACACGTCATGCTTCGCGATGATGTTCGGTTGTCGGATGATCGTGCTGAGCCACAGCAATCCGTAGGCCAATAGGGGTGCCGCCAGTTGCCCGCCGAACCCGGGGATCAACGCGATCGGCACGAGCGAGCCCACCAGGCAAGCGATTCCGATCGACGTGCGCATGCCCCAGCGGTCGAACACGACATAGGCGACGACGCCGCCCAGAAAGAAGGGCAGGAGCTTGAACAGGAGCGTGAAGTCGAGGTCGAGCCCGAGTCGTCCCCAGAAGCTCTGCGTCGCGTGGATGGCGACCGCAAGGACCCAGAGCGCGACGGGGAACCAGATCGTCTTACGGAAGATGGCGAAAAAGCCGAGCACCCACACGATGATGTAGCAGAAGAACTCGTAGTAGAGGGTCCACAGGGATCCGTTCCAGGCGCCGGCGTACGGCACGGTCTGCAGGGTCCACGACACTGTGTATGACTGCACGTGGAGCCCGATGTTGCCCCAGATGTACTCGAGTGGCGTGATGGGGGTGGTGAAGAATCCGCCGAGATCTCCACGTTCGAGCAGGCCGGCAATAGGCGCGAACACGAACGCGGTCACCACGAGCACGACGATGAAAGCCGGGTAAATACGCGCGATCCGGTGGACGAGGAATTCCCCTGTCGTGTGGCGCATCCGGCTTCCCATGATGAGAAACCCGCTGAGGACGAAGAAGCCTGCCACGGCCCAGCCGCCCAGGTTTTCTCCGTGCAGCATGGGCCCGGTGCCGTTGCCGGTGATGTAGAACGCATGCGCGAACAGCACCGCGGCTGCGAGAATCAGGCGGAACAGATTGAGACTGTTGCGGCTGTGCGGGAACGCGCGGCTCGACGCGGGGGCTGTGACCATTACTTGAGCAGGCTTCGCTCGGCCATCTCTTTGAGGGACCGCTCGTAGCCGCTCTCCTCGATCGGCTCTGCGGACACCCACTCGACGAAGCGCCCGAGCCCGGTACGGAAATCGGTTCTTGGCTCGTAGCCGAGCAGTTCGCGCAACCGTGTCGTGTCTGCGGTGTTGTGTCGGATGTCGCCGAGTCGGTAGTTGCCGGTCACCGTCGTCGGAACGCTGGTGCCGAATGCAGCGAAGAGCGACGCGACGACTTCGTTCACTGTTGTCGCAACCCCACTGCCGACGTTGATCGTGTGACCCGCGGCTGCAGCAAGCGTTGAGGCGAGGAAAGTGGACTCGACGACGTCATCGATGTAGACGAAGTCGCGACTTTCGAGACCGTCCTCGAAGATGTTGATGCTCTTGCCCTGTCGGATCAGTGTCGAGAAGATCGAAAGGATGCCGGTGTAGGGGTTCTTCAGAGATTGACCGGGGCCGTAGACGTTCTGGTAACGGAGTGCGACCGGCTCGATCCCGATGGTCGGCGCGACAGTCATGATGAGCGATTCCTGCATCTGCTTCGTGATGCCGTAAACGGAAGACGGATGCAGCTTCGCATTCTCGTCGGTCGGAATCATCTCGAGGGCTTCCTCCCCCGACATGCTGACCTCGAAGTCCCCGGCTGCCATCGCCGCATCGGAGCGGTGGGGGGGATAGACCACCCGACCGTCGACGGTGCGGTAAGCGCCCTCACCGTAGATCGACCGTGACGAGGCGATCACGACTCTCGTCACCGAGTGCTGTTCGTTGGCCAGGATGTCCAGGAGCTTCGCTGTTCCGCCTACGTTCGCCTCGACGTAGCGGTCAATCTCGTACATTGATTGACCGGTGCCGGTTTCGGCAGCCAAGTGCACGACGATGCCGGCGCCTTCGAGCGCCGATCGCAGATCTTCGGCAGACGTGACGGTGCCCTCGATGACGGACGCAACGCCGTCGAGTGACCGCAAGAGCGGTGAGGTGAGTCGCGGGTCATCGCCGTGTACCTGAGGGATGAGGGAATCCAGCACCGTGACTGTGTGCCCGGCATCGACGAAGCGCCGAGCAAGGCGCGTGCCGATGAAGCCCGCGCCGCCGGTGATGAGCACATGATCGGGCATACGTGTCTCCTGTGTGAATGGATGCCGCTCGGGCTCGTGACGTCAACGTGCGCGACTAAAGCGCGAAGATGTGCGCCAGCGTAGATTGTAGCCCGGCGCGCGTTCCGTGCCGTAGGACCCCGGGTAGCTCAGCAATGGCGTGCAGCCTCGACATGGCGCGTAGCCGTGCCGCCGTAGCAGTGCGCCTCCACCCCTTCCGCGCCGCGAGGTTTCGCGCTTGCCGGTAGTACGTGCGTTCGTCGTGGAATCGACGCCCGTCTAGCAGTGTCTTCTGCGAGGCACTTCCGCCGTGACGGCGGTAGGAGAACGCGAGTTTCGGGTTGTACGCGAGACATCCTCCTTCGAACGCCACGTCCATCAAGAGTGCGAGATCCTGGATGATCGGCAGACCCTCGCGGAAGTCGATGCGTCGCAGCGTGTCAGTCCGGAACGTGAGGGACGGCCAATACAGCCAATCTCCCCTGATCAGACTCGTCGCCATCGCCTCGGCCCGGAGGACCGCGATGCCGGGTCCGCCGCGGGGGGCGAGCACGCCTTGTTTGACCCGATCGACGAGTGGACGGATGAGGGTGCCGTGTTCGTCGATCACCTCCACGCCGGGCTGGACGACGTCGGCGTCCGGCACCGCTTCTATCGTCGCGAGGACCACGTCGACATAGTTGGGATGGAGCAGGTCGTCGCACCCCAGAATCGTGATGTAGTCGCCGGTGGCTCGACGGATGGCTTCGCGGTAGTTCTCGGTGATGCCGAGGTTTTCTTCGTTGCGCGCGTAGGTGATGCGGTCGTCGTTCAGCGCTTCGAACCATTCGCCCACGGACGCGTCGGGGTAGCAGTCGTCGATCACGATGAGACGCCAGTCGTCGTTGCGCTGCGCGCGCACGGAGTCGACGGTCAGGTAGAGCAGCTCGGGGTCACCCCAGAACGGAACGAAGATCTCGAGAGTCATAGAAGCCCCAGCCTACGAGATCGTCCGTAAAGCACGCGCGGATAGGATCGAAGCCCATGGATCTCCTCATCGTCGGCTCCGGATTCTTCGGGCTTACCATCGCCGAGCGCGCCGCAGCATCCGGTCGCAAGGTGACCGTCATCGATCGTCGTCACCACATCGGCGGAAACGCCTACAGCGAGGACGAACCCGAGACGGGCATCGAGGTCCACCGCTACGGCGCTCACCTCTTTCACACGTCGAACCCCACCGTGTGGGAGTACGTCAACCGCTTCACGACCTTCACCGACTACGTGCATCGCGTCTACACGAACCACCAGGGCGTCGTGTACCCGCTGCCGATCAATCTCGGCACGATCAACCAGTTCTTCCAGGCGGCGTACTCGCCGTCCGAGGCGCGCGCGCTCGTTCACGAACTGGCGGGCGAGTTCGATGTGAAGGATGCCGCGAACCTCGAAGAGAAGGCGATCGCGCTGATCGGTCGGCCGCTGTACGAAGCGTTCATCCGCGACTACACCGCGAAGCAGTGGCAGACGGACCCGACCGACCTGCCCGCCGAGGTCATCAGCCGGCTTCCCGTGCGCTACACCTACGACAACCGGTACTTCAACGACACGTGGGAGGGCCTGCCGACCGACGGGTACACGGCGTGGATCGAGCGGATGGCGGATCACCCGAACATCGAGGTCAAGCTCTCCACCGACTTCTTCGACGCGACGCAGCCGCTGAACAAGGCGGCCACCGTCGGCCGGCTGCCCATCGTCTACACGGGACCGGTCGACCGCTACTTCGACTACGCCGAGGGTGCGCTGTCGTGGCGCACACTCGACTTCGAAGAGGAGGTCCTTCCGATCGGCGACTTCCAGGGGACGCCGGTCATGAACTATGCCGATGCAGCCGTGCCGTACACCCGCATCCACGAGTTCAAGCACTTCCACCCCGAGCGCGCCGACCGGTACCCGACGGACAAGACCGTCATCATGCGCGAGTTCTCGCGCTTCGCCGAGGGGCAGGACGAGCCGTACTACCCGGTCAACACCCCGGAGGACCGCTCCGAGCTCCTGGCCTACCGCGAGTTGGCCAAGGGCGAGAAGGACGTGTCGTTCGGCGGCCGCCTCGGGACGTACCAGTACCTCGACATGCACATGGCGATCGGTGCCGCGCTGTCGATGTGGAACAACCAACTCGCCTGACTGTCGAGCGGCCCCGCAGACGCTATACCCGGAAGCGGGACCGAGTGCCGGCACGGCGTGTCGCATCCTTTCGCGGCGCGAAGGCCGACCCCGGCCCGGAAGTAGACTCGCATGCGTGACCACCGCCGCCGTCGGCAGCCCCGGCTCCGCCCGGCGATACCTGCACTCCCTCTGGCTGCTCTCGGCCCGCGATCTGAGGGTCCGGTACGCCACGAGCGCCCTCGGTTACCTGTGGTCGATCCTCGATCCGCTCGTGATGAGCGCGATCTACTGGTTCGTCTTCACGCAGATCTTCCAGCGGACGGTCGGGCACGATCCGTACATCGTGTTCCTGATCACCGCTCTGCTGCCGTGGGTGTGGTTCAACTCCGCCGTCTCGGATTTCACCCGCGCGTTCAACAAGGACGCGCGCCTCGTCCGGTCGACGGCGATTCCCCGTTCGATCTGGGTCAACCGGATCGTGCTCAGCAAGGGCGTGGAGTTTCTCTGCTCGCTGCCCGTGCTGGTCGCCTTCGCCATCATCGCGGGGGCGCCGGTCGGCTGGGGACTTCTCTGGTTCCCGGTCGCGATCATCCTGCAGACGGCTCTCCTCGTCGGTCTCGGCCTACTGGTGGCTCCGTTGTGCGTCCTGTACACGGACCTCGAGCGCACCACGAAGCTGATCCTCCGCGTGCTGTTCTACGCCTCGCCGATCATCTACAGCGTGGGCGACCTGCCGGGCATCTTCCCGGAGCTGGCCGCGTTCAACCCGCTGTCGGGCATTTTCACGCTCTACCGAGTCGGGTTTTTCCCCGAGGTGTGGGACACCCTGAGTATCGTCGTGGGTGCGCTGATGTGCCTCGCCTTCCTCGGGCTCGGAATCCTGGTGTTCCGCAGGCTCGAACGACCCGTGCTGAAGGAGCTCTGATGAGCGGGGCAGCCATCGAGGTGCGCGACCTCGGCATCCGGTTCCGGCGCAACCGCCGCGGACGTCGCAGCTTCAAGGATCTGTTCGCCGGGTCATCCCGTCGCGTTCGCCCGAACGAATTCTGGGCGTTGCGCAACGTCTCGTTCGACGTGCAGCCGGGGGAGTCGATCGGTGTCGTCGGCCGCAACGGTCAGGGCAAGTCGACCCTCCTCAAGCTCGTCGCGCGGGTGCTGATCGCCGACGAAGGCAGCGTGCGCGTCAATGGCGGCGTCGCACCCCTGATCGAGATCACGGGTGGCTTCGTCGGCGACCTGACGGTGCGCGAGAACGTCCGCCTGACGGCGGGACTGCACGGGATGTCCCGCGCCGAGGTCGCGCGCCGGTTCGACGGCATCATCGACTTCGCCGAGCTGCACGACTCGGTCGACACGCCCTATAAGCATCTGTCGAGCGGCATGAAGGTGCGGCTCGCGTTTGCGGTCGTCTCGCAGCTCGAGGAGCCGATCCTGCTGGTCGACGAGGTGCTGGCGGTGGGGGACAAGGCCTTCAAAGAGAAGTGTTACCGCCGGATCGACGAGCTGCTGGCGGAGGGTCGCACGCTCTTCTTCGTCTCGCACAACGAACGCGACCTGCGCCGCTTCTGCACGCGCGGTCTCTACCTCGACAAGCATCGGCTCGTGCTGGACGGCCCGATCGACGAGGTCCTCGACCGGTACAACGCCGACCACAACGCCAGGTAGCCTTCGGGCTTAATGAGCCGACGATCCTGGTTGGGCTACCGCCTTGATGGTCCGGAAGAGGATGAGCAGATCCTGCGTGAACGACCAGTTCTCGATGTAATAGAGGTCGAAGCGGAGCGCGTCTTCCCAGGAGAGCGCGGAGCGACCGTTGACCTGCCATAATCCGCTCATCCCTGGCTTCACGAGCAGACGTCGATGTGCTTCGTCGTCGTACAACGCGACTTCTGCTGGCCGCTGAGGACGTGGGCCGACAAGACTCATCTGTCCTCGCATCACATTGAGGAGTTGGGGGAGTTCGTCCAGCGAGTACTTGCGGATGAACTTGCCCACCGGCGTGATTCGCGGATCGTTGGTGACCTTGAAGAGGGGCTGGTCGGAGGTTCCCTGTGCGTCCAGGAGGCTCGCAAGTTGGTCGTCGGCGTCCTGCACCATGGAACGGAACTTCAGCATTCCGAAACGCTTGCCCCGGCGTCCCACCCGCTCCTGCCGGTAGAGGACAGGCCCGGGGCTCGAGAGCTTCACGGCGATGGCAACCGCAAGGAGGGCGCCGGAGAACAGGGTGATGAGGAGAGCGGAACCGATGATGTCGAACGTACGTTTCGCGACACGCCGACCGCCTTCGAGGGTCGGGTAGGTCACATGGATGAGCGGCAGCCCGGCGACGGGCCGAGAGTGGACTCGTGGGCCGGCGATGTCGGTGAGTGCGGGGGCAACGACGAGCTGAACATCGCGATCAGCGAGTTGCCAGCCGAGCGATCGCATCGTCCGTGGATTGAGATCGTCCGACCCGACCAGGATGAGTGTGTCGATGCGGTGCTCATCCATCACAGAAATGAGGCGAGAGAAATCTCCGAGCACCTGCAGCTGCCCGGAGTCAGATACTGCCCGGCCCGAGGGCGTCACGGCCCCGATGAGGTCGAATCCCGTGCCGTGGGTTCGAGCAATCGCCCGCGCGGTGTGGTCAACTTTGCTCCGCTCACCGACTATGAGCGCCCGATTGACATAGCGATGGTCGGCTTGCTGGCGGCGTAACCATTGGCGCCACAGCCATCGCGAGAACAACAAGAGCGCGAGACCAGCGGGTAGAACGGTGATGAACATCGGTCGTGACATCTCGGTCCTCATGAAGAAGCCCACGGCGATGATGAGTGAGAACGCTCCTACGGATGCCGCGACGATTCGTCGATATTCCAGAACACCGTGCCCGACGTAGCGCTCGTCTCGCGTGTCGAAGGCATCCAGACATGCGATCCAGATGAGCGCCACTGCGAGCATGAAGGTCATATATCCGACGTCGGGCCCATTGGGCCATAGTGACGCGACGAATCGCTGCGCCGTCAGTATCACGCCAAAGGTCAGACATACGACGAGCACGATGAACACGTCGGAAAAGAAGAGTCGTTGCGCATAACGGCGTGGCCATCGGCGGTCTGCGGGCGCACGGTGGGCCGACCG
>NZ_PQBR01000017.1:0-1457 GCF_002911615.1 Microbacterium sp. CJ77 | reverse complement strand
AGCGTGTCAGATGGTTTGTGTAAGGGGCAGTGCTCCTGACTGAAAGCCGAGACACTGATGACCATGATTGACAAGCAGGCGCGTGATGAGCGTCGCAAGGCTCAGCGCGAGGGTGTGGAGGCGCTCGAAGCATCGGGCGCGTTGGACGACCTTTACGCGAAGATCGATGCTGGCGAGGTCAAGCTCGACGGCAAGGATGGGCTGATCCAGCAGCTCATCAAGGCCGGCCTTGAACGCGGATTGCGGGCGGAGCTGACCGAGCATGTCGGCTACGAGCAGGGCGATCCCGAGGCGGGGCTTCACCCGAATTCGAGGAACGGCTCGTTTCCGAAGACTGTCGCGACCAGCGTCGGTGACGTCGACCTCGCGATCCCCAGGGACCGGGATGGGTCCTTCACGCCGATGCTGGTCCCGAAGGGCTCACGGCGCCTGGGTGGGCTTGATGACATGATCGTCTCGCTCTACGCCGGTGGGATGACGATCCGCGATATCGAGCATCATCTGGTCTCCACGATCGGCACGGAGATCAGCCGGGAGACGATTAGCAAGATCACTGATGAGGTCCTCGATGAGGTCATGGCTTGGCAGCATCGGCCGCTGGAGGCGTTCTATCCGGTGATTTACCTGGACGCGCTGATCGTGAAGGTCCGCGATGGTGCGCACGTGCGCAACAAGGCCGCTCACATCGCTGTCGGCGTCGACATGGATGGCATCAAGCACGTCCTGGGCATCTGGATCCAAATCACCGAGGGCGCGAAGTTCTGGGCCGGTGTCTGCGCGCAACTCGCCAACCGAGGCATCGCGGACGTCCTCATCGTCTGCGTCGACGGGCTCACCGGGTTCCCCGAAGCGATCGAGGCTACCTGGCCAGAATCGACGGTTCAGACGTGTGTTGTTCATCTGATCCGCTCGGCCATGCGGTTCGTGAACTACAAGTCCCGCAAAGCCGTCGCCGCCGCGTTGAAACCGATCTACCAGGCCGCGGACGAAGACGCCGCCCTCGTCGCGCTGACCGACTTCGCCGCGTCCGACCTCGGCATCGCGAACCCGAACACAGTCCAGGTGTTCGAGAACGCTTGGGACAGATTCACACCGTTCTTGGCGTTCCCACCGATGCTGCGCCGGGTGATTTACACGACGAACAGCATCGAGTCGCTGAACTACCAGCTGCGGAAGATCATCAAGAACCGCGGGCACTTCCCCTCCGACGACGCCGTCGTCAAGCTGCTCTGGCTCGCAATCTGCAACATCGAAGACAAGCGCGCCCGCGACCGGCTCAAGGAACGCGGACGCGCTCGTGGCGTCAAACGCAACGCCGAAGGCCGCCTCGTCGAGGGCCAGATCACCACGAACTGGAAACAAGCCCTCGCGCAACTCGCCCTCGCCTACCCCGACCGCATCCAGCCCTACCTCTGAAACCCGAGCGACGCCCGCTTACACAAACAACTTGACAGGCT
>NZ_PQBR01000016.1:0-105267 GCF_002911615.1 Microbacterium sp. CJ77 | reverse complement strand
TCGCCGACAGACCGCGCCATACTCGTCGACGTGGGAACCTGAGCGGCGATTCGCGGAGTCCACAGCGAGTCCAGCGATGGCCGACGCACTCGGGAATCGTTGGCCGTCAACGACGGTGAAGAACTCGCCCACCCCGCGCTGGACTGAGTGAAGTTGCCGGCTCCGTCGTCGTCAGGAAAAATCTGATCCCCCCTGGAACCTTCTCAGCTGACAGTCGGTCAAGACTGTTCTGAGAATACTCCCACAAATGTCTGCGCGCCCCGGGGTACGGTCGAAGCGGCAGCGATGCGAGTCCGCATGACCGTGGGATCTTGTCGCCGCACAGCATGGGCGGTCGACCAGGGGAGAAGGCGTGTCCAACGTGTATGGCGTCCAGACCACCGGTGGCTCAACCTCGAATGCAACGCGGCCGGCACCCCCGCCGCCCAGTCGGCTGCGGTCGGTTCTCGCGTTCGCGGGATTGACTGTCTATCTCGCGATCGTGGTGTGGGCCACGATGTCGCCTACCCCGCTCGACCGAGGATATGAATCGGCGATTAACAGTCTGCTCGGAGTTCTGCACCGGAACGGGATCCCTGAGTGGTTCGGCTACTCGAAACTCGAATTCTCCGCGAACATCCTGATGTTCCTCCCGCTCGGTTTCTTCGTCGCGCTCGCCCTCCCGCGCCGGTTCTGGTGGACGGCATTGCTGGTCGTTCCCGCCTTTTCGGCGGCGATCGAGCTCACGCAGTACGCGATATTGTCGGAGCGCTTCGCGACCGCTCAGGATGTCGCAGCCAACACCATTGGCGGCTACCTCGGTGCCTTCGTCGCCATTGCGATCAGGGCGGCTGTGTACGCGCGCGACGAAAAGGTCGTCGCACGGGCACTGTGGGAGCGCTCAGTCGGCGTCGCGCCGTCGTAGAAGTCCACGCAGGTCGCCCTGCAGCGATCTTCCCTAGAGCTCAGCCTCGATTATTGTGCGGATCTGTTCCTGCGTGTACCACTCATCGTTGCTGTCGGATCTGTAGGCGAATCCGTCGGGCGTGGGAGTGGATCCGATCGGAGCCGAATAGCCCCAGGACGCAATATCTGGCTGAATCACGAAGTAATCGCCGTCCCGGACCACGACGGCTCGTCGCCCCTCTTCGGGACTGATCATCTCTTCGTGGAGCTTCTCGCCAGGACGTAGCCCGACATCCACCAGTTCTGCACCTGGAACTACTGCGTGAGCGAGGTCCACGACCCTCATTGAAGGAATGCGCGGGACGAGGAGCTCTCCGCCTTGCATGAAGTCGAAAGTGTCCACCACCATTTTTACCGCTTGAGGCAAGGTGATGAAGAACCGCGTGCAACGAAGATCGGTGATCGGGAGGGGTTTGCCCTGCTCCCCAAGCTTCCTGAAGAAGGGGATCACGGATCCTCGGGATCCCATCACGTTGCCGTAGCGAACCACTGCGAAGCGTGTCTCGTAGGCCGCCGCATAGTGGTTGCCCGTGATGAACAGTTTGTCGGCGGTCAGTTTGGTCGCACCGTAGAGATTGATCGGGCTGGAAGCCTTGTCAGTCGAGAGTGCAACCACTCTCTTGACGCCCGCATCGATAGACGCTTCGATCACGTTCTGACTTCCGAGAACGTTGGTCTTGACGAACTCGAAGGGGTTGTATTCGGCCGTATCCACTTGCTTGAGCGCCGCAGCGTGCACCACGTGGTCGACACCATGGAGCGCGCGAGCCAGCCTTCGTTCATCGCGGATGTCGCCGATGAACCAGCGAAGACGAGGATCGTCATTGAAGAGATGGCGAACCTCGTACTGCTTGAGTTCGTCGCGTGAAAAGACGACGAGCCGACGAGGATTGAGGTTATCGAGCGCGTAGCGGATGAACGCCTTGCCGAAGGACCCGGTGCCTCCTGTGATGAGGATGCTAGACCCGTGAAGTATGGACACGCGTGGAGGGCCAATCGTCGCTGCGAGTATGTGTGAATTGGCGGGAGCATCTTGCGAGGCTCTTCTGGGTGAGTCACCCAGACAGAATCCTATCGAGCCTCGTGAGCCGATCGAACCGCCGGTCGTGCGTCGGTCGCTATGCCTGCGGTGGTCTCGGAAGGGTGTCTATCGAACAGGTCGTTCCCATCGGCCATCGACCTCGTGCACAGCTTTTTGGGTCACAGTAGCGTTCAGTTCCGCTATCCAAGGGTTGTTGGATGCAACCCGGAGTACATCCATCCAGCCGAATGGTTCGGGCCCGAGCCGATGGGCGATCTCGCGGACAGCTTGAAGGTCCTCCGGCGTGTCGACGGTCCAGCGATAGGTCGAAAGATCTGACTCGAGGTCATCGACGACGATAGAGAACCGGTCGGGGTGGCGGTAGAGATAGGGCATCACGTGCTCGCGATCATGGTCGTCTGTAGCTGTTTTGATCGCGATCTCCAACGCCTCTCGTCGGACAACTTCTACATCGAGACCCACGGGAGACGTCCGTTTCCACGGTGGAGGCAGCCTATTGGAAACGTAGTCCGCGCCTGTCTGTTTTTGCAGATCGAGGAGCCGATCGATGATCGCCGCATCGATGAAGGGGCAATCTGCTGTAACTCGTACGATCGGGTCCGCCAGAGGATACGCATCGAGCACCGTGCCAAATCTGGCAAGCACATCGAAGCTGTCGCCACGGATGACGTCTGCTCCGTATTCCTGAGCTTTCTGGACCAACTCATCGTCCGACGAATCCGTTGTGGTCGCTACCACGATCTCGTCGACGCTGTGTGCGCGCCCAGCACGCTCGATGACCATCTGCAACATACTTCGGCCATCGATGTCGGCTAGGACTTTCGCCGGCAGCCGACTACTCCCCAGCCTGGCCTGAATCACTAGCAGCCCGCCCATCTCGTTTCCTCTCGTGAGATTCGATCGCTCGAAGCGCATACTCCGCAAACCGCGTGCTTGTCTGCTGCCAGTTCGCGTTCTCGCGAATAGCAAGTGTGGCCTGCGACGCTCGACGGGCGGCGTCCTCTGCAAAGCCCGACGACTGCGTGCAGAAGTCGTTCATAACTCGCGAAAGAGCGTGGACATCTCCGGTCGGAAAAGTGTGTCCCGTCGCTTCTCCCACCCATGCCGCGTTCCCGGGGATGTCGGAAACGACTACCGGCAATCCGGCTGCCATCGCCTCAAGCAATGAAACGGACGTTCCGTCGACGACTGACGCCGAGACATAGGCATCAGCGTCAGCCATCCATTGCCGGAGCTCTGCAGGGGACAATTCACCGACAAATCTCACCTGTGCGGCCGACCTGCTCGACATGGCGCGCTCCACCAGACCTGGGGTGAGTGAGCCGTTCCCGGCAATCACCAGTTGTGACTGTGGGTAGCTGGGCGCGATAGCAAGAAAGGCCTCGAGTGCATCTTCCACGCGGTACATCGGGTCATGTCGGCGGATTGAGAGAAAGGTGGGATCGGGTCCGAGGGGCCGATGTGCCGGGAGATTTAGCCACTCCGGATCGAGACCCCAGGGAAAAGTGGCGATGATCCTTGGATCTACGCCGATTCGTACTGCTGCTTCGTTCGTTGCAACGCTGTCTACGAACACGAGGTCGGCGAGCTCCAGCGCTTTGATGGCGATTTCGCGCGCACGCTCCGAGGTTTCAGCATCGAGTAGAAGGTCGTATCCCCAGGACGTCGATATCAAAGGGCCATTCCAGTGCTTAAGAACGAGTTCCGCAGACCGGCCAGTCAGCGGACCGACTTGTGTCACGTCGGGAGCGAAATCCTCGATCTCTCGAAGGAGCGCGCCACTCGAGTCTTGGACGCCGCGGAGGTCCGGGGCTGACACGTCCATACCGGAACTGCGCCAGGCATCGACGAATCGTCGATCGTGACCGCCGTCCGAGTCGCTCAAATAGAGAACCCGAGTCATTGTCCCGCTACATCAGTCCAACGGATGGCGCTGTCGGCTTCCAGATCGATCGTCAGTGTTCGTCCCAACAGTTCACGAACCTGTGAGGCAGGAACCGCGTTTGGCGCCGCAGGCCGTAGCACCGCGAGATCGCCGCGCACGAGCACATGCCCGGCAGGCAGTGCCTCGCGTGCTCGGACTGCACGGCGCTGAACCACTCTGGTCTCGAGCTCGTTCTCTTCGATCTTCTTCAGGGTGCCGCCGAGCGCAAGTTCAAGCTCCCGCGATCGGTGCACCATTTCGCGCCACGAGGTGGGGTCCATCGAGAACTTGTGGTCGGGGCCGTCGCGTCCCGTGTCGTCAGTGAAGTGCTTCTCGATCACTCTGGCCCCCAGCGCGATCGCGCCGAGTGTTGAGGCGTGGCCGGGCGTGTGGTCTGACAGTCCGAGTACCGCGTCCGGAAAGAGCACTCCATACGATTTCAGCACGTTCAAGTTGAGGTATCGGAAGTTCTCAACCGACGCGGTGTAGTTCGTGTTGCATTGCATGAGGACGAGCTGGTCGGTGTACTTCCGGACTGCGTCGATACCGCGGACGACATCGTCAAGGTCCGCTGCACCAGTCGCAAGCAGGATCGGCTTTCCCTTTGCCGCGGTGTACTCGATGGCCTCCAGCCAATCGATATCGCCGCTCCCGATCTTGAAGGCGGGGACAAAAGGGTCCAGCATGTCAACGGCCGCCAGGTCGTACGCAGCGGAGAAGAAGTGGATACCGGCCTCATCACACGCCCGCTTGAGGTGTGGCGTCCACGCGTGTGGGATCGATGCCTCCTCGTACACTTCAACAACGGACTTCTTCCAGGTGGACTGGTGGCTCAGCTTCGCACCGAGCTCACGAAATCCTCGATCGGAGACGATCTCCCTCGCCGTAAAGTTCTGGAACTTTGCCGCGTCTGCACCGGCTTCTGCAGCGAGGTGAATCAAGTCCAGCGCGCGCTCAAGGCTCCCGTCGTGACTAGCAGCGATATCGGCGACGAAGTAGGTGGGGTGATCGAGCCCTATGTCGCGGTCTGCGATCTTCATGTTCACGGGTTCTTCTCCTCGGGGCTGAAAGCGGATAGGGCCGTCCTCCGTCCAGAGCTCGCGTCCTCGGCAAGTCGTTGGAGATCGGATTCCTGCGTGGTGTTTGGGACGTCGATGATCTCGTGAAGGCGATCCGTGTTCAGGGTGAGATTGGAGCCTCGACCTATCGATAGATGTTCACTCGACGTCGAGCGGACGACCCTTCCCGGGTCAAAGCCGAATGCACGCGAAAGGGTCACGCCGAAGTCGAATTTCGTAGTTGGTTGATCATTGACGGCGTGCACGATCCCACTTGCACCTGCACCTTGAAGCGCGATGAGGTGGTCGATCAGGGTTCTCACATACATCGTGCTCACCGTCACATCGGTGAAGCCGGGAGCGTTCTCGCCGCGACTGAGTCGATTGTAAAAAAACTCCGCAAGACTGCGGCTGCGTGAGGGACTCCAGCCGTAGAAGTTTACGCGAGCGACTATTGCAGCAGGATACACATCGAGGACGGCGGCTTCGGCGTCCGCCTTCGTCCGACCGTACTCGGTGGATGGGGATGGGGTATCTGTTGGGACGTACCCGCCCCGCTTGCCGTCAAAAACTGCATCGGTTGACACATGGATGAACTGGGCTCCCAGTTCGCGCGCCTGCGCGGCCAGGTCTTTCGCCGCCCGCACGTTGAGCTCGCGCGCGAGGTCGGGATCACGTTCGCAAGCCTCGATAGACGACACCGCGGCGGTGTGCAGGATGACATCCGCTCTACTTCTTTCCACCAGGCCGATCCGCTCGCTCGGCGATGAGAGATCGACCGCCAACGGTTGAACTCCTCCCATTTTCCGCATCCGTCGAGCGGCGCCAACCACTCGCCGAGATCCGGCAAGATCGAGCACCGCATTTGCCCCCAACAACCCCGATGCGCCGGTGACGAGCCATCTCTCGTCGGCTGAGGGGCTCACTCGCTACTCGCTCGGCCGGCGGTAAGGGAAGGCCTGCTTGCGGGAGAGGTGGACCGTCGGATCATCTGACCATCTTGGCACTTGCGGATCCGACCCGGCGGTCGGCCCCACCCTCGGCCGGGACCCCCAGACCGGAAAGGTCGCCGCACTGTCCGCAGGCTTGGCGCCGCCATCTACCGAGTGGATTGCAGTCAACAACATAGGATGTCCCGGTGGGGTGCGACTAGCTGCGCAGCGAGAGATCAAGGATCGATGTGGACGAACAAATCGACGACGGTCCCTGGTGCACTCTCATCACCGTGACCCACAACAGCGGTCGTGCGCTCGAAGACTACTGGTCGGGCAATACCCCGGATACCGGTATCGAGTGGATTGTGGTCGACAACGCGTCTACTGACGACACATTGCGCATTGCGAAGCGCCTTGGCGCAAGGGTCATCCGAAACGATGTCAATCGAGGCTTCTCCTATGCGAACAACCTGGGGCTGCGCGCGGCGAATGGAAGCTTCATCGGGTTTGTCAATCCCGATCTGCGCGTCGACTTCGAGAAGCTTCCGGCTTTGCGGGCTGTGGCACTGGCTGAGAATGCAGTTGTTGCGCCCCAACTGGAGTATCCCGACGGGGCACTGCAAGCCAATGGTCGCGGCTACCCATTCCTTTCGTCAAAGGTCCGGAATCGGCTCCGGGGCGGAGATCCCCGCTATCTGCTTGTTGCGCAGGATGACGAGCCGCGCCCCGTCTGCTGGGTGATGGGCGCTGCGGTCTTTGCTATGCGCGAGACACTAGATCTTTTCGGCGCCTGGGATGCCCACTTTTTCCTCTACTACGAGGACAAGGACATTTGCCTTCGTGCGTGGAATGCGCGGGTGCCCGTGCTCCTGGTGCCCGGCGCCCGTTTTGTGCACGGCTGGGCGCGTGAGACGACAGGGTTCAGGTTGGCTCCATGGCGGCGCGAACTCGCGTCGATGGCCAAGTTCTATCGGCGGTATCCCGAGTTTCTTCTCGGGCGGTGGGCGGCACGCCGCAAGCATCCAGAAATTCACGCCCGAGTCTTCGGTAGCGAGCAATGAGTCGCAGGAGGATGGGCCAATCCGGTGGGCGAATATCGTGACGCGTGAGTCGCCCCAGCGCTCTACTGGCGTAACCGGGGTGTTGGCGAAATCGGGGTCCGCATATGTCATCGCAACGGTGGCCCCAATCTTGAGCACCTTTGCGGTCACGCCCTTCGTCGTCCGCGCTTTGGGCGCCGACCAGTATGGTGTTGTCGGCATCGGCATCACGCTGTATCAGGTCGGGCTCGTCATTGTGTCACTTGGTTTCCCTGCAGCAATCACCCGGCACGCGATCGTTGGAAGCAGCGGTCCGGCTGGTGCGTCGGGTCTCACTTTGGTCGGGGCCGTGGGCGCGATCCTTCTCGGCGCACTCGCCGCCGCGACGTCCGGATGGTGGGCCGGTCTGGTCATTGAGGGGCAAAGCCCCGCGCTCCTCATTGCGCCGGTCGTGTCTTCCGTGGGGCTTGGCATCGTGATGCTCGCACAGTCATTCCTCAGGGGAGTCGACCGCGTGCGTGAGTTTGTGCTTTTGGGGATGATGGCGGCAATACTCCCGCCACTCAGCGGTCTCATTTTCATCTTGGGTGGAGAAGCTTCGGCGGCTCGCTATCTCTGGCCGATGGCGATTGCGCACGTTACCGTTGGGCTCATCGCCCTCCTCGGGGTCGTGCGCCTGTGCCGCCCAGTGATCGTAGCTGCCGAGATACGGCGCTCACTCTGGATCGGTCTCCCCACCCTCCCTCATCAAATGGCGACTTCTGTGCTGACGGTCACGCTCGTCGTTTCCGCGGGGAGTGTCGTTGGCGTCGCGTCTGCCGGTGCCCTGCAACTCGCACTCCTGCTCGGCACAGCGCCCATGGTGGTAATCGGTGCGTTCAACAACGCGTGGGCGCCGTTGATCTACCGCACGCCCGACGACGACCGCAAACGAGTGCTGACTGAGACGACTTGGCTTGTCTCGATGCTCTGCCTGGTACTCGTAACTGGCTACGCGTCTGTCGCACCGCTCCTCGCATTCTTCATCGGTGGAGCCGCAGGGGCATCGATCCTGCCTCCCTCATTGGTCGCGGCGGCGGGCGCATCGTTCATGGTCGTGTACCTCGCTCATGTACATCTGGTGTTCCTGCGCGGTCGTACCTGGCCCCTTGCCCTGACCACTCCCACATCTGTTGCAGTGGCACTTGCGGTTGTCTATCTTGTCCTTCATGTGACTGGCGTTGACGACCTGCGACTCTTTGCGCTCGCGCTACCTCTGTTCTACGGCCTGCAATCCGTTGCGGCTATTCTGCTTGCGCGCACGTCCGGGTACGACCTGCCGCGGCTATCGGGTTCGATTGGCTTTCTTGTAGCCGCCAGCGCGTGTTGCATCGCGCTGGCGTTCCTCTCGCCCCCTCCGGTGGTTGGCATCCTCGCGTTCTGCAGTTCGGTCGCTTTCGTAGCTTTTTTTGTCTTGCGCTGGCGACGCAGAACGCAAGATTCGCGCCTCTGACGTGCTCCACCATCTTTCGCCACCGCGCATCGTTGATCACCCCGCACAGCCGAGGAGTACGAATGATTTCTGAACACGCCAAGGTCGGTATCGTCACCGTCACGTACAACAGCGCAGAGGTTCTCGAGGACTTCCTGGATAGCCTCGTGGCGCAGGTCGGTGCGAACTTGCACGTGTACATCGTTGACAATGCCTCGGCGGACCGAACTCTGGAAATAGTCGAGCAGTACGACGGAAAGTTGCCGATCACAACCATCGCCAACAGTGAGAACACGGGAATCGCCGTCGGCAACAACCAGGGGACCGAACAGGCAATCGCCGATGGGGTCGACTGGATTTTGTTCCACAACAACGACACGATCCTTCCTCCCGACGCTGTCGCGACCCTGGTTCAGGTCGCAAGCGCCAACTCGATCGATCTCCTCTCGCCGCTCATTGAAGCCACTGATCCGCCGGGGTCGGTGTGGTACGCCGGGGGAGACATCAACCGCGCGTTGGGGATGAAGCCCACGCATTCCTCCGCGGGAGGGGCGATCGCAGATGTACACATCGAACTCATGCCGGTCGGATACGCATCGACCTGCAGCCTCCTCGTGAATCCGCGTGTTCTCCACGACATCGGGCTGATGGATCCCGTGTACTTCGTTTACTACGACGACATCGATTTCGCGGTCAGAGTGGTGGATGCCGGATACCAGTTCTGGCTTACACCGGCGACGACAGTCATCCACAAGGCAAGCAGCCTCACGGGTGGTCCGGACTCGCCGTTCTTCATTCGGTGGCGTTCGAGGAACTGGGTGCTCATCGCCCGGAAATACACCCCGCGCGCGAAACGGTGGATGCCGTTGCTCTACATTCAGGCATGGGCGTTGGCGCGACTGGTGCTCAGACGGGACAGCTGGACCGCCTGGAAACTGAGGCAGAAGAGCTTCCGAGAAGGGATGCGCGTGCCCACCGACACGGTCGCCCCGAGGTTGCCAGCCCGTCCGAACCCCGAGTGACGGGCGCGGACATCGGGCGTAAGACATGAGAGATCAATGACAGCAACGCAAGCCCGTGCGTCGACCAAGCAGGCCGCCCAACCAAGCCCCGTTCGACTCGACATTCAGGCATTGCGCGCCGTCGCCGTCGGGCTGGTCCTACTGAATCACCTGTGGCCGGAACGCCTGACAGGCGGATATATCGGTGTCGATGTCTTCTTCGTGATCTCGGGTTACCTGATCACTGCGCACCTCGTCAGAGACGCCAACACGTCGGGTCGAATCAACCTTGCCAAGTTCTGGGCGCGTCGGGCAAAGCGTCTACTTCCAGCGGCCCTAGTGGTCCTGTCGGTGACCGTCGTGCTGACTGCCGTGTGGCTTCCACTCACGAGTCAACGGCAGTCGTTCAATCAGATCGGTGCGGCCGGGGCGTACATTCTGAACTGGATCCTCGCCGCGACATCGATGGATTATTTCGCGCACGACGTTGCGCAATCACCGGTCACGCACTACTGGTCGCTCTCTGTTGAAGAGCAATTTTATATCGTTTGGCCGCTGCTGATCCTCGCCGGTATTGGCCTGACGCGGCGCCGATCCAGAGCGGTGCGGACGGCGGCAATCATTGCGGCTTTGGCAGCCGTCTTCGCCGCTTCGCTTGCTTGGGGCATCTACAGTTCCGCGTCCACTGGCAACGCTGCCTACTTCGAGACGACGGGCCGGGCGTGGGAGTTCGCGGCTGGTGGACTGTTGGCGTTCGTCCCCGCTGCCTCTGCGCGACTTCAGCTGTGGCTCATCCCGGTTGCTTGGGCCGCATGGGGCGCGATCGCATTCGCCGCCTGGACGTTCGATGCCCAGAGCGGCTTCCCTGGGGTGCTCGCATTGGTTCCCGTGGCCGCGACATCGACGCTGATTTGGATCGGCGACATCAAGCACTCTTGGTCGCCGAACGGGATCACATCCCTAGGGCCCGTGCAGTTCCTCGGGGGCATCTCCTACTCTGTCTACCTTTGGCACTGGCCACTCATCGTCGTCGCACCTTTCATGCTTGATCGCGAGATCACCGCGAAGGACAAGCTCATGATCCTCGGTGTGACTTTGCTCCTCGCTTACCTGTCGAAACGGTTCATCGAGGACCCCGTCCGGTTGTCACAGCAGCCCGTGCTCAGCAGTCCGCGGATTGTCCTGGCGCTGTCAGCCGCCTCTGTGCTGCTCCTGCTCTTTGCGACCATTCCCCTGGCAAACCGGATCACGAGTCAAGCGATGTCGTCGGCGCAAACTATGCATGCTCGAGCGATTGCACCCGATGAGTGCTTCGGTGCCCAAGCCGCCCTCTCGGGTTCTACCTGCCCGGACTCTCATCAGATCGACGATCCGTCGACTGTCCTGGCCACGTGGGGTGTCCAGGATGATTCAGTTGCAAACGGCTCGGTCTGCTTGCAGTTGCGTGGCAACCCCGACATCCTCAACTGCTCCTTCGGCGTGCCGGAGGGCGAGCAGGACATTAATGTCGCTCTGGTGGGCGACTCCCATGCGGGCATGTGGTCCACGGCACTGGATGCAATCGCAGGCGAGTACGGCATCCGGGTCACAACTTTCTTGAACTCCGCATGCCCGGTGACTCTAGACCGCGGAATTGTCGGCGCCAGCGATCACATCCCCGCCCACCAATCCGCGTGTTTGAAATGGCGGGAGGAGGTCGTGGCTGTCGTCGCGTCGAGTCCCGATATCGATGTTGTCATTGCCTCCAACCGTGACCGCAGCTACTCCACGGCAGAGGGCGTCCCCGACGGCGGCCAGGGCTACGCGGCGGCATGGCAGACCTGGCTCGACGCGGGGAAACAGGTGATCGTCATCAAAGACGCTCCCACTTTTGCCGATTCCGTGCCGCAGTGCATCGCAACGTCAGGGAACTCGGGCGAGACGTGCACGGTCCCTCGCCTCCCGTCGCCTAGCCCGATGGAGCTGGCCGTGTCCCAGATCGACAGCAGCCGACTCGCACTCATTGACTACTCGAACGTCTTCTGCGACGTGACCACCTGCTACGCGGTGATTGGCGGCATACCCGCCTACCTCGACACCGAACATCTCACGGCAGACTTCGCGCGCTCATTCGGCGGAGATTTCCTATCCGAGCCCCTCGGATCATCGCCCCAGTAAGCGCTCTGTGCTCACGTGCTCCAGAAAATCAGCGTTTCGTGAATCTCTGAACGAACGTGTCGAGAGCCTCACGGCTGTCGTCGCCGGTGTTGGCGACGATGGAGGCTGAGAGTTGGTCAAATTCTGCGCTCTTAGTTGCCGTCGGCGCGAGCAGGTAGTCGACGAGGTCAGGTGGTTGAGTAAGTCGAACGAATTGGACGTCGCAAGGCAGTTCACGGGAAGGGCTAGCGACCACCGCGCCGCGTGAGCCCGCTAGGAGCGCGTCGACGAGGGATGACGAGCCAACGACGACCACGACTGCTGAGGGGCCCGCCACCGTGCTCAGCGAGTCTGTTCCTCTCGAAACCAGGTCGACGCTCGTTGCGAGCCGTCGCCACGCGCCTTGCAGCGATTCGGGTGGCGTTGAAGGGTGCACTCGAAGTGTCGTGCGCAGCCCCATGCTCGTGGCTGCTTCAAGGATCTTGCGCAGCGAGTTCTCTTCATTCGCATCGAGCGTCTCTGCGGAGTGACAGATGAGCAGGTCGCGGGGCGGTGTGGAGTCTGTCATTCGGCGAACGAGGTCGATGCGCCCAACAATGTGAGTGGAGGTGGTCGGCGACTCGCTCGCTAGCCAATCGCGCTGAGCCTCTCCCCAAGCCAGCGCGAATTTTGCGACCACTGGCAAGTAATTCTTCCGGCTCGGAGACCCATGAAAGAAGGTAGCGGTCCGTTGCGTGAACTGGTTCGCGACCCAGATGAGGGGGTGCGAATATGCCGCGCGGTCGAAGTCGGTGAGCGCTACGAGTGATTCCGTTGACTTCGATAGCGCTCGGAACGCGAGCTCGTACCGGGATGCCTGCGCGAGGAAAAGGAACTCACGCCATGCCAATGCTCCGTCGATTCGAGCCAACGCAGCACGTGGAGTGCGTGCCCTGCACCTCAACGCGAACCAGACTGCACGAACCGTTGCGTGTCGTGAAAGTGCCCTGAGCCCAAGGCCGGGAAAGTCGACGTCCACCGCCAGCGACTCTGCTGCGACAGCCCGATCAGTGACTACCTGAGCACGTCTGCGGCGGCGGAGCACGGACGCGATCTCGCCGGAGAACCGCTCGCCATGTGCGACGGGGTTGGCGACGACGAGGATGAGGTCGGAATCGATCGTCAGTCGTCTGCGGGTGAGTCGCAAGCAGCCGATGATCAAGGCGACGAAGCCCAACAGTCCCGCACGTGTGCTGTGACTGTTGTTGAGATGGTCGCCGACCTGCAGGCTTTCGATCACTTCCTCGCTGACATCGCGCGGCACGAGCGTTCTAGTCATTCCGTCCAACTTCGATATACGGAGGCAATGAAACTACCGCAGACGGGATCGCGCGATGTTCGCGGCGGTGCGCGACACGCCCAGGACGCTCCCCGCTGCAGTCGACGCGATGGACCTCAACCATCCCCATGTCGGTCGCCCCGCCCGGGGGGTCTTGCTCTGCGACGAGTCGGGCGGCGCGTCGTAGTTCGTGGCGCGCAAGTACGCGTCCCCGTGCCTCCCGTCGGGTTCCAGGTAGGCGCCTTCGGCCCATTCGTTCCAGGCGTTCACGAAGACGAGGCCATCCTGACCGCGCGCGCCCATTTCGTGCGTGCGCGCGTCTTTCAGCCATCGCCGGTAAAGCTCCGGCGTCGAGCCGACGTAGATGGTAGCCCGTGATCGACGGCGGGGACTATTGTCCCAGCCTGGAGCGACTCCTCGGTACCGGACGAAACGAGGCTCACGTCGCCGTGAAAAGCGGCGAGCCAGCCGAGGATACGACATCAGGCGTCCTCTGAACTCCTTATCGAGACCGTTCAGCGGACGGAGTTGAGCGACCGACAAGACGTTGGATCCGACCGGCGGGAACTCCGCCACGGCATCAACGCCGTAGCTCTCGGGTCTGATGCCGGGCTTGGTCTCGGCGGCCACGAGATGAAGCTCCCCGGCGCCGTGTTCGCGGGCGAGATCACGCCATCTCGACGCCATCTGCTTGGCGTCGGGGATGTGATCGATGCGATGGACCATGAGCACTGCCGCACCGGCATGTGTCCGCAAGTACCGTCCGTCGAGGAGGTACGGCAGGAGCGCCAGGAAGGAATCGTCGACGAACCCTTCGTCGTAATTCTGACCGATCAGCACTTCTGCATCCTTGCCGTCCCATCGGCGCGACCAGTTCTCGTTCGCCCAAGACAGGCAGAAAGGGAAGTCCGGACCATCGGTGAGGAAGTTGTCGACGGGCGTCTCCAGCAACCGCTTGCCGGAGAACCAGTAGAAATAGAAGCAGAAGGCATCGATGTCGTTTGCCGCCGCGAGAGCCGCCTGTTTGTGCATGATCTGCGCATCACGGAGGTCGTACTCGCCGAGGTCGCCAGCGACAGCCGGCTGGTCATGCGCAAAGAATGTCGGCGTGGCGCGGCGAACGTTCGTCCACTCGGTGAAACCTTCCCCCCACCATTCGTCATTCTCAGGAATCGGGTGGAACTGCGGCAAATAGAAGGCGACGGTGCGTGGCCGCCCGGGCTTGGGCGTCATGATCTGTTTGCTCCTTGGACGGGGCTGGGCAAGGGGAGCGGAGGGGAGCTCTTGGGCAGAAGCAGGAAACGGGTTACCAACCCCACCGCGATGGCTAGTAGGAGATATCCGAGTACTTCATAGAGAGAGCCGCGGAGCACGATGAACAGGAGTGCTGCGACGGGCGCGTCGACCAAGACGCCGAAATTCGGCTCCCGTGTGAGCGGCGTCGACCCCGTTGAAGCAAGCCCCTCACGGATGATTCCGAAGAGGGCTCCCAGCGCGAGGAAGGTAATCACCGTCAGTCCGACTCCGCCAACGAAGTACGACTCACCCCAGAGCGGCATGGAGACATTGGTGAAGCTCATGCCCGTCTCGCGGGCTACCAGTGGTCCGGTGCCGTGGCCTTGGACATCGCGCGCTAGTACAGGAATCCACCGAAGCAAGGGCGCGACGAAGAGCTCCCATCTGGATGTCTCGTGCGATGGAAGCGGGTCGTCGATCGAGACCGCGCGACACAGCATCTCGAACGCATCGAAATCGAACCCGGTCAGTGAGTACTGGGGGAGGAACAGCTCGAGCTTGTTGCTGCCCGTTCCGTCGCCGCGCGCCAAGTCGAGACTGGGGAATACCGTGACGAAGGCGACCAGAATCCCCAAGGGCATGAATCGTTGCCACAGGGAGCCGGCCAGTATTGCGCCCGCAATCGCGATCACGAACGCGCCCGAGAGGAATCTCGAGCCGATCAACGGGTTGGTTACGACGAACCCGACCCCCGTCGCGGCGTAAAGCAGGACGGGGCGCACTTTCATCGTTGATCGCCGAAGCGCCCAGCCGATCGCGGGAATACAGATTGCGCCGGCTGTCGCGACAAAATACAGCGTTCCGAAACCGACGATGTCGGCGAGCGCGACCACCCGCTGCTGGAAGAGCGTCTTTCCCGTGAAGAGTGCTGATCCGACGAATACTGCGAATACCGTCGCGGCGAGAGTGTAAGTCGCGAGAACGTACTCGAAGAGATTTACGCTTCGCGGACGGCGCCGTGCGATGAGGCTCGACTTGCCGCCCGGGGCGCGACGGCTGCGGTTGGCCACGATCGCTGGGCGCAGTCGATTGACGGCAACGGAGGCGACGGCGACAGCCACGCATCCGATCAGAACGATCGCTTGCGCGGTCGCGATCTCGCTCGGGGTGAACTCGCCATGCCAGGGGAACGAAGTCCCGCCAATCTGGTAAGCCGGAGCCAGCCCCAAGAACAAAAATGCCCAAAGCCAGAAGACTGAAAGACTCAGGCTCAGCGTGCGCCCGGTCGCGCTCCACACGAAGGCGCTCGCCGTAGCGAGTGGAGTGATTGTGGCGAGGACTGTCACGACCGGTGACCATTGGTGTCCGAAGAGCGCGGAGCAGGAAGCAGGCACAGCAAGGAGCGCGGCGACGACGCAGTACAGGACCATCACCCAATGCCGCTGAAAGTACCCGACGACCGATTGCACCGCGGTGTTCTTGTCAGGTGAGGCCATAGGCGCATTCCTCCCGCCAAAGCCTCGATGGGGGTCGCTGGCATTGCGTCACTCGGACGCGACGTTCACTGGCTCGTTGCGGCCTCCGGTGCCACTCCATGGATATATCCCCATTCAACAGCGAGGTGCGCCGCCGTGCGCGGGATCCACCCACACGACCGCCCGATTTCCACGTTACCCGAGCAGTTGCGACATCTCGGCAGCGCAGGCGGGTTGAAACCGCTGCACGAGGCACTGGCTATCCGGATGCCTCGTACAGCGGTTTCGCAACACCCCTGTGGTTGAATCGTGGCGTGTCTGCCCTCTCTCACGCTCCGTCGTCGCGTCGCGCCGTGAGGTCGAAAAAGCGCCAGCCTCTCGTGCGACGTTGGTGGTTCTGGGCCATCATTGCTGTCGTCGCATATGTTGTGCTTTCGTCGGTGTGGATCGGCGTTCGGGGGCTTCAAGCGAAGAACGATCTTGAAGCTGCCCAAGCGCAGATCGGCGCCCTCAAGGACCAGGCGCTCGCCCTCGACATCGACGCGGCGAGCGCGACACTCGCGCAGATCTCCACGCATACCGAGCGCGCTGCAGCGAATACCAGTGATATCGTTTGGCGGATCGCCGAGATCGTCCCTTTCCTCGGGCCGAACCTGACGGCAGTGCGTGAGATCGCCGAGATCACGGACGACATGATGTCGGGTGTTGCTGTGCCCCTGCTGTCGGTGGCGGCGGCGGTCGACCCCGCCTCTTTCGCGCCGAAGGACGGGGCGCTCGATCTCTCTCCTTTCAGCGCTGCGATCCCGGCGGTGGCCCGGGCGAACGAGACCATGATCGCTGCCGTCGACAAGGCAGATTCGATGCCTGAGCAGTGGATCGTTGGACCCGTCGCCGATGCGCGCACCAAGATCGCCGACATGCTGGCCGAATTCGCCCCCACCATCGCCACGCTCGACGTGGTGGTACCGCTGCTTCCGCCTGCCATGGGTGCCGATGGTCCGCGCAACTATGTGCTGGTTTTTCAGAATCCTGCTGAACCGCGGGCTCTGGGCGGGGCAGCGCTGAGTTTCACCCTCATCCAGGTCGATCAGGGCAAGATCTCCCTCCTCGAGACCAAGGCTGCGTCGACGGGGGCATTCTCGCGGTATCCCGAGTCTGTGATCCCTATTCCCGACGGTGCGCAAGACGTCTACCCGTACGGCGAGTTCGGCACCTTCATCCCTGAAGCAACTGCCAGACCCAGCTTCACCACGGCAGGCGAGATTATCCACGAGATGTGGCAGCGCGAGTTCGGCCAGAGCATCGATGGTGTCCTGTCAGTCGATCCTGTGGCCCTCAGCTATCTTCTTCGGGCCACGGGGCCTATCTCCACTCCAACAGGCGATGTCCTGGATTCCACGACCCTGGTGCCACTCCTTCTCAACACGATCTACCTGCGGTACAACAGCCCGAACGCAGTGGCGAACAACCTCGCGCACGACGCGGTCTTCGCCGGGGTGGTTGGGGCGGTCTTCGGCAAGCTGACCACGGGTCCGCTCGATGCGAAGGAACTGCTCAACGCGCTCGCGCAGGGTTGGAATGAGCGCCGGGTGCTCTTCTGGAGCGCGCACGAAGATGAGCAGGCACTCATGGGCGAGGTCGGCCTCAACGGCGAACTCCCCATCTCTGACGAAGCGACTGTACGTGCCGGGCTCTACCTGCAGGACAGTGTGGGTTCGAAGAACAGCTTCTATCTGAGACAGTCGGTCCAGCTCGGGTCGGCGCAGTGCTTCGACGACGGGCGTACCTATTACAAGGTGCAGCTCGACGTCAGCAACACGATGGATCCGTCGGTCGCGGGAACGCTGCCCTTCCACATCACAGGCGAGTGGGCGAAGGTCGGAACGCAACCGGGAGTGAACCGCATGACGATCCGTCTCTATGCCCCGCCCGGGTCGGAGATTATTGGCGCCACGCTGGACGGTGCACAGGTAGCACTGCCCGCGATGCACGACACCGACTACCCCGTAGGGAAAACGGTAATCGAGGTCGCTCCGGGCGGCGCGAAATCACTCATCTACTACTTCGCGCTCGGGGGCGATCAGGCTCGTGAGTTCGAAGCCCAGATCACGCCGCTAGTCACCCCGACTGCTGTGGAGATCACTGCCCTGGACTGCGCCGCCATTCCACAGTCCTGAGCGGTCCGCAAGCGCCGGCGCGTCGGTCAGCGGGCAGCGACCTGCATGACAGTGACGTCGTCGAACCGTGCAGGATCCGCATCATCCGCGTTGGCGAGCGTGACCAGTGCACTCGTCTCGTCGCCGGCAGTCGTGAACGTCACCCACTGATGCTCCCACTGCGCTGATGAGGTAGATGTCGCTACTGTGCCGGACCGGGGGAGACCGACCGCCAGCGTAGCCCGAGCATCGGCGCCGTTCGCACGGGTGTACGCGCCGACGGTGTAGGTCGTGTCGGGGCGGAGGCCCCGGATCTCGGTCGAGATCGACGCACCGCCGACGACTTCAGCGGCGTGGTTGCCTCGACGGAACACGGTGGACTGCGCTTCTGCCGTGCCTTCGGAGCTCCATCCGCTGAGGTCGCCGGTTTCGAACCCACCGTTGAAAACTCCCGCACGGTAGGCCCCGAGTTCCGCGAGTTGGAACGCGAACTGCCCGTTCGAGCCGGTCACGGCGCCGAGAGTAGTCGCCTCGACAGTGATGAAGCGGACCTCTGCGACCTCGAAGGAGAAGGACTGTTCGCCAGAGACGGGTGCAGCGGCACTGTAGCTGTTGAGATCGGCGAGGGGAATCCATTCGGTTCCGTCCACCGAGCCGCGGATCTGCGCATCAACGGGGAAACCTGAGCTTGCCGTGCCCCGCGTCGTGTATGGCCACAGCGACACGCTGTCGACCGGCACGACGGCACCGAGATCGACGGTGATCGACTCCGTTGCGGTCGCGGTCTGGTGTGTCTGCGAACTCCAGCCACGTACTCCGCCATTGGGAATATCGACGGCGTATCGGCGGCCGTCGATGGCCGCGAGCACGCCCCAACCGTTCGTCGGCTCTTCGCGCGACGTGGAAGCCGAGGCAAAGCCCCCGGACGCCGTGGCTGCGAGGTTGGTCACAGACGGTTCGCTCGCACCGAGCTGGGCCCCGGTCCCGCGATCGGTCGCAGAGAACGTGATCTCGACAACTCCGTTGGCGGGGAGTGTGATCTCGTCGGCGTAGGTAGACGATGCCTTGACGACGGCGTCGGCCACGACAGGTGCATTCTCATTCGCACTTGGATAACTCGACGCGATCGACGTGGAGCCATCCGAGTAGCCGTTGCCCTGCTGTGCGCTGATGGCGCGTTGGACAATGCGTACGTTCTCCTTCGCATAGGGCAGATTCTCGAGGTCGAGAGTCGTCCTGACATCGGTGGGTGTCGTGTTCCAGAACAGGACTGTTGCGTCTGTGGACGCCGTGCTCTTGCTGAGGAATCCATAGACATCTTGCGTGTCAGTGCCTGCACCGGTCGCGTCGAGTTCTACGCGGACGTCGCCCAGACGCGAATACATCTCAAAAACGTTGCCAGACGACTTCCGGTGCCCGTCGGCCGTGACCAGGCCGAGGTCGCCGTTGTAGGGCATCGCGAACCGAAGTCCTTCGGTGGGCGTGAAGTAGAAGACCTTCTCGGCCGACGATTGACCTGCGAGGTAGAGCTGCCTCGCGATGTAAGACGCTCCCGTCGAACTTGCATTCGTGTCGGAACCGCTGCCCGGACCGTCCTCCATTCGCGGGTGGTTCCCCCACTCGGTTATAAGGATCGGCAGGTCGGGTCTACCAGCCTCCGCGAGCAGCTTGGCTGTGGCCTCCACAGTGTTCCAGTTGTTCGTGGAGTAGTTGTGTACGGAGAAAAAGTCGATCGGCACGGTCGGGTTCGTTGCTATGAAATCAATGAACTGACCAGAGACATTGCCTTCTGACGTCAGATACGCTGCGGCGGCGCCTCCGACGCGGGCCGTCTGGTCGACCGACTTCACGGTGGAAGCCGTAGCCGCGTACAACGCGTTGTACTCGTCGAATGTCCCTGTCCAGTGGCTACCGTCAGGCTCGTTCCAGACTTCCCAGTCCCACCCCGTGAAACCGAGTTCCTTGTAGTGCGATACAACTGCGGCGACTGCGGCTGTCCACTCCTGCAACGGTGGCGGCGACCACGGCGACTTCGCGAACGCGGTCGGAGTGTACGACAAGGCGATCAACGGCTGGAAGCCCTGATCGAGCAATGGCACGACGGTCTGGTCGAGGCGGCTGAAGTCGTACGTGATCGACCCGTCTGCTTGCTCGACCACGACCCCGTAGAGATAGTCGTTGAGAATGTGGTCGAGGCGGATCTGCTGAAGCCCCATCTGGGAGAACTGCGGAAGCTTGTCGGTGAACCACCGTGGGTTGTTCATCGGCGCGTAGCCGCCTTGCGAGGCGTTCATGATCTGCGCGCGGTCGAAGGGGGCGCCTTTGTCCGCGTAGTCAGCCGCGAACCGAGCCGTCGTCGCGGTGTCTGTCGGCACGGTGGCGGTGGGGTCGAGCACCGTTGCGAAGTCTGGTTGCGGGTCGTATTGAATCAGCGGTGTGGGTGTCGGCTCGGGCTCGGAGGGGCCGACACACGCGGTCAGTGTTATAGCGAAAGTGATGCCGACAGCCACCGAAAGGGCACGTAGTTTTCGAGGGGTAGAGCGGGATCGGTGAGGAGTCGTCAAGACACGGCCTTCCTGGATGGGTCGTCGTCGTTGTCGTAGTCGTGAATATGGAACCGGGGATATGGCGGACTCCGAGAGGGCTGCGATCAGGCTATTCGTTCGTAATGAGGGGCGGCATGGGCTTCCATGACGCATCTCTTGCGATTCTGCGCCCATCGCGGAGCCCGCGTAATAGGTTGCTCGTGCCTCGAACGGTGTGTTCGACGGCTACCAGACGGATGAGCTCTTTCAGAAACGTCAGCGATGTTCCCAAGCCGAACAGCAGCGGCCGGTGGACGCCGAGCGCGCGGTAATAGTTCTTCATGTGCCCACGATTGCGCATGATGTAGTAGCGGTAGGCGTCGCTCGATGCGTTCATATGGCGGATGCCCATGTCCCACTGCTTGATCTCGCGCGTCCGGCGCAGGACGAACTCGTTCACGATCACGGAGGTCGTGATGCGCGAGGCGAGCCAGCCGTAGGTCTGGTCGTCCCAATAGATGAAGAAACGTGGATCGGGTAAGCCGATCTGTTCGACGATGTCGCGGTGGATGAACATGCCCTCGAAGCATCCGGAGTTCATCTGCTTGAAACCGGATTCGTCGAAGCCCGCGGGGGCGAACGGGATCGGGATACCCATTGGCTCGGAGACCCGGTACTGCCAGTAGAACTCGCTGCCGTCGTAGTCGTAGCGGCGACCCTGGATGCTCTTGAAGCGCGGTGCCCATGCCCCCATGCGGGCGAGGCCGTCGGGCAGGACCTCGACGTCGTCGTCCATCAGCCACATCCACGTCGAGCCCAGCTCGTAGGCCACGCGCATGCCCTCGCTGAAGCCGCCGGACCCGCCCGTGTTGGTCTCGAGGCGGCGGTAGACGATCGTGGCGGGGATCTGCTCGCGGAAGGACTCCACGACCTCAGCGGTGTCATCGACCGAGGCGTTATCGATCACGACGACATGGCCCGGGTGCGGATCCATCCGCACGATCGACGCGAGCAGCTTCGACAGCAGCGCGGAACGGTTGTACGTCACGATCGCGATCGTCGCCGATGCGGGGTCGAACACGGTGTCGGTCGACGAAGTGCTCGTCGCATCTGGGCTCTGAGGCATGGCTAACCCATCTTATCCGCCGTCGGGTACGGTTCTGTCGGACACATGGGCGCTCCGGCTGCGGCAGCGAGCTACTGCTGCGACATCGGCAAGGGGTTCGTCGGCGCGGCTGATCGGATGCCATCCCGCCACGACCGGCTGAGCCCCGCACGCACGACGCAGACGACGAGCAGGAGCCACCCGAATCCGCTGAGCGTGAAGCTCTCGAACATCGAATCGACGAGCAGGGTGACCAGGATGAGCGGTGTCCAGGCGTAGAGGACGGAGCGACGCTTGCTCGCCACCAACCATGAGCGGACGACCGCGAGCGCGCACATTCCGGCGAAGAGCAGGAAACCCACCCATCCGGACTGCAGAAGCACGTCGAAGTACGCGTTCAGGGCGGTCGCGTGCGACTCGTTCGTGATGATGTTGATCGACGCGAACGGGAACTCGGACGTCGGCCACGGGCCGAACCATCCCCAGCCCTGAATCGGGCGGAAGCGCACGTAGATCAGGATCGTGTCCCAGAGCTCGGCGCGAGTCGCGAAGTCGGAACCGGCGTTCAGGAGCGCGACGATCGCATTCCGGAAGAAGTACGCGATCGTGCCGCCGAAGACGAGCAGCGCCAGCAGCGCGATCTGGAGGGTCCTTCGCTGCGCGGCGGGGGCGTGGCGGACGAGAGCCAGCGCGCCGGTGGCGAGGGCGACCGCGAGAGCGAGAACGAACACCGTCGGAGACGCGGACAGGATGGCGAGGAGCCCGCCGAGCATGAGTGAGAAGATCGCGAGGCCGCGCGGGATCGACCGGGTCCGCCACTCGATGACGAACGTGATGAGGGCGATCACCGCGACGAAGCCGAGCATGTTGCGCGTGCCGAAGATGCCCTGGACCGGACCGCCGAGGGCGATGTTGCCCTGGATGCCCAGGAATCTGATCGGTATGTCGAGCAGGATGCCGGAGAGGATCTCGAGGGCGAGCGACAGCGAGAGGAGGGCGCGGAGAGTGTCGCCGAGGGCACGCATGGTCTGCAGGGTGTCGCGAACGTGAGCGACCACGATCGCGAGAAACGCCGGTCCCGCGAGCACGAGCCAGCCGACGAGCGTTCGGGGGGGCTCCGTGCTCCACACGGCCGTTGCCAGCAGCCACACGAGGAACAGCACGAGAGTCGACGGGACGAGGCGCATCAGCACGAGCTCGTGTCGACGGCGGACGAGTATCGCGATGCCAACGGCGCACAGCCCCGCGACGATCGTGGCGTAGGCCGTGACCCCCGCCGTCCTCTGGATCGCGAAAGACAGCGCGATGGAGCCGAAGACGGCGAGCGTGAACGCGCGCGCGAAGGCGGCGGAGTCGAGTGCGTCCCAGACCCACTCGAGCAGGGGATGCCGAGGCAACCCCGCGGGGTTCGTCACGGGATGATCCGCTCGACCTGCTCGCCGCGCTCCATCGCGAGCCGGCGCTCGGTCGGGCCCTCGCCGACGAGCGGCGACTGCCCGATCTTGTGCGAGAGCATGACGACGAAGAGCCAGCCCCACTCCGACAGGGGGCGTGATTCGGCCAGACCCTGAACGAGCAGGACCGTCATGACGAGCGTGGGCAGCAGCGTGAGCGCCTGGTACGGCCGGTCGGCCGTCAGGTCCCAACGGGGACGGTCGATCGCGAAGAACCAGGCGCGCCAGATCAGGGCGACGTACGTCAGGATCAGCAGGCCGAGGCCGATGGCGCCGACCTGGAAGAAGGCGTCGAGCCACATGTCGTGTGCGTGGAACACCGTCAGATCGTTGACGACGATCCAGCCGTCGAACTCGGGCACCCACGGCAGCCACGGGGTCGAGAACCCCCAGCCCAGGACGGGATGCTCGATCGCTCGGGCCCACACGGTCTCCCAGATGTACTCGCGCCCGGTGAGGTCGCTCGACTTGCCGAGCAGCGCCAGCACCTGATCGCGACCGAACCATGCGGCGAGTGCCCCGCCGACGCCGATCACGGCGTAGGCGACGTAGAACTTGGTGCGCTCGCCCGGACGCCGGGTCGTGCGCATGAGCAGCGCGGTCGCCAGCACGATGGCGACCGCGACCACGGCCAACCAGACCGTTCCCGAGCTCGAACGCCAGAGCAGGAACGCCGACAGCGCGATCCACCCGTACAGGAGGGCCTTGCGCGGCGCGCCCGAGGCGATGCGGATCGCGAAGACGATGATCGCGAGCAGCGCGGCGATAGCGAGCAGGTGCGCGTTGCCGACGATGCCCTGGATGCGGCCGCCGTCGAGCAGGTTGTTGCGCGACCAGTCCAACTCGGTGACCATGTCGCCGTTCCAGAGCAGGAAGTTCGGCAGGATCGGATGCTGCACGATCAGCGAGACCCACAGCTCGAACAGGATCGACAGCGCCATGACCCACTTGAGGGCCGACGCGATCGCGCGCACCAGCTCGCGCCAGGTCAGCACACTCGCGATGAAGAGCCCCTGGACCGTCGTCGCGGCGAGCAGCACCCAGGTCAGCACGGTCGCATCCCGCCACGTCGACCAGATCACGGAGGCCCCGGCCCACGCGACGTATGCGAGAGGCAGCCACGGGAGCTGTCGCCAGGCGATGACGGGACGCAGCACGGCCCAGAGCACGCCGCTGACGAGCGTCGTGATGCAGACGAGGACGACGAGGCCCACGGCGCCGAGCAGGTTGAACCAGAAGGTCGTCGCGAGCGCGATGAAGAGCACGAAGATCGTGTAACCGCGCAGCATCAGGTGCCCCGTCGATTCGCGGGTGGGCGCCGCGGGAGGGGCGCCGACGGGGTGTCGCGTGTGGACGGCCATGGTGGATTCAGGGTACCCGTATCGGCGCTGCAGCCCTCGGTGGGTGAGCGCGCCACACCGCGCGCGGCATGAGGACTTCGGCGCGAGACGAGGATGCGGCGGGCTCCGGGGTCCTCGCGCCGAGCTGAACTCCTCACGTGCGCGCTCAGTCGAGGCGCGGGCCCGCCCGTTCTAGGCTTGTCGCATGCTCGTGCCCCTCACCAATGTCCCGCGCAACTACGACTGGGGTTCGCGTGACGCGATCGCCCGTTTGCAGGGCCGCGAGGCATCCGGCGCGCCCGAGGCCGAGGTGTGGTTCGGGGATCATCCCGGTGCGCCCGCCCTCGTCGGCGACGGATCGGGGCGCACGCTCGACGCCTGGATCTCCGAGGAGGGCGCGGCGCGGGGCTTCACGACATCCCTGCCGTACCTGCTCAAGCTGCTCGCGGCAAAGTCGCCCCTGTCGATCCAGGCTCATCCGACCCTCGAACAGGCCCGAGCGGGTTACGAGAGCGAAGAGGCCGCGGGCGTGCCGCGCGATGCCGCGCATCGCAACTATCGCGACGCCAATCACAAGCCCGAGGTGATCGTCGCCATCGATCGGGACTTCGAGGCGCTCGCGGGCTTTCGTCCGGTCGGCGAGCTTGCAGAGATTCTGGATGCCCTGGGTGTGGAGGACCCGGATGTGCGCCGCCTCCGCGACGCGCTCGATGGGACCGAAGACGATGCCCGGCGGGCGATCACCACCTTTGTCGGTGCGCTCCTGGGCGGGGATGTCGGGGGAGCGCCCGCGCTGATCGCCGCCACCGCGGCGGCGAATGCGTCGCGATTCGCAGAAGACTTCGCGGCGCTGCGACGCATCGAAGAGGCGTACCCGGGCGATCCCGGCGTCGTCGTCGCACTGCTCATGAATCGCATCGTGCTCGCGGAGGGCCAGGCCCTGTTCGTGCCGGCGGGTGTGCCGCACGCGTACCTGCGAGGTCTCGGGGTCGAGATCATGGCCGCGAGTGACAACGTGCTGCGGGGCGGGCTGACACCCAAGCACGTCGATGTTCCCGAGTTGCTGAGCGTGCTCGACGCGAGTCCCGGACGCATCGCGCTCTTGACGCCGGTGGTCGAGGCGCCCGGCGTCGAGGTCTTCGCTCCCCCCGTGTCCGACTTCTCGCTCGTGCGGGTGCGGCGGAAAGACGCAGCCGAGGGGGAGTCGCGGGTGGAGCTTCTGGGAGCCACGATCGCCCTCGCGACGCGCGGGCGTCCGACCATTGTCGGGTCGACCGCATCGGTCGCGCTCGCGCCCGGCGAAGCCTGCCTGATCACCCCGGACGAGGGGGCCGTGCGGATCGCGGGAACGGGCGAGGTCTTCCTCGCGCGGTCCGGTCGAGCGGCGTCGGTCTGAGCCGGGCGCGCCGCCGAGGGTCGACACGCCCGGCCCGGCGCGTCGTGAACGTTCATCTCCGGATTGAGGGTTTACGATGCCGCGCTTGACCTGGAGCGAATGACAACGGTGTAATTAGTCCTACGCGATTGCGTGTGTGGGGGGACTAAGAGGTGGGAGACGAAATGGCGGGTACGGAATATCGTTCCGGCGTTCCCGACAACTGGTTCGTCGACCCGGTTAATTTGGGGGTTCCGGGAGTTCGACGGCCTGTCGAGGACGAAGATCCCTTGTCGTGGCAGACGGACGCGTTGTGCTCGCAGACGGATCCGGAGGCCTTCTTTCCGGAGAAGGGCGGATCCACGCGAGACGCGAAGCGTGTCTGCACGACGTGTGAAGTACGCGGGCAGTGCTTGGACTACGCACTGGCCAACGATGAGCGCTTCGGCATCTGGGGCGGGCTCTCTGAGCGCGAGCGCCGCAAGCTGAAGCGTCGGGCGGTCTGACGCACGCGGCGCGTTCACCCGGGCGACGGCGCTCAGCACGCCTAGGCTGACGGAGTCATGCCAGCCCGTGTTCATGCTCTTCTGGTCGTGCGCGTCGATGGCGCGGACGACCAGGCGATCGGGCACCTCGAACGCACCCTTCGCGCGGTGGGGGAGAGTACCCGGCGCCCGGACGCCCTGACCCTGATCGTCTGCGGCCGCGTCGCCCCCCGGGTGACCGAGCTGGCCGCCTCGGCCGGAGTCGAAGCCGTCATCGAGGCTCCCCGCAGTACCGGATACGCGGGTGCGGTGCGGATGGCGAGCGTCCGGCTCGGCGATGCCGACGCCGTCTGGCTTCTCGCGCAAGACACGGCACCCGACCCGGATGCGCTTCGTCTCCTCGCGGGTTCGCTCGAACTGCAGCCTTCGGTTGCCGCGGCGGCGCCGAAACTGGTCGCGTGGGATGCCTCCGACGCGATCGTCTCGCTCGGGGTGTCGATGACCCGATACGGCCGCACCGTCGGCCTCGTCGACGGGCGACTCGACCAGGGCCAGCACGACGGGGCGGAGGACGCACTCGGCGCGGACGTCCGGGGGCTGCTCGTGCGCCGCGCGGTGTGGGATCTGCTGGGCGGCATCGACCCCGCTCTGCAGGGCGCCGACGAGGGGCTCGACCTGGGTATCCGGAGTCGCCTCATCGGCGGGCGGATCGCTCTCGTCCCGGCCGCGCGCATGGCGGTCGCGGGGGACGGTGTCGCGGGGCTGCCCGCACCGCGCGATGGTCGTCGTATCCGCCAGCGGGACTTCATGGCGCGGACGGCGCAGTTGCACCGGCGGCTCGTCTACGCGCTGTCGGGGCTCGTGCCATTGATCTGGTTGAGCATCCTTCCCCTCGCCGTCGCGCGGACGATCCTGCACATTCTTCGTAAGTCACCCGGCTCCGTTCCCGGCGAGTGGCGCGCGAGCGCCCTGGCATGGGCGCGCGTGGGCGCGGTCGCCCGCGCACGCGGCAGAATCCGAGCCGCGGCCCGGGCCACGCGAATCCGGGTACCGTGGGCGCAGCTCGCGCCGCTGCGCGTGACGCGGGCGGAGCTCCTCCGTCGATTCGACGATCCCGACGACACGGCCGCTGAGGCCGATGTGCGCACCGACCTGAGGTTCTTCACCGGGGGCGGCGCCTGGACAGTGCTCGCGGCGCTCGTGGTCGGAGCGATCGCCTTCTTCCCCCTGCTCGCCTGGAGCAGCGTCGAGGGCGGCGGCCTGCTGCCGTTGCAGTCCACGCTGCACGGCCTGTGGGCCGATGCGGCCTACGGTCGACGAGAACTCGGACTGGATGTCGTGGGCCCCGCGGACCCCTTCGCCGCGGTCATCGCGATCCTGGGCAGCCTGACCCCCTGGAATCCGTCGACGGCCCTCGTCGTCCTCTGGATCCTCGCTCTGCCGCTCGCGACGCTCGGTGGCTGGTACGCCGCAACGCGCTTGACCGAGCGCTCGGGCCTGCGCATCGCGGCCGCGATCCTCTGGGCACTCGCGCCCACCTTCCTGACGGCGCTCGTGCAGGGCCGACCCGCCGCCGTTCTGCTCCACCTGCTGCTTCCCTGGCTGTTCTACGCCGCTGCGATGGCGCGACGATCGTGGGGCTCGGCTGGAGTGGCGTCGTTCCTCCTCGCAGCCGCCGTGGCCTGTGCGCCCTCACTCGCCCCCGCGCTCGCGGTGCTCTGGCTCGCCGCGCTGGTCACCGCGGGCCGCGGAGTGGCGCGTGTCGCGTGGCTGCCGGTACCGGCGCTTGCGATGTTTGCGCCACTGATCTGGTTCCGCGGCATCCGTGGCGGCGACCTGTGGGGACTCTTCGCAGATCCGGGACTGGTATGGGCGGCGCCGCAGGCCACGGCCGATGTCGCCGGGCGGGCACTCCTGGCCAGCGGATTCCCGACACCGGACCTCGCCGGGTGGACGACCTGGCTCGGCGGTTCGGGCATCGACTCCGGGGCCTCGTGGTGGCTCGTGCTGCCCCTCGCTCCGCTCGCGGCTCTGGCGCTGTTGTCGCTCAGCACCCCACGCTGGCCGGTCGGCGGGACGCTCGTCGCCGTCGCGGTGGTGGGGCTTGCGTCGGCGTTCTTCGCAGCCGGATTCGTCGTGCAGTTCGCGGCCGGTGAGCCGGTCGCCCTCTGGCCGGGGAACGGGCTCAGCCTCGCCTGGCTCGGCATCGTGGGCGCGGCGGTCGTCGCGGCCGATACGCCCCTCGCGCGTCCCATCGGGGCGCTGCGTCCATGGGCGGTCCTCGTCGCCGTGGCGGGAGTCGTCATCCTGTCGTTTCCCGCGCTCTCGGCGACGATCCAGGATCGAGCAGAGCTGCAGAACGGCCGGTCCTCCACGCTCCCCGCCTTCGTCGCCGCCGTCGGGCGCGACGATCCCGATCTCGGCACGCTCGTGCTCACACCGCTGGCCAATGGGGCCGTTTCGGCTCGCGTCGTGTGGGGTGCGAGCGAGACGCTCGGCGGCCAGACGACGCAGCTGAGCACCGCGACGGTGCCGACCGCTTCCGCGGAGCAGCTCGCGGCGCTCTCGGCCGAGCTCGTCTCGCCGAGTGTCGTCGACGTCGCCGCCGATCTCGCCGCGCAGGGCATCGGCTTCGTCCTGCTCGGAGACGGCGCGGGCACAGAGGCATCCGACGCTCTCTCGCTCCAGGCGATCGCCTCGCTGGACGCGCGCGCCGGTCTGGACGCCGTCGGTGACACCGCACGCGGCAAGCTCTGGCGGGTCGCCGACGACATCGAACTCGCGCCGCGCGCGCCGCTCAGCCGCGCGGACGTCGCGATACAGCGCGTCATCGTCGCTGGTCAGGCGGGTATCGTCCTGATCGCGCTGTTGTTGGCGTTCCCGACCGCCGCCTCGCGCCGTGCCGCGAGGTCTCGTTCACGCCTGGTCGGGATGCCGACCCGGGCGGCCGGCGCGGGTACGTCCCGGCCGCGCCCGGCGCGCGTTCGTGCCGAGCGGACCGGGCGGACCGGGCGGACCGAGAACGCTGTCGCGGAGCCGACCGAGGCCGGGCACGCCGAGCCGGAGTCACCGGAATCCGAGACGACGGCGTCCGGTTCGACAGCACCCGACGCGCAGCAGCCCGAGCCCGAGCCCGCGCTGGAGGGCGAGCCAGAGGGCGATGGCGCTGGCGATGGCGATGGCGCTGGCGCTGGCGAGGAGAGCATGACCGATCGAACGCAGGACGACCGCGCGACGCGCGCGTCGGACGGAGAGGATCGCGCATGAGGGCGACGGGCTGGCTTCGGGCGCTGACGACGGGCACACGGGTGCTCATCGGGGCGTTTCTCGCGGTCGTGATCGTCGTCGTGGTGATCGCGGCAGTCGGATTCCCCGTGCCGGGACTCACGCGAGAAGCGCTGCGCATCGTCGATACTCCGACGCCCTCCGAGTCGGTGGCTGTCTGCCCGGGCCCCTTGCTCGCCACCGGCCGTACGTTCGGGGCGGCCGGCGACGTCTCGGTCGCGGGCGAGGCATCCGTCGTGTCCGGGGCTCCGGAGGGGAGCCCGCGCGAGGATTCTCTGTCAGCGCGCATCGGCGAGGGTCCGCGGGTCCTCCGGCTCGAGCCGACGGGTGACGTGCCCGCCGCCCTCGCGGCCGCTCAATCGTCTTCGGTCGCGGACGACGACCTCTCGGGATTCGCCGCCACCGCGTGCACGTCGCCGCAGTTCGAGTCGTGGCTCGTCGGCGGCGCGACGACGACGGGCTCATCGGACCTCGTGGTCCTGTCGAACCCGGGCGACGTTGCCGCGACTGTCCAACTGACCGTCTACGCATCGACCGGCGTGCTCACGCCGCCGGGCGGCCGTGACATCGTCGTCGCCGCGGGCTCGCAGGTGGTTCTGCCCCTCGCCGGTCTCGTTCTCGGCGAACTCGCGCCCGTCATCCGGGTGCAGGCCGAGGGCGCGGCCGTCGTCGCGCACCTGCAGACGAGCCGGACGCAGACGCTTCAGCCTGTCGGGCTCGACGTCACCGGACCCACGTCCGCGCCGACCGAGCATCAGAGGATCGTGGGCCTCGTCACACCGAACCCGGGCGAGGGGGCTGCGAGCAACGTCGCCACGGCCTCGGTACGGTTGCTGGCTCCGAGTCAAGCCGTCTCGGCGAAGATCAGCGTCTTCGCCATGGGCGCCACCCAGCCGGTCGGTCAGCCCGTCGACGTCCCGCTGAGCGCGGGAGTCCCGCTCGAGATCGATCTGCCGGGGCTCTCGGCCGGCACGTACACGATCGAGGTGACCGCGTCGTCCCCGATCGTCGCCGCAGGATGGAGTTCGACCGCCGCGGACGGTGTCCGCGACAACGCCTGGATCGCGGCCTCGCCGGCCCTCGATGAGCCTTCGTACGTCGCGGTCGCACCCGCTTCGGCCGGGGCGTCTCCCACGTTCCGTGTTTCTGCCGAAGATGAGCCCGCACGGGTCACCCTCACGCCGCTGGACGGGGGCGCACCAGTCGAAGTCGCGCTCGAGGCGGGCGTGTCGCAGTCGGTCCCGGTCGCTTCCGGGGTGTGGCGCGTCGAGGCATCCGGCACGGTGTTCGCATCGATCGGTTACGCGGGTTCGGCTGCGCTCGCCGGATACCCCGTTTCCGCGTCGGCGCAAGCGTCGGCAGCTGTCGTCGTCGTTCCGTGAGGCATCGCGTTCGCGAGGGCGTCGTCACCTGAGGCGCCGTGCCGAGGTGCGGGGCGCCGACTCCCGACGCGTTCAGAAGTAGCGGAAGCGTTCGGGGCCGAGGTCCCAGGGGTCGCGGTCGAGGTATTCGGCGGCGGCACGAAAGACGGTGCCCTCGATCATCATGCGCCGGTGGAGTTCGTCATCGCGGTGCGTCCGCACGAGGCGCTCGATCGGCACGCGGAAGAGGATGATCCGGTTCGCCTCGCGATCGATGTGCCACCGGGGGATTCCGTCTTCGTGTGGCTCCGTCGGCATGTGCCCGATCTGGAAGTCGACGTCGCGCAGTTCCGGCCACGCCGAGCGGAGGAAGTCGGATGCCGCGCCCACGGCGATGTCGAAGCGCTCGAATCGGGTATCGAGGGGTCCGATCGGCGGCCGGACGACAGCGCTCCGGCCCTGTCGCCCGTGCCGACCGTGTCGGTCCGGGCGCGGTGTGGGATCGACGCCGCGCGTGGACTTGCCTCGCCGAGCGATCATGCCTCGATCTTAGGCCGATGCCCGCGGCCCCGTTCGAGCGGTCGTCGGGAACGTGAGTGCCGGCGGCGCATCGCCGGTCACGTATCGCCGGGCACCGCGCGCCGCGGTTGCGGTGTCGGGAGGTGCGGCTACGCTGACCCCGATGCACGCAAGACTCTGCTCGAAAGTGGGCTGCGCCCGCGAGGCCATCTCGACGCTGACCTACGACTACGGCGACCAGATGGCCGCCCTCGGCCCGCTCGGCGTCGCCGCAGACCCGCACGCCCACGACCTGTGCGCGATTCACACCGAGCGCATGTCCGTGCCCAAGGGATGGGTCGTCGTCCGTCACGAGACGCTCCGCGCCTGACACCTGCGGTTGTTCCAGTTCATCACGGGCTGGATCGCCGGTTTCGGGTGATCGAGGCGGGCCGGTGCTCAGGCTCGCCCGGATAGGCATCGGTGGATGTGAGAACTCTCATCTTTTCGGGGCTTTCTCAGCGTGATTCAGGGCCATTTCGGGACTCGGATGTCGGTGGCTATCCGTAGAGTTTCGAACATGCATTCGAATGTTCGCGACGCATCCGGTGACGATGTCGATGTCGCCGCGCGTGATCTCGCGGTGCGGTTCGCGGAGGCGTCGCGGGCGGTGGCGCGGGCGCAGGCGGCGCAGGCGCGGGTGTTGGCGGATGCGGCGGACCTCGGGATGCGGCGGGTTGCCGAGTTGGTGTCGACGTCGTCGCGTGAGGCGGAGTTGCCGGTGCGGGCGTTGGCGGCGGAGTTGGGTGCTGCGGCGAACATGTCGGACCGGACCGTGCAACGCCGGATGAACGACGCCGCGACCCTGGCTGAGGCGTTCCCGGCGACGTTCGAGGCCTGGGACGCGGGACGGGTCAGTGCAGGGCATGTCGCGGTGATCGTGGAGCACGGACTGCCGCTCACGGATGCGGAGGCGCGGTCGGAGTTCGAGGCGGATGCGTTGGCTCGCGCGGAGGGGACCACGCCGGGACGACTGGGAACGGCATTGGCTCGACTCGCGGAGTCGTTGCAGCCCCGGTCATTGACGGAGGGTCACCGGGAGGCGCGGGCATCGCGGGGTGCGTGTGTGCGGGACCTCGGCGACGGCATGGCGGAATTCAGCACCATCCAACCCGCGGTGTTGGCGCATGCGATGCACGACCGGATCACCCAGCAAGCGCGGGCGATCAAGAACACCGACCCGAGTGATGCGCGCACCGTCGATCAGATCCGTGCGGACCTGGTCGCGGACATGCTCCTCACCACCACCCCGGACGCCGGGTCGGGGGCGGGAATGTCAGACGGATTCGGCGGGTTGGGGGCGATCCAGGCGATCGTGAACGTCACGGTTCCTGCCCTGGCGTTGGCCGGGGTGACGGATGAGCCCGCGGAACTGGCGGGGCGCTACCCGATCGACCCCGTGACCGCCCGCGCTCTTGCCGGGCACGCGACCGGGTGGGACCGGGTTCTCGCGGACCCGATCACCGGGTGTGTTCTTGCCGTGGACCGGTACACGCCCTCGGCGGATATGAAACGGTTTCTGCGCGCGCGGGATCAGCACTGCCGGTTCCCCGGCTGCCGGCAACCCGCACACCGGTGCGACCGCGACCACACCCACGACTACGCCCTCGGCGGTGACACCCGCACCTGCAACCTCGCGTGCCTCTGGAAGAGACACCACACCCTGAAAGGCGAAACGGGCTGGACCGTCCGCCAACTCGGCGGCGGGGTCCTCGAATGGACGTCGCCGGGTGGGCACGTCTACATCGACAGACCGCCACCCGCCGTCCACTTCACACCCAACACCGACCCACCACCCTTCTAAGGCATGGACTCGACGCATGGTCGGTCGCTGATCTCGTCGACGTGACCCGTTGTGCGTGCCTGGTCGCTGAGCTTGTCGGGGTGACCCGTTGTGCGTGCCTGGTCGCTGAGCTTGTCGGGGTGACCCGTTGTACGTGCCCGGTCACTGAGGCTGTCGACGTGACCAGCGCCGCCGCGACACGAGTCAGCGGCGGGGAAAGCCGAAGGGGACGCGCTCGAGGATCGGTGCGAGCTCTCGCATCCGGTTCTCTTGCGCGGCGAGTGCGCGTAGCTCGCGGTCGCGACGGGCGGCAGCTATACCGAAGAGGGCCGTGAGAGGGTCGGCGAGGGGCATCGGGAAGACGAATGCGGACACCTCGTCACGGAGTTCGGCGGCGATGCGGTCGCGCGCGGCGGGCGCGAGTCGCGGCGCCTGTGCGAGGAACTGGGCGAGGCGGCGCGAGACGCGATCCGGCAGTCGTGCCACATCGACGACGGTGGCCCACTGTTCCAGCCCGGGCGGAACCGGCGGGAGCGGCGGTGGGAGCGGCGCGACACGAGTGTGTTGCGAATATGTCCCGGCGAGCAGATCGCCCAGGCGCTGCGAGCGTGGGGTGAACGCTCCTGCGAGAACGGCGATCACACCGACCGTGAAGTAGATCTCGAGCACGCCGACGAGAGCCCGGATCAGGGCCTGACGGAATCCGGATGCCCCGCCATCCGATCGCACGATGCGCGTTCCGACCGCCAGTCGACCGAGACTCCTTCCGCGCGTCGTCGTCTCGACGACGGTGGGCAATACGACCAACACGAGAACGAGCGCGACGATCAGCGTCATCTGCTGGGCGCCCGCGGGCAGGAGCGGTCCGAGCGGGCCCGTGATGATCAGCAGGGCCGCGAGCATCAACACCAGCGACAACAGGATGTCGATCACCGCGCCGACCGCCCGAAGCAGCACGCCGGTGGGTTGCACGTCGAGGGCGACGGCCTCGCCGGTGAGGACCTCGTCCTCGCCCAGATGAATGGCCAGATGGGTGGCCTCGGGAGAGGAGCGCGAGGTCATGCGGGTAGTTTAGGCGCGTGGACCTCGACGCGCTGGCGACCGCACGGGCAGCCGAATGGCAACGGCTCGCCGAGCTGTCGTCGCGTCGAAGGCTCACGGGTGCCGAGGCCGACGAACTAGTCGCGCGCTATCAGTCCGCCTCGGCGGACCTCGCCGAGATCAAGTCCACGGCGGGGCGGGCGCCCCAGGGCGATGTCCTTTCGACGCTGCTCGCCGCGGCCCGGCTTCGGTTGACCCGCGCCAGCGCGAATCCGCTGCGCGCCCTGCCACGCTTCTTCGCGCTGCAACTGCCCGCAGCGCTCTACCGGGTGCGCTGGACGACACTCGTGATCGCCGCGGTCTTTGTCGCGGTCGTCGTGATCGTCGCCGCCTGGGTGGTGAGCGATCCCGCGCTGGTCGCGGTACTGGGGGACCGCGCGGATCTGCAGTACTACGCCGACGAGGAGTTCACGAGCTACTACTCCGAGAACCCGGCGGCCGTCTTCGCGGGAGCCGTGTGGACGAACAACGCCTGGATCGCGGCGCAATGCGTCCTGTTCGGGATCACCGGCTTCTGGCCCGTCATGGTCTTGATCCAGAACGCCGTCGGCGTCGGTACGGCCGCCGCCGTCATGTTCGCGTTCGACCGCGGCGACGTCTTCGTGCTGTTCATCCTTCCCCACGGTCTGCTCGAACTGACGTGCATCTTCGTGGCGGGAGCCGCCGGCCTCCACATCTTCTGGGCATGGGTCGCACCCGGGCCGAGGACGCGTCTGGAGGCGCTCGCGGTCGCGGGCCGGTCACTTGCCACCATCGCGATCGGCATGCTGCTGGCGCTGCTCGTGTCGGGCATCATCGAGGGCTTCGTGACGGCGCAGCCGTGGCCGTGGCCCGTCAAGATCGGCATCGGAGCGGCAGCTCTCGCCGGATTCCTGTTCTACATGCTCTTCGTGGGCGGTCGGGCGTCGCGTGCGGGCGAGACCGGAGATCTGACGGAGTCCGAGGCGGGCACGCCGACGCTCGTCTCGGGCTGAGTCGCACCCACTCATCGGATCCCCCCGTTCGTCGTTGCGTCGCCTGTTATTCACGGCTGCTTGTTTTGAGGTGATCAAAACTGGGGTCTAGGCTAAGGGAATGAGTTCCGCGACTGTCCATTCCCCCGGGTTGGATGCGGCCGATCTCATCCGACGGGCCGGGCTGCGGGTGACGGAGCCCCGTCGCGCGGTCGTCGAGGCCCTCCGCGTCAGCCCTCACGCGAGCGCCGAGACGGTGTTCCGCCTCGTGGCGGCGTCGGTTCCCCAGACCAGCCTGCAGTCGGTCTACAACGCGCTCGGCGACTTCGCGGACGCGGGCCTGGTGCGCCGGATCGAGCCCGCAGGTCGGCCCGGACTGTTCGAGCTCCGCGTCGCCGACAACCACCACCACGTCATCTGCACGGGATGCGGGGCGGTCGCCGATGTGGATTGCGCCGTCGGCGAAGCACCCTGCCTCACTCCCTCCGAAACACACGGCTTCGCGGTCCACGCGGCCGAGGTGACGTACTGGGGCACGTGTCCCGACTGCACGGCCGCTGCGATCGCCGCGGCATCCGCGACCCCCTGAACCCCACAACGAATCCCGAGGAAGGAAGACCATGAGCGACATCGACGACACCACCACCGGTATCGGCAACGATCCCACCGGTACGGATCAGTCCGTCACCGACATCGACACGCCCGTAGACGAGCGCGAGGACGGTGAGACGCGTCCGAGCCCGAACCCGGACGATGCCAGCTGCCCCGTCATCCACGGTCAGTCGCAGGCTCGACCCGACCGGGCACAGCCGCACCCGACGACGGGTTCTGCCAACCGCGTGTGGTGGCCGAACCAGCTGAACCTGAAGATCCTCGCGAAGAACCAGCCCGCGCGCGACCCGCTCGGTGCTGACTTCGACTACCGGGCGGCGTTCGCCTCGCTCGACCTCGCCGCGGTCAAGGCCGACATCGCCGAGACCCTCACCACGAGCCAGCCCTGGTGGCCCGCCGACTTCGGTAACTACGGACCCCTGATGATCCGCATGGCGTGGCACTCGGCGGGCACGTATCGGGTGACGGACGGCCGCGGCGGTGGTGGCACCGGGCAGCAGCGCTTCGCGCCCCTGAACAGCTGGCCCGACAACGTCAGCCTCGACAAGGCGCGCCGCATCCTGTGGCCCGTCAAGAAGAAGTACGGCCAGAGCCTCTCGTGGGGCGACCTGATGATCCTCGCGGGCAACGTCTCGCTCGAGACCATGGGTTTCAAGACGTTCGGCTACGCCGGCGGGCGCCCGGATGTCTGGGAGCCGGACGACGACGTGTACTGGGGTCCCGAGACGACCTGGCTCGCCGACGAGCGCTACGAGGGTGACCGCGAGCTCGAGAAGCCGCTCGCCGCGGTGCAGATGGGCCTGATCTACGTCAACCCCGAGGGCCCCAACGGCAACCCGGACCCGCTCGCCTCGGCCCGAGACATCCGCGAGACGTTCGGACGCATGGCCATGAACGACGAAGAGACCGTCGCGCTGATCGCCGGTGGTCACACCTTCGGCAAGACCCATGGCGCGGCCCCCGACACCAACATCGAGGCGAATCCCGAGGCCGCCGGTCTGGAGCAGCAGGGCCTCGGCTGGAAGAACAACTTCGGCACGGGCAAGGGCGACGACACCATCACGTCGGGGCTCGAGGTGACCTGGACGTACCACCCGACGCGCTGGGACAACGAGTTCTTCCACATCCTGTTCGCCTACGAGTGGGAGCTCATGAAGAGCCCGGGCGGCGGGCACCAGTGGCGCCCGATCAACGGCGGCGGCGCCGACATGGTGCCGCTCGCCCACGACCCCTCGAAGCGCCGCGAGCCGCGCATGCTGACGAGCGACCTCGCCCTGCGCGTGGATCCGGACTACGAGAAGATCTCGCGCCGGTTCCTCGAGGACCCGGATGCCTTCGCCGACGCGTTCGCGCGCGCCTGGTTCAAGTTGACCCACCGCGACATGGGACCCATCGCCCGCTACCTCGGCCCCGAGGTCCCGGCCGAGGAGCTCATCTGGCAGGACCCGGTACCCGCCGTCGACCACGAGCTGATCGACGAGGCAGACGCCGCGGCGCTGAAGGCGCAGATCTTGGCGACCGGCCTGACGGTCGCCGAGCTCGTCGCGACGACCTGGGCCTCGGCATCGACGTTCCGCGGCAGCGACAAGCGGGGTGGTGCCAACGGTGCACGCATCCGCCTCGCGCCGCAGAAGGACTGGGCCGTCAACAAGCCCGAGCAGCTGGCCCGCGTGCTGGGTGTGCTCGAGGGCGTGCAGGCATCCTTCAACGAGGGCCGCACCGACGGCAAGAAGGTCTCGCTCGCCGACCTGATCGTGCTCGCGGGCAACGCCGGCGTCGAAAAGGCGGCCGAGGATGCCGGCGTCAGTGCGCGGGTGCCGTTCCACCCGGGACGCACCGACGCGACGCAGGAGCAGACGGACGCCGATTCGTTCGCCTACCTCGAGCCCGCCGCCGACGGCTTCCGCAACTATCAGGGTCCGCTCGCGCCGATGCCGGCCGAGTACCACCTGATCGACCGCGCGAACCTGCTCACGCTCACGGCTCCCGAAATGACCGTGCTGGTCGGCGGGCTCCGTGTGCTGGGTGCGAACTGGGACGACTCGGCGTACGGAGTGTTCACCGACCGTCCCGGCGTGCTGACGAACGATTTCTTCGCCAACCTGCTCGACCTCGGCACGACATGGAAGCCGCTCGACCCGGGCTCGCACGCCTTCGAGGGCCGTGTCGATGGGACGGACGAGTTGTTCGGCCGCGGCACGCGCGTCGACCTGCTGTTCGGCTCGAACTCCGAGCTGCGCGCCCTGGCCGAGGTGTACGCCTCGGACGACGCACACGAGAAGTTCGTCCGCGACTTTGTCGCCGCGTGGGGCAAGGTCACCGAGCTCGACCGCTTCGACCTGGCCTGACCCGCGACTGACGCAGAAGAGCGGCCCGTCCCCGAGGGGGCGGGCCGCTCTTGCGGTGCCTGCGGTCGTTTCTACCGGGTGCGCGCTTCGGCCTGAGCCGGGAACGCCGGCCTCGGCTCGAACAGGGCGCGGTGGACGAATCCCGCGATCAGACCGCCGATGAGCGGGAACACGATGAAGACCCAGAGCTGTGCGAGCGCGTCTGCGCCGCCGTAGATCGCCGTCGCGATCGAGCGCGCCGGGTTGACCGACGTGTTGTCGATCGGGATCGACGCGAGGTGGATGAAAGTCAGCGTGAGACCGATGGACAGGCCCGCGAGCGCCGGTCCCGTGCCCCTGGACGCGTGCGTGACGCCGAGGATGACCATCACGAAGATCGCCGTGAAGAGAACCTCGGCGATGATGGCCGCGCCGATGCCGAAGCCGCCGGGGGAGTGTTCGGCATACCCGTTGCTGGCGAATCCACCGTCCTGGGCGCCCTGCAGCCATCCGTCGGGTCCGAAGAGCCCGATCAGCACGATCAGGGTCGTTCCGACCGCGCCACCGACGAGTTGGGCGACGATGTAGGCGGGAGCGTTCTTCCATTCGAAGCGCCCGGATGCCGCGAGGCCGAGCGTGACGGCGGGGTTGAAATGTCCGCCCGAGATCGGTCCCCAGGCGTAGATACCCGCCATCAGGGTCAGACCGAACGCCAGGGAGACCCCGACGAACCCGACGCCGAGCGGCGTGCCGTTCGAGCTGACGCCGAAATTCGCGGCGAACAGTGCGGTGCTTATGGAGCCGAAGACCAGGAGGAAGGTGCCGAGTGCCTCGGCGGCGAGTTTCGTGGCTGTGGAGGGGGTTTTCACGGGTTCCGTCATGGCGGACTCCTCTCTTCTGGTGCCGAGCGTAGCGGGGCGCGTGCGTCCGGCGCGAGAGCCGCGCATCAGGTGTTCTTCTCAGAGGCGCCCGGCGGCCTTGAGCGCGAGGTACCGGTCGGCGATCTGCGGGGGCAGCTCGTCCGGACCGCGCAGGATCGCGTCGGCACCGAGACGTGTCAGCGCATCTGTGAGGCGCCGCGTATCGAGCAGTGTTCGCTCCGCCGCCGCGGCGAGCCACAGATCATCGCTCCGATCCCGCTCGGCCGCGTTCTGTTCGAGAAGGACGTCGGTCACCGCCCCGACGAGGACACGTCCGCGGGCCGTCACTGCCGGGAGGCGCGAGAGCAGCGTGCGGCTCGCGCTCGCGGCGTCGAGCGCGGTCAGCAGCACGACGAGCGACGCGTGCGAGGTCAGCCGGGACGCCTGGGCGAGCGCCGCGTCCCAGTCCGTGTCGATCAGCTGGGGTTCGACGCCGGCCATCGCATCGACGAGCGCCGGGAGCAGGCGCGAGCCCCGCACGCCACTCACGCGGGCGCGGACGACCCGGTCGAACATGAGCAGGTGCACGTGGTCGCCGGCCCGGTCGGCCAGGGCCGCGAGCAGCAGCGCGGATTCCATCGCGGCGTCCAGCCGGGTGCCATCGCCCACGCGCGCGGCGGAGGTGCGGCCCGTGTCGATCACGATGACCACGTGCCGGTCGCGTTCGGGCCGCCAGGTGCGGAGCATCGTGGTGCGGGCCCGCGCGGTGGCACGCCAGTCGATCGAGCGCACGTCGTCACCGCGGACGTACTCGCGCAGCGAGTCGAACTCGGTGCCCTGCCCGCGTACCTGGACGCTCGTGCTGCCGTCCAGTTCCCGCAGCCGGGCGAGACGTGAGGGTAGATGGCGGCTCGCGTGGAAGGGCGGCAGGACGCGGAGCGCGGCCGGCGCGGACGTGACAGCCTGGCGGCCCGCGAGCCCCAGGGGGCCGAGGCTGCGGACCGCGACGAAGGCCGTCCGGCGCTCGCCGCGTCGGCGGGGGACGAACGTCACGGGGAGGGTACGGCTCTCGCCTGCGGGGATGTCGAGCGCCTGACGCGAGGGTTCGGCGCCCGCCGTCGGTTCCCAGCCATCGCGGAGGAGGCCCCGCAGCCGCCGTGGCCCCGTGACCGCGACCGTGATCGTCGCGCGCACCGGCACGCCCAGGCGGGCGCGCGCGGGCGTCTCGCGCTCGATACGGATGGCCCGCGGGTCGGCCGAGGCCGAGGCATCCGCGATCGCCGCGATCGCGCAGAGCAGCAGCCATCCCGCGACCGCCAACCACGCGACGGTTCCCGAAGGAATGCCCGCGCCGGTCGAGTCGCCCCCGTCGGATCCGCCCGCGGCGAGCGAGAGCAGGATGACGGGCACGACGCCGAGGCCGATGAGCGCGGCGAGACGTCCGGTCACGTACACGGCGGTCCCTAGAGCGGCACGGGGGTCTGCTGCACGACCTGGCGCAGGATCGCGTCGGCCGTCACCCCCTCGATCTCGGCTTCAGTGCGCAGCCGCACGCGGTGCCGCCACACGGGAACGAGCATCGTCTGCACGTGGTCGGGGGTGATCGCGGGGTAGCCGCCGAGCCACGCCCACGCTTTGGCGGCGGCCAGCAGCGCGGTCGAAGCGCGTGGGCTCGCACCGAGCTCGACCGACGGGCTCGAACGCGTCGCGCGCGCCAGATCGACGACGTACGCGAGCATCTCGTCGGTTGCGGCGACGGATGCCGCAGCGCGCTGTGCGGCGTGCACGTCGGCGATCGTCACCGCGGGCTCGACACCGGCGGCCTCGAGGTCCCGCGGCGAGAAGCCCGCGGCGTGGCGGCGCAGAACGGAGACCTCGGCGTCGCGATCGGGCGCCTCGATCACGAGCTTCAACAGGAACCGATCGAGTTGGGCTTCGGGAAGCGAGTAGGTGCCCTCGTGCTCGACGGGGTTCTGCGTCGCCGCGACCAGGAACGGGTCCGGCAGCGGACGCGTCACGCCGTCCGCCGAGACTTGGCGTTCCTCCATCGCCTCGAGCAGTGCAGACTGCGTCTTCGGGGGCGTGCGGTTGATCTCGTCCGCGAGCAACACGTGTGTGAAGACCGGGCCCTCGCGGAATTCGAACTCACCCGCGCGTGCGTCGTACACGAGCGATCCCGAGACATCCCCCGGCATGAGGTCCGGTGTGAACTGGATGCGAGTCGTCTCGAGCCCCAGCGCGCGGCTGAACGAACGCACGAGCAGTGTCTTGGCGACGCCGGGAACACCCTCGAGCAGCACGTGGCCGCGGGCGAGCAGGGCGATCAGCAGGCCTGTGACGGCGCCGTCCTGGCCGACGACGGCCTTGCCCACCTCTTCCCGCACGCGGTTCATCGACTGCCGCAGGGCATCGTCGCTCATCCGTACTCCCTCATTCGTGGTCATCGGTTCGTCTCATCGTTCGGCGTCATCTCGTTCGGGGTCGTCTCGTTCGGTGTCATCGGGTCGGGTGGGGTTCTCGCCCCGGATGCCGCGCGCTACCGCGGCCTCGAGCGTCCGCAGCCCGTCGCTCAGCGCGAGCAGTTCGCGCTCGCCGTGGGGTTCGTCCTCGATCAGCAGACGCCTGGCTGCCCGGTGCGAGATGCGCGCCAGGTCGGCGGATGCGTCGGCGATCTGTGTCGCGCCGGCCGCGGGCTGAAGGGCGAGGGCTCGGCGGAGCCGCTCGAGCGTGCCGAGGCGCAGCGCGTCCGCGGCGTGCACGGTATCCCCGCCGTGTTCGTACAGGCGCCCGCGCCCCTCCATGGTCTCGGTGGCGCGCGCCGTCACGGGCAGGCGTTCCACGACGAGCGGCCCGAATCGGCGTCCACGCCAGAGCGCCGCGGCCACCGCGCTCGCGCCGAGCAGCACGATCGCGGGGGTGACCCAGCCGGGGGTCAGCTCGCCGAGCGTCGGCTCGGTCGCCACGTCGCTGTCGGTGAGCGCGGGCACATACCAGACGAGGTTCGGCAGGCGCCCCATCAGGTTCAGCGCGAGCGCGGCATTGCCGTTCGATGCCAGATCGTTGTTGGTGATCAGGCCACGTCCGTCGAAGGCAGAGACACGGCGGTCCGCACCCGCGCCGATGAGCAGTCCGAATCCGTCACCCGCCGGGTAGCACCCGGCTGCACCGGACGTGCCGGGCACGAGCAGACGTCCGGGCATCACGGACCCGGCGCGCCGTGCGGCCGCTGCGTCGCATTCCGGCGCGACGGTCTCGGCCGGTGCGAATCCGCCGGCCGTTGCTCCGGGAAAGAGCAGCTCGACGCCGCGGGCTCGCGGGTCGACCAGCACGATGTCGGTCGCCGACTCGAAGATCTCGCGCAGTGCGTCATCGCCGAGGATCGGCGAGTCTGCCATCACCAGGGTCGTCGGGGCCGCGCCGAGAAGCCGCAGCGTCTCGTCGCGATCACGCGTGACCGCGACGGCGACACCCTGCTCGCGCAGGATCGCGACGAGCGCTGCGGTGCCGCCGGGGCCGACGCTCTCGGGATCGAGTCGGTCCCTCTCGGTCCAGGTGCCGATGCCCGAAAGGAGCGCACCGGCGATGCCGACGAGGATCACGAACGCGACGATGGAGATCCAGACCACGGCGCGGCGGCGGGACGCCGGGACGGTGCCCACGGCATCCGGCGTCACGATCGGCTCCCGGACGCGACCGCAGCGCCTTCGTCACTCACCGGGCGCGCGGCGGTCACGGCGTCGTCCGTCGCCGTGACCCGCTCGTAGTCGTCGCGCGAGCCGGGGCGGCGCAGATAGCGCACATCGTCGAAGGCGGATGCCGTCTCGACCAACGGGCGGGTGAGCGCGGGGAAGGCCCGCGCGGCCGAGCGGGCGAACGACTGCGCCGTGGCGCCGGGGCGCGCTGCGACGACGCCCCGGTCGATCATCGAGCGCGCCAGGGCGCGAAAGCGCAGCACGATCGCGGCATCCCAATCACCGGCACCGGCTCGCTCGGATGCCTCGCGCCGGAGGTCTGCGGCAGAGCGGACGTGGTCCTCGCCGAACAGCGGGGTCGCCGCTGCGGTCCGTCGCGAGAGCCGCGGGCGACCCCAGATCGCGAACGCCACGACGATGAGCGCGATCGCGAGCAGTGCGAGCCCGACGAGGACCGCGGGGCCGAGCCCCGCCGGGGCCCCCGCGCCGAACAGCGACTCGAGCATCTCGTTGATGGCTTGGGCGAGCAGGTCGAGCGGCGTCGGCTCGGCGGCGGCGTAGCGCGGGTCGGCGAGTTCGCGCTCGGCCCACTCTCGTCCCTCGGTGCCATCCGGGATGAGGGGGAGGTCCCCTGCCCTCACGGCCGACCGGATTGCGGGTCGGCGTCGCTCCCGCCCGCGGTCGGGGGCGTCCACGTGCGGGCGTCCGGGGGAGCGGCCGGTGATGGCGGTGCCGGCGGTTGCGGCGACGGGGCGGAGTACGGGGGCTGCGCGGAGTGGGGCGGCTGCGCGGGGTAGGGCGGCTGCGCAGTGTAGGGCGGCTGCGCGGGGTAGGGCCGCTGCGCAGTGTAGGGGGGTTGCGCAGTGTAGGGCGGCTGGCCCGGATAGGGCGGTTGCGGGGCATAGACCGGCGGTCCCCAGACGGGGGGCATCCGCGGGCGCTCCGCGCGAGGCCGCCACGGGTCGGCTAGGGAGTCGTCCCCGGCGTCCCGGCGCTCGACGTAGCGGAGCAGTTCGATGTCGAGGCCTTCACGACGCATCCGGCAGTCGATGTAGATCAGGACGCTGGCCGTGGACTGCACCACCAGTCCGACGGCCTGGATGGTGAGGGTCAGCACATACGTCAGCACGACGGTCACCACCACCGCGACGATGGCGCCCGCGGTGGGTTCGCCCGTCGGCGCGACGATGGTCGTGAGACCGGTGCTGAGCAACGACAGGGGCAGGCTGACGAACTGGGCGATCGCGCCGAACAGCAGCGAGATGATCACGATCACCCCGAGAGCCGTCCAGAAGCGACCGCGCACGAGCACCCACGATCGGGCGATCGCACCACGGATCGTCGCGCCCTCGAGAATCAGGGCGCTGGGCACGAGGAGCAGCTTCGTGCTGAGCCACAGCGAGAGGGGGATAGCGCCGACGATGACGAGCACGATCAACACGATCGCGATGGCAGGATGCACGGCGACACCGATGGCGATGATGGCCGCCGTCACCGCCCCGGCGACCAGACTGATCGCGAGCAGGAGCAGGGCGGAGTATCCGATCAATCGTCCGATGCTCGGTCGCACCTGCCGCCACAGCGCCGGGAGTCGGAGCTTCTCGGCCACGACGGCGTGCGACACCTCGCCGACGACGACCGCCTGCACGATGACCTGCAGCGCCGTAGCGAGCAGTCCGAGGACGAAGGCGGCCGATCCCGTGATCAGGGCGGAGCCAGCGAGGACCGCGTCGAACTCCTCCGTTCCTTCGCGAAGCGTGTCGAGGCGCGAGAAGGTCAGCCATCCGATGCCGCCGACGCCGAGGATCAGGATGATGAAGGCGATCGCCTGCACACCGAGGGCGAAGCCGAACAACACCGCCGGGTTGTGTCGCAGGGCCGCGAACGAGCGGCCGAGGATCGTGCCGAATCCGAGCGGGTGGAGGGGGATGATGCCGGGCCGTGGCGCGGGCGTCCAAGCGGGATGGGCGCTCATCTGGATCCTCCGTAGGCACTCGGCGGGCACGGGGCGGGCGGATGCATGCACCCGGCGCTGGTGTTCGCTCGTCCATCGTGTCACACGCTCCCGGCCACGCCACAGGCAGCGCCACAGGCGGCGTTCAGTCCACGTCGGGGTACTGTCGACTACTCTGTGGTTACCGGCCGCGCTCGGGCCGCGCACGACACTCCGTCGCAGAAGGACGAAACCCCGTTCCATGAGTTCACGCATCCTGGTCGTCGACGATGACACCGCCCTCGCCGAGATGATCGGGATCGTCTTGCGCACGGAGGGCTTCGACCCCGTGTTCTGCTCCGACGGCTCCGTGGCTCTCGACGCCTTTCGCTCCGAGCGTCCGGACCTCATGCTGCTCGACCTGATGCTTCCGGGCATGGACGGTATCGAGATCTGCACGCTCGTGCGCGCCGAGTCCGGCGTGCCGATCATCATGCTGACGGCCCGCACCGACACGGCGGATGTCGTGAAGGGGCTCGAGTCGGGCGCCGACGACTACATCGTCAAGCCCTTCAACCCCAAAGAACTCGTCGCGCGCATCCGCACCCGCCTGCGTCCAACGCCCGAGAGCACCGGCGCGCCGCTGCGCATCGGCGATCTCACGATCGATGTCGCCGCCCACGAGGTGCGCCGCGCGGGCGAGATCATCGCCCTCACACCGCTCGAGTTCGAGCTCCTCGTCGCGCTCGCCGCGAAGCCCCACCAGGTGTTCTCTCGCGAGATGCTCCTCGAGCAGGTCTGGGGCTACCACTACAAGGCCGACACGCGCCTCGTGAACGTCCACGTGCAGCGCCTGCGCGCCAAGGTCGAGCTCGACGCCGACAACCCCCAGATCGTGACCACGGTGCGCGGCGTGGGCTACCGCGCCGGCGCTGTCGTCTGAGGATCGCCGTGACGCCGTCCCCGACCGCGTCCCCGCCTTCTGCGCCCACGAGTACGGCGACGACGAGTACCGTGCCGCAGGCCACGCGGACGTTCGTGTCGTTCGCGTGGCGGCATCCGTCGACGTGGATCGAGGGCACCTCGCGGCTGTGGCGTCGTTCGCTCCGTTTTCGCACGGTGCTCATCACCCTCGCCCTGACGGCCTTCGCGATCCTGATCGCGTGCGTCTGGATGGCGCTGGCGATCCAGAACGACCTGTTCCAGTCGCGTCGTAACGAGGTCCTCGACGACTCGCTCCGTGCGGCGGTCGCGGCCCAGACGAAGCTCGATTCGGCCGAGGTGCAGGGCGACCGAGTGCGACTGCAGAACCTCATGCGCGGCGTCGGCGACGACATCGCGCGGCAGTCGTCCAGCGACGAGATCGCGGTGTTCCGTGTGGATTCGGCCCCGTCGTCGATCGCGCCCCAGGACTTCACCGCCGGGGGATTCGACGAGCAGATCGTGTCGGAGGGTCTGCGCGAGCGCGTGCAGGCGCAGCCGTCGTCCCAATGGTGGCAGTCCGTATCGCTCGAGGATGCCTCCGGTCGAACGGTCCCGGGGATCGTCGTCGGGCAGCAGCTGCTCGTGCCCGAGGTCGGCGCATACGAGCTGTATCTGGCGTACGACCTGTCGGCCGCCTCGCAGACGCTCGGGTTCGTGCAGAGCACGCTCTGGATCGTCGGCATCACCCTCATCCTGCTCGTCGGGGGAATCTCGTGGTTCGTCCTGCGTTCCGTCGCGACGCCGATCTCCGAGGCCGCCGAGACGAGCGAGCGGCTGGCCGCGGGCGAACTGCAGGTGCGGCTGCCCGTCCGCGGCGAGGACGAGCTGGCAACTCTCGGACGATCGTTCAACGCGATGGCCGACAGCATCCAGGCCCAGATCCTCGAGCTCGCCGACCTGTCGCTCGTGCAGCAGAGATTCGTGTCGGATGTCTCGCACGAGCTGCGCACGCCGTTGACGACGATCCGCCTGGCGGCCGACATCCTGAACGATCGTCGCGAGAGCTTCGACCCGGCCGCGTCCCGCGCGGCCGAGCTGCTGCACGCGCAGGTGCAGCGCTTCGAGACGATGCTCGGCGACCTGCTCGAGATCAGCCGCTACGATGCCGGATCGGTGCAGCTCGAGTGGGAGCCGACGAGCCTCGCGCATCTCGCCGAAGACATCATCGCCGAGATGGAGCAACTGGCCGAGCAGCACGGGTCGGATGTGCGCCTCGTGGCGCCCGGCGGGTATTCGCCGGTCGACATGGACGCGCGCCGGGTCCGCCGAATCGTCCGGAATCTGCTCGGCAACGCGATCGAACACGGCGAGGGGCGGCCGATCGTGGTCAGCGTCGACAGCAACTCGACCGCCGTCGCCATCGGTGTGCGCGATTTCGGGCTGGGCATGAAGCCGACCGACGCCGAGCGGGTCTTTGACCGCTTCTGGCGCGCGGATCCCTCGCGCAAACGCTCCATCGGCGGCACGGGGCTCGGACTGTCGATCGCGCTCGGCGACGCGCGGCTGCACGGCGGCACGCTCGCGGTGTGGAGCGAGGTGGGCAGGGGCTCGAACTTCGTCCTGACGCTGCCGCGCCAGCCCGGCGGCACGATCGAGGCGCCGCCGCTGCGTACCGAGCCCGACGCCGAGATCGACGCGCTCGGACTGACGCAGGCCATCGACGTCCTGGGTAACGAGACCACGCCCGGGGACGATCACACGGATGCGACATCGCCGGATCCGGCGAGCGACAGGGCACGATTCGGGGGAGTGTCATGAGGGCGAGGATCGTCGGGGCCCTCGCGGCTCTCGTGCTGGTGCTCGCGGGCTGCGCGGGACTGCCGAGCGGCGGCTCGGTCAACCCCGGGCTCGCGCTCGACGAGGCCCCGGACGTCCCCGACTTCTCGTTCCTGCCGAACCGTCCGCAGCCCGGCGCGACGCCGGAGCAGATCGTGGAGGGATTCGTCGCGGCGGCGACGAGCCCCGCCGGACGGTGGGAGATCGCGCGGCTGTTCCTGGCCCCCGACATCAGTCGATCGTGGCGCCCCGAGACGGGCGTCACGATCGACCGGCCGGGGTCACGCAGCGTCACGATGGTGGACAGCGATGTGGTCGAGATGACCGTCGCGCAGACCGGCGAGGTCGATCAGACGGGCGCCTTCCACGCGGCGGATGGCGGCGCCGCCACCCTCGGATACGAACTCGAGCAACAGGGCGACGGCGAGTGGCGCATCAGCAAGGCGCCCGACGGGATCGTGCTGAACGAACAGGATTTCCGCGTCGTCTTCAGCGCGTACGGCGTGATGTTCTTCGATCCCTCGTGGAAGTTCCTGGTGCCCGATGTGCGGTGGTTCCCGACGCGGCAGAACGTGGCGACCCTCATCACACAGGCGATCATCGGCGGCGGGCCGAGCCCGTGGCTCGCGGGCGCCGTGGTGTCGGCGGTCACCGACGGTGTCGTCCTGGAATCATCCGCCGTGCCCGTCGTGCAGGGCATCGCCCGGGTCGAGCTGGGTGCGGCGGCACTCGACGCCGACCCGGTCGCGCTCGGTCGGTTGCTGCGGCAGCTGCAGGCGAGCCTGCAGGGCACGGGGGTGGCGGGTGTCGAACTGCTCGTGGGCGGCGCCGAGCTCGCGGTCGAACCCGCGCAGGCGCTCAGCACGGCAATCGATGCGCGGCCGCTCGTGCAGATCCCGGACGGGTTCGGATTCTTGGGCGAGGGCGATCTGACGACCGTTTCGGGGCTGAGCACGCGTATCGCGGAGCTCGACGCCTATGCGATCGCCGTCGGACGCGGGGCACGCACGGCTGCCGTCCTGCTCGCCGAGGGCGGAGTCGTGCGCGTGGAGGGCAACGTGGTCACGACCGCAGACGAGCGGGCCGATCTGATCGAGCCGGCGATCGACCCGGACGACACCATCTGGACCGTTCCTGTGAACCAACCCTCGGCCGTGCGCCTCGCGACTGCCGGCGGAGACACCCGTGACATCGCCAACGCCTGGCCGGGCGCGACCCAGATCGGAGCCATGGAGGTGTCGCGTGACGGTACGCGCGTCGCGGCCATCGTTACGGACGCCGGTCGAGATTGGGTCGAAGTTGCCGGCATCCAACGCGCCGACGGGGTGCCGGTGTCGCTCGGCGCGCCCGAGCGCGTGCTGCGTCTGGATGGGAGCGGGTCCGATCTCGCCTGGCTCGACGATCGCACGCTCGGCATCCTCTCGGAGGGCACCGAGGGTACGGTCGTCACGGAGCAGGTCGTCGGGGGCCTGAGCACGTCGGGCAGCGGACCGGCGGGTGTCGCGGTCTCGCTCGCTGCCGGACCGACGGTGTCGTCGGCGCGGCTGCTCACCGTGGACGGCGCCCTGTTCGTCCGCCGCGGCACGACCTGGCAACGCGCGGCGGACGAGGTGCTCGTGCTCGCGTCGCAGCTGGGTGCCAACTGATCCTCCCCAGGCCCTGTGTCGGCTGACTCCGCCCCGATTCCGCACGCGTGTCGTCGTCGAGCAGTCGCCGGGGGCACCCTGGATCGATGTGGTCGACGGGGCAGGACGCCTGGCGGATCGTGCGCCGTGCGGTCGCCGACGCCGCCGCACTCGCTCTCCCGGAACGGTGCGCCGGATGCCTCGCGCCGGGACGACGCGTCTGTGCCGCCTGCCTGCGGGCGCTCGCGCCGGACCCCGCGCCGGTCGTGGTCGCGGGCGATGAGCTCGCGGTCTGGGCGGGTATACCCTTCGCCGGGCCCGCGGCATCGATCCTGCGCACCGTGAAACGCGACGCACGGCCCCGGCTTGCGCGGTGTCTCGCCCCAGCGCTCGCCGGAGCTCTGCGAGAAGTCGCTCGCTCGTCGGAGGCCGCGCCGGGTTCGCTCGTCGTGGTGCCCATCCCCTCGAGCCCGAAGAGCTTGCGTGCCCGGGGATTCCGGCTCGTCGATCTGGTGGCACGGCACGCGGGGGTGCAACCGCGGCGGCTCCTCGCGCTACGCCGCTCGGCTGCCGATCAGCGGGGACTGGGGCGGGTCGACCGGCTCGAGAACCTTCGCGGCGGCATGCTCGCACGCCGGGCCACGGGGCTCCGGGTCGTGATCGTCGACGACGTCGTGACGACGGGCGCCACGCTCATCGAGGCCGCGCGGGCGTTGCGGGCCGGCGGTGCCGTCGTCGTCGGCGCCGCGACTATCGCGGCGACACCCCTGCGTGGACACACCCCGTCGCGAACACGGCCCTTCGCGAACGCAGCCCGTCGCGAACACGGCCCTTCGCGAACACGGCCCTTCGCGAACACAGCCCTTCGCGAACACAGTGGTGATGCATCCGAAACTCGCACGTGACACTCCCGGTCTGCAGGGCTAGCGTGGGAGAGACCAAGGCGAGCGCACGATCCGCTCTTGTACGGGCGGATCGTCCCGAGCAAGGAGGTCAAAGATGGAAACAGGCATCGTCGGCGTTGGAGTGAGCGTCACGGATCGATTCCGATCGGTGGTCGAAGAGAAAGCGACCCGCATCGAGAACCTCGTCCCCCGAGCGCAGCGGCTCGAGGTGAAGGTCACGCACCGCGCTTACAAGGGCGGGCGCATGGAGGACGACACGGTCGAGCTGACTCTGATCGGAAAGGGTCCCGTCGTCCGGGCCGAAGCAACGGATGCGGACAAGTTCGCCGCCCTCGACCTCGCGGTCGACAAGATGTGCGAGCAGCTGCGCCGGGCCAAGGGCAAGCGCGTCGACGCACGCAAGCATCCGCACGGCGCCCACTTCGAGAAGGGCAGCGGCGAGCTCACGGGGATCGATGTTCAGCCGGCCTCGGCCGACATGATCCACGCGGTCGCCACGGGCGAGATCCCGATCATCACCGGCAACGAGGACGAGCCCGACTACACGCCCGTCGTGATCCGCGTCAAGAGTTTCGACGCCGAGTGGATGCCCGTGGAAGAGGCCGTCGATCGCATGGAGCTCGTCGGGCACGACTTCTTCCTGTTCATCGATGCCCGCACCGATAAGCCGAGCGTCGTCTACCGGCGCAAGGGCTGGGACTACGGCGTGATCTCGCTGGGCGCGCAGTCCGCGCCGCCCGCCGAGGTGCTCGCCTCGTAGCATCCCGCCGCCGCGTCAGTCATCGAACGGACGCGACACGCCGTCACCTCTCGGGTCGCACGGCGTGTTGCGTCCGTTCGCGCGAGCGGGGGATCGCGTCGCGTGGCGCTGAAGCGCGTCAGTCGAACATGCCGCCGAGCAGGCTGCCGATGACGAGGCCGCCGAGCATGCCTCCCATGCCGTCGCCGCCCTGCCCGCCGCGCCGACCTCCACCCCAGCCATCATCCTGCGGGGGTCGCGACGAGTCGATGTCGCGCTGGGCGAGTTGGAGCGCCTCGCTCGCGAGCTGCGCCGACCGGCGTGCGAGCTGGAAGGCGTCCTCGCGCGAATCCTCGTCGCCGGGCAGCCCGGCCATATCGGCTCGCGTGCGCTCGGCTTCGGCGAGTCGCGTGCGCGCATCGGCACCGATCCAGCCGCGGTGACCGGCGATCACGTTGCGGGCGACCGCGATCTGACGGTCGGCGTCGTCGGTGGCATGCCGAACCTGGGCCGGTGTCGGCAGCGGCTTCGCCGCGCGCTCGCGCGCCTTGTCGACCGCGACGTCCAGTGCCGTGTTCGCCTCGCGCAGATGCGAGAGCTGCGCGAACGGGTCGACCTTCGTGTTGGCCGGTGGGAGCGCCGAGAGCGCGGATTGGAGGGCGCTCAGCGCCGCCGTGACCTGGGGGGTCGCCGGTGCATCGCGCGCCGCGATCACGTCGCCGCGTGAGTCCGCGATGACGTCCGCCAGGGTCGACTCGGCACGCAGCGCCTCGATCTCGAAGTCGTCGACACCGTCGAGAAGCGTCGCCGCGCGGCGCACGGCCTCGGTCGCGGTCTCCAGCGCGAGCATCGCCTCTTCGCGTCGGGATGCCTCACGCCGCCGTTCGGAGATGTCGGCGCTGTGCTCGGCGAACGACAACAGCTGCTCGGCCTCGTCCGGCGCGCGGTCGATCTGCTGGAGCGCGGACGGCGCGTACCGGTCGGCGAGACGCGCAACCGTCGTGCGGGCCTGGGGAAGCCGCTCGCGCAGGCGCACGGCGTCGGAACGCACCTGGGCGAGGATCTCGGGTGCGCGGCGCACCTTTGCAATCTGCTCGGCCAGGGTCTGCGTCTTCTCGTCGAGCAGGTTCTCCGCCCACTCGCAGAGCTGGGTGATGCGTGCGTGACGCTCGCGCAGCTCCTCGGGGGTGTCGGGGATCTCGTCATGATTCAGCTGGTTGAGATGGAACGCCTCGGCGAGGTGGTGGCGCACGGCGTCGAGCGCGGCACGGAGGTCCTTCGTCGCGCCCTCGCCCAGTTCCGCGTTCGCGAAGTCCAGCTCATCGGCCGTGACCCGGATCCGCTCATCGGCCTCGACCAGCGCCCGGCCTGCGCGGCGCGCCAGTTCGGCATCCTGCGCATCCAGTGCGGACTGCTCTTCACGCTTGCGTTTGCCCCAGAATCCGGCCATGCTCCGATCCTAAGCCGGGTTCGCTCTCGCCTCTCCGTCGTTCAGGCGATCGGAGTGCGCCCTGCGAGAACGCTCGACGAGGCGCCGAGGCCACCGACCCGGGGCGGGCGACCTCGGCGCGGACGCTCGGCGACGAGGGGCAACGTGATCTCCCTCGGCGGGTGCTGCGCCAGGCGGTCCCGAACGTGATCGAGCCAACGAACCTCGGTCTCCGCCTGGAACAGGAGGGCATCGGCGACGAGTCGGGTCGCGAGTTCTGCTCCGTCGGGCTCGTCGACGTCCCCCTCACGCGCTTTCCTCAGTGCCTCGAGCGCGGCGAGCGACGCGCTTCTCTGTGTCTCCACGATCGCGACGACGTCGACGTCGGGAAGCGTGGCGGCGAGCGCGAGTTTCAGAAGGAGTTCGTCTCGTGTCCCGCTCGGGCGGATGACGGGGGAGCGGAGCCAAGATCCGGCCTCGTCCCGCCCCGCCTGTGTGATCTCGTAGTACACGTGTCCCTGGTCATCGGTCGCGCCCTTCGCGACGAGTCCGTCGCGCTCGAGCCGATCGAGCGTCGTGTATATCTGGCCGACGTTGACCGGCCAGCTCGAGCCGGTGCGGCGGTCGAATTCGGACCGCAACTGGTAGCCGTAGCAGGGGCCCTGATCGAGGATCGCGAGGAGGCTCTGGCGGACGGACATACGGATCTCCAGACGAACGGCATTCTCGGTATACATCACCGAGTATATGAATATGGAGCAGGGCTCTGTCGTCGGAAGGAGCAGACGATGGGTGTATCCGGCACCGCTCCCGTGGTGCGAGTCCCGATCGTCACCGCGCCCGGGGTTCTTCACCCCGCTCACGTCGTCACACTGCAGCACGATCTGCGCGGCGGCGGGCCTGCCCGGCGTCAGCGACCGACCGCCGGACTCCGTCTTCTTCAGTCGGGGCGTGACGGCGAGCTTTGGGCGTGGCGGGGTGCTTCCACGCTCCTGACGGGTCGCCCGCCGTGTCCGATTCATCCGGAATCTGCGTCACGAACCGACATCGTTCACCGTTTCGCACCCAGGTGTTCGAAACACTCCGGTAACATTCCGGGCGTGATCACCGCGAACGGCGTGCGTATCGCCGAGTACGCACGCCCGAGTCATCAACTGCTGCACCTCAGCGATACGCACCTGAGGGCGGGGGATGACCCGCTGTACGGTTCCATCGATGCCTCCGCGCGCCTGGGTCGCGCGCTCGCGCAGATCGCCGAATCGGGGTCCACACCCGATGCGATCATCTTCACGGGCGACCTCGCCGACCACGGCGAGCCCGAGGCCTACGAGACGCTTCGCGCGCTCGTCGATCCGTGGGCCGCTCGCCTCGGTGCACCCGTCATCTGGGTCATGGGCAACCACGACGACCGCGCCTCGTTCCGCGCGGGACTGCTGACGGATAGCGCAGCGGATGCCTCGGCCCCGGTCGACGCCGTGTACGACATCGACGGCCTGCGCGTCATCGCGCTCGACACGTCGGTTCCCGGCCACCACCATGGCGAGGTCACCGAAGCCCAGCTCGAATGGCTCGAGATCGAGCTCGCCATCCCCGCCGCCCATGGGACGATCCTCGCGATGCACCACCCGCCCGTGCCGAGCGTGCTCGACCTGGCCGTCACGGTCGAACTCCGCGACCAGTCACGTCTCGCGGCCGTGCTGCGGGGGAGCGATGTCCGCACGATCCTCGCCGGACACCTGCACTACTCGACCGCCGCGACCTTCGCGGGCATCCCCGTCTCGGTCGCATCGGCCACCTGCTACACGCAGGATCTCGGCGTGGTCGTCGGCGGCACGCGTCCGCAGGATGCCGCGCAGGCGTACAACCTGGTGCACGTCTACGACGAGACGGTCGTGCACTCCGTCGTATCGGTCGGTGACACGGTCGCACTCGGCTATGTCGATCCCGCCGAGAGCGCTCGGCGGATCGCGGAGGCCGGCATCGTGATCCCCGACTCCGCGACGCGCGCGCTGCGCGCCGAACGCCTCGACGACTCCGGGCGGGTGGTTACGAGCCGACCGCCGACGACGCCTCTTCCGATCGTCCGCTGACCGACTCGCCCGCCGCGCTTGTGTCGGACACCGTGACCTCCCACGGTGCCCGGACCGGGAAGTACCCCTCGAGCGTGTCGCGCAGCACCCGCTCGCGAAGCGCCTCGGGGACCTCGGGACGGCTGCCGTCGTTCAGGCAGAACATATCGACGTCGCGACGAGCCAGCAGGCGTTCCATCTGTCGGATGCCGGGCTGCAGCGTCGTCTGGATGTAGCGCGTCCGCGGTTCCCGGGTCGTCACGGCTCGGCCCGTCATCAGCGCGTAGTAGTGGTAGAGCGAGTTCGTCACCGAGATGTCGGTCGCCGAACGGAACGTCGCCGCCGCCGTCCGGGCGAAGTCCTCGGGGAACGTCTCTTCGAGTTCGTACATGACGCTCCGGCGGAGCGGCGCGGCGCAGTGCTCGAGGTCACGTGCGATCACGCGGCCGAAACGCTCCTCGAGCAGGGCGCGGTTGATCCTCGCGGCGTTGTCGTGGCCGCTTCGCTCGGGATCGGTCGGGCCCACGCCGATGCGTACCCGCGATTCGACGAAGCGCGAGATGCCCGCCGCCGTGAAGAACAGTTCGGGGCGCACGGGGCGGCCGAAGAACATGTCATCGTTGGCGTACAGGAAGTGCTCGGCCAGCCCCTCGATCCGGTGAAGCTGGGCCTCGACCGCGTGTGAGTTGTGGGTGGGCAGCGACGCTCGGTCGGCGAAGAACTCTTCGCTGCGCACGATCGTGACCTTCGGGTGCTCGGTCAGCCACCAGGGTGCCGGGCTGTCGGTCGCGATGAAGATGCGCCGGATCCACGGGGCGTACTGGTTCACGGAGCGCAGCGCGTAGCGGATCTCGTCCACGTGACGGAAGCGTGCCGAGTGCTCGTCGCCGTCGCCGACGACGTAGCGGCTCATCCTCCGGGCGCGCTCGCGCTGGAAGTCGCTCGACGAACCGTCGACCCACGAGAAGACGATGTCGACGTCGTGCGTGAACTCCGACGGACCGGGGGTGAACATCCCCTCGAGCGTCCGCCAGTCTCGTCCGTGGCGCGCGATGGTGACGAAGCGGAGGTCGTCGGCGGCCATGACGCGGCGCGAGAGCGCATTCGCGTGGGGTGCCGTGACGACCGGGCCATCCCATCGCCAGAACTCCAGACGGATGCCGTGGCTGGCGCCCAGGCGGAGTGTTCCGCTCGGACTCACCCGCGGGCGGTAGATCGTGGCGCTCTCGTCGCGGCCGAACGGGTTGTTCGACCCTGCTCCGAAGACGCGGGCGCGTCCGGCGCGGCCGACGATCCACGGCTCGGTTTCCGCATCCGCCCGCAGCGCGGCGATGGCACGTTTGCGTGCCGCTGCGTCAACGGCCAGGGCAGGGCGCCCGCTGGCGCGCCGCAGCAGGATCGGTTCGATATCGGCGGCCTCGAGCAACGCGGCGAGCCGGAGCAGATCGTCGGTCTGCGCCTGGTCCGGCGTGACCTCTGCCACGAGATGCGGGACACCGCCGACCAGGACGACGTCGTCTCGTTCCAGTACAGGAGCCCAGCCCGCGGAGGCCTCGTCCGGCGCGGCGCGCTGCCCCGAAGGGGTGCTCCGCCCCGAGTCGACCCGTCGTGCGGAGGGAACACCGTTTTCTGAAACGACACGCGCCATCGATCACCTGTTTCTTTGTCGTGCGACCCGCGGGCGTCCTCGCCGCGTTCGATCGCTGCCTTCTCGTCGTCGGGGCGATCGCCGATCCGGCGATGCGAGCCCCTCTCCGCAGTGTAAGTCAGCAAATGTGTCACGCGTGTTGCGGGATAGCCCCTTGACAAGCGACGGATCTGACAAGCGGCGGATCGAGTGCCCGCCCGGGACCGGGTCGTCACTCACCCAGGGGATTCCAGGTCACGGACCGGTAACATGAGACCGTATGCCTGTCGCGCGGATACCGATCCGCGGGGCATCCGATCGGATGGAGATCCTGCCGTGGCAAATCCCCTCGAGAAACTGCTCCGAGCCGGTGAGGGTCGTATCCTCAAGCGTCTGCAGCAGGTCGTCAAGGCCGTCAACGCCCTCGAGGAGGACTACTCGCAGCTGAGCGACGACGAGCTCCGCGGCGAGACCGCCGAGCTTCGCACACGGTATGCGGCGGGCGAGACGCTCGACCAGTTGCTTCCCGAGGCGTTCGCCGCGGTCCGTGAGGCCGCGAAGCGGACACTCGGCCAGCGCCCCTACGACGTCCAGCTGATGGGTGGCGCGGCCCTGCACCTCGGCAACATCGCCGAGATGCGGACGGGTGAGGGCAAGACGCTCGTCGCGACGCTCCCGGCCTACCTGAACGCGATCGCGGGCGAGGGCGTCCACGTCGTCACGGTCAACGACTTCCTCGCGACCTACCAGTCCGAGCTCATGGGTCGTGTCTTCCGCGCGCTCGGCATGACGACGGGTGTCATCGTCTCGGGTCAGACTCCCGCGCAGCGCCGCGAACAGTACCTGTGCGACATCACGTACGGCACGAACAACGAGTTCGGGTTCGACTACCTCCGCGACAACATGGCCTGGCGTCAAGAGGACCTCGTCCAGCGTGGTCACTTCTTCGCCGTCGTGGACGAGGTCGACTCGATCCTCATCGACGAGGCGCGCACGCCGCTCATCATCTCGGGCCCGTCTTCCGGAGAGGCGAACCGCTGGTTCACCGAGTTCGCGAAGATCGCCCGCACCCTCGAGCTGGATGTCGACTACGAGGTCGACGAGAAGAAGCGCACGATCGGCGTGCTCGAGCCGGGTATCGAAAAGGTCGAGGACTATCTCGGCATCGACAACCTGTACGAGTCGGCCAACACGCCGCTGATCTCGTTCCTCAACAACTCGATCAAGGCGATGGCGCTTTTCAAGCGCGACACCGACTACGTCGTGATCAACGACGAGGTCATGATCGTCGACGAGCACACCGGACGCATCCTGGCCGGCCGTCGTTACAACGAGGGCATCCATCAGGCGATCGAGGCGAAAGAGGGCGTGCCGGTCAAGGCCGAGAACCAGACCCTCGCGACCGTCACGCTGCAGAACTACTTCCGCCTCTACGACAAGCTCGCGGGCATGACCGGTACGGCCGAGACCGAGGCGGCCGAGTTCATGTCGACCTACAAGCTCGGCGTCGTGCCGATCCCGACCAACAAGCCGATGATCCGCAAGGACCAGTCCGACCTCGTCTACAAGAACGAGCAGGCGAAGTTCGCGCAGGTCGTCGAGGACATCGCGCGGCGCAACGAGACGGGCCAGCCCGTCCTGGTCGGAACCGTCAGCGTCGAGAAGAGCGAGTACCTCTCGCGCCTGCTGGCCAAGAAGGGCATCAAGCACGAGGTCCTGAACGCCAAGAACCACGCTCGCGAGGCCGAGATCGTCGCCCGCGCCGGCCTGCCCGGCGCCGTCACCGTCGCGACGAACATGGCGGGCCGTGGTACCGACATCATGCTCGGCGGCAACGCCGAGTTCCTCGCGGTGCAAGAGATGAAGGCGAAGGGCCTGGACCCCGTCGAAACGCCGGAAGAGTACGAGGCCGAGTGGGAGGGCGTCTACGACGCCGTCCGCGCCCGCGTCGCCGACGAGGCCGAGAAGGTCGTCAGCGTCGGCGGACTCTACGTGCTGGGTACCGAGCGCCACGAATCGCGCCGCATCGACAACCAGCTGCGCGGGCGTTCGGGACGTCAGGGCGACCCGGGTGAGAGCCGGTTCTACCTGTCGCTGACGGACGACCTGATGCGCCTGTTCCAGTCGGGTGCCGCCGAGGCGATCCTCAGTCGCGCGAACTTCCCCGACGATGTCGCGATCGAATCGTCGATGGTGAGCCGCGCGATCAAGAGCGCGCAGTCACAGGTCGAATCCCGTAACGCCGAGACACGCAAGAACGTCCTGAAGTACGACGACGTCCTCAACCGTCAGCGCGAGGCCATCTACGCCGACCGTCGACACATCCTCGAGGGCGACGACATCGCCGGGCGTGTGCACCACTTCATCGAGGACGCGATCGGCGCCGTCATCGACGAGCACACCGGCAGCGGACACAGCGAGGGCTGGGACTTCGATGCCCTGTGGACCGAGCTCAAGACGCTCTATCCCGTCGGCGTGACGATCGACGAGGTCGTCGCCGAGGCCGGCACGAAGGGGCGCATCACCCCCGAGGTGCTCAAGCGCGAGATGCTCTCGGACGCGCTCATCGCCTACCAGAACCGCGAGGAGAAGCTCGGATCGGAGGCGATGCGCGAGCTCGAACGACGAGTCGTGCTGCAGGTTCTCGACCGTCGCTGGCGTGACCATCTCTACGAGATGGACTACCTCAAGGACGGCATCGGCCTGCGCGCGATGGCTCAGCGCGACCCGCTGATCGAGTACCAGCGTGAGGGCTTCCAGATGTTCCAGGCGATGATGGGCCAGATCAAGGAAGAGACCGTCGGGTACCTCTACAACCTCGAGGTCGAGGTGCGGCGTGCGGGCGAGGGCGAGCAGGCCCACGCCGAGGTCGAGGCCAAGGGTCTCGACGCGCCTCCCGAGCAGAAGCTCGAGTACTCGGCGCCGAACGACGCGGGCGAGGTCGAGGTTCGCAACGAGCGTGGCCAGGTCCAGCAGGCCGCGACGGCGAAGCTGCAGCGCGACCAGGCCCAGCGAGTCGCGCAGGGTCTGCGTCCCGAGCCCGCCGAGGCGGCGCCGGCCGCGCGCGGGGCGTTCGGGCAGCGGACGGATGCTCCGGCCGCGGGTTCGACGCCCGCCGCGCCGGTCAACCGGGCCGACCGCCGCGCCGCCTCGAAGCGCAAGTAGCACCGCTTCGAACGGTCGCGACACGCCGAGTCGCCACGAAGCACACGGCGCGTCGCGACCGTTCGCGCGTGTCCGACGCCGGGTGGACAAGGCCACGAGGTGGACGGTGGCACGCTCGGCGCGGGGATATCCTGAGCCGATGAGCACCCTCCGACCCCTCGATCAATCCTCGAAGCTGAAGAACGTCCTCTACGAGATCCGCGGCAACGCCCTCGTCGAGGCCGCCCGGCTCGAGGCCGAGGGCCAGACGGTCCTGAAGCTCAACACCGGCAACCCCGCGACGTTCGGGTTCGAGGCGCCGTACCAGATCGTCCGCGACATGATCGCGGCGATGCCCACGGCGCACGGGTACAGCGAGAGCCGAGGCATCCTGTCGGCCCGTCAGGCGGTCGTGTACCGCTACGAAGAAGAGCCCGGCTTCCCGCGCATCGACCCCGACGACGTCTTCCTCGGCAACGGCGTCTCCGAACTCATCACGATGACCATGCAGGCGCTGCTCGACGAGGGTGATGAGGTGTTGATCCCGGCCCCGGACTATCCGCTGTGGACGGCCATGACGAGCCTGTCCGGCGGCACGCCCGTGCACTATCTGTGTGACGAGAATGCCGGGTGGCAGCCTGACCTCGAAGACATCCGCTCGAAGATCACCCCCCGCACCAAGGCGATCGTGGTCATCAACCCGAACAACCCCACGGGGGCCGTCTACACGCGCGAGGTGCTCGAAGCGATCGCCGAGATCGCGCGCGAGCATTCGTTGCTGCTCCTCGCGGACGAGATCTACGACCGCATCCTCTTCGACGACGCGAAGCACATCCCGATGGCGTCGATCGCGCCGGATCTGCTGTGCCTGACGTTCAACGGCCTGTCCAAGACCTACCGGGTCGCGGGTTACCGCTCGGGATGGGTCGTCATCACGGGCCCGAAGGGGCACGCGGCCGGATTCCTCGAGGGCATCAATCTGCTCGCCTCGACGCGCCTGTGCCCGAACGTCCCCGCTCAGCACGCGGTTCAGGCCGCGCTCTCGGGGGTGCAGTCCATCGATGCGCTCATCGCGCCCTCCGGTCGGCTGCACGAGCAGCGTGATGTCGCATGGGAGGGACTCGAGTCCATTCCGGGGGTGTCGTGTGTGCGTCCGCAGGGGGCGCTGTACGCCTTCCCGCGGCTCGACCCCGAGGTGCACGAGATCCGGGACGATGCGAAATTCGTGTACGACTTCCTGGTGGCCGAGCGGGTCCTGCTCGTGCAGGGCACGGGCTTCAACTGGCCGACGCCCGACCATCTGCGGGTCGTGACGCTGCCCGAATCGCGGGTCCTCGCCGACGCGATCGAGCGTCTGGGCAACTTCCTGTCTTCGTACCGGCAGTAGTCGCTAGCACGTCGACGGGATCCGTCAAGGCCCTGTGCGGGGCGGCGATGATCGTCCTATCGTGCCGAACATGGCTATCGAATTGAATGGACCGGCGCTGCGGCAGGCGCGTTCGCTCATACGTGACGGCAAGGTGGTGCGAGACGAGCGCGACGACTGGTCGGAAGCGGCACCGACCGCCGACGACGAGAACGCGTTCATCGAGCGAGAGGGCTGGACGGCCTTCTCGCATTGGCACCTCGGAATCGACAGATCGGCGAACCCCGAGACGAAGCAGGCCTACAGCTTTCCCTACGGCGACTTCGACCGGGTCCACCGCTCGGGTGTGATCTCGGGGGAGAGTCGTGCCGGTCAATACGATCACGACGAAATCGAGCGCGAGTTGAAGAAGCTCCTCGAGCTGATCGACGCAGAGGGGTCCTGACGCGCCGACTCAGACGAGCGCCCGCGCGACCTCGGCGGGTTCGTCCTGCATCATGGGCTTCTTGACGAAGAACACGAACACGATGATCGCGACCGAGGCGATGGCCGCGACCACGAGTGCTCCGTGCGTGCCCTCTGCCACCGATTCGGGTGTCGCGGTCGTTCCGCGGCCCATGGCGTAGATCACCATGAACACCGAGGTGCCGAGGGCTCCGGCGATCTGCTGCGCCGTGCCGATGCCCGCGCTCGCGTAGGTGTAGTACTTCGGTCGCACCCCCGCCATGGCGACCGTGAACAGCGGCGAGAACAGCAGCGCCAGACCCGAGCACAGGATGAGGTAGAGCACGGCGACCGTGCCGGTCGACGCATTCGGCGTGAAGAGGATCGCCATGAGCGTCAACGCGAAGGTCGTGATGAAGGCGCCCGGGATGATGAGAGGGCGCGGGCCGATCTTGTCGTACAATCCGCCGACCAGCGGGCCGGCGAGTCCCATGAGCAGACCGCCCGGCATGACGATGAGGCCGGACTGCAGCGGGTCCGCGCCCAGGCCCTCCTGGATGTAGAAGGGCAGCAGCGTGAGCGATCCGAACAGGATCGCGTTCATCACGACCATCGTGACGAGAGCCCACGTGAAGGTGCTCGAGGTGAAGATACGCAGATCGATTAGGGCCGAATCGGTGCGCTGCAGCCGCAGCTGTCGCAGCACGAACACCGTCAGGGCGATCAGGCCGATCCCGAGCGGCACCCACGGCGGGATCCCGCCCGCGTCGCTCACCCGGTCCCCGAAACTCGCCAGGCCGTAGATGATGCCTCCGAACGCGAAGATCGACAGGATCACCGAGATCACGTCGACCGGCACCTTCGCGGTCGGGGTGATGTTGACCATGCGTCGCATACCGAGCACGAGCGAGATGATCCCGAGCGGGAGGATCGTGAGGAACAGAGCCGACCACGGAAGGAAGGTGACGATGACTCCGCCGACCAACGGGCCGAGCACCGGGGCGACCGAGATCACGACGCCGATCAGGCCCATCATGACCCCGCGCCGGGATGCCGGCACCACCGTCATGATGGTGGTCATGAGCAGGGGAGTCATGACTCCTGTGCCTGCCGCCTGAAGAATGCGCGCGAGCAGCAACACGCCGAACTGGATGCTCTCTGGCAGAAGGGTCGCGACGGCACCCACCGCGGTACCCGCGACGAAGAGCGAGATGGCTCCCAGGAAGACCTGTCGCGTCGTGAACCGCTTCATCAGGAACCCGGTCAGCGGGATCACGACCGCCATCGTGAGCATGTACGCCGTCACGAGGAACTGACCGGTAACGGGGTCTACCCCGAGGTCCTTCATGATCGTGGGGAGCGCGACGCCGACGATGGTCTCGTTGAGCATGACGACGAAGGCGCTCGCGAGCAGGAGAGCGAGGACGATGCGATTCGCGGGGGAGATCTTCTCGGGCGCGGAAGAGGCTTTCGGGAGGGCAGTCACGGTGTCATCATGGCAGGGCGGCGCTCTCGCCGGTTGCCGGTGACCGCGTCGTGCGTGTGACCGGCTACAGCAGAGCCAAGGATGTTGCACGCCAGCGCCCATCCGTGCCCTCGAGCCGCAGGGCGATCGCTCGCGTGCGGTGCGGGCCCGCGAGGACGACGACGGATTCGACCACGCCGTCCGCGGGCGACATGTGTCGGACGCGGAGGATGTCGAACACGGGGCGCGTCGCCCGCACGCCGCGCGCGTTGCGGGCGCGGGTGGCGAGGTTGCTTCGTGTCAGCAGCCTCCGGTATGCGTCTTCAGCGAACCACCGGGCGAGTTGGTCGACCTCTCGCACCCCGGCGAAGACTTCCATCACGCCGCGCGCGAGGTTCGTGATCAGTGGCTGCGGATCGGGGAGCTCCGACGACGAGGTGCGCTGCGGGGAGAAGAACTCGTCCGCGTCCGCCGAGCGTGCGCGACGTGTGACCCCGGCTTGTGCAGCCACGCGGGGACCGGACGCCGGCCCCGGGGACGCGGTGTCTCGTGCTGTGCCGGCTGGTGTGCTCATGGAGATCCCCATCTCTCGGGCGGATCGGGCTGAAATTGCAGTAGACCACAGGGAAGCCCAGCCCAGGCTGGGTATCTGCCCACTGTGGATAACTCGTGACCAATCTGAGACTTCTCACCTATGGTCCTGTTGTGCGCTGGGAGCGGCTATTCGAAGACCTCGAGGGGCAACTCGCCGCCGAGTGGGAGAGCGAACGCGCCGCCCTGGAGAGCGAGGGGGAGCGGCTTCGTCTTTCGCGCGTCCGCCTGCACGACCGTTTGGTTGCGCTCGCGGGCGCGGGGGCGCGGGAGCCGGTCGCCATAGCCCTCGCGGATCGATCCGTCCTACGCGGCACGGTCGAGGCGGTCGGCGTCGACTTCGCCGCTCTTCGCCTCGATGCGTCCGCGGGCGGTCTCGCGCTCGTGCGCGCGGCCGCCCTCGCGACGATCACGGCATCCGAGGCGGGACTCATGCGCAGCGCACGCCCCGAGGCTCAGCTCGCGAACTCGGGACTCGCGGAACGGCTGACACTCGGGTTCGTGTTGCGCGACCTCGCGCGTCGGCGCGTACCCGTCCGGATCCACGCTCTGTGGGGCGACGCGGAATTCGGCACTATCGACCGGGTGGGCGCGGACCATCTCGACTTCGCCGTGCATGACGCCGGTGCCGCACGCCGAAGAGAAGAGGTGCGGGCGTTCCGTCTCGTGCCGCTCGGCGCGATCGCCTGGCTCATGCTCGAGCGGGGCGAGTCGCCGACGCTGTTGTGAGGCGCGCCGTCCCGCTGGCGGCGTCTATTCGGGTCGCGCGGCGTTTCCCGAGCCCCACACTTCGGGGAAGCTCGCGGCCTGTGACTGCTGCCACAGGTGCATCTGCCGCGCCTCTTCGACCTGGTCGTCGATATATCCGCGCAGACTCTGTTCTTCGATACGCCATTTGGCGGGGGACCCGAGCCGGGCGCCGCGGAGGCGGCCCTCGTGGACCAGGTCCATGACTTCGTCGATGGAGATGCTCAACAGCTCAGCCACCTGCGACGGAGCCAGGTAGCGAGGGCTGGGGGAGCTCTCGGACATGACCCCATTATGGACCCCTCGAAGCCGTGCCGGACACGCTCTCCTGTGGATAACCCGCGGGGCGTGCGAGCGGGATCGGCGACGATGGTGCGGGCACGGAGCGGCCCCCCAGCCGACGCCGTCACCCGTAGCCACCCACCGCCACCATCCGACCCGATCCGACACCGGGGGAACGTCATGACAACTCTCGACAGCCCGTCGCGGCGACCCCGCGCCTTCTGGAACGACATGCGCTTCTTCGTGGGTCTGGGCCTCATCGTGGCCTCGGTGGCGGGCGTGTGGTTGACGGTGACGGCCGCGCGCCAGACGGTTCCCGTCTTCGCCGCGGCGCGCACGATCGTGCCAGGGGAGGAGGTGTCGGCCGCGGATCTGCGGGTCGTCGAAGCCTCGCTCGGGGCTGCGGCGGGCGCGTACGTGACCCCGGACGCTCTGGCGCCCGGGGCGGTCGCGACACGCACGGTCACCGAGGGAGAACTCGTCCCGGTGAGCGCGCTCGCGGACGGCGAACGCAGCCGCACGACGACGGTCGTGGTACAGACCACGACCGCGGTGCCGTCGGATGTGACCGTCGGCAGTGTCGTCGAACTCTGGGCATCACCGGCCCTCGAACAGGGCGCGTTCGGTACCCCGGCGATCCTCGTAGCGGACGCGACCGTCGCCGCGGTGAAAGAGGCCGACGGTCTGCTGGGTGCGCGGGGGTCAGCGCTCGAACTCGTCGTGCCGCGCTCCGATGTCGCGGCCGTGCTGCAGGCGGTCGCGGCATCCGCGGCCCTGTCGGTCGTTCCCGCGGCGGGCGGCGCATGATCCCCCGCATCGTGCTCGCCGTTGCCGGGCAGCGCGGCGAGAGCCTTGCCGTGGACCTCGGGCGGACGGGTGTTCGCGTCGACACCGTGGTGGACCCCCTCGTGCTCGAGGACCCCAACCTCGCCAGCGCTCTCCCGGTCCTGGAAGGGGTCGATGTGCTCGTGCTGACGGCGGATCGCCGGACCCTCGGCTCGCACCTGGTCTCGGTGTGCGATCGGCGGGGGATTCGGCTCGTGCTCCTCGCGGGCGACGCGGACGGCGAGCGGGTCGCTGCGGCGTTCGGGCTCGCCGCTTCCCTCGTCGCGCCGCGCGCAGAAGAGATCGCGGCCGTGATCCGGGGTGTGATGCAGCACGGTTCGCCGGTCGCCGATGCGAGAGCCGGCCGCGTCGTCGTGGTGTGGGGGCCCGAAGGGGCGCCGGGTCGCTCGACGGTGGCGAGCATGCTCGCATTCGAGCTGGCGCGCGGGGGAGGGGGCGCGGCGCTGGTCGATGCCGACTCGCATGCGCCGTCGCTCGCGTTGACGCTCGGGCTCGCCGACGAGGGCCCCGGGTTTCCCGCGGCGTGTCGGCAGGCAGGCATCGGGACGCTCGATGAGCGCGAACTCACCCGCATCAGCACGCCGGTCCGCGTCGAGGGCGCGGCCGTCGATGTTCTGTGCGGCATCAATCGTCGAGCTCGATGGCCAGAACTCGCCGACGATCGGGTCGCGGCCGCGCTCGGAGCGGCCCGCGGCTGGGCGCCGTACACCGTGGTGGATGTCGGTGCGCCACTGGAGCAGGACGAGGAGATCATGCACGACCTCGAGGGTCCGCGCCGCAACGCCGCCACGATCGCTTCGCTCCGCGCGGCCGACGTGATCGTGGCCGTGTGCACCGCCGATCCCGTCGGCATCGCCCGCTTCGTCCGCGGGCACGCCGAGGTGCGTGCCGTCGCGGGAGCGACGCCGGTGCTCGTCATCGCCAACCGTCTGCGGCCGGGTGGACTCGGACTCGATGCCCGGGGGCAGGTTCGTCGCACGCTGGACCGGTTCGCCGATATCCGAGATGTGTCGTTTCTCCCGGCGGATCAACGCGCGGTGGACGCCGCTGTGCTGCAGGCCCAGCCGATCGCCGCGGTGGCGCCGCGATCAGCGCTCGTGGCCGCCGTGCGTCGCTTCACGGGCGACACTCTGCTGCCCGCACTCGGACGAGTCGGCGGCGCGCCCGACGCGCAGTCCGGCTCTCGAAACGGCACGGCAGAGACGGCGCGCCCGCACCGACGATCGTCCATGTTCTCGCGAGGACGGCGGCATGGCGGTGACGGGCGGGAGAACCGGCTCACGGCATAGGCTGGATCGGTGCCGACCCTCAGTGAACTCGTCTCCGCCCAAGGCCGTTCGAGCGCCGACGACATCGAGTGGTTGCATCGCCTCGCGGGTGACGGACAGCTCCTCGCAGACCTCGCCTTCGCCGACATCGTGTTCTGGGTGCCGACGAAGGATGACTCGTTCATCGCCGTCGCCCACACGCGTCCCTCGGGTGCGGCCACCCTCTTCTACCGCGACATCGTCGGCGATCAGGTGCGTCCGCAGTGGCGGACGCAGGTTCAGGATGCGGCGCAGGGCGTCCGCATCATCGACTCGGCCTCTCCCGATTGGTTCGAAGAGACACCGACGCGCGTCCGTGCGGTCCCGATCGTGCGCGGCCCGCTCCGCGATGGCAGCGATCCCGTCGTGCTCGGCGTCCTGACGCGGCACACGAACCTGGGTGAGGCACGAACCCCCAGTCGGCAGCAGATCACCTTCAACGACTGCGCGGACGATCTGTTCGGCATGATCGCGCGCGGCGACTTCCCCGACCTGTCTGCCCCGACCGGCCCGCGCCGCGGCGCGCCCCGCGCATCCGACGGTCTCATCCGTCTGGACGTCGACGGCACGACGACCTTCGCGAGCCCCAACGCTCTCTCGGCATGGGGGCGTCTCGGCTTCGACGACGAGCTCGAGGGTGAGTCGCTCAGCGAGGTCACGACCCGCATCCTTCCCGCGAAGGAGACGATCGACGAGTCGCTCCCGCTGGTCGTGACGGGCCGAGCCCCGTGGCGTGCCGACATCGAGGCGCGCGGGGTCACGGTGTCCCTCCGTGCGATCCCTCTCCGCGAGCACGGTGAGCGCGCGGGTGCGATCATCCTGTGCCGTGACGTCACCGAACTGCGGCACCAGGAGCAGGAACTCATCACCAAGGATGCGACGATCCGTGAGATCCATCACCGCGTCAAGAACAACCTGCAGACCGTCGCATCCCTCCTGCGCATCCAGTCCCGCCGCACGCACTCCGAAGAAGCGCGCGAGGCGCTGACGCAGGCCATGCGGCGCGTATCGGCGATCGCCGTCGTGCACGACACCCTGTCGGAGGGTCTGACGCAGACGGTCGACTTCGACGAGGTCTTCGATCGCGTTCTCAAGCTCGTCGCCGAGGTCGCGGCCGGCGCGGGAACGCGCGCCCAGACGCGTTCGAGCGGGACCTTCGGCAAGTTACCGAGCGCGTACGCCACGCCGCTCGCCCTCGCGCTCACCGAACTCGTGACGAACGCCGTGGAACACGGGTTGGCGGGTCGCGAGGGCAAGGTCGAGATCGAGGCGAAGCGTTCGTCGTCGCGGCTCAAGGTCAGCGTCCGCGACACCGGCGTCGGCCTGGCCGAGGGTCAGGTCGGCCGCGGGCTGGGGACACAGATCGTCCGCACGCTGATCCAGGGAGAGCTGGGCGGCACGATCGACTGGCACACGATCATGGGCAGCGGAACAGAAGTCACGATCGACATCCCGTTGCGATGGATCGACAGGCCGAAAGCCTGAGTCGGTGAGACCGCGGGGCGGAGCCGGAGAGGCCCCGCCGGCCTATGAGGCGCGGCGGGCGCGCGCGGCGCGACGCTTGAGGGCGCGACGCTCGTCTTCCGACAGGCCGCCCCACACGCCGGAGTCCTGACCGGACTCGAGGGCGTACTGCAGACAGATTTCCGTTACGGTGCAGCGGGCGCAGACGGCCTTCGCCTTCTCGATCTGGTCGACCGCGGGCCCGGTGTTACCAACGGGGAAAAACAGTTCGGGATCGACCGTGAGGCATGCGGCCTTGTCGCGCCAGTCCATGCAGATGCTCCTTGTTGCGTGGTGGGTGTGAGCGAGTGCTCAGAGATCGGTTTCGGGTCCGGTACCCTGGTAGGTGCGAGCAGAATGCTCGCCCCACGGCGCTGTGGGAGCACATGGCTTTCACTATCGTCCCACACGGCCCCGGTACGATCAAGGGTCCACTGCGTGAATTCTGCGCAGGATGCTGAGCATCGGCCGAGCGGCCTGGTGATTCCGAACAAAAGATCAGGCGCAACGAGCGGGGCGGGGAGAGAATTGCAACCGGAACCCCCAACACCGTCGCCGATCGGCTCCGACTCCACGGCGTGCGCCGCCGCCATCCTCGTCGGGATCGAGGGGCTGGGCGTTGCCGCACTCGCGGGGTGGATGACGCTGTCGCTGATCGCGGGTGACACGGCCGAGCTCGGCACGGCGCTCGCTCTGCTGCTGATGACGGCGGTCGCGGCCGTCGGGGTCATCGCCTTCGCCATCGCGATATTCCGGGGCCACGGGTGGGGGCGCTCGGGTGCGATCGTCGTGCAGCTGCTCATCCTCGCGGTGGCGCTCGGCGCCGCGACCGGTGCGTACGCGCATCCGCTCGTCGCTCTGGCGCTCGCCGTCCCGGCGATCGTCACCCTGGTCGTCGTGATCGCCGCTGCCCGCGCCGCGGGCCGTCGCGCGGCACCGCCGGCAGAAACGTAGGCTCAGGCGTCGATGCCGACGAGCTTGCGGATGCGGGCAACGTGCCCGGTCGCCTTGACGTTGTAGAGCGCGTGCGCGACGCGTCCCTCTTCGTCCAGGATGAACGTCGAGCGGATGACGCCCTCGATCGTCTTGCCGTAGTTCTGCTTCTCGCCCCAGGCGCCATACGCATCGTGGACCGAGTGATCGGGATCGCTCAGCAGGTCGTAGGTCAGGCCGTCGCGCGCACGGAACTCGCGAAGCGTGGCCGGCTCGTCGCGTGAGATGCCGAGCACGACGTACCCCGCGGCCTGGAGCGGGGCGAGGCTGTCGCGGAAGTCGCAGGCTTCGGTCGTGCACCCGGGCGTCATGGCGCGCGGGTAGAAGAACAGCACGACGCGCTTGCCGCGGAGCGAGGCGAGCGCGACGGGGGCGCCGTCCTGGTCGGGAAGCGTGAAGTCGGGGGCGGGCGTACCGGGTTCGAGGCGTGCAGTGCTCATTCGTCCAGCGTAGGGTGCCGCTCCCGCCCCGCAACCTTCCCGAAGGTCAACAGCAGGCGTTGCAGCGAATCGAACCGCGCGGCACCGTTGGGCCCGAGGCGTCCCGCGGCCACGGCCTCGGCGATCGCGCAGTCCGGCGCATCCGGCAGATGCGTGCACCCGCGGGGGCAGTCCTTCGCGATCTCGTCGAGGTCGGTGAAGGAGCGCAGGATGTTGGCGGGGTCGACGTGACCGAGGCCGAACGAGCGGACGCCGGGGGTGTCGATGACCCATCCGCGCCCCTCCTCGCCCACGTAGCGCAGCGAGACGGTGGATGACGAGGTATGCCGACCGCGCCCGGTGACCTCGTTCACATGGCCGGTCGCGCGCCTCGCACTCGGCACGAGCGCATTGATCAGCGTCGACTTGCCCACCCCCGAGTGCCCGACGAAGACGGTCGAGTGCCCGACGAGTTGCGCACCGATGCGCTCGATGGGCACCTCGCCCTGCGCGCTCGTGAAGACCTGCACGTCGAGACCGTCGAAATGGTTCAAGAACTCGGACGGATCGGCGAGGTCGGTCTTCGTCACGACGAGCATCGGCCGCACCCCGGCGTCGAAGGCGGCCACGAGGTAGCGGTCGACCAGGCGCGTGCGCGGCTCGGGGTCGGCCGCCGCCACGACGATCAGCATCTGGTCGGCGTTGGCGACGATGATGCGCTCGACCTGGTCGGTGTCGTCGGCCGAACGCCGCAGCAGGGTCGTGCGCTCCTCGATGCCGACGATGCGGCCCAGGGTCCCCTCGTCGCCCGAGGTGTCGCCGACGACGCGAGCTCGATCGCCCGTGACGATCGGCTGCTTCCGCAACTCGCGCGCGCGGACCGCCGAGACCTCGTGTTCGTCGGGCCCGTCCTCGTGCATGAGAACCGAATACCGGCCTCGATCGACCCCGATCACACGTCCGATCTCGGCATCCGCGTGGGCGGGGCGGCGCTTGCTGCGCGGCCGGTTCGCCTTCGGATTCGGACGCATCCGGATGTCGGACTCGTCGAGCTCGTCCGCATCGGCGTCATCGGCGTCGTCGTAATCCCACCAGTTCGGATCCGAGTCGCTCACGGTCGGGCCATCTTCTACTCGGGCAGCCCGGCGGTCGCGCGCGAACCGGCCAGCATGTCGTCCCACAGCTGCTCGAACTGCGGCAGTGTCTTCGCGGTCACGCTGAGATCGTCGACCTCGATGCCGGGAACGCTCAGGCCGAGCAGAGCGCCGGTCGTCGCCATGCGGTGGTCGTGATGCGACCTCCAGAGCCCGCCGTGCAGCGGGCGAGGCACGATGCGGATGCCGTCGGGCAGCTCGCGCGCTTCGCCGCCGAGGTCGTTCAGCCCGTCGACCAGCGCGCGGATCCGGTCGGTCTCGTGCAGACGGATGTGTCCGATGCCCGTGATCGTCGAGGGCCCGTCGGCGAGCGCCGCGAGGCCGACGATCGTGGGTGCGAGCTCGCCCGCCGCCGAGAGGTCGATGTCGAAGCCGCGGAGCGGGGTCGTGCGGGTAACGGTGAAGGCGCCCCCGCGACGTGCCACGCGCGCCCCGGCGCGATGCAGCAGGTCGCCGAGGAGCGCGCCCGGCTGCGTGGAATGGGTCGGCCATCCCGTGATCGTGACCGATCCACCCGCGACCATTGCCGCCGCCAGAAACGGAGCCGCGTTGGAGAGGTCGGGCTCGATCGTGACATCCTTGGCCCGGACGGCGCCGGGAGCGACGATCCACTCGTTGGGCGCGGGGCGCTCCACGCGCACGCCGCGGTGCGCGAGCGCCTCGATCGTCATCTCGATGTGCGGCAGGCTCGGCAGGCGCTCGCCCGTGTGGATGAGGTGCAGGCCGACATCGAAACGCGGGGCCGCGAGCAACAGCCCCGAGACGAACTGGCTCGAGCGTGACGCATCCATGTGCACCTCGCCGCCGCGAACGTGGCCGTGGCCGCGCACGATGAAGGGCAGCGACCAGTGGCCACCGTCGTCGATGTCGAGGCCGATGTCGCGCAGGGCCCTGATCAGCTCGCCCATCGGGCGGTGCAGGGCCGTCTCGTGTGCCGTGAGCCGTACGTCACCGCGCGCGAACCCGGCGATCGGCGCGACGAATCGCATCACGGTGCCGGCCTGGCCGCAGTCGATCTCGCCGCCGTCCGTGAAGGGAGCCGGGGGAGTCACGACCCAGTCGTTGCCGAAGGCGCCGTCGCCAGGCACGGGTTCGATCTGCGCACCCAGGGCGCGCAGGGCCCCCACCATCCGCTCGGAGTCCTGTGAATGCAGGGGGGATTGCACGCGGCCCGGTCCATCGGCCAACGCCGCGAGGACGAGCTCGCGGCTGGTCAGCGACTTCGAGCCCGGAATCGCCAGTGTCGCATCGAGCGGCGACGCGGCGGTCGGCGCCCTCCACGGGCTGGGCCCGGCGGTGGTCTTGGCAGCCGCAGGAGATGTCTCATCGGCGCGAGGGGAATAGCCGTGCGGTGTCATCGGGTTCTACTCTATCGAGCCCCGAGAGGACACCATGATTCGGACGATGGAACGCACGCCTGCGTCGCTCGTTCTGGCGCACCTAGACTGGGACCTGATGGACGAGCAGCCTGAACCCGAGGTAGACGTCGCGCCGGCGCAGGTCGCGCGCGCGCAATTCGAGGACCAGGCGCTTCCGTTCATGGACCAGTTGTACGGCGCGGCCATGCGGATGACGCGCAACCCCGCGGATGCGGCAGACCTGGTGCAGGAGACGTTCGTCAAGGCGTTCGCCTCGTGGGCCACGTTTCACCAGGGTACGAACCTGAAGGCCTGGCTGTACCGCATCCTGACGAACACCTACATCAACACGTATCGCAAGAAGCAGCGCGAGCCGTACCAGGGCACGATCGATGACCTGGAGGACTGGCAGCTCGGGGGAGCGGAGTCGACGACCGCGTCGACCAATCGCTCTGCCGAGGCCGAAGCGATCGACCACATGCCGGCATCCGTCGTGAAAGACGCGCTGCAGGCGATCCCGGAGGACTTCCGGTTGGCGGTCTACCTCGCGGATGTCGAGGGCTTCGCCTACCAGGAGATCGCCGACATCATGAAGACACCGATCGGCACGGTCATGAGCCGCCTTCACCGTGGAAGGCGTTTGCTTCGCGACATGCTGGCCGACTACGCACAAGAGCGGGGCATCGTCTCCGCGAGCCCGGGAGCGAAGAAATGACCGATTGCGGTTGTGAGCAGGCGAGGCGCGACCTCGAGGAGTACCTGCGCGACGAGGTGTGCAAGACCCAGCATGCCGACATTCGTGAACACCTCGAGAACTGCCCGGGATGCCGCGACGAGGCGCTCGTCGCGAAGACCCTGACCGATGTTCTGGCGCGTGCCTGCCGCGAGAGCGCACCCGAGGACCTGCGCGATCAGGTGCTCCAGAAGCTGCGCACGGTTCAGGCCTCGCACCACTAGCCCGGGCCGTCGCACAGTGCGGCCACGGTCGTGTCGGGATCGGCGAGTAGCCTCGAAGGATGGCACGCACCGACGCCCGCACACTTCCGCTCGATCCGACCTCGACCGCCGTCCTGTCCGACGGCGGTCTGGCGTACCGACTCGTCGACCCGGGCGACCCCGAAGCGCTCCGCGCATACTCGACAGCCGAGGCGCGCGGCTTCCTCGGTGAGGAACCGACGGATGACGAGGCTCGGGAGTTCGGCGAGTCCATCGCCTACCGCCGCCGGATCGGCGTTTACGACGAGTCGGGGCTCGACGCTCACGTGCCCGTCGCGACCGTCAACTCGTGGGTGGGTGAGCTTTCCGTCCCCGGAGACCGCGTGACGCCGTTCTGGGCGATCAGCGGTGTGACGGTGTCGCCGACCCGGCGTCGGCGCGGTATCGCTCGGGCGATGCTCGAGGGTGAACTGCGGACGGCCCGCGATGCGGGCATGGCCGTTGCGGGTCTGACCGTGTCGGAGGCGACGATCTACGGCCGCTTCGGCTTCGCGCCCGCGGTCGAGGCGACGGACTGGGATATCGACACGCGGCGGGCCGGATGGCGCGGGGGAGAGGTCACCGGAACGTTCGAGTACGTGCGGCGCGAAGACGCGGTGGCCCTTCTCGAAGACCTTCACGAGCGCGTTCGCGTGACGCGTCCGGGCGATGTCGACGGATGGACGGGGCGCTGGCGTCAGTTCGCGATGATCGCGGGCGGCTCCAAGGAGCCGGGCCGCACCCGGGTCGTGCGCTACGCCGGCCCCGACGGGATCGTGCGCGGAGCCGTGGTCTATCGCCTGACCGAGGATCCGGCCGATATGGCGCGGCACACCCTCGATGTGACCTATCTCGTGGCCGACGGTGACGACGCGTATCGCGCGCTCTGGGGGTTCTTGCTCCGGCACGACCTGGTGTCACGCGTCCAGGCGACGCTGCGCTCGGTCGATGAGCCGCTCGCGTGGTTGCTCGCGGATCGACGCGGCGCCACGGTATCCGTACACGATCACGAGTGGCTGCGCATCCTCGACGTTCCCGCCGCGCTCGAGGCGCGCGGCTACGCTGCGCCGGGCACCCACGTCATCGCCGTTCGTGACGAACTCGGCTTCGCCGGCGGGACCTGGCGTCTCGAGGTCGATGCGGATGGTGCCGCCCGGGTTGCACCCACGGATGCGGAGCCCCGGGTGTCGATGCCGGTGTCGTCGCTCGCCGCGCTCTACCTCGGGGGAGTGCGGGCGTCGACGCTTCGCGCGGCCGGGCTGCTCGAGGGTGCCGACGATGCGGTCCGGGCGCTCGGCAGGTCCTTCTCGGGCGACACGGCGCCCACGCTCGGTATCTGGTACTGAGCGCGGGCGGCCGCGTCACGGCTCAGGTGAGCGGCGCGAGGGCCTTCTTCATCAGTTCGGCATGCTCGACCGCGTGAATCTTCGGTGAACCGGTCGCCGGTGATGCCGCGGCGGCGCGTGAGACGACGCTCATCGTCCGGCCCGTCAGGTGCTTGACGACCTCGAGCGCGATGAACGGCCACGCACCCTGGTTCTCGGGCTCGTCCTGCACCCAGACCAGCTCGGCGCCCGGGTATTCGGCGATGACGGCGTTCAGCTCGTCGATCGGCGCGGGGTAGAACTGCTCCAGGCGCACGAGGGCGACCGAGGGGTCGGGGTTCTTCTCGAGCTCGCCGCGCAAGTCCCAGTGGGTCTTGCCGGCGTGCAGCAGGACCTTCTTGACCTGTGACTTGTCGATGCCGCGGTCATCGTCGAGCACCGGTTCGAAACGGCCGCTCGTGAAGGCCTCGACCGGGCTCGTCGCGCCACGCAGACGCAGCATGGCCTTCGGGGTGAAGACGATGAGCGGACGGCGCGGGCGGGCGTAAGCCTGACGGCGCAACAGGTGGAAGTACGACGCGGGGGTCGACGGGCGCGAGACGGTCATGTTGTCCTGCGCGCACATCTGCAGGAACCGCTCGATGCGGGCCGACGAGTGGTCGGGCCCCGCACCCTCGTAGCCGTGTGGCAGCAGCAGCACGACACTCGACTGCTGGCCCCACTTCTGATCGGCTGAGGTGATGAACTCGTCGATCACCGACTGGGCGCCGTTGGCGAAGTCGCCGAACTGTCCCTCCCACAGCACGAGCGCGTCGGGGCGCTCGACCGAATAGCCGTACTCGAAGCCCATCGTGGCGTACTCGCTCAGGTACGAGTCGTAGACCCAGAAGCGTCCCTGGCGATCGCTCAGGTTCGTCAGCGGGATCCACTCCTGGCCGTTCGCCCGGTCGTGCAGCACCGAGTGGCGCTGGACGAAGGTCCCGCGGCGGGAGTCCTGACCGGCGAGGCGCACGTTCGTGCCCTCGAGCAGGAGCGATCCGAACGCGAGCAGCTCGGCGAAGCCCCAGTCGATCGTGCCGTTGCGACTCATGTCGTAGCGCTTGTCGAGCAGCTGCTGCAGCTTGGTGTGCACCGTGAAGCCCTCGGGCTTGTTCACGAAGGCGTCACCGATCAGGCGCACGACATCCGTCGCGACCCCGGTCGTCTCGATGTCACCCCAGGTCAGCTCCTCGATCTCGGCGTCCGCGTCCGTGATCACGCCGTGCGAGCCGGTCTCGGCCGCGTGCGTCTCCGCGAACGCGATCTCGAGACGGTCCTGGAAGTCGCGCTTGGCCTCTTCGTACTCTTCCTCGGTGATGTCGCCGCGTCCGACGAGGGACTCGGTGTACAACCGACGGACGGAACGCTTCGCCTCGATCAGGTTCGTCATGAGCGGCTGCGTCATCGAGGGGTCATCGCCCTCGTTGTGACCGCGTCGGCGATAGCAGACGAGGTCGATGACCACGTCGCGGTGGAACTCTTCGCGATACTCGAACGCGAGCTGAGCGACGCGCGTCACGGCCTCGGGGTCATCGCCGTTGACGTGGAAGATCGGCGCCTGGATGGTCTTGGCGACATCCGTCGCGTACACCGACGAGCGACCGTCCTGCGGGAGGGTTGTGAAGCCCACCTGGTTGTTGACGACGACGTGGATCGTGCCGCCCGTGCGGTAACCCCGCAGCTGCGACATCTGCAGCGTCTCGACGACGACGCCCTGGCCCGCGAAGGCCGCGTCGCCGTGGACGAGGATCGGCAGCCACGAGAACGTGCCGATGGCCTTGCGGTCCTGCTTGGCGCGGACGATGCCCTCGAGCACGCCGTCGACGGTCTCGAGGTGCGAGGGATTCGCCGCGAGGTAGATGGGGAGTTCGACGCCGTGGTCGTCGACGAAGGTGCCCTCGGTGCCGAGGTGGTATTTCACATCACCCGAGCCACGCTTGTTGCCGAGCGCGACGCTTCCCTCGAACTCGCGGAAGACCTGTCCGTAGGTCTTGCCCGCGATGTTGGTGAGCACGTTCAGACGGCCGCGGTGCGCCATCCCGATCGCGGCTCCGTCCAGCCCCGCGCCAGCGGCACCCTGAAGGATCTCGTCGAGAAGGGGGATCAGGGACTCGCCGCCCTCGAGGCTGAAGCGCTTCTGGCCGACGTACTTCGTCTGCAGGAAGGTCTCGAAAGCCTCGGCCTCGTTGAGCTTGCTGAGGATGCGTAGCTGCTCGTCGTGGGTCGGCTTGGTGTACTTGATCTCGACCTTCTGCTGGAACCAGCGGCGCTGGCCCGGGTCCTGGATGTGCATGTACTCCAGGCCGATCGTGCGGCAGTAGGAGTCGCGCAGCACGCCCAGGATGTCGCGCAGCTTCGCCATCCGCTTGCCACCGAAACCGCCGGTGACGAATTCGCGATCGAGGTCCCAGAACGTCAGCCCGTGCTCTTCGATCTCGAGGTCGGGGTGCGTGCGCTGCTCGTACGCCAGCGGGTCGATGTCGGCCATCAGGTGGCCGCGCACGCGGTAGGAGTTGATGAGCTCCTGCACGCGGGCCTGCTTGTCGATCCGCTCGGCGATGTCGACATTGATGTCCGCCGCCCAGTGGATGGGCGCGTACGGGATGCGGAGGGCCGCGAAGATGTCGTCGTAGAAGTGGTGCTGGCCGATCAGGCGCTCGTGCACCTTCTTGAGGAATTCGCCCGACCCGGCGCCCTGGATGACGCGGTGGTCGTAGGTGCTCGTGAGCGTGATCGTCTTGCCGATCGCGAGTTCGTTGAGCGTCTTCTCGCTCGCGCCCTGGAACTCGGCCGGATACTCGAGTGCACCCGCGCCGACGATGCACCCCTGGCCGCGCATGAGGCGGGGCACGGAGTGCACCGTGCCGATGCCGCCCGGGTTGGTGAGCGAGATCGTGGTGCCCTGGAAGTCGGCCGCGGTCAGCTTGTTTCCTCGGGCGCGCGAGACGGTCTCTTCGTAGGCGCTGAGGTATTCGCCGAACGTCATCGACTCGGCGCGCTTGATGCTCGGGACGAGCAGGGCGCGCGTGCCATCGGGCTTGGGGATGTCGATCGCGATGCCCAGGTTGATGTGGGCGGGCGCCACGACCGAGGGCTTGCCGTCGATCTCGGCGTAGAAGACGTTCTGGCTCGGGAAGTCCTTCAGCGCCTGGATGATCGCCCAGCCGATGAGGTGCGTGAAGCTGACCTTGCCGCCGCGGGTGCGGGACATGTGGTTGTTGATCACGATGCGGTTGTCGATCATCAGCTTCGCCGGGATCGTTCGCACACTGGTGGCGGTCGGGACGGTCAGCGACTCGTCCATGTTCGCCGCGAGGGTCTTGGGCATGCCGCGGAGCGGGGTGACCGTGTCTTCCTCGAGCGGCTGCGGAGCGGCGGCGGCCTTGGGCTTTTCGGGAGCCTGCGCGGGGATCGGCGGCGGCGACGCGGGGCGCGTCGTCGTTCGTGCGACCGGCTGGGCACCGATCACGGGAATGGGTGCGGTCACCGGACGGGGCTCGGATGCCGCGGGCTTGGCGGTCTCCGCTGCGGCGGCGGCCGGAGCGGGGGCTGCAGCCGGGGTGGCGGGGGCTGGTGCCGGCGGTGCGGCCGAGGCATCCGCTGCATCGTCCACGTCGACCGGGTGGTATGCCTCGAGAGTCGGCCACCACGCCTTGTCTACCGAGTTCTTATCGACCTTGAACTGTTCGTAGAGTTCGTCGACGAGCCATTCATTGGCCCCGAACTCCCCCTCGTTCGAAGTCCCGACGCCCGTCACCTGGCTCGACACGCTGGATCGCCCTCTTTCGTCGATGAAGGTTGTCGCGCAGCGCCTCTTCGTGGCCCACGCGCACGAACATCTAGGCTATCTCAGATCCGTCGGCTCCGTCGCGGATCGTGCCGTCGTTCGGGCCATTCGGTGAGGGTGAGTGGCTAGCGTAGGGGTATGGAATTCTCGGGTGAACGGCCGATGGTGGATCTGACCTATTCGGATGTCTTCCTGGTGCCGCGGCACTCGGCCGTCACGAGCCGACTGCAGGTCGACCTCGCGCCGCACGACGGCACCCCCGCGACGATCCCGATCGTCTCGTCGAACATGAACTCGGTGACGGGGGCCCGCCTGGCCGCGACCCTCGCCCGCCGGGGTGGTCTGGGCGTGCTGCCCCAGGATCTGCCCCTGCAGGAATTGGATGCCGCGATCCGCTGGGTCAAGCGCCAGCCCGTGCTGTGGGACACGGCGCTCGTTCTGCCGCCCGAGGCGACCGTTTCGGCCGCACTGCGCATCCTGCCCGCGACGCCGGGGCACGGCATCGTCGTGGCCGAGGGCGGCGAGAACGTTTCGGCGGCTGAGGTCCGGGGCATCGTCCCCGCGTCGCGGCTCGCCACGGCGCTTCCCGACGCCCGACTCGGCGACCTCGCGCGCGGCGACACGCCCTCGCTCGAGTCGGAAGACGTGGAGGATCCGCGTGCGGCCTTCGACACGATCGTCGCGGCCGGTGTCGAGGTCGTCTGCGTCATGCGGCACGGTCGCCTGGTCGGGACCCTCAGTCGCCGCAGCGCGCTGCGCTCGACCCTGTATCGCCCCGCGGTAGACGCGGGCGGGCGTCTGGCGGTCGCCGCGGCCGTCGGCATCAACGGCGACGTCGCGGCGAAGGCGCGTGCACTGGCGGCAGCGGGTGTCGACGTGATCGTCGTCGACACGGCGCACGGGCACCAGGACGGGATGCTCGCGGCGCTCCGGACGGTCGCCGACCTCGGTCTCGACATCCCGATCGCGGCCGGCAACGTGGTCACGGCCGAGGGCGTGCACGACCTGGTGACCGCGGGAGCGTCGATCCTGAAGGTCGGTGTCGGTCCGGGCGCCATGTGCACGACGCGCATGATGACCGCGGTGGGGCGTCCGCAATTCTCGGCGGTGCTCGAGACGGCGGAGGCCGCTCGGATCATGGGCGCTCATGTCTGGGCCGACGGCGGGGTGCGCTACCCCCGCGATGTCGCGCTCGCGCTGGCGGCGGGTGCGGCATCCGTCATGATCGGCTCGTGGTTCGCCGGGACGATCGAGGCGCCGGGCGAACTGCTCACGGATGCGAGTGGTCGCGTCTTCAAGGAGTCGTGGGGGATGGCGTCGACGAAGGCCGTGCACGATCGGTTCGGACGCCTGGACCCGTACGAGCTGGCGCGCAAGGAGCTTTTCGCCGAGGGCATCTCCTCGTCGAAGATCTACCTCGATCCGCTGCGCCCGGGCCTCGAAGACCTGCTCGACATGATCACGTCGGGCGTGCGGTCCTCCTTCACCTACGCAGGCGCGGCGACGGTGGCCCAGTTCCACGAGAGGGCCCTGGTCGGTCTGCAGTCCGCGGCGGGCTACGAAGAGGGCAAGGCGCTCCCCGTCAGCTGGTGAGGGTCCGCTCGTTCTGCGAGTGCATGACCTCGGTGCGAGTGCATGGCTTGTGACCCGCGCCGACGCCGTGCAGTCGGCGCACAGTCGTGCACTCGGCGATACGGAGGCGGTCGCGGTCCTACGCACCTCGGGTAAACTCGACCCCACGATGGACGACCCCCCCAGTTGTAGACGCTCGCCCCACCGCCCGATCGAACCCGCGAGGGTCGACGCGTGACGTACGAGTTGGTCATGCTGGGAGTGGGGCTGCTGCTCATCGTGGGCACCGGGCTGTTCGTGGCCAGCGAGTTCGCCCTCGTCAATCTGGATCGCGCCGACCTCGAGGCGCGCCGCGAGCGCGGTGAGTCCCGTCTGTCGATCACGATCGGCGCGCTGAAGATCACGTCGACGCACCTGTCGAGCGCTCAGCTGGGCATCACGCTGACGACGCTTCTGACGGGGTACACGATGGAGCCGGCGCTGTCGAGCCTGCTGCGCCCGGTGCTGACCGGATGGGGATTGCCCGAGGCGCTGGTCTCGCCCATCGCCGTGATCGTCGCCATCTCGGTCGCGACGATCTTCTCGATGATCCTCGGCGAGCTCGTGCCGAAGAACTTCGCCCTGGCCCTCCCGCGCCAGACCGCCAAGCTCGTGCTGCCGTTCCAGGTGGCGTTCACGATGGTCTTCCGGCCCGCGATCGTCGTCCTGAACGGCTCGGCGAACGGCGTCCTACGCGCGATCGGCATCGAGCCCAAGGAAGAACTCTCGGGTGCCCGTACGGCAGAGGAGCTGTCTTCCCTCGTCCGCCGTTCCGCGAGCGCCGGTCTGCTCGAGCAGGACACGGCATCCCTCCTGAACCGCACGCTCCTGTTCGCTCGGCTGAGCGCCGCCGATGTGATGACACCGCGACCCAGCATGCACTGCGTCGCGCGCGACGACTCCGCGGACGACGTCATCCAGCTCGCGCGCCGCACGGGCCACAGCCGGTTCCCGGTGATGGGGGACTCCCTCGACGACATCGTCGGAGTCGTCCACCTGAAGGCCGCCGTCAGCGTCCCGCGCGAGAAGCGGCAGGATGTCCCGGCCGCTGCCCTCGCGACGGAACCCCTGCGCGTGCCCGAGACCGTGCACCTCGACGCGCTGATCGCCGAGCTGAGGGCGCGGGGCTACCAGCTCGCGATCGTCGTCGACGAGTACGGGGGCACGGCCGGTGTCGTGACGCTCGAAGACCTCGTCGAAGAGATCGTCGGCGAGGTGTCGGACGAGCACGACCGCAGCCGCGCGGGCCTCGTCCGCGGCAAGGACTCGGTCACCTTCCCCGGCAACTGGCGACCCGATGAGCTGCACGACCGCACGGGCATCCGTGTCCCCGAGGGCGAGGTCTACGACACGGTCGGGGGGTTCATCATGAGCCGCCTCGAGCGCATTCCGTCGACGGGCGACACGGTCGAGACCGATGACGGCGTGCTGCGCGTGCAGCGGATGGACGGGCGCCGCGTCGACCGCATCCGGTACACACCCCATCTCAACGCGGCCGACGGACTCGACAGCGAGCCGTCGCAGACGACGGGACCCGAACGCATCCTGCGGGGCCGTGGCGCGAAGGACGGGGGTGCGTCGTGAGCGATTGGGCCGGAATCGTCTGGCTGGTCGTCCTGCTGGCGTTCAACGCGTTCTTCGTCGGTGCCGAATTCGCCGTGATCTCGGCGCGACGATCGCAGATAGAGCCCCTCGCCGAGAGGGGTTCGCGGGCCGCCAAGACCGCGCTCTACGCGATGGAGCACGCGACGCTCATGCTCGCCACCTCGCAGCTGGGCATCACGATCTGCTCGCTGCTGATCCTGAACGTCTCGGAACCGGCGATCCACCATCTGCTCGCCGTGCCGTTCGGGCTGACGGGTCTCTCCGAGGCCGTGGTCGATGTCGTCGCCTTCATCGTCGCACTGCTGATCGTGTCGTACCTGCACGTGGTGTTCGGCGAGATGATCCCGAAGAACCTCGCGTTCTCGGTTCCCGACCGCGCCGTCCTCATCCTCGCGACGCCGCTGGTGTGGGTGTCGAAGGTCTTCCACCCCGTCATCGCGACCCTCAACTGGATCGCGAACGCCGTGCTGCGTCTGTTCCGCGTCGAACCGAAGAACGAGGCCGCCTCGACCTTCACGCTCGACGAGGTCGCGACGATCGTGAGCCAGTCGACCAGCGAGGGCGTTCTCGACGACTCGTCGGGCGCGCTCGCCGCCGCGGTCGAGTTCACCGACAAGAAGGCGCGCGACATCGCGGTGCGACTCGATCAGCTCGTGACGCTGCCCGAGTCGACGACGCCGGCGCAGATCGAGCGAGCCGTCGCGGTGCACGGGTTCTCGCGCTACGTGATCGTGGATGCCTCGGGTGAACCCGTGGGGTACGTGCACCTGAAGGACATCCTGCGCGCCGCGGATGTCCCGGACGAGCGTTTCGACAAGCCCGTGCCGGCCAAGCGCATCCATCACATGGTTCCGGTGCAGGAGACGACCGACCTGGAGGACGCGCTCGCGACCATGCGTCGCACGGGCCGCCACCTCGCGCGTGTTCGCGACGAGCGCGGCGAGACGACCGGGGTGCTGTTCCTCGAGGACATCATCGAGGAACTCGTCGGCGAGGTGCAGGACGCCACCCGACGCCGCTAGGCGTCATCCCGCCCCCGCTACACCCCCGCGTCCTGCGCCGGGCGCCTGTACTCGCTGGGGGTCATGCCCGCGTCCTAGCGGAATGAGCGCGTGAAGACGCTCGGGTCGGTGCTCCCGCAGCGTACGGCGACATCGGCGAGCAGGAGCAGGCGCGGGTCATCGAGCCGTTCGTGGATCGCACGGTCGAACCCCGCGAAGAGGACCGCATGCGTTGCTCAGGCCGAGCGCGCCGGGACCCGTGCGGCGCGCGCGTACTGCGCGGGCCAGACGTCGACGCCCTCGCCGAGCTCGCCAGCCGCGCGCAGCCCGAAGTGCGGGTCGCGCAGCCACTCGCGCGCGGCGAAGATGGCGTCGGCCTCGCCGACCTGCAGGATCTCTTCGGCCTGCGATCCCTCGGTGATCGAGCCGACCGCGCTGACGACGAGTCCCGTCTCGCGGCGGACGTGCGCGGCGAGAGGTACCTGATAGCCCGGGCCGGGTACGATCTTCTGGTGGGCGACGAGCCCGCCGCTCGAGATGTCGAACAGGTCGGCGCCCGCATCGGCAGCCCAGACCGCAACGGTCGCGGTGTCTTCGATGTTCCAGCCGCCCTCGGCGGCATCGGTTCCCGAGAAGCGCACGAACAGGGGCACGGCGTCGCCGACCTCGGCACGGATGGCCGCGACGATGCGCAGCAGCAGACGGGCGCGGTACTCGAGGCTGCCGCCGTACTCGTCGGTGCGCTGGTTGCTGAGGGGTGAGAGGAACTCGTGCAGCAGGTAGCCGTGCGCGGCGTGGATCTCGAGCACGTCGAAACCGGCCTCGACCGAGCGGCGCGCCGCGGCGACGAAGCCCTCGACGACCGCCTCGATGCCGGCCGCGTCGAGCGCCCGGGGCTGTGCGTAGCCCTCGAAGGCGATCGCGGAGGGCGCGAACGTGGTCCATCCGCCCTCTTCGAGACCGACACTGCCGTGTCCACGTCCCGCGAAGGGCCACCACGTCGAGGCCTTGCGCCCGGCGTGCGCGAGCTGGATGCCTGCCGCCGCGCCGCGGGCGTGGATCGACGCCACGATCGGGGCCCAGGCATCCCGTTGCTCGTCCGTCCAGATACCGGTGTCGCGCGGCGAGATGCGACCCTCGGGAACGACCGCGGTCGCCTCGGCGACGATCAGGCCCGCGCCGCCGGACGCGAACTGGGACAGGTGCACGTGGTGCCAGTCGTTCGGCATGCCCTCTTCGGCGCTGTACATGCACATGGGCGCGACCCACAGCCGGTTGGCGATTTCGGTCGCGCGGACGGTCATGGGCTGGAACAGCAGACTCACGGGGGCTCCTCAGGGATGATGCCTCGGCGGTAACGTGGGGGGATGCCTGACGTCTCGCCGTGGTCCGCAGCCGAGACGGCCGCACACCTGCAGAGGCCAACGGACGACGACGACAAGTATTCCCGCGGCGTGGTCGGAATGCGAACGGGCTCGGTCGCCTACCCGGGGGCGGCGATGCTCGGGGTCGAGGCCGCGTGGCGGGCGGGCGCGGGAATGGTGCGCTACATCGGACCGGATGCCGCGGCATCCCTCGTCCTCTCGCGACGCCCCGAGACGGTGCGCGCTGCGGGGCGTGTTCAGGCCTGGGTGATCGGCTCGGGGATGCCCGATGGCGCATCGGCCGACGACGTCGCTGGTGGGCCGGACACCGGTGCGATCGGCCTCGACACGATTCTGACCGGACGGGAACCCGTCGTCGTCGACGCGGGTGCGCTGGGGCTGCCCGGGGCGACGGCGCCGCGGGTCTTGACCCCTCATCGCGGCGAGCTCGCCCGGCTGCGCACCCGGCTCGCGCTGTCGCCCGAGTGGTCGGATGACGCGGCGGCCGCACGCGAGACCGCGGCGGTGACGGGGGCGACGGTCCTGCTCAAGGGCGCGCGAACCTGGGTCGCCACGCCGGGCGGATGGCTGGGACTCGTCGAGTCCGGAGCGCCCTGGCTCTCGACCGCGGGGACGGGCGACGTGCTCGCCGGCGTCGTCGGCGCGCTCGTGGCGGCACGCAGCTCCGCCGCGATCGCCGACCCCGAAATCCTCGGCCCGCTGGCCGCATCCGCGGCGTGGCTGCACGGTGCCGCCGGCCGACTCGCCTCGGGGATGGCGCCGGTGCACGCCGACGTCGAGAGTGGAGAATCCGAGAGGAGGCCCGGGTCGGGGCATCCGCTCGTCGCTCTGGACGTCGCCGCGGCGATCCCCGTGGTGTGGGGGCGACTCTCGGCGTGACTCGAACCCACGACTCGGGGCGGGAGTCAGGGCGGGACTCGGGATGAACTCGGGGCGTGGCGCGGCCAGCTCGGATCAGCCGCTTAGGATGAGCGGGTGTCGGGTGGGATGTGGCGGGCGTGGATGAAGAACCGGGCTGTTCTGTGGACCGGCTTCGCGGTGGTTCATCTGACGGTCGCCGTTCTCGGCTGGACCCTGCCGAATCAGCCGATGGGCGACGTCTACCTGGTGTACGAACCGTGGGCGGACGCCGCGCTCGACGGTCGTGAGATCGTCGGTATCACCGGCCCGTTCGTCTATCCGCAGCTCGCTCTCGTGCCGATGATCCTGGCGCGGGGCCTCGCGTGGCTCGGCGGGTACATCATCGCCTGGGCGATCCTCGTCACGGCGCTCAACGCGATCGCTTTCGCCGTCCTGGTGGGGCAGGGGCGGTCGAGAGCGCGGGTGTCGGCTGCCTGGTTCTGGCTCGCCTACGCGTTGGTGCTCGGGCCGATCGGGATGTATCGGATCGACGCCATCACGGTGCCGCTCGCGGTGCTGGGACTGCTCTGGCTCGCCGGTCGTCCCGCCGTGGCCGCCGCGTTGCTGACGGTGGCGATGTGGATGAAGGTGTGGCCGGCCGCACTGATCGCCGCCGCTGTCGTCGCCCTGCGCCGCCGCCTGACGGTGATCGCCTCGGCTGCGCTGGTGACCGCGCTGGTGCTCGGCGTGATCGTCGCCCTCGGTGGGTGGGCGCACGCCTTCGGCTTCATCGGCGAGCAGACGGGGCGTGGACTGCAGCTCGAGGCTCCCGTCAGCGCCTTCTATCTCTGGCAGGCCGTGGCGGGGGTCCCGGGATCCTTCCCCTTCTACGACGACGACGTCCTCACGTACCAGGTGACCGGTCCGAACGTCGATGTCGTCATCGCGGCGATGACGCCGCTGCTCGTGCTCGCGGTGGCGGCCGTCGTGGGGCTGGGCGCGTACAAGGCATGGCGGGGGGCGTCCTATGCGCGGCTGCTGCCGCCGCTCGCTCTCGCCCTCGTGCTCGCGTTCATCGTGTTCAACAAGGTCGGTTCGCCACAGTTTCAGGCCTGGCTCATCGCGCCCCTCGTGCTCTGGATCGTGCTGGACCGGACGCGCGCGAGCACCGCCGCCGCACTGTCGTTGGTCAGCGCCACCCTGACGCTCATCGTCTATCCGATCGTGTACGGCGGAGTGCTGAACGTCCAGCCTGTGCCGGTCGCCCTGCTCACCGCACGGAACATCCTGACCGTCGTGTTGCTCGTCGTCGCCGTCACGGCGATCGTCCGTGTACCGATCCGCCAGGCATCGACCGTCACGGTGCGAACGCGTGATGTTCGTCGATTCCTGCCCGCCCCCTGACCTCGGGAGAACCATGCTGATCGCCTTCTCTGTCGCACCCAGCGGTGCCCCCCTCCGTTCCACGGGCGACGATGCCGATGCTCTCGGCGCCGTCGATGGATCGGTGCACGACGCCGTCGCAGCCGCGGTGCGCGTGGTACGCGATTCGGGATTGCCGCATCGCACCAGCTCGATGTTCACCGAGATCGAGGGGGACTGGGACGAGGTCTTCGACGTCGTCCGACGGGCCACCGAGGCCGTGATGCCCTTCGGGTCCCGCGTGTCGCTCGTGCTGAAGGCCGACATCCGCCCGGGCTACACCGGCGAGCTCGACGGCAAGCTCGAGCGCCTCGAGAAGGCCCTGTCCGAGGCGGACGAGTAGCGGCTCTCGTCGGACGCCGCCGACCCGTTCGGCGAGATATCGGCGGTAGCGATGCGGGCTCTTGAATCGGACTCCTGCGCGGCGGATACTCGGATTGCGCGTCGGGTTCCGCCGCGCAGACGAAGGGGCACCGCCATGAGCGAAGGACACGGGTCGGGATCGGGAACCGCGGCCGACCCCTGGATGCTGAAGACGGCACCGCTGACGTCCGCGTACACGATGTACCGCGACGAGACGAGTGAACCTCCACTGCTGGTGTGTCAGGTCGGGACGACGAAGCTGACATATCTGGCACGGGCGATCGAGGACCTTCACACCGAACTGCTGCGGCGGGGCGATTGGGTCTCGCTCGGCGCAGCCGACGAGGGCAAAGAGCCCGCGACCGACACGGTCGAAGCATGGGGAAGGTGGGAAGGCAATCCCGTCGGCGGCTGGTACGGGCAGCGCAAGGGGTACCGCGGACGCTTCGGTATGTACCTGCCGCCCTTGCTCGAGAGGCTCGGACTCGTCGAGCTGGAGCACAACGCGCGGAACAACCGTGTTCGTGCTCTCGTGACGGGGTGAACCGCGCATTCGAATCGATTCGATTGCCGGAGTAGGATCGGTCGGTGACTTCCGCCGTGACTTCCGCCGCGCCTTCCCGCGCCCCGTCTCGTCGTATCGCCGCCTGGGCCCTCGTCTCGCTGGCCGTGGGAAGCTTCGGCATCGGCATGACCGAGTTCGTCATCATGGGCCTGCTGCCCGAGATCGCTCGCGACCTGCTGCCGAGCGTATGGGCGATCTCGCCGGACGACGCCATCGCGCAGGCGGGCTGGCTCATCTCGCTCTACGCGCTGGGCGTCGTCGTGGGTGCTCCCACGATCTCCGGGCTCGTCGCACGCTTTCCGCGCAACCGGGTGATCGTGGCGCTCGCCGCGGCCCTGACCCTGTTCACGGTGCTCACGGTCATCGCACCGACGTTCGAACTCGTCGCTCTGTCGAGATTCTTCGCCGGACTGCCGCACGGCGCCTTCTTCGGCATGGGTGCGCTGATCGCCGCCGACATGCTCGGACCGGGCAAGCGCGCGAAGGGTGTCGCGATCGTGCTGATGGGGCTGACGGTCGCCAATGTCGTCGGTGTGCCGGTCGGCACGTTCCTCGGACAGGCGAGCGGCTGGCGCCTGGCATTCCTGATCGTCGCGGTGATCTTCGCGGCCGGCACCGTGATGGTGTGGATCTTCGTGCCGGCGCACGAGGGCGATGACGGGCGCACGTTCCGTGCGGAGCTGGGGGTGTTCCGCGTTGGCCAGGTGTGGCTCACGTTGGCGATCGGTGCCATCGGGTTCGGTGGCTTCTTCGCGGTGTACAGCTATGTATCGCCCCTCGTGACCGAGATCTCGGGCAGTCCGGTGTGGGTCGTGCCGATCGTGCTCGTCGTGATGGGGATCGGGATGACCGTCGGCAACCTCCTCGGCGGGGTGATGGCCGACAAGAATCTGCGCGCAACGCTCATCGGGGGCCTCGCCGTGCTCTTCGTGGTGCAGGCGTCGCTCGCGGTGACCGCGTCGCACATCGTCCCGCTCACCGTCTTCGTCTTCCTCATCGGCGTCGCGTCGTCCGTCACGAGTCCCGCGATCCAGACGCGCCTGATGGATGTCGCGGGCGACAACCAGGCGATCGCCGCTGCCCTCAACCACTCGGCGCTCAACATCGGCAACAGCCTGGGTGCGGCGCTCGGCGGGGTCGTGATCGCCCTCGGATGGGGCTTCGTCATGCCGTCGTGGGTGGGTGCGACGCTCGCGGCTCTCGGCGTCGGCATCGCCGTTCTCGCATTCGCCCTCGAGGCCCGATCCGCGGCGCGGGGGGCCCGAACGCGTGTCGAGGTTGCGGTGGGAGATACAGTTCTGCGGTGAGGAAGAGAACGCCGGCCGCGGCCGCGGCAGCGGCAGCAGCACGCGGCCGGCAGGCGGCGCGGGGTCGTCAGATGCGCGCGGTGCGCCATCACCTTCAGCCCGCGCAGGCTGTCGCCCTCGGGTTCGCCGCGGCGATCGCGGTCGGAACAGCGCTCCTGATGCTGCCCATCGCCAGGGTCGGGCCGGGCGGGGCGAACTTCGTCGAGGCATTGTTCACGGCGACGAGCGCCGTGTGCGTCACGGGCCTGATCGTCGTCGACACCCCGGTCTTCTGGACCGGCTTCGGCCAGGTCGTCATCCTGGCCCTGATCCAACTCGGGGGCTTGGGGATCATGATCTTCGCGGCCCTGATCGGGGTCGTTCTGGCGCGCAGGATGTCCGTTCGGTCGCGGCTGAACACCGCGGCCGAGGCGAAGTCGCTCGGCCTGGAAGACGTCCGCGGTCTGGTCAAGCGCATCGTGCTGATCTCCGTGATCATCGAGGCCTGCACGTTCGTGCCGCTGTTCCTGCGCTTCCTCCTCGGGTACGGCTATGACCTCGGCGGCGCCGCATGGCACGCACTCTTCCACGCGATCTCGTCCTTCAACAACGCCGGCTTCGCGCTCTACAGCGACAGCCTGATGGGCTTCGCGAGCGATCCGTTCATCTGCCTGCCGATCTGTGCCGCGATCATCCTGGGCGGTCTGGGCTTTCCCGTGATCATGCAGTTGCGCCGGGAACTCCGTCGTCCGCTGCACTGGTCGATGAACACCAACCTCGTCGTGGCCGTCACGGCCGTGCTGCTCGTGGCGGGAACGGTCTACATCACCGCGATCGAATGGAGCAATCCCGCGACCCTCGGGGGACTCGATCCCTGGTCGCGTGTGCTCGCCGGATTCTTCCAGTCGGTGCAGACGAGAACGGCGGGCTTCAACTCGGTCGACGTCGGCGCGATGCACGACGAGACGTGGCTGGGCATGGACGTGCTGATGTTCATCGGCGGCGGGCCCGCGGGAACGGCCGGCGGCATCAAGGTGACGACGTTCGCCGTGCTGCTCTTCATCCTGGTGACCGAGTTGCGCGGTGAGGGTGCGGTCAACATCTTCGGCAAGCGGCTGTCGCGGGCCGTGCACCGTCAGGCGATCACGGTCGTGCTGATGGCGGTCGCGGCCGTGATCACGGGCACGGCGCTCATCATGTTCTTGAGCGGCGAGAACCTCGACAAGTCCCTGTTCGAGACGATCTCGGCCGTCGCGACGGTCGGAATGTCTACCGGCATCACCGCGGCGCTCCCCGAGAGCGCCCAAGTCGTGCTGATCATCCTGATGTTCCTCGGCCGTATCGGCCCCCTGACCCTCGGATCGGCGCTGGCACTCCGCGAGCGCCGCATCCTCTACGAACTCCCGAAAGAGAGGCCGGCAATTGGCTAAATTCCCGCACTTCGGTGCCAGCGAACGCTCGCGGCGCATCGCCGAGGCCGACTCCGTCGCCGTGATCGGGCTGGGCCGATTCGGGCGTTCGCTCGCGCTCGAACTGATGGACGCCGGTACGGAGGTGCTCGGCATCGACCTCGACGAGGACATCGTCCAGTCCCTCAATGGAGAGCTCACCCAGGTCGTCCGCGCGGATTCGACCAAGCGTGAGGTGCTGCACCAGCTGGCGATCGACGAGTTCGACCGGGTCGTCGTGTCGATCGGCGGCAACGTCTCGGCATCCATCCTGACGTGCTCCGTGCTGCTCAGCATGAACATCCCCGTGATCTGGGCGAAGGCCGTCAACGACGAGCACGGGCTGATCCTCGAGCAGCTCGGGGTGCACCAGGTGATCTACCCCGAAAAGGACATGGGGCGGCGTGTGGCGCACCTCGTACGCGGCGCGGCGCTCGACTTCATCGAGATCGCTCCGGGATACGCGATGGTCAAAGCGCCCGTGCCGACGTCGATCCAGGATGTCCCGCTCGGATCCACCGGCATCCGCAAGTCCCACGGGGTGACGATCGCCGCCTACCAGCACGACGACGTGTGGCAGAACGCCGACAACCAGACCGTTCTGCGCGCGGGCGACACGATCCTGGTGGTGGGCAAGACCCGTGCGGCGGAGAGCTTCGCGCAACTCCGCTAGCCGACCGGCGGGCTAATCCTCGAGGAGGCGCCGCAGGTGCGCGCCGACGACGTGCGTCTCGATGAGGAAGCCGTCGTGCCCGTAGTCGCTCGTGATGACCGTGGGCGAGCTGCCGTCGAGCGTGTTCGGGATGGCGCGGGCGATCCGCTCCTGCCCCTCCAGCGGGAACAGCCGGTCGCTGTCGATGCCGAGCACGAGCGTCCGCGCGGTGACCTGCGCGAGGGCCTGCTCGACGCCGCCGCGATCGCGCCCGACATCGTGCGAGTTCATCGCCTCGACGAGACGGATGTAGCTGTTCGCGTCGAAGCGGCGGGTGAACCTGTTGCCGTGGAAGTCGAGATACGACTCCACGGCGAATCGTCCGCCGTGTCCGAGGGGGCTCACGCCCGACTGCCACGAACGCTGGAACCGCTGGTTGAGCTCGGTGGGGCTGCGGTAGTTGAGCAGGGCCATCCGTCGCGCGAGGGCAAGACCGCGGTGCGGTCCATCGCCGTCGCCCGCGTCGTAGTACTCGCCGCGCTGGAACCGCGGGTCGATCGCGATCGCGTCGAGCTGAACCGAGTTCAGCGCGATCTGATCGGCGGTGTTGATCGGGGGAGCGGCGATGATCGCCGCGCGTGCGACCCGGTGCGGATGCCCCGCCGCCCACTCGAGGGCGTGCATGCCGCCCATCGAGCCGCCGACGACTCCCCCCCAGATCGCGATGCCGAGTTCGTCGGCGAGCTGCGCCTGGGCGGCGACCTGGTCGCGGATCGTGACGTAGGGGAAGCGTGAGGCCCACTCGTAGCCGTCTGGCGCGATGCTCGCGGGTCCGGTGGACCCCTGGCATCCGCCGAGCATGTTGGGTGCGACGACGAACCAGCGGTCGGTGTCGATCGCGGCGCCCGGGCCCACGATGTCGGACCACCAGCCGTCGGTCGGATGTCCCTGGCCCGCCGGTCCGCGTACGTGACTGTCGCCCGTGAGGGCGTGCAGGATCAGGACCGCGTTGTCGCGCGCGGCGTTCAACTCGCCCCACGTCTCGAACGCCAGGCGGAAGCTCGGCAGCTCGGCGCCGCCCTCGGTGCGGAAGGGCCCGAACGCGGCGAAACGCCGGTCTCCGACGGGGTCCCCGTCGCGCCAGGCGCCGGTCGCGGGAGGGCGACCCAGCAGCATCCGAGCATCCGCCTCCGTCACCGGCATCGCCGGATAGGTGTCCTCAGAGCTCTGCCAGTCCATCTGCCCATTCTTGCGTGCCCGGCGGGGGCCCGGCCGTCACGTTACGGTCGGACGCGACGTCGGCGCACCTGGGGCGTCAAGAACCCGTTGGGGCGCGGTCTGCCGCGCCCCAACGAGAATTCGACGCCCCAAGTTGAGCTGGGCGGGCGCGGGAGCGAACACGGATACTCCACCCGGTCCCACGGGGATGCGCGGGCCCGTACCCCACGAGGATGCCCCGGCCGGTCCGTACGAGGATGCCCCGGCCCGTACCCACGAGGGGTCAGGGACCGGGGCATCCGTCCGATCAGGTGGTGCGAAGCGTTACGCGCGCGCGGCCTCCGAGACCTTGCGGGCCGCCGCGAGTGCCTGCTCGAGGTCGGCCTTGAGGTCGTCGATGTTCTCGATGCCGACCGACAGGCGCACGAGTCCGGGCGTGACGCCAGAGGTGAGCTGCTGCTCGGGCGTCAGCTGCGAGTGCGTCGTCGACGCCGGGTGGATGACGAGCGAACGCACGTCGCCGATGTTCGCCAGGTGGCTGAACAATTCGAGGGAGTTCACGAACTCGCGACCCGCCTCGACACCGCCCTTGAGCTCGAACGAGAGCACGGCACCGACACCCTTGGGGGCATACGTGTTCGCCGCGGTGTACCAGGGCGAGGACGGCAGACCCGAGTAGTTGACCGTCGCGACATCCTCGTGGTCTTCGAGCCACTCGGCGATCTCCTGTGCGTTCTGCACGTGACGCTCGATGCGCAGCGACAGGGTCTCGATGCCCTGGATCAGCAGCCACGCGCTCTGCGGGGCGATGGATGCGCCGAGGTCGCGCAGGAGCGTGACGCGGGCCTTGATGACGTAGGCGAGCGCGTCGCCGACCGCCGTGGTGTAGCTGGCGCCGTGGTACGACGGGTCGGGCTCGGTCAGGCCGGGGAACTTCTCGACGTTCTGCGACCACGCGAACTTGCCGCCGTCGACGATGATGCCGCCGATCGTCGTGCCGTGGCCCCCGAGGAACTTGGTGGCCGAGTGGACGACGATGTCGGCGCCGTGCTCGAGCGGGCGGATCAGGTAGGGCGTCGCGATCGTGTTGTCGACGATGAGCGGCAAGCCGTTCTCGTGCGCGACGCCCGCGACCTTCGCGATGTCGAGGATGTTGATCTTCGGGTTGCCGATCGTCTCACCGAAGAACAGCTTCGTGTTCGGGCGGACCGCGGCGCGCCACTCGTCGGCGTCGTCCTGGTTCTCGACGAACGTCGTCTCGATGCCCAGCTTGGCGAGCGTATACTTGAACAGGTTGTACGTGCCGCCGTAGATCGACGAGGACGACACGATGTGGTCCCCGGACTGCGCGATGTTGAGGACCGCGTAGGTCTCGGCGGCCTGGCCGCTCGCGACGAGGAGGGCACCGGTGCCGCCCTCGAGCGCGGCGAGGCGCTGCTCGACGACATCCTGCGTCGGGTTCATGATGCGCGTGTAGATGTTGCCGAACTCGGCCAGCGAGAAGAGGTTCGCGGCGTGGTCGGTGTTGTCGAAGACGTACGACGTCGTCTGGTAGATCGGCGTCGCGCGTGCCTTGGTGGTCGGGTCGGGCTGCGCGCCCGAGTGGACCTGCTTGGTTTCGAAGCGCCAGTTCTCCGGTGCGGACATGGTGGATACTCCTGTGGTTCGTGGGCCGCGGCGGGTGTCGCGTCTGTAGCGAGGCTACGGATCGACGGATGTCTCGACAACGGTCCGGAAATGTTACGTAACACAATCGGAGGGCCCTCGGCGTTCGATCACACGGTCGCGGCGGACTAGCGTGGATCCGTGACGAAGAGGCGTGCGGTTGTGACCGGGGCGAGTTCGGGTATCGGCAGGGCGACCGTCGTGGCCCTGCGTGAGGCGGGATGGGATGTGGTCGGTGTCGCGCGCCGAGCGGATCGTCTTGCGGAACTCGCGCACGAGACCGGTGCCGAGGTCTTCGCGGCCGATCTGACGAACCAGGCCGATGTCGATGCGCTCGCCGTCTGGCTCGAGAGCACGGGGTCGGTGAACGCCCTCGTCCAGATCGCGGGCGGGGCGCGTGGCACGCAGCGCGTGGAGGACGGCGACCCCGCCGACTGGACATGGATGTACGAGGTCAACGTGCTCGCCACGCAGCGGATGGTTGCGGCGCTCCTGCCGCTGATGCGCGCGGCGGCGGACGATGACGGCCACGCCGATGCCGTGTTCGTCACGTCGACGGCCGCGCAGGTCGCCTACCCCGGTGGTGCCGGGTACAACGCGGCCAAGGCGGCGGAGGCGATGCTCGTGCACGCCCTGCGCCTCGAACTCAACGGCGAGCCGATCCGCGTCGTCGAGGTCGCACCGGGCATGGTGCACACCCCGGAGTTCACCCTCAACAGGCTGGGCGGCGACGCCGCCGCCGCGGATCGCGTCTACGACGGCGTCGATGCGCCGCTCGTGGCCGAGGACGTCGCGGACGTCATCGTGTACGCGATGAACGCTCCCGCACACGTCAACCTCGACCTCGTGACGATGCGCCCCGTGGCGCAGTCCGCGCAGTACCTGCTGGCCCGCGGGCCCCTGCGGGTGCGCTCGGACCGCGAATGATCGGACTCCCGCCCGCGATGACCGCAGCAGCACGAACACGGCGCGAGCCGGGAAGGAACCGTCCGCATGGGTGAATACACGGGCGAGCGCGAGCACCTGACCTGGGACGGTTTCGGCGAAGCGTCGCGCGACCTCGCCCGCACGATCGTCGCCGACGGGTTCGTGCCCGAGGTCGTCGTCGCGATCGCGCGCGGAGGTCTGCTGCCCGGCGGCGCGATGGCCTACGCGCTCGGCGTGAAGAACTGCGGCGCCCTGAACGTCGAGTTCTACACGGGCATCGGCACCGTGCTGGATGCCCCCGAACTGCTGCCCCCCGAACTCGATATGGAATACCTCGGCGGTCGCCGCGTTCTGCTCGTCGACGATGTGGCCGACAGCGGACGTACCCTCGCGCTCGCCGTGCGCCTGTTGAAGGATCGCGGGGCGGACGTGCGCTCGGCGACGATCTACACGAAGCCGGGTTCGATCCAGATGCCCGACTACTCGTGGCGCGAGACGTCGTTGTGGATCGACTTCCCGTGGTCCTGGAAGGGCTCGGTCCTCGAAGAGGATGGGTTCTGAACCGATGGCTCGTTCGCTCGCGCAACTCGCCGACGACGGCCTGATCGATGCGGGCTGGGCTCGCGCCCTCGAGCCCGTCGGCCCGGACATCGCCGCTCTCGGTGAGCGCCTGCGTGCCGAGGCGGCGGCCGGTCGCGGCTATCTGCCCGCCGGGGATCGCGTATTGCGCGCGTTCCAGCGCCCCCTCGAAGACGTCAAGGTGCTGATCGTCGGACAGGACCCGTACCCGACGCCGGGGCATCCGATCGGCCTGTCTTTCGCCGTCGAGCACGCTGTTCGGCCCGTTCCGCGGAGCCTTCAGAACATCTACAAGGAGCTCGACAGCGATCTGGGCATCCCGCCAGCCCCGCACGGCGACCTGTCTGCGTGGGCCGACCAGGGGATCATGCTGCTCAACCGGGTGCTGACCGTGACCCCCGGAGCCCCCGGGTCGCACCGCGGGTGGGGGTGGGAGCGGGTCACCGAGCGGGCGATCTGCACCCTCGCCGCGCGTGATCGTCCGCTCGTGGCGATCCTGTGGGGGAGGGACGCCGCGAACCTGCGGCCGCTGCTCGGAACGACGCCGATCATCGAGTCGCCGCATCCGTCGCCCCTGTCGGCATCCCGAGGATTCTTCGGGTCGAAGCCGTTCTCGCGGGCCAACGAGATGCTCGAGAAGGCCGGATCGACGGGCGTCGACTGGCGGCTTCCCGCGTAGGCTGGCGTGATGCTGGAGGAGGAATACGACAAGCAGAAGCGGCGTCCTCCTCGTCACCTGCGCAAGCTTCCCGAGCCCGAGCGTCCGTTCTCGTACGAGATCCGCCCGGCCACCGTCGCGGACATTCCCGACATTCGCGAGATCTACAACTACTACGTCACCAACTCGGTCGTGACGTTCGACGAGAAGCGGTGGACGCTGCGCCGGTGGCGCGACAAGTTCGACCATCTCGCCAAGCTCGAACTGCCGTTCCTCGTCGCGGTATCGCCGAGCGGGCAGATCCTCGGGTACGCGCTCGTGCAGCCGTGGGCCGGCAAGTCAGCGTTTCGCTACACGGTCGAGAACTCGATCTACCTCGGTCACGCGGCGGCGGGCAAGGGCCTCGGCCGGGCGCTGCTCGAGGCGCTGATCGAGGCCTGCGAAGAGAAGGGCATACGCGAGATCGTCGCCGTCATCAGCGACAGGGGCGCGGATGCCTCGATCGCGCTGCACGAGAAGCTCGGTTTCACCGAGGTCGGACGGATGGGGCGCGTCGGCTTCAAGTTCGACCGGTGGCTCGGCACGGTGTACCTGCAGAAGTCGTTGTCGCCGAAGAAGAAGCACAAGCGCGGCCTGTTCCGCCGGTGAGCCGCGGCGCTCGGGATCGATCCGAGGACCTGTCACCGCGGGCGTGCCTCGGTCCGCCCGCGGCGACTCACGCGTGGTCGCGGGCGAACGACTCGATGAAGTCCGCACGCGACTCTCCCCGCGCGCCGAAGTTGTCGCGCAGGCACGCACCGAGGTCTTCGAGCGCGTCGTCGAGCACCGCGCCTGCCATGGCGAGGTCGGCATGGGGTGACGTGAGCGCCTCGTGCGCGAGCGCGACGGCGACGGGGAGCGCGCGCCCGAGCGACGTCGGGGCCTCGCCCTCGCGAAAGTAGTAGGACTCGGGGCTCTGGCTGAGGTCGACGCGGACCGCAGCGATCTGTTGGGCGACACCGTGCACCAGGGTCGCCGCGGCCGCCGCATCCATCTCGTGCAATCGCTCCGGGTACCCCGCGCGTCCGAGCATCGTGAGGGACAGTGCGGTCGTTCGCCGCCGGCCGAGAGTGGGGAAGAGCTGCAACAGCCATGTCGCTGACGCGGTCAGGAGTGCGAATCCGATCACCGCCTGAACGGGGGTGAGGATGCGGATGATCGGCTCGGTCGGCACGACCTCACCGAAACCGACGGTCGACAGCGAGACGAGTGAGACATACAGGGCTTCGAAGAAATCGACGTAGCGATCGGGATCGATCCCCTCGTTGTACAGGAAGCCCTCCGGAACATGCGGAAGATACACGAGGGCCCATCCGACGGCCTGCGCGGCGGCCCACGCGAGCACGACGGCGAGGGTTGCGATCGGACCGGACGCGGCCCGCGCCCGCGGGCCCAGACCCGAGGTCAGGCGCCACACCCCGGAGACGATTCCCCGGGTCATCCGTCCGCGCGCATGCGGATGCAGCAACGTCAGGAAGATGTCCATGAGGCCGTAGACGATGATCGCCACGCCCAGCACGGTACTGCCGACGGTCCAGATCACGAGCCCACGCTACTCGGGCGCGGCGACCGACGTGATCCGCGATCTCGGTCCATGGTCCGCGCGCTCGCGGAGGGGATCCTTGGGGCGCCCGCTTCGACAGCGTGTCCAGCTAGCCGCCCGGCTCGCTAGCCGCCCGGGTTGATCACCGGAATCGAGTCGAGGAGGCGGCGGGTGTAGGCCACCTGCGGCTCGAGAAGCACGCGTTCGGTCGGTCCCTCCTCGACGATCCGGCCGTCTTTCATCACGACGACCGTGTCGCACACGTTCTGAACGACGCCGATGTCGTGCGACACGAGCAGCAGGGCCATGCCCTGCTCGTCCCGCAGTTTCTTCAGCAGGGCCAGGATCTGCGCGCGCACGGTCACGTCGAGCGCGGACAGCGGCTCGTCGCCCACGAGCAGGCGCGGCCGGTGCACGATCGCCCGGGCGAGAGCGATGCGCTGCCGCTGGCCGCCCGAGAACTCGTGCGGAAACCGTTCCGCCATCTCGGGGTCGAGGCCGACGAGATCGAGCACCTCGCGAACGCGCGCACGGCGGTCGCCCTCGATGCCGAGCGCCCACAGCGGTTCGCCGACGATCCGCCCGACGCTCATGCGCGGGTCGAGCGACGAGTACGGGTCCTGGAACACGATGCCGGTGCCTCGACGCAGCCAGTGCAGGTCGCGGGCGGATGCCGAGGCATCCACTTCTCTGCCCTCGAACGACACGGTTCCGGATGTCGGGGCGTCGAGCGCGAGCAGCAGTCGCACGAGCGTCGACTTGCCCGAACCCGATTCGCCGATGATGCCGACGGACTCGCCCGAGCGCACGTCGATGTCGGCGTCCTCCAGCGCCGTCGTCACCCGGCGCGGCTCGAACAGGGTGCGCCGCGGGAGGGTGTGGCGACGGGTCAGGCCCCGTCCGGCGAGGAGTGTCTCGCGGTTCATGTCGTGCCCCGTTCGCGGGCGTCGTCTCGGCCATCGTCTCGCGCGGCGGCCTCCAGCTGGTCGGCTGAGCGCCACAGCGTCGCGGTGGCGTCGCGCAGCAGGCCCCGCGTGACGGACGAGCGCGGAGCCGTCAAGAGTTCGCGGACGGGTGCGGACTCGACGACGCGTCCGTGCTCGAGCACGACGCCGTGCGTCGCGATCTGCGATAGAACGGCCAGGTCGTGGGTGATGAACACCAGAGACATCCCGTCCTCCTCGACGAGGGTGTGCAGGAGGCGCAGGACCTCTGCCTGGATCGTCACGTCGAGCGCGGTCGTCGGCTCGTCGGCGATCAGGAGCCGCGGACGACAGGCGAGGGCCATCGCTATGGCGACGCGCTGCAACTGGCCGCCCGAGAGCTGATGCGGGTAGCGCGCCAGCAACTGGACGGGGTCGGGCAGGCTGACGCGTTCGGCCTCGCCGAGTGCGCGCTGCCACGCCTCGCCCTTCGACGCGCGCTCGTGGATGCGGATCGATTCGGCGATCTGCCGTCCGACCGTGCGGATCGGGTTGAGCGCTGCGCGCGGCTCCTGGAAGACGATGCCGATGTCATCGCCGCGCAGGGTCGCGAGGTCCCGATCCGGCATCCCGATCAGCTCGCGGCCGTCCCAGATGATGCTCCCGGATGCCTCGGCTCCCTCGGGAAGCAGCCCGAGGATTGCGAGGGCGGTCAGCGACTTTCCCGACCCGGACTCGCCGATGAGCCCGAGGCGCGTGCCATCCGCAACGTCGAACGAGACCCCGTCGACGACGCGATTGCCATCGATCTCGATCACGAGATCGCGCACGACGAGGCTCACGAGACGACCTCGGGGATGTGGGTGCGCGCACGGCGGGCCGAGCCGCCCGCACCGCGCAGCGTCGGGTCCGTCGCTTCGCGGATCGCGTCGCCCAGCAGATTGAGCGCGAGCACCGTGATCGTGATCATGAGACCGGGCCAGAGCACCGAGAGCGGGTAGACGGTCAGGAATCCCTGCAGGTCGGCCAGCAGGCGACCCCACGAGGGCTCGGTCACCGAGGCCCCGAACCCGAGATACGACAGACCGGCCTCGGCGAGCACGGCCACCGCCATCGACCACGACAGCTGCACGATGAAGACGGGCGCGACGTTCGGCAGCAGGTGACGGCCGAGGTTCTGCAGGGAGGTCAGACCCGATGCCTTGCCCGCGAGCACGAAGTCGCTGCGCAGCACCCGACGCAGCTCGGGTCGCATCACGCGGGCGATGTTGACGCCGAATCCGATGCCGACCGACCACACCACGACCCAGAGCGACCCGCCCCAGACGGCCGAGATCATCATCGCGATCAGAAGGACGGGGAAGGCGATCAGGATGTCGACCAGCACGGCGATGGACTCGCGGACCCAGCGGGCCGTGAGCGCGCCGAGCGCCGCGAGCAGCACGCCGAAGACCGTGGCGACGATGCCCGCGCCGACGGCGACGAACACCGTCGTCCGGGCGCCGGCCATGATCATGCTGAGCATGTCGCGTCCCGTGTTGTCGGTGCCGAGCAGGTGCGGCCATCCGGGCGGTGCCCAGCGGTCGGTGATCTCGACGCGCTGGGGATCGAATGGCGTCCAGACGAGCGAAACCGCGGCGGCGAGGACGACGAGCCCCACGACGATCAGTCCGAATCGTCCGGTGGACCGCCGCCACAGGCGCCCGAGCGCGCTGCCTCGCCGCGGGCGAACCGATGCGGCGCGCGGCCGGGTCGCCGGGTCGTCGTCCATCACGCCGTCGCTCACTGCGCCTCCCGTTGCCTCGGGTCGAGTGCGCGGTGGACGATGTCGACGACGAAGCCGAGAACGAGGACGAACCCGGTCAGCACGAGCAACTCACCCTGCACCTTCGGCAGATCTCGCGCTCCCACGTCGTTCACGAGCATCCGTCCGATCCCGGGCAGCGCGAAGAGTTCTTCGATGATGACGGAGCCCACGATGATGCCCGCGACCTGCAGGGCGAGCACGGTGATGACCGAGAGGCCGACGCTCGGCAGCCCGTGCCGGATCAGCGCCTGCGTACGCGTGAGCCCCTTCGCGGCCGCGGTGCGGACGAAGTCCTCGCCCGCGGCCTGCATGGTGGCGCTGCGCACGAAGCGCAACAGCAGCGCACCCTCGACGATGCCGATCGTGAGGGCGGGCAGCAGGAGAGACCGGAAGGCGGCTCCCGGGTTCGCCCACCCCTCGCGGGGGAATCCCTGGGCGGGCAGCCATCCGAGCCACACCGCGAACACGACGACCAGCATCATGCCCGCCCAGACCACGGGTACGGCGGCCAGAGCCTGCGAGCCGACGTTGATCGCCGTGCCGCCCGCGCGGTTCCTGCGGATGGCCGAGAGCACGCCGAGCGGCAGGCTGAACAACAGCGCGATCACGAGCGACATCAGCCCGAGCGGCCCGGTGACCTCGGCCTTCTGCGCGAGCTCGGTGGCGACGGGTGACCCGTTGATGAGCGAGGTTCCGAGGTCGCCGCGCAGCAGTCCGCCGATCCAGTCGATGTATTGCGAGACGACGGGCTGATCGAGATCGAGCCGCTCGCGAATGGCCGCGACCTGCTCGGGCGTTCCCTGCGCACCGGCGATCAGCTGCGCGACGTCACCCGGCAGAACGCGGAGCGTCGCGAAGATGAGCACGCTGGCAACGAGCAGTCCTGCGAGCAGCAAGAGCAGCCGTGTCAGCGCGTATCGGATCAATCGGCGCTCTTACCCAGCTTCGCGACATTGAGGCGCTCGTTGACATTGGTCGACGGCATGCCCGACACGTTCGTGCCGACCGCGAGGACGGACTCGCCGTTGTACAACCAGTCCGCTGCCATGTCTTCCGAGACCAGGCGCGCGGCCTGCCGCAGCAGGTCTGCCGCCGTCTCTTCGTCGAGCGAGGCGATGGACGCCGCGTACAGACGCTGCACCTCGGGGTTGTCGTAGGTGAAGTAGTACTCGGGGTTCGCCCAGTTCTCGAAGTCGCGAGCCTCGGTGTGCAGCACGAAGCTCAGGTCGTAGTCCTGGTTGACGTAGACATCCTGCAGCCACGTCGCGAAATCGACGGAGTCGACGGTGAGCGTGATGCCGACGTCGGCCAGCTGCGAGACCAGGACCTGTGCGATCGTCGTGGGGTAGAACGAGGGGATCGTGAGCGTCAGTTCGAGGTTTTCCTGGCCGGCCTCTTCGAGCAGCTTCCGTGCCGCGTCGGGGTCGAACGATGCGACATCCGACAGGTCTTCGTAGCCGGGGTCGAGCTCGGGGATCGGGCCGTAGAGCGTCTGTCCGGCCCCGAGTGCCTCGACGATCGCGTCGTGGTCGATCGCGCGACGGATCGCCTCACGCACGCGGATGTCGTCGAGCGGCTTGGCGCGCGAGTTGAACGCGAGGGTGCCCTTGTCTGTCGAGGGGCCCGTGACGACGGCGAAGTCGCCGTTCGTCTCGATCTGCTCCTGGAAGTTGGGGTCGAAGCCCGTCAGTACGTCGACCTCGCCGGCGAGGGCGGCGTTCAGCGCCGCCGTGGTGTCGGGGATGTAGTCGAAGACCACCTCCGCGGCTGCCGCGGGCTCGCCCCAATAGCCGTCGTAGCGCGCGAGCGTGATGCTGTCGCCCTGGCGCCAGCTCGCGAGGGTGAACGGACCCGTGCCGTTCTCGGCCGTGTTCAGGTTGGTGGTGTCGCCCTCCTTGAACACGAGTCCTGCGCGACCCGTGAGCGTCCACAGAAGCGTCGAGTCGGGTGCTGCGAGGGTGAGCACGACGTTCTGGCCGTCGGCGGCGATCGACGTGATGCCGGCGAGGCGTCTCGAATCCACGAAGGCGGGGTTGTCACGCACCGCGGTCCACGAGCTGACGACATCCTGCGGCGTCAGGGGTTCGCCGTTGTGGAAGGTGACGCCCTCGCGCACGGTGAACGTGTAGGTCAGGCCGTCCTCCGAAACCGCGTACTCGCTGGCGAGCGAAGGGACGATCTCTTGCTCGGGCGTGCGGGCGATCAGGCCCTGATACACGTTGTCGACGAGCACCTGGTCGAGCGCCGCGCCGGAGGTCTCGCGGATGTTCAGGTTGCTGGGCTCGAGCACGAGGCGCACCGTCACGGTGGCGCTGGGGTCGGACTCGGCGGCCGACGTCGAGGGAGCGGGATCGGGACTTCCGGAGCAGGCGGAGAGAACGAGAGCTGCGGCCGCGAGCGTTGCGGCGACGAGTAGTGCGGGACGGCGGAACATGTGGGAGGTCCTTTCGCAGGTACCGCGGCGTCGGATTGCTGTGCGAGCGCCGCGGCTGGGAAACTTCTCGGGGTGCGTCATTGCTGCGATCACCCAGCCTAGATGTACTGACCTCGACCGTTGGTGATTCGGTCGATGGGGGTTCGGCCTCCGATGCCGAGGTGGGCTCTGTCTAGGTTGTAGTAGTCGAGCCAGGCCCGCAAGGCGGCGCGGCGTTCGGCGTTCGAGGTGAAGGGGCGGGCGTAGGCCCACTCGGTGGTGAGGGTGCGGTTCAGGCGCTCGACTTTCCCATTGGTCCAGGGGCAGTGTGGCTTGATGAACTTCTGCGTGATGTGGTGCGCGTCGATCACGCGGTGGAATGCTGCAGACTTTCGGTAGGCGAACGCGTTGTCGCTGATGACGCGTTCGACCGTGACGCCGAGGGTGGCGTAGAACGCGATCGCCCGTTCGAGGAACCCGGCAGCGGTGACGCCCCTCTCATCGTCATGGGTCTCGGCGTAAGCGACGCGGGAGTGGTCATCGATCGCGGTGTGGATGTAGTCGTAGCCGATCCCGCGGCCGCGGACCTTTTCGCTGCGACCGTGAGCGCGCCATCCGCCGCCGTCGGGGATCCGGCCGAGCTTCTTCACGTCGATGTGGATCAGCGACCCGGGATGGGCGTGCTCGTAGCGGTTCGCGGACCGCCGGGTTGCCTTGATCACGACGCCGGTGACCGGGTCGAGGTCCCGCAGCAGCGGAACATGATGGCGGCGCAGCACCCGACCGACCACGGACGCGTGCATCCCCAGCCGTGCGCCGATGAAGACCGGGCCGCGACGGGTCAGTTCACGCATGATCCTCACTCGCGTCTCCTGGCAGGGTCCCGTCTGGTGCGGATGGGTGTGAGCGACGCTGGAACGCTCCTGCAGTCCCGCGACGCCCGCCTCCCGGAACCGCCGCCACCACCGCCACGCGGTCGTGCGGGAGATGCCCATCTCCGCCGCGACATGCGCGACCGCACGCCCCGACTGGATGCGCTGGACCATGATCAACCGGCCGGCCGGAGTCAGCCGGGCATTAGCGTGAGACAAGAGAGACCTCCGTGGGTTCGAGCTGAAGAACTAGACAGCTCCAACTCGACCCCGGAGGTCTCTCCTACGTCAACAACGATCCGGGTCGGTACACCTAGAGCGCCCGGACGGGTGCGTCCGACCCAACGGCTTTTATAACGACACATGCGCGCGGTACGTGCCCGCGGCGAGTGATCTGCTCACCTCGCCACGCGATCGCGTACGAGGTCGGCGAGCGCCAGGGGGATGGTCTCCTGCACATTGTGGCCGGCTTCCACTTCGACGACGGATGCGTGGGGCAGGCGCTGCTCGAACTCGGCGAGATTGCTCGGCGACACGTACCCGTGCGCCCCCCGAATGAGCGTCAGCGGGGCGTCGACGGCCGCGAGATCGTCCCAGCCGTGGCCGCCGAGGACGGGTTTCGGCTCGTTCGCGCCGGCTTCGGGAGCGGTGGGCGCGAGTGCGGTCGCTGCGAGGCGGGCCAGGTGATGCTTCCACTCCACACGCCCGTCCGGGCGCACGCGGGTGTTGAGGTAGACGCCGCGTTCGGTCGCCTGACGGTCGCCCCCGAGCCCGAAGGCCATGGCGCGGTCGACCAGCTCGTCGCGGGACGCGAAGTCGGTCGGGCCGGAGAAGAACTCGCGCAACTCGGCGGGACCCTCGCCGGGGTCGATGCCCGGAGTGACGTCGACGAGCACGAGTTCGCGCACGGAATCCGGATGTGCCGCCGCGACCGCGGCCGCGACGATGCCGCCGAGCGACTGACCGACCAGCACCTGCGGCGCATCCGTCCATGCCTCCAGGCCCGCCGTGACATCGGGGGCGATCGTGCGGGGACGGTAGTCGGCGTCCTCGCGCCAGGAGGAGTCGCCGTGCCCGGGCAGATCGATCGCAAGGGCGGGGATCCCGAGGGCGAGGATCGTGGTGTCCCACGTGTGCGCGTTGAGCCCGGCGCCGTGCAGGAACGTCACGCGGGGGCTTTCGGTGCCCCAGCGCAGAGCGCTCAGGCGGCGTCCGTCCTCGAGCGTGATCGCGAGGCGGCGGTGGGCGCTCTCGGGCTTGTCGATCCCCGCGGCTCGGGCTTGTTCTGCGACGAACGAGAACTCGTCGAAACTGTCACTCATCAGTGGGTGTCCTTGGTCGCTCGCGGGATCGATCGCCCCCATTCTGCCGCCGTGGGGGAGGGTGCGGCGAATTCACCGCGCCGGGGCTCGCGGGTCGGTGCGCGGCTAGAATGGGGGCATGACGCAACCGCGCGTGCACCTCTCCCGCGCGGAGCCCACGGCCTTCCGCTCACTCGACGCTTTTTCGAAGGCCGTTGGCGCCATCGCCCGCGAGAACGGCATCGACGGTCGCCTGCGCGAGCTCGTGCTCCTGCACATCTCACAGTTGAACGGATGCGCGTACTGCGCACGCATCCACGTCGCTCGCCTGATCGAGGCGGGGGCGACCGCGGACGTCGTGGCCCAGCTGCCGACATGGCAGGAGTCGGGCGTCTTCTCGGAACGCGAACGCGCGGCCCTCGAGCTCGCCGAGGCCTTCACCTTCATCCACGAGGGCGGCATCCCCGACGAGGTCTACGACCGCGTCGGAGGAATCCTGTCGGAGAAGGAGTACACCGCGATCAGCTGGCTGAGTGTCTCGATCAACGCCTTCAACCGCGTGGCGATCGCCGGTCGCTACCCCGTTCCCCCGCTCGATGTGGGCGCGCCGGCGGCTGGTAGGGCGTGAGCGATCCATCCCTCATTCCCGGAGTCCTGAACTTCCGGGACACGGGCGGGCTGCCCGCGGCGGGCGGTGTGACGCGCCACGGCGTGCTCTTCCGCTCGGGCAATCTCGCCGCCGTCGCCGACCCGGGGCGTTCCGCGCTAGGCTCGCTCGGCCTGCGGCGGGTCGTCGACCTGCGGGCGGATGACGAGGTCGAGAGGTGGCCGAGCATCGGCACCGAGTACGCGCACACCGTTCGCGTGCCGCTCTTCCACGGATCGGTCGGGTCGTTCTTCGCGCGGGACATGGACCTGGACGCGATGTATGCGCAGATGATCGACGCTTCCGCGGCGCGCGTCGTCGAGGTCGTCCGCGCCGTTGTGGAAGATCAGCCCGTGCTGGTGCACTGCACCGTCGGCAAGGATCGGACCGGCGTGACCGTCGCGCTGATCCTGTTGGCGGCGGGCGTGGACCGGGATGCCGTCGTCGCCGACTACGCGCGGACCGAGACGTTGCTGCCGGAGAAACGCAACCGCGAGGTCGTCGAGCGGATCCGCGCCGTGCATCCCGAGGCGGTCAACATCGAGCAGCTCGCGACACGCTCGCCGGCGCCGGTGATGCACAGACTTCTCGACCGGCTGGGTGAGCGATACGGGTCGCCGGTCGGGTTTCTTGAGGCGCACGGACTCGCGGATGACGAGATCGCCGAGCTGCGTCGTGTTCTGATCGCCTCGTCCTGATCGTCCTGATCGTCCTGATCGTCCTGATCGTCATGTCGATCGTTGCGCGAGGAGCGCAGAGTCGAAGCGTGCTGTCGTTTCGTCTCGCTGCGCTCGTTCAGCGGGCGAGCGGGGGCTGTTCACGGGTGCGGGTCAGAACGGGATGAGCTCGAGCGGGTCGAACTGCAGCTCGTCGTATTCGATGTCGTCGGGCTCGAGCTTGTCGGGTGTCCGCATCGCTGTCGTGGGGATCGGGTCGTCGGGTATTTCGTGTTCGGGGTCGGGGGCGAATTCGATGGTGCTGATGGGTGTGTCGGTGTAGGTGCGTCGGGTGGGGCTGGTCCATTCGAGGACGCCGCCGGGGAGTTGTCGGACCGTCCAGGCGGTGTTGTGTTTGAGCATGTGGTGTCTCTCGCAGAGGTGGGCGAGGGGCCTT
>NZ_PQBR01000015.1:0-151993 GCF_002911615.1 Microbacterium sp. CJ77 | reverse complement strand
GATCCGGTCCCACCCGGCCGCCCCGGCGGTGAGCATGCACGCGGTTTCGGGGTCGATGGGGGAGTGTCCGACGAGGAACGCTGTTTCGTAGGGGTCGGTGATCCGTTTCTCGATCAGTGACATGACGGGCACGGTGATCTGGACGCTCGCACGGATCGCGCCGAGGTCGGTGGGCCCGCCGTCGTGCGCGGTAGGAGCGGCGGCGAGGAGTAGGTCGCCGAGGATGTCAGCACGGACCTGGTCCGTTGTGCGGACATCAGGCGTGTCCGCGGACCCATCGTCCCCGCATCCAGTCGGATCGGCGTCGGTATCCGTGTTCAGCTCAACCCGCCGCGCATCGATGACGGAGCGTGCCATTTCGCTGAGCCGATCGTGCACGCCGTGCGCGACCACGGCGGGCAGGAGCGCGCGAAGCTCGGCCATGCCATCCTCGACATCGGTCACCCACACCGCCCGGTCCTTGACCGCCCGGCGGTGGCGCTGCTCGAACGTGGTCTCGGCGTACCACTCCGCCCGCCGTTTCGCGAGCGGTATCAGCCGCGTTGCGGACTCCGCGGCCGCGATCTGCAGCACGTCCTGTTCGAACTCGCCCCGCATCCCGGGGGTTTCGATGATCGCACCCGCGGTGACGATCGCCCGGACGTGCGCGACCGAGATGACTCCGGCATCCAATGCTTCGAGTGTCCCCGCGTAGTCGCTGACGAGGGTCGCCGCGTCGCTCATCTGGCGTTGCACGGTGCGGTCGCTGACCCGCCACGCGGCACCGATCTCGGCCGCGACCGACCGGTACGGGAACCCCGCATCCGACCCGACCCGCCCGTACTGCGCTTCGTCGGTCCAGTCATCCGCAATGGTCTGCGCCTCGGCCAGCAACCGTGCTTCTTCCGCATCGAGGCGTGCCTTCGCGGCCCGCACCTCCACCAGCCTCGGCAACAACACATTCATCCGCTCGTCAGCCCGAAGTCGGGCATTCAGTGCGGTGTTGGTCATGCATCCATCATCCGACCAACCACCGACATTCCACCCCCGAAAAGCACCCCAACCGGGTCTTTACAGATGAGAAGAAGATGAGAAAAGGCGGCTCAATGACACGCCGACCGGTCGCCACCCCGATCACGCAGGTTTTTCACGGCCACAAAGGTAAGGCTCTCCTATCTCAGCGGTATAGTTGAGGAATCATGTCGATCGATTCCCTCCCCACCGCAGCGCCTCGCGCGGCGGCGCGTCGTGCGTCCCGTGCCAGCCGCGTGCAGCACCTGGTGACGGCCGACGAGACATCGCTCGCCGAGCTCGAGGCGCTCCTCGTGACGCTTCCGCTCTGCTCGACCGGCCGCATCTTCGTCGAGGTGCCGGATGCGTCTTTCGTTACCGATCTCGACGTTCCCCAGCGCATGACGCTCACGTGGCTCGACCGCTCCCGCCGCACGGGCGACCCCGGCACGGGCCGCGGCTGCGCATCCGGTGCCGCGCTGACCCGCGCCGTCACGGCCTGGGCCGACGAGATGATCTGCGACGACAGCGACGACACCCGCGTGACGCTGCTCGGCGGATTCCTCGGTACCGCCGACATCCTCGAGCACCTGACCGACCGCCGCGGCGTCTCGCCGGCGGCGATCGCTACGCCGCAGCGCTACGGCCTGCTCGCCCGCTGAACCCTCTCCGGTAGCGCGGGCGGAGCCCGACTCAGCTCGCGGTCGCCCGCACGACTCGTTGACGCGGGACGTACCGCCCGTCTTCGAGCCCGGCTTCGATCTCGAACCGGTTGCGGAGAGGATCGCGACCGGCGATCGCGTAGAGCAGCGGCATCAGCATCCCGTACTTCTGCCACTGCCGACGATGGATCGCCTCGTGCCGCAGAACGGATGCGGGGACGGGGCCGTCGCCGGTGAGGAAGCATCCGCCCGTGCACACGCCCCCGCGGGGGAACGCCCACGGCGGCAACCCGCGGAAGACCCACAGACCCTGCTTGCGTTCGATGCGCCCCGTGCTGAGCAGCCCGCCCCAGACCCACGCGACTCCCGTGGCGTAGAGGTAGCCGGCGCGGCTGATCGCGGAGTCGAGCAGGAATCCGGGGATGAAACGGTCCAGTCGCTGCCCCCGGCGCACGGCGCGATCGGCGCGCTCGCGCCATCCGGCCGGGGGAGTCGCGGGGCTCATACGAGCGCCCCGACGATGCGCAGGATCGTGCCCATGTCGTCGACGGCATCGTCGGGGGATGACGGTGAGAACTCGGTGATCGCCGCGCCCGCGAGAGGGAAGCGGGCTCGAAGCGCCTTGATGGTCGCGATCAGATCGGCGGGCTGGGCGCCGAAGGGCACCGGGAACGCGAGTCCCGTGAGAGCGGCCGGGTCGAGGACGTCGACATCGATGTGCAGGAACACCCGGCTCGCGCCGGTCTCGGCCACCGCGGCAACGACGGACGCCGGTTCGGCGAGGCTCTCGACCGGAAGCATCCGGATGCCCGTTCGCGCGATGTAGTCCTCTTCGGGCGCCGCGAGGTCACGGGTACCGACGAGGACGACCCGATCGGGGGTGATCGCGCCGCCCGGCAGGGTCATGCCCTCGACGCCCTCGCCGAGGATGGCGCGCAGCACCATGCCGTGGAACGCGCCGGACACGACCGTTTCGGGCGTGTGCAGGTCGGCGTGCGCGTCGAGCCAGACGAGCGCGATGTCGCCGTCGGGATCGTCCGCCGCGACGGCCGCCACAGCCCCGACCGATACTCCGCAGTCGCCACCGATGACGATTGCGGGGTCTTCGCCGCCGACCACGGCCTGCTGTACCAGCTCACGAACGCGGCGGAGCGTCGACAGACGCCGCACGCTCGTGTCGAGGCTCTCGCCCGCCTCGGCGGGGACCTCGACGAACGTGCAGGCAGACCGTGGCAGGTCACCCGCGATCGCGGTTGCTCCATCGACGAGCTGCATCGCGCGGCTCGACGACGAACCCTGCCACTGCGGGACGATCACGAAGCGCGCCATCTGCCCATCCTTCCGCAAGCGCCGCGCCGCGGCATCCGTTCCCTTGTCGGAATGACGGATGCCGCGGCGCGGGCGTGCTCGGTCGCGCTGATTACGACGCGGAATCCGGCGCGTCGATCGCGGCGCGCTGCGGGCCACCGGACTTCAGCTGGGCCAGACGCAACTCGACCTCGGTCAGCTGACCCAGGTCTTCGAGGCTCTCGAACTGCGCGTCGATGCTCGACGCGGCGAGCTCGGCCTTGCCCGCGGCGAGGGCTTCTTGACGGCGGATCTTGTCTTCGAAGCGTCCGAGCTCGCTCGTCGGGTCCATGACGTCGATGGACTTGACGGCGTCATGGACGCGGTTCTGCGCCTCGGCGGTCTTCGCGCGCGCGAGCAGTTCGCTGCGCTTGGCGCGCAGCTGCTCGAGCTTCTGCTTCATGCCGTTGAGGCCGTCCTTGAGCTTGTCGACGACCTCGGTCTGCGACGCGATCTGCGGTTCGGCGGCACGCGCCTCGCCCTCGGCCGCGATCTGGCGCTGCAGCGCGATCTTGGCGAGGTTGTCGAACTTGTCGGCGTCGGTCGGGTCGCCCGCCGCGCGCAGCTGATCGGCCTTGCGGCTCGCCGCGAGCGCCTTGCCGCCCCACTCCGTGGCCGCCTGGATGTCTTCCTGGTGGTCGCGCTCGAGCAGGCGCAGGCTTCCGATCGTCTCGGCGATCGCCGTCTCGGCGTCGGCGATGTTGTTCGTGAAGTCTCGGACGAGCTGGTCGAGCATCTTCTGCGGGTCTTCGGCCTGGTCGATCATGGCGTTGACGTTCGCCCGCACGAGGGTCGAGATGCGGCCGAAAATGGACTGCTTGGCCATTACGGTTTCCTTCCTTTTTGGCTGTTCACGTGGTCTGTGGCTGTTGTGGTCCGGATGATGGATGCGCGGGCTCGTCGCGGTGCGGTGGCCCCGTCGGCCGCGGTCAGAATCGGCCTCCGCCGCGGCGCCCGCGGGTGCCGCCGCCCCCGAAACTCGCGGGACGTGCGCGGCCGCCCCCGAAGCTCCCGCCGCGTGACCCGCCGCGGGAGCCACCGCCGGCGAAGCCGCCCAGCCCGCCGAGGCCGCCGAAGCCGCCGGACGAGCGCGAGCCGCCGCCGAGCAGGGAGTTGAGCACGACGCCGCCGAGCATGGCCCCGAGCATCCCGGCCCCGCCGTTGGAACCTGATCCGCTGCCTCCGAAGCCGCCGCCGTCGAAAGAGCCGACGTCGCGCTGGGCGACCGATGTGGCCTCGGCGGCGAGTTGTGCCGCGCGCCCGGCCTGCGCGAGGGCGCCCGCGGCATCGGTGCCCTGCAACTGCTGCGCCCCGGCGAGCGAGGTGCGGGCCTCGGCCAGGCGCGTGCGGGCGGTCGCGCCCACGGCGCCGCGGCGCGAGGTGATGTAGTCGTCGGCGGCCGAGATCTGGGCCTGAGCCTGCAGCATCGCCTGCGCGAGCTGCTGTCGAGCGCGATCGTCGCGGGCCTGTGCGTCGCGCACTCCCGCGATCACCGCGTCGATCTGTTCGTTCGCCGCACGCAGGGCATCGAGAGCGGCGAGCGGACGACTGGGCGGAACGAGCAACTTCCGGGCTTCGTCGACGCTTCGCCGCGTCGCGAGCGTTGCCGCCGCGACACGTCCATCCGGATCGGGCAGCGACGCAGCGGTCGCGAGGTCGGTTTCGAGCTCACTCACCAGCGCGGCCGCCTGACGTTCGCCCTCGGCGAGGTTCGCCGCCAGGTCGTCGATGGCCTTCTCGAGCAGGCGCGCCTGGTCGACGGCATCCTCGGCGGCGCGGATGCCGATGGCCGCTTCGCCGCCCCTGCCCGCGCCGACATCGCGCTGCGCCTCGGCGAGCTGGTCGGTCGCGAACTCCAGGCGCGCACGAGCCTGGTCGGGGTTGTCGGAGACCGTCGCGAAGGCTTCGGGGGCATACCGGGCGCCGAGCGCGGCCAGGGCGGCGTCCGCGGCCTCGATCGAGGCCGCCGCCTTCACCCGTTCGTCCTCGACGCGAACGAGGGCCTCGGGGGCGTTCTGCTCGAGCTTGCGCAGCTCGTCGAAATCGGCGGCTTTGGCGTCGAGGTCGGCGTTCGCCGCCGCGCAGAGTTCGAGGATGCGCGTGTACGCGGCTCGGGCCGAGGCATCCGTGTCGGGCGTTTCGTCGTCGAGGGATTGCCGCAGCGAGAACGCCTCGGTGAGCGCCGCACGGGCGCGCTCCAGGGCGTCCGAGAATGCGGCCGTGGCCTCGTCGCCGAACTGGGCCTTGGCGAAGCCGAGTTCTTGTGCGCTCGTGGTGATCGCGTCATCGGTCGCGACGAGGGCGGCGGATGCCTGGCGCTCGAGCTCTTCGGTCGGCATGGCAGGGGCTTCGATGGCGCTGGGGGAGGGGTGCCGGCGTTTGCGCAGCAGAACCCAGCCGACCAGCACGAACCCGGCGAGGACGACGGCTCCGACCGCGAGGAGGGGAAGGAGCCCGCTCGAGCCGTTCGAGGACGAGGAGCCGCCGCCATCCGTGCCCGTTCCGGTCGCCTCGGCGAGTGCCTCGGCCGTCGCGTCGATCGCTCCGGTCCAGTTGCCTGCTGCGAGGGCGGGCTGGATGTCGTTCTGCTCGATCGAGCCCAGCTGCTCGTCTGTCACGGGTCCCGCGCTGTCACCGGAGAGGTAGAACTGCCGCGACTCCGTGGCGACCGCGAGCAGATACTGGGTGGGGCCGAGCCCGTTGTCGAGCGCGGTCTGATTCGCCCAGTCCGCGGACGAGGCCGGATCGGTGAACTCGTCGACGAAGACGACCCAGAGATCGAGTCCGGACTCCTCGCGGAACCGCTGCAGGCGCTCCTCGGCGTCGGCCGCGGCGGGCGGTGCGAGCACGCCCGCGTCGTCCAGGATGTAGCCGGAACCGAGCGTCACCGGCGGCGTGGCGATCGCGGCGCCCGCGGGGCCCAGGAGGAGCGCCATCACGGCGAGGACGAGAGCAGCCGCGCGCGCGTTCAGAGACCAACGCGCGTGCATCGCGACCCCCTTCGCGGGCCGAGGAAAAGCCCACTCCACGAGTCTATGCGGCGCCCGGCATGCCCGATAGCGGCGTCCGCGCCCTCGCGGGGCGATCGGGGTGACACCCGGCGAGGCGCGCGATCCGGATCCGATGCCGGGGTAGCGTTTCGCGCCGGGCGCACTGTCTGCGGCATGCGCCGACGCCGGCTCGGATGCTTCGGATCGATCCCAGGAGGGCGACATGGACGACAGGTACGGAACGGACGTGCTCGCCGCGGGATGGCGCGACAAGAACGCGCGTCGCGTGCCCCGCGTCGCCGCCGAGCACGACCTGGTCGTCGAGGTCGCGTCGGACGGATGGTGCGGCGCGGTCACCGGCGTGAAGTCCGGCCACGTCGAGCTCGAAGACCGCCACGGACGTCGTCGCCTGTTTCCGCTCGGCCCCGGATTCATGGTGGATGGTCAGCTTGTCGAGCTGGGACCGCCGGCCCCCGCGACTCCTGCGGTCCGGCCGCCCGCCGCCCGCACGGCGTCGGGCTCGTTCGCGGTCGCCGATGCGCGCGCACGCGTCGCGCTGCCGAGCCGGATCCTCGTCGAGGGCCGGCACGATGCCGAGCTCGTCGAGAAGGTGTGGGGCGACGACCTGCGCATCGAGGGCGTCGTCGTCGAGTACCTCGAGGGCGTCGACCTGCTCGACGCGATGCTCACGGCCGAACCACCGTCGGCGAAGCGCCGCTACGGCGTTCTTGTCGACCACCTCGTGCCGGGTTCGAAGGAGGCGCGCATCGCCGACGCCGTGGCGCGCGGACCGCACGGGGCGCACACGCTGATCGTGGGACATCCGTTCGTCGACGTCTGGCAGTGCGTCACGCCGCAGGCCCTCGGCATCCGGGCGTGGCCCGAGGTCCCGCGTGGGATCGACTGGAAGACGGGCGTCTGCCGGGGACTCGGATGGCCCGCCGAAACCCCCGCAGACCTGGCTCGCGCCTGGCGGCGGGTGCTCGGCGCCGTGACGTCGTATCGCGACCTCGAGCCCGCGCTGCTCGGCCGCGTCGAAGAGCTCATCGACTTCGTCACCTCCTGACGCCCGCCCGCCCGTCCGGCCTCGCCCGTCGTCCGGGCGCTTCGGTTCGCTCCGCTTAGCTCCGCTTCCCTTCGGCCCGGCCCCGGTGCCCTCGAGACCCCGAACACCCCATTTGCGCCGAAACACCCTGTGTCGCGGGGTGTTTCGCCGCAGAATGGGTGTTTCGGCGGGGTGGGCGGCGTGCGCGGAGCGACGGCGGGGAACGGATGCTGCGGCTCGGTAGCCTGGGGAGTGTGACCGAGCCCGACGCACCCACCTTCCGCGACAAGCCGGTCTCGTTCGTCCGGCGGGGTGGCCGCATGTCCGACGGACAGGAGCGCGCCTGGGTCGAGCTCGCCTCCGCGTACCTGATCGACGTGGAGCGGGGTGTCGCCGAGACATCCGTCCATCCCGACGCCCGGTTCGACCCGGCCGAGGTCTACGGACGCACCGCGCCGCTGATCGTCGAGGTCGGCTCGGGTCAGGGGCACGCGATCATCGCCGCAGCACTCGCACGCCCCGAGGCCGACTTCCTGGCGGTGGAGGTGTTCCGCGCGGGACTCGCCCGCACGATGCTCGACGCCGAGCGCGAGGGCGCGCGTAACATCCGCGTGATCGAGGCGAACGCCCCCGAGGTGCTGGCGACGTTCGTGCCCGAGGCATCCGTTTCCGAACTCTGGGTGTTCTTCCCCGACCCGTGGCACAAGAACAAGCACACCAAGCGCCGGCTCGTAACGGAGGAGTTCGCCGACGCGGCGGCCCGCGCGATCACCGCGGGCGGCATGCTGCGCATGGCGACCGACTGGGAGGACTACGCGCGGGGGATGCGCGTGGCGTTGGATGCTTCGCCGCACTTCGAGCGCGCCTTCGAAGGCGACTGGGCCGAGCGGTTCGAGGGCCGGGTGATGACGGCGTTCGAGCGGAAGGGGATCCGTGCGGGCCGAGACATCCGGGACCTCGCGTACCGACGCGTCGGCTGAGCTTGCCGGGCGGGATAGTGCACCGTCTGAAAGACTGAGGCGGATGCCCGCGCTCACCGATACGAACGCCCCCGTCCGTCCGACCGTCTGGATCGGGCTGCTGCCGGCGCTCGTGGTGTGCCTCGCGGCTCCCGCGTTCTTCGTGCTGCGGATCACCTGGCTCGGCTGGGCGCTGCTGGCGCTCGGGATGCTGCTGGCCTGGCTGCTGCGCGTGCGCCTGACGGAGGGGGCGAAGGCGCGCTTCCCCGAGGTGCGGGTCGGTCCGCGCTACGAAACGGCGAAGATCATCTCGGGACGGACGCCGAGTCTCGTCCGCGACCTGTCGCTGATCGCGATCGGCATGCTGATCGTCAGCGTTATCCCGCTGAAGGCCGAACTCGACAACTGGGCCATGGTGCGTTTCACTCTCGCGCTGGGCGGCGCGGTGCTCGTGCCGTACCTGATCTCGCGCTATGTCTACCGGGACTACGCCATCCGCTTCCCCTGGCGCGGTGGCGGCAGATGGACGACGTTCCAGTGGACGTGGCTCGTCGTCGTGCTGGCGCTCGGATGGCTCATCCTGCCCTTCTACTTCATCACCTCGGGCGTCTACACGAACTGGCCGGTCGTGAACACGCCGGAGCTGATCGCGCGGCTGTTCGTGGGCGTCGGCGCGGTCGGCATCTGGGACGAGCTCTTCTTCATCTGCACGGTCTTCGTGCTGCTGCGCCGCCACTTTCCGATGGCGGTCGCGAACGTGCTGCAGGCGATCGTGTTCGTGTCGTTCCTGTGGGAGCTCGGCTACCAGGCGTGGGGGCCGTTGCTGACGATCCCGTTCGCGCTGCTGCAGGGCTTCATCTTCCTGAAGACGCGGTCGCTGGCGTACGTCGTGACGGTGCACCTGCTGTTCGACGCGGTCGTCTTCCTCGTGCTCGTGCACGCGCACAACCCGGGGATGCTCGACGGACTCTTCCTCGTCTGAGCGGCAGGGCGGCACTCATGACGGGGTGGGCCGTGAAGGCGAGCGCTCTGAGCGCCGACGGATGCCCCGCAGCATCCTCTCGGTCATGACGAAACTGACCATCTCGACCGGCTCGACCAGTGCCCCGGCCCAGCGTCTGAGGTACGCATACCGCTCGCGAACGATGAGCCGTGTCGAACCATCCGCTCGGGGACGCAGGACGAAGGCCCATGTGAAGTCGTACGGAGCTCCTGCGCCGGTACCGTCGGGGCCGACAGCGCCGCGCAGCACGAGATCGCTCTCCTCATGGATGGACGCGACCGATAGGGCGACGCCCGGAGCCAGATTCACGGCATCGCCGACCGAGCGGATCTGGAACTCGGGGACGACGGTGTCGGCGCTGTGGATCTCGACACCGACGAGGTTCTCGAGCCAGTCGTAGGTGTAGAACCCGCCGCGATTCTGCCCCAGCTGCGCGAGCCATGGCCATACCGCGGACGGCGGCGCACCGATCGAGATGGCACGCGTCGCGACGAGATCCGGACGGGGCAGCAGATCATCCCCGGCCAGCTTCGCGAGAAGCTCCTCGTCCGTCGCGCCCCATCGCAGTGAGGCCCGTCGCACGGCCAGGATCACAGCGGCCGCTGCCGCGGAGAACACCGCCGCACCCGTCAATCCCCGTATCCAGCCCATGCGGGCAGTATTCCACCAATGGCAGCCCGTGGCAGCGGAATCCGCCGTGCAAAACCAGGGCAGGAATCGAGGAACGCCCGAGGCTCATCGCGCCTTCCCGACGACCGTCGCGAAGGCGATCGCGCACGGAACGAGCGCGGACCTCGCTGACAGGCGCTGTCAGCGCGAGTTCGAGCTGTTCCGCGTCGAAGGCAGCAGCCATCACCGCGAGCTGCTGTTCGGGAATCGCCAGCTCTCGGGCAACCTGTGTCCACTTCTCCACCTCTGCCTCTGCGCCGAAACGACGAGCGGGTCAGGTGGGTTCAGGGGCGGCTTTCTCGCCTTTCGCGGACCTGTTCGACCATGATCTCGACGATGTCGCGGGGGCGCTGCATCAGGCGAAACGCGCCACGAATGCTGTCACGCTGTTGTCACGAGAAAGGGACCGCGAGGTCGAAATGACCCGCGATCCCTTGCCCCGGTCTGTGCCCCCGACTGGAATCGAACCAGCGACCTTTGGTACCGGAAACCAACGCTCTATCCCCTGAGCTACGGAGGCGTACCGATCGAGGTTATCACCCGGCGACGGGCTCCCTCGTGCCTCTCGGCGTGACCCGATCCTCAGCCGTCTGTCGGGGCGGGGGTCTCGGCGACGGCCTCGACCACAGCCATCCGCTCGGCGAGCGCCTGCGCCAATCGCTCCGCGAGATACGCGTGACCGGCGGTGGACGGATGATTCCTGCCGACGCCCGTGTCGATGACGTCGAAGTAGTTCGACGCGACGATCCACATGTCGTCGATGGGGGAGATGTACCACCAGCCGCGTTCGGCGGCCAAGCGTGAGAGTTCCGAGTCGATGAGGGCGGTGCCGCTCTCGACCGGAAGGACGTGAGGGGCCGGCCCCAGTACGACGATCGAGGCATCCGGATACGTTGCGGAAAGCGCGTCCCAGGCCGCGTTCACGGCGCCGGCGTAGTCGTTCTTGGCGACGAGCAGCCGGTCGTTGATCGACCCCTGCACGATGATCACGTCGGGATCCAACGCGGAATCGAGTGCCGCGATGCGCTCGCCGAAGGAGGGGCCGTCGATGCCCGGCCTCAGGTATCCGCTGCCGCGCACACCGTCGACGACGGTCGTCCACCCGGTCACGCGGCCGAGCTCATACGCGTAGCCGAGAGTCGGGTCGCTCGCCGCGGAACCGTATGTCCACGAGTCGCCGAACACGAGCACCGTCGCGTCGGGCGGAATGGTCAGGGCGGCCGGGGCCGAGGCATCCGTCCCGGCGTTCGCGAGTCCCGCGCCGCCCGCGACTTCGGCGGCGGGTGTGGGGCGTTGCCACGGCTGCCAGGCGCCGATGACGGCGGCCGCGAGGACGCCCGCGGCGAGGGCCCAGAGCACGCCGACGCGCACGCGCGGACGGCGGGGAGCTTCGGGCATGAATCGAGGGTAAGTCACGGAATCATGTGCGGATGCCAGGACCGTCGTCTGCTGTGGGATGAGCATCGTTTCGGCCGCGTGCGAGGGCGTCACGCGAGCGTGCAAGGATGTCTCGGTGCAGCGCATCGTCACCGCAGAACTCGACCTCGATCTGGCCGGCACCGCCGACCTGATCTTCTCGCTGACGACCGCGCGCCAGGTGCCGCTCGCGAGCGAGATCCTGACGTTCACGCGCGACGATCTGGTGCACACACCGACCGAGATCATCGACCAGGACGGCACCCGTCTGCACCGTCTGACGGGCGAGCCGGGGCCCCTGCGCGTGCGGTACGAGGCGATCGTCGAGGGGCAGACGGGGCCCGCGCGGACGAGCGAGCTCGACAGCATCATTTACCTGCGTCCGAGTCGCTACTGCCAGTCCGACGAGGTGTTCTCGCAGGCGCGCCACCAGTTCGCGGGGCTCGCGGGCGCCGAGCTGATCGCCGCGGTCACGCGCTTCGTCGAGCAATCGGTGACCTACACCCCGGGGCTGAGTCTCGGAACCGACAGCGCCGTCACGACGCTCATGACCGGGCAGGGCGTGTGCCGCGACTACGCCCACGTCGTGATCGCGCTGCTGCGGGCGATGGATGTGCCCGCCCGATACGCCGCCTGCTATGCCCCGGGACTCACCCCGATGGATTTCCACGCCGTCGCCGAGGCGTACCTCGACGGCGCCTGGTACGTCATCGACGCGACACGCCTGGCCGACCGGCGCTCGCTCGTGCGCATCGCGACGGGGCGCGACGCGGCCGACTGTGCGTTCCTCAGCTTCCACGGCGCGCAGGTCGGGCTCGACCGCCTGCACGTCGACGCATGGGTGGTACCGGATGTCGCGGGCCCGGCGAACGCGGATGACCCGTCCGCAGACCCGTTCGCCCAGGCATCCGTCCCCGACGACTACCTCGAACTCGTGCAGCTGGGCTGAGCGTCGCCCTGGCGGGTCGCTTCGACAGGCTCAGTGACCGTGGGCGCCACACCGAACACCCGCCCGCACCCCATCGAACGGACGCGACATGCCGTTCCATGGTCGTGTGGAACGGCATGTCGCGTCCGTTCGCGTTGAGCCGCGGCAGCACCTGCGCGCACGGGGCGGCGAGTGGGGCGTTGCGGACGCCGAACTAGACTGGGCCAGCTATGAACCCCGAGGATCTCTCCGCCGCCCTGCTCGCCGTCGTCCGCCCGCTCGCCGAGGCGCGACGCCCGGGTTCGACCGACGGACTCACCGCGGCTGACCTGCCGGTCGAGCGTCCGAAGAACCGCGACCACGGCGACTGGGCCTCGAACGCCGCACTGAAGCTCGCGAAGCTCGTCGGGGCGAACCCGCGCGAGCTCGCGAACGAGATCGCCGAGGCGCTTGCGCAGGCCGAGGGCATCGAGAGCGTGGATGTCGCGGGCCCGGGATTCATCAACATCACCCTCGATGCCGCCACGGCCGGGTCGCTCGCCCGCACGATCGTCGAGGCCGGTGCCGCCTACGGCACGAACGAGTCCCAGCGCGGCAACACGATCAACCTCGAGTTCGTCAGCGCCAACCCCACGGGTCCCATGCACATCGGGCACACCCGCTGGGCGGCGCTCGGCGACGCCATGGGACGCGTGCTCGCGGCCAGCGGCGCCACGATCGTGCGCGAGTTCTACATCAACGACGCCGGCGTCCAGATGGACAGGTTCGGTCGATCCGTCCTCGCCGCGGCGAAGGGTGAGCCCACGCCCGAGGACGGCTACCCGGGCTCGTACGTCGAAGATCTCGCCCGGCGCGTGCTCGCGGTCGAGCCCGGACTGCTCGATCTTCCCGCCGACGAGCAGCTCGCCGTCGCCCGCGAGCGCGCCTACGCGCTCCAGCTCGGCGACCTGCAGAGCTCGCTCGTCAAGTTCAACGTGCACTTCGACGTGTGGTTCAGCGAGCGGACCCTGCACGCCAAGCCGGCGGATGGCGGACCCAGCCTCGTCGACGAGGCCGTCGATCGACTACGGGCGCAGGGTCACGTCTTCGATGCGGACGGTGCGGTGTGGGTGCGCACGACCGACTTCGGCGACGACAAGGATCGGGTCATCCGCAAGTCCGACGGCGAGTACACCTACTTCGCCGCCGACGCCGCGTACTACCTCAACAAGGGCGACCGCGGCTACGCGCACAAGATCTACCTGCTCGGCGCCGACCACCACGGCTACGTGCACCGGCTGAAGGCGCTCGCGGGCGCGGCGGGCGATGACCCCGACAGGGACATCGAGGTGCTGATCGGCCAGCTCGTGTCGATCAACGGCGCACGCCTCAGCAAGCGCGCCGGCAATATCATCGAGCTCGACGACCTGCGCGACTGGCTCGGAACGGATGCGTTGCGCTACTCGTTGGCGCGGTATCCGGCCGACTCGCCCCTGACGCTCGACCCCGAGATCTTGCGCAAGCGCACGAACGACAACCCGGTCTTCTACGTGCAGTACGCCCACGCGCGCACGCACAACGTGGCGCGCAACGCCCTGGACTCGGGTGTCGACCGCAGCGACTTCGCGCCCGAGCTGCTGACGCATGAGACCGAGTCGGCCCTGCTCGGGGCTCTGCAGGAGTTCCCGCGCATCGTCGGGTTCGCGGCCGAGGTGCGCGAGCCGCATCGCGTCGCCCGGTACCTCGAGGAGCTCGCGGGCCTCTACCACCGCTGGTACGACAACTGCCGGGTCATCCCGCTCGGCGACGCCCCGATCGAACCCGTCCACCGCACCCGCCTGTGGCTGAACGATGCTACCGGGCAGGTCCTGCGCAACGGCCTCGACCTGCTCGGCGTCTCGGCGCCCGAACGGATGTAGCGATGACCACGCCGCCGGACGTGCCGCCAACCCTGCACTGGGACGACGCGCCCCCGCCCCGGCGGAAGCGCCGGTTGTGGCCCTGGATCGTCTCGCTCGGCGTGGTGCTCGTCCTGTTCGGCGGTGCGGCGTTCGCGGGCGAGTGGCTGGCGCGGGATCTGGTCGAGCGCGGTGTACGCAGCGCCCTCGCGAGCGAGCTCGGCGTGCCGGCAGACCAGGCCGAGGTGCAGGTCGGGGGGCTCGTCATCCCGCAGCTGATCTCGGGTCGATTCGACGAGGTGCGCATAGAAGCTCAGGATGTCTCGCTCCAGGGCTTCACGGGCGACGTCGAGGTGACCGCGCGCGGCGTGCCTCTCACGGCGGACGGGCCGCTCGATTCGGCCGAGGCATCCGTCTCTCTCGACCAGGAGCAGCTGCGCACGCTGCTCTCCGGGGTCGAGGGGTTTCCGGCGGAGTCCCTCGGGCTGTCGGGCACGGACGTGACCATGACGGTCCAGCTCAACGTGTTCGGCGTCGCGGTTCCGATCGGTGTGGGGCTGACCCCGTCGGCGGCGGGTGGGGCACTGGTCCTCACGCCCGCATCGTTCACGCTGGCCGGCGCAACGGCTGATGCGCAGGGACTGCGCGATCAGTTCGGCTCGGTCGCCGACGCCGCACTGCAGCCGTGGCAGGTCTGCATCGCCTCGTCTCTCCCCGCGGGGCTGACGCTCACCGACGTTGCGGTGGTCGACCATCAGGTCGTCGCGCAGTTCGACATCGCCAGCGGGATCCTGGTGGATTCGACCCTGCGCGATTCCGGCGTCTGCGGCTGAGCCCGACCCGGGCGCGTCCGACGGATCCATCCGCCCACCCGCCTCTCTGGCAACACGAGTGCGCGCCGGCCCGAGCGGTCCGACGGATGGGGGCCGCACCCGGCCCGTGCCCTAGACTTTCAGCAACCGCCGGGGTGGTGTGTGTAAACCGCCGCCCGCGGATTTGCGTCGGCCCGCGCGTCGATGAACGTCCCGAATCCACCGATTGGTCTGCCGTGTCCGTCGCCTCGCCGCTTGCCCCCGGATGGCTCGTGCCGCCCGCCGACGCGAATGCTCTGGCCGAGCATGTGTGGCCGGCGGCCGCGCGCAGACGTGACGACGGCCAACTCGAACTGGGCGGCGTTGCCGTCCGCGACCTCGTGGCGCAGTACGGCACGCCCGTGCTCGTGCTCGACGAGGGCGAGGTCCGCGACCGCGCGCGCCGCACGCGCGAGGCGTTCCAGGATGCCGCAGCCCGCCATGGCACCCAGGCTCGCGTGTACTACGCCGGCAAGGCGTTCCTCTCCACCGAGGTCGCGCGCTGGGTCACGGAAGAGGGGTTGCGCGTCGACGTCTGTACGCGCGGCGAGCTCGAGGTCGCTCTCGCCGCCGGCGTGCCCGCGGATCACCTCGGCTTCCACGGCAACAACAAGTCCGTCACCGAGCTCGAGCGTGCGGTCGAGGTCGGCATCGGCTCGATCGTGATCGACAGCGTGTGGGAGCTCGACCGCCTCGCCGCGATCGTCGCCCGCCTCGGCCGGGAAGACGGCGGCGCACAGGACGTCCTGTTGCGCGTCAACACCGGAGTGCACGCCGAGACCCACCACTTCCTCGCGACCTCGCACGAGGACCAGAAGTTCGGCTTCGGTCTCGAGGCCGCCCCGGATCTGGTCGCCCGCGTGCGCGCGACGCCGGGTCTGAACCTCGTCGGGCTGCACTGCCACATCGGATCGCAGATCTTCGGCACCGACGGCTTCCGCGCGTCCGCCGCACGCCTGCTCGGCGTGCTCGCAGACCTTCCCGGCGGACCGCTGCCGGTGCTGAATCTCGGCGGGGGCTTCGGCATCGCCTACACCTCGGCCGACGAGCCGACGCCGATCGCCGAGCTCGCCGAGGGCATCGTCTCGGTCGTCGCGAGCGAGGCGCAGCTGCTCGGCATCCCGGTGCCTTTCCTCGCCTTCGAGCCGGGCCGGAGCATCGTCGGTACCGCCGGTGTCACGCTGTACGAGGTCGGGACGACGAAGGATGTCTCGGTCGAGACATCCGACGGCGCGAGATCCGGCGTTGCAGCCACGCGTCGCTACGTGAGCGTCGACGGTGGCATGAGCGACAATCCGCGTCCCGCGCTCTACGACGCGCAGTTCTCGGCCCGCATTGCCGACCGCACGAGCACGGCCGAGCCCGCGCTCGTGCGCGTGGTCGGCAAGCACTGCGAATCGGGCGACATCGTGGTCGACGCCGAATACCTGCCCGCCGATGTCGCGCCCGGTGACCTACTCGCCGTGCCCGCGACGGGGGCGTACTGCTACGCCCTCGCGAGCAACTACAACCATGTTCCGAGGCCGCCGATCGTGGCCGTTCGGGACGGAGCGTCGCGCGTGATCGTGCGCGGCGAGACGATCGACGACCTGCTCGCCCGCGACGCCGGGCTTGCGGGCCGGAGGGGAGACCGATGACCGACTACCGCACCCTGCGCGTCGCACTGCTCGGCGCCGGAGCCGTGGGCTCGCAGGTCGCCGGCCTGCTGCTGCGCCACGGCGACGAACTGGCCGACCGTGCCGGTGCGCGACTCGAGCTCGCCGGCATCGCCGTGCGCGACGTCGATGCGCCGCGCGATGTCGACCTGCCGCGCGAGCTCTTCACGACGGACGCCGACTCGCTCATCGTCGGCTCCGACATCGTCATCGAGCTGATGGGCGGAATCGAACCCGCGCGCACGTCGATCCTGCACGCGATCTCGTCGGGTGCGGACGTCGTCACGGCCAACAAGGCGCTGCTCGCGACCCACGGCACCGAGATCTTCGACGCGGCCGACCAGGTCGGCGCATCCGTCTACTACGAGGCCGCTGCCGCGGGGGCGATCCCGATCATCCGGCCCCTGCGCGACTCGCTCGCGGGTGACCGCGTGCGCCGCATCATGGGCATCGTGAACGGCACGACCAACTACATCCTCGATCGCATGGACACCGAGGGCGCCGAGTTCGCGGACGTCCTCGCCGACGCCCAGCGCCTGGGCTACGCCGAGGCCGATCCGACGGCGGATGTCGAGGGCTACGACGCCGCGCAGAAGGCCGCGATCCTCGCGAGCCTCGCGTTCCACACGAGCGTCCCGCTCGACACCGTGCACCGCGAGGGCATCACGTCGATCGACGCCTCGCTGATCGAGTCCGCTCGCCACGCCGGCTACGTCGTCAAGCTCCTCGCGGTCTGCGAGCGGATCGAGGATGCCTCCGGCACCGGACCCGGCACCGGCAGCCGGGACGCGATCTCGGTGCGTGTCTACCCGGCGCTCGTGCCCCGGACACACCCGCTCGCGAGCGTCCACGGCGCCAACAACGCCGTGTTCGTCGAGGCCGAGGCCGCTGGCAACCTGATGTTCTACGGCGCTGGCGCCGGGGGAGTGCAGACCGCCTCCGCCGTGCTCGGGGACGTCGTCTCGGCCGCGCGCCACCACATCGCCGGCGGCGTCGGCGTGGGGGAGTCCACCCGCGCGAACCTGCCCATCCTGCCGATCGGCCGCGTCACGACGCGCTACCAGATCACGCTCGAGGTCAGCGACGAGACGGGCGTGCTCGCCACCGTCGCGGGGATCCTCAGCGAGGGACGGGTGTCCATCGCGACCGTCGAGCAGACGGTGGTGACGGACCCCGACGGCGGCCCCGGCATCGCACGCATCGTGATCGGCACACACAAGGCACTCGAGCAGGACCTCAGCGACACCGTCGCGCGACTCGCCGCCAGCGGCGTGGTCGAGCGCGTTGTCTCGGTTCTGCGGGTAGAAGGAGACTGACATGGCACACCTCTGGCGCGGAGTCCTCCGCGAATACGCCGATCGGCTGGGCGTCACCGACGCGTCGACCGTCGTCACCCTGGGCGAGGGTGGCACCCCGCTGCTGCCCGCCCCGGCACTCTCGCGGCTGACGGGCACGGATGTCTGGGTCAAGTTCGAGGGCATGAACCCGACCGGGTCCTTCAAGGACCGCGGCATGACCGTCGCCCTGTCGCGTGCCGTCGAGCACGGCGCCAAGGCCGTCATCTGCGCGTCCACCGGCAACACCTCGGCCTCCGCCGCGGCCTACGCCGCCCACGCGGGCATCACCGCCGCGGTGCTGGTGCCCGAGGGCAAGATCGCGATGGGCAAGCTGAGTCAGGCCGTGGCCCACAACGGCAAGCTCATCCAGATCCGCGGCAACTTCGACGACTGCCTCGAGATCGCGCGCGAGCTGGCCGACAACTACCCGGTGCACCTCGTCAACTCGGTCAACCCCGATCGCATCGAGGGCCAGAAGACGGCCGCCTACGAGGTCGTCGAGCAGCTCGGCGATGCCCCCGACTTCCACCTCATCCCGGTCGGAAACGCGGGCAACTACACCGCCTACTCGCGCGGTTACCGCGAAGAGCTCGACCGCGGCGTCTCCACCCGGCTGCCCCGGATGTTCGGTTTCCAGGCCGCGGGCAGCGCCCCGCTCGTCCGCGGTGAGATCGTCCGTCACCCCGAGACCATCGCCAGCGCGATCCGCATCGGCAACCCCGCCTCGTGGGAGCTGGCGCTCGAGGCGCGCGACGCGACCGACGGATGGTTCGGCGCGATCGACGACGACCGCATCCTCGCGGCCCAGAAGCTGCTGTCGGGCGAGGTCGGCATCTTCGTCGAGCCCGCCTCGGCGATCAGCGTCGCGGGTCTGCTCGACCGGGTCGACGCGGGCGTGATCCCGAAGGGGGCGCGCGTCGTGCTCACGGTCACGGGTCACGGACTGAAGGACCCGCAGTGGGCCCTGCGCCGCGAGGACGGTTCGCAGGTCGAGCCGATCGTGGTCGACGCCGAGACATCCGAAGTCGCCTCCGTGCTCGATCTCGTCCCCCAGTCGATCGCGTGAGTGGGGCGACCGCGTGAACACAGCCCCTCGGGCTACCGACCCCGCCCCGCGGACAACAACGGCAGCCCCGCGGACCCGGGTGGTCCGCGTTCCCGCGACCAGCGCGAACCTCGGGCCCGGTTTCGACACCCTCGGCCTCGCGCTGAGCGTCTACGACGAAATCCTCTTCACCGAGCTGCCCGAACCCGGTCTCGAGGTTCTCGTCGAAGGTGAGGGCGCGGAAGACGTCGCACGGGATGGGTCGAACCTGGTCGTCCGCGCCATCGCCTACGCGTTCGCGGCATTCGGGCAGGAGATGCCCGGGCTGCGGCTCGAGGCGCACAACACGATCCCGCACGGGCGCGGCATGGGCTCTTCGGGGGCGGCCGTCGTGTCCGGGCTCGTCATCGCCCGCGCGCTCCTCGAAGGCACGGTCGAGGTCACGGACGACGACCTGCTGCGCCTGGCGACCGAGCTGGAGGGGCACCCCGACAACGTCGCCCCCGCTCTCTTCGGCGGTCTGACGATCGCGTGGATCACCCCCGAGGGTCCGCAGCACAAGAAGCTGCTCGTCCACCGCGGCGTCGCACCGCTGGTCTTCGTCCCCGGCTTCACGATGTCGACATCCCTCGCCCGCAGCCTGCAACCGTTGAGCGTGCCGCGCGAGGATGCCGTGTTCAACGTCTCGCGATCGGCCCTGCTGATCGCCGCGCTGACACAGAGCCCCGAGCTGCTGCTCGCCGCCACAGAAGACCGACTGCACCAGGAGTACCGTGCCGAGGCCATGCCCGAGACGCTCCGCATCGTGCGGGCGCTGCGCTTGGCCGGGTTCGCCGCCGTCGTGTCGGGCGCGGGTCCGAGCATCCTCGTCCTCGCGGACGGTCCGGGGCGGCGCCTCGAAGCCGCCGACGTCGTCGCACGCGAGGCCGACACCGCCTGGGACGCCCTCATGCTGGCCGTCGACTTCAAAGGTGCTACAGTGAGGGAACACACGGAGGGTGCCACACAGCCATTTTCGGCTGGGTGAATCTGGCCTCCGATCGCAATCTGCGAAGCACTGCATGCCCCCCGAATCTTTCTTCATTCTTTCGGCGTGGGCGGGTGTCCGCCGCGGCGACATCGCATGCAGTCGTGTTCATTCACACGTGCAAGGGAGTACTCGTGGAGTCAATCTCCGAGATCCAGACCGGCGCCACCCCCATTCAGGGTGAGCAGACCGGTGACATCGCGCCCGAGGGCGCACAGACCACCGAAGTGGCACCTCAGGACGCCGCTCCTCAGGAAACGGCGCCTCAGGATGCCGCTCCTCAGGATGCCGTTCCTCAGGACGCCGCTCCTCAGGAAACGGCGTCTCAGGATGCCGCGCCCGTCGAGTCGGCACCCGAGCAGGGTTCCGCCGCGGCCGACGCATCCGCACCGGACGAGGCGCCCGCCGCGAAGCCGCCGCGCGCTTCGAAGCCGTCGCGTGCCTCGAACCGCCGTCGCGTGCGCGAGCTCGCAGCCGACTTCGGTGTGGACGCCAAGCGCGTCATCGCCGTGGCCGCAGAGCTCGGTCACACGCTCAAGACGTCGCAGTCCGCGCTCGACGCCGAGGTCGACGCTCAGGTCTCCGCGGCCCTCACGGCTGCGGCCCTGACGTCGACGACGGATGCCTCGGCCTCCGACTCGTCCGCCGCCGCGGAGCCGAGTGCCGAGACGGCCGAGGGTGCCGCGAGCCCGTCGCCCGACGAGGCCCCGGCGATCACGCCGCCGTCCGATTCCGCAGCAGCGGGGTCCGACGTCGAGGGCACCGAGGCATCCGCGTCGTCCACCGATAACGCCCAGAACGACGGCGGCGCCCAGACCGATGGCGAGGGCGGCGAGCAGACGGGAAGTCGTCGGAGCCGCAACCGCAACCGCAACCGCAGCCGCGGTGGTCGTGATGCGCAGGACGGCCAGGACGGCCAGCCCGCTCAGACAGACCAGGCCGGCCAGGGCAATCAGAATCAGGGCGGCCAGAACCAGGGCCGTCAGGCCAAGGGCGACCAGAACCAGGGCAGCCAGAACGCCCAGGCCGGTCAGAACCAGGGCAACCAGAACCAGCGTGGACAGAACCCGCAGCGTGGTCAGAACGCGCAGGCTCAGAACAACGGCCCCGTGGACGACGACGACAACACGCAGGGCGGACGCGGCCGAGGCCGCGGTCGCACCAAGCGCTCGCCCGGCACGCCGATGGACGAGTTCGAGACCGAGATCGGCGACGACGACGTTCTCATCCCGATCGCCGGCATCCTCGATGTCCTCGACAACTACGCGTTCGTGCGCACATCCGGCTACCTGCCCGGCCCGAGCGACGTCTACGTCTCGCTCGGCCAGGTCAAGAAGTACAACCTGCGCAAGGGCGACGCCGTCGTCGGCGCGATCAAGCAGCCGCGCGAGGGCGAGCACCAGGGGCGTCAGAAGTACAACGCCCTGGTCAAGGTCGACGCGATCAACGGCCTGTCGGTCGAAGACGCGGCGACGCGTGTCGAGTTCGGCAAGCTCACGCCGCTCTACCCGCAGGACCGCCTGCGCCTCGAGACGGCGCCCGAGAAGCTGACGCAGCGCATCATCGACCTCGTCGCGCCCATCGGCAAGGGCCAGCGCGGCCTCATCGTCGCGCCTCCGAAGGCCGGCAAGACGATCGTGCTGCAGCAGATCGCCAACGCGATCGCGACGAACAACCCCGAGGTCCACCTCATGGTCGTGCTCGTCGACGAGCGCCCCGAAGAGGTCACCGACATGCAGCGGACGGTCCGCGGAGAGGTCATCGCCTCGACGTTCGACCGCCCCGCCGAAGACCACACGACGGTTGCCGAGCTCGCCATCGAGCGTGCCAAGCGCCTGGTCGAGCTCGGTCACGACGTCGTCGTGCTGCTCGACTCGATCACGCGCCTCGGCCGTGCCTACAACATCTCAGCGCCGACCTCGGGTCGCGTGCTGAGCGGTGGTGTGGATGCTTCGGCGCTGTACCCGCCCAAGCGCTTCTTCGGTGCCGCGCGCAACATCGAGAACGGCGGATCGCTCACGATCCTCGCGACCGCGCTCGTCGAGACCGGGTCCAAGATGGACGAGGTCATCTTCGAGGAGTTCAAGGGAACGGGCAACAGCGAGCTGCGCCTCTCGCGTCAGCTCGCCGACAAGCGGATCTTCCCGGCCGTCGACGTGAACGCATCCTCCACGCGCCGCGAAGAGATGCTGCTCTCGGCCGACGAGGTCAAGATCACGTGGAAGCTCCGACGTGCCCTCGCGGGCCTCGACCCGCAGCAGGCCCTCGAGGTCGTGCTCGGCAAGCTCAAAGAGACGAGCTCGAACGTGGAGTTCCTCGTGCAGATGCAGAAGTCGATCCCGGCGCCCACGACGGGCGCGCACGGCAGCAGCCACGGGCACGACAACAACATCCGCTGATCGGGGACGCTGTGTCCGAGCCCGGGATCTTCGACTCCGTTCGCGGCCTGATCGACGAGCACCGGCGGGTGCAGGAGGAACTCTCCGACCCCGCCGTGCACGCCGATGCGGGCCGTGCCAAGCGCGTCAATCGACGCTACGCCGAGCTGAGCCGGATCGTGGCCGCGTACGACGCGTGGACCGCGGCATCCGATGACCTTGCGGCGGCGCGCGAACTCGCGCGCGAGGATGCGGCGTTCGCCGAAGAGGTTCCCGGACTCGAAGAGCGGGTCGACGCGGCGCAGGAGCGCCTGCGTCGCCTGCTGATTCCGCGCGACCCCGACGATGCGCGCGACGTGATCATGGAGATCAAGGGCGGCGAGGGCGGTGCCGAGAGCGCCCTCTTCGCGGCGGATCTGCTGCGGATGTACATGCAGTACGCCGCGTCCAAGGGCTGGAAGACCGAGCTGCTCGAGCGCACCGAATCGGACCTCGGTGGATATAAAGACGTGCAGGTCGCGATCAAGGGATCCTCGGCCGATCCCGCGCAGGGCGTCTGGGCGCACCTGAAGTACGAGGGTGGCGTCCACCGCGTGCAGCGGGTGCCCGCGACCGAGTCGCAGGGGCGCATCCACACGTCGACGACCGGTGTGCTGGTGTTCCCCGAGGTCGATGAGCCCGACGAGGTCGAGATCAATCAGAACGACCTCAAGATCGACGTGTTCCGCTCGTCCGGTCCCGGTGGTCAGTCGGTCAACACGACCGACTCGGCCGTGCGCATCACGCACCTCCCGACGGGCATCGTCGTGTCGATGCAGAACGAGAAGTCGCAGCTGCAGAACCGCGAGGCCGGCATGCGCGTCCTGCGCGCCCGCATCCTCGCGCGGCAGCAGGAAGAGATCGCGGCCGCGGCATCCGATGCCCGCAAGTCGCAGATCCGCGGGATGGATCGCTCCGAACGCATCCGCACCTACAACTTCCCCGAGAACCGCATCGCGGACCACAGGACGGGCTACAAGGCGTACAACCTCGACCAGGTGATGGACGGTGCCCTCGGCCCCGTGATCGACTCCTGCATCGCGGCGGACGAGGAAGAGCGCCTCGCCTCGCTCGGCACCTGATACGTCCGCCCGACCGGCGCGCCGCGCGCTCGCCGTCGGCAACCCTCCGAACGGTCGCGACACGCCGCACGAGCACCGTGGCACACGGCGAGTCGCGACCGTTCGCGCAGCACGTCCCGCCTGGGCAGGTCATGCTTTGACGCGATAGGGTCGCCACGTGATCGCCTTCGTCATCCGGAGCCTCATCTTCGTCCTGTCGGCCGCCCTGGGGCTCCTCGTCGCCGACTGGGTGCTGCCCGGTTTTCAGATCCAGTGGCACGAGTGGTGGGGCTTCGTCATCTGCGTGCTGATCTTCGCGGTGCTGCAGAGCGTGCTCGCGCCCTGGATCGCGAAGATGGCCCGCCGGTATGCGCCGGCACTGCTCGGCGGCATCGGCATCGTGTCGACCTTCGTGGCCCTGCTCGTCGTCGTCCTCCTGCCGATCGGGGGCCTGCGCATCACGGATGCGATCTCGTGGGTACTCGCGCCCGTCGTGGTGTGGCTCATCACGGCGCTCGCGACCTTGTTCCTGCCGATGATCTTCCTCAAGAAGAAGGTCGTCGAGGCGCGCGAGTCCCGTCCCTGACGGAGGCGTGTCGGCCGAGGACTAAGAACCCGCGCTGCACCGCCATCGCCCCTCGAGACCCTTCGCGAACGGACGCGACACGCCGTGCGCATCGGCTCCACACGGCGTGTCGCGTCCGTTCGGCGCGTGCTCCCGAGCCCTAGCTGCCGGACGCCGCTCGCACGCGCAGCAGGAGATCCGGCGCGGTCCGGTCGAGGATGCGCCCGCCGATCTGGATGCCGAGGATGAAGAACACGACGCCGAGCACCACTCCCACGATCAGCGCGAGCCATCCGACGAGCGCGTCGCCCGTGACGGCGACCAGGACGGCCAGCACGATCTCGGGTGCCGCCAGCAGGGCCGCCAGCACCCACACGCCCAGGAAGCCCAGGAAGATCGAGAAAGTTGCGCCGGGAACCCGCTTGAACGGGTTGTCGCCCGGCGCGGGAACCGGCACGATCAGGTAGGCCGAGCTCACGGCGCAGACGCCGTATGCCGTGAGGAGCATGCCGATCGCCGACCCGATGATCGCGGGGGCCAGGTGCCAGTCGCCCGTGATGGCGATCGTCACGACCGCCGTGACGACGACCAGCGGAAGCCCGACGGTAGCGGCGCCCAGCATGCGCCCGAGCCGGTCGGCACGACCGCGCACACCGGTCGCGACGATCGTTCCGAAAGCCGTGCCGTCGTACGACACGTCCGCGTACGGCACGATTCCGAGCACGAAGGCGACGAACGTGGCGCTGAAGGCGATGAACGTGTTGGACATGTCGCCGCGCGCCCAGAACACGACGAGCACGGGCACGAGTGGCACGGTGATGAGCTGTCGCAGATACCGCGGGTCGTGCACCCAGTAGGTGAGGGAGCGGGCCCAGCTGGCGCCCGTTCCGCCGGTCGGCAGGCGACCGAACCATCCGAGCTTTCCGGCCGCCACCTGGCGTCCGCCGCGTGCCGGGGGCGCGATGAGAGACGCGGAGAGGCTGCGATACCAGATGAACCACAGGAGCGCGATGCTGCCGATGGCGATCAGCAGCTTGGCGCCCGCGACGAGCGGTGCACCGGAGGCGAGATCGCCCGGCGCCGACCACGCGGCCGCGAGGGGCGTCCACGAGACCGTTTCGAGCACGCCGCCGAGCGCGCTCAGATCGTCGGACGGCCCCGAGGCCGCCCGGATCAGCCCGCCGATTCCGGCGATGATCGGTCCCGCGAGGATGAGCACGATGAAGGCGACCATGCCGATCACCTCGCGGATGCGCCGACCGCCCGTCATCCCGCCGGCGATCGCGGCGAAGGCGCGGGATGCGATGACGCAGAGCAGGATGCCGAGGGGAACGCAGACGACGGCCGCCGCGAGAGCGATCGGCCACCGCCACCAGGCGACGAGGCTGGCGAGACCCCCGAGCACCGTGGCGAGGCCGGGGACGCCGGTCAGTCCCGCGGCCGTCAGCGCCACCATCATCCGTCCCGTCGTGAGCGGGAACGTCGCGAGACGGGACGGATCGAGGGTCGTGTCGATGCCCGCCGCGAAGACGGGTGCGAGCACCCAGCCGAGCGTCAGCAGGCCCCCACCCGCGATCAGCACGAGCCGTGTCACCTCGAGGCCGAGGGCACCGACGAAGAACAGCCCGAGCGCGATCAGGCCGACGGCGCCGATGGCCCAGAGCGTCCCGAAGATGAACCCGACGAGCTGCCACGGATGGCGGGAGAGAGTATTGCCGAGGACCCGGAACCGGATCCTCAGGAGAGTCGCAACCACTCCGGGCCCTCCGTGTGGTGACGACCGCCGACGAGTTCGACGAAGCGGTCCTGCAGGGTCGCGTCTCCGCGCACCTCGGCGACCGTGCCGGCGGCGAGGACGCGCCCGGCCGCGATGACGGCGACGTGGTCGCACATCCGCTGCACGAGGTCCATCGAGTGGCTCGACACGATCACCGTGCCGCCACCCTTCGTGTAGTCGCGCAGGATGTCCTCGATGTTTGCGGCCGAAACCGGGTCGACGGACTCGAACGGTTCATCGAGGACGAGGATGCGGGGGGCGTGGACGAGCGCGCAGGCCAGGGCGATCTTCTTGGTCATGCCGGCCGAGTAGTCGACGACGGGTGTTCCGGCGGCCGGGGTCAGGTCCATGATCCGGAGCAGGTCTGCCGTGCGGGCCGCGACCTCTGCGTGCGACAGGCCGAACATCATGCCGGTGTACGTCACCAGCTGCTCACCTGTCAGCCGGTCGAAAAGGCGCACGCCGTCGGCGAGGTTGCCGATCATCGCCTTGGCGCGGACGGGCTCCGCCCACACGTCGACTCCGTGGATGAAAGCCCGTCCGGCATCGGGTCGCAGGAGCCCCGTCGCCATCGAGAGCGTGGTGGTCTTGCCCGCTCCGTTCGGCCCGACCAGACCGTAGAAAGACCCCTCGGGAACCACGAGGTCGAGCTGATCGACCGCGGTCTTCTCGCCGAATCGCTTGACGAGGCCGATCAGCTGCATCGCGAGGGCGGGGCCAGGGGTGGAGGATGGTGGCGGCGCGGCCGCGGAAGGAGTCGGCGAAGTCACCACTTCACGCTACGTGTTCACCCGTAGCTGGTATATCAGTCGTTCGGTGTGTCGCGGGGGTGGGCGGGACGGATCAGATCGAGTATTCCGGTGCGGTCAGCAGCGCGCGGGTGTCTTCTCCGGGGCGACGGGCACGAGCTTTGGCCGGTATGCCGACGAGCACCGAGTTCGCGGGTGCGTCGCGGGTGACGACGGCGTTGGCGCCGACCGCCGAGTCGTCGCCGATCGTGACGGGTCCGAGGATCTTCGCGCCGGCCCCGACGACCACACGGTCGCCGAGGGTGGGGTGCCGCTTGCCGCCCTCGCGCTGGCGGCCGCCGAGCGTCACGCCGTGGTACAGCATGACGTCGTCGCCCGCCTCGACGGTCTCGCCGATCACGACGCCCATGCCGTGGTCGATGAAGAAGCGGCGTCCGAGTCGCGCGCCGGGGTGGATCTCGATGCCGGTCAACCACCGCGTGAGCTGCGACAGCGCGCGCGCCAGGAACTTCGCGCCCCGCACCCACAGGCGGTGATGGATGCGATAGGCCCACACGGCATGGAGCCCCGGATACAGCAGGGCGATCTCGAGGTCACCGCGTGCCGCGGGATCCCGCAGGCGAGCGGCCGCGACATCCTCGCGGACGCTCAGCCAGGCGGAACGCAGGCCCACGTCAGTCCTCGCGCAGGTGCTCGTAGAGAGCGGTGGAGAGGTAGCGCTCACCGGCCGAGGGGACGATGACCACGATGTTCTTGCCGGCGGCTTCGGGGCGGGCGGCGATCTGCAGGGCTGCCCAGATGGCGGCGCCACTGGACATGCCCACGAGGATGCCCTCGTCGGTCGCAACCTTGCGGGCGACCTCGAGGGTGTCTTCGAACGAGACGTCGATGACCTCGTCGATGACGTCGCGGTCGAGGATCTCGGGTACGAAGTTCGGGCCGATGCCCTGGATCTTGTGCGGGCCGGGGTGACCCTTCGTGAGGATGGGGGAGTCGGCCGGCTCGACGGCCACGATCTGCACGCCCGGCACGCGCTCCTTGAGCACCTGGCCGACGCCCGTGATGGTGCCGCCCGTGCCGATGCCGGCCACGAAGTATCCGATGTCGCCGTCGGTGTCGCGCAGGATCTCTTCGGCGGTCGTCTTACGGTGGATGGCGGGGTTCGCCTCGTTCTCGAACTGGCGGGCCCAGATCGCGCCCGGTGTGTCGGCGACGATCTGCTTGGCGACGTTGACGGCCTCCGACATCCCCTTCGTGGGGTCGGTGAGCACGAGCTCGGCGCCGAACGCCTTCAGCAGCATTCGCCGCTCCTTCGACATCGAGGCGGGCATCGTCAGGATCACCTTGTAGCCGCGGGCGGCGCCGACCATGGCGAGGGCGATACCGGTGTTGCCGCTCGTGGACTCGACGATCGTTCCGCCGGGCTTCAGCTCGCCGGATGCCTCGGCCGCATCGACGATCGCGATACCCAGGCGGTCCTTCACGCTCGAGACCGGGTTGTAGAACTCCAGTTTTGCGAGCACCACACCCCCGAGTCCCTCGGTCACGCGGTTGAGGCGGACGAGCGGGGTGTTTCCGAATGCGGAGGTGATGTCGGGGTGGATACCGGCCATGGGCGTGCCTTTCGCGATGGTGCAGGTGTCTCGGGCGGAAGCGGTGCTTCGGCGTCGACCTCGACGCACTCCCACGAGCCTAGGCGAGGCCCATCGGGGTCGGCGCGATTGTGACGATTCCGCGGATTCGCGGCTCGGCGGAGCGGCCCCCGGTAATGTGGTGGCGCTCATGCCCCCCTCCGAAAACCCCCCTCCTTCCGCGCGCGCGCTTTCGCCCCTGCTGCGCGAGGCCGCCGAGCGACTCGCCGCGGCGGGCATCGCCGACCCCGGGGTCGATGTCGAACTCCTCGCCGCGCACGTGCTCGGCACGAGCCGCGGGGGAGTGCAGGCCGCCAGCATCCGGGGCGATGAGATCGAGAGCGCGGATGCCTCGGCGTTCGACGAACTCGTCGAGCGGCGAGCCGCGCGGGTTCCGCTGCAGCACATCACCGGGTATGCCCCGTTCCGGCGTCTGGTCCTGAAGGTCGGTCCCGGGGTCTTCGTGCCGCGCCCCGAGACCGAGATCGTCGCGCAGTTCGCGATCGACTCGCTCGGTGCCGCCGCGTCACCGACGCCCATCGCGGTGGACCTCGGTACGGGCAGCGGCGCGCTGGCGCTCGCTCTCGCGACCGAGGTGCCGCACGCGATGGTCTACGGCGTCGAGAAGTCGCCGGATGCCTTCGTCTGGGCGAAGGGCAACGCGGAGTTCGTCGGGGCGACGAACGCGCGGATCGTCCGAGGTGACCTCGACACGGCGCTCTCCGACCTCGACGGCACGGTCGATGTCGTCGTCTCGAACCCCCCGTACGTTCCGGACGACGCGATCCCGCGCGACCCCGAGGTCCGCTTCCACGACCCCGAGGCCGCGCTCTACGGCGGACCCGACGGCCTGGACGTCGTGCGGCGCGTGAGCCGCGCGGCCCTGCGCCTGGTGCATTCCGGGGGAACGGTCGTGATCGAGCACGGCGAGTGGCAGGGCGCGGCGGTGCGAGACATCCTGACGGCGGACGGATGGCGCGCGGCCGCGACGCATCCGGATCTGACGATGCGCGACCGCGCGACCACGGCGCTGCGTCCCTGAGGCGAACGCGCGCGCGGCTCGCGGCGTCTGCGCGAATCGCGCGGGACGGGGATGGCATCGGGCGGGCGACGCGGATGCCCCACCGTAGACTTGGCGGGACATGTCCGACATCTTCGACTGCCGCGACGAGGCGCAGCTCCTCGCGGGCCTGCGGCACGCGCGACGTTCTATCGCGCGCGGTGAGCTCGTCGTTCTGCCGACCGACACGGTCTACGGTGTGGCGGCGGATGCCTTCGACCCGGCCGCTGTCACCGCTCTGCTGGCCGCGAAGGGGCGCGGTCGCCAGTCGCCCCCGCCCGTCCTCGTCTCGGGCGCACCGATGCTCGCGGCGCTCGTCAGCGAGGTGCCCGAGCCCGTCGAGCGGTTGATCGCCGAGTTCTGGCCCGGCGGGCTCACCATCGTGCTGCCGAGCCAGCCCTCGCTCGCGTGGGACCTGGGCGAGACGCACGGCACCGTCGCGGTGCGGATGCCCGACAATCGCGTCACCCTCGACCTGATTCAGGATGCAGGGCCGCTCGCGGTCTCGAGCGCCAATCTCACGGGTCGTCCGGCCGCGACATCCGTCCTCGAGGCGGAACGGATGCTGCGCAGCAGCGTCAAGGTGTACCTCGATGACGGACCGTCGAACACGGGTGTCGCGTCCACGATCATCGATGCCACCGCGCTGGCCCGCCACGAGAAGGACGCGCGGGTGCGGGTGCTGCGCGAGGGCGCCGTGTCTTTCGAGCGACTGCGCGAATCGCTGGGCGAGCTCCTGGGCGACTCCCTCGAGTCGGGTGCCACCGCGTGAAGCAGTACATCTTCACCATACTTTTCACGGCATTCCTGACGTTCGCCCTGTCGTGGGCGGTGTGGCAGCTGAGCATGCGGTTCAAGCTGTACCCCGGCATCCGCGAGCGTGACGTGCACAAGACCCCGACGCCCCGGCTCGGCGGGGTCGCGATGTTCTTCGGCATCGTCGCGGCCTTCGTCGTGTCGCGCGCCAACGACTACTTCAATCCGTTCTGGTCGGCCCCGCAGCAGATCTACGGAATCCTCGGCGCGATGCTGCTGATCGTCGTCGTGGGTGTGATCGACGACCTGTGGGATCTGGACTGGCTCATCAAGCTGGGCGCGCAGTTTCTCGCCGCGGGGCTCATCGCGGGCGTCGGGGGACTGCAGATCTACTCGCTGCCGATCGGCGGACTGACGGTCGGCTCGAGCTGGGTCAGCTTCACGCTGACGGTCTTCTCGATCGTCATCGTCATGAACGCGGTCAACTTCATCGACGGGCTCGACGGTCTCGTGGCCGGCGTCTGCCTGATCGCGAACGGCGTGTTCTTCGTCTACTCCTACCTGTTGCTGCGTGAGTTCGCGACGAACAACTTCTCTCTCGCCACCTTCATCGCCGCCGTGCTGGTCGGAGCGTGCCTGGGCTTCCTGCCCCTGAACTGGACGCCCGCGAAGCTCTTCATGGGCGATTCGGGTGCGCTGCTGCTGGGCTTGCTGATGGCGACATCCGCCATCGCGATCACCGGTGCCATACCGCCGGGCGCACTCGACCCGGAAGACTTCGGTCGCTCGCAGCTGCTCGGTGCGTTCATCCCGATCGTCCTGCCGATCGTCGTCGTCCTGCTGCCCCTGCTCGACTTCGGGATGGCGGTGCTGCGCCGCCTGCGCGCGGGCAAGAGCCCGTTCTCGCCCGACCGCAAGCACCTGCATCACCGCATGCTCGACATGGGCCACAGCGACCGCGACGCCGTGCTGATCTTCTACGCCTGGACCGCGGTCATCAGCCTCGCGGTGCTGCTCATGTTCATCGCCGAGCGCAACCAACTGTCCTACTGGATCGGGGTCGGCTTCGCCGCGATCGGCGCCGCGGCGTGCCTCGTCCTGACGTTCATGCCCTCGAGGCGCCGCCGGCGTGAGGCGGACCCCCGCACCGCCGAAGAGATTCTGACCCCCGTGGAGGAACTGCCATGAAGAAGACACGCTCATCCCCGCCCTCGGACCGGGTCGTCGCCAGCACGCCCATTCTCGCCGCGACACTGCGCTGGAGCGTGATACTCACGGCGGCCCTCATCGTCGTGGGCGTACTCGTCGGCTTCAGCGTGGCCCAGGCGGACGGGGCGCTGAGCGCCCTCTCGGGGGTGCTGACCGCCGCCGTCTTCCTCGGCATCACGGCCATCAGCATCCTGATCGCCAACCGCTGGTTCGGCGACCCCCTCTTCGTCCCGATCTTCTTCGGCATCGTGCTGGGCGGCTGGCTGCTGAAGTTCGTCGTATTCATCGTCGTCCTGCTGGTGCTGCGCGGGCAGGAGTGGATCGTCCCGCCCGTCTTCTTCATCGGACTGGTCGCCGGAATCGTCGCCTCGCTCGTGGTGGACGTCGTCGTCATGCTGCGGATGCGACTGCCGTACGTGAGCGATGTGACGTTGCCGGGGGATAGCAGTGCCCCTGAAACCCCGCAGGCCATCACGAAGCCGCCCGCGGATTCGTGACCTGCCCAGATCCTTGATAGGGTTGAGGCGTTCCCCTGGGCCGTGCATCGAACTGAGGTTCGTGACAGACACAGTCGTAACAGACACCGTCGTTAGACATTTTTTCGGCAGTCTTTTCCGCAGTCTCACCGATACACAGTGACGTGCACCGCCGCGGTTGACTCTCACCATTCCCGTCGCATCGGTCTCGACCGGTGCCCCCGAAGCTGGAGCCAGCGCAGTTGACTCAAGCCGCGACTTTGATCGCCACCGCAAGCACTGACGATGGTGGATTCCATCCGCCGTCGATCTGGGAGTTCTTCCCTGACGCCGTCCTTTTCGAGGGAACCTGGTTCGCGCTCACGCGCATCAACCTGATCCAGATTCTCGCGACCGTCGTCCTGATCGTCGTCTTCCTGGTCGGCACACGCCGCATGAAGGTCGTTCCCGGACGGTTCCAGAGCGTCGTCGAGATGGGCCTGGACTTCGTCCGCGTCAACATCGCGCACGACCTGCTCGGACGCAAGGATGGCGATCGCTTCCTGCCGATCTTGACGACGTTCTTCTTCCTGATCCTGTTCATGAACATCACGGGAGTCATCCCGTTCCTGAACATCGCCGGCACGAGCGTCATCGCCATGCCGCTGCTCCTCGCGATCGTGGCGTACGTCATGTTCATCTATGCGGGTGTGCGCAAGAGCCCGGGCAACTTCTTCAAGAACTCGCTGATGCCCTCGGGCGTGCCGTGGCCGCTGTACATCATCATCATCCCGCTCGAGTTCCTCTCGACCTTCATCATCCGGCCCGTCACGCTGACGCTCCGACTCCTGATGAACATGATCGTCGGGCACCTCATGCTGGTGCTGTTCTTCGCGGCGACGCAGTTCTTCATCTTCTCGCTCGGCGGCTTCTGGTCGTTGCTCGGCGTCGGAACGCTCGCGTTCGGGTTCGCCTTCACCCTCTTCGAAATCCTGGTGGCGTTCCTCCAGGCTTACGTTTTCACCATCCTCTCCGCGGTCTACATCCAGCTCGCGGTGGCGGAAGAGCACTGATCGGGTCGGCAACCGCCGCCCCTCACCGAAAGGAAACACACCCGTGGATGCAACTACGGTTCTCGCCCAGGTCACCGGCTCCGTCGCGACCGTCGGATACGGCCTCGCCGCGATCGGCCCGGCCATCGGCGTGGGCATCGTCGTCGGCAAGACCATCGAGGGCGTCGCGCGTCAGCCCGAACTGGCCGGCCGCCTTCAGGTCCTGATGTTCATCGGTATCGCGTTCACCGAGGCGCTCGCCTTCATCGGTATCGCGACCGGCTTCATCTTCGGCTTCTAAGCCATCAGACCCTCACTTAAGGAGACAGGATGCTGAACGCTCTTGTCACTCTTGCCGCTGAAGGCAAGGGCGAGGCGCCCAGCCCGCTCATTCCGGCGATGTACGACATCGTCTGGTCTGCGGTGTGCTTCGTCGTCATCCTGCTGGTGTTCTGGCGTGTCATCCTTCCGCGGATGACGGCGCTGCTCGACGCGCGGTCCGCCGCGATCGAGGGCAACATCGCGAAGGCTGACGAGGCGCAGAAGCAGGCCGAGGCAGCGCTGCAGGAGTACACCGCGCAGCTGGCCGACGCCCGCCGCGAGGCCGGTGAGATCCGCGAGGCCGCCCGTGAGGACGGCAAGCGCATTCTCGCCGAGGCCAAGGACGCCGCAGCCGCCGAGGCCGCGCGTCAGACCGCGACGGCGCACGCGCAGATCGAAGCCGAGCGCCAGGGCGCACTCGTCTCGCTGCGTTCCGAGGTGGGAACGCTCGCGCTCGACCTCGCCGGCGGAGTCATCGGAGAGACGCTCTCCGACGACGCGAAGGCGAAGTCCGTGGTCGACCGCTTCCTGGCCGAGCTCGAGGCATCCGAAAAGGCTGCTGCGGGGAAGGCCGAGTAATGGGCAGCGCGACCACTCAGGCGCAGCGCGCGACGAACGCCGAGCTTGCCGGTGCGAAGGGCCTCGATCTCGCCGTCGCGAGCCAGCTCTTCCACTCGGCACGGGTCGTCGGTTCTTCGTCGCACCTGAGCGGTGCGCTCGCCGACCCGTCGGCATCGCCGCAGTCGCGTCGGAAGGTCGTCGAGGATGTCTTCGGCGCGACGTTCGCACCGACGAGCGTCTCCCTTCTCGCGTTCGCCGTCGAGCAGCGGTGGTCTTCGGCCGCCGATCTGATCGCCGGAATCGAAGAGCTCGCGATCCGCGTCGTGGCGATCTCGGCGGGTGCGGGCACGACGGGTGCCTCCGACATCGAGGGCGAGTTGTTCTCGTTCTCGCGGACGGTCACGGCGAATCCGGAGCTCGAGCTCGCGCTCGGCAGCCGCCTCGGCGACGCGACCGCGAAGGGCGCGCTCGTCGACACGCTGCTCGCCGGTCGCGTCAGCGCGGGCACCGCCCTGATCGTCTCGTCGATCGTGCAGCAGCCGGGGGAGCGCCGCATCCGCGAGTCGCTCTCGCGCACCATGCGGATCGTCTCGGACGAGCTGAACCGGACGGTTGCGACCGTCACGACGGCCACGCCCCTCACGGACGCGCAGGCGGCGCAGCTGATTCGCCTGCTGAGCGCGAAGTACGGCCGCGACGTATCCCTGAACACGGTGGTCGACGAGGCCGTCGTCGGGGGCCTGCGCGTGCAGATCGCGGACGATGTCATCGACGCATCCGTCTCGGCTCGCCTCGCGGAACTCCGTCAGCGGTTGGCGGGCTGAACCCAGATTTCCCGCACCCCGTGCGGAACGCGGAGCGAGAGCCCCGCACCAGACAGCACTCTCAAGACAGAGGAAGACAATGGCAGAACTATCGATCAGCCCCGACGTCATCCGTGACGCGCTGAAGGACTTCGCCGCCGCGTACGAGCCCACCGGCGCGGCCGCGGCCGAGGTCGGCACGGTCGTCGACGCGGCCGACGGCATCGCCCACGTCGAGGGCCTGCCCGGCGTGATGGCGAACGAGCTCGTCACGTTCGAGGACGGCACGCAGGGCCTCGCCCTGAACCTGGACGAGCACGAGATCGGTGTCGTCGTCCTCGGCGAGTTCTCGGGCATCGAGGCCGGCAACTCGGTCACCCGCACGGGCGAGGTCCTCTCGGTCGCCGTCGGTGACGGATACCTCGGCCGCGTGGTGGACCCGCTCGGAAACCCGATCGACGGCCTCGGCCCGGTCGCGACCGAGGGACGCCGTGCGCTCGAGCTGCAGGCGCCCGGCGTCATGCAGCGCAAGTCGGTGCACGAGCCCATGCAGACCGGCATCAAGGCGATCGACGCCATGATCCCGATCGGTCGCGGACAGCGTCAGCTCATCATCGGCGATCGCCAGACCGGTAAGACGGCCATCGCGATCGACACGATCATCAACCAGAAGGACAACTGGGCGTCGGGCGACGAGAACAGGCAGGTTCGCTGCGTGTACGTCGCCATCGGCCAGAAGGGCTCCACGATCGCGGCCGTCAAGGGCGCGCTCGAGGACGCCGGAGCGATGGAGTACACCACCATCGTCGCCGCGCCCGCGTCCGACCCGGCGGGCTTCAAGTACCTCGCGCCCTACACCGGCTCGGCCATCGGCCAGCACTGGATGTACGGCGGCAAGCACGTCCTGATCATCTTCGACGACCTGTCGAAGCAGGCCGAGGCCTACCGTGCCGTCTCCCTTCTCCTCCGTCGTCCGCCGGGCCGCGAGGCCTACCCGGGTGACGTCTTCTACCTGCACTCCCGTCTGCTCGAGCGTTGCGCGAAGCTCTCGGACGAGCTCGGCGCCGGATCGATGACGGGTCTGCCGATCATCGAGACGAAGGCCAACGACGTCTCGGCGTACATCCCGACCAACGTGATCTCGATCACGGACGGCCAGATCTTCCTGCAGTCCGACCTGTTCAACGCCAACCAGCGTCCCGCGGTCGACGTGGGCATCTCGGTCTCGCGTGTGGGTGGTGACGCTCAGGTCAAGTCGATCAAGAAGGTCTCGGGAACGCTCAAGCTCGAGCTCGCCCAGTACCGCTCGCTCGAGGCGTTCGCGATGTTCGCGAGCGACCTGGACGCGGCATCCCGTCGCCAGCTGGCGCGCGGTGCTCGACTGACCGAGCTGCTCAAGCAGCCGCAGTACTCGCCGTACCCGGTCGAGGAACAGGTCGTCTCGATCTGGGCCGGCACCAACGGCAAGCTCGACAACATCGCCGTCGAGGACGTGCTGCGTTTCGAGGCGGAGCTGTTGGATCACCTGCGCCGGAACACCGAGATCCTGACGACCCTCCGCACGACCAATGTGCTGGACGACGACACGCTCACCGAGCTCGACAAGCAGGTCGACGCTTTCACCCTCGAGTTCCAGGGCGGAAAGGGTCAGAGCATCTCCGCTCCCGGACATGAAGAGGTCGCGGCCGCCGAGGCCGAGGACGTCAACCAGGAGCAGATCGTCAAGGGCCGCCGGGGCTAGGGAGACGCGACAGCGACACCATGGGCGCACAACTACGGGTCTACAAGCAGAAGATCTCTTCTGCCCAGACGACCAAGAAGATCACGAAGGCGATGGAGCTCATCGCGGCTTCGCGCATTCAGAAGGCGATGGCGCGCGTCAAAGCGTCCTCACCTTTTGCGCGCGCCGTGACGCGGGCCGTCTCGGCGGTCGCGACCCACTCCAACGTCGAACACCCGCTCACGACGGAACGCCCGGTCATCCGCCGGTCGGCCGTCGTCATCTTCACCTCGGACCGCGGTCTCGCGGGCGCGTTCAACTCGCAGATCCTGCGTGAGGGGCTCGAACTCGCCGCGCTGCTGCGTTCCCAGGGCAAGGAAGTCACGTACTTCCTGGTCGGGCGCAAGGCGGTCGGCTACTTCCAGTTCCGCAAGCTGGCGAGCGCCGCGCAGTGGATCGGCGACACCGACACCCCGCAGTTCACGACGGCGGAGAAGATCAGCGCCGAGCTGCTCGAGTCCTACCGGCGTGGCGGAGAGACGGATGGCGTCGACGAGATCCATCTGGTGTACAACCGCTTCGTCAGCATGATGGTGCAATCGGCCGAGACGGTTCGACTGCTGCCTCTTGAGGTCGTCGAATCGGATGCTTCCGATTCCAGCGCGGTGTATCCGCTCTACGAGTTCGAACCGGACCCCGAGACGGTGCTGGACGCGCTCCTACCCGTCTACATCCAGAGCCGCGTCTTCAACGCCCTCCTGCAGTCGTCCGCGGCAAAGCACGCCGCAACGCAGAAGGCGATGAAGTCCGCCAGCGACAACGCCGACAAGCTCATCACGACGTACACACGTCTGCGCAACAATGCGCGCCAGGCCGAGATCACGCAGCAGATCGCAGAGATCGTCGGCGGAGCCGACGCCCTGGCATCGAGTAAATAGACATCTCGAGCAAGTAAGCCCACACGAAAGAGAAGAAGACCATGACCCCCACCGCCACCGCCGAAACGACGGAGACCGCGGTCGTCGGGCGCGTCGCGCGCGTCAACGGTCCCGTCGTCGACATCGAGTTCCCGCACGACGCGATCCCTGACATCTACAACGCGCTGAAGACGACGATCACGATCGGCGAAGAGTCGACCGAGCTCACGCTCGAGGTCGCCCAGCACCTGGGTGACGACCTCGTGCGTGCCATCGCCCTGAAGCCCACGGACGGCCTCGTCCGCGGCCAGGAAGTGCGCAACACCGGCGGCCCCATCACGGTGCCCGTCGGCGATGTGACCAAGGGCAAGGTGTTCAACGTCATCGGTGAGGTGCTCAACGCACAGCCGGGCGAGAAGATCGAGATCACCGAGCGCTGGGGCATCCACCGTAAGGCTCCGAACTTCGACCAGCTCGAGTCGAAGACGCAGATGTTCGAGACCGGTATCAAGGTCATCGACCTGCTCACTCCCTACGTGCTGGGTGGGAAGATCGGTCTGTTCGGTGGTGCCGGTGTCGGCAAGACCGTCCTCATCCAGGAAATGATCCAGCGCGTCGCGCAGGATCACGGTGGTGTGTCGGTGTTCGCCGGTGTCGGCGAGCGCACCCGTGAGGGCAACGACCTCATCCACGAGATGGAAGAGGCCGGCGTCTTCGACAAGACGGCCCTCGTCTTCGGTCAGATGGACGAGCCGCCGGGAACGCGTCTGCGCGTCGCCCTCTCGGCCCTGACGATGGCGGAGTACTTCCGTGACGTGCAGAACCAGGATGTTCTGCTCTTCATCGACAACATCTTCCGCTTCACGCAGGCCGGTTCCGAGGTCTCGACGCTGCTCGGCCGTATGCCCTCCGCGGTGGGTTACCAGCCGAACCTCGCCGACGAGATGGGTGTGCTCCAGGAGCGCATCACGTCGACGCGCGGCCACTCGATCACCTCGCTTCAGGCGATCTACGTCCCCGCCGACGACTACACCGACCCGGCGCCGGCGACGACGTTCGCGCACCTCGACGCCACAACCGAGCTCTCGCGTGAGATCGCGTCGAAGGGTCTGTACCCGGCCGTCGACCCGCTGACGTCGACCAGCCGCATCCTCGACCCGCGCTACATCGGTGCCGACCACTACCGCGTGGCGACCGCGGTGAAGCAGATCCTCCAGAAGAACAAGGAACTGCAGGAGATCATCGCGATCCTCGGTGTGGACGAGCTCTCGGAAGAGGACAAGGTCGTCGTGTCGCGTGCACGCCGCATCCAGCAGTTCCTCTCGCAGAACACCTACATGGCGAAGAAGTTCACCGGTGTCGAGGGTTCGACGGTCCCGATCAAGGAGACCATCGAGTCGTTCGACGCGATCGTCAAGGGTGACTTCGACCACGTGGCCGAGCAGGCCTTCTTCAACGTCGGTGGTATCGGCGACGTCGAAGAGCGCTGGGCGCAGATCCAGAAGGAAAACGGCTGAGCATGCCCGTCAACGTGAGCCTGGTCTCCGCGGACGCGGAGGTGTGGACCGGTGAGGCGACGCTCGTCATCGCGAAGACGGTCGAGGGCGAGATCGGTCTGATGACCGGTCACGAGCCCATCCTCGCGATCCTCGCGCAGGGTCAGGTTCGCATCACACAGCCGGACGGGTCGAAGGTGCTCGCGAACGCGCAGGACGGGTTCCTGTCGATGGAGGGTGACGTGCTCACCATCGTCGCCGGAAACGCCGCGCTCGTGGCCTGAATCGATTTCCGTCTGATTCGAACGCAACGAAGGCGAGGGGCCCGCAGGGGCTCCTCGCCTTCGTTCGTGCGGCATCCTTCACCCGTCTTCCTCGCGCTTCGGAGTCGTCATGCTGGTCTTGCTTCCCCCGTCCGAGACGAAGAAGCCCGGTGGCGCACTCGCGCCCCTCGATCTCGATCGGCTTGCCCTGCCGGTCCTCGGTCCGCAGCGCCGGAGCGCCGTGGACGCGCTGATCCAGCTCTCGGGTGACCACGCCGAGGCCGCGCGGGTTCTCGGATTGAGCCCCCGTCAGTCGGGCGAGATCGAGGTCAATGCGGCGCTGGACGCGTCCCCGACGATGGCCGCCATCGACCGGTACACGGGAGTGCTCTACGACGCCCTCGCGGCCGACACTCTCGGACCGGCAGCGAGACGCTGGCTCGGTGCACACGTCATGATCCACAGCGCGCCCTTCGGCCCGGTGAGTGCACTCGATCGCATCCCCGCCTACCGGCTGGGGGCGACGGCGTCGATCCCTTCGCTCGGCTCCCTCCGTCGGCACTGGGCGACCGCGGTCACGGCAGCGCTCGCGGCATCCGGAGCCCCGTTCATCCTGGACTTGCGCTCCGAGGCGTATGCGGCGCTGGGTCCCGTTCCCTCTGCGCTCCCGTCGGTCTATCTGCGCGTCGTGACCGCGACCGGCGATGATGGCGCGGTGCGGGCCCTCAACCACTTCAACAAGCACGCGAAGGGCGCGCTCGCGCGCCTGCTCGCCAGTGACCGGCCGCGCATCCGGAGCGCGGCCGGGTTCGCGCGATGGGCGGGTGCCGCGGGCGTCGAGGTGCGACCGGGGGCCGACGGCGTCTGGACCCTGGTGGAGGAAAAATCGGGAGTTACCTGAGATTCTCCTGCATGTTTGCCCGGTATCTCGCTACCATGTGACACGCGGGCCCGACGGGCCCCCGAACCGCGGCCTGAGGGCCCCGAGAGATGGATATGGACATGCCTCTGGATATCACCTACTACGACAACGGGTCGGGTGCGGCGCTTGCCTTCCTGTTCCTCTTCCTTCCGTTCCTCTTCATCATCCTCATCGCCGGATACGTCATCGGAGCGATCTTCTACATGAAGATCTTCGAAAAGGCCGGGGTCGAGGGCAAGTGGCGCGCCTGGGTGCCGATCTACAACACCATGATCTTCGTCAAGCTCGGTGACCTGAACCCGTGGTGGCTGCTGGTGCTCTGGCTCGCGAGCGGTGTCCTCGGCTGGATCCCCGTCATCGGTCAGATCATCCCGATCGCGGCCTTCCTGTACACGCTGGCCGCCGCGTGGCGCGTGGGGCTGAAGCTGCAGAAGGAGGCCGTCTGGCTCATCCTCTACTTCTTCCTCGCGATCGTGTGGCTCGGCATCCTGGCCTTCGACAAGTCGCGCTGGAACACCGCCATCCCCGCGGCGCCGTGGGCGGGCAACTTCCTCGCCGACAAGACGGTCTGGAACGGCATCCCCGTTCAGACCCCGGCTGGCGGGTTCCCCGCGAACCCTGCCACGCAGCCCGGCTCCTACTCGCCGCCTCCGGCGCCCCCGGTCGCCCCGGAAGACCCGAGCGCACCCCGGACGTAACCACCCGTGCCGAAACCCCCGTCGCATCCGTGGCGGGGGTTTCGTCGCGCGGGTGCCCGCTCGTTCGACGGCGTGTTCGCTCTCGGCGAACGGCTCGTCGGGATTCTGTTCCGCCGCAACCGGACCACGGGCGCCGAGACGGGGGCTTCGGTGATACTGCGCACCACGAAATCTGCAGGTCCGGGGTGGTCTACTAGGATGTGTAAGCCGCGCCGCGCCGCGCGCGGTCGGCGTGATCTCGGCGCACCGAGTCGCTGGCCCATCGGAGGGATGACCGCGTGCCCGAATTCGACGCGATCGCAGATCGCCGCACCGTAACGCTCAAGGGCGGCGGCGAGCTCTCGCTTTCGTGGGCTGCCGTGACGCATCGCGGGATGCGTCGTGAGCTCAATCAGGACGCCGTTCTCGCCGACTATCCGCTCTTCATCGTCGCGGACGGTATGGGCGGGCATCTGGGCGGCGAGATCGCCAGCGCGAGCGCGGTCGATCGCCTCGGAGATCTCGTGCGTGACGGCCGGATCAACCCGAAGTCGATCGAGAAGGCGCTCTCGCGCGCGGTGAAGGACATCATCGCCCACCCCGAGGCGACCGACGACGGCACCGGGACCACGGTCACCGGGATCTTCCTCGAGACCACGGGCATCGAACCCACGTGGGTGACTCTCAACATCGGTGACTCCCGCGTCTACCTGTTGCGTGACGGAACGCTGGCCCAGGTCACGACGGATCACTCGGTCGTCCAAGAGCTCATCGCCTCCGGCCGTCTCAGCCCGGAAGAGGCCGAGAACCACCCCTACGGAAACGTCATCACGCGCGCCGTGGGTCCGAGCGAGAGCGTGCACCCCGACTACATTCGCCTGGACGTGCTCGATGGGGATCGCTTCGTCATCTGTTCCGACGGGCTGACCAAGGAGCTCACCGACTTCGGCATCCGTCACTTCCTGCTCGAGAACGACGATCCGCGGGTCGCGATCGAGCAGATGATGCAGGCGTGCCTCGATAACGGAGGACGAGACAACATCTCGATCGTCGTCGTCGACGTGCGGCGTCCGGGAACGCGCCCGGCCGACGTGACCGACGACGACACCGACACGGCCGAGCGCGGTTCCGCGCGACGACCGCAGGCCACCGTGTCGGAGAGTTCCTCCCCAGAGCCGGCTGCCGGCGCCTGATCCCCGGATCGGGCTCACCGGCACCATTGTCCGTGGTGTCACGCGTTGACTGGGGCATGTGCCCCTCGATGATCCCCTGACGCTTCCCGCGCCGCCTGTCCTGCCCTCCCGGGCGCCTTTTCCTCTCGTCGCGACGATGGTGCCCCTCGTCGGTGGCGTCGCGCTCTGGGCCATCATCGGCTCGCCGTTCGCCCTCCTGTTTGCGCTCCTCGGCCCGCTCGTGGCGGTCGGCGGGCTCCTCGACCAGGTGCGGGGAGGCCGCCGCCGCAGAGCACGGGCCGAGGCCGAGTACGAGCGGGTGCTGGCCGAGATCGAAGCCGCCGCGACCGTGCGCCACGCGCGCGAACGGCGAGAACTGCGTGCGCTGCATCCGGATGTCTCGGCGTTCTCTCAGCGCTCCGAAGAGATCTGGCGACGACGAACCCCGGGGTCGCGACATCTCGTCGTGGGTCGAGGCGAGCGCCCGAGCGATCTCCGGCTGACGGGCGATACGTCGCGACCCGAGGCCGAGCGGCTACGCCGCAGCGTCGCCAGCCTCCGGGACGCACCGCTCACGGTCGATTGGCGCGTCGGCGTGGCGGTGCGCGGTGAACCGGCGCTCGCGCGCGCCGTCGTTCGCGGGCTCGTCCTGCAGCTCTGCCTCGCGCATACGCCCGAGGCGCTGCGGGTGACGGGTCCTGAGCCGGAGCGATGGGAGTGGATGTCGGGGCTCCCGCACCAGGCGCTGCACGGTGACGGGCACCGCGACGGGTACGGTGCTGTGCTCCGCGACGGGTACGGCGACCCGCTTCGCGTGTCGGGCATCGGCGAGGGCCCCATGCAGCTCGTCGTGAGCCCCGCTGACTCCGGTCCCGCGCGCAGGGGCATCCTCATGACGTGGGGTCCGGCGGGGTCGACGATCGATCCGCGGTGCGCTGTGGTCCTCGACGTGCGTGAACCGGACGACGCGACCCTCACAGTCGGGACGGATCGAGTCGAGCTGGCCGTCGAGGCGCTTTCGGAGGGCCAGGCGCGGGCGATGGCACGCCTGCTCGCGGAGCGTGGACGGGTGCTCTACGGGCGAGATGAGACGGAGGGTCCGGTCTCGTTCGCTTCGGTGCGCGACGCCCTCGGGGTCGGTGAGCCCGGGGGTCTATCCGTGGCCCTGGGGCGCGCGGGCGACGGCGACGTGCTCGTGGACCTCGTCCGCGATGGACCGCACGCCGTCGTCACGGGCATCACGGGCAGCGGCAAGTCCGAGCTGCTGACGACGTGGATAACGGCGCTGTGCGCCGCCTATTCGACACGAGAGGTCTCCTTCCTCCTCGCCGATTTCAAGGGCGGGATGACGTTCGACGCGCTCGCGGACCTCCCGCACGTCACGGGCGTGATCACCGACCTGGACGGCGGGTCCGCCGAGCGGGCGATCGCGAGCCTGCGGGCCGAGCTGCGCCGACGCGAGCACGAGCTCGCGCTTCGCGGTGCGCGGGACATCACCGACCCGCGGGTCGATCTGCCCCGGCTCGTGATCGTCGTGGACGAGTTCGCGGCGCTTCTCGCCGAGCGCGATGGGCTGCACCGCATCTTCGCGGATGTCGCGGCGCGGGGGCGGGCGCTCGGCCTGCACCTCATCCTCGGTTCGCAGCGTGTGTCGGGCGCAATGGCCGACGCGCTGCTCGCCAACTGCCCGCTCCGCGTGGCGTTGCGCTCGGCGGATGCGGCGGATAGCCGCGCGGTGCTGGGTGACGACTCCGCCGCGCGTCTTCCCGGGGGCTCGGCCGGCCGGGGGCGGGCATTCGTCCGGCGCGCGGGCGACACCGCCCCACAGGCTCTGCGCGTCGCGCTGACGAGCAGCGCCGAGCTTGCGGACGTGGCGCGCTCGACCCGACCGCAGGGTGCTCCCCGCGCGCCGTGGCTGCCGGCCCTCCCGGGTCAGGTCACGCTGCAAGACCTCCGCGAGCGGTCGGATGCCGACGGGGCCGTGCTGCTGGCCCTCGCCGACGACCCGGCTCGTCAGCGGCAGTTCCCGATCGCGCTCGCCGAGACCAGCGGCCTTGCCGTCATCGGGCGCGGTGCATCCGGAAAGTCGTCTATCGTCGCGCTCATCGCGGCTCAGGTCGCTGACGCGATCGTGGTGCCCGACGATCTCGAGGCGGCGTGGGACACGCTGATGGGCGAGCGAGAGACGGGGCTCTGGCTCGTGGACGACGCGGATGACCTGCTTGCCCGATTCCCGCCCGACCACGCCGTCGCCGTGGGGGAGCGCCTCGACCGGATCGCGCGTTCGGGACGGCTGATCGTGACGGCGCGCTCCCTGTCGGGTCGCCTGGGTCGGATCATCGACACGCTGCCGCAGCGCGCGCTCCTCGCGCTCACCACGCGCGCGGATCACGTCGCCGCGGGAGGTGAGGGCAGCGGGTTCCGGCCGGACCTGCCGCCCGGCCGTGGAAGATTCGCGGGCTGGGATGTGCAGTTCGCCCGCGTCGAGGAGCGCCCCGCGTCGACGCCTCCGAGTCTGGGAACGTGGACACCGGGGGTGCTCACGGGGGTCGTCACGCGACAGACGGACGCGACCGCCGCGGCGCTGCGTACCCGCGTGGGCAGAACCGCGGGCGTACGCCTACTCCGGGACACACCGCTCGGCGTGCGGCTGGGCGATGTTCAGAGGGGCGATGTTCAGAGGGGCGCCGTTCAGACGGGCGACGTTCAGACGGGCGATGTGCGGGCGGAATCATCGACGGCGCAGATTCTCGTCGGCGACGGCGAGGAGTGGTTGGCGCGCTGGGGCCTGTTGCAGGAGCTGCGGCCGAGGCATCCGTTGATCGTCGACGCGGACTGCGCGTCCGAGTTGCGGACGGTAGCCGGGGAGCGCTCGCTTCCGCCGTACGCCCGCCCGGGCGCGGGACGAGCATGGCTGTGCGCCCCGGGAGCGCGTCCGGCACGGGTGGATCTGCGGGGATCGTCGAGGTGATGTGGCAGGTGCGGCGCGGGTCGTCGAGGCCGCGCCGGGGGGCGCATTGCGCGGGGGAGACGCCCGAAGACACGATTCTCTCTTGCGGTGAAGGCTCCGGCTCGGCCAAGGTGTGGACATGACCGCCACCACTCCGATCGACCTCCGCCGTCCCGAAGGCAAGGGTCTCGCCACCGGCACGCTGGGGCTCTGGGGTTCGACCGTGATCGGACTGGCCTCGACCGCGCCGGTCTACTCGCTCGTCGCCACCCTCGGCTTCGTCGTGCTCGCGGTAGGTGCCCAGGCCCCGATCGCGTTCGTGATCGCCTTCATCCCCATGCTCTTCATCGCGTTCGCGTACCGCGAGCTGAATAGAGCCGTGCCCGACTGCGGCACCACGTTCACGTGGGGCACCAAAGCATTCGGACCGTTCGTCGGGTGGATGGGTGGCTGGGGCGTCGCGGTCGCCGGAATGGTCGTGCTGGCAAACCTCGCCCAGATCGCCGGCATCTACCTGTGGTCCCTCATCGGCGACGGATCGCTCGCCGACAACGTGCCGCTCGTGACCGCCACAGGGGTCGCCTTCATCGCCGCGATGACCTGGGTCAGCTGGCGGGGCGTCGAGATCGGCGAACGGGTGCAGAACGTCCTGCTCGCGATCCAATACCTCGCCCTCGCCATCTTCGTGATCGCGGCCCTCACCCAGTTCTTCTCGGGCACCGCACCCGGCGCGACGCCCTTCGACTGGGCATGGTTCAACCCGCTGGGCTTCACCGACTGGTCGGGCTTCACCGAGGCCGTCCTGCTCGCGCTCTTCATCTACTGGGGATGGGACACCTGCCTCGCGCTCAACGAAGAGACGAAGGATCCCAAGCGCATCCCCGGTCTCGCCGCCCTGCTGACCACGGTCATCCTGCTCGTCACGTACGTCACGGTCACGGTCGCCGCCATGATGTACGCGGGCCTCGGCACCGACGGCACAGGCCTCGGTAACGAGGCGAACGCCGCAGACTTCTTCCTGGCGATCAAGGACGGGCTGCTCGGTCCGTTCGGCTGGGTCCTGGTCGTCGCGGTGCTGATCTCGGCCGTCTCGTCGACGCAGACCACCATCCTGCCCACGGCGCGCGGCACCCTCGCCATGGCCGCGTACAAGGCCCTGCCGCGGCGCTTCGCGACCGTGCACCCGCGGTACAAGACCCCGTCGTTCTCGACCCTCGTGATGGGCGCCGTCGCCTCCCTGTACTACGTCGGCATGACCCTGATCAGCGACAACATCCTGCAGGACTCGATCCTGTCGCTCGGACTCGCTATCGCGTTCTACTACGCCATCACCGGCTTCGCCTGCGTCTGGTACTTCCGCCGAGACCTGTTCCGCTCGGGCCGGGATTTCTTCTACAAGGGTCTCCTGCCGCTGCTGGGCGCGCTCATGCTCACCTACGCGTTCGTGCAGTCCGCTATCGACATGTACGACGTCGACTACGGTTACACCGTTCTGCTCGGCATCGGCGGCACTTTCGTGGTCGGCGTCGGTGCCCTCGCGATCGGCGTCCTGTTGATGCTGATCTGGTTCGCCTTCCCGCGGTCGAAGCCCTTCTTCCGAGGGGAGACACTCAACCGCGACTCCGAGGTGCTCGTACCCGAAGACCCGGCCGACTATGGACGGTCGATCGACGGAGGTCTCGTCTGAGCATGATGCGCGGGCGGGATGATCCCGCCCCGGGTCACGCGATGGCGACTCAGACGGTGACGGCCGCGCGGATGCGGCCGACGACCTCAGCGCCTCCGCGGATATCCAGGTGCAGGTCGTCCGCCACGAGCGCGACGTCCGCGGCGCTGAGGGCGCCCGCCGTCTGAAGCAGGGTGAGCGCCACGATCGGCGCGGCGCGCTGGCCGCCGTCGAGCATCTTCAGCGCCACCGTCGTCCCATCGGGGGCGACCGCGACCTGGACGCCCTCAGCGCCGAGCTTCGCGAACACGCCGAGGCGCTCGCCGAGGATCGTGTCGGGCTGCTCGGGTCCGGCGATCGTCCAGGGATTCTCCCGCACGGCGCCAACGACGGATGCCGCGTGGCGGTGCAGGGCGAACGGCGAGCGCTCGGACGCGGTCCCCATGCGGTGGATACCGCGCGCGAGCCCGGTCAACGTCACCGCGTGGACGGGCGCACCGCATCCGTCGACCACGCTCGCCTGGACCTTCTCGCCCGCGAGGCGCTCGATCGTATCGCGCACGTGACGCTGCAGCGGATGCTCGAGGTCGAGGTAATCCGCCGTGTCCCAGCCGTTCGCGACGCAGGTGAGGAGCATCGCCGCGTGCTTGCCCGAGCAGTTCATGCGGATCGACGACGCGGGATCGAGGTCGCGGATCTGCCGGTCGCGCGTCTCGGGATCGGACGCGCGTGCCGCGGGGCAGCCCAGGGCGTCCTCGGTCAGCCCCGCCTGATGGAGGATCGCGCGGACGACCTCGACGTGCCGGTCGGTTCCGGTGTGGCTTGCTGTGGCGAGGCCGAGGCGCTCACCCGCGAGCTCGGCATTGGCCGTGAGCATTCCGACCGCCTGGAGCGGCTTGAGGCTGGAACGGGGCAGCAGCGTCGCCTCGGCGTCGCCGAAGGATGCGCGGACGGTTCCGTCGGGCGCGAGCACGACCGCGGCACCGCTGTGACGAGACTCGACGAATCCGCCGCGATCGACGGTCGCGAGTTCGACGGCGCCCGGAACAGAGAGGGATTTCGACACCACGTCAGCCTAATCGCGTCGCCGCGCGCCGACGGATGGCAGAGCTTCGAGCCCGCGATCGCCCCCGGGCGCACGCGGCGTGCGACACTTCCGGTATGAACGGCGAGCACCTCTACCGCGTCGCGACGACCTGGACGGGCGACCGGGGCACCGGCACCAGCGGCTACCGCGACTACGACAGGGCGGTGACGATCGAGATCGCCGGTAAACCGGTGCTCGAGGCATCCGCGGATCGTCCGTTTCGGGGCGACCCCGCCAAGTGGAACCCCGAGGACCTGCTCGTCTCTGCGCTCTCGGAATGCCACCTGCTGAGCTACCTGCATGCCTGCGTCACGCTCGGGGTGGTGGTCGTGGGGTACACCGACGAGGCGGAAGGCAGGATGGTGCTCGACGGTCGCGGGGGTGGCGCATTCACCGAGGTCGTTCTGCGGCCGCGCGTCGTGGTCGCGGATGCCGCCATGCGCGACGAGGCTCACCGCGCGCACACGCTCGCCCACGAGTGGTGCTTCATCGCGAACTCCGTCAACTTCCCGGTCCGCCACGAGGCGACGATCGAGGTCGCGAGCTGACGGATGCCGTGGGCACGCCGAGGGTCGAGACGTCAGAGTCGCTCGTGGGGAAGCGCGCGCTTGATCTTCTCGACGGCTCCGTGCGCGGGCGCCTCGTTGTAGGTCCCGGCGAGCTCCTGACCCGTGAGCGCGTGGATCGCCGCCATGATCTCGTCGGTCGCGCCGCGCCGGGCGCGGCCCGACTCGGGTGCCCCGTGATGCGACAGATCCAGAGGTTCGCCGAACCGCACCGTCACGCGTCGGCGGAGTGACGGCATCCGCGCGCCGACGGGCATGACTTCGGCGGTGCCGATCAGTCCGACGGGCACGACGGGGGCGCCGGTCTGCAGGGCGAGGAACGCCGCGCCCGTCCGCCCGCGGTACAGGCGTCCGTCGAGCGATCGGGTGCCCTCGGGGTAGAGCGCGACGGCGCGGCCGGCGTCGAGGAGCGCCCGCTGCTGGTCGAGCGCATCGAGCGCGGCCTGGCCGGCACCGCGCTGAACAGGCACGGCGCCGATCGCGGAGAAGAACTCGCGGGTGAACCATCCCGAGATTCCCGTGCCCTCGAAATAGGCAGACTTCGCCAGGAAGTGCACGGGGCGGGGCGCCGCGACGGGGATCGCGATCGAGTCGATGAACGAGAGATGGTTGCTCGCGAGAATCACCGGGCCCTCACGCGGTACCCGCTCGCGGCCCTCGACGATCGGGCGGTAGATGAGCCGGGCCAGCGGGGCGACCACCATGCGGCCCACGCCGTAGGTCAGTCCCATGCCACCCGGTTCGCGGCGATCCTGGGCGGTCGCGACGGGCGCGCCCGCGGGCTCCGGTTGTGCGGGGGTCATTGCCCGAGGGTATCGCGCGACGCATACGCGACGCGGAATCCAGCCCCGCGGACGCGTTCAGGTGAGTCAAAGGAATGTCCGACAGGATGGGCCTCTCTCCCCGAACAGCATTGAGGTCCATCCGTGCGCATTCGCCCGCTCGCCGCCCTGTCGGCGCTCGCCCTGTCCGCCATCGTCCTGGCCGGATGCTCCGGCACGAGCACGCCCGACGCCTCCGCCTCCGGCTCGTCGGCGCTGTGCGACGCGGCGGCGTCCTCCGGCAAGGCATCCGACTCGGTCACCGTCGAGGGTGAGATCGGCACGGTCTCGACGGCGACGTTCACCCCGGGGCTCGAGGTCGCAGCGCTCGAGCGCACGGTCATCACCGAGGGTGACGGCGACGCGCTCGAGGAGGGTGACTACGTCCAGTACGCGCTGAGCGCGTTCGCGGCCGACACCGGCGAGCGCCTCGGTGACGTCGGGTACGTTGACGGCGAACTCCTGCCCCAGCCGGTGACCGCGGGCCAGAGCATCGCTCAGATCCTGGGCTGCGCGAACGTCGGAACGCGGCTCGCGCTGACCTTCCCCGCAAGCCAGGACCAGTCCGGTGCGACGGTGGGCGCCCAGGTGTACGTCGTGGACGTCCTGGGTGTCACGCCGCTCGCCGCCTGGGGTGCCGATCAGGACCCCGTCGATGGCTTCCCGACCGTCGAACTCGCGGACGACGGTGCCCCGACGATCACCCTCCCGGAGAGCGAAGCCCCCACGACGGTCGACATCGAGGTGCTCAAGAAGGGCGACGGCGCGACCGTCAACCCGGGCGACACCGTGCTCGTGCAGTACACGGGCGTCAAGTGGTCGGATGGCACGGTCTTCGACTCGAGCTGGGACAAGGGTGCACCCGCGAGCTTCTCGACATCGGGGGTCGTCGACGGATTCCGTCAGGCGCTCGAGGGTCAGACGGTCGGCTCGCAGGTGGTCGTCGTGATCCCGCCCGAGTTCGGCTACGGCGCGGTCGAGGGCAACGAGTTGCAGAAGGAGACCCTCGTCTTCGTCGTCGACATCCTCGCCACGCAGCGCGCCGCGGGCTGATCCGCCGCCCGGTCGCTGAGGAACGGCTCGCCCCTCACGGAGCATGTCGGTCGCGGCGCTCGTCGAAGTGACCCGTCATGCCCGCTCGGTAGGCTGACCGGATGCGCCGCATCATCATCCTCGGATCCACCGGCTCGATCGGGACGCAGGCGCTCGACGTCGTGCGCGCCAACCCCGGACGTTTCGAGGTCGTCGGGCTCGCCGCCGGGACGGACCGCGCGACGCTCGAGAAGCAGGCAGCCGAGTTCGGCGTGGAGTTCACGGCGCTCGGAGCGGAAGAGGCCGAGCGCCTGGTTCGGGATGTCGAGGCGGACGTGGTGCTCAACGGCATCACCGGGTCGGTCGGCCTCGGGCCGACGCTCGCCGCGCTCGAGTGCGGGCGCACGCTGGCGCTGGCGAACAAGGAATCCCTGATCGTCGGTGGGGATCTCGTCTCGCGGATCGCCGCGCCCGGCCAGATCGTTCCCGTCGATTCGGAGCACTCCGCCATCGCGCAGTGCCTGCGCGGCGGCTCGGCGGACGAGGTGCGACGTCTCGTCCTCACGGCCTCCGGGGGCCCGTTCCGCGGTCGCTCGCGTGCCGCGCTCGAGAACGTCACCCCCTCCGAGGCTCTCGCGCACCCGACGTGGGACATGGGGCGCATGGTCACGACCAACTCCGCGACGCTCGTCAACAAGGGCCTCGAGGTCATCGAGGCCCACCTGCTGTTCGATGTCTCGTACGACGACATCGATGTGGTGGTGCACCCGCAGTCGATCGTCCACTCCATGGTCGAGTTCGTGGACGGTTCGACCCTGGCTCAGGCATCGCCGCCCGACATGCGGTTGCCGATAGCGCTCGGGCTGGACTGGCCGGACCGCGTCGGCGGCGTCGGACGCCCTCTCGACTGGACGCAGGCGACGGCCTGGACGTTCGAGCCACTCGATGAGCACGCATTCCCCGCGGTCGCCCTCGCGAAGCGGGTCGGGCGTGCCGGGGGGACCTACCCCGCGGTGTTCAACGCCGCGAACGAGCAGGCCGTGGATGCTTTCCACGAGGGACGACTCGGGTTCACGGGCATCGTGGACACGGTGGCGCGCGTCGTCGACGAGCACGAGGCGCCGGAAGCGCTGACGCGCGAGAGCCTCGCGGATGCCGAGGCCTGGGCGCGACGCACCGCCGACGCCGCGATCGCCCGCTGAGACGGGCCGCAACGACGATCCGGAACGCCGTCTCAGTCGGTGTACGGCACCGGCCAGTGCGGATCGGGCACGGGCCAGCCGCGCGCCTTGAGCGCCCGGCGCGCCAACTCGCGCGCCGAGTAGGGCGTGCGGACCCCGCGGATGTCGCGATAGTCCTGGTGTCCGGGCCCGGCCCACAGGATCGCGTCGCCCTCGCCGACCAGGTCGACCGCGGCCTCGATGGCCCGCTCGGGCGGCGAGAACTCGTAGATCTCGGCGTCCGGTCTCGCCCGCCGCGCTCCCTCGATGAGGGTCGCGCGGATCGAGTCCGGGTTCTCGAAGCGCGGATGGTGATCGGTGACGACCAGGATGTCGCTGCCCTGCACGGCCGTCCGCCCCATGTCGTGCCGCTTGGTGGTGTCACGGTCGCCGTCGGCGCCGAACAGCATCAGGACGCGTCCGGGCGTGACACGGCGGACCGCGGCGAGGGTCTTCTCGAAGGCATCGGGGGAGTGGCCGAAATCGACGAAGACGGCCGGCCCGCGGTCGCCCGAGACGCGTTCGGTGCGACCGGGGAGATACGCATGGATGGTGCCGTCGCGCTCGAGCGCCTCGACGATCCGACCCCACGCATAACCCGCCTCGCGCAGCATGACGATCGCCAGGCCCGCGTTCGCGGCCATGTGCGGCCCGATGACCGGAACGGTCGTCGTGAGCTCGCCGTCGGGGCCGGACAGCGTGAAGCGCGTTCCGGTCTGCGCCTCGTCGTGGATCGTGACGGTCCAGTCGGCGGCTGCGGCGGCCTCGGGATCCACGGCGATCGCGGGCGTCCCGATCGTCACGACCGGGATGCCCGCACTCGCGACGAACTCGGCCCCGGCGGCCGAATCGAGCGCGACGACTCCCCGGCGTGCGCGGTCGGGTTGGAAGAGCGGCAGCTTCGCCTCGAGGTACGCCCGCATGTCGGGATAGTCGTCGAGGTGGTCGTGCGTGAGGTTCGTGAATGCCGCGACGTCGAACATCAGGCCGTCGACGCGGTGGCGGCTGAGCGCCTGCGCGCTGACCTCGACCGCGACGGCTTCGACGCCGCGCTCGCGCATCAGGGCGAGCAGCGCGTGGAACTCGGATGCCTCGGGCGTCGTGAGTCGCGACACGATGACCTCGCCCGCGATGTGCCTCTCGGCGGTGGAGCTCAGTCCCACGGTCACGCCGAGCTGCTCGAGGATCCCGGCCAGCAGATGTGACGTACTGGTCTTGCCGTTCGTGCCCGTGGTGCCGAGCAGGATCGGCAGGTCATCGCCCGGACCGGTGCCATAAACCCAGGCCGACAGATCGCCGAGCATCGCGCGGGGGTGCTCGACGACGATGATCGGCAGACCCGCATCCGCCGCGATCTCGGCGCCCGCGGCATCCGTGATCACCGCGACGGCACCCTTCTCGGCGACCTGCGCGGCGAATTCGGCGCCGTGACGGTTGACGCCCTGGATAGCCACGAACGCCTCGCCCGGCCGCAGGTCGGCGGTCGCGAGGGTGATGCCCGAGACGGTGGCGTCGGCGATGTCGCCGTGCACGGCTGTCGCATACCGATCGGCGAGTTCCTGCAGGGAGCGGGCGGGCGGATTCTCGGGCCGCAGCACCGGCGGAAGCAGCGAGGCACCCGGCGAGGAGTCAGACTCTGGTTCAGAGGCGGGTGTCGTCATGGCGCCTCCATCTAATCAGACGAGAGCACGGATGCCTCGGCGCCGTGCTCCGGCCCGCCGCCCGGCGCGGGGCGCGCCGGGCTCCGGCCCGGTCCCCGCGCGGAGAGCACCGGGCCGGAGCATCCGGGTCGCGCGTCAGCTGCGCGCGCGACGGAACGCGAGCAGGGCGACGACCAGCGCGCCGGCGCCGAGCACGAGTCCCGCTCCGCCGAGCAGGAGAGGCAGCGCCGAGACGTCGCTCGAATCGCCCGCGGCCTCGGCGTCGGAGGCGTGCTCCGTGTCCGAATGATCCGATCCGTGCTCGTCCGATGCGGCCTCGCCGACGGTCACCGTGGGCGCCGGTGCGTCGAGCGAGTGCGGATCGACGCCGGCGTCGGCGATCTCGGCCCAGTTGGTGTTTCCGACTTCGCACACCTGGTCGACCGGGAACGCGAGAGTCTCGCCCGCGGCGCTCTCGGAGTACTTCACACCGAGAACGAGGGCCGCGCGTAGTCCGTCCGCGACGGGCTGCTGCGCCGTGTAGGTCACGAGCGATACCGGCCCGTTTTCGCCATCGCGCTCGACGGCGATGTCCCAACCGGCCGCGACCGTCGGCGTCACCGAGTCGAGACCTTCCGGGATCGTGATCGCGAGCGACTTCGTGGGCGAGCCGTCGCAGCCGTGGCTGAAGGCGAACGTCAGCGTGCCGTAGCCGCCCGCGTTCGCGGAGTCGGGAGTAGCTGTGACGTGTGCCTGCGCAGCCAGGGGAGCGGCGACGACGAGGGCCGCCGCGGCGAAAACGACGGCCGCCGCGCGGGCGCCGAAACGACGGCGTGCGGAACGGGTGGGTGCAGGGGTCGTGCTGTTCATAGTCGAAAGATCTCTCTGTGGACGCCGCGCGGCGATGAGCCGCCACGACGGATTCGTGGGGAACGCGCGAGCGGATTGCCCGGCGGACTATGCGACGCTGGCGTCGCCCCACGGCAGAGGTGGCCCGCGGCGGCGGATCACGCCGCGAGCGATACGGAGGAGAGGCGCGGGCGCGTCCGTGAAGATCGCGCGCGGGATGGCTAGCGGACCGGATGCCGTTACGGTGGCCCGGTCGAGCAGGCGGAGCGTCCACGCGGCGACGGTGCGAAGCATCCGTTCCCCGGCGAACAGCAGGACGAACGAGGCGATTGCGGCGAGCACATGCGCGGTCAGCATGGGGGGAGAGGGCAGGACGAGCTGAGCGACGGACCCGACGGTGTCGATGGCGACCTGACCGTGCGCGTGCGGTGCGTTGCCCGGCAAGGAGCCGCTCGCGGGGGTGCCGACGCTCGAGGTGAGTGCGAAGACCACATGCAGTGCCGTCTGCGCGACGATGACGGCCGCCGCGAGTCCCGCGGGATGCGGACGACGCCCGACGAGCGCGGTCGTCACGGGCCAGGCGAGGGCCGAGACGGCGAGCAGGACGGCGAGGCTCGGTGCGGTGCCCCCACCGATCGTGTGCGACACGGCGGCGAGGAGCACGGCGATCGTGGCGGCGGATGCACCGCGGAGCGCGCGCAGTTGGCGTGTGCGCATGCCCGGCCCCCCTCCGATCGTCCGCTTACCCTGTCGACAACTTTAGCCGCGCCATGAGTGCTCTCCCGCCGGAGCCATACGCCCCTCGGGGCGGGTTCCAAGCAACCGGCGGTAGCGTGGGCCCGTGACCGTGCTCACTTTCGTCATCGGCCTGCTGGTCATCGTCGTCGGCCTGGCGATCTCCATCGCTCTGCATGAGGTCGGGCATCTGCTCCCCGCCAAGCTCTTCGGCGTGCGCGTCGGCCGGTACATGATCGGCCTCGGCCCGACCCTGTGGTCCCGGCGATTCGGCGAGACCGAGTACGGCATCAAAGCCCTCCCGATCGGCGGGTACATCTCGATGGCGGGCATGTACCCCCCGACCCCCGCGGAGCGCGAGGCCGAGACCGCGGCTGCACGGGACGCGGGAGGCGAAGGTGCGGTCTCGAGGCCGCGCCCAGGACGTGCCGCGGGGATGTTCGCGGCGATGATCCAGGACGCGCGCGTCGCCAACGAAGAGACCATGATCGGCACCGCGGACTCGCGGACCTTCTACCGTCTGCCCGTCTACAAGCGGATCATCATCATGCTCGGCGGACCGGTCATGAACCTCCTGCTCGCCATCGTGCTGTTCACGCTGGTCTTCAGCGGCATCGGCGTGCAGACCGCCTCGACCTCGGTCGCCGCCGTCAGCGAATGCGTCGTCGCGGCCGGATCCACGCAGACCGAGTGCGCGCCCGGCGACCCGGCCAGTCCCGCCGCGGCGGCCGGCATCCTGCCGGGCGATCGCATCCTGTCGATCGATGGAACACCGGTCGAGTCCTTCGACGAGGTATCCGCGATCATTCGGGACAACCCCGGCACGCGCCTGAGCTTCGAGATCGAGCGTGATGGTGCACGGCAGACGCTCGCCGTCACGCCGCTGCTGGCGGAGCGGCCCGTCTATGACGACACCGGCATGCCGGTGCTGGATGCGAACGGCGTCGCCGAGACGCAGGACGTCGGCTTCGTGGGAATCACCCCCGCCAACGAACTGCAGAGTCAGCCGATCTGGACCGGCCCCCAGACCGCCATCGAGAACGTCGGTGCCGTCGTCGGCATCGTCGCGCAGCTGCCGGTGAAGCTCTACGAGACCGGCGTCGCCCTGGTCACGGGCGGAGAGCGCGACCCCAACGGTCCGATGAGCGTCGTCGGCGTGGGTCTGATCGCGGGAGAGGTCGCGTCGACGGATGCACCGATCCTGAGCCGCGTCTCGGTGCTGCTCGGCCTGCTCGGCTCGCTCAACATCGCGCTCTTCGTCTTCAACCTGGTGCCGCTCCTGCCTCTCGACGGCGGCCATATCGTCGTCGCGCTGTGGGAGGGCGTGAAGAAGACCTGGGCGCGCGTGTTCCGCCGCCCGCCGCCGAAGCCCGTCGACGCGACCAAGCTCGTGCCGGTCACCTTCGTGGTCGTGATCCTGCTGATCGCGATGGGCGCGCTGTTGCTGCTCGCCGACGTGTTCAACCCGATTCAGCTGTTCAACTGACCCGCGCCCGGTTTCCGTGGCCACCCGGGGCGCTGAAACCCCGTTGGGGCGCGGAAGCTCGCGCCCCAACGGGGTTCTGACGCCCCGAGTGGTGCGCTGGCCTGGCTCAGCGAGCCGGGGGAACGGATCAGGCGTCGACGGGGGCGAAGGCCTGCGCGATCAGCCGCTCGAGCGTCTCGATGCCGTCGCGCGACAGGATCGACTCGAGGTGGCCCTGTACCGACGCATACCCCGGTCCGCGCATCGCGTAGACGTCACCGGATGCCGGGTCGGCCGCGATCTCGGTGGCTCCCACCCGCGTCGTCCCGGGCTCGACCCGCACCGTGAACGTGTTGTAGAACCCGATCGAGGCGCGCTGGCCGAAGATGTCGACGTTCAGCTGCAGTCCCTGGTGCGGACGCGTGAGCGGCGCCAGCGTCAACCCGAGGGTGTTCGCCAGGATCTGGTGGCTCAGGCACACCGCGAGCAGCGGCTTCCCCGAGGCCAGACGAGCCGACACGATCTCGCGCATGCGACGCATCCGCGGGCTGTCGTCGAGCGGGTCGCCCGGACCCGGCCCGGCGATCAGCAGCTCGGTATCGGATGCCTCGGCATCCGTCACCTCCGACCAGTGCGCGATGCGCACGGAAAGTCCCAGGTGGCGGAGCTGATGCGCGAGCATCGTCGTGAAGCGGTCCTCGGCGTCGACGACGAGCGCACTGCGTCCGGCGAACGGGCCCGGGGCATCGACGTCCTGCGGGTTCAACCAGAACGGCGCGAGCCGCGAGTTGCGCGAGGCGAGCAGGGTCGCGATCGTGGGGTCGTCCGCGAGCGGGACGCGCGGCGTGGTCGGTGCATCGGGATCCGCGACGGGCGCGGGCGCGCTCTCGCGCGGGACCGCGCCGATCGCGCCGAGCAGGCCCGCCGCCTTGCCGTGCGTTTCGCCCACCTCCCCGTAGGGGTCCGAGTGGCGCACGAGCGTCGCGCCCACCGGCACGCGCAGGCGGCCGTCGACGAGATAGGCCGTGCGGATGAGGATCGGTGCGTCGAGGTCGTGCTCATCGCCGTTCGGGGTGAACAGCGCGGCCACGCCGGAGTAGTAGCCCCGGGCGGTCGTCTCGTGCCGGCGGATCACCGTGCACGCGTTCTGCATCGGTGAGCCCGTCACGGTCGGCGCGAACATCGTCTCGCGCAGGATGTCGCGGGGGTCGAGCGTGCTGCGCCCGCGGAGCATGTACTCGGTGTGCGTGAGGCGCGACATCTCCTTCAGATGCGGACCCGTGATGCGGCCACCGTCCGAGCAGACCGCGCTCATCATCTTCAGCTCCTCATCGACGACCATGAAGAGCTCTTCGGTCTCTTTGGTGTTCTCGAGGAATGCCGTCAGCGCTTCGGGGGTCGAGCCGCCGGCGGGATGCCGGAACGTGCCCGAGATGGGGTTCATCGTGACGACACCACCGCTGGCGCTGACGTGCGCCTCGGGGCTCGCGCCGACGGCGACGTGCCCCGGTGTGGCGATCGCGAAGGTCCAGTAGGCGCCTCGCTCGTGCTCGAGCAGAGCTCGGAACCAGGTCAGGGCGCTCTCGCGCGGGTCGGCGTCGATGCGCGCGGTGAAGTCGCGTCGGATGACGAAGTTCGCCCCCTCACCGCGTCCGATCTCTTCGGCGATCACGTCGCGCACGATCTCGGCGTAGTCCTCGTCACTCACGTCGAACCCGGTGTCGTGCAGGGGCACGGGGGTCGCGGGCAGGACGCGCATGGCCTCGTCGCGCGAAATCGTGCCGCGCTCCGACACGATGACGCAGCGCAGCGGCGCGCCGTCGTCATGGCATTCGAAGCCGCGTTCGCGCACCTGTCGGTACGGAACCAGCGCGAGGACCTCCTGCGGTGAGCCGTCCGCGTCCGTGAGGGGGATGTCTGCGAGCAGCTCGACATCGACGACGGTGCCCGTGAGGACTTCGACATCCGCACCATCGCGCGCGATCAGGACGAGGGGGCGGTCGTCCGCGGATTCGCGCAGGCGCTGCAGCAGTTCGCTGCCATCCGCATCACTGGGGGGGCGATGGCCGGTCATCGTGGGTCCTTCGGCTCGGCCCGGCGGGGCGGTCGCTCAACGAAAAGACCGCCACGGCGGGCGGTCTGGATTCGTGGAAACGCGAACACACCGCCTAAGAGGCGGGCCACCAGGAGCGGTTCGCGGACATGCCGTCACGATAGCACGCACGACACGCGACCTCTTCCTGTCGGTCCGCGCGGGCCACCCCTAAGCTTTTCGCCATGAGCGACGATCTCCGCGGGCGTGCCATCAGCAGTCTCAAGGCCAAGGGCCACTTCTGGCAGGCACTGATCACGTGGGTGGTGCTGAGCCTTCTCTTCGTGTTGATCTGGGCCTTCTCTGGCGGGGCATCGGACGGATTCGAGGGCTTCTGGCCGATCTGGCCGATCGCGGGAATCGCGCTCGGCGTGATCTTCACCGGTATCCGCGCCTTCGGCGCCGGCGCGGGTGGGCCGAGCGAAGGTCGGATCCAAAGCGAGATGAAGCGCCTCTCTGAGTGACCTGGGAGCGGGCCGTGCCCGTGCCCGACCCGCGTAGGCTGGGTCCGTGCCAGCAGTGAATCTCGGAATGCCGAAGGTGCCGGATGTTCTCGCGCCGCGTCGGAAGAGTCGACAGATCCGCGTCGGCAAGGTGCTCGTCGGCGGGGATGCGCCGGTCAGCGTGCAGTCGATGTGCACCACGCCGACGACGAACATCAACGCGACGCTGCAGCAGATCGCCGAACTGACGGCATCCGGCTGTGAGATCGTGCGCGTCGCCGTGCCCTCGCAGGACGACGCAGACGTGCTCCACATCATCGCGAAGAAGAGCCAGATCCCGGTGATCGCCGACATCCACTTCCAGCCGAAGTACGTGTTCCAGGCGATCGATGCCGGGTGTGCCGCCGTGCGCGTCAACCCGGGCAACATCCGCAAGTTCGACGACCAGGTGGGTGCGATCGCCGCCGCGGCGAAGGCCGCCGGCGTATCGCTGCGCATCGGTGTGAATGCCGGATCCCTCGACCCGCGCCTGCTGCAGAAGTACGGCAAGGCGACTCCCGAGGCGCTCGCCGAGAGCGCGCGCTGGGAGGCATCCCTCTTCGAAGAGCACGACTTCCACGACTTCAAGATCTCGGTCAAGCACAACGACCCCGTCGTGATGGTCAAGGCGTATCGCCTGCTCGCCGAGATGGGCGACTGGCCGTTGCATCTCGGTGTCACCGAGGCCGGACCCGCATTCCAGGGCACGATCAAGTCCGCGACGGCCTTCGGCATCCTGCTCGGCGAGGGCATCGGCGACACGATCCGTGTCTCGCTTTCGGCTCCACCCGCCGAAGAGGTCAAGGTCGGGCACCAGATCCTGCAGTCGCTTAACCTGCGTGAGCGCAAGCTCGAGATCGTCTCGTGCCCCTCGTGCGGTCGAGCTCAGGTCGACGTCTACACGCTCGCCGACGACGTGACCGAGGGTCTGAAGGACATGACGGTCCCGCTCCGCGTCGCCGTCATGGGTTGCGTCGTCAACGGTCCGGGCGAGGCTCGCGAGGCCGACCTGGGTGTCGCATCCGGCAACGGCAAGGGACAGATCTTCGTCAAGGGTCAGGTCATCAAGACGGTTCCGGAGTCGGAGATCGTCGCGACGCTGATCGAAGAGGCCAACCGTCTCGCGGATGAGATGGGCCCCAACGCTGCTCCGGGCACCGCGCAGGTCGTCACGGCCTGAGCGGCCCCGCGCCCCTGCGGAATGTGACCGCGGGCTCTACTCGCCGTCGATACGCGCGAGTGCGGCGAGCGGGATTCCGATCCATGCCGGGCGGTTGCGCTTCTCGTAGACGACCTCGTATACCGCCTTGTCCGCAACGTATGCGGTGAGCAGCACACGACGCTCGTCCGTGCTGGTATCGTCCGTGCGGGTCTCGTGCGTGCTCGTATCGTCGTCGCTCGCCGCTCCGGCGATCACCCCGACGTAGCCGTTGATGAAGTGGCTACGGGCGCGTGAGGACCACTCGGCTGCTCGCTCCGCCCGCAGCGCCCACTCGTCGTCGTCGATGATCCGCCCGGTGCCCACGAGCGACATCTCCACGACCCCGGGGGCATAGTCGAACGAGCGCAGCATTCCGGCGACGTCGCGCCACGGCGAGTCGGGCAACGCCCGCTCCGCGAACGGGCGGCCCGGTTCGCCCTCGAAATCCACGAGCCGCCATCCCCGGGATGTCCTGAGTGTCTGACCGAGATGCAGATCGCCGTGCACCCGCTGCACATCCAGACCCTCGAGCGCCGCCACCGCGGAATACGTCGCTCGGAGGCGAGCCGCGTGGGGTTCGATCTCGGGCACGACGCGCAGCGCGTGATCCAGTCGCTCGGTCATGGCTCGCGCCAGCTCCGCGGTGGTCTCGGCCCCCCGCCGCCCGGCGGGGAAGCGCTCGCGCAGCAGCGCGTGCACCTTCGCGAGGGCTTCGCCGAGGCGCGCAGCCTCTCCCGCGAAGTCGCCACCCGAGTCATCCGGTTCCTGTTCGAGATCGACGAGCAACGTGCGCACGCTCGCCATCGCGAGCTCGAAACCGTCGGTGGCGGTACGCAGGAACTCCTGCAGCATCGCCAGCTGGATGACCTCGCCATCGACGGTCGTCTCGACCCAGCCGCACAACTCGGCGATGTACTCCGAGTGGCCGCGGGTGAGCTCCTCATGGATCTCGATATCGGGATTCACGCCAGGACTGAGCTTGCGGAAGATCTTCATCATCGCGGTCTCGTCGAAACGGACCGACGAGTTCGACTGCTCGCCCGTCATGGGCGAGGGCCGTAGCTCCGGATCGAGCGGCTCGCCGCCGGGCAGCCGGTGGAATCTCAGACCATCGACATCCGCGCCACCGGTGGGCTCTGCTGCGATGAAAGCGTCCAACCAGAGAGCCATGGCATCCCGGTCGTGGACGGCGTCGTAGAGATGCCGCTGTCGACCATCCACCTCGATCGCGCCCACGTAGGCGTGGCCGATCCGGTCCTCGATCTCGTCGTACCCGGCCAGGGGCACCTGATAGAGCTCGGTTCCTCCGACCTCGTCCGAGTAGGCCACGGTGACGAGGTAGACGGTCGCGCTCGGCCGCTCGGGTGCCGACAAGTCGGCCAGCACGCGGACCCGCGACACCTGGAACGGGCGTCCCTTGCCACCGAACCACCGCGTTCGTACCAGGTAACCCTCGAGAAGGGCATGATCGATCGCGCTCACAGCAACCCCACTTCCTCTGACTCCGTCGCCGGCTCGTGCAGTTGGAACCAGTAGAACCCGTGGCCTCCCAGCGTCAACAGGTAGGGCAGCTCGCCGATTCGGGGGAAGGGGGCTCCGCCGATCAGCTCGACGGGCACCATGCCCTCGAAACGTCGCATGTCGAGCTCCACCGGCTGCGGGAACTGCGACAGATTGTTGACGCAGACGATCACGTCGACCGTGCCGTCCTCGTTCGTGTGCTCGCGGGAGTACGACAGCACCGACGGGTTCGATCCGCCCAGGTCGTTGAAGCTCCCGAGCCCGAACGCGGGATGGCGTTTGCGCGCCTGGATCATCTGTCGCGTCCAGTGCAGGAGCGACGAGCGGTCCTCCTGCTGCGCCTCGACGTTGACGGCGAGGTATCCGTAGACCGGGTCCTGGACGATCGGACGATCCAGCTTGCCGGGATTCGCGGTCGAGAATCCCGCGTTGCGATCGGATGTCCACTGCATGGGAGTGCGTACGCCATCGCGGTCGCCGAGCCAGATGTTGTCGCCCATGCCGATCTCGTCGCCGTAGTACAGCACGGGTGACCCGGGGAGCGAGAGCAGGAGCGCGGTGAAGAGCTCGATGCGGTCGATGTCGTTGTCGAGCAGCGGCGCGAGGCGGCGCCGGATGCCGATGTTGGCCTTCATGCGCGGATCCTGCGCGTACTCGTTCCACATGTAGTCGCGGTCTTCGTCCGTGACCATCTCGAGCGTGAGCTCGTCGTGGTTACGCAGGAAGATGCCCCACTGGCATCCGGAGGGGATCGAGGGGGTCTCGGCCAGGATCTCGCTGATCGGGAACCGCGACTCCCGACGCACCGCCATGAAGATGCGGGGCATCACCGGGAAGTGGAAGCACATGTGACACTCATCGCCCCCGACATCCGGGTCGCCGAAATAGTCGACGACGTCGGCCGGCCACTGGTTCGCCTCGGCCAGCAGCACCCGGCTTGGGTACTCGGCGTCGACGATTCGGCGCACCTTCTTCAGGAACTCGTGCGTCTCGGGCAGGTTCTCGCCGTTCGTGCCGGGTCGTTCGTAGAGGTATGGCACGGCATCGAGCCGGAACCCGTCGAGGCCCATGTCGAGCCAGAACCGCATGGCGTCGATCATCGCCTCGTGCACCCTCGGGTTGTCGAAGTTGAGGTCGGGCTGGTGCGAGAAGAACCGGTGCCAGTAGTACTGCTTGCGCACCGGGTCCCACGTCCAGTTGCTGGGCTCGGTGTCGACGAAGATGATCCGGGCATCCTCGTAGAGCTCGTCGGTGTCGCTCCAGACGTAGAAGTCGCCGAATGGGCCATCCGGGTCGTTGCGGCTGGCCTGGAACCACGGGTGCTCGTCGCTGGTGTGGTTCATGACGAAGTCGATGATCACGCGAATGTCCCGCTCGTGCGCGGCGTCGAGGAACTCCTGGAAGTCCGCCACCGTGCCCAGCTCGGGCAGGACGCCGGTGTAGTCGGCCACGTCATAGCCGTCGTCGCGCAACGGTGACGGGAAGAACGGCGGAACCCACAGACAGTCGACGCCGAGCCACTTCAGGTAGTCGAGCTTGTCGATCAGGCCGCGGAAGTCGCCCGTGCCGTCGCCGTCGCCGTCCTTGAACGAGCGCACGAGCACCTCGTAGAAGACCGCCGTCTTGAACCACTCCGGCTCGGGGCTGCCCGGGGTATCGGGGAACGGCTCCTGCGTCATGATCGGGATCGACGCCGTATACGGAGCGGGTTCTGCGGGAGCAGTCATGCGTTCGTCCTCATGTTCAGGATGCGGTCGGCGCTGGTCCTACGCGTACGAGGTGGCGGGCGATGAACCACCTCTCTAAACCTGTCACAGGCGTGCTCTGAGCGCGATCATCCGGGCACCCGTTGCGCCCTGCTGGGCGTTGCTGTAATGGCCTGGCGCAGGCCCCGGCTCCGGCGTCCGGTGCGCGGCGAGCTGTCACGAACCGCTGCATCCGTTGCTCGATCGAGCGTTTCGCGCCAGCTCGACGGCTGTAGGTAGCTCCCTAGTACCGCAGGGCGGCGGGTTCGAGGCGGGATGTCTCATCGCCGACCAGCGACGTGTCGCGCGGGTCGAGGCGGAGGACGCCGGTGGTGCCTGCGAGGGTGGGCAGGTCGATCCAGAAGATCCCGGGGCTGCGCGTCGAGCCGAAGTAGTACGTGCGGTTGGTCAGGTCCGCTGCCGAGCGCCACCAGGTCGGGTACACGCCGCCGTCCACGTAGGGCGCGCCGTACGGCACGGAGACGTTGGCGATCAACTGCACGACCCCGGCCACGGCCTCGTCGATGCCCGTGGGTTCGGGCAGGTAGTGCAGGAAGTAGGAGGCGCGCACGAAGCGGTCTTGCGACGTGATGTCACCGGGCGGCGGGAGTTCGCCGCCGAACGGGCGGTAGCGCGCGAGATTCTCGAGTTGGCGGTCGAGCGTGGGGGAGTTCGCCATGACGGTGAATTCGCGGCCGTGGTGCACGACCATCCGGCCGTCGATCGGCTCGATGATCGCGGAGTCGCCGGTGCTGTCCTCCAGGGCGATGTGCACCCCGAAGGTCTCGCCGCGCAGGGGAGGGGCGACGATCCGGATGTCTTCTGCCGCGGCGACGGCATCCGCGACGGTGGCGAAATTGTCCACCAGATACTGCACCCACATGGTGTGGGCGACCGCCGGGCGTTCGTCGGCGGCGGGGAGCGAGACATCCGTCGGATCCAGGTATAGGGCGTGGGCCGCGAGCCCCGCGTCGTTCAGGCCGTCGACCGTGCCGATGCCCCACATACTGATGACGACGTTCGCGTGCTGCGAGACCCAGGTGTGGGATCCTTCGCCGGCGTCGCCCGAGCGGTGCTGACCGGCCGGGACGTACCAGAGCTCGGGTTCGTCGCTGACGGCCCAGTCCATGCAGCGGGCCACGGTCTTGGCGATGCGGTTGTCGTTCCAGAAGATGCGGGTGCACACGCGCGTGAGCCTAGCGGGAGCGATGCGGACACACGCGTGATCGGATCGTAGTTTGCCAATTCCGGCATACGGCTCGATCAAGGCCCGGAGCGGCTCATAGGGTCGAAGGATGACGAAACTCCCACGCCGAGCAATGGCATCCTTCATGGTTGTCTCCGCCCTCATGCTCAGCGCTTGCGCAGCCGAACCCGAGACGAGTTCGTCGTCGTCCCCGACGCCCACGCCGACGCCGTCCCAAAGCCCGAGCCCCACACCGACGCCGGAGCCGATCGCGCAGGCGTTCGGAGGGGACTGTGCTGAAATGCTCTCGGACGCCGAGGTTTCGGACCTGTTCGGCCCCCCGATCGAACTCGATCCCGTGCGCGAGGCGCGCCAGCGGATCGCGGAGGAGGCATCCGTGATCCGCGAAGGCGGCATCGTTTGCAACTGGGTGTTTGATCAGGTGGGTCTGGGTGTCGTAGTGCTGCCCGTGTCGGTCGTGCCTCCGGAGTTGCACGTCTCGGTGCCGGAAGAAGCGTGCATGAGCGGGTTCACGGATTGCAGCTGGCGCACCGTGTCGGGACCTTGGTGGATGGAGACGACGGAATGGCCGACATCGTCGTACGAGACCTGGGCTGAGAGCCCCGAGCGTGTGGAGGCGCTCTCACAGATGATTGCCCCGCGGGTCCTGGCATGGAGCCCACCGGCCGTCGGCGGCGCGGCGGAACCGTTGCTCGACTGCACAGAACTTCTCGCGGCGGTGAACGCGGCGGTGCCGGCCGCGGGTCTCGTCGAGAGCGGCTGGGGGATCGCGGGGCTGGAGGCGATCGCGCTGATGACGAACATCGTGGAAAGCTGTGCGTGGAGTAACGAGAGCGGCATCATCTCGCTTCGGGTGCAGCGAGACGTCGGTGCGCCGGACTCGGCTGACCTCCGCACCGTCGGCGCCGAGGAATACTCGCTCCCGAACGGAGTGCACGGTCATCTGGTCATGTTGGCGCCGGAATACGGAACGCTGGTCGCCACGGCTGGCGACACGCGCGTCGCGATCAGCGGGGACAGCGTTGCCAACGACGAGCAGGGCACAGCGGCCATCCTCGCGGCCGTGCTCGACGCGCTCTGAGCGAATCGAGCTGTCACGAAACGCTCAATCTTGAGCGCATTTCGAGCGGTTCGTGACGGTTCGGCAGGAAAGAGAGTCACGGAGCGCGCCGAAGCCAGGGCGCAGGGGCCGAGGCATCCGCGCGCCTAGACTTGACGATCGTGGTCACCCGTCTCTCGCACTACTTCCTCCGCACGCTCCGTGAGGACCCCGCCGATGCCGAAGTCACGAGCCATCGGCTGCTCGTGCGCGCCGGATACATCAGGCGCCAAGCGCCCGGCGTCTTCGCCTGGCTGCCGCTGGGGCTGAAGGTCAAGGCCAAGATCGAGGCCGTCGTCCGGGAGGAGATGGCGAACGCCGGGGCGTACGAGGTGCACTTCCCGGCGCTGCTGCCGCGCGAACCGTACGAGGTCACGGGCCGCTGGGAGGAGTACGGCGACGCGCTGTTCCGCCTGCAGGACCGCAAGGGCGCCGACTACCTGCTCGCGCCCACACACGAAGAGGTCTTCACGCTGCTCGTGAAGGACCTGTACTCGTCGTACAAGGACCTGCCCCTGTCGATCTACCAGATCCAGGACAAGTACCGCGACGAGGCGCGGCCCCGCGCCGGCCTCCTGCGCGGCCGAGAGTTCACGATGAAGGACGCCTACTCCTTCGACTACACCGACGCCGGGCTCGACGCGAGTTACCAGGCCCAGCGGGATGCCTACGAGCGCATCTTCACGCGCCTCGGACTCGAGTACGTGATCGTGCAGGCGGATGCCGGGGCCATGGGCGGCTCGCGCAGTGAGGAGTTCCTGCACCCCACCGCGGTCGGCGAGGACACGTTCGTCCGCTCAGACGGCGGGTACGCGGCCAACGTCGAGGCCTTCACGACGCTCGCGCCCGAGCCGATCCCGTTCGACGGGCTGCCCGAGCCCGTCATCTTCGACTCGCCGAACACCCCGACGATCGCCACGCTCGTCGACCACGCGAACGCCCACCTCGAAGCCCCGGCTGAGGGGGAGTGGACTGCCGCGCACACGCTCAAGAACGTCGTGCTCGCTCTGACGCACCTCGACGGTACGCGCGAGCTCGTCGTGGTGGGTCTGCCCGGCGACCGCGACGTCGACGACAAGCGCGTCGAGGTCGCCTTCGCCCCCGCCGCCGTCGAGGCCGCGACCGAGGCGGACTTCGAGAAGCACCCGCTGCTCGTCAAGGGCTACATCGGCCCCTGGTCGCCCACGGGTGCGATCCTCGGGTCCGAATCCGCCACCGACATCCGTTACTTCCTCGATCCTCGCGTCGTCGACGGCACGTCGTGGATCACCGGCGCGAACGCGCACGAGAAGCACGTGCACTCGCTCGTCGCGGGGCGCGACTTCGCGGCCGACGGTTTCGTCGAGGTCGCCACGGTGCGCGAGGGAGACCCGGCACCGGATGGCTCGGGCCCGGTCAACCTCGCCCGCGGCATGGAGATCGGTCACGTCTTCCAGCTCGGCCGCAAGTACGCCGAGGCGTTGGGCCTGAAGGTGCTCGACGAGAACGGCAAGCTCGTCACGGTCACGATGGGTTCGTACGGGATAGGCGTGACCCGCATCCTTGCGATCATCGCGGAGCTGAACAACGACGACAAGGGCCTGATCTGGCCCGCGTCCGTCGCTCCCTTCGACGTGCACGTCGTCGCGACGGGGCGGGATGCCGTGGCGTTCGATCTCGCCGCGTCCATCGCCGATCAGCTCGAGACGGCGGGCCTCGATGTCCTCTACGACGACCGTCCGAAGGTGTCGCCGGGCGTGAAGTTCGGTGACGCGGAACTCATCGGTGTGCCGCGCATCCTGATCGTCGGGCGCGGGGCGGCCGAGGGTCAGGTCGAGCTCTGGGATCGTCGCACGGGTGACCGCGAGGTCGTGTCGGTCGCCGACGGGTTGGCGCGGCTGAGCGCCTCAGCGCGCGGCTAGGACTCCGGATCGCGTGAACCGCGAAGCCACGCCGGGCCGAGCGGCACGACCGAGCGGCCCATCGTGCGCACGATGAACTTCTCGACCAGCATGTAGGTCGCGAGACCGGATGCGACGATCAGCAGGACCGATCCCGCGGCCCCGAACGCCGTCGCGCCGCCGAACGCGGTCAAGGACTGCAGCGCGAGCCCACCGGATACACACATCAGGGTGATGGGCAGCGCGCTGTTGTGCGTTGCGCCCGGGAACACGAAGAGCCCCGCCAGGACGGCGAACATGAGCGTGAAGACACCTCGCGCGGGACCGGCGACCTCGAAGAACCCGAGCTCGCCGCCGAGCAGGAACCCCGGCATGCAGAGCCAATACCAGCCGAAGGCGTTGTAGACGAGGAAGTGGAAGTCGTCGCCGATCGTGAACGACAGCATCCCCGCGATGATCTGCACGATCCCCCCGAAGATCGCGCCGACCCAGAACACCGAGCTGTCGTCGTGGACGCCGAGGTGCGCGAGCTGGGCGGTGAGGGTCGCGATCGCGAAACCGAGCAGCCCGATCAGGCCGGGGTCGGCGGTGCGGAACGATCGGAGGGGCGGCGGGGCCGGGGTCGTGGGCACGAGGCGACCGTAACCCAGAACGCCTCGCGCGCGAGGCGCCCGCGGCCGTGACTTTTGTTCGCCGCCCGTTCCCTGTCCGTCTACGGTCCGTTGGGTTCGGGGGCTAGTCTCACGACGTGACCATTCCTACCGGGCAGCAGTCGCTGCGTGAGTACATCGAGAACCTGCGACAGGAAGGCTACTACGTCGTCGGCGGACAGACGGGCGATCCCGATCTGGTGGATCCGATGGGCAATCCGGTCACGACCTGGCAGGAGGGTTACCCCTACGACACGCGGATCGACGCGGAGGAGTACGAGGACCAGAAGTACCTCCTGCAGATCGAACTGCTCAAGTTCCAGTACTGGGTGCAGGACACCGGGCACCGCGCGGTCATCGTGTTCGAGGGTCGCGACGCCGCGGGCAAGGGCAGCACGATCAAGCGGTTCATGGAGCACCTCAATCCGCGCGCGGCGCGCGTGGTCGCGTTGAACAAGCCGAGTGACAGCGAGTCCGGCCAGTGGTACTTCCAGCGATACGTTCAGCACATGCCGACCGCTGGCGAGATCGTCATGTTCGACCGCTCCTGGTACAACAGGGCGGGTGTGGAGCGCGTGATGGGCTTCTGCTCGACCGACGAGTACGAGGAGTTCATGCAGCAGGTTCCACAGTTCGAGAAGATGCTCGTCGAGTCCGGAACCTCGCTCACGAAGTTCTGGTTCTCGGTGTCGCAGACCGAGCAGCGCACGCGTTTCGCGCTGCGTCAGCTCGACCCGGTGCGTCGTTGGAAGCTCTCACCGATGGACCTCGAGTCCCTCGGACGCTGGGACGATTACACGGCCGCGAAGGATGAGATGTTCCAGCGCACCGACAAGGGTTTCGCGCGCTGGACGATCATCCGCTCGAACGACAAGCGGCGGGCGCGCCTGAACGCGATGCGCTACTTCCTGTCGCAATTCGAATACGAAGACAAGGATGCCTCGGTCGTCGGCGAGCCGGACCCCCTCCTGGTCCTGCGCGGAAAGCGTGACGAAGTCGGCGACTGAGCCGCGCGAGACCCGAGGTTCGCGGGAGCCCATCTAGCATTGCCTGAGTGACCCAGCAGCCCACGAACGCGAGCGCCCCCGTGCCGCGGCGCGGCGGGTTCAGTCGGCTCGTCGGCCACGCGCCGGCCTGGGTGGGCATCGCGGTCGGGCTGCCCCTGATTCTGCTCGGCGTATTCATCGTCACCCGGCCGCTGACATCCCTGTGGGTGCTGGCGATCTACATCGGGGTCAGCGCCATCGCGGCCGGTGTGATGGACCTGATCGCCCCGCGCGACGTCCCGCGCCGCGCGAACATCGTGCTCGCGATCCTCTGGATCGTCGGTGGTGGTGTGATCCTCTTCTGGCTCGGGCGCAACCTCGACCTGTTGCCGGAACTGATCGCTGCGCTGCTCGTTCTCGGTGGGCTCGGCGCATCCATCGGTGTCTCACGCGGCCGGGTGAGCGAGCGGGTGCTCGCCGCCGCATCTGCCGTGGCGCAGGTCGTGTTCGGTCTGCTGGCCCTGCTCTGGCCGGACGTCACCCTGCTCGTCGTCGCGATCGCCTTCGGGCTGCGGACCGTCGTGCTCGGTGGCGTGCTCACCTGGCGTTCCTCGCGCCGGATCCGCGGGCGCTCAGCGCGTCCGGGAGAGACCACCGGCAGTCGACGCGTGCTCGTCTGGGCCGCGGTGGGGCGCTACGCGCTCGCGGCGGTGCTGCTGGGGCTCGCCGGCGGATCCTGGTGGGTGAGTTCCTGGCTCGCAGACGGTGCCCCCGTGATCGACGCCTTCTACGACGCGCCCGCCGGGGCCCCGCCGAGTGCCCCGGGCGCGCTCCTGCGAGAGGGGGCGTACAGCGGACGCACACCGGTCGGCGGTGAGGTCAGGCGCATCCTGTACAGCACGACGGACGCGTTCGGCAGCCGCGCGCTCGCGAGCGGGTTGGTCATCTCGCCCACGGACCCGCCCATGGGGCCGCGTCCCGTCATCATCTGGAACCACGGAACGACCGGCGTCGCCCGCGGGTGCGCCCCGAGTCTCGCGGATGCCTCGGCCACGCGCTGGGCGATTCCCGCTATCGATCGGGCCCTCGCAGCGGGTTGGGTCGTCGTCGCGACCGACTACACGGGCCAGGGGGCTCCGGGCACTTTTCCGTACCTGATCGGTGAGGGAGAGGCGCGCTCGGCGCTCGACGCGGTGCGTGCTGCGGAGCACGTGGAGGGTCTGTGGCTGTCGTCCCGGGTCGTGGTGTGGGGGCACTCCCAGGGCGGGCACGCCGCGCTCTGGACGAGCCAGCTCGCACCCACCTACGCGCCCGAACTCAGCGTGCGGGGGACCGTGGCCATCTCGCCCGCGGCGGACCCGCTCGCGCTCGCCGAAGAGCTCGCTCGCACGCAGGACTCCGCGATCCTGTCCGTGCTCATCTCGTGGGTGCTCGTGCCCTATGCCGACACGTATCCCGATGTGTTGATCTCCGATTACGTCGCATCCGGTGGGCGCTCGATCGTCAGAGAGATGACGCAGCGCTGTCCGACGGAGCCGGGGGTGGTCGTGTCCGTGCTCGCGGCGCTGGGCGTCTCTGCGGATCGCCCCCTTTACGACACAGACTTGACGGTCGGGCCGCTGGGGGATCGGCTCGCGCAGAACGCGGCGACCGGGCCGTGGGAATCCCCCGTCCTGCTGGCCTGGGGCGGACAGGACGAGGTGATTCCGACGGCGCTGCACGAGCGATTCGTCGCCGAGAGGTGCGCCGAGGGGCAGCCGCTGCAGGTTCGCGTCTTCGATCGGATGGATCACACCGGCCCGATGCTGCCGCGCTCGCCGTTGCTGTCGACCATGATGCGGTGGACGCAGGCGCGGTTCGACGGCGTTCCCGTGGGGGCCGCGGCGAACGACTGCCCCTGACCGGTCGGCCCCCTCAGAGACGTGCGTAGCGGGCCCGGAAGAAGCAGTAGACCCCGTACGCGATGAACCCGACGCCCGCGGCGCCGAGGAGCCAGGGCCCGAGGGGCAGGTCGATCAGGGCCGAGAGCGCCCGGTCCATCCCGCCGGCCTCCTCCGGATCGACCTGAATCGCGGCCGTGATGACCAGGACGCCGACGATGGCGAGGGCGATCCCCTTGGCGACGTATCCGGCGATGCCGAGAACCGTCACGATGCGACCCGTCGCGCCGCTCGGCATCCGGAGCTTCTCACGGAAGCTGCGGGTGACGCCCTTGAAGACGAATCCGGCCCCGACGCCGACGATGACCAGGCCGGCGATTCCCAGCAGGACGGGACCGCCGGGAAGCGAGAGCACGGTGCTGCTGGCGTTCTGGGCGCTCTCGTCGCCGCTCGATCCCGCGCCGAGTGCGACGGATGCCGCGCTGTAGCCGATGGCGACATAGACGACCGCCTTGGCCCACTCGCCGATCCGCTTCATCCAGCGCTTGCGCGCGTCGTCTACGTCCACGAGCACGCCCTTGACCAGATACCACAGGCCGAGAGCCGCGAGCCCGACGGCCAGGACCCAGAGCGCGACGAAGCCGAGCGGCGCCTCCGCGATGGCGCGGAAGGCGCCGGTCGGATCGGACTCTCCCCCACCCCCGCCGCCCCCGGCGCCGACTGCGAGCACGATCGCGCCGATGAGGAGGTGGATCACGCCGTTTGCCGCGTATCCGGAGCGCGCGAGCATCCGGAACGCGGGGTGTGATGCCGCCTTGCGAACGGTCCTCTGCGCGGAGTCAGCCATGTCGGGTGTCATTCCCCGAGCGTACGTGCGGGGACTCGGCCGGTGTGCCGGTTCTCGAGGCTCGACGTGCGCCGCGAAGCGTGCCGGGCGGGATCGGGCGAGAGTCGCGCATACCGGGCACGGAAGAGGCAGAACACGCCATAGGCGATGAAGCCGATCCCGATGGATGCGACCAGGACGGGTCCGAGGGTGAGTCCGAGCAGCGCTGCGAGGGCGCCGTCGAGGCCTCCCGCCGTTGCAGCCTCGTCCCGGACAGCGGCGATGACCAGCAACACCGCCATCGCCGCGAGCGCCGCGCCTTTCGCGACGAACCCGACGATACCGAGGATGTCGACGAGCCGTCCGAGAGCGCCCTCCGGGACCGAGACCTGCCCGCGGTAGCTGCGCCGGACGCCCATGGACAAGAACGAGATGCCGGTGGCGCCCACGCCGATACCGACCGCGATCAGGAGGAACGTTCCCCCGGGTATGTCGAGAACGCCGCGGCTGGCCTTCTCGGCGGCTTGCTCGCTGCTCAGGCGCGCGCCCAAGGCGATGGCCGCGGCGACCGTTCCGAACGCGGCGAAGACGACCGCCTGACCCCACTGGCCGACCCGACCGCCCCACTTCTTCAGGACGCTGTCGCCACGGACGAGGATGCCCTCGCCGATCTTCCACGCGGCGAGTGCGAAGAACCCCGCGGCGATGATCCAGAGCAGGGTGAAGCCGAGGGGGAGTGCGGCGATGGCGCGGAGGGCACCGGTCTGATCCGTCGCGGCATCTCCACCGAGGGCCACGATGAGCGCGATCACGCCGATCAGAGCATGGACGATGCCGCTCGAGACGTACCCGAGCCGTGCGAGCCCGCGGAACCAGGGCATCGTGGTCGCGTCGCGGGCGACGCGCTTCGGGGCCTCGGAGTCCATCGGCTCAGCCTAGGCGCGAGCCCGCCCCGTGGCCGCCTTCGTCAGAGCTTGGGAGCCCCGTGCAGGTGATCGCGATGCTTGCGCGCCTCGTGCTCCTTCTCGACGATGTCGATCGGGCCGGTGACGGAAAGCTCGTCCTCCCAGCATTCGATGCCCTCGACATCCGCCATGAGTGCCCGTGTGAAGACGGGATTGCGCCCCTCGCGGCGTTGCCGGGTGTAGTCCTTCAGCAGGCGGAACGCGATGCCCGAGAGCAGCGCGATCGCGATCAGGTTGGTCAGCGCCATCAGGCCCATGACCCCGTCGGCGAAGTTCCACACCAGGTCGGCCGTAACGACCGATCCGGCCAGAACCGCCAGTACGGCGAGGATGCGGTAGCCCACGAGCGCCCCGCGCTTGGTCGTGATGAACTCGATGTTCGACTCGCCGTAGTAGTAGTTGCCGAGGATCGAGCTGAACGCCAGCAGGAAGATGATGACGGTCAGGGCGATGTTCGACCACTCGCCGAGCGTCGATACGAGCGCCCCCTGGGTCAGGCCGATTCCCCTCGTGGCCGAGGTCAGGTCGGGCGCCGAGACCAGGATGATGAATGCCGTGATCGTGCACACGAGGAACGTGTCGAAGTAGACGCCCAGCGTCTGCACGAGTCCCTGCTTGACGGGGTGCGTGACCGCGGCACTCGCCCCGGCGTTCGGCGCCGATCCGAGCCCCGCCTCGTTCGAGAACATGCCGCGCTTGACCCCGGTGAGAACGATGTAGCCGAAGGCCGCGCCGACGACCTCGTTGAATCCGAACGCCTGCGTGAAGATCTGGGTGAACACCACCGGCAGCTGGTCGATGTGCAGCGCCACGACGGCGAGCCCGAGCAGCAGGTAGAGCAGGGCCATGGTGGGCACGAGTGCCTGCGTCACGGAGGCGATGCGACGGACCCCGCCGAAGATCACCAGCGCGGTCAGGAGGGTGATGCCGATACCGACGGCCCAGGGCAGCCAGGGGGCCGCGTCGTCACCGAGGCTTCCGCTGACCGTGGCCGAGATCGTGTTGGCCTGCAGGGACGAGAACGCGAAGGGGAAGCAGACGATCAGGATGATCGCGAACCAGATCCCGAGCCACCGCGCCTTCAGCCCTCGCTGCATGTAGTAGGCGGGGCCGCCGCGGAAGCCATCCGTGTCACGCACCTTGAACAGCTGGGCGAGCGATGACTCGATGAAGCTCGACGCCCCGCCGACGAAGGCCATGAGCCACATCCAGAAGATCGCCCCCGGGCCACCCAGCGCGATCGCGGTGCCGACACCGGCGATGTTGCCGACTCCGACGCGCGAGGCGGCCGATATCGTGAACGCCTGGAACGCCGAGACCGACTGCGGCTCACCCGTCGCGGTCCGCGGCGTCCTGTCGGTGAGGGTGCGGAACATCTCGGGAATGAGCCGGAACTGGACGATACCGGAGCGTGCCGTGAAGTACAGGCCGAGCAGCACCACCACGGGGACGATGATCCAGGTCCAGAGGTTGTCGCCCCACGTCAGCAGCCAGTCGTTGATCTCATCCATGCGCACAGTATGTCCGGGAGGGAGCGCGATCGGGGGTAGCGCGGGCTATTCGAGACCGAACTGTTCGGAGATGTGCGCACGGATCTGCACGAATTCGGGCACGGCCCAGAAGAAGTCGAGCTTCTGCGCGAGCGGCGAGTCCGAATCCGGCTCCGCCTCGAGCACGAACGCCGCGAAGGACTCGGCGAAGTCCTCGGTGACGTTCGTCGCGGCGTAGTCGCTGACGAAGTCCTCCTCGTGCGCGGCGTAGAAGGCGTCCGCGACCTCGGAGTCGTCGTTGTCGGGACCGGGCGCCTCGTCACCGTAGGCGTCCCAGAAATCCGTCTGGAACGCATAGATGAAGGACGTCGGCAGCGCGCATCCCTCGCTCAACTCGAGCGTGTCGCAGTCGCCGGATGGCTCGGGCACCTGTGCGACGTTGAGGCTCAGCACGTGCGCGTACTCGTGGATGAGGGTCTGCAGCAGGGTGTCGGCGTCGTCCGCGTAAGCGGCGTTCGCAACCAGCATCCACTCGGTGGGGTCGTCCAGATCGCGCGACACGTACGCCATGGTGTCGCTGTCGGCGGAATCGCCCACGCGGTAGCTGTTGAAGGTGTCGGCCGCGACCGGTTCGGTCACGACGCCCACGAACATCGTCCAGATCTCGTCGGCCGGGCCGCTGGGTGCGGGTGACAGGGTCGCATCCGCACCGATGTCGTATACGTCGACGGCGCCGAGGTCGTCGTCCTCGGCCTGGATGTGGCTCGAGGTGGCACAGCCCGAAATCAGGAGCATGGCGGCGAACAGGGTGCTGGCAACGGCTGCGCGTCGGGAGTGCATGCGAACAGGGTATGGCCCTGGGACGATCGCCGATGTCATCCGGTAACGTAGGGGGGATGTCGACGCGCATGACGCGTCGACGAGAGCTGAATAGGGAGGTCCGAAGTGGACATCGATCTCGGACTGCTGAAGACGATCGAGCGCGAGAAGGAAATCCCCTTCGACGAACTCGTGAGCATCATCGAGCAGGCGATTCTGACCGCCTACGGAAAGCACACGTCGCCCTCGGGTGAGGTGCCCCCGGGCGCCCGGGTCGAGATGGACCGCAAGACCGGTCACGTCGGCGTGTTCATTCCGGTGACGGATGACGACGACGCCGTCATCGGCGAAGAAGAGACCACTCCCGACGACTTCGGCCGTATCGCCGCCTTCGCGGCCAAGCAGGTCATCGGCCAGAGGTTGCGCGACATCGCCGACGACGCCGTCTTGGGCGAGTTCAAGGGCAAGGAAGGCGACATCGTCGCCGGGGTCATTCAGCAAGGTCCCAACCCGCGCATGATCCACGTCGATCTCGGCTCGGTCGAGGCGATCCTGCCGCCCGAAGAGCAGTCGCCCGGCGAGGCCTACACGCACGGCTCGCGCCTGCGCGTCTACGTCACGAGTGTCGGCAAGGGTCCCAAGGGTCCCTCGATCACCGTGTCGCGCACGCACCCGGGCCTCGTGCGCAAGTTGTTCGCTCTCGAGGTTCCCGAGATCGCCTCGGGTCTGGTCGAGATCGTCTCGCTCGCACGCGAGGCCGGTCACCGCACCAAGATCGCGGTGCGGGCCAACGATCCCTCGATCAACGCGAAGGGCGCGTGCATCGGCGAGATGGGTCGCCGCGTTCGAGCCGTGACGGAAGAGCTCGGCGGAGAGAAGATCGACATCGTCGACTACGACCCCGAGCTCGCCAAGTTCGTCGGCAACGCGCTCTCGCCCGCGAAGGTCACGTCGAGCTTCATTCTGGATGCCTCCACCAAGGCCGTCCGCGCACTCGTCCCCGACTACCAGCTGTCGCTGGCGATCGGCAAGGAGGGCCAGAACGCACGTCTCGCCGCCAAACTGACGGGCGCGAAGATCGACATCCAGCCCGACAGCATTCTGGAGGACCGCTGACCGCGGGATCCGGAGGATCGCTGATCCCTGGCCGCATGCGTCGCGCCGAACGGCGTGAGCGGGAGGTGTAAGATGGAACCTGTACGGACGTGTGTCGGATGCCGCGCGCGTGCTCCCCGGTCGGCCCTCCTGAGGGTCGTCTCCATCGGTTCCATGCTCGTTCCCGACGAGCGTGCGACGATGCCGGGTCGGGGCGCGTGGGTGCACGAGACGCCCGCCTGCGTGGAGGCCGCACTGCGGCGCCGCGCGTTCGTGCGAGCACTACGCGTTTCGGGACCACTCGACGCGCAGACGTTAGAGAACAGGCTGAACGGCTATGGAAACAAAGTGAACGGCTCGAAATGAGTCCCGTCCGCGACTAACGGTCTGCCCTGCCTGGGTGGACCCAGACAGGAGAATTGTGGCTTCCAAACCACGCGTGCACGAGATCGCCTCAGAACTCGGCGTCGACAGCAAAGTTGCGCTGGCCAAGCTCAAAGAGCTCGGCGAGTTCGTGAAGAGCCCCTCGTCCACCATCGAGCCCCCCGTGGCTCGCAAGCTTCGCCAGGCGCTTCAGGCCGAGGGTGCAGCCGCACCCGCGGTCCCGGCGCCTGCCGCCGCGTCATCGTCACCGCGCCCCGCGGGTCGTCCCGGCCCCGTGCGTCCGGCGGCCCCGGCTGCTCCCGCTGCGGCCCCGGCAGCGCCCGCCGCTGCTCCGGCAGCGCGCACCCCGGCCCCCGCGACCCCGGCACCCGCTGAGGCCGCACCGGCACCGGCTGCTCCCGCGGCGCCCGCTGCCCCGGCTCCCGCAGCCCCCGCCGACGCGCCCGCAGCAGCTGCTCCCGCGGCTCCCGCGGCCGAGACATCCGGTGACGCTCCCGCGCCTCCGCGTCCCGGCGGCGCCCCGCGTCCGGGCAACAACCCGTTTGCGAGCGCTCAGGGCATGGGACAGCGTCCCGCCGGCCCGCGCCCGGGCAACAACCCCTTCGCCAGCGCGCAGGGAATGGGCCAGCGCCCGTCCCCGACGCCCGGCAACATCCCGCGCCCGCAGGCGCCGCGTCCCGGCGCCCCGCGCCTCGGTGCACCGCGTCCCGGCGGGCCCGGTCGTCCCGGCGGACCCGGTCGTCCCGGCGGCGCGCCGTTCCAGCAGCGTCCCGGCGGCCCCGGCCGTCCCGGCGGTGCCGGTGGTGGCGGGTTCCGTCCCGGTGCTCCCGGTGCGGGTGCGCCCGGCGGCGGCTTCCCCGGTCGCCCCGGCGGTGGTGGCGGTCGTGGCCGCGGTCCCGGTGGTGGTACGGCAGGCGCGTTCGGTAAGGGCGGCGGCAAGTCCAAGCAGCGCAAGTCGCGCAGGGCGAAGCGCCAGGAATTCGAGATGAGGGATGCCCCGGTCGTCGGTGGCGTCAACGTCTCGCGCGGTAATGGCGAGACGATCCGGATGCGCCGAGGTGCATCGATCTCGGACTTCGCCGACAAGATCGAGAACATCACCGGCTACACCGTGCAGCCGGGCACGCTCGTCACCATCCTGTTCAACCTGGGTGAGATGGCGACCGCGACCGAGTCGCTCGACGAGGCCACGTTCGAGGTCCTCGGCGAAGAGCTCGGCTACAAGATCCAGATGGTCTCGCCCGAGGACGAAGACAAGGAGCTCCTCGAGAGCTTCGGTCTCGACCTCGATCAGGAGCTCGAGGACGAGAACGAGGACGACCTCGAGATCCGGCCCCCGGTCGTCACCGTCATGGGTCACGTCGATCACGGTAAGACCCGGCTCCTCGACGCGATCCGCAACGCCAACGTCGTCGCCGGCGAGGCGGGCGGCATCACGCAGCACATCGGTGCCTACCAGGTGTGGACCGAGCACGAGGGCATCGAGCGTGCCATCACCTTCATCGACACCCCGGGTCACGAGGCGTTCACCGCCATGCGTGCACGTGGTGCGCAGGTGACGGACCTCGCGATCCTCGTGGTCGCGGCCGACGACGGCATCATGCCGCAGACGGTCGAGGCCCTGAACCACGCGCAGTCGGCGAACGTGCCGATCGTCGTTGCCGTCAACAAGGTCGACAAGCCCGACGCCAACCCGGCGAAGGTTCGTCAGCAGTTGACCGAGTACGGGCTCGTCGCCGAGGAGTACGGCGGAGACGTGATGTTCGTGGATGTTTCGGCCACCAAGGGCCTGAACATCCAGGAGCTGCTCGATGCGGTGCTCCTGACGGCAGACGCGGGTCTCGACCTCACGGCGAACCCGAACAAGGCCGCACGTGGTGTCGCGATCGAAGCCAAGCTCGACAAGGGCCGCGGTTCGGTCGCCACCGTCCTCATCCAGTCCGGAACGCTCCGGGTCGGAGATGCGATCGTGGCGGGCACGGCCTACGGCCGCGTGCGTGCGATGGCGGACGAGAACGGTGAGCCCGTGCTCGAGGCCTTCCCGTCGCGTCCCGTGCAGGTGCAGGGTCTGAACTCCGTGCCGCGCGCCGGTGACACGTTCATCGTGACCGACGAGGATCGCCTGGCCCGCCAGATCGCCGAGAAGCGTGAGGCTGCCGAGCGCAATGCCGCCCTGGCGAAGGCGCGCAAGCGCATCTCGCTCGAGGACTTCACCCGTGCGCTGCAAGAGGGCAAGGTCGAATCGCTCAACCTCATCATCAAGGGTGACGTCTCGGGTGCCGTCGAGGCGCTCGAAGAGTCGCTCCTCAAGATCGAGGTCGACGACTCGGTGCAGCTGCGCATCATCCACCGTGGTGTCGGTGCGGTCACCGAGTCCGACATCAACCTCGCGACGATCGATAACGCGATCGTCATCGGGTTCAACGTCCGGCCCGACGCGAAGGCGCGCGAGCGCGCGGCTCGTGAGGGTGTCGACGTGCGGTTCTACTCCGTCATCTACAACGCGATCGACGACGTCGAGCAGTCCCTCACGGGCATGCTCAAGCCGGAGTTCGAAGAGAAGCAGTCGGGTGTGGCCGAGATCCGCGAGGTGTTCCGCTCCTCCAAGTTCGGGAACATCGCCGGTGTCATCGTCCGCAGCGGAACCATCACCCGAAACGCCAAGGCTCGCGTCATCCGCGACGGCGTCGTCATCGCCGATGGTCTCGCCATCGAGTCGCTGCGTCGCTTCAAGGACGACGTCACCGAGGTGCGCACGGACTACGAGGCCGGTATCGGGCTCGGCAAGTTCAACGACATCCAGATCGGTGACGAGATCGAGACGACGGAAATGGTGGAGAAGCCGCGCGGCTGATCTTCTCCTCGGGTGCGGACGCGGATGTCGTCCGCACCCACATCGGCTTCGGTTCCGGATGCCGGTGGCTTCAGCAGAGCGGGGCCCTACCCCGATGCTTACGCCACCGGCACCCGGAACCTCCGTCGTTCGTCGGTGGTCATTCTCCGCACGGCGAGGTTTTTGTGAAGAGAAAGAAGCAGGAACATGGGCAGTGAGAGAGCGGCACGACTCGCCGACCGCATCAAGGTCGTGCTGGCGGAGCGCCTCGAGAAGGGTCTGCGCGACCCCCGTCTCGGGTTCGTCACCATCACCGATGTCCGTGTGACGGGCGACCTGCAGCACGCGAGCGTCTTCTACACGGTCCTCGGCTCCGAGGAAGAGCGCGCCGACAGCGCCAAGGCGCTCGCCTCGGCGACCGGGATGCTGCGCTCCGAAATGGGCAAGCACCTCAACACGCGGTTGACGCCGTCGCTCGAGTTCATCCAGGACGCCCTGCCCGAGAACGCGGACGCCATCTCTGCTCTCCTGCGCGAGGCCCGCGAGCGCGATGCCGCGGTGGCCGGGATCGCGGCATCAGCGACGTACGCGGGCGACGCCGACCCCTATGTCAAGCCGCGCGAGCTCGACGAGGCCGAGATCGAGGCCGACGAAGAGGGAATCGAAACGGAAGCGGACGAGACCGGCGACTGACCTCCGCGGTCACGCGCCCGGTAGGCGCAGCAGGCCGTCGGATGCCTCGGCCAGGCCATCCGCGATGAGGGAGTCGATCGCACGGTGACGCTGCGACGCATCCGGCCAGTCCGCGATGATGCTCTCGAGCACGACCGGACCGTCCGCATGGCGTAGCGCGCGCAGAATCGCCCCGCGCGTCTGGCGGTCGCTGCCCTCGTAGCGCGCCTGACGCGGGCGGGTATCGCCGGTGTCGGGATATCCCGCGGCGCGCCAGGCACAGGAACGCGCGATCGGGCACGAATCGCAGCGGGGTGAGCGCGCGGTGCACACCACCGCGCCGAGTTCCATCGCGGCGGCGTTCACGATCGTGGAGCGCCCGACGTCGACGGGGAGGACGGCGCGCATGTCGTCGAGGTCCCGCCGATGCGCGGGTCCGGGCTGCGAACGTCCGGCGACCACCCGAGCGAGGACGCGGCGGGTGTTGGTGTCGACGACGGGCTCGCGCAGACCGTAGGCGAACACCGCGACGGCGCGTGCGGTGTAGTCGCCGATCCCGGTGAGTGCGAGCAGTGCCTCGACGTCCGCCGGGACGACCCCGCCGTGGCGTTCGGTGATCTCACTCGCCGCCCGGTGCAGCCAGAGGGCGCGACGCGGATAGCCGAGGTTCGCCCACTGTCGTACGGCTTCGGCCGGAGCATCCGCCGCCAACGCCGCCGGAGTCGGCCAGCGCTCGAGCCATGCCTCGAGGTGCGGTACGACGCGGTTGACCGGGGTCTGCTGCAGCATGAACTCGCTGACGAGCACACCCCACGCTCCGAAACCGGTGCGCCGCCAGGGCAGCTCGCGCGCGGTCGCGGCGTACCAATCGATGAGCTCAGGCACCCACCCGACCTCCGCCGCCGCGTCGGGACGGACGAATGCGGGCACGGGTTCCACCCTATGTTCCCCGCACCCCGTCCGTCCCCGAGCGCGAGACTTCACCTATGTCCTGTTTCGGTGCGTAAAACGTGACACGGGTGAAGTCTCGCGCTCACGGGTGAGGGGGATGTGCGGGTCGTAGGCTGGGGGGATGCGCCTGCCCGTCACGCCCCGTACGACTCTGCTGCGGGAGCTCCGTGACGAGGTGCGGCGGTCATACCGGGCCGGGCGCGTGCTCATCGCGGTGGACGGTATCGACGGTGCCGGCAAGACCGTCTTCGCGGACGGACTCGCCGACGTGTTCGCGGAAGACGGGACATCCGTCTTCCGTGCCTCGATCGACGGCTTTCACCGGCCCCGTGCCGAGCGGTACGCCCGCGGACGGGACTCGCCGGAGGGTTTCTACCTCGACTCGTACGACGAGGCGACGCTCCGGCGCGTGCTCATCGACCCGTTCCGCGAGGGCGCCACGATGCCCTCGACCGGGTTCCAACTCGCCGCCTGGGATGTCGACCGGGACGTTCCCGCCGAGGCGCGCTGGGTGACGGGTCCCGAGGACGCCGTGCTCATCATCGACGGCATCTTCCTGCACCGCCCCACCCTGCGGGGACTCTGGCACTGGTCGGTGTGGCTCGAGGTGCCGGTCGATGTCGCGACGCGGCGCATGGCCCTGCGCGACGGCTCCGACCCCGATCCCGCCGCACCCGCCAACCACCGTCACCGTGCTGGGCAGGAACTGTATCGGCGCGAGTCGGCGCCGTCGCGCGCCGCGTCCGTGATCGTCGACAACACCGACCCCGAGCATCCGCGGCGCCTGTACGCCGATTTCTGCTGATGGCCAGCCCGCACGGACCCGGCATCCTGCTCGTCGACAAGCCGGGAGGCATGACGAGCCACGATGTCGTATCACGCGCCCGGAAGGCGCTCGGCACCCGCAAGATCGGCCACGCGGGCACGCTCGACCCGCTCGCGACCGGGCTGCTCCTGCTGGGGGTGGACTCGGCGACGCGCCTGCTGACCTATCTCGTCGGACTCGACAAGACCTACGAGGCGACGATCCGGCTCGGCGCGGCGACGGACTCGGATGACTCGGATGGCGAGATCGTCTCGCGTGCCGACCCACGGGTGCTCGCCGCGGTCGACGCCGCGGCCATCCAGGCCCCGATCGCCGCTCTCACCGGACGCATCTCTCAGGTCCCGAGTACGGTGTCGGCCATCAAGATCGGCGGACGCCGCGCCTATGACCTCGCCCGTGCGGGCGAGGAGGTCGTGCTCGCGTCGCGCGAGGTGACCGTCTCGCGCTTCGAGGTGCTCGACATCCGGCGCACGGACGACGGGACCGGCACGGGCAGCGTCGACGTGGACGTCGTCGTGGACTGCTCGAGCGGCACCTACATTCGCGCGCTCGCGCGCGATCTCGGCTCGGCACTCGGGGTCGGGGGGCACCTCACGGCTCTTCGTCGCACCCGCGTCGGACCGTTCGGGATCGCGGATGCCGTGGGTCCCGACGCGATCGCGACAGAACCTCTGCTCTCGTCCGCCGATGTCGCGGTGCGCGTGCTCGGGGGTATCCGGGTCACGGATGCCGAGGCATCCGCACTGCGTCACGGGCAGCGCTTGACCGGAGCGGCCGGGCGCATCGTCGGCGAACACGCGGCTGCCATCGACCCCGCGGGCGAACTCATCGGCGTCGTCGGCCGCCGCGGAGACGACCTGAAGAGCCTGATGAATCTGCCGACCGGAGCCGCGCGCGACGTGCCCGCCGTGGTGGACGATGGGGGAGACCGATGATCCTGTGGCTCACGATCGCGCAGGTCGTCGTCGCCGTCGCAGCCGGGCTCTTCTGCCTGATCGCCGGGCTTGCGGGACGTCGGCCCAGCGATGGGACCGTCGGCTCGCTCGCGCTGATCGAGCTGTTGCTCATCGTGCAGGTCGTCGTCGCGATCGTCGCTCCTTTCGTCGGCAATCCGCCGGCCGGGAGCGCGTTGGAGTTCTGGGTCTATCTCGTATCCGCGGTCCTTCTGCCCGCCGCCGGGGTGGCGTGGGCGCTCGTGGAGCGCAGTCGCTGGAGCACCGTGATCATGGGTGTCGTCGCCCTCTCCATCGCGGTCATGGTCTGGCGCATGCACGTCATCTGGACCGCGCCGATCGGCTGAGCGCCGCGGGTGCCCGCGGCTCGACATCGGGCGCCTCTCGGCGAGGTCGGATCGCCGTAGGATTGTCGGGATATGAGTTCTTCTGCGCGCCGACGGATGACCGGCATCGGACGTGTGCTGGTCGCGGTGTACGCCATCATGGCGCTCGCCGCCCTCGGCCGCTCGTTCGTGCAGATCGCGCAACGCTTCGACGAAGCCCCCATCGCGTACTCGCTCTCGGCCCTCGCGGCCGCCGTCTACGTGCTGGCGACGCTCGCGCTCGTCTTCGCCGGGACGCGCCGCTGGTACGTCGTGGCGTGGATCGCCATCACGTTCGAGCTGCTGGGTGTCCTGATCGTCGGAACGCTCAGCCTCGTGATCCCCGACGTCTTCCACCACCCCACGGTCTGGTCCGTATTCGGCTACGGCTATCTCTTCATCCCGCTCGTGCTGCCGTTCGTGGGCCTGTGGTGGCTGCGGACTCATCCGCCCGCGGCACAGGCCGACGTTCAGGCCGAGGTCGAATCCGAAGCGCCCGCCACCGAGGCGCGGCGATGATCCTCTTCCACTCCCCGGACGAGGTACCCGATGACTTCGGGCCCTCCGTCGTGGCGATCGGCAAGTTCGACGGCGTCCACGCCGGTCATCGCGCGATCATCCAGAAGATGCTCGTGGATGCCGCGGGTATCGGTGCTCGGTCCGCGATCGTGACGTTCGATCGGCATCCGCTCGCGCTCCTCAACCCGCAGAAGCGTCCGCCTGCGCTCGTCGAAGCCCATCAGAAGGCCGCCCTGCTGTCGATGACGGGAATCGACGCGACGCTCATGCTCGCGTTCGATGAGAGCCTGGCCTCGGAAGAGCCCGAGGACTTCGTGCGCCGCGTTCTCGTCGAGTCGTTGCACGCCCGACTGGTGCTGGTCGGTGAAGATTTCCGGTTCGGACGCGGGGGCGCGGGCGATGCGGCGCTGCTGCGGCGTCTCGGCGAGAAGTACGGCTTCGGCGTCGACGAGATCCCCGACGTGCGCAGTTCTCCGGCCGGGCGTCGTGTCTCGTCGACGTGGATTCGCGAGCTCCTCGCGGATGGGGATGTCGCGGCCGCCGCGAAGCTGCTCGGTCGACCGCCCGCGGTGTGGGGCGAGGTCGTTCACGGCGCCAAGCGCGGGCGTGAGCTCGGATATCCGACCGCGAATCTCGAGCCGGCGACCGAGGGGCTGGTTCCGGGCGACGGGATCTACGCGGGCTGGCTCATCGACGGCGTCGCCGCGAGCGCCCCGGGCACGCGTGTGCGGTACCCGGCCGCCATTTCGGTGGGGGACAACCCGACCTTCGACGACGTCCACCGCCGCCAGGTCGAGGCGTACGTGCTCGACGAGACCGACCTCGACCTGTACGGGCATATCGTCGAGGTGCAGTTCGTCGCACGCCTCCGCGGAATGTCCGCCTTCGCCGGGATCGAGGCGCTCAAAGTCCAGATGGCGGACGACGTCGAGCGGGCCCGCGAGATCCTGTTGACCGCTCCCGTGGCCCCGGACATGTCCCGTCGGGCCTGACGGGCGCCCGTCAGCGCCACGCTCCCCGGCTGAATCCGTCAGCGCTGCTCGGTCACGCCGTCAGTACGACGACTCGTCGATCGCGGCGCTGGTCTCGTCGCCGCTCAGACGCGCACGGAGCTCGCCGAGGATCGTCGCGCTGGCGCTCGTGCCGAGCCGCGTCGCACCGGCCGCGAGCATCTCGAGCGCGGTGTCGAGTCCGCGAACACCGCCGGATGCCTTGACCTGAACACCGGGCCCGACGCTCGCACGCATCAGCTCGACGTGGGGGACGGTCGCGCCGCCGCCCGCGAAACCCGTGGAGGTCTTGACGAAGTCGGCACCACCCGCCTCGGTCAGGCGGCTGCCCCGGGCGATCTGCTCGTCGTCGAGCAGCGACGTCTCGAGGATGACCTTGGTGATCAGGCCGCCGGCCGCTTCGACCACCGCGGCGATATCGGCGGTGACCTCGGCGTCGAAGCCGGACCGCAGCCATCCGATGTTCACGACCATGTCGAGCTCGGTCGCGCCGTCCGCGATCGCCTGACGAGCCTCGGCGACCTTCGCCGCGGTCGACGTCGTGCCGTGAGGAAAGCCGATGACGGTGCCGACGGCGACGCCGGTGCCCTCGAGCCGTGCGACGGCGTACGGGATGTCGGAGGGGCGGACGCACACGCTGAATACGCGCCACAGGGCCGCCGTCTCGAGCTCGGCGTCGACGTCGGCGCGTGTGAAGTCGGGCTTGAGGATCGCGTGGTCGAGAGTGGCCGCCAGCGCGGCCTCGGTGATGTCGAGGGGCATGCTTCCAGCGTACGCGGCGCCGCTGGTTGGGGCAGCCCCGGACAGGGGATCGCGACGAGGTGTAACGAATAGGTAACGGCGGGGTCTACAGTGGGCTCACGCGTCGACGGAGACGCGACCGTCTCGAAAGGCCGACGATGCCCGAAGCCGTCGCCGACGGGCGCGCTGCCACTCGCGGCGTCGGCCCGCTGATCGTTGTCGCCGTGCTCGCCGCCGCGAGCCTGACGGTCGCGTTCCTCGGCGCTTCGCCCGCGCCCGTTTCGGCCCACGAACTGATGGGGGCCACACGAGACCCCGGTCAGGCGGCGTTCGTCGCGAGCCACCGGGGTGACGCAGGCAGCGCGCCGGAGAACACACTTCCGGCGATCCGGGCCGCGATCGCCGCCGGATTCGACTACGTCGAGGTCGATGTCGCGCTCACCGTCGATGGTGCGGCCGTCCTGATGCACGACGCCACGGTCGATCGGACCACGAACGGATTCGGCCGCCTCTCGCAACTCTCGCTGGCGGAGGTTCGAGCCCTGGACGCCGGCGGGTGGTTCGGCCCGGCTTTCGCGGGAACCCCGGTGCCGTTGGTCGAGGAATTCCTCGATCTGCTCGCGGCATCCCCGACCCGCGCGGTGATCGAGTTGAAGGGGGAGTGGACGCCGGTCGCGGTCGGGCATCTCGTCGCCGAGATCGACGCGCGGGGTCTGGAGCGCCGGGTCGCCGCGGCGAGTTTCGATGCCCGGACCCTGGCCCTGGTGGCGCGCGAGTCCGACGTCATCTCCCGGCTCGCCATCCTGCGCGCACTTCCCGCGGATGTCGTGGACGCGGCACGTTCGCTCGGGGTGCGCGGCGTGCTCGTGAAGGGAAGCGCGGTGATCGCGCGCCCCGAGATCGTCGACGAACTGCATGCCTCGGGCATCCGCGTCGTCGTCTACACGTTCAACGAGGATCGGGAGTGGCGCGATGCCGTCGACATCGGCGTCGATGGCATCGTGACGGATCGGCCCGGGACGTTGTCGACCTGGTTGGCGTCTTCCTGATCCACCGCGGGAATACCCCAGGGGGGTATCCTGGTTGTCGAACAGTGCACCGTCGAAGATGGCGGGCGAGGAGGCATCCGTATGACGATTCGCACCTACCGTGTCGAGGGAATGACCTGCGGCCACTGTGCCCGATCGGTCGAGCACGAGGTTTCGGACCTTGCCGGCGTCGAGACGGCGACCGTGGACCTGTCGGCGGCGACCGTTGCCGTCGAGTCGATCGACGAGATCCCCGAACCGCGACTGGCGGCCGCCGTGGGCGAGGCCGGCTACGCGCTCGCGGGCCGAGCATGACCGCCGCGACTCCGACGCCCTCCCGTGAGGCGACCCTCGACATCGAGGGAATGACGTGCGCCAGTTGCGTTGCGCGCGTCGAGAAGCGCCTCGAGAAGGTCGAGGGGGTTTCGGCATCCGTGAACTTGGCAACCGAGTCGGCGCGTGTCCAGGTGCCCGCGGACGTCGACGATGCGCGGCTCGTCGCGGCGGTGGCGGAAGCCGGATACACCGCGCGGGTTCGTCCCGAGCGCCATGCGAGCCCTGAGCGCGGGCACGCCCACGACGCCCCCGGCACCGGTGATGAGGGTGCTGACCGTGACCACGAGCCCTCCGTGCACGAACACGAGCACGGCGGACACCAGCACGATGTGGAAGACATCCCCGGCCGCACCCGGCTGGCGACGCGGCTGATCGTCAGTGCCGCGCTCGCGCTGCCGGTCGTCGTGCTCGGGATGGTCCCGGCGTGGCAGTTCGCCGGTTGGCAGTGGGTGTCGCTCGTCCTCGCGACGCCGATCGTGTTCTGGGGAGGATGGCCCTTCCACCGCGCCGCGTTCGCCGCGGCACGTCACGGAACGGCCACGATGGACACCCTGATCACCCTCGGCACGATGGCGGCCTACGTGTGGAGCGTGTGGGCGCTGTTCTTCGGCAGCGCGGGGCAGATCGGGCTGCGGCACGAGGTGGTGCTCTTCGGCCCCGTGCACGACGCAACCGCGCTCGTCTACTTCGAGGTCGCGGCGGCGGTCACCGTCTTCCTGTTGCTCGGTCGGTACATCGAGCAACGCTCGCGGCGCCGCGCCGGGGCCGCACTGCGCTCGCTCATGGACCTCGGGGCGAAGGATGTCGAGCTCGAGGGTGGCGAGCGGATCCCCGTCGAGCGTCTGCGCGTCGACGACAGGTTCGTCGTGCGTCCGGGAGAGACGATCGCGACGGACGGCATCGTCGTTGAGGGCCGCGCGGCCGTGGATGCGTCGATGCTCACGGGTGAGGCCGTGCCGGTCGAGGCCGGTGCGGGGGGAGAGGTGACCGGCGGCACGGTCGCGGTCGACGGGCGCCTGCTCGTCCGCGCGGTCTCGGTGGGTGCCGACACCCGCTTGGCGCACATCGCGCGCCTCGTCGAAGACGCCCAGGCGGGCAAGAGTCGCGTGCAGCGCCTGGCAGACCGGATCTCGGGCATCTTCGTGCCGATCGTGATCGGGCTCGCCCTCCTGACGCTCATCGCGTGGGTCGCGCTCGGTCAGCCTCTGGCCGCTGGATTCACGGCGGCGGTCGCTGTGCTGATCATCGCCTGCCCCTGCGCGCTCGGCCTCGCGACGCCCGTCGCGATCCTCGTGGGAACCGGGCGCGGCGCGCAGCTGGGCGTGCTGATCACCGGACCCGAGGCCATCGAGTCGGCGAACCGCATCGACACCGTGCTCATCGACAAGACGGGCACGCTCACGACCGGCGCGATGACGGTGCGCGAGGTCGTCGTCACCCGACCCGCCCGCGAGGGCATCCGCCGGGACGAGACCGAGCTCCCGGACGAGACGGCGCTTCGGGCCCAGGCCGTGCGGGTCGCCGCAGCGCTCGAAGCCGGGTCGGAGCATCCGATCGCGCGCGCCATCGTGACACACGACGAGGCGCGGGCGGGGACGGGCGAAGCCGCCCGGCTCGCGGACTTCCGCAGCCATGCGGGCCGGGGCGTGACCGGCCTCGTCGACGGCGTGCCCGCCTTTGCCGGCAGCGCCGCTTTCGCTCTCGAGCAGACCGGTGCGTTGCCCGCCGATCTCGATGCCGCCCTCCGCCGCGAGGACGGCAGCTCGGTCATCGTCGTGGGATGGACGGGTTCATCCGGAGAGCTCGCCGCTCGTGCGGTCTTCGCCGTCGGCGACGAGGTGCGCGAGGGTGCGGTGCGGACCGTCGCGAGCCTGACCGAGCAGGGGATCGAGGTCGTGCTGCTCACGGGTGATGGGCCCGACGCCGCGCGCACGGTGGCCGCCGCCGTGGGCATCGGCGAGGTCGTTGCCGGAGTGCTGCCCGAGGGCAAGCTGGCAGAGGTCGAGCGCCGTCGTGCCAGCGGACGCCGGGTGGCGATGGTCGGGGATGGGGTGAACGACGCGGCGGCGCTCGCCGCTGCCGACCTCGGCATCGCGATGGGGGGCGGAACGGATGCGGCGATGCACGCGAGCGATATCACGCTCGTCCGCAACGATCCCGAGTCGATCGTGACGGCGCTGAGCCTTGCTCGACGCACGATGCGGACGATTCGCGGCAACCTGTTCTGGGCCTTCGGCTACAACGTCGCGGCGATCCCGCTCGCTGCCCTGGGCCTGCTCAACCCGATGATCTCGGGCCTGGCGATGGCGTTCTCGAGCGTGTTCGTCGTGCTGAACAGCCTGCGGCTGCGCTCGGCTCGCTGAGACGACGCGTTCGCTGGTCGTCATTCGCACGCGCGGACCGGCGGCACGGGCAGGCGCGCGGCGACGGTAGGTTAGGGGGAGTCCCTGTGCCGAGAGGATGCCATGCACCCCGACCGATCCGCGTCGCTGCTGCGTCGAGGCCTGCTGGCCGTGGTGCTCGGGAGTTCGGCGGTGCTCGCGGGATGCTCGGCCACGCCGCAACCGGAGCCGACCAGCACGGGAGACCCGACGCCCGAGATCACGACGCTCGGCGAGACACCCGGGGCGTCGGCTTCGCCTTCGCCCAGCACCGAGCCCGCGGCGGACATCTCCATCCCCGTGCGATGCGAGGACATCTACTCCGCCGCGATGCTGTCGGTTCTGGAGTCCGGGAATCCGCCCCTGAACGACCCGGGCGTGACGATGGAATCGACCGAGATCGTCGAGGCGCTCGAGGTGCTCGGCTCGGGAGTGCAGACGCTTCGGTGCTCGTGGGGTCTGCCGTCGTCATACGGGCTGGCGACGAACGTCACGATCGTCGACGAGGCACAGGCTCGGGCGGTATTGGAATCGCTTCCCGATCGAGGCTTCGCGTGCGAGGATCTCGCGGATGGGACCGTGTGCCGGGCGCAGCAGAGTGACGGAGAGAACTCGTTCGGAGAGACCCACTATCTGCGCGCGAACGGCTGGGTGTCCACGCGGTGGATCAACTTCGGTCCTCAGGGCTACACCGAGGACATCGTCGCAACGCTCTGGGGCTGACGCCGCGCTCTGGGGCTGACGCGGCGCTCTGGGGCTGACGAGACGCGGCCGACGCGTCGCGGGCACGAGGAGTGCCCCGGATGCCGTAGAATATGCGGGAGGAATGGCGCTGCGTCGTTCGCGCCGAGGCATCCGCTTCACGCAACGCCCCCGCTTTTCTCGCCCGTGTCTGTCACGGCCCACCAGCCGCCCACGGGGTTTCATCAGTTCGCCGGCCACACGGTTGGAGATCACACCGGTTCACCCGGTGCACACGCTCAGGAGGAGCATGCCGAGCACGGCACAGTCACAGCTGCACAGGCGTCGCAAACAGTCGTCCGCACGTCGCGACGACGACGCGCCCCTGATCCCGATCCTCGCGCGCAAGGTGCGCGAGGTCGAGGCGAAGGCCCAGCGCGGCAAGCTGGGACCGACCAACCGCGTCAAATTCCAGGTCATCGCATTCCTGGTGCGCGAAGAGCGCGCCCGGGTGAAGACAGACGTCACGGTTCCGGATGCGGTGCGCTCCGAGTCGCTCAAGCGCCTCGACGGAGTCGCGACCATCCTCGCGAAGACCGCCGCGCGCGACACCTCGCTCATTCAGCTGCTCGAAGTCGACCAGGCGACGTCGCCGGTCGCCCGGCGCATGCGCCGCGACTGGCTGCTGGAATCGGGTGCCGAGCTGGCACCGGATGAACTCATCATCACGGATGCGGCTCCCGTGCTCGCACCTGTGGTGCCGCCCGCGCTCGCCGAGAAGCAGGTCGTGCCGCCCGCCATCGAGGCGCGTCAGCTCGCCAACCCCTTCCTCGCGCCCGACCTGGATCGCCCGGTGCGGCGCGAGAGCCCGCGTCGTCGGCTCGACGGCTGGGAACTGATGGGCCCGCTGTACAAGGCGTTCGAGACGGGTGCCGGGGGCGGTGCCGCGTCGATGGAGCTGCCTCCCGTTCCCGAGTTCGACCGGCTTTCGCCCAAGGGGCGCGAGATCATGGCGCACCAGTCGCGCTTTCTCGAGTCGGTCCGCGATGGTCACCGCACATTCCTGCTCGCGGATGAGCCGGGTCTGGGCAAGACAGCGCAGTCGCTCCTCGCGGCATCCGTCGCCAGCGCCTACCCGCTGCTCGCGGTCGTGCCGAACGTCGTCAAGATGAACTGGGCTCGCGAGGTCGAGCGGTGGACACCGCATCGCCGCGCGACGGTCATCCAGGGTGATGGCGCGACGCTCGACGCCTTCGCCGACATCTTCATCGTCAACTACGAAATCCTCGATCGCCACCTCGCGTGGCTCAGCTCGATCGGGCTGCGCGGCATGGTCGTGGACGAGGCGCACTTCATCAAGAACCTCTCGTCGCAGCGTTCGCAGAACGTGCTGACGCTGGCGGGACGCATCCGCGAGATGACGCCCGGTGGCAACCCGTTGCTCATGGCGCTCACGGGCACGCCGCTCATCAACGACGTCGAGGACTTCGACGCGATCTGGCGCTTCCTGGGCTGGACCAACGGCGAGAAGCCCGGTCCCGAGCTGATGGAGAAGCTCGACGCGACGGGCATGACTCCGGCGGACAAGGCCTTCTATCCCGAGGCGCGCGAGGCCGTCATCTCGATGGGCATCGTCCGTCGCAAGAAGAAGGATGTCGCGGCCGACCTGCCCGACAAGCTCATCGCCGATCTGCCGGTCGAGCTCGACGACGAATTCGGGCGCTCGATCCGGGACGCCGAGCGCGAGCTCGGTCAACGCCTCGCCGATCGGTACCGCCGCATCGTCACGGCGCGCGGCGACCGCGGCATGGGCGCTGGCATGGGCAGCCCTCTCGGTGACGACATCGACGCCGACATCGTCCGGCTCGTGGCGCAGAACGAGCTCGATGAGTCCAAGGCCGCCGGTGCCGGGTCCGAGAACGTCTTCACGATGGTCCGCAAGATCGGTCAGGCGAAGGCGCACCTCGCGGCCGACTACGCCGTGCAGCTGCAGCGCGCGGTGGGCAAGGTCGTGTTCTTCGCCAAGCACATCGATGTCATGGATGCCGCCGAGGCGCATTTCGCGTCGGCGGGGTTGAAGACGATCTCGATTCGCGGCGACCAGACGACCGCGAGTCGACAGGACGGGATCGACGCGTTCAACAACGACCCCGCCGTCGGTATCGCGGTGTGTTCGCTGACGGCCGCCGGTGTCGGACTCAACCTGCAGGCCGCGTCGAACGTCGTGCTCGCCGAGCTCAGCTGGACCGCGGCCGAGCAGACGCAGGCGATCGACCGCGTGCACCGCATCGGACAGGGCGAACCGGTCACGGCATGGCGCATCATCGCCGCGCACACGATCGACACGAAGATCGCCGAGCTGATCGACTCGAAGCAGGGGCTGTCCCTGCGTGCTCTCGACGGCGAAGCGGTCGATCCGGCCTCGAGCGATTCCGTCCAGCTCAGCGCCCTCATGCATCTCACCCGGCGGGCGCTCGGCGGCGAATAGCGGATTCCGGTACCGGATGCCGCGGGCCCGCTGTCGGGCGTGTGGCAGGTCGGGGCATCCGGCGATAGTGTGACGGGGGCAGCGTCGCCGGATCCCCCTCCCGAAACGCAAGGATCACACATGAAGATCGGCATCCTGACCAGCGGCGGCGACTGCCCCGGGCTCAACGCGGTCATCCGCGGCGTCGTGCTGAAGGGCACGACCGCGTACGACCTCGAGTTCGTCGGCATCCGTGACGGATGGCGCGGCGTGGTCGACGGGGACTTCTTCCCCCTGACCCGCCACGAGGTGAAGGGCCTGTCGAAGGTCGGCGGAACGATCCTCGGCACCTCGCGGACGAACCCCTACGAGGGGCCCCGGGGTGGCGCCGAGAACATCGCGAAGACCCTCTACGGGCATCGGATCGACGGCATCATCGCGATCGGTGGCGAGGGCACGCTCGCCGCGGCCGACCGCCTGTCCAAGGACGGCATCAACGTCATCGGCGTGCCGAAGACGATCGACAACGACCTGCTGGCCACGGACTACTCGTTCGGGTTCGACACCGCCGTGAACATCGCCTCCGAGGCGATGGACCGGCTGCGGACGACGGGCGACTCGCACCAGCGGTGCATGGTCGCCGAGGTCATGGGGCGACACGTGGGCTGGATCGCACTGCACGCGGGTATCGCGGCCGGGGCCCACGCCATCCTGATCCCCGAGGTCCCGATGTCGATGGACGACATCTGCGAGCTCGTCTCGAAGGCGCACGACCGGGGCCGCGCGCCGCTGGTCGTGGTCTCGGAGGGCTTCAAGCTCAAGGACATGGACGAGGCCTTCAGCGACAAGGGTCTCGACGCGTTCAACCGCCCGCGGCTCGGCGGAATCGGCGAGGTCATCGCACCCGAGATCGAGCGGATCACCGGCATCGAGACGCGGGCTACGGTGCTGGGACACATCCAGCGCGGCGGCTCGCCCTCCGGCTTCGACCGGGTGCTGGCGACGCGGCTCGGGCTGCACGCCGCCGATGCCGTGGTGGCCGAGGCATGGGGTCAGATGGTGTCGCTGAAGGGCACGGACATCGTGCGCGTGCCGTTCGCGGACGCCCTGGGCGAGCTCAACACGGTGCCGCTCTACCGCTACGAAGAGGCCGCGGCGCTCTTCGGCTGACCCGTCGGGTCGTCGCGCGGCCCTCCTCGTGCTGTTGATGTCCCACTTTCGCGGGTGAGTGTCCCACTCTCGACCGTTCTGCGCCTCGCGCAGCGGTTGAAAGTGGGACACGCACACCCTGAGCGAGCGGCCGGCAGTCCGGGATAGCGGATGTACGGGTGCATCCTCCACAACCGCGCGTGGTCGATGAGAGTCCGCGGCCAGGTGGTGGCCGGTCGGGTCGTGGCTCGAAGTCCAGGACGCTGGGCGGATGCGACGACCCGAGCCTCTTCCCAGCGATCTTCCTCCGGTGTTCCGAGTGTCTGAGGCGCGAGCGATGGGCGTGAACGCCGCACGGCTCTCCCGCAGCGACCTCCGGTCGCCGCATCGCGGGCTGAGAACGTCGCGGTCGCTACCCGTCCCGGCGTCGTCGCTCGAGATCGCCGCACAGTATGCGCCGCGGCTCGCAGGCTGGCAGTTCTTCAGCCACGAGACCGCGCTCGAGGCGGCGGGCGTGCCGATGCCGGAATGGCCGTATCGTCCGCGCCTGCACGTGGCAGCGCATCGCCCGAGTCGCGAACCCCGCATCCCCGGCGTGGTCGGTCATCGCCTTCAGGCGCGGCAATCGGCGGTGATCCTGAGCCGTGGTGGCCTTCCGATCGAGGCCCCCGTGCGTGCCTGGCGCCAGGTCGGGTCGCTCTGGGCGCTCGATGATCTCATCGCCGCCGCGGACTACCTGCTGTCGGGCGCGCGGCCGTTGGCCACCTCGGAGCAGCTGCGTGAAGAGATCGAGGTGATGGGCGACGTACGGCGAGGCATCCTTCGTCGTGCATTGGTCGAGGTGCGCAGCGGCGTGCGTTCGCCTCGCGAGACACGGCTGCGCTTGGCGCTGACGCGTGCGGGGCTGCCCGAGCCCGAGATCAACTGGGTCTTGTGTGACGACGGCGGGAGGCCGGTGGCCGAACTCGATCTCGCCTATCCCCGGTGGGGTGTCTGTCCCGAGTATGACGGCCGTGTGCACGAGACCGACCGGCGCCAGTTCGCGAAGGACGCCGACCGCTGGGACAGCATTCGGGAGCAGGGTTGGGAGCACGTGCGCATCCTCAATGTCCATATGCGGAACGGAGCGTGGCGGGCCGTGGAGCGGGTGCGGGGTGCGCTCATCCGTGCCGGCTGGCACGAGGGCGCGTGAGCCCGCGTCGGTGCCGTCTCGAGGGCCCGGCCCCACGGATGGGGTGTCCCACTTCGGTGCGGTATGCGGCGCATATACCGCGCCGAAGTGGGACATGGGTCATCGGAAGTGGGACACGGTCCGGGGGTGGGACACGGTCCGGGGGTGGGGGTTGCCGCCGCCGGGAGCGACGCGGCAGTCAGGTCGCGTCGGCGACGCCCAGCACATCGAGCAGCCAGGCGAGCTCGAACGCCCGCTCGCGCCAGGCGTTGTAGCGCCCCGAGACTCCGCCATGTCCGGCGACCATCTCGCACTTCAGCAGCGCATCCGCGCCCACCTCGCGCAGCCGTGCAACCCACTTCGCCGGTTCGACGTACAGCACGCGCGTGTCGTTGAGCGATGTCACGGCCAGGATCCGGGGATAGGTCACGCCCTCGCGCACGTTCTCATACGGCGAGTACGACTTCATGTACGCGTAGACGTCGGGGTCGTGGAGCGGATCGCCCCACTCATCCCACTCGATGACGGTCAACGGCAGCGAGGGGTCGAGGATCGTCGTCAGAGCGTCGACGAACGGAACGTCTGCCAGCACACCGGCGAACAACTCGGGCGCCAGGTTCGCCACCGCTCCCATGAGCAGCCCGCCCGCCGACCCGCCCTCGGCGACGAGGCGGTCGGGCGAGGTGTAGCCGGCGTCGATCAGGTGCAGGGCGCAGTCGACGAAGTCGGTGAAGGTGTTGCGCTTCTGCGCGAGCTTGCCGTCCTCGTACCACTGCCGACCCATCTCGCCGCCGCCGCGCACGTGCGCGACCGCGAACACGACGCCGCGGTCGAGCTCCGACAGGCGCGCGACCGAGAAACGCGGCTCGATCGAGTGCTCGTACGAGCCGTAGCCGTACAGGTGCAGCGGGCGGGGTGCGATCCCCGCGTCGCCGAACGAGCGCTTCCAGACGAGCGACATCGGAACCTGCGTGCCGTCCTGCGTCGTCGCCCACACCCGCGCCTGCTCGTAATCGGATGCCTCGTACCCGCCCAGCACCGGCTGGCGCTTGCGCAGCAGCAGTTCGCCGTCGGCAAGGCGGTAGTCGTAGACGGTGTTCGGGGTGACGAACGAGTCGTAGCCCAGGCGCAACATGGGCGGGGCCCACTCGCGATTGCCGCCGAAGCCCGCCGCGTATATCGGTTCATCGAACGCGAGCTCGTCGACGTCGCCGGTCGCGTAATCGAGCAGGCCGATGCGGGCGAGGCCCTCGCGCCGGTACTCGATCGTCGCGAAGTCGCGGAAGCAATCCACATCGAGCAGACGGATGCCGGGAGTGTGCGGGCGCACGATGGTGCGATCGCCCGCGGGGTCGGACGCCGGGACCCGGACCAGTTCGAAGTCCAGGGCATCCTCGTTGTGCAGGATGTACAGCTGGTCGGCACCGTCGACGATCGCGTGGTCAACCGAGTACTCGATGCCCTCGCGGCGCGGCCAGACGACGCGCGGTTCGGCGGTCAGGTCGTCCGCGGGCACCAGCCAGACCTCGGACGTGATCGACGAACCGAGCCCGATGACGAGGAACTTCTCGCTGCGGGTGAAGCCGCCGCCCAGCCAGTAGCGCTCGTCGGGCTCGTGGAAGAGCTTGACGTCGTCCGCGACCGGCGTGCCGACCACGTGGCGCCAGAGGGTGTCGGGGCGCCAGGCGTCGTCGACGGTCGAGTAGATGATCGACGCGCCGTCGGGCGAGAACTCCGCGCCGGAGGAGGTTCCGGGGATCTCGTCGCCGTGCTCGGCTCCGGTCTCGAGGTCGCGCACGCGGATCGTGTACCGCTCGTCGCCCGCCACGTCGACGCCGAAGAGCATGAGGCGTCCGTCGTCCGACACGTCGAACGATCCGAGCGAGAAGAACTCGTTGCCCTCGGCCTCGACGTTGGCGTCGAGCAGCACCTGTTCGCCGGGTACGGCTTCGCCGGGCGTCAGTTGCGGCGGGGTCCAGTCATCCGGCGATGCCAGGGGAGCGCGGCACTGCACGCCGTATTGCTTGCCCTCGATCGTGCGCCCGTAGTACCACCACGCGCCGCGGCGTGACGGAACGGACAGGTCGGTCTCGAGCGTGCGCTCCTTGATCTCACCGAAGATGCGTTCGCGCAACCCCGCGAGGTGCGCCGTGCGCTCGGCCGTATAGGCGTTCTCGGCCTCGAGGTGGGCGATGACGGCCCCGTCGTCCTTCGCGCGCATCCACTCGTACGGATCCTCCACGACGTCGCCGTGGAACTCGCGGCTGTGCGGCACGTGCGGCGCCGAGGGGGCGGATGTCTGGGGTCGGTCGTTCTCGGTGGTCGAGGCGTCGTGGGTCACGGACCCACGTTAGCCGAGGCATCCGGGCAGGGCGTCGACGCCGCTCGCGTGGCAGTCGATGCGCGTGGGAGGCGGTCCGATGCCGCGTTTCGTGGCCGGGGAGGGGTCAGGCATTCGGTCCGAGCGGGCCCGCGCTACGTCACGGTGACGAGGGTGCGCTGCCATCCGCTCGAGCCGTCGGGGGCGATCGGGGCGCGCTCCTGCGTCTGAGTCTCGCCCGCGGCGTTCACCGCGCGTACCGTGACGTAGTGCGTGCCCGGAGTCGCATCCCAGTCGACGAACCACTGCACCCACGTGTCGACGCCGACCGCGGTCGAGAGCGTCGCGACCTGCCAGTCGCCGTCGTCGATCGACACTTCGACGCGGTCGATGCCGACCGTCTGCGCCCACGCGACACCCGCGATGGGGACGCGTCCCGCGGCGACCGGGTTGCCGGGCCGGGGCGTGTCGATGCGCGACGACATCTTGATCGGCGCCTGGGCGCTGTATCCGCGGGGCGTCCAGTAGGCCTCGTCGTCCGCGAAGGTCGTGACCTTCAGCTCTGTGAGCCACTTCGTCGCCGACACGTAGCCATACAGCCCGGGCACGACCATCCGCACCGGAAAGCCGTGCTCGAGGGGGAGGGCCTCGCCGTTCATCGCCACGGCGAGGATCGCGTCGAGCCCGTCGTCCGTCAGCGATTCGAGCGGTGTGCTCGCGGTGAATCCGTCCACGCTGCGCGAGAGCACCATGTCCGCCCCCGCGGCGGGCCCGGCTGCGCGCAGGACGTCGCGGATCGGCACGCCCCACCATTTCGCGGTGCCGACGAGGTCCCCGCCGACCTCGTTGGACACGCAGGTGAGGGTCACGGAGTACTCGTCCAGGCCCATCCCGACCAGGTCGTCGAACGTCAGCTCCAGGGGGGTGTCGACCATGCCCACGACGCTCAGGCGCCAGGTCCCGGGATCGACGCTCGGCACCGTCAGCGCGGTGTCGACGCGGTAGAAGTCCGCGTTGGGTGTGTAGAGGGGCGAGATGCCCGGGATGTCGAGTTCGGCGCCCGCGGGAACCGTCACGGTCGTGCGGGGCGCGGGAAGGTTCAGCCCGCGCCGGATCGCCGCGATCGAGGATGTCGTGGCCCCGGCTACTCGCGAGCCGATACCCACGACCACCGCACCCGCGGCCGCGATGCCGCCGATCAGCAGGAAGCGGCGTCGAGCCACGCCCGCCGCGGCTCCCGACGTCGAGCCGGACGAGGCGTTCACACCAGAACGCCAGGCGCGGAGCATCCGTCCCAGAACGACGACCAACGCGGCGCCCGCGACGGCGCCGGCGACCGAGGGGATCCACGACAGCGCTGTGGCTCCCGCGCGCGTCACGACGGCGGCGACGGACAGGACGCCCGCTATGCCCAGGGCGATCGCGCCGAGGGGAGGGCGGACGAGTTCGAGGATGCCCGCGATCGCCGAGGCGATCAGCACGGCGAGGCCGAGGCCCACGAGGAGCGCGATCTTGTCGTATTCGCCGAACGTCGCGATCGCGAACTCCTTGAAGGGCTGCGGCACGATGTCGATCACGAACGACCCGACCGCGAGCAGGGGCGACCCTCCGCGAGCGAACAGCAGCGCGAGAAGCTCGGCGATGGCGAGGAACACCGCCGCGCTGACGACCCCGGCGAGCGCCGCCCACGCGAGGAACCGCTTGGTCCCCGGTCGCTTCACCCTGTTCGGGTTCGCCATGATCGTCTCCGCCCCGCGCACCGCCCTGGCCCGCACTCCCGTATTCGCCGCGGACGGGCGATCGGATTGCACGGGGCCCCTATCGAGAGGACGCAACATGCCGTGGCTACTTGTCGAGCGCGGCATGTTGCGACCTCTCGTGGGCGGCATATCGCCTTGTCGCGTCCGAACCTCGACATAGGCTGGGCGGGTGACCGAGACCTCCGTCGCCTTCGGGCAGTACCCGCCCGCGAAGCGCACGATCATCCACGTGAGCGATACCCACCTGCTCGCCGGAAACGTGCCACTCGGCGGCCGCTACGACACCGAAGCGAACCTTCGCCGAACGATGGACCGGGTCGTCGAGCTCGGCCTCACGCCCGATGCGCTCGTGTTCACGGGTGACCTGACCGACCTCGGCGAAGCCGACGCCTACGCGCGGCTCCTCGCCATCATCGAGCCCGTGGCGCGGGAGTGGGGATGCCCCGTGGCCTGGGTCGCGGGAAACCACGACGAACGCCCGGCGCTCCGCAGCGGTCTGCTCGGGCTCGAACCGAGCGAGGATCCGGTGCTGGGGGAGTGGGATCTCGGGGGGCTGCGCCTGCTCGCCCTCGATACGAGCGTGCCGGGCTGGCATCACGGCGATCTGGACGACGCGCAACTCGACTGGTTGGGCGACAGGCTCGCCGATCCGGCGCCGCTCGGCACGATCCTCGCGCTGCACCACCCCCCGCTGCCGAGCCATGTGCCGCTCTTCGGGATCCTCGAGCTGCAGCGACAGGAGCGCCTCGCCGCGGTCATCTCGGGAAGCGACGTGCGCGCGATTCTCGCCGGTCATCTGCACTACTCGACGAGCGGAACCTTCGCCGGCGTCCCCGTGAGCGTCGCGGCGGCCACGTGCTACACGATGGACATCGCCCGCCCCGCGCTGTCGGTCAATGGCATGGACGCCGGGCAGTCGTTCCACCTCGTGCACGTCTACGACGACACGATCACGCACTCCGTCGTACCTGTCTCGGGTGCGGCCGAGGGTGATTACTTCGCCCCGGAGTGGTACGAGCGGATGTCCCGGCTCACCCCCACCGAGCGCCTCGAAGTCTTCTCGCGCAAGCCCGATCGAGGAGCCGCTCCGAGCGCTTGACTTCGAGTGCGCTCGAAGTTCTAGCGTGGGGGCATGACCCTCACTCACGAACCGGCACCCAACCGGGACGGCGTCGCGATCTCGGATGCGGCGGCCGCGACGGGACTCTCGACGCACACTCTGCGCTACTACGAACGTGCGGGGCTCATGCTCGATCCGGTCGAGCGTGCGTCGTCGTCGCACCGTCGCTACGGCGACGCCGACATCGCCTGGGTTCAGTTTCTGACGAGGCTGCGGTCGACCGGCATGCCCATTACGACGATCCGCGAGTACACCGAGTTGGTCCGGCGCGGTGACGAGACGGTCGACGCGCGCCGCGAACTGCTCGTGCGGCACCGCGTCGCCGTGCTGAACCAGCTCGACGACATCTCGGCGAGCCTCGCCGCCATCGATATCAAGATCGCCATCTACGAAGAAAGAGGAGCCAACGCATGAAGAAGATCACGCTGGGAACGGATGGACCGGTCATCGGCCGGATCGGCCTCGGCCTCATGGGCATGAGCGCGTTCTACACCGGCGCGGCCCGCGACGATGAGGGCGCGATCCGCACCATTCACCGCGCCCTCGAGCTCGGAGTCACGTTCCTCGACACGGCGGAGATCTACGGCCCGTACCTGAACGAAGAGCTCCTGGCCCGGGCGATCGCGGGCCGACGCGACGAGGTCGTGATCGCGACCAAGTTCGGCACGATCCGGCACACGGTCGATGACACGGGCGGGCTCGACGGGAGCGCCGCGAACGTCCGGCTCTCGGTCGAGGGGTCGCTGCGCCGACTCGGCACGGACCACATCGACTTGTACTACCAGCACCGCATGGACCCCGCGACCCCCATAGAAGAGACGGTCGGTGCCCTCGCCGAGCTGATCACCGAGGGCAAGATCCTGCACTACGGGCTGTCGGAGGCGGCGCCCCCCACGATCCGGCGCGCGCACGCGGTGCATCCCGTGACCGCGCTCCAGACCGAGTACTCGCTCTGGACGCGCGATCCCGAGGCCGAGATCCTGCCCACCGTCCGCGAACTCGGCATCGGATTCGTGCCGTATTCGCCGCTCGGACGAGGCTTCTTGACCGGGGCGATCCGCTCGCTCGACCAGCTCGACGAGAGCGACTTCCGCCGCTCCAACCCGCGTTTCGCCGGCGACGCCCTGAGCGCGAACCTCGCGATCGTCGAGAGGGTCGAAGCGGTCGCGCAGGATGTCGGTGCGACGCCCGCTCAGGTCGCACTGGCCTGGCTGCTCGCCCAGGGCGACGACATCGCCCCCATCCCGGGGACGCGTCGCATCGTGGCGCTCGAGGAGAACGTCGCGGCGGATGCGGTGGTGCTCTCGCCGGAGCAGATCGCGGCGCTCGGCGACGTGGGCGCCCCCGTCGGCGACCGGTACGCCGACATGTCGCCGTTGAATCGCTGATTCGAGGAGCGTCGGCTCGCGTCGGCGGAGGACTTCTGCGCCGGAGGAGGGCTTTCTCGGGCGCAGAGTCCTCCGGCCGCGCCGGAATCCTCTGCCGGCGGCGCCACGACGGGCGGGGGGCGCGGCGCGTTAGGCTCGGGGCACCTCTATCCGCCGTGATCGACCCACAAGGACACCCACATGGCCTCCCACATCGACGTGGACGCAACGTCGGCCACCCGCACCGAATCCGACTCCCTCGGAACCCTCGAGATCCCCATCGACGCGTATTGGGGCATCCATACCGCCCGCGCGCTCGAGAACTTCCCGATCGCCAAGCGGCCCATCTCGGTGTATCCCGAGCTGGTGCGTGCGCTGGCGATGGTCAAGCAGGCGTCCGCGCGAGCCAACCGCGAGATCGGCGTATTGGACGCCGAGAGGGCCGAGCTGATCGACCGTGCGGCACAGCGCATCATCGACGGTGAGTTTCACGACCAGTTCGTGGTCGGGGTCATCCAGGGCGGCGCGGGCACGTCGACCAACATGAACGCCAACGAGGTCATCACCAACGTGGCGCTCGAGCTGGCGGGAAGATCCAAGGGCGACTACGCGTTCCTGTCGCCGATCGATCACACGAATCGCAGCCAGTCCACCAACGACGTCTATCCGACCGCCATCAAGGTGGGGTTGAGCCTGGCGCTGGTCAGTCTGCTCGACGAGCTCGACCTGCTGCGCAGGTCTTTCCTCGCCAAGGCCACGGAGTTCCGCGACGTGCTCAAGGTCGGACGCACGCAGCTGCAGGATGCCGTGCCGATGACGCTCGGGCAGGAGTTCCACGGCTTCGCCACGACGCTCGGCGAGGACTACCACCGTCTGCGCGAGAACGCCCACCTGCTGACAGAGATCAACATGGGCGCGACCGCGATCGGCACGGGTATCACCGCGCACCGCAGTTACGCGCAGTCGGTCGTTCGGCAGCTCAGCCATATCTCGGGGCTGCCGCTCGAGACCGCGGCGGACCTGGTCGAATCGACGAGCGACACCGGCTCGTTCATGTCGTTCTCGGCGTCGCTCAAACGCAATGCCATCAAGCTCTCGAAGATCTGCAACGATCTGCGGCTGCTGTCCTCGGGACCGCAGGCGGGGTTCGGCGAGATCAACCTGCCCGCGAGGCAGGCCGGGTCCAGCATCATGCCCGGCAAGGTGAATCCCGTCATCCCCGAGGTCGTCAACCAGGTGGCCTTCGCGGTCGCCGGAGCGGATGTCACGGTCACGATGGCCGTCGAAGGCGGACAGCTGCAACTGAACGCGTTCGAACCCGTCATCGCGCACTCGATCTTCCAGTCGATCACGTGGATGCGTCAGGCCATGTGGACCCTGCGGGTCAACTGCGTCGACGGCATAACGGCGAACCGCGATCGGCTCGGTGCGATGGTCGGGTCGTCGGTCGGGGTCGTCACGGCTCTCACACCGTTCATCGGGTATGCGGCATCCGCGGCGCTCGCCAAGGCGGCGCTGCTCACCGGGCGGAATGTCGGCGATTTGGTCGTCGAGGCGGGATTGATGTCGGCGGAAGAGGTCGCCAAGCAGCTGTCGCCCGCGCGCCTGTCGGGACTCGAGGCCGTCACCGCCGCGATCCCGATCGTCGTCGCCGCCGAAGATCTCTGACATCAGGTTGCGGATGAATGAACGCGCGCCGTTGCCGGTGTTCATAGAGAACCGATAGGTTCGAGGCCGTACCGACGAGAGGATTTCTCATGACCGACGCCAACGCACCCGCGGACCACACCCCGCCGCCGCCCACCTACCCCTCCGCGCCCCCGGCACCCGCCGGAGCGGCACCCGGAGCCCCCGTCCCGGGCAAGACGCTCGGCATCGTCGCCCTGATCGTCGCGTTCTTCGCGAACATCATCGGCCTGATCCTCGGAATCGTGGCGCTCGTGCAGAGCCGCAAGGCCGGGCACAAGAACACCCCCGCGGTGTGGGCGATCATCGTCGGAGCGGTCCTCACCGTTGTCGGCATCATCGTCGCGATCGTCCTCGTCAGCATCTTCGCCGCGGGCGCGGCCGAGCTGCTGCGCCAGTGCGCCGACCTCGGCCCGGGCACCTGGACGCTCGACAACGGCGTCACGATCACCTGCGGCTAGGACTCGCCGTCCGGTCGTTGAGCGGACGCAGGACGGCGGAGCGGGCGTCGTCTCGTCTCGCGCTTCCCGCCTCGCTCAACGACCGGTGGATCGATCGTGCGCGTCAGTCGATGATGCGGCAGTGCGTCGTCAGTTCGCCGATCCCGTCGACTCCGACCGTCACGGTCGAGCGGTCGCGCAGGAAGATCTGCGGGTCGCGCGAATAGCCGGCACCGCCCGGGCTGCCGGTCGAGATCAGCGTGCCGGGCAGCAGCGTCGTCGTACCCGAGAGGTGCGAGATGAGAGTCGCCACCGTGCGGACCATCTGGCTGGTCGAACCGTCCTGAACCATGTGCCCGTCGACGACGGCCCAGATGTGCAGGTTCTGCGGGTCGGGGATCTCGTCCGCCGTCACGACGAACGGGCCGGTCGGGGTGAATCCGTCGAACGACTTGCAACGCGACCACTGCGCTTCGGAGAACTGGATGTCGCGCGCGGTGATGTCGTTGACGACCGTGTATCCCCAGACGTGATCGAGGGCATCCTCGGGTGAGACGTCGCGGGCGGGAGCGCCGATGATCACACCCAGTTCGGCCTCGTAGTCCACGGCCTCGCTGAGCGATCGCGGCCACGCCGTCGTGCGCTCGTGGCCCGTCAGCGAGTTCGGCCAGAGGCTGAACACCGTGGGAGCGGCGTCCGTCTTGAGCCCCAGCTCGCTCGAGTGCGCCGTGTAGTTCAGCCCGATGGCCAGGATCAGCGGCGGGCGGTTCGACGCGGACGCGAATCCGACGCTCGAGAGCGGATGCCTCGGCACCGCGTCCGCCGCCTCGCTCGTCAGCGCCGCCACGGCACGGCGCACCCGGCTCAGCCCTTCCTCGCCCGATTCGATCAGGGTCTGGAGGTCGGCGGGGCCGTCCGGAACGAGGTCGGGGACGGCGATCGCGTCCTCGCCGTCGATAACGGCAAGGACGGGGGAGCTCGCCCCGGAGGGCACGATATGGGCAAAACGCACCCTCCCACGCTACCCGCCCGCGACGGCCGCATGCCGTAGCGGCCCGTCGACCGCGGAGGGCCGCCATAAGCTGGCCGGGTGACCTATGCGCCCCCGCCCTGGCCCGACGGCCCCGGTTCGCCACGCTCGGCGGGATCCGTTCCGCCCGCCCCCGCGTTCGCGTCGCCGCTCGAACAGCCGCCGCACGCCGCGGGCGCCTACATTCCGCCCTCACCCGTGCCGGTCTTCGCCTCCGTCGAGTCCGTTCCCGCGTCGCCGAGCAGGGGGCGGCGTGCATCGATCTGGCTGTTCGCGCTGCTGGCCGTCCTGCTGGTCGCGCTCGTCGGCTACTTCCTGACCTTCCTCGGCCCGGGCGCATCCATCATCGGGATGATCGTCGCGCTCGTTCCGTTCGCCGTGGTGCTGATCGCCGTCAGGATCATCGACCGGTGGGAGCCCGAACCCCGCGGGCTCGTCGTCTTCGCCATCGCGTGGGGTGCGGTCGCCTCGGTGGGCATCGCGCTGCTCGCGGACCTCGGCGTCACGTTGCTGATCGGCAACAGCGACTCCGTCGCGCGCGATCTCTTTTCGAACGTCGTGCAGGCGCCGGTCGTCGAAGAGGTCGCGAAGGCGCTCGGGCTGCTGCTGATCTTCTTCACCGCGCGTCACGCCATCGACGGCCCCGTGGACGGCATCGTGTACGGCGCGCTCGTCGGAGCGGGCTTCGCCTTCACCGAGAACATCCAGTACTTCGCGATCAGCTACCTGGACGGGGGTGCGGAAGACCTGACCGGGACGTTCTTCGTCCGGGGCATCCTGTCGCCCTTCGCGCACGCGATGTTCACCGCGGTCACGGGCTTCGCGCTGGGACTCGCGGCTCGGCGCGGTGCGAGGGGCGGACGTGCCGTCGGGGCGCTCGGACTGGGACTGATGGGCGCCATCGCGCTCCACGCCTTCTGGAACGGCTCGGCGATGCTCGGCGACTTCTTCGCGCTCTACCTGACGCTGCAGGTGCCGCTGTTCATCGGGTTCATGATCGGCATCCTGGCGCTCCGTCGCGAAGAAGCACGCCTGACGCACGCCCGGCTGGCCGAGTACGCGTCCGCCGGCTGGTTCACCGCGCAGGAGGTCGACATGCTCGCGACGCCGTCGGGACGCCGCGACGCGATGCGATGGGCGAAGACCCTCCGGACCGACCGCTCTGCGATCATGCGCTCCTTCATAGCCGACGCCACCGCACTCGCCGCTGCTCGCCAGCGCGCGATTTCGGGACGGGATGCCGCGGCCGCGGAAGACGAGACGGTGCTGCTGAAGCGCACGGCGGCCGCGCGGGCGTCGCTGCTCTCGATCTGAACGTCGGGTCGAGGCTCGCCGTCCGCGGACGGCAGGGAGGAGCGCCCGGACAGTGCCTGGACAGCGCCCGGCCAGTGCCTGGACAGGGCTCGGACAGTGCCCGGGAAATGACTCAGCGCCCGGTGCCGCGGCGATGCCTGCGTGTCTACCGGGCGCTGAGTTGGCCTACCCCGAGTCTGCCCCCGCCCTGTGAAGGTGTCAAGAGTGCTCGCGTCGGCTTTGACCCCGCGTAGGCCGTCGGGTTGGATGGTCTCATGACTGCAGACCGCACAAAGCCCACCTTCGATGCCCCCGAGGGGCCCGCGCCCGAGACTCTCGTGATCCGCGACCTGATCGTCGGAGAGGGTGCCGAGGCCAAGCCCGGTGACAGCGTGACCGTCCACTACGCGGGCGTCGAGTTCGACTCGGGTGAGGAGTTCGACTCGTCATGGGGCCGGGGCGAGAGCATCCAGTTCCCCCTCCGCGGTCTGATCCAGGGGTGGCAGGACGGCATCCCCGGCATGAAAGAGGGTGGCCGACGCGAGCTGGTCATCCCGCCGCACCTCGCCTACGGTCCGGCCGGCGGACACTTCCTCGGCGGAAAGACCCTCATCTTCGTCATCGACCTGATCAAGGTCGGCTGACCTCATCTCGTCGTCACGGCGGGTTCGGCGCGCGTAGCCGAGCCCGCCGTCGTCGTGTGCGGACGTTTTGACGAACCGAATCCGCGCAAGAAAAAATTGCATTCACGGGAATACAGGACGTCCTCGCGCGTTACACCCGCCGTACTGCCGGAGAACCGGCCCCCAAAACCGAAGGATCACAATGACCGACTCCACCACGACCGCGATCGAGTTCCCCGGCTACAAGGCGGGCACCTGGACCCTCGACCCCTCGCACAGCGAGGTCCAGTTCAGCGTGCGCCACATGATGATCTCGAAGGTGCGCGGCACCTTCGGCGTCAAGGCGGCCACCCTCACCGCACCCGAAAACCCGCTCGAGGCCACGGTCGAGGCCACGGTCGACGTCGCGTCGATCGACACCAAGGACGAGGGGCGCGACAACCACCTTCGCTCGGCCGACTTCTTTGACGTCGAGACCTACCCGACCATGGAGTTCCGCTCGACCGGCGTCCGGATCGAGAACGGCGACTTCCTCGTCGACGGCAACCTGACGATCAAGGGCATCACCAAGCCCGTCACGTTCGACTTCGATTTCGGTGGCTTCGGCACCGACCCGTGGGGCAACTACAAGGCGGGCGCGACCGCCAAGACCGTCATCAACCGTGAGGACTTCGGTCTGACGTGGAACGCCGCCCTCGAGACCGGCGGCGTGCTCGTCGGCAAGGACGTCACCATCGAGCTCGACCTGCAGGGTTCGCTCGCGGTCTGATCGCGTCGCGACTTCACCTGCGCGAAAGGAGGGACGGATGCTCCGGCATCCGTCCCTTTTTCGTTGCTCGTGCGTGGTGGGCGTCAGGCGCGGCGGTGCAGCCGCAGGCGGTCCTGCGCGAGCAGGATGCCGAGGAACACGACGACCGCGCCCGCCGGTTCGTTCCACGAGAGCGGCTCGCCGAGCACGATCAGACCGAGCGCGACGCCGACGACCGGCGTGAGATAGGTCACCGTCGACGCGCGCGTCGGGCCCCACGCGCGGAGGGCGTTCTGGTTCCAGATGTACGCGACGCCGGTGCCGAGGCATCCGAGCAGCAGGATGCTCGCGACGATCCACGGATCGAGCGCGACCTCGCCGAGTGCGACGACCGGGGTCAGGGCGAGCATGATCACCGCGGCGATCCCGATGTTCAGGAACGAGAACACCAGGGCACTCATGCCCGAGTTCGAGACGAACCTGCGCATGTACGCGAGGCTGAACCCGTAGCAGGCGGTCGCCCCGAGGGTCGCGAGCTGCGCGACGAGGCTCTGGTCGAGGTCGAGACCCTCCCAGGGCGCGATCAGCACCATGACGCCCAGGATGCCGACGACGATGCCGGCGATCTGCATGCCCTTGAGTCGCTCGACGCGGAAGAGAAGCCCAGCCATGATCGCCGTCATGATCGGCGTCGTAGCGTTGTAGATGCTCGCGAGCCCCGACGTCACGTGCTGCTGCGCCCACGAGAAGAGCAGGAACGGGATCACGCAGAAGGTGATCGCCAGCACGGTCATGTGCATCCACACGCGCGGCACCCGAGGCAGCCGTTCGCGGCGGAGCGCAACGAAGATCCCGAGCGTGATCGCCCCGAGCACGAGGCGCGACCAGGCGACCTGCCCCGGTGACATCCCCTCGAGCGCGACCTTCATGAAGAGGAAGCTCGACCCCCACACGATGCCGGTGAGCGTGAACTGCACCGCGACCCACACGCTCGACGGCCCGGCGATCGAGCGCGGCATGCGGGTCGGGGGCGCGCTGGGGTGCTCGAGAGGGGGAGGGGTGGTGCTCATTCGGTGACTCTAGCCCTGTCGTCCGACGTCCCTGCCCGTGCGCGGATGCCACGTCCGGAATCCGCCGACGATCGGCGGTCGTGCAACGCGCTCGGTCGATTCCGAGTGCTGTCAGGGCTGCGGGTCGAGGGCGTCGTAGGCGCGGAACCCCGGGCTGCGGCGCGCGAGGAACCCGACCAGTCCGACGACGACGAGGCCCCCGATCAGCGGCGGGAACCACAGGGCGGTGACGGTCGCGAGCGTACCCGCGTAGAGGGCGCCGAGACGCGGACCGCCCGCCACGACCACCATGAAGACCCCCTGCAGGCGCCCGCGGATCGCATCCGGCACGGCCGACTGCATCATCGTCTGGCGGTAGATCGCACTGACGTTGTCGGCCGCGCCGGTCACCGCGAGCAGGAGGATCGCGAGCGCGATGAGGGGGAGGTTCGCGACATCCTCACCCAGATCCGCGGGCGCGAACACGCCGAGCGCCCCGAGCAGGAGGACGACCCCGAAAGCGGCCGTGGCGGCGCCGAACACCTGGATCGACCGCTCGATACCGAGACCTTGCCTGCGGACCCGCCCGATCGGCCCCGAGAACAGGCTCGAGAAGAACGCGCCCGCCGCGACCGACGCGGTCAGGACGCCCGTCGTGATGGGCCCGCCGCCGAGCAGCACGGCCCCGATCGCGGGGAAGAGGGCCAGGGGATTTCCGAATGTCATCGCGATGATGTCGAGGATGTACTGGAGCCGGATGTTCGGGGCCCGGCGCAGGAACGCCCACCCGTCGGCGAGCGAGCGCAGACCCGGTCGCACGGTGACACCCTCGGGACGGATGCGGGGGAGAGTCCAGAGCCCGAGGAACAGGGTCAGCATCAGGACGACGTCGACCGTGTACGTCCAGCGATAGCCGACGAACGCGACGAGCACCCCCGCGAGTGCGGGCCCGGCCATGACCATGATGCCCACCGTGATGCCGTTGAGCGCGGCGGCCGCGGGGAGCAGTTCGCGGGCGACGAGTCGTGGGGTGATGGCCGATTTCGTCGCCGAGACGATCGAATTCGCGGACGAGTTGATGATCGACAGCACGAACAACCAGGCCACCGTCTCATTGCCGGTCCAGGCGAGCACGGCGAGCAGCACCGTCGAGACCCAGGTGACGGATGCCGCGATCAAAGCGACCGCGCGGCGGTCGAAGTAGTCGGCGAGCATGCCACCGTAGAGCCCCGCGAGCACCATGGGCACGAGCCCCGCGACGGCGATCATCGCGACCGCGAGGGTCGATCCCGTCAGCTCGAAGACGTGGAGCATGACCGCGACGATCGTCAGCTGCCCACCGAGCCCGGCGAGCGTCGACCCGATCCACAACCGGGCGAAGGCGGGGCTGGTCGTCAGGGGGCGCAGGTCGATGAAATGGTCGCGGCGCAGCCGCGCCATCACCTGTCGCGCTCGACTCTGTCGATGCCCGACAGCTCGACCCCGTCGACGCCCGATAGCTCGACGCGCTTGATGCGTGCCGCGTGACCCCGCAGGATCGATACGTCACGCGGGGCAACGCCGAAGTGCGCGGCGAGGGCGCGCACGACGCCCTCGTTCGCGGCGCCGTCGACGGCACGCTCGCGCACGAACACCGTCAGGTCGTCACCGGATGCCTCGACGAGAGGACCCTTTCGGCTTCCGGGCTTGACGCGGACGGTGAACTGCACCCCTCGAGGCTAGCCGGGGGCGAGGCATCCGCGGGTCGCCCTTGTGCTGGTAGACTCTGGAGGTTGCCGTTCGATCGGCCGCGGATAAAGAGAGCTCACGCATCAGGCGATGGGCGCCGCGCAATGAAGAGAAAGGGGATCCCCTCTATGCCGCTTGAATTCGAAGCCAAGAAGGCGATCATCGAAGAGTACGCGACGCACCCCGGTGACACCGGATCCCCCGAGGTGCAGGTCGCGATGCTGACACAGCGCATCAAGGACCTCACGGAGCACCTGAAGGAGCACAAGCACGACCACCACTCGCGTCGTGGTCTGTTCCTGATGGTCGGTCAGCGCCGTCGTCTGCTCGGCTACCTCCAGGACATCGACATCAACCGTTACCGGTCGTTGATCGAGCGTCTCGGACTCCGCCGCTAAGTCGCACCAGCGTTCAATCGCTTTCTCGAAGGCCCGTCCCACGGTGTGGGGCGGGCCTTCGTTCTGCCCGCTCGCGGCCCGGACGGGCACCGATTTGAGAAGTGTCACCCTGCGGGAGTATCGTCCCCTGAGTGAGGGTTGCCTAACCTCATAACCGGATGCCTCGAAAGCACTCTGGACCCCCTCGAAAATCCCGAAAGCCGCGCGATAGCACCGTGTTCGCCACATTCCTGATCGGCCTGCGTGAAGGCCTGGAAGCCGCCCTCGTTGTCGGCATCCTCGTGGCCTACCTGTCGAAGCTCGGACGTCGGGACGTGTTGCCCCGACTGTGGGTCGGTGTCGGGCTGGCCGTCGCACTGTCGCTCGCGCTCGGAGCCATCTTCACCTTCGGTGCCTACGCCCTCACGACCGTGGCGCAAGAACTGATCGGCGGACTGCTTTCGCTGACCGCCGTCGCCATGGTCACCTGGATGATCTTCTGGATGCAGCGGGCCGGTCGAACGCTCAAGAACACGCTCCACGCCGGGGTCGATCGAGCCCTCGCATCCGCCTCGCTGTGGGGGCTCGTCGTCATCGGGTTCGTCTCGGTCGCGCGTGAGGGCGTCGAGACGACGCTCCTGCTGTGGTCGATGGTGCAGTCGTTCGGCAACGCCCCCGAGGCGCTCCTCGGCGCCCTTCTGGGCTTGCTGGCCGCGGTCGTGCTCGGCTGGCTGCTCGCGCGCGGAATGCTGCGACTCGACCTGCGCCGCTTCTTCACGTGGACGGGCGCGTTCTTGATCGTCGTCGCCGCGGGCGTGCTCGCCTACGGCGTCCACGACCTGCAGGAGGCGGGCGTCCTGCCCGGCCCCTTCACGGCGCTCGCGCCTCTCGACCCCACCACGGGCGCCGTCGCGACCGGCTGGGCCGGCGTTCCCTTCGGCTGGGCGTTCGACGTGAGCGACGTCGTCGCCCCCGGCGGCCCCCTCGCCGCGATCCTGCAGGCCACCATCGGCTTCACGCCGCAGATGTCGTGGCTGCAGGTGTTCGCCTGGATCGCCTACGTCGGGGTCGTGACCTTCGTCTTCGTGCGCAACCTGCGCGCCCACCGGCCCGCACCTCGGCCCGAACTCGTGCGTGCGGATTCGGCGACACCCGCCGCTCAGACATCCCCTCCGTCACCCGACACCATTCGACAAGGAGCCCCATGACCGCTCACAGGATCATCACGAAGAGCCTGACCACCACGGCGATCGCCGCAGTCGCCGCGCTGGCGCTCGCGGGCTGCGTCGCGAAGGCGGACGTCGCCGCCGCCGACGCGATCACGGTGTCGTCGACCGACGCCGGGTGCGATGTCTCGGCCGCGACCGCCGCCAGCGGCACGCTCGCCTTCGACGTGAAGAACGAGGGCGACCAGATCACCGAGTTCTACCTGCTGGCGGACGACGGGCTGCGGATCGTCGGCGAGGTCGAGAACATCGCCCCCGGAGCATCCCGCACCCTGACCGTCGTCGCACAGCCGGGCGAGTACTTCACGCTCTGCAAGCCGGGCATGGTCGGCGAGGGAGTGGGCCGCGCCGGATTCTCGGTCTCGGGCGACGCCGTCGCGATCGACGGTCCGGACGCCGAGCAGAAGCAGCAGGCCGTCGACCTGTACGCCGCGTTCGTGAAGGACCAGGTCGAGAAGCTCGTCCCCGCGGTCGAGGAGTTCACCACCGCGTACGCGACCGCAGACGACGACAGGGCCCGCGCGCTCTTCCCGCAGGTGCGCGCGTTCTACGAGCGCATCGAGCCCGTCGCCGAGGCGCTCGGCGACCTCGACCCGCGCATCGACTACCGTGAGGTCGACGCCGTCGCCGAGGGACTGGACTGGACCGGGTTCCACCGCATCGAGAAGGACCTCTGGGTTCCGGCGCTCGACGCGCTGAACGCCGACGGCGAGACCCCGGCCTGGCAGAACTGGACCCCGTCGACGCCCGAGGAGCGCGCCGCATTCGGTGACGAGCTCGTCGCCGACATCCAGGAGCTCGACACCTACGTGCACTCGGACGACTTCCAGAAGGCGCTCGACGCTCAGGGAGTCGCGGGCCTCAGCAACGGTGCCATCGCGCTGCTCGACGAGGTCGCCACGGGCAAGATCTCGGGCGAGGAGGACTGGTGGTCGGGAACCGACCTGTGGGACTTCGCCGCCAACGTCGAGGGTTCCAAGATGGCATTCTCGCTCGCGCGCGACTTCGCGGCATCGAAGGGTGATGCCGGCGCCGCCCTGGTCGACGAGATCGATGCGGGTTACGCGGCGCTCGAAGCATCCCTCGCCAAGCACGGATCGCTCGCCGAGGGCTTTGTGAACTACCGTGAGCTGACCGATGAAGACAAGCGCGAGTTCACCGACCTGATCAACGCGCTCGCCGAGCCGCTTTCGCGGCTCACGGTGACCGTTCTGGAGTGATGTGAGCGAGACGACTCCGCCTGTCGGCGGGACGGATGCCGGGGCCCCCACCGCGGGCGCCCCGGCATCGCCGTTGCCCGAAGACACCCGACCCGGCCTGTCGCGCCGCGGCCTGCTCGGCCTGCTCGGAGCCGGGGCGGCGGGCCTGGCCGCCGGTGCCGCGGGCGGTGTCGCCGGGGGCATGGCCATCTCGCGCGCCACGGCCGCGGGCGGCACGGACGGTGTGCACGTCTTCTTCGGCGCGCACCAGGCCGGAATCACCACGCCCGTCCAGGACCATCTGCACTTCGCCGCCTTCGACATGATGGCGCGCACGAACCGGGACGACCTGGTCAGCCTGCTGCAGGACTGGTCCTATGCGGCTGCCCGCATGACGCAGGGTCTCGACGTCAGCGCGTCCGGCTCGGTCGGCGGTTCGCCCGAGGCCCCGCCGGACGACACCGGTGAGGCTCTGGGGCTGCCCGCGAGCTCGCTCACGATCACGATCGGGGTCGGCCCGAGCCTGTTCCAGAACGCGGACGGCGACCGCTACGGCATCGCCGCGCGTCGGCCCGCGGGGCTCGAGCGGCTGCCCGCGTTCCTCGGCGACGACCTCGACCCGGCGCTCAGCGACGGGGATCTGTGCATCCAGGCATGCGCCGACGACCCGCAGGTCGCGGTCCACGCGATCCGCAACCTCAGCCGCATCGCGTTCGGTCGTGCCCGTATCCGCTGGTCGCAGCTCGGCTTCGGACGCACATCCATGACCACGACCTCGCAGGCGACGCCGCGCAATCTGTTCGGCTTCAAGGACGGCACGGCCAACATCCTGGCCAACGACCGTGCGGGGCTCGACGAGCACGTCTGGGTCGGCGCATCCGACGAACCCGCCTGGATGGCGGGCGGTTCGTACCTGGTCGCGCGCAAGATCGCCATGATCATCGAGTCCTGGGACCGCGTGCGTCTGTCGGAGCAGCAGCGCATCATCGGCCGGTCCAAGGGCGAGGGGGCGCCGCTGTCGGGCGGCGGCGAATTCACACAACCCGACTTCCGGGCGACGGATGCCTCGGGCCGGACGGCCATCGACGCCGCGAGTCATGTGCGGCTGGCGCATCCGACCCTCAACGACGGCGTCCGGATCGTGCGTCGCGGGTACAACTTCGTGGACGGCAACAACCAGCTCGGCCGCCTCGACGCGGGCCTGTTCTTCCTGTCGTACCAGCGCTCGCCCGAGCAGTTCGTGAAGATCCAGCGCGCGCTGTCGACCGACGCGATGAACGAGTACGTGCGCCACGTCGGGTCGGGCATCTGGGCCGTCCCGCCGGGGGCCTCTGCGGCATCCTTCGTCGGCGCCGGGCTGTTCGCCTGAGCTTTCGCTAGCGCGACGGCGGGGGCGGCGTTCGGCGCGAGCCGGTGGGATCCGACCGGCGTCCCTCGCGCCCCGCGAGCGCGGGGTCGGCGAACAACCAGCCCGGCCGCGGCTCGACGAGGGGCCGGAAGACGCGCCGCACGGGCGCCGTCGCGAGGCCCAGCGCGATCAGCACCGAGACGACCACCACGATCGGGAGCCACAGCCAGGTCGGTTCGAGGTCGCGCAGCACACCGGACTCGCGGAACGGGTACAGCACGAACGAGTGCAGCAGGTAGACGTACATCGTGTACTGACCGAAGTGGGTCCACCACGTGTTCCGCCGCGGCACGAGCACGAGGAACGCCACGCTCAGGACGAGCGCCACGACCATGAGAGCGAGCCGCACCCCACCCGCCCACCACTGGGTACCACCGAGGTCGGCGTAGGCGTCGTCGTAGAAGAGCCACGTGCGCAGGTTCATCCGCTCCCACACGTCGAGGTAGAACCACGCCACGAAAGCCGCGAGAGCGAGGGCGGCGATCGCCCCGATCACGACGAGCGGCGAGCGGGAGCGCAGCAGCCGCAGTCGATCCACGATGTCGTGTTCGCGCAGCCACCACCCGAGCGTGAAGAACGGCAGCAGCCCGAGCGTGCGCGAGAGCGAGAAGGTCGAGTCGATGTTCGGCAGGTAGCCCGCGCCGATCGAGATGAGCACGGCCCAGAGCAGGGGCCAGCGCAGCAGCGCCAGATACGGCAGCACGAGCCGGAAGATCCCGAGCGCGAGCAAGAACCAGAGGGTCCACGACGGCTGACTGAGGTCCGGTGCGACGTCGCCCTCGACGATCCACTTCGTCAGCGACCAGAGTCCCTCGAAGATCACGTAGGGGACCAGGATGTCGGTGATGACGCGCGCCATCTGCCGGTGCGACGGTGTTCCCGCCTTCGAGAAGTAACCCGAGATGATCGCAAACGCGGGCATGTGGAACGCGTAGATGACCAAGTACAGCGTGAGCGCGATGTCGGAGTCGTAGGTCAGCCGCTGCACCGAATGACCCAGGACGACCAGCACGATGCACGCGAAGCGGGCGTTGTCCCAGAACGGAACGCGCTTCGACGCGCCGGGGGAACGGGGCTTCGCGGTCGCGCCCGTGCCCGCGCCGTCGTCGGCGCTGGAGGGGCGTGGGCTCGCGTCGCTCATAGGCGTGCCACCCTACCCTGGCGGTGCGCACCCACGCCGCGGGTTGTGTCCCGGTATTGTCGCGTCGAGGTGAGGTGTTCATGACGGTGATCGATGACGCGCCCGGTCGGGATCGAGCAATCCCCGATGTGGATTGGCACGTGTTCCCCGAGGGAACGGTACGCGACGTGCTCGAGGCCCCGAGCGGCTCCCTCGCACGGGTGCGGCTCGGGCCGGAGGACGGCCCCCGTGTTCTGCTCCTGCCCGGGGTGACCGGGTCGAAGGAGGACTTCGTCCTCATGTTCCCGTTGCTCGCGGACGCGGGCTACCGCGTCGAGTCGATCGACCTCGCGGGTCAGTACGAGTCGTGGCAGGCCGGCCCGTGGAACCTCGACCCGCCGCGACCCCGCTACGACTACCGCCTGTTCGCCGACGACTTCATCGCGGCGCTCGAGGACGGCTTCGATGAGTCCGGGCCGGTCCACGTACTCGGCTACAGCTTCGCGGGGCTCGTGGCGCAGCAGGTGCTGGTCGAGCGGTCGGAGTTCTTCGCGAGCCTCACCCTGCTGTCGACACCCCCCGCGGCGGGTCAGGTGTTCCGCGGCGTGAAGCGCATCGGACGGCTGAGCGCCGGCGCATCCCCGCGCACGGGTGCTGCCCTGCTGCTGTGGGGGATCCGCAACAACCTCAACCGCGTGCCGCCCCGGCGGATCGCCTTCGTGCGCGAGCGGTTCGCGTTGACGCGGCGCGACAGCGTGAACGACATCGTCGGCCTCATGATGACGACCCCGGATGTCTCGAGAGCCGTCGCAGCGCTGCCGATCCCCAAGCTCGTTGCGGTGGGCGAACACGACCTCTGGCCCACGACAGAGCATGCCGAGTACGCGCGCGCGATCGGCGGCGAGCTTCGGCTGTACCCGACGGGGCACAGCCCCTGCGAGACGACGCCGCATCAGCTGACGCGAGACATGCTCGCGATGTTCGCCGCCGCGCTCTGAGCGTCGGGCGGGCGGCGGACGGCGGGCTCGCGACGCCCCGGGAATAACCTGGACGGACGCGCGTTACACGAGATACATTCACTTGAATAGAAGCGCCGCGGACAACCCGGACGCAGAGGGAGAAGATCGTGGACGTGAACACCACAACACCCGCCGCAGGGCCTGCCGTGCAGTTCGGCATCTTCACGGTGAGCGACATCACCGAGGACCCGACGACCGGCACGACCCCGAGCGAGGCGGAGAAGATCCGCAATACGATCGCGATCGCCAAGCACGCGGAAGAGGTCGGGCTCGACGTCTTCGCCCTCGGCGAGCACCACAACCCGCCGTTCTGGTCGTCGTCCCCGACGACCACGCTCGGGTACATCGCCGCGCAGACCGAGCGACTCCTGCTCTCGACCGCGACGACCCTCATCACCACGAACGACCCGGTGAAGATCGCCGAGGACTACGCGATGCTCCAGCACCTCGCGGGCGGTCGTGTTGACCTGACGCTCGGGCGCGGCAACACCGGTCCGGTCTATCCGTGGTTCGGTCAGGACATCCGTCAGGGCGTTCCCCTCGCGATCGAGAACTACGCGCTGCTGCACAAGCTGTGGCGCGAGGACGTCGTCGACTGGGAGGGCCGGTTCCGCACCCCGTTGCAGGGGTTCACGTCGACGCCCCGCCCGTTGGACGACGTCCCGCCCTTCGTCTGGCACGGCTCGATCCGTACGCCCGAGATCGCCGAGCAGGCGGCCTACTACGGTGACGGATTCTTCGCGAACAACATCTTCTGGCCGGCCGAGCACTACCAGCGCCTGATCGGGCTGTACCGCCAGCGCTTCGAGCACTACGGCCATGGCACCGCGGCGCAGGCGATCGTGGGTCTCGGCGGCCAGGTGTTCATGCGCGCCAACTCGCAGGATGCCGTGCGCGAGTTCCGCCCCTACTTCGACAACGCGCCGGTCTACGGGCACGGCCCGAGCCTCGAGGACTTCTCGGAGATGACGCCGTTGACCGTCGGCTCGCCGCAGCAGGTCATCGACCGCTACGCGGGCATGCGCGACCTGTTCGGTGACTACCAGCGCCAGCTGTTCCTGATCGATCACGCGGGACTCCCGGTCAAGACGGTGCTCGAGCAGCTCGACATCCTCGGTGGCGAGGTCGTTCCCGTGCTCCGCAAGGAGCTCGCGAAGAACCGTCCGGCCGAGGTGCCGGATGCGCCGACGCACGCGGCTCGTGTCGCGCTCGCCGCAGCGGGTGCTCTGCCGGTGCCCGGTGGCAAGCTCGCCGCGCAGAAGTCCGAGCCCGTCGTTTCGGGGTCGTCCTTCGGTGCCGCCGCGACGCGTCGGGGGGTCTGACATGACCGCCCGTCGGATCGCGGTCGTGACCGCGGGGCTCTCGAACCCGTCGACCACACGCCTGCTCGGTGACCGGCTCGCCTCGGCGACGGTCCGCGAGCTCGCGGTGCGGGGGATCGAGGCCACGGTCGACACGATCGAGCTGCGCGACTACGCGCACGACATCACGAACAACCTGCTGACCGGCTTCGCTCCGCCCGCGCTCGAGGCGGCCATCAACACGGTCGTCTCGTCGGACGCGCTGATCACCGTCACGCCGATCTTCTCGACCAGCTACTCGGGCCTGTTCAAGTCGTTCATCGACGTGCTCGACCCGGACGCGCTGACGGGAAAGCCGGTGCTGATCGGGGCGAACGCTGGCACCCCGCGCCATTCGCTCGCGATCGACTACGCCATCCGTCCCCTGTTCGCGTATCTGCACGCGGATGCCATCTCGACGGGCGTGTTCGCGGCCTCGAGCGACTGGGGAGCACAGGGCGACGGCGTCGCCCCGCTCGGCGACCGCATCGACAAGGCCGCCCGTGAGCTCGCCGATGCGCTCGCACGGCGCGAGACGGCCGAGTCGGCCGATCCCTTCGACCCTGCCAACTACCTCGGTGAGGGGCGCTCGTTCGGCCATCTGCTCGGCGGCCTCGCGGGGGAGTAGCGCGACTCGCTCGAGTCCTCCCGAGAGCGCTGCTCGTCGCCGAGTCAGCCCCCTATCGCACGTGTAGGGGGCTGACTCGTGCGTAACCGGCGTAGTCGGCGGCTCCAGCTCGGCCGGGGGCGCGGACGGAGCTGAGGGATGCCTCGGGCCCGACCCGTCCTCAGGCGCGGGGCGTGCGACGCCAGCGCGCGGCGAGCACGGCGTCGAGCGCCACGCCCAGCAGCAGTGCGACCGCGATCGAGGCCAGGATCGCCAGCACCGGCGCACCGGGCAGCAGCGTGGCGACGACGGTGCCGACGAGCGCCTGGTAGCACGCCCAGCCGAGTGCGGCCAGCGCCGCGAGCGGCAGATACCGCGGGGCCGTGACCCCGCCCGCACCGGCCGTGAGGTTGACGGCGAGGCGGGCGAAGGGGATGAAGCGCGCGGTGAACACGATCGCGGCCGTGCTGCGCTCGAGGCGGGCCCGCGCCCACGAGAACAAGACCGCAACGCGCGGTCGGCGCATCCATGCCCATCTCTCGAGCCCCACGCGACGGCCGATGAGGTAGCAGACCGTGTCGCCGAGGAACGCGGCGACGGCGGCGACGGCGATGATCGCGACGAGGGACGGATCCCCGGCCACGACGCTCAGCGCGGCCAGCGCCGTGACCGCGGTCTCGCCCGGGATCACGACGAGGAACGCGTCGCCCAGCACGAGCCCGAACATCGCGACGAGAGCCCACGGGCTCGCGGCGACGGCGGCGAGGACGTCGTCAATCACCCCCTGTGGGTACCAAGGCCGGATGAACGGCGAGCGAACGCCGCCCTGTGCGGGGCGTCCGGCGGTGCACGACGCGGCGGCATCCGTTCGGTGACGCGGATGCGTGCGCTCGGTGAACTCTCGGTGCCCGGGGCGGTTTCGGCGCGTCGGGGTGATCCGCGGGCCCCACCCTGGACGTGTGAGAGTCGCCCTGCTGGCGGAATCCGCCCTGCCACACATGAACGGCGTGACCGGTTCGGTCGCGCAGGTGCTGCGTCACCTCCGCCGCGAGGGGCACGAGACCCTCGTCATCGCCCCCCACCCGGGCGGAGTCCAACCGGGCGCCCGACCCATGCTGCCCGACTTCACGGATGTGCGCACCGAGCTGCTGCGATCCGTGCCGCTGCCGTCGTATCCCGACGTACGCGTGGTCTTCGCGCGCACGGCGTACCTCACGAGGCTGCTGCGCGAGTTCGCCCCGGATGTCGTGCACCTGGCCTCGCCGTTCGTGCTCGGTTCGCAGGGGGTCGCCGCGGCGGATGCCCTGCGGGTGCCGTCCGTCGCGATCTATCAGACGGATGTCATCTCCTACGCCGAGAAATACGGCGTCGTCGGCGCCGCGCCGCTGGTGGCGCGTCATGTCGCCCGGCTGCACCGTCGCGCGACCCTGACGCTGGCACCTTCGTCGGCGGCGATCGCGCAGCTCGAGGCACTGGGCATCGACCGGCTGCGGCCGTGGGGACGCGGCGTCGACGCCGAGAGGTTCACCCCCGAGCGCCGCAGCGAGGCCTGGCGGCGCCGGATCGCACCGGACGAGATCCTCGTCGGATATGCGGGGCGTCTCGCGGCCGAGAAACAGGTCGAGGACCTGCGTGCCGTCACGGACCTACCCGGAGTCCGCCTCGTGATCATCGGGGACGGCCCCGATCGCGCACGCCTGCGCGCCGCGCTCCCAACCGCTGTCTTCACCGGATTCCTCGACGGCCTCGACCTGGCCGAAGCCCTCGCGAGCCTCGATGTCTTCGTGCACCCGGGCGAGAGCGAGACCTTCTGCCAGACCGTGCAAGAGGCACACGCGAGCGGTATCCCCGTCGTTGCGACGGGCCGCGGCGGCCCGGTCGACCTCGTGCGCAGCAGCATCGACGGGTGGCTGTACGAACCGGGTGACCTGCGTGACCTGCGGGCTCGTGTCGCCGACCTCACGGGCGACGAGGCGAAGCGTCGTTCGTTCGGTGTGGCCGCGCGCGAGGGGGTGCGCCACCGCACCTGGGAGGCCCTGTGTCGCGACCTGGTCGACCGTTACGACGAGGCACGCACCCTGCGGCCCATCGACGACGCCCTGCTCGCGCGAGGCATCACCCGTCCCGAGCTGCCGTCGGCGCCATCCGACTCGACGACGGCGGCGCCCCGCTGGCGCCGTTACGTCGCTCTTGGCGACTCGATCACGGAGGGGCTCTGCGACGCCTCGCGCGCCCCGGCCGATCAGTACCGAGGATGGGCGGACCGCCTCGCGCTGCTCCTCGCCTCGGCGGGCGCCGGCGGGTCATCCGGCTTCCGGTTCGCGAACCTCGCTGTTCGCAGCAAGCGCGTGCGCGATGTGGTCGAGCGGCAGCTGCCCGCGGCGCTCGCACTCCGCCCCGATCTCGTCTCCGTGCTCATCGGAGCCAACGATCTCGTCAAGCAGGGTGCCGACCCGAGTCGACTGGCCGCCGAGGTCGAGGCCGTCGTGCGGACGCTGCGCGAGGCCGGATGCGATGTGCTGCTCGCGACCCCGTTCCTGCCGCACCGCCGAGCCGCCCGGATTTTCGCGCGTCGCTTCGCCCACTACAACTCCGAGCTGCGCCGCATCGCACGGGCGACCGGCGCGCTGCTTCTCGATGTCGAGGCGCTGCCGCGCATCTCCGAGCTCGAACTCTGGGCAGACGACGGCGTGCATCTGCGGTCGGCGGGTCATCGCCTGCTCGCCTACCGGGCGGCGGACGTGCTCGGCATCCGCGACGCGGAACAGCTCGAGGCGCTCGAGGCGTCCTTCCACGACGACGAAGAGGCCGCGCTGGCGGGGCGCTGGCTCACCGCGCACGCGCTGCCGTGGATGTGGCGGCGGATGCGCGGACGCACCGCGGGCGACGGGCTCGACCCCAAGCACTCCGACTACATCGTGCTCCCCGGGCGTGCGCGTCGGCGCACACCGACGAGCTGAGGCATCTCGCGCGACCCGTCAGCGCACGACGCGTCAGGGCCGGTGCGACCCGGGCGTCGCATCGAACCGCGCTCGGAACGCGTGATGGAAGTGTGCGACGTCACGAAAACCGGATGCGACCGCGACGGCCTCGATCGATCGTCCCTGCCAGGCGGGGGAGCGCAGACGTTCCCGAGCCGCGTCCAGCCGTGCCCCGAGCAACCAGTCCCGGAACGTCTCTCCCGCCGCACGGAAATCGTTCTGGATCGTCCGGACCGACACGTTCACGGATCGAGCGAACTCGTGCACGTCGAAGTCCGCGTCATGGATGCGCGTCGATGCGGCGCGCTTGCCGGACTCGAGCCGGGACGGCGCATCCGTCGCCGGGTCCACGCCGGTGAGAGCGCCACGGAGCATCGCGATGACCGCTCGTGTCATGGCCGATGCCGCTTCCCAACGCCCGGCGTCGAACTCCGCCGTCAGCAGCGCGCACTGCGTGCCCAGCCGCGCGCCCTCTCCCGATGCGGCGAGGCGGCGGTTCAGTTCGGCGATGTCGCGGCCGGTGGGCTCGATGCCAGCGAATGTGCGCGGCACGCGGAGCGAGTACAGACGGAATCGCCGCCGGGGGTCGAGATGGAGGGTGAACGGTGCCGAGTTGTCGATCAAGATCGGCGCTCCCGCGGGCATCCGCCAGGTCTCGTCGAGATGGTGGAGCCGTGACGACGAGTTGGGTGAGACATTGACGAACAGCGCACCGTCCGGCACCCGGGCGAGCGAAGCCGCGTCGCGCCGGGCTTCGTGGCCGGGGGCACGCATCCGCGAGAGGATCGCGCCATCCCACTCGTAGGCGAGGAGGTCGGCATCGAACGTCCCCGAGGAGGTTCGCTCGGGACGGATGCCGAGGTAGACATCGCACAGTGCGTCGCGAAAACTGTCGAACCTGTCGGACTCCCGTTGATCCGTGGTCGACGCGGCAAGGACCGGCACGGGCTCGTGCGGCACGGGGATTGCGCTCATCGCCATCGACTTTCGTTCCGCGCCAGTGTGTGCGTGGACGCGTGAGCCTATCTTGATCCCTAGATGTCCGAGCCTCAAGCGGCGCCGCCCGAATCGCGCCCGCCCTCGGCGGCATCATCCCGACAACGAAGACGGAGTACTCCATGACCGAACGCCCCACACTTCTGCTGGTCCACGGTGCCTGGCACGGTTCGTGGGCCTGGGCGCCCCTTCAGACCGAGCTCGCCTCACGGGGCTGGGACGTCCGCACCGTCGACCTGCCGACGGTTCACGCGGACGACCCGCGCGGTCTCCACATGACGGATGACGCGGATGCCATCGCGCGAGCGATCGATGACATCGAGGGGCCGGTCGCTGTTGTCGCCCATTCGTACGGTGGCGGCCCCACGACGCAGGGTGCGACATCCGATTCCGTCGTCCACATCGTCTATGTCGCGGCCTTCGTCCTCGACGAGGGGGAGTCGCTTCTCGGCGCGGTGGGCGGCGTCGCGCCCTCGTGGTGGGTCGTCGACGGTCCGCTCGCGACGGCGGGGACGGATGCCGAGCCCGCAACCGGCCTCTTCTTCGCCGACGTCGACGAGGCGACTGCTGCCGAAGCGGTGGGACGGTTGAAGGCGCAGAGCAGCGCAGCCTTCAGCGACGAGGTCACCACGGTCGCGTGGCGCGAAAAGGAAACGACCTATGTCGTCACCGAGCAGGATGCGGTGTTCCCGCTCCCCGCCCAGGAGGCTCTCGCTGCGCGCTCGGGATCGACCGCGGTGCGGATGGACACCAGCCACTCGCCGTTCCTGTCGAAGCCGACCGAGCTGGCCGACATCATCGAGGACGCGCTCCGCTGAGTCGACGCCGTCGAGGCGGCACGGCCGGCTTCACCCGAATGAGGAGCCTCAGCCCTCCATGCCCTGTTCGTACTGTTCGAGTTCCAGCTCGAGCTGACGCCGGAGTTCGGCGGTCTGCAGGGCCGTGAGCTCTTCTCCCTCGTCGTTCGGGGCGTCGCCCATCGCGACCGCGTCGCGCTCTTCGCCGGTGTTGGGCTCTCGTCGATCGGACATCGTCACTCCTCGCCGTACGCGGGTAGGTCATCGGCGCTGACCTCGGTGGCGAGTGCGGCGTCCGCCTCGCCCTCGAGGTCTGCATCCAGGTCGTCGTCCGAAACGGCGCCAGCCGTGTCTGCGGGCGCCTCGGGGTCTATGGCGTGCATCGCGTCCACGACCGCCTCGGGGTCCACGCTGTTCGAGAGAGCCGCGTCGCGAGCCGCCGCGTCGGCGTCGATCTCCTCGAATGTGGGTTCAAAGACCATCAGATGCTCCTTCTCAGCCGCTCTTGCGTCGGAACTCGCGCTTGACCGACGCGGGTCCCTGGGTGGCGTGGATGGCGGAATCGCCGTTCAGGTGAGCCTCGCCCTGGCGGTGGCGGGCGTTCTTCTTCTCGAGCGCCTCCTTGAACTTGCGCTTGACATCGTCGGATGCCGAGGCGGGCGCTGTGTCGTCGGTACTCATGGCCGCCAGCCTACGCGGGGTCGCGCCTGCGGGGGAGTGTGGCGTCTGTCAGAAGCTGGAGTCGAACGGGATGAACGTCTGGGAGTAGATCAGGTCGCACTTCGTCAAGCCGTTGGCGTCGGTCACGCAGGTCTCCGTCGTTGTGGTCAACGCCGCGTCATCGATGAACATCGCGATGTCGGTGAGGGTGGTGGGGAGCTGTTCTGCTGTGTAGGCGGTGTCTCGGCCTTGCTCGAGGGCGTGGTTGGGGGAGGCGAAGAGGATCTCGAGGTTGGCGGTGAAGACGGCGGTGGCGGTGTCGTAGGAGGGTTCGGTCATGGTGGCGACGATGGAGACGCCGTCGGCGGTGCCGTTGGCGGTGAAGCCGATGTTGGGTGGGGATTCGTCGAATCCGAATGCGGGCCAGGTGGTGATGAACTCGTCGGTGCCGAGAGATCCGGATTTCTGGTCCGGGCGGTCCGAGAACCAGATCATCCGCTCGCCGGCGGTGGTGAGCTCGAGGACGTAGTTCGCGCCGTCGAAATGGGTGAGGGTGCCGGCCTCGGCGTCGAGCATGAACAGCAGCGCGAGCGTTTCGCTGTCGCTCGCCGGGGTGGCTGATGGTGCGGGCGCCTCGCCGTCCGCGGCAGGGAGGCCCGGAGCGCAGGCGGCGAGCCCCGTGCTGAGCACCACGGCGAGAAGGAGGGTGCTCAGGGGCGCCAGCAGGCGCTTCGCACGTGTGATCACGCGCTCACCGTAGCGCGAGAAGCCTACGCCGCAGGCACGGCATGCGGGCGACGCGCAGGCCACGACTGCTAGGGTGAGGGGTGAGAATGCGGCATTCGTCGCGTGATCAGACAATTTCATACGCATCGCGAACCGCGGTGCACCTGGAGCAGGCCGGCAGAAAGCTGGTCCCCTGTGGTGGTCTCCTCGTCGCGTGTGCGCCGGGTGGATTTCTACTGGTGGCCAGCGCAGGCTAGATCGCGTATTGCGCGCCGCGCGCCCATATCTGCCTGTTCCTGCTTCTTCGCACACACTCGTGCGCCATACGGGCGCGCGAGTCGAAACAAAGAAGGAGAGACCTCTTGGAAGGTCCTGAAATCACATCCGCCGAGGCCGTTCTCGATAACGGCCGCTTCGGCACCCGCACCATCCGCTTCGAGACCGGCCGCCTCGCGCAGCAGGCTCAGGGCGCCGTCGCCGCCTACCTCGACAACGAGACCATGCTCCTCTCGGCCACCAGCGCCGGAAAGCACCCGCGCGAGGGCTTCGACTTCTTCCCGCTCACGGTCGACGTCGAGGAGCGCTCGTACGCCGCCGGCAAGATCCCCGGCTCGTTCTTCCGTCGTGAGGGTCGTCCCTCGACCGAGGCCATCCTCGTCTGCCGTCTGATCGACCGTCCGCTGCGTCCCTCGTTCGTCGAGGGTCTGCGCAACGAGGTTCAGATCGTCATCACGGTCCTCTCGATCGCCCCGGGTGAGTTCTACGACGCCCTCGCGATCAACGCGGCGTCCGCGTCCACGCAGATCTCGGGCCTGCCCTTCTCCGGACCGATCGCCGGCGTCCGCCTGGCGCTCATCCCGGGTCACGGCGAGCACGCCGACCAGTGGGTCGCGTTCCCGACCGTCACGCAGCTCGAAGAGGCCGTCTTCGACCTCATCGTCGCGGGACGCGTCCTGCCCGACGGCGATGTCGCGATCATGATGGTCGAGGCCGAGGCCACGGAAGGTAGCTGGAACCTGATCAAGGGCGGCGCCACCAAGCCGAGCGAGGCCGTCGTGGCCGAGGGGCTCGAGGCCGCCAAGCCGTTCCTGCGCGAGCTCGTGAACGCCCAGCAGACGCTGGCGAACACGGCTGCCAAGGAGATCGCGAACTACCCGGTCTTCCTGCCCTACAGCCAGGAGACCTACGACTTCGTCGCGCACCGCGCCTACGACCCGCTCGTGGGCATCTACCAGATCGCCGACAAGGTCGAGCGCCAGACCGCCGACGACGAGCTCAAGGACCGGGTCAAGGGCGAGCTGCTCGCGGCCGTCGAGTCCGGCGAGCTCCAGGCCGTCGCAACGCTCGAGTTCTCCGCCGCATACAAGTCCGTCACCAAGAAGATCGTCCGTGGACGCATCCTCGCCGACGGTGTCCGCATCGACGGCCGTGGGCTCGCCGACATCCGTGCGCTCGACGCACAGGTCGACGTCATCCCGCGCGTGCACGGTTCGGCGATCTTCCAGCGCGGCGAGACCCAGATCCTGGGCGTCACCACGCTGAACATGCTCAAGATGGAGCAGCAGATCGACTCGCTGTCGCCCGTCACGCACAAGCGCTACATGCACCACTACAACTTCCCGCCGTACTCGACCGGTGAGACCGGCCGTGTGGGAAGCCCGAAGCGCCGCGAGATCGGGCACGGCTTCCTCGCCGAGCGCGCCCTCGTGCCGGTGCTGCCGTCGCGTGAAGAGTTCCCCTACGCCATCCGTCAGGTCTCCGAGGCGCTGTCCTCGAACGGCTCGACGTCGATGGGCTCGGTCTGCGCCTCGACCCTGTCGCTGCTGAACGCCGGTGTGCCCCTGCGCGCCCCGGTCGCCGGTATCGCGATGGGCCTGGTCTCGGACGAGGTCGACGGACAGACGCGCTACGCCGCGCTGACCGACATCCTCGGCGCGGAAGACGCGCTCGGTGACATGGACTTCAAGGTCGCCGGTACGAGCGAGTTCGTCACGGCGATCCAGCTCGACACCAAGCTCGACGGCATCCCGACCTCGGTTCTGACCGCGGCGCTGCAGCAGGCCAAGGATGCGCGTCTCGCCATCCTCGACCTGATCAACGCCACGATCGACGCTCCCGACGAGATGGCGCCCACCGCGCCCCGCGTCATCAGCGTGCAGATCCCGGTCGACAAGATCGGCGAGCTCATCGGGCCCAAGGGCAAGACGATCAACTCCATCCAGGACGAGACCGGCGCCCAGATCTCGATCGAGGAAGACGGAACCGTGTACATCGGCGCCGTCGACGGTCCGTCGGCCGAGGCCGCTCGCGCGCAGGTCAACGCGATCGCCAACCCGACGAACCCCGAGGTCGGCGAGCAATTCCTCGGAACCGTCGTCAAGATCGCAACCTTCGGTGCGTTCATCTCGCTCCTGCCCGGCAAGGACGGACTGCTGCACGTCAGCGAGGTCCGCAAGCTCGCCGGTGGCAAGCGTGTCGAGAACGTCGAAGACGTACTCAGCGTCGGTCAGAAGATCCTCGTGAAGATCACGAAGATCGACGACCGCGGCAAGCTGTCGCTCGAGCCGGTCGTCGAAGAGTCGGCCGATCAGGCAGCCGACCAGGGTGCCGCCGAAGGCGCGCCCGAGGTTGCCGTCTAGTCGAGGCCCGCACCGGTCAGATCCGCATCGGATCGAAGAAGCCCCCGTACCCCTTCTCGGGTGCGGGGGCTTCGCCCAGTGTCGTGACCAAAGCGTTATGGCTAGTTCATAGGTTCGTCACCGGAACGCGCGCCACGGTCGGTGGCCTGCCCTAATCTCGAAGAAAGCGTCGGGGGGCGCGACACAGGCATGAAGGTCGCGACTCGTGGCACGTAGCGCGCGAGGGGGTGGAAGCATGAGCTTTTTCGGCATCGGCACCGATGTGTCGACAGGGCAGGGTTCGCCGCCCGCTCCGCATCCTTCTTCGCCCATCCCCGTTCTCGGCCCGAGCATCGGACACGGCATGCGTGTCACCCTCGGCGAGACAGGTCTCGACATCTTCCCCCTGATGCTCGGGGGCGCGGAGTTCGGCTGGAACATCGACCTGGCGACCAGTCACCGCATCATCGACCGCTACGTCGAGCTCGGCGGTAACGCTCTGCACACCGCCGACTCGTTCTCGGCGGGGCGCAGCGAGCACATCATCGGGCAGTGGCTGGCATCGCGCCAGGCGCGGGATCAGATGGTCGTGTCCGTGAGGGTCGGCGCGCACCCCGACAACCCCGGTCTCGGTCCGGTCAACCTGGTGCGTGCGGTCGAGGCATCCCTCGTGCGTCTGGGGACCGATCACATCGACGTGGTCTATCTCGACGGTGCCGACGCATCCGTCCCGCTCGAAGAGACCCTCGCGACGGCCGAGTGGCTGATCGGCTCGGGCAAGGTCCGGCACCTGGGCGCTGCGGGCTTCACGCCCGAGCGTCTCGTCGAGGCGCGGATTCTCGCCTCGGCCGGCTACCCGCGCTTCACGGTGCTCGATGCGCACTACAACGTCGTCCACCGCTCGCCCTTCGAGGGTGACCTGCGTCTCGTCGCCGGTGCGCAGGGCATCGCGGTCACGCCCTCGCATCCCCTGGCTCACGGATTCCTGTCCGGCCGTCACCGCAGCCGCGACCGTGTCGGTCTGTCGGCGCGTGGTATGCAGGTTGCGGCATATCTCAACCGGCGCGGCCAGAGGGTGCTGAAGGCGCTGGATGGCATCGCACTCGAGCTCTCGGTGCCCGACGCCGCGGTCGCGGTCGCCTGGCTGCTCGCTCAGCGCACGGTGGTCGCGCCGATCGTCAACGCCTACGCACCAGAACACGTCGAAGAACTCGCGCAGGGCGTTGGCGTCCAGCTGAGCCGCGCGCACCTCGGCGAGCTGTCCCGCGCTGCTCAGTGAGTCACCGGTTTCGGGTCTCCCGAGACCATTTCGTGACATACGCCATCGGTGACGCCGTTCGTGACATAGGCTGGAAGCGGCGTGGCATCGGGGCCCGTCGGGACGGAAGTGGGCGAGGATGACGCATTTCATCTACCTCGTTCGACACGGCGAACACCAGGATGCAGAGCACGGGCTCGTCGACGGCCCGTTGTCTCCGCGGGGTCAGCGTCAGGCATCCCTGATCGCCGATCGGCTGTCCGGAATTCCCCTCAGCGCCGTCTGGCACTCACCGTTGTTGCGGGCGACCGAGACGGCTCGCATGGTGGCGGAGCGGATGCCGGCGATCACCCCGCAACCCTCGTCGTTGCTCTTCGACTGCGTCCCCTCGGGTATGTCACCCGAGACGCCCGGGGTGTACGAGCCGTTCTTCGGGTCGGTGACCGACGACGAGATCGAGGCGGGACGGGCTCAGATGGCGGATGCCGTGAGCGAGTTCCTCGTCCGTCGCACCGGCGAGGTGCACGAGCTCGTGATCACGCACAACTTCGTCATCAGCTGGTTCGTTCGCGAGGTTCTCGGGGCGCCCGAGTGGCGCTGGATGACGCTCAACCAGGCGCACTGCGGCCTGACGGTGATCGCGCAGAAGCAGGGGCGGCCGTGGACGCTGCTCACGCACAACGACCTCGCGCACCTGCCGTTCGAACTGCGGACCGGGCTGCCCGAGACCCACCCGGTCTGAGCCCTGGCGCGAGGGGCGTCGGCGTGGCCGTATCCCGCCGCGGGCGTTCGCCGTTCGGTCCGCGCGATCGCAGCAGGTGCGTTCGCGCCGTCGGGTCTCTCATTGCCGTCGCACCCCGTCGACTCTCCGTCCAATAGTGTCGAGGGATGTTCTGGAGGACCTACGGCACCGTCGTCGGGTGGATGCTCGGCGCCGGGGTCGTGGCCGGGGGACTTCTTCTCCTCGCAGTGTGGGTGCTCTTCGGATTGGCGTCGAGTGGCCCGGCCGGTCTCCCGGTCTGGGCTGGGATCGGCGCCGCCTGCGCTCTCTTCGCGATGCTGATAGCCGCGCCCCTCACCGCCCGTGCGGCGCGGAGGGCGGACAACCACCGGTCGGGTGCACCCACCGGATGGGCCGTCTCGTCGTTGTAGATTTGCGCGGTGGAACAGGGGAACCCAGCGCGAGCGCGGACGATACTCGTGTTCCCCGAGTGGGGCCGCCGCGAAGTCGTCGGTCGCGCTGTTCCGATCTCACCCGAGCTTCGGTATCGGCTCCGGGTCTGGAACGACACCTGGCAGAACGTCCTGGACCCGGTGTTCGAGGTCAGGTGGCCCGATCCTGAGATCGGACGTCAGTGGATCGCCGAGGGGGAGTCCCTCCTGAGAGATCTCCAGGAGGAGGTCGGACCGGCCTTCCGCGTTGTCGGCGACTTCGCCGCCTACGATCCCGATGCCTGAGCCACGCGCCCCAACAGGCGTTCCTGAGCCGGTCGCCATCAAGAGTCGAGCCGCTTGCGCAGCCATACGGTCGCGTTCGGGTTGTCGTTGTAGGGCTCGATCGCCTCGAATCCCGCCGAGGCATACAGGCCCCCGGCCGCCGCGAGGGTGTGGTGGGTGTCGAGCACGAGCTCTGCGGCGCCCCAGGCGCGGGCCCGACGCTCGAGCTCGTCGAGCATCAGGCGCCCCCACCCGCGGCCGCGCGTCGATGGGTCGAGGTACAGGTGCTTGACCTCGAATCGCACCCCGTCCGGGCCGTCCGCGACGCGCCGGATGCCTCCGCATCCGACCGTGGGACGCACACCCGCCTCGGCGACCTCGTCCTCGACCACGAGGAACACGCCGTCCGGGGCGACGAACACCGCTGCATCGGGGTAGGTCGGCCGGTATGCGCCGCCCGGGAACGCCTCGGCCCGGGCCGCGAAGTACTCGGTCAGCAGATCGTGGGCGGTCGGAGCATCCGCCGCCATCTCGATGAATCGCACCACACTTCGAGCCTATGTCGAGGCATCCGTCCATGGTCCGACCCAATGCCGTGCCGTTCGCACGACGGTTCGCCCGACGCGCCGAGCAACGGGGCGCCTGATCGGAGTGTCGGGCATCGGGCCGTGCGGATGGCACGGCCCCCTCGGCCCGGCGTCCCGCCCACCCCGGCAGCCGAACCTAGGATGGGCTCATGACGACACGCGTAGCCATCGTGGGCGGAACAGGTCGGCTCGGCGGCGTCGTGCGCGAGGTCATCGAGGCGACGGAGGGCTACGACGTCGTCGCCGTTCTGTCTTCCCGCAGCGAGATCTCCGAGATCGACGGGTCAGACCTGGTCGTGGATGTCTCGTCCCCGGCCGTGTCGATCGACGTCGTCCGCGCGGCCATCGAGCGCGGCATCAACGTCCTCGTCGGCACCTCGGGGTGGTCGCAGGAGCGCATCGCGCTGGTCCGGCCGCTCGTCGAGGCGGCGGGTACGGGAGTCGTCTTCATTCCGAACTTCTCGCTCGGATCGGTCATCGGCACCGCGCTCGCGGCCGCCGCGGCTCCGTTCTTCCCCTCGATCGAGATCGTCGAGGCGCACCATGAACGCAAGGTCGATTCGCCGAGCGGCACCGCGGTGCGCACGGCCGAGCTCATGGCCGCAGCGCGCGAGAGTGTCGGCCCGGTCGAGGCACCGCACACCGACCAGCGCGCCCGCGGCCAGCGCGTCGCGAGCATCCCCGTCCACTCGCTCCGCCGGCCCGGCGTGATCGCGCGCCAAGAGGTGCTGCTGTCGGGCCCGGGGGAGACGCTGCAGATCGTCCACGACACGGTCGATCCGGCGCTGGCATATGCCCCCGGCATCCGCATCGCCCTCGACGCCGCCCGCACCGTGCGCGGGGTCGTCGTGGGTCTGGATCGCTTCATCGACATCGGCATTCGCCTCCCCGGTGACGAGCCGGAGGCTCCCGTCGACGACGGCGGCGTGCCCGGGCAGGTCGCTCGGGTCACCGGACTGTGAACGCACGCATCGGCGTGGCCATCATGGCCGCGGTGCTGGTCCTGTACGTGGTGCTGGTCTCTCAGCGTGCGATCCTGCTGCTCACGACGGGCGACCCGGTCGGGATCACCATGGGCCTCGCGCTGTTCATCCTTCCGGCGATCGCGGCGTGGGCGATCGGCCGCGAACTCTGGTTCGGCATTCGGGCCGAGAACGTCGGCCGACGTCTCGAGAGCGAGGGTGCACTGCCCGAAGAGCAGTTGTCGGTGCGTCCCAGCGGACGCGTCGACCGCGACGAGGCAGAGGCACTCTTCCCGCGGTATCGCGCGGCGGTCGAGTCCGCACCCGATGATTGGCGCGCCTGGTACCGGCTCGGCCTGGCCTACGACGGCGCGGGAGACAGACGGCGCGCGCGGTCAGCCGTGCGGCAGGCGATCAAGCTCGAATCGGCCGAGCGCCGCAGCACGACCTGACGACGGCGCGCAGAGGGTTCAGCGCGCCGCGGGGATCACCGCCGCCACCGCCTCCTCGACGGTGGTGTGCGTGAAGGTGAAACCGGATGCCTCGAGCGCTGCGGGTACCACGTGCGCATCGACGAGCAGCACGGCATCGGCCATGTCGCGCCCGAGCGCCGCCCGCAGGGTCCACGCGGGCGCCCGCAGGATGTACGGCCGGTTCATGCGGCGGGCGAGGGCGAAACCGAGGTCGTTCGCGGTCGCCCGCGTCGGCCCCGACAGGTTGACGGGTCCCTCGAGCTGCGCATCGATGACGTGACGGATGGCGCGCACCTCGTCGACGAGCGAGATCCAGGGCCATACCTGGGTCCCGCGGCCCATCGGGCCGCTCAGACCGAACCGGGTCAGCAGGATGAGGGGTTTCAGCACGCTCTCGGGGTGGACGACGGGCGCGGTCCGCAGCAGCGCGACGCGCGCCGACCCGGCCCCCCGCGCGGCGGCCTCCCACTCGACGCACAGGTCGCTCAGGAACCCCCCGCCGGGCCCGGCGTCCTCACGGAACTCGCGCCCCGGGGCAGAGCCGTAGAATCCGACGGCGCTCGCCGATACGAGGGCCGGAGCGGCGTCGCCGAGGGCGCGGAGGGCATCCGCGAGCACCCCCGTCGCCTCGAGTCGAGAAGAGACCAGCGTGCGCTTGTACGACGGCGTCCACGGGATGTGCCCGATGCTCGCCCCGTTGAGGTTGACGACCGCGGTCGCGTCCTCGAGGACGCTCGGGTCGAGCGGCGCGCCGCCCAGCCACGCGACCTCGGACGGTGCCGTCGGCTCACGCCGCACGAGCGTCGTCACCTCAGTGCCGTCGGCGAGAAGGCTCTCGGTGAGGGCGCGGCCGATCAGGCCGGACGCGCCCGCGATGACGACGCGCTGAGACATCCGGTCCGCCCGCCTCAGGCGAGCGTTGCCTCGAGCGTGATCTCGATGCCCGCGAGCGCCTGCGAGACGGGGCAGCCCGTCTTCGCGTCCTGCGCGATGCGGGCGAAGTCCTCGGCGCTCAGGCCGGGAACGACCGCATTGACGTTGAGGTGGCTGCCCGTGATGCCCGTGCCCGGAACGAAGGTGACGGATGCCGTGGTGTCCACGCTCTCGGGCGGGGTGCCGTTCTCGCTCAGCGCGTGCGAGAGAGCCATGCTGAAGCACGAGGAGTGCGCCGCGGCGATGAGCTCTTCGGGCGTGGTGACCGACGACGATCCCTGCGAGCGGGCCTTCCAGTTGACATCGAACGTTCCGGCGCCGGACGTGTCGAGGGCGACCGTTCCGGACCCGTCCATCAGGCTGCCCTTCCAGGCGGTGCTGGCTTCGCTCGTAACGCTCATGGGGATCCTCCGGGGTGGTGTGCGCGGCTTCATCGTCGCGCGTGAGGGGCGACGATGCTCTCCCGTCAGCCTAATCCGGGGGAGCCGTTCGTGGGTCGACCGTGCCCGAAGTCGGATGCGAGAGATCGGCGCTCGCGAAGCGTCAGAACGCGGGGCGCGCGCGCCCGACGATCCCCGCGCGCTGCAGCACGAGGTACAGCTGGCAGCCGAGACAGAGCCCGAAAACGGCGTTGAGGAACGCGGCGATTAACGCCGCGGCGGCCGCGATCGGCAGCGCCCAGGGGACTCCGGCGAGGTGCAGGATCAGCCCGATCGTCACGACGAACAGCCCGACACCCTGCGCGAACCGCGGCGGGCGCGGATCTTCGAGCTCGGTGGGCGGCTTCAGGCGCGGACGGATGACTCGCCGAAACAGCACACCCCACGGCGCCGTGCGCGGCGAGAGGACGCCCCACAGGAACAGGAGGGCGATCACGAGCAGCAGCAGGAACGCGGGGTCGAGGGCGCGCTGTGCGACGGACGCGATGCTGACGGCCCATCCGGCACCCGGGACGAAGGTCGCGTCCGCGAGGGGTTGGTAGGCGAACCATCCGAAGCTCTGAGCGGTTGCCGTCGACAGCCCGGTCAATCCGAGCACGACGGCGACGGCCAGCAGGAAGGCGGTGATGGATGCGGCGAAGCGCGGGCCGCGTGGGTCGATGCCCGCGGGCGTGGCGGGTCGATCAGACACGTTCCGGCTCCGCTTCGGGCTCGGTTTGCGCCCCGGTGAGCCGCGTCAGCTCCATCTCGACGACATCGCGCCGCGGAACGCCGCCGAAACGGGTCTGCACGACGCCGTCACGATCCAGGATGAGCGTGGTGGGGGTCTGCAGGACGTGGAAGTGCTTGGCGATGTCGGGGCGGTGCGTGAGGTCGACGTCGAGGTGCCGCACCCCGGGCCGAGCATCGGCGACCGATGACAGCGTGCGGTGGACGCCCGGGCACCGCGAGCACATCTCGGTGCTGAACTGCAGCAGCGTGGCGACGTCGCCCAGGCCGTCGGCGCCCAATCGGGCGGGTTCCACGACCTCATGTGGGACGTGGTGGCGCGCTCGGCCCTGGTTCCAGCGAACGGCGAGGCCCGCGACGACGGTGACCGTCAGGAGGACGGCCAATCCGATCAGGGCTTCAACGAGAGTCACAGCAACCCAGGATAGGCGTGTACGACGGGGCCGGCCGCGTTCGTCCGACTTTTGACGGCTCCGCCGTAACAAACGGACGCATGCTCGCGGGTAGTCTGGGCGCGTGACCGATGCCGCTGCCTCCGCCGAGTCCACCGTTCCCCCCGTCGAGTTCCGCTCCGACATGACCGTCGAGCTCGTGCGTTCGAGCGCCTCCGACAGCGACGTGCTGTTCGCCGCGCGCGTATCGACCATGGGTGAGCAGACGCTCGACGAGGCCGCCTCGGGCGCCGAAGCATCCGGTCGCGACCGCGGGCTGATCAACTACCTCATGCGCGACCGCCACGGTTCGCCCTTCGAGCACAACTCGATGACCTTCTACGTCCAAGCGCCGATCTTCGTGTTCCGCGAGTTCATGCGGCACCGCATCGCGTCGTACAACGAAGAGTCGGGTCGCTACCGGGAGCTCCGCCCGGTGTTCTACGTCCCCGCCGCGGACCGCCGCCTCATCCAGGTCGGCAAGCCGGGCGCCTACGAGTTCCTCGCCGGAACCCCCGAGCAGACCGCGCTGACCGATGCCGTCACGCGCGAGGCATCCGTCCACGCGTTCGAGGCGTACCAGCGGATGCTCGATGCCGGCGTTGCTCGCGAGGTCGCCCGCATCGTGCTGCCCCTCAACACGTATTCGTCGATGTACGTGACGATGAACGCCCGTGCGTTGATGAACTTCCTGTCGCTGCGCACCAAGCGCGAGGGCACGCACTTCCCGTCGTTCCCGCAGCGCGAGATCGAGATGGTCGCCGAGCAGATGGAGCGCATCTGGGCGGAGCTGATGCCGTTCACGCACGCATCGTTCAACGGCAACGGCCGCGTCGCGCCCTGAGACGCGGGCAGGTCACATGGCCAAGACGGCGCTGATCACGGGTGCCAGCTCGGGGCTGGGCGCCGAGTACGCGCGGCAACTGGCCGCACGCGGTGCCAACCTCGTGTTGGTCGCCCGCGATCGCGGGGAGCTCGAGCGCCTGGGGGCTGAGCTCGCGCACGCCCACGGGATCTCGTACGAGGTGCTCGCCGCGGATCTGACCAAGCCGCGCCAGCGCGACAGGGTGACGGCCCGCCTCTCCGAAACGGCGCGACCGATCGAGATGCTCGTCAACAACGCCGGTTTCGGGCTGGATCTCGCGTTCGAGCGCAACGACATCGAGGATGAGGCGCGGCACCTGGCCCTGCACGTCGAGGTGCCGATGCGACTCATGCACGCGGCGCTCCCCGGCATGCTCGATCGCGGCAGCGGCCGGATCGTCAATGTCGCCTCGGTCGCGGGCTTCATCCCGCGGTCCACCTACGGCGCCTGCAAGGGCTGGCTGATCAGCTTCAGCCGGTGGGCGAACGGGCGGTATGCGCCGCGCGGGGTGACCGTCACGGCGGTGTGCCCGGGCTTCACGCACACCGGCTTTCACGGGCGGATGGGTCTCGCGCCCGGCGACGAGGGGGTGCCGGGGGCGCTCTGGCTCGACGCATCCGACGTCGTCTCGGAATCGTTGCGCGACATCGCCCGGGGCAAGGCCGTGTCGGTGCCGTCGCTGCTCTACAAGGCGCTCGTGGCTCTGACGCGGTTCGTGCCGCCGTCGTTCGCCGCCCGGGTGGGCGAGCGCGGACGCTGATCTCGGGGCCGATTCGTCCTGGTCGCCCGGGGACGGCACGACCCCGAGTACGCAAAGGAGCTATGAACTACCTGTCCACGCGCTCCGGGGTGGGGGCTTACGACACCGCGGCCCGATAACCTAGGAACCATGACGCACACCGCCAATCCCTTCGGTCAGGTGCTGGTCGCGCTCGTCACCCCGATGACGGCCGACGGCGAGGTTGACTGGCCCGCGGTCGAGAAGCACATCGACGACGTCATCACGGCGGGCGCCGACGGCATCGTCGTCACCGGCACGACCGGTGAGACCAGCACGCTGACGGATGCCGAGAAGCTCCGGCTCGTCGAGGTCGGCAAGGACGTCTCGGCCGGTCGCGCCAAGATCATCACGGGCGGCGGATCGAACGAGACCGCGCACGCGATCGGGCTCTACAAGGCGAGCGAGAAGGCCGGCGCCGACGGCATCATGATCGTCACGCCGTACTACAACAAGCCGACGCAGGCCGGCATCCTGACGCACTTCCGCCTCGTCGCGGACGCGACGGACCTGCCCGTCATCCTCTACGACATCCCGGGCCGGACCGGCGTCGAGATCAAGTACGAGACGATCCTGCGGCTCGCCAAGCACCCGAACATCCTCGCCGTGAAGGATGCGAAGGGCGACTTCAGCGAAGTGAGCCGCGTGCTCAACCAGACCGACCTGATGTACTTCTCGGGCGACGACGCGAACGTGCTTCCGCACCTGGCGATCGGGGCCTCGGGGCTCATCGGTGTCACGGCGAACATCACCGCGACCCCGTACCGGACGATCGTGGACGCCGTGAACCGTGGCGACCTCGCCGCCGCGACGGCCGCGCACAAGCAGCTCGAGCCTCTGGTTCGCGCCGTCATGACGCACGTGCCGGGCACGGTTGCGGCGAAGTACATCCTGCACGGCCTCGGCCGCATCGGCAGCCCGCGCGTGCGCCTGCCGCTCGTCGGTCCCGAGGAATGGGAGGCAGCGGCGATCGAGGACGAGCTCGCCCTCGTCCGCGAGGTCGCCGGCGCCGACTTCTCGAACTTCCGCCCCGACCGCAACGCGGCCGCGGGCGGCGCCCTGCCGAAGATCCACGGTACGACCCGCTAGGTACGATTCCCGCTCGCCCGCCTCGGTATTCCACGACCCGCGGGACCAGGAGACGGGCACCACCCGCCCAGCCGGGCGGACCCACAGACCACAGCCGCGGACCCCTCACCGGGCCGCGCACACCACAACAACACACGATCGGATGCCTCGGCGCATCCTGGAGGCAGCATGCCCACGAACGTCTACGATCCGCCGGCCCTCCAAGAAGGCACCCTGCGCGTCTTCCCTCTCGGCGGCCTCGGTGAGATCGGCCGCAACATGACCGTCTTCGAGTTCGAGGGCAAGCTCCTCGTCGTCGACTGCGGCGTGCTGTTCCCCGAAGAGCACCAGCCGGGCGTCGACCTGATCCTGCCGGACTTCGAGCCCATCAAGTCGCGCCTCGACGACATCGTCGGCCTCGTGCTCACGCACGGCCACGAAGACCACATCGGTGCGGTGCCGTACCTCCTCAAGCTCAAGGGAGACATCCCCATCATCGGCTCCGGCCTGACGCTCGCCCTGATCGAGGCGAAGCTCAAAGAGCACCGCATCCGCCCCTACAGCCTCACGGTGCGCGAGGGGCAGCACGAGAGGGTCGGGCCGTTCGACCTCGAGTTCATCGCGGTGAACCACTCGATCCCCGACGCGCTCGCCGTCGCGATCCGCACACCCGCGGGTCTGGTGCTCGCCACGGGCGACTTCAAGATGGACCAGCTGCCGCTCGACGGCCGCCTGACCGACCTGCGCGCCTTCGCGCGTCTCGGCGAAGAGGGCGTCGACCTCTTCCTCGTCGATTCGACGAACGCGGATGTCCCGGGCTTCACGCCGCTCGAGAGCTCGATCGGGCCGGTCCTCGACCAGGTGATCGGCAAGGCGAAGCGCCGTGTCGTCGTCGCGAGCTTCTCGAGCCACGTCCACCGCGTGCAGCAGGTGCTGGATGCCGCGGCCGCCCACGGGCGTCGGGTCGCGTTCCTCGGGCGCAGCATGGTGCGCAACATGACGATCGCGTCCGACCTGGGGTACCTCCGCGTGCCCGAGGGTGTGCTGATCGACTACAAGAAGGCGCGAGATTTGCCCGACGACAAGATCGTCTACATGTCGACGGGTTCGCAGGGCGAGCCGATGGCCGTGCTCAGCCGCATGGCGAACCTCGACCACGAGATCGAGCCCGGTCCGGGCGACACCGTGATCCTCGCGTCGAGCCTGATCCCCGGCAACGAGAACGCGGTCTACCGCGTGATCGACGGGCTGACCAAGCTCGGCGCGAACGTCGTGCACAAGGGCAACGCGAAGGTGCACGTCTCGGGCCACGCCGCCGCGGGTGAGCTGCTCTACTGCTACAACATCCTGCAGCCGAAGAACGTGCTGCCGATCCACGGCGAGTACCGGCACCTGACCGCCAACGCCCGCATCGCGCAAGACAGCGGCGTTCCGGTCGAGCGCACGTTCCTCGCCGAGAACGGCACGGTCATCGATCTGCGCGACGGCGTCGCATCCGTCGTCGGCCAACTCGACATCGGGTTCGTGTACGTCGACGGCTCGACCGTCGGTGAGATCACGGATGCCGACCTCAAGGATCGCCGGATCCTCGGCGAAGAGGGGTTCATCTCGGTCATCGTCGTCGTCGACGCCGCGACCGGGAAGATCATCACGGGACCAGAGATCCACGCGCGCGGCTTCGCGGAGGACGACAGGGTCTTCGACAGCGTCAAGCCGAAGATCGCGGCGGCTCTCGCGGATGCCGCCCAGTCGGGCGTCCGCGACACCCATGCCCTGTCGCAGATCGTGCGCCGCACGATCGGTCGGTGGGTCAGCCAGTCGCTGCGCCGCCGACCCATGATCGTGCCCCTCGTCATCGAGGCGTAGCACCGGCGGGAGCGCACCGGATCGGGCGCTCGCACCGAGCCGGGCGGATCTGACCGACCTGTGCCTGTCTCGGTGTGTCCGCCTGCGCTCGTGCGCCGCTACACTCGCCGCATGCCCGCGTCGTTCAGCATCCGTCCCGCCGCACAGGCGGATGGCGGATTCCTCGCGGACATGGTCGTGGAGGCCGTGAATTGGCGCGCGGGCGGCGCGCGTCCACGGCATCAGATTCTGGCCACACCAGAACACGGCCGGTTCGTCGCGGGATGGATGCGTCCGAGCGACGCCGGATTCGTCGCGCTGGACCCACAGGGTTCGCCGATCGGCGCCGCCTGGTACCGGATGCTTCCGCGCACCGATCCCGCTTTCGCCCATGTGGGCACGGGGGTTCCCGAGATGATCATCGGCGTGCGCCCGATCTGGCGCGCACACGGGGTGGGACGGACGCTGCTGAAGCAGCTCACGACGCAGGCGGCCCGGGCGGGTTTCGCTCGGCTGAGTCTGAATGTCGAGCGCGGCAACTTCGCCGCTGTTTTCTACCGTTCCGAGGGGTTCGCGGTGACGCAGCCGGGCGTCGGTCGCGACACCATGGTCAAGCGACTCCGTTGAGTTCGAGCTGAGCCGGGGCTGAGCCCGAGCCGCGTCGCTGCGGGCGAACGTCGTCGTGCAGTCGTACCGTGGGGGAATGGCCAGGAGCACCAGCCCGACCAAGAGCGGCCGCGCGCCCGCTAAGGGCACCACGACGCGCGCGCGAAAGCCCGCGCCCGCACCCAAGCGCTACGACGACGAGCCCGTGAGGCCGCCGGCGGTCGCGCGTGCCTGGATGGGGCTCGCGCACGGCGTCGGGGGGCTGTTCCGCGCTTTCGGTCCCGAGACGCTCGAGAAGGATCAGCGCCGGGATGGTTTCCCATTCCTGCTCGTGTTGCTGGCGATCCTCGGCGGTGTCATCGAATGGTTCTTCATCGGCACCGGTGTCGCCCGGACGATCTCGGACTACACGGTCGGGGGGATGCTCGGTCGGCTCGCGTTCGTTCTGCCGGTCCTCGTGCTGATCCTGGCCGGATGGCTGTTCCGTCACCCGGCGAGCGTCCATGACAACGGACGCATCGGGATCGGTTTCGGCATGCTCGTGCTCACCGGCGCGGGGTTCTGTCATCTCGCCGGCGACCGTCCCGTGCCGAGCCAGGGTCTTCCGGTGCTCAGCAGTTCGGGCGGATTGTTCGGCTGGATGGTCGCCGAGCCCCTCGCCCTCGCGCTGACACCCATCGGCGCGTGGATCGTTCTCGTGCTCGTCGCACTGCTGAGCATCCTGATCATCACGAAGACGCCGCCGAACCGCATCGGTTCGCGTCTGGGGGACCTGTACGCCTGGATGTTCGGCGAGCACGCCCGCACCGAGACCGCCGCGGGGCAGCCCGAGACGGCGGCCGAGGCCGAAGACCCGAGCACGCCGTGGTGGCGCAGGAACAAGACCGGCCGCGAGGAAGACCCCGAGGGTGGCCTGAGTTCGCAGGACCTCACCGAGTTGCTGACGCCGGGTTCGACCCACGGCGGTTTCGAGCAGGCCATCGCCACCGCACCGCCCGTCCCACCCGCACCGGTGTTCTCGCCGGACGCGCTCACCGAGGTCATCGACCCGAACCTGCTCGCCGATGCCGAGCGTGCCGCCGAGGCCGCGCGCCAGCACGGCACCTCGATCCACGGCACCTCGATCCACGACGACTCCGCCGACCCCATCGACGACGGCGTGCTGCCGGGGCTCTCGGGGCTCGGCACGGACGGGGCGCTCGCCGGCAACCGCCCCGCGACGCCCTATCGCCTGCCGTCCGTCAGCGCCCTCGCGGCGGGCACACCCGCGAAGGCGCGATCGGCCGCGAACGACGAGGTCGTGCGCTCGCTGACCGAGGTGCTGCGTCAGTTCGGCGTGGATGCTCGGGTCACGGGCTTCTCGCGCGGCCCGACGGTGACGCAGTACGAGATCGAGCTCGGCCCGGGAGTCAAGGTCGAGCGCATCACGGCCCTGACCAACAACATCGCCTACGCCGTGGCCTCGAACGAGGTCCGCATCCTCGCGCCGATCCCCGGCAAGAGCGCGATCGGCGTGGAGATCCCGAACGCCGACCGCGAGATCGTGACGCTCGGCGATGTGCTTCGCTCGGGCAACGCGCAACAGTCGACGCATCCCATGACGATCGGCGTCGGCAAGGATGTCGGCGGCGGATTCGTCGTCGCGAACCTGGCCAAGATGCCCCACCTGCTCGTCGCCGGTTCGACCGGTTCGGGTAAGTCGAGCTTCGTGAACTCGATGATCACCAGCCTGCTGATGCGCGCCAAGCCGTCCGAGGTGCGTATGGTGCTGATCGACCCGAAGCGCGTCGAGCTGACGTCGTACGCGGGTGTGCCGCACCTGATCACGCCCATCATCACGAACCCCAAGAAGGCCGCCGAGGCGCTGCAGTGGGTCGTGAAGGAGATGGACATGCGGTACGACGACCTCGCGTCGTTCGGCTTCCGTCACATCGACGACTTCAACAAGGCCGTCGTGGCGAACGAGATCCAGCTGCCCGCGGGCAGTGAGCGTGTGCTCAAGCCGTACCCGTACCTGCTCGTCGTCGTCGACGAGCTCGCCGACCTCATGATGGTCGCCCCGCGCGACGTCGAGGACTCGATCGTCCGCATCACACAGCTCGCCCGGGCCTCGGGCATCCACCTGGTGCTCGCGACCCAGCGCCCGAGCGTCGATGTCGTCACGGGTCTGATCAAGGCCAACGTGCCCTCCCGCCTCGCGTTCGCGGTGACGAGCGTGACCGACTCCCGCGTCATCCTGGACCAGCCCGGCGCCGACCGCCTGATCGGTCAGGGCGACGGACTCTTCCTGCCGATGGGGGCCTCGAAGGCGATCCGCGTGCAGGGCGCGTGGGTCAGCGAGCGCGAGATCGAGACGGTCGTGGCGTACGTCACCGGACAGGCGCGCCCGGAATACCGGGCGGATGTCGCGGCGGTCGCCGAGAAGAAAGAGATCGACGCCGACATCGGCGACGACCTCGAGCTGCTGCTCGCGGCGGCCGAGCTGATCGTCTCGACCCAGTTCGGGTCGACCTCGATGCTGCAGCGCAAGCTCCGGGTCGGGTTCGCGAAGGCCGGACGCCTGATGGACCTGCTCGAGGCGCGCGAGATCGTGGGACCGTCGGAAGGCTCCAAGGCCCGCGATGTGCTGGTAACCGCGGAACAGCTGCCCGAGGTGCTGGGAATGCTGCGCGGTGACGTGGCGCCCGCTGCCCCGGCGGCGCCTTCCGCTCCCGCGGCTTCGGCTTCTGCTCCGGTCGCGGCCCCGGCTCCGGCCGCCGGGTACGAGCCGGACTCGCGCTACGGCACCGACGCGGTCGCCGACTCGCTCGCCGCCCAGTACGACGGCCTGCCGGTCGTCGAAGCCGAGGGTGGCGACGAGGACGCCTGGGGCTTGACGGGGCGCGACTGATGGCCGTTCCTCGGCAGCTGCCCAACGCGATCACGATCGCGCGGATCCTGTGCGCCCCCGTCTTCCTGTGGATGCTGCTCGCCGACGGTGGCGCGGATGGCCCGCTGCGCTGGTGGGCCGCGGTGCTGTTCATCGTCGCGATCGCGACGGACGGTATCGACGGGTACATCGCGCGGCGCTACGAGATCGTCACGGACCTCGGCAAGCTGCTCGACCCGATCGCCGACAAGGTGCTGACGGGCTTCGCTTTCATCGGTCTGTCGATCCTGCTCGAGCTGCCGTGGTGGGTCACGATCGTCGTGCTGATCCGCGAGGTCGGCATCACGGTGCACCGCCTGGTCGTCGCAAGCGACCACGTGGTCGCCGCCGCGTGGATGGGCAAGCTCAAGACGCTCGCCCAATCCGTCGCGCTGTCGCTCGCCCTGCTGCCCCTGGCGTCGGTCGTGGGGGACTGGATCGTCTGGGTGAACATCGTGACGATGTGGATCGCCGTCATCCTGACCATCGCGAGCGGGATCGACTACGTCGTGACCGAGATTCGCGGTGCCCGTCGTTCGCGAGCCTCCCGACCGTGACCGAGAGCGGGCGCACGGATGCCTCGGCGGCCCTCGAACACCTGCAACGGCGTGGCTGGACGCTCGGCGTCGCGGAATCGCTCACGGGCGGGATGCTCGCGGCGGCACTCATCTCGGTGCCCGGAGCATCCGCGACGGTCGTCGGCGCGATCGTCGCCTATGCGACCCCGCTCAAGCACTCGCTCCTGGGCGTCGATGCCACACTGCTCGCCGAGCACGGCGCCGTGCATCCCGAGGTCGCACGGCAGATGGCGGAGGGTGTTCGTCACGCCGTTGTGGTGGATGGGCGCGACGCCGACGTCGGAATCGCCACGACCGGCATCGCCGGGCCCGACTCGCCCGACGGGCAGCCGGTCGGCACCGTCTACGTCGGCGTGAGTGCGCCGGGCGGGTCGAGCGTTCTCACGCTGCGACTCGGGGGCGACCGCGACGCGATCCGCGCCGAGACCGTCCGCCAGGCGTTGAGCGCCCTCCTCGCCGTGTGAGGCAAACGCGCGAGGCGGGCGCGGCTGGGGAATAGGACGTGTTTCGTCTCCGTTACATTCGGTGATTCCCAGCCTTCGCATAGCGGAGGGCATTAGATTGGCACCATTCGGTGTTGTATTGTGGCCCACTCGGTGGGACACAGCGAGGACAGTGAGGAGGGGGCATCATGATCCTGGTTCGTCAAGAGATCGGGGACGTCCTTCGGGACTTCCGTCTGCAGAAGGGTCAGACCCTCCGTCAGGTCGCCGGCAAGGCGAGCGTTGCGCTCGGGTACCTCAGCGAGGTCGAGCGTGGGCAGAAAGAGGCCTCGAGCGAGATCCTCGCTTCGGTGGCCGAAGCCCTCGACGTGCCCATTTCGACGATCATGCGCGAGGTCGGCGACCGCATCTCGGTCATGGAGGGTCTGCAGACCTTCCCGGATGTCGTTCCCGACGACCTCGTGGCGTCCGTCGACGCCGAGCTGTCGTTGCGCTGACCCCCGGATGCGTCGAAGCGAATTCGAACGCGCCGTCGAGGATGAATTCGGCGCCGCTTATGGTGCCGTCGTGACGGCTGATCTCGGCCTGGATGCGCTCGGTGGGCGCACCGCTGCTGCGGCGATCGCCGCGGGTGTCGACCCGCGCGAGGTGTGGGTCGCTTTGTGTGCCGCGACGGATGTCCCGCCCGAGCGCCGCTACGGCGTCGGTCGTCTCGAGCCCCGGTCCTGATCGGCGTCCGAGGTGGCCCCGATTCGACCACTCCGAGATCGCATGCTAAGCTCGATTCTTGTGCCGCGGGGTGGAGCAGCTCGGTAGCTCGCTGGGCTCATAACCCAGAGGTCGTAGGTTCAAATCCTGCCCCCGCAACAAAAAGAGAGTCCCGGAAGCCGTCATGGCATCCGGGACTCTCTGCTTTTCGGTGTCGCTTGCCGTGCGGCTTGCCGCGCATCGCGGGGCACGTCAGGATGGGGAGATGGTCGACGCCGAGGGGATCGCGCACGGAGCGCGAAACGGAGCATCCGGCGATCCTGATCCCGCGGAAAGCGCCCACGACGGGCGGCACGAGACACCCTCCGAGCGGTATGACCGGAACTGGATCGAGGTCCTGCAGGAGCTCCGTGTTCTGCAGACCGGCACCCAGATCCTGACCGGTTTTCTGCTCGCCCTGGCGTTCCAGCCGGCTTTCGCCGATCTCGATGACGGGCAGCGCACGTTCTACCTCTTTCTGGTCGTGGCCTCGGCGCTCAGCGCCATCATCGCCCTCGCGCCCGTCGCGCTGCACCGCTTCCTCTTCCGTCGTCGTGAGAAGCGGCTCATCGTGACGTACGGCCATGCGGCGCTCATCACCGCTCTCGCGACGGTGTCGATCTTGCTGGTCGGTGTCGTCGCGTTCGTCTTCGATGTCGTTCTGGATCGGGACGCGGCGCTGATCGCCGGACTGTCTCTCGGGGCGCTGATCGTGGTGCTCTGGCTCGTCGTGCCGCTGATCTGGCGCAGCCGCGGTGAGGGGCCCGCGTGACCGGATCGACCGTCGAGGCGGGCGTGGGCGTGGCGGTGGCGCAGTTCGCGCCCACCGCCTCTCGCGCGGTGAACCTCGAATCCATGGCCGAACTGGTCGAAACCGCCGTGGCCCGTGGGGCGAGGCTCGTGCTGTTCCCGGAGTACTCGAGCTACTTCGTCGATCCGTTCGACGACTCGCTCGCCGCGAACGCCGAAGCCGTCGACGGACCCTTCGTGACCGCGCTCATCGCCCTCGCTGCCCGATACGAGGTCTGCATCGTCGCAGGCATGGTCGAGCGTGCGGACGACGAACGGCGCGTCCGGAACACCGTGGTCGCCGTGGACAGCGGGGGAGTGCTCGCGCTCTACCGCAAGCTGCACCTGTACGACGCGTTCGGCCAGCGTGAGTCGGACTGGGTCGAGGCCGGCGAGATTGTCGAGCCCCAGACCTTCGAGTGCGACGGTGTGCGGTTCGCGCTGCAGACCTGTTACGACCTGCGCTTTCCGGAGGTCACGCGACTCCTCGCGGACGCGGGAGCGGATGTCGTACTCGTGCCGGCCGAGTGGGTCCGCGGGCCGCTCAAGGAACACCACTGGCGGACGCTGCTGCAGGCCCGGGCGATCGAGAACACGCTCTACGTCGCCGCAGCGGATCATCCGCCGCCCCTCGGCGTCGGACACAGCGCCCTGATCGACCCGCAGGGCGTCGAGATCGCGGCCGTCGGCACCGGAACGGATGTCGCCGTGGGATTCGTCGAGCGTGCCGCGGTCGAACGCGTGCGTCGGACGAACCCGGCACTGGCGCTCCGGCGGTTCCGCGTCGAACCCCGCTGACGACTACCGGTCAGCGGGAGAGCGCTGCCAGCCGTTCGGCAGCGTCCTCGAGCACCTCGACGCGCTTGCACGCCGCGAACCGCACGAGCGTCGCGTATTCGTTCTGACGCTCCGCCGTCACGAAGGCCGACACGGGGACGCCGACGACCCCGGCGAGCTCGGGCAGTTCGCGGCAGAAGGCCGCCGCATCCGTGACTCCCAACGGCGCGGCATCCGCGACGGTGAAATACGAACCGCGGGGCTCCGAGACGGCGAATCCGGCGGCGCGCAACCCCGCGCCCAGGATGTCGCGCTTGTTGGCGAGCGTCGCGGCGATTTCTTGGAAGAAGGCGTCGTGCAGCCGCAGACCCGTCGCGATGGCCGGCTGGAAGGGCGCTCCGTTCGCGTAGGTCAGGAACTGCTTGACGGTGTTCACGGCCGTGACCAGCGGCGCGGGGCCGGTCGCCCAGCCGATCTTCCATCCCGTCGTCGAGAACGTCTTGCCCGCGGACGAGATCGTGAGGGTTCGTTCCCAGCCGCCGGGCAAGGTGGCCAGCGGAACGTGCGCGACCCCGAAGGTCAGGTGCTCGTAGACCTCGTCGGCGACGATGATCGCGTCATGGCGTTCGGCGAGTTCGACGATGCGTCGCAGTACCGGCGTCTCGAAAACGGCCCCGGTCGGGTTGTGGGGGTTGTTGATCAGGATGACCCGGGTACGGTCGGTGACGGCACGCTCGACCTCGTCGAGGTCGGGCTGGAAGTCCGGCCACCGCAACGGCACGGACACGAGCCGGGCCCCGGTCAGGGCCACGCACGCGGCGTACGAGTCGTAGTACGGCTCGAAGACGACTACCTCGTCGTCGGGGGAGTCGACCAGCGCCAGCAGGGCCGCCGCGATCGCCTCGGTCGCCCCGGCCGTCACGAGAACATCGCGCTCCGAATCGAGGTGCAGCCCGTAGAAGCGCTGCTGGTGCTCGGCGATCGCGTGCCGCAGGTCGGGCATGCCCCGGCCCGGCGGGTACTGGTTCACGCCCTGGGCGATGGCCTCGCGCGCGGCCTCGATCACCTCGGCGGGCCCGTCCTCGTCGGGAAACCCCTGACCCAGGTTGATGGCGCCGGTGCGTGTCGCGAGCGCCGTCATCTCGGCGAAGATCGTCTGTGCGACCGAGCCGTCTGGGCCGAGCAGTCCCGCCCCTGCGGCGGTCCGCAGCCATGCGCCCCTGAGCTCGGACATCCGCGCCTCCTCGGTAGACGCCGTGTGCGGGCGCCGCCCTCCAGGCTAGGCCAGCACGTTCGCATAGCCGAAATGCGGTGGCGTCATAAGCAACGCACAGGATGCGGGAGCACAGTGAAGGGGATTTGGACGAAGGAGCACCGATGACCGACACCCAGGGCACCAGCCCCACCGACGACGCCGCGCAGCCGAACGGCGACGCAACGCCCAGCAATGGGGCAGCGCCGACCAACGACGCTGTGCCCGCGAACGACGCTGTGCCCGCGAACGACGCTATGCCCGCGAACGACGCGACACCGGTGAACGACGCGACACCGGTGAACGACGCGACACCGGTGAACGACGCAGCGCCCCCGCAGGAGCAGACGGCATCAGCGCCCCCGCACACTCCGCCCGCAGCGTCCGCGCACAACGGCTATCCGCCCGTGCCGCCGCTCCCGGGTGCGCAGCAGCCCTACAGCCCCGGAGCGCCGACCGGTGCGCCCGCCTACGTCGGCGCCCCCGCCGGCGGACAGGCCTTCGGCCCGGCAGCAACGGCGGCCTATGGCGCCCACCCGACCGGCAGCCAGCCCACGCTTCCGCTCGGTCCCGCGCCCGTCGCTGCGGCCCCCCAGCCCGCGCAGAAGAAGTCCGGGGCGGCCCGCGTCGCGGGCTTCATCGTCGCCGCGGCGCTCGTCGGCGGGGCCGCGGGCCTCGGCGGCGCGTACGCCGGCACGCAACTGTGGGCTGCGCCCTCGACCACGGTCGTTCAGGGCGGCTCGGCCGTCACCGTCAACAACCCCGACAAGGTCAACGCCACGACCGCGATCTCGGCCAAGGTGCTGCCGAGCGTCGTCACGATTCAGGTGTCGGGCGGCGGGTCCGGCGGCAGCGGCTCCGGTGTCATCCTGAGCAAGGACGGCTACGTGGCGACGAACACGCACGTCGTCACCCTCGATGGTGCGACGGGTGACGCGACCGTCCGGGTGACGACGTCGGACGGCAAGATCTACGACGCCGAGATCGTCGGCACGGATCCCACCTACGACCTCGCCGTCATCAAGCTGAAGGATGCTTCGGGGCTGACCCCGATCGAGTTCGCCGATTCGTCCGACCTGAACGTGGGTGACGCGACGGTTGCGATCGGTGCTCCTCTGGGGCTCTCGAACACCGTCACGACCGGAATCGTGAGTGCGCTGAACCGGAGCATCGAGATCGCTTCGTCCGCGGCTCCGAAGGGCGGCGGCGCGGACGAGGACGAGCAGGGCGACGAGCAGGGACCGGGCCAGCAGGGCCCGTTCCAGTTCGACATCCCGGGCCAGCAGGGTCAGCAGGGGCGCTCGGCGGGCAAGATCAGCATCGCGGTCATCCAGACCGACGCGGCGATCAATCCCGGCAACTCGGGCGGCGCGCTCGTCGACGGCGAAGGCAAACTCATCGGCATCAACGTGGCGATCGCATCCGCAGGATCCGCCTCGGGGCAGGCGGGTTCGATCGGTGTCGGCTTCTCGATCCCGTCGAACGTCGTCGAGCGGGTGACCGGCGAGATCATCGCGGACGGCAAGGCCACACACGGACTGCTCGGGGCCACGGTCCTTCCGGCGAGTTCGGTCGAGGGCGCCGCGATCTCGGGCGCGTACATCGACGGCGTGACCGATGGCGGCGCGGCCGCATCGGCGGGCATGAAGAAGGGCGACATCGTCACGGCGTTCAACGGCGTGCCGATCGCGAGTGCGGTGGACCTGACCGCGCAGGTGCGTGCGGCTGCGGCCGGAAGCGACGCGAGCGTGACGTTCGTCCGCGACGGCAAGACGCAGAGCGTGGACGTGACCCTGGGTTCACTCGGGTGAACGAGCACTGAGCACGCGCACTGAGCACGCGACGCCCCTGGCACCCTCTGTCGTGAAGAGGTGTCGGGGGCGTCGCGCTGTGCTCTGCTCGTCGATCCTCCGCTCCGCGGGGGCCACCGGGTAGGCTCGCCTGCGGAAAGGGGATCGTGGCGTCCTTCTCGTTCGGTGCCGGCAACGCAGCCAAGCTCGCTCGCATCCCCCTGTATCTGGCCGGTCGGCTCGCGACGCTCGTCGTTCCCCGTTCGCGGGACGAGTGGGTCTTCGGCTGCGGAGCGGGTATCGGTGACGGGGCCCTCGCACTCTGGCACCGGGTCGCGGCGGACGGACGTCCGGCGGTGTGGCTCACGGGATCGGATCGTGAGGCCGCGGATGCCTCGGCCCTCGGCATCCCGCACGCCAGGCGGATGTCGTGGCGCGGATTCTGGCGCACGGCGCGCGCCCGTGTGGTGGTCGTCACACACGGGTTCGGAGACGTCAACCGCTACGCGGTGTCGGGCGCGTTCGTCGCCCAGCTCTGGCACGGGATTCCGCTCAAGCGCATCGGCCTCGACTCTCCCGAGACGCTCCGCAGCAGCATCCTTCCCGGATCGCGCCTGCTGCGTCGCGCGCTCGGAACGATGTACCGCGCCACGGCGCGCCAGATCGACCTGCTGCCGGCGGCGTCCCCGCTCGTACGTGGGCGGCTGGAGTCCGCCTTCGGCCTGAACGACTCGCGTGTACCCGTCACCGGCGAGCCGCGTGTCGATGTGCTCTCGGCGGGAACGCCGGATGAGCGTCGCGAGCGCGCCCGTGACGCCCTCGCCGGGGCGGGCCTGACATCTCTCGGGGGCTCCCGCCTCGTGCTGTACGCCCCGACGTGGCGTGATGGCGAGCCCGACCCCGCCATCCCGACACCCGCCCAGTGGCACCGTCTGGTCGAGACGCTGGAGACTCGCGATGCCGTGCTGCTCGTGCGTTCCCACCCCCTCGGGGCGGGCGACTACGAACCGCCGTTCGAGACCGACCGGGTGCATCCGCTCGGCAGTGCCCGGTTGCGCGACGCGACGCCCGTGTTGCCCGCTCTCACCGCGCTCATCACGGATTACTCGTCGATGGCGTTCGATGCCTCGCTCGTCCCTCTTCCGGTGCTGTATCTCGCACCCGATGTGGATGCGTACGGGCGTCGACGCGGATTCTACGGTCGATTCACGGATGTCGCGGGCCCCGATGCCGGCGTCACGTGGGACGACACGATCGACCAACTGGACGCGGTCCTCACCGACCCGCGAGCGCGCGACGAGCGCATCGAGCGCTCGCTGGCGCTCAGCGAGCGCATGCACAGCTACCGGGACGGCAAGAACACCGCGCGGGTCTACCGTGCGATCCTGAACGGGGCCCGCCTGCGAGGCCGGGTCCCCGAGCACCGAGAGAGCACAGCATGACCTCCGCGCGATTCACGAGCGACGAAACCGACGAACTGCTCGTGCAGGGCACCGGACCCCGGCCCGATGCGGTGTGGCTGGAGGGGCCCCGAGCGCGCGTCGACGCGGTCGTGACGGGCGGCGGCAAGACCTGGAAGGCCCGGATTCGCCTCACGACTGCCCGGTGGGGCGGTCCCGAGCTCCCGCTGCCGAGCGGCACGTATGGCCTTCGCATCCGCGCGACCCCCGACGCCGCGGACGACTCCCTCGTGGTGGATTCGCTGCCGCTCGAGATCCTGACGGGCCTGCGCGCGACCCTCGACGGCGAGCAGGGGGCGCTCGTGATCGGCCCGCCGGTCGACCCCGCCTACGACTCCGGGGCCGGACAGGACGCGCTCGCGCGCAGGTACGTCGGACGTACCGCCCCGCTCGAGAATGCGGTGTTCTTCGAGAGCTTCTACGGGCGCTCGGCGAGCTGCAACCCGCTCGCGATTGATCGTGAGCTCGCTCGTGTCGCACCGGGGGTGGTCCGGTACTGGAGCGTTGTCGATCTCTCGGTAGCCGTACCCGACGGGGCGATTCCGGTCGTCGAGGGCAGCCCCGAGTGGTGGCGTACCCGCGGCTCGGCACGTCTGCTCGTCGTCAACGACTGGTTGCGCCGAGCCTACGCGCGACGCCCCGGACAGCACGTCCTGCAGACGTGGCACGGTACGCCGTTGAAGCGCCTGGCTTTGCACCGGCCCGGCTTCGACCCCCGTCGCGCCGTGGCTGTCGTGCGGGAGTCACGGCGCTGGAACGTGCTCCTGGCCCCGAATCCCTACAGCGAGAACATCATGAGGAAGGCCTATGCCTTTCTCACCCGTCCGGTGTGGGTCGAGGGGTACCCCCGCAACGACGTCCTCACGACGGGTGACGGGGCGGCCGTCCGGGCGCAGCTCGGCATCGCGGAAGGCGAACGCGTGCTGCTCTATGCCCCCACCTGGCGCGATGACCGTGAGCAGATGGTCGACTTCTTCGATCCCGCCGAGCTGGCGCGCCGCACGGGCGCGTTCGTCCTGGTGCGCGGCCACTCGCGGACCATTCAGGCGGGGCGCGACGCCGCCGGGACGCGGGTCATCGACGTCACGCGGTATCCGGATGTCTCGCGCTTGCTGCTCGCGGCCGATGCCCTGATCACCGACTACTCGTCGCTGATGTTCGACTTCGCGGTCACGGCGAAGCCGATGTACTTCTTCGTGCCCGACCTCGAGCACTTCCGCGGGGAGCTGCGCGGGTTCTATTTCGATCTCGAGGCGCACGCGCCGGGACCGGTCGTCCGCACCTTCGACGATCTCGTCGGGGCGATCGAGGACCCGTCGACGACCTCGACCTATGCGACGCGTTACGGGGCGTGGCGGCGGAAGTTCACCGCCCGGGAGGACGGGCGCGCTGCAGAGCGGGTCGTCGCCCGGATTCTCGACCAGGGCTTCGTCGACCGGGGCTGAGCAGCCGCGATGCTTGGGCATCGTCAGATGTGGGAACTCTCATCTTTCGCGCTCGGTCTTGGCGTGATTTCGGTGCTTTTCGGGCGTCGGATGTCGGTGGTCGTCCGTAGAGTTTCGAACATGCATTCGAACATGCGTGTCGCATCCGATGAGGATGTTGATGTGCCGCGCGTGACCTGGCGGTGCGGTTCGCGGAGGCGTCCCGGGCGGTGGCGCGGGCGCAGGCGGCGCAGGCGCGGGTGTTGGCGGATGCGGCGGACCTCGGGATGCGGCGGGTTGCGGAGTTGGTGTCGGTCTCGTCGCGTGAGGCGGAGTTGCCGGTGCGGGCGTTGGCGGCGGAGTTGGGTGTCGCGGCGAACATGTCGGACCGGACGGTGCAGCGCCGCATGAACGATGCCGCGGTGTTGGCCGAGGCGTTTCCCGCGACGTTCGACGCGTGGGATGCGGGGCGTATCGGTGCGGGGCATGTTGCGGTGATCATGGAACACGGACTGCCGCTTGTGGATGCGGAGGCGCGGTCGGAGTTCGAGGCTGCGGCGTTGGCCCGGGCGGAGGGGACGACACCGGGGCGGCTCGGGTCGGCGTTGGCGCGATTGGCGGAGTCGTTGCAGCCGAGGTCGTTGGCGGAGCGTCACCGGGAGGCGCGTGCGTCGCGGGGTGCGTGTGTGCGGGACCTCGGGGACGGGATGGCGGAGTTCACCTCTGTGCAGCCCGCGGTGTTGGCGCATGCGATGCACGACCGGATCACACAACAAGCAAAGGCGATCAAGAACGCCGACCCGGGTGATGTGAGGACGGTGGATCAGATTCGTGCGGACCTGGTCGCGGACATGCTGCTCACCACCACGCCGACCGTCGAAACCGGTGCCGGACTGTCGGACGGCTTCGGCGGGTTGGGTGCGATCCGGGGGATCGTGAACGTCACCGTTCCCGCTCTCGCGTTGGCCGGAGTGACCGATGAGCCCGCGGGGCTGGCCGGGCGGTGCCCGATCGACCCCGCCACCGCCCGGCAACTCGCTGGCCACGCGACGGGGTGGGAACGGGTCCTCGCCGACCCGATCACCGGGTGTGTTCTCGCGGTCGACCGATACACACCGTCGGCGGACATGAAACGGTTCCTGCGCGCTAGGGATCAGCACTGCCGGTTCCCCGGGTGGAGGGTGTCAGATCGTTTGTGTAAGGGGTGTCTGCTTCTTATGGAAGGACGACGCTGATGACCATGATCGACAAAGAAGCTCGAGCGGAGCGACGGCGGCGGCAGGAGGAAGGCGCCAGACGGCTGCGTGAGTCGGGGGTGCTGGATGATCTGTTCGCGAAGATGGGCCCTGACCCC
>NZ_PQBR01000014.1:0-1351 GCF_002911615.1 Microbacterium sp. CJ77 | reverse complement strand
CGCTTGAGAACTGGTCACTTTCGGCGCTCGAAAAGTGAACAGTTGCGGGCAGTCTAGCCAGGGGTTTCGTCGGTCGTGGTTCTGATGCTGGGGAGGCTGTCGATGCCTCTGCCGCGGAGTCGATAACTCGCGCCCTTCAACGTGAGCACGTCGGCGTGGTGGACGATCCGGTCGATCATGGCCGCCGCGACGGCTTGGTCTCCGAAGACACCGCCCCAGCCGGAGAACGGCAGGTTGGAGGTGAGGATCAGCGAGGCGTGTTCGTAGCGAGATGAGACGAGCTGAAAGAACAAGTTCGCGGCGTCTTGTTCGAACGGGAGGTAGCCGACTTCGTCGACGATGATCAGCCCGTAGCGGCGTAGCCGGGCGAGCTCTTGCGGGAGTCGGCCTTGACGATGGGCGTCGGTGAGGCGGGTGACCCAGTCCGTCGCCGTCGCGAACAGCACTCTATGTCCGTGCTTCGCGGCGACGATCCCGAGTGCGGTTGCGAGATGCGTCTTCCCCGTTCCTGGCGGGCCCAGGAGCACGACGTTCTGCGCTTCCAGCAGGAACCCTCCGGAGGCGAGGGCGGCGATCTGCTGACGCGCGGTCGGTTGCGCGTCCCAGTCGAAGTCCTCGAGCATCTTGCGGGCGGGGAACCCGGCAGCTTTGATCCGCAGCTCCGCTCCGGACGCGTTCCGCGCGGAGACTTCTCGTTCGAGGACGGCGGCGAGGTAGTCCTCAAACGACCAGCCCGCGTCCCGGGCTTGATCGGCCATCCGGCCGGCAGCTTCAGTGATCCGGGGCGCTTTCAGCGCACCGGCGAGATAGGTGATCTGCTTGACCGCGTCTGTCGTCTTGCTCGCGGCCATCAGCTGTTCTCCTGGTCGGTGACCAGCCCGAAGGCCCGATCGTAGTCGGCGAGGTCGCGGGTCAGCTCATCGCCGACCGCCGCGGCGCGGGGCGTCTGGAACTGTTTGCGGAGCCGGGCCGCGGTCTCCACGTGGACCGGGTCGGTGACCGTGGTGCCCCGCGCCCAAACCCTGGCGTGGTCAGCGACGATCCGCCCATCGGCGCGGACTTTCACGCGGTCAAGGTCGGCGGTGACGTCGACCATCCGGCCGATCACCGTCGGATCCACGGAGTAGTCGTTGGTGTCGAGGCGGACGTAGTAGTCCCGGCCGAGTCGGATGCTGTTGCGCCAGCCCAGATGGATCGGGATCGGCGGCAACGGCAGCATCGCGGCCCGGTCCGCGTCGAGCCGATCCACGGGAGCGACCCGGATCGTGCGGACGATGCGGGAGTTCGCCAGGTTCAGCCAGTCCGTGAACTGGGTGTTGAAGTCCGCTGGGGAGGTGAACGACCGGCCCGG
>NZ_PQBR01000013.1:0-65673 GCF_002911615.1 Microbacterium sp. CJ77 | reverse complement strand
CGCTGCGCCCGTCGGAGTGACCCGCTGTGCCATGCCCGGTCACTGAGCCCGTCTCGGCGACCAGGTGCCGCGCCCGGATCACCGGGTCTGCCGAAGCGACCCGCTGCGACCGGGCTGTGCCCTGCCTGCCTCGGAACGGGTGTAGCAGCATGCGCTAGGTGTGCTGACCTCGACCGAATCAACAACGGTCGAGGTCAGAACAGCTAGGGCAGCGGAGTGTTGCGGTCGCCGAGACGCGAGGTGTCGACCGTCTCGTGCGCGCCCCGCACGAGACCGACGATGAAGCCGAATCCCCAGGCCAGGTGCATGGTGGGCAACACGGCGAGCGTCCACAGCTTGTCGCGCCATCCTTTTCCTCCGCCGCGCCCCACCGCAACCGCGACGATGAGCACCGCGTACGCGGCGACTGGCACGTATACGGCGGATGCGATGAGGCCCGGCCACCCGCTCAGGACACCCGTGACCTGCAGTACGGCGACGACGATGCTGAGCGCGACGTCGATCACGAGCACCGGGGGCGCGAAGAAACGCAGTGAGTTGCGCCTGCCGTAGCGCCGGACCAGCTCGCCGCGCCACGCGCCGGTCGCCCGGAACTGCCGGGCGAGCCGCACCCAGCTCTCGCGCGGCCAGTACGTCACAGCGAGCGTCGGGTCGAACCAGACGCGGTACCCGGCCGCTCGGATCCGCAGGTTCAGTTCCCAGTCCTCGCCGCGTCGGATGCTCTCATCGAACAACCCCACCTCGTCGAGCACCGACCGGCGCAGCACGCCGAGGTACGCGGACTCGGCCTCACCCTCGCGGGTTCCGCCGTGATACGCACCGCCCCCGAGGCCGATGGGGGAGTTGTAGGCGCGCGCGACCGCACGCTGGAACGGGGTCCGCCCGGAGGCGTGCATCACGCCTCCGACATTCGCGGCACGCGTGCGCTCGAGTGTCTCCAGGGCCCGGCGCGTGTAATCGGGCGCGAGCTCGGAGTGCGCATCGACGCGGACGACGGTCGGTAGGGTGCTCGCGCGGATCGCGGCGTTCAGCCCGATCGGGATGTCGGCGGCGGGGTTGTCGACGAGGGTGATGCGGGCGTCGCGCGCGGCCAGCTCTCGGGCGAGCTCGGTCGTTCCATCGGTCGACGGCCCCAGCGCGAGAACCAGCTCGGTCGGCCCGTCGACATCCTGGTCGAGCACGGTCTGCACGGCACGCTCGAGATAACGGCGTTCGTTCAGCACCGGCATCACGAACGACACACCGGAGCCCGCTGGGACGGCCGACGCGTCTCGATCCGTCCTCTCGACCACTCCGCGTTCGTCCTGATGCACCCGTCGATCATGTCATGAGGCCCGCCGTGGACCCGAGTACCCGCTGGGTAGGGTGGACGGATGGGTCTCGTTTCGGATGGTCGCAAGCTCGCCGCATTGGCGCGACGCGCCCTGGCGAATCGGACGGCCCATCGGGCGGTCGTGCACGAGATCGAAAAGGCGCCGCCGCACCCGCCGCATCACTTCCGCATCGCGGTCTACTTCGCCGACGGCGATGTGAACATGTACCAGATCAGGCAGTGGTACCGTCCGCTCGCCGAGCTGGCGTCCACCTGGCCGGTCGTCGTGCTGTCGCGGTCCGCGACCGGGGCACGGGCGATCCTCGCCGACGGTGCGCTGCCCGTCGCGTACGTGCCCTCCGTGCGCAAGCTCGAGGAGTTCGTGGTCGGCCAGGACATCCGCATCGTGCTCTACGTCAACCAGAACACCCGCAACTTCCAGATGTTCCGATACGGGCACCGCTGGCACGTGTTCATCAACCACGGCGAGTCCGACAAGATGTACATGACGACGAACCAGTTCAAGGCGTACGACTACGCCTTCATCGCGGGCACCGCGGCGCGCGAGAGGTTGTCGCGGGTTCTCTGGGACTACGACTTCGACCGGCGTACCGTCCCGATCGGTCGTCCGCAGGCCGACTACTACTCCGGCGAGCTGCCCTACGCGCCGGACGATCGCGCCGTCGTGCTGTACGCGCCGACATGGGAGGGCGATCGGCCGTCGGCCCATTACGGTTCGATCCGCACCCACGGCGAACGCCTCGTCTCGGAGCTTCTCGCCACAGGTCGTCACCGCGTGATCTACCGGCCGCACCCGCGGAGCGGCGTCATCGATCCGGAGTACGGCGCGGCGAACCGGCGCATCATCGCGGCGATCGCGGCCGCCAACGCGCGGGATGCCGGCGCGCACCACGTCTACGACGATCGGCCCGAACTCGGCTGGCAGCTGTCGGCTGCCGACATCGCGGTCGTCGACATCTCGGCGATGGTCTATGACCGCTTGGCCGCCGGCCGCCCACTGCTGATCACGAGGCCGGTCGACCCCGAGGCATCCGTCGACACCGGCGGCTATCTCGCGGCCTGCGAGTGGTTGCACGCCGACGCCCCGGCCGGGTTCGTGACCGAGCTCGAGCGCGTCGCGGGCGACCCGGACGTCGCCGCGCGGCTCGGATATTGGGTCGAGCACTACTTCGGGGATGTGAGTCCCGGAGCGCCGACCGCAACGTTCCGCGCGGCTATCGCGCGACTCATGGATGACTGGGAGACCTGGCACGCCCGCTCCGTCGCCGCCGGCGATCCTGAGGACGTCGACGAGGCCGAACTCGACGACTGACCCGCGCCGTGCCGGCGCGCTCAGGGGGCGTACCGCCAGACGTACTCGCGCCCGTCGTGAGGTCGGAACCACGCGACCGTGACGATGCAGTCGTCCGGGTCGAGTGCGCAGAGGCAGAGTTCGGCGCTTTCACCGGGCATCATGCCTCCCCACAGGTGGGTTTCGATGCGTCTGGCGCCGCCGTGATCGGATCCGATATGGACGAATACCCGCACGACGTCGAGCGGCGTCGCACCGGCATTTGAGACGAGGCTGTGGCTGTCGTGCAGTCGCTCGACGTGCCAGGGCACGAGGTAGGCGCGCTCTCGGGACCGGGCGCCACGGGGGATCAGGGGTGTCAGCATGCGAGGCACGTTAGGGTCGAGCGCGGACAGCGCGGGCACGGATCAGCGCGAGCCGACGAGTGTCGGTGGACAGCGTTCCGCGACGGGCGCGGGGGAGGATGGATGCGCGGGCTTACGCCTACGCGCCTGGGTCCGCGCGCGAGCCTGTGTCTGCGGGCGAGCCTGTGCCTGTACCTGTATTTGCGGGTGTGCCTGTGTCTGCGGGCGAGTGTGGGCCTGTACCTGTGCCTGTGCCTGCGGGCGAGTCAGTGCCTGTGCCTGTGCGTGGGCCTGTGCCTGTGTCCGCTCCCGGGAGTGCGCCATCGGGCGCCGACTTCTTCTCGTCGATGGCCTTGTTCGGTCGGGGCATGATGCGGCCGACGGTGCCCGCAACCCTGCGGCCGGCCGACCCGGCGCCGCGTGCGGCGCTTCCCACGACCCCGCTCACGGCACCCGCGACCGCGCCGCCGAGACGTGACGCGCCGACGATCGTCGAGTGCTCGACGCGCCGGGCGCCCGGCTTCGGCTCGAGATCCGCCGGCAGCTCGAGGGGAGGGACGCCGAAGGCCCGGCGCGAACCGACGAGCACGCGACGCCCCAGGATGTTGTTGCCCGCGCCGCCCACGGCCGCCCCGATTCCGAAGGGCAGCGCCTTGCCGACCCACGATGCCCCGGCCTTCGCCGCGAACTGGTGGACGAACACGGTCTTCAGTCGATCGACGAGGGGGCCGACGGCGGCGCGCGGCAGGGTCTTGGTGACGAGTTCCCCCCAGTAGGCCGGGCGTGCCGCGCCCTTGCCCGCGGCTTGACCCGCGAGCTGGGCGACCAGGTCGACGCCTTCTTTGCCGAGCATGAGGGTGAGCACCAGCGCGCGGGCACGATCGGGGTCCTCGATCGCGATGCCGTGGACCTCGGCCACCGACTGCGCGAACAGCGTGGTCGACTCGAGGAATCCGATCGTCTCGACACCCGACAGTGCGAGCGTCACTCCGGTGCCGATTCCCGGGACGACGGCGGTGGCGCCGACGGCCGCTCCGCCCGTGGTGACGGCGGCGAGATAGCGGCGTTCCAGCATGCGCACGATGTCAGCGGTCGCGGCATTCGGATGCCTCAGCCGGATGCTGCGGATGTGTGCAACGACGAGCGGGCGCTGAATCGCCAGAACACGGTCGAGGGCGCGGACGATGCGGGGGTGCTCTTCCGAACCCACGGGCGGAAGACCCCCTTGCCAGGGCGCGTCGCCCGGCAGGGAGTGGATCCTGTGTACCTTGTCGGCCATCCGCGCGAGCCTATCCGCGGGGGCTGAGGACGCGCTGGATGCGCGCCGGTCAGACGAACAGGTTGGCGCGCTCGAGGTCTTCGGCGAAGTCCACCTCGACGGCGTACAGGTCGGAGATGTCGAGGGGCTCGACGAGAAGCCCGTTCTCGATGATCGCGAACTCGAGGCCGCGTTCGAAGTAGTCCTGGTCGTCGACTCGTCCCAGCTGGTGGACGAATGCCTTCTTGTCGGCCGCGGAGATGTAGTTGATGCCCACGGCCTCGCCGATGCCGCCCCGAACCGTCTTCGAGAGCTCCTTGATGTAGCCCTCGGCCGTGACGGTGTACTTGACCTCTTCGTCGCTGACCTTTGCGGTGTTGACGGACACGAAGGACTGGTCGCGCTCGATGAGTTCGATCGCGCGACCGAGCACGCGCGGGTCGAAGACGACATCGCCGTTCATCCAGAGCACGCCGCCGCGACCGGTCTTCTCGAGCGCACGCAGCAGCGACTTGGACGTGTTCGTCTGGTCGTAGCGGTCGTTGTAGACGTAGTCGACGTCGGGGAAAGCCTCGACGATGGTCTCGGCGCGGTAGCCGACGACCGTCGTGATGCGGGCGTCATCGCCGAATGCACTCCGAACGTTGTCGTGCTGCTGACGCATGATCGACCGGCCGTCGCTCAGTTCGGTGAGCGGCTTGGGCAGGGCGCGACCGAGTCGCGACCCCATACCGGCTGCGAGGATGACAATTCGTAGGCTCATGATGCTCCAGAAGTTCGTGTGCGTTCACCGTCGATTCAGGTGCGCGACACGCCTTTGTGCTTCGGCCATGCTACAGATCGACCCTGGGAAGCCGCAGGACCGCATTGCCGTCGTTGTCTTTTCGTGATGCGGATCACCGTTGCCTGTGAATGCCCGGCACGTCCCCCGGGTCTCGGTCCGGTTGGTTGATACGTTGGGGCGGTGACCGCTCCGACGCCTGACCCGCGGGATCCTTCCGACGAGTCCGCGACTTCCCCCGCCGAGCCTCAGCGAGCCCCCACCGCACCGCCCAAGGCGCCGCCGCGACCTCGCGCGCCCCGCGCCCCGCGCCCACAGCGTCCGACCGCGGGGGCCGGCGATTCCGCGTCACCCCGGGAGTCGCCGGAGGGACCGGATGCTGCGGTCACCGACGTACCGCCGAAGCCGCCGCGCCCCACGGCCAAGCCGACGACTCCGCGAGCGCCCCGTAAGGCCGCAGTGTCGCGAACCGCCGCGTCGACGCCCCGCAAGCCCGCCGCGCCCCGCACCGCGAAGAACGCCCCGAGCGCTGCGACGCGGACGCCTCCCGTGGCCGTCCCCGGCCCGCCTCCGCCTCTCCCGGCGGCTGCTCCTGGGGAGTCGCCCGAGGGAGCGGTCGACATCGAGGCGCCGTCCGACGGGAAGGCCGCGCTTCCTCCCCGTCCGCCCCTCCCTCCGCTTTTCCTTCCGGAGCCCGAGGCTGACGCGGCTCCGGCCGGAGATTCCGCGGACGACGAGCAGCCCGCGATCGCGGAGAACGGAGCATCCGTCACCGTGGTTGACGACACCGCTGTCGAAGAGCCTCACGAAGACGATCCCGCCGAAGACCAGACCGTCGCTGATGTTTCCGTCGTTGACGGCCCTGTCGTTGACGACCCTGTCCTTGACGGCCCTGTCCTTGACGGGCCCTTCGTCGACGACCCCGTCGTCGAAGAAATCGCGGATGAGACCGTCAGGGAAGACATCGGCCACGAAGAGTCGCTCGCCATCGTCGATCCGGACGTCCTCGCCGAGACCCTCGAGAGCGAGACGGGGTCAGCCGCGCCGGCGCTCGCCATCGTCGATCCGGACGTCCTCGCCGAGACCCTCGAGAGCGAGACGGGGTCAGCCGCGCCGGCGCTCGCCCTCCGCGGGGTCGTGAAGGAGTTCGGAGACACGCGCGCCGTCGACGCGATCGACCTGACGATCCCCGCGGGTTCGTTCTTCGGTCTGGTCGGGCCCAACGGCGCCGGAAAGACGACGACGCTCTCGATGATCGCCGGTCTCCTGCGCCCGGACAGCGGAACGATCGAGGTCTGCGGCGTCGACGCCGCGACCGATCCGTCGCGGGCGAAAAGACTCATCGGGGTTCTGCCGGACCGCCTGCGGACGTTCGATCGACTGACCGGACGCCAGCTGCTGTATTACTACGGCGTCCTGCGCGGACTGTCGTCCTCGGTCGTGCAGTCCCGGATCAGCGACCTCGCGCGTGCGTTCGACCTGGTCGACGCGCTCGGTCGCGTCGTGTCGGACTACTCGGCGGGCATGACCAAGAAGGTGATGCTGGCGGGCGCGATGATCCATTCGCCCCGCGTGCTCGTGCTCGATGAGCCCTTCGAATCGCTGGATCCCGCGTCGTCCCAGGTCATCCTCGACATCCTCGAGACGTATGTCGCGCACGGCGGAACGGTGGTGCTCTCGAGCCACGGCATGGCGCTCGTCGAGCGCGTGTGCACGCGGGTCGCGGTCCTGGTCGAGGGTGAGGTGCTGGCAACGGGCACGGTCGACGAGGTGCGCGGCGAGATGACGCTCGAGCAGCGCTTCGTCGAACTCTCCGGCGGCGTCGACGATGCGGAAGGTCTCGAGTGGTTGCACACGTTCTCCGACTGAGGGCAGCGCTCCTGGTCGGCGCGCTGCGCGGCGATTCGTCACACGTCGTGCGCGCGGTCGCCGGCCTCGTCGCGCTGGTGGCGCTCGGAATCATCGGATGCCTCGGCATCCTGTCGCTGTCCGGCGCTTCGCCCGACCGCACCGGGACGGTCATGGTGTGGACGGGATCCGCCCTCGTGCTGGCCTTTGCGCTCGCACCGGCGTTGACCGGGGCGCCCGACCCGCTGGATCCCCGCCGCTTCGCGGTCTTCGGCCTGGCCCCGCGCGGGCTCATCGCGACACTGTCGATCGCTTCGCTCATCAGCGCTCCGCTGGCGCTCGTCGTCGTCTTCGCCGTGAGCGGCGTGGTCGTCTGGGCGGGGCACGGTGCGAGCCCGGCACTCGCCATCGTGGGCGCCGTTCTCGGGGTTCTGACCTGCACCTTCGCCGGCCGGGTGGGTTTCGCTCTTGCCGCGATCGCCGTCCGCGAGGGACGCGGCAGGTCGCTCGTCGGCCTGTTCGCGCTGGGTGCCCTGGTCGGTGCCGTGCCGGTCGGCGTCTACTACGCGACATCCTCGGATCCTCTTGCTTCGCCCGTCGGCTCGGTCGCCGAGGTGCTGGCGCTCACTCCGTTCGGCGCCGCCTGGGCGATCGGCGATCCGAACGCGAACGCGCCCGTTGCGCTCGCCATCGCGGTCGCCACCCTCGTCGTGCTGTGGCTCTCGTGGGCCTGGCTGGCGCAGCGGCTGGTCTCGGGTGCGATCCGCTCCACCCCCGCCCATGATCACGCCGGGCTCGGCTGGTTCGGCGTCATGCCGGGCACGCCCGGGGGTGCCATCGCGGCACGCAGCATGATCTATTGGCTGCACGACCGTCGGTATCTGATGAACGTGGTCATCGTGCCGGTCGCGGCGGCCATCTCGATCGTGCCGCTGCTCGTGGCGGGTGTGCCGCTCGAGATCGCCATCCTCATCCCGGTGCTTCTCGCGGCGCTGTTCCTCGGCTGGCTGCCGCACGACGATGTCGCGTACGACTCGACCGCCGTGTGGATGCACGTCGCATCGAACGTGCACGGCATCGCGGATCGCGTCGGACGTCTCGCGCCGATCCTGCTCTTCGCGACGCCGGTGCTGGCCATCGCGCTCGTGTTCTCGGTCGCGCTGCACGGCAGCTGGGACGTGTTCCCGGCCATGATCGGGGCGGGCGCCTCGCTGTATCTGTCGGGCCTCGGGCTGTCGAGCATTGCTTCCGTTGTCGCACCGTACGCCGTGACGCGTCCGGGTGACAATCCCTTCCGGCAGCCGCAGCGCACGGGCTCGTCGGGCGTCATCGCCCAGGGAGCGGTACTGCTCGGATCCATCGTCGTGAGCGCTCCGGCTCTGCTCTGGACCTGGAGATCCGTGGCGGGCGCCGAGGAAGCGACGATGTTGGCGCTGGGGCTCGGCCTCGGGATCGGACTCGGCGTCTTCGTGATCGGGGTGGCCATCGGCGGCGCCCTCTTCCGCCGTCGCGGCGGCCGTCTGCTCGAACTGGCCGAGACCGCCTGAGACGGGCCCCGAGCCGCCTGGCGCCGATAGACTGACCAGCCATGAGCACGCCTCTCGATTCCCCAGACCAAGGCGGCCTTGCCACCCTCGAACGTGAGCTCGAAGAGCTCACACGAGAAGAGAACGTCGAACCCGGCGACCACGAGCGCTTCTCTCACTACGTCAAGAAGGAGAAGATCCTCGAGTCGGCTCTGACGGGCAAGCCGGTGCGGGCGCTGTGCGGCAAGAAGTGGACTCCGGGTCGCGACCCCGAGAAGTTCCCCGTGTGCCCGTCGTGCAAAGAGATCTACGAGTCGCTGCAGACCTGATCGAGCTAGCGCCCGACCATGACGGTCGGGATCGCCGGATCGGACTTGCTCAGCGCGAGCGCCTGGAGCGGCAGTTCGGCGCGGACCCGGGCGTGATGGGTGCGGGCGGCACGGGTGCCCTCCGGCCCCTCCGCGGCGGTGTCGATCTCGCCGGCGACGACGAGCGGGACCTGCAGGGCGCGGGCACCGGAGGGGACGGATGCCGAGGCATCCGATCCATCGGCGGAAGTTCCCTCGGCGGAAGCTCCATCGGCGATGACGAGCTCGCTCGTCGACACGGCGTGCTCGACGGTGCGATAGGCGGACTTGCGGCCGCCGATGGACGCCTTGGCGGAAGACGCCTTCGCCACCGGGATCCAGGTGCCCGACGCGTCCTGTCGTGCCACGAGCTTGTAGACCATACCCGCGGTGGGCACGCCAGAGCCCGTGACGACCGAGGTGCCGACACCGTAGGCGTCGACGGGAGAGGCGGCGAGGGCCGCGATGGCGTACTCGTCGAGGTCGCTCGTCACGGTTATGCGGGTCCGGGTCGCGCCGAGCGCGTCGAGCTGAGCACGCACGTCGGTCGCGACGATGGGGAGGTCTCCGGAGTCGATGCGGATGCCGCCGAGCTCCGTGCCCGCGACGCGGATCGCGGTCTCGACCCCGCGGCGGATGTCGTAGGTGTCGACGAGCAGCGTCGTGCTCGGGCCCAGCGCGTCGACCTGGGCACGGAAGGCTTGTTCTTCGGTGTCGTGCAGGAGGGTCCAGGCGTGCGCGGCGGTGCCCATCGTGGGGACCTGCCAGCGGCGGCCGGCCTCGAGGTTGCTCGTCGCCGAGAATCCCGCGATGTAGGCGGCGCGGGCCGCCGCGATGGCCGACTCTTCGCCCGCGCGACGCGAACCCATCTCAGCCAGGGGGCGCGAGCCCGCGGCCGTCGACATGCGGGCCGCCGCGGTCGCGATCGCCGAGTCGTGGTTGAGGACGCTCAGCGCGAGGGTCTCGAGCACGACCGCGTCCGCGAAGGTGCCCTCGACGGTCAGCACGGGCGAGCCGGGGAAGTACAGCTCGCCCTCGCGGTAGCCCGAGATCGAACCGCGGAACCGATAGGTCTCGAGGAACGCGAGTGTCTCGGCATCCACGATCCGCTCATCGCGGAGGAACGCCAGCTCGTCGTCGCCGAAGCGGAAGTCGCGCAGCAGCCCGAGCAGCCGCCCGGTACCGGCCACCACCCCGTAGCGTCGCCCACCCGGCAGACGGCGCGCGAACACCTCGAAGACGCAGGGGAGGCGGGCGGTTCCGTCGCGAAGCGCGGCACCCACCATCGTGAGCTCGTAGCGATCGGTGTATAGGGCGCTGCTGTGGCCGCTGGCCGGGTCGGTCATCCGGTCACTCTACCGACGCGGGCCGCGAGCATCCGCCCCGGGTAGGCTGGGGAACCATGAACGACGCGCCGATCGGAATCTTCGACTCCGGCGTCGGTGGGCTCACGGTGGCACGTGCGATCGGCGATCAGCTGCCCCGCGAATCCCTCGTCTACATCGGCGACACCCTGCACTCGCCCTACGGCCCGAAGCCGATCGCCGATGTGCGGCGCTACTCTCTCGAGGTGCTCGACTCGCTCGTCGACCAGGGCGTGAAGATGCTCGTGATCGCGTGCAACACGGCCTCGGCGGCCGTCTTGGGCGATGCCCGGGAGCGCTACGACGTGCCCGTCGTCGAGGTCATCCGTCCCGCCGTCCGCACCGCGATCGCGACGACGCGCAACGGACGTATCGGCGTGATCGGCACCGAGGGCACGATCGGCTCGGGCGCCTACCAGGACATGCTCGAACTCAACGACGCCCTGACGGTCTTCGCGCAGGCGTGCCCGGCGTTCGTCGACTTCGTCGAGCGGGGCGTGACCGGCTCGCCCGAGCTGCTCGAGATCGCCGAGGGGTATCTCGCACCGCTCCGGCACGCGGGCATCGACACGCTCGTGCTCGGCTGCACGCACTACCCGTTCCTCAAGGGAGCGATCAGCTACGTCATGGGACCGGATGTCTCGCTCGTGGCGAGCGATGACGAGACGGCCAACGACGTCTACCGCCAGCTCGTGACCCGTGACCTGCTGACCTCGTCCGACCAGCCCGGGACGCACGTCTACGAGGCGACGGGCGGATCACCGGAGGCCTTCATCGACCTCGCGAACCGGCTGATGGGTCGTGAGGTGCGATCCGTTCAGCTCGTGCACACGGGCGCGATCGACCTGCCGTCGGTCGGTTGACGACCCCGCAACTCACCCATACTCTCCGAACGAAACGAGACAGACATGACCGAGATCGCGCGCGCCGACGGGCGCACCCCCGCAGAGCTGCGTCCCATCACGATCGAGCGCGGCTGGAGCGCCCACGCCGAGGGTTCGGCGCTCATCTCGTTCGGCGGCACCAGGGTCCTCTGCACGGCCTCGTTCACGAACGGCGTGCCGCGCTGGCTCGTCGGCAAGGGCAAGGGCTGGGTCACGGCCGAGTACGCGATGCTGCCGCGTGCGACGAACAGCCGCAACGACCGTGAGAGCGTCAAGGGCAAGATCGGCGGGCGCACGCACGAGATCTCGCGCCTGATCGGCCGCGCGCTGCGCTCGGTCGTCGACACCAAGGCACTGGGCGAGAACACGATCGTGATCGACTGCGACGTGCTGCAGGCCGACGGCGGCACCCGCACGGCCGCGATCACGGGCGCGTACGTCGCCCTCGCCGACGCGATCGAGTGGGGCAAGCGCAAGAGCTTCATCGCGCAGCGCTCGCAGCCCCTGCACGACTCGGTCGCGGCCGTCTCGGTCGGCATCATCGACGGCGAGCCGATGCTCGACCTGGCGTACGTCGAGGATGTCCGCGCCGACACCGACATGAACGTCGTCGTGACGGGGCGGGGCCTCTTCGTCGAGGTGCAGGGGACGGCCGAGGGCGCGCCGTTCGACAAGCGCGAGCTCGATGCCCTGCTCGACCTCGGAGTGGCCGGGTGCGCATCGCTGCGCGAGCACCAGCTCGCCGCGCTCGCGGGATCGACGGCGGAGTAGCGGATGTCACGGCGCATCGTGCTCGCCACGCACAACCCGCACAAGGTCGAGGAGTTCGGCGCGATCGTCCGCGAGACGCGTCCCGACCTCGAGGTCATCGGTTACGACGGACCCGAGCCCGTCGAGGACGGTGTGACGTTCGCGCAGAACGCTCTGATCAAGGCCCGCGCGGCGGCGGCGCATACCGGGTTGCCGGCACTCGCCGACGATTCGGGGATCTGCGTCGACGTCCTGGGCGGTTCGCCGGGGGTGTTCTCCGCCTACTGGGCGGGACACGCGAAGGATGCCTCGGCCAACCTCACCCTGTTGCTCGACCAACTCTCGGACGTCGCGGATCCGCACCGAACCGCGCAGTTCATCTCGACGATCGCGCTCGTCGTGCCCGCGGAAGACGGGGAAGCGGCCGCCGAGCACGTGGTCGAGGGTCGGTGGTCGGGGCGCCTCGCTTCCGCCCCGTCGGGTGAGAACGGATTCGGCTACGACCCGATCTTCGTCCCGGACGGGCAGCCGTCGGGCGCCGAGCGCTCGGCCGCGGAGTTCTCACCCGCCGAGAAGAATGCGGCATCGCACCGGGCTCGCGCGTTCTTGGCGCTCGTGCCGCTGCTGTCGACCCTCTCGGTCTGAGATCCGGCGAGGCGCGAGCGTATGAGAATCGGAGTCATTCCCGGCTAGGCGAAATGGCGCGGAACGGTGCAATCTCGGGCCTAGCCTGGAGGCATGCACGATCACGCGCCGGCCGGGGGAGGCATCCGCAACGCCTCGAACCGTCGACTCTTGGCGATGTCGCTCGCGCTCACCGCGACCGTCATGGTCGTGCAGATCGCCGGTGGTGTGCTGAGCGGATCGCTGGCCCTGCTCGCCGATGCGGCACACATGTTCACGGACACGGCGGCGCTCGTCATCGCGCTCGTCGCCAACGCCGTTGCGTCGCGGCCGGCGGATGATCGCCGGACATACGGTTATCAGCGTGCCGAGGTGTTCGGCGCGCTGATCAACGCGGCCGTCCTGATCGTCCTGTCCGTCTGGATCGCAATCGAGGGCGTTGGGCGACTGATGGCACCGGGTGACGCCGAGGTCGAGGGCGGCGTGATGCTCGTCATCGCGATCGTCGGCCTGGTGGCGAACGCCGTGGCGCTGTGGCTGCTGAGCTCGGCGCAGCGCAGCAGCATCAACGTGCGCGGGGCGTATCTCGAGGTGATGGGCGATCTGCTCGGATCCGCCGCCGTCATCGTGGCCGCGATCGTCATCGTCGTCTCGGGGTGGGTGCAGGCCGATGCGATCGCGTCGCTGCTGATCGCCGCGATGATCGTGCCCCGAGCGATCGGGCTGCTGCGCGAGGTGTTCTCGGTGCTGTCGGAATCGGCGCCGCAGGGCACGCACATCGCCGAGATCCGCAATCACATTCTGGGTGCGCCGGGAGTCGCGGACGTCCACGACGTGCACGTCTGGCAGCTGACCCGCGGAGCCCCGGTGTTCACCGCCCACGTCGTCGTGGACGCCGACGTGCTCGAGCACGGGGGAGCGGCCGAGCTTCTCGCGAGCCTGCAGTCGTGCCTGGCCGACCACTTCGACGTCGCGCATTCGACGTTCCAGTTCGAGCCCGCGGGCTACGCCGACCGCGACACAGCGGCGCACGCCTGACGGAGCCCGGTCACACCGCCGGGCGCTACGCAGTCGCACCCCCACCGAGGACTTAGGCGCCGGGGGAGGAACATCGGGGCTCGATCATCCTCATCCGGTGCCGAAGTCCTCTTCTCACCCCGAATCGGTGGTGTGTCAGGCCTCCCGCACCACATCTGCGGGGGTCTTGTCGGGGCGCAGGCCGCGCCAGCGGGCGTGACGCAGCGAACCATCGCGTGTCCACTCGGCGAACTCCACCTCGGCGACGAGCTCCGGCCGCACCCACAGGGCGTCCGAGGCATCCGCCGCCGGAACGCCCACGAACGGATTCGTGTCCGACCGCAACGGACTGAGCGCGTCGGCGAGGCGCGTGAGAGTCGCGTCGCTGAAGCCCGTCCCCACCCGCCCCACGTACTGCAGACCGTCCGGGCCCGGCACGCCGAGCAGCAACGACCCGATCGACCCACTCCGGCCACCCCGGCCGGGACGGATGGCGCCGATCACGACTTCCTGCGTCCGTGTGAGCTTGACCTTGAGCCACGATTCCGTGCGGATGCCTCGGCGATACGCCGACGCGGGATCCTTCACCATCACGCCCTCCAGCCCGAACTCGCGCGCCGTCGCGAGTGCCGCGTCGAGGTCGTCGAAGACCGGCGGTGCCGACAGGGGCGGCCGGGCTTCCGCGACGACGCGGTCGAGCAGCGAGCGGCGTTCGCGTAGGGGGAGGGTCGCAATATCCGCTCCGTCGTGCTCGATCAGGTCGAACACGTAGAAGGTCACGCGGGTGCGGCGGGCCTCCGCGGCGATCTCGTTCGCCTTCACGAGGTTCATGCGGTTCTGCAGCAGCGAGAAGCTGGGGCGTCCGGAGTCGTCGAGGGCGACGAGTTCGCCGTCGAGCACCGCGGGTACCGGTGGCAGGCCGAGCGATTCGGCGGTGATCTCGGGGTACCGCGACGTGATGTCGGTGCCGCGGCGACCGATCAGGCGCAACGTCGCGCCGTCCCACACGCCGAGGGCGCGGATGCCGTCCCACTTGAACTCGACCCAGGGCGCGGCGCCCCCGCGCGCCGACCAGCGGCGGATCGCCGCCGCGGCCAGACCGGGCGTGGATCCCGTCGCGAGCATCGGGCTGAACCGTTCGCCGGGCGGGATGTCGGAGCTCGCGCGGGTCGCGGACGGCGTGGGCGCCTCCCGCGCGGCGGGCTCGTCGGCCGAGCTCTCCCGCTCTGTGACGGCGTCTGCGTCCCCGTGTCCGTCCGACGCGTGCGGCGCCTCGTCGTCGACCTCGTCCAGGGGCACGACGGCCCGACCGTCCGGCTGCGGCGCACCCGAGGCATCCGTCTTCATGCGGTGCAGCAGCCAGGTCGACTTCTCACCGTTGCCGTTCGTGCGGATGAGCGCGATCCGGACCCTTCCGAGGGGTCCGCCGGGGCGCCCCTCGAGAGTTGCGATGATCTCGTCGTCGCGCCACTTCTCGAGGTCGTAGCGGCCGTCGTCCCAGATCGTCATCGAGCCCGCGCCGTACTCGCCCGCGGGGATGGTGCCCTCGAACTCGAGGTATTCGATCGGGTGGTCCTCGGTCTGGACGGCCAGGTTGTTGCGGGCGGCGGTCGGCGGGATGCCGCGGGGGACCGCCCAACTGGCGAGCACGCCGTCGCGCTCGAGGCGCAGATCCCAGTGCAGGCGGCTCGCGTGGTGCTCCTGGATGACGAAGCGCGGGCGCTCGCCGGAGGCGTCGGACGCCCCGAGTGCATTGGACGGCACCGGTTCGGGGGTCTTGCCCGCCTCGCGTTTTGCGATGTAGACGGCGAGGGGTCCGTCGTCCGCGGAGCGCCCCCCGGCGTGGAAGCCGAGTGCGGCGAGTGGGTCGCCATCCGATTCCACCCTCTCGAGAACCTCGGCGAACTCGAGGTGCGCCAGGTTCGGGTCATCGAGTTCGGCCCACGTGCGGGGCGCGGCGACCGTCGGGTGAGGACGTCCGCGCAGCGAGTAGGGCGCGATCGTCGTCTTGGCGGCGTTGTTCTGGCTCCAGTCGATGAAGACGCGGCCGGGGCGCGCGGCCCTGCTCATCGCGCTGACGACGAGGTCGGGATGATCGGCCTCGACCGCACGCGCGAGTTCTTTCGCGAATGCCGAGATCTGGTCGCTCGTCTGGGCGCCGTCGAGGGGCGCGTACAGGTGGATGCCCTTGCTGCCGCTCGTGACGGGGTAGGCGTCCCAGCCCATCCCGCCGAGGATGTCGCGGCACCAGCGCGCGACCTCCGCACACGCGGCGAGCCCGACGCCCGGACCGGGATCGAGGTCGAGCACCAGCCGATCGGGGTTGCCGCGGGCACCGTCCGCCGTGAAGCGCCATTGGGGAACGTGCAGCTCGAGGCTCGCGACCTGCGCGAGGTACACGAGCGTCGCGACATCGCCGACGAGCGGGTAGTCCTTCGGCCCGCCCGAGTGCTCGATGCGGGTGCGCCGCACCCAGTCGGGGGCTCCGGCCTCCAGGTCTTTCGCGAAGAACGAGGACTCGGGATGCTCCGCCGTGCCCACGCCATCCGGCCACCGCTTGCGGGTCACGGGTCGCCCGGTGACGTGCGGAATGAGGAAGGGCGCAATCCGCGTGTAATACGCGATGACCTCGCCCTTGGTCGTGCCCGTGGCGGGGTAGAGCACCTTGTCGAGGTTCGACACGCGCAGGCGACGCCCCGCAACGCGCACCACCTGCTCCCCGGCCATGCGCTCAGGGTACCCGTGCACTCCCGAGTTTCTCCGCTGTCGCACATCGATGCCGGGCCCGAGTCAAGGGGTCGATTTGCGACAGCGGAACGGGTTGACTGGTGCCATGAGAGCGATCTGGAAGGGTGCCGTCGCGTTCGGCCTCGTCAACGTGCCCGTCAAGGTCTACGCCGCGACCGAGGACCACGACGTGTCGCTGCACCAGGTGCACGCGAAGGATGGCGGACGCATCCGGTACCAGCGCATCTGCGAGATCGACGGCGAGGTCGTGCCGTACGCCGACATCGACCGCGCCTACGACGACGGCGAGCACACCGTGGTGCTGACGAAGGACGACATCGCTTCGCTGCCCTCCGAGCGCAGTCGCGAGATCGAAGTCGTCGAGTTCGTGCCCTCGGATCAGGTCGATCCGATCATGCTCGACCGCTCGTACTTCCTCGAGCCCGATTCGTCGTCGCCCAAGGCCTACGTGCTGCTGCGGCGGACGCTGGAAGAGACCGACCGCACGGCGATCGTGCGGTTCACGTTGCGGCAGAAGACCCGGCTCGCGGCACTCCGAGTCCGGGGCGAAGTGCTCGTGCTGCAGACGTTGCTGTGGGCCGACGAGGTTCGCGAGGCGTCGTTCCCTGCGCTCGATGAGCCCGTGAAGATCTCTGCCAAGGAGCTCGAGCTGTCGGCCAGCCTCGTCGACAGTTTCGCCGACGACTTCCGGCCGGACGAGTTCGTCGACGACTACCAGCGCGAGTTGAAGACCCTGATCGAGGCGAAAATCGAGCAGGGCGACACGCTCGACACCGCGGCGACCTTCGGGGAGCAGGAGTCCGAGGAGAAGGGTGGCGAGGTCATCGACCTGATGGATGCGCTGCGTGCCAGCGTCGAGAGGTCACGTGCCGCGCGCGGGGACGGTGGGGCGAAGAAGGATGCTCCGGCCAAGAAGTCTCCGTCGAAACCCGCCGAGAAGCCGGCGGCGAAGAAGAAGTCCGCGAGAGCGTCCTGACCCGGTCTCGCCGGGTGCGCCAGGCGCGGACGCGCGTCAGGCGCCGGGGCGCGGGTGGCCGTCGGTGTCGTGGTGGCCGATCTCGGGGGCCTTGTCGAACACCTCGGGCTCGAGTACGAGTTCCTGTGCTTCGACGGCATCCGTGACGACATCCTCGCCCGCCGCGGCGGCCTTCTTGGCCTTCCGGCGCTCACTGAAGTAGTGGTAGGCGGTGACGAGCGCGGTGCCGCCCACGGCGATGAGCAGAATGACGTCGATGTACTCGGTCACGAGGTCGCGCACGAACGGAATGAATCCGATGACGTAGCCGAACATCGTCAGCCCGAAACCCCAGAGGATGGCGCCGATCAGGTTGTAGAGCGTGTACTTGCCCTTGTGCATGTGGCCGACGCCCGCCGCGACCGGCGCGAAGGTGCGCACGATCGGCACGAAGCGCGCCAGGATGATCGTGATTCCGCCGAAGCGCTCGAAGAAGGCGTTGGTGCGCTCGACGTTCTTGACGCTGAACAGGCCGGATTCCTTGCGTTCGAACACGGCGGGACCCGCCTTGTGCCCGATGAAGTACCCGACTTCACCACCGACGAACGCGGACAGGCCGATCAGCAGGGCCACCCACCACACCGACAGGCCGAAGACACCGTTGGGTGCGACAGCCGTCGAGTGCGAGAGCAGCCCCGCGATGACGAGAAGGGTGTCGCCCGGCAGGAGGAACCCGATCAGCAGGCCCGTCTCGGCGAAGACGATGAAGCACACCACGACGAGTGACCAAGGGCCCGCCCAGTCGATGATCGCCGCGGGGTCGAGCCAGGGGATGAGGGCTGCAGGCTGCACGAGTTACTTTCCCGTCGTTCTGGGGCGGGTCGCCGACCTCACGAAGATGTGAAGAATCGGCCCAGTGCGGAAGGTGGGACTTGAACCCACACGCCCGAAAGCACAGGAACCTAAATCCTGCGTGTCTGCCAATTCCACCACTCCCGCGGGTCCGAACAGTCTACCGGCCCGGGCGGCAGGTTCCTGGGAAGGGGCGACCGGGATACGTAGAACCACATGCATAGCACAGCAATGTATAGTGCTTCGAGGGTAGGAGGCCTCATGAACATCGACAAAGATCTGGTCGCCGCGATGGCGGCCCCGCTGGTGCTCGCGATCCTGAGCGACGGAGACAGCTATGGCTACGCGATCCTGAAACGTGTCCGCGAGCTGTCGGGGGGTGAGCTGGAATGGACGGACGGCATGCTGTACCCGCTGCTGCACCGGCTCGACCGGCTCGGGCACGTCGAGGCCGAGTGGGGCGTGTCGCCCGAGGGACGCCGACGCCGCAACTACCGGATCACGGATGCCGGTCGTGCACAGCTCGTCGAGCAGCGCCGACAGTGGGCGACCGCCACCCGCACGCTGAGCGGCATCTGGGGTATCGCCGCTCCGGGCGGGCTCGCGGGCCGCACACCGGGCGACATCGCCATGGCGGGGGCCTGACGTGGGTGCGCTGGACGAGGGTGTGCAACAGTGGCGCGCGTCGCTCGCGCGTGGCCGGGTGATCGACGCCGCGGACCTCGATGAGCTCGAGGAGCACCTGCGCGATCAGGCGGAGGACCTCACCGCGTCGGGCCTGAGCGAGGACGAGGCATTCTTGATCGCGCTCAAACGCCTCGGTGCGGCGGATCGTCTGACCGCCGAGTTCGCCCGGGAGCATGGCGACCGGCTGTGGAAGCACCTGGTGCTCGCACCGGAGGCGGATGCGGGCGACGGGCGGTCGAAGCATCCGCTGTCCGTGATGATCGCGTTCGCGCTGCTCGCTGCCGTATCGATCCAGGTGGGCCGGGTCGCGGCAGAGAGCGGCGGCGGCATGGCGTCGTGGTTCCCGCGGAACGTCAGCCTGTTCGTGCTGCCGGTGCTGGCCGGGTACCTCGCCTGGACGCGGGGGATGACGCGCGGGCGGGCTCTCGTCATCGGCGCGATCGTGGCGGTCCTCGCGATCGGCGTGAACGTGTTCCCCTTCGACGATTCGTCGGCGACCGCGACCCTGATAGCGATACACCTGCCCGTCGTTCTGTGGTTCGTCGTCGGCGCCGCCTATGTCAGTGCGGAGTGGCGATCGAGTGCTCGGCGAATGGACTTCATCCGGTTCACGGGGGAGTGGGCGATCTACCTCGTCCTGATCGCGCTCGGGGGCGGCGTGCTGATCGGGCTGACGGTGCTGGTGATCTCGCCGATCGCGCCCGAATCGATCAGCGGGCTGGAGAAGTGGACGCTGCCCTCCGGCGGCGCGGCGGCGGTGATCGTCGCGGCCTGGCTCGTCGAGGCCAAGAAGAGCGTGATCGAGAACATCGCACCCGTGCTGACGGCGATCTTCACGCCCCTGTTCGCCGCGATGCTCGGGGTGGCCGTGGTGCTGTATGCCGTTGCCGGCATCGGTCGCGAGTTCGACCGCGAGCTGCTGACGGGGTTCGACGCGCTGCTGCTGGTCGTGCTCGGCCTGGTTCTGTATGGCCTGTCGGCTCGACCCGAAACGGCGCGCGCGGGTGCGATGGACGTCATCCGTCTGGTCACCGTCGTCGCGGCACTGGTATTGGATGCTCTGGTGTTCGGCTCGCTCGTCGCCCGGATCGGCGACCTCGGGCTGACACCCAACCGCGTCGCCGCGATCGGTCTGAACGCGCTGCTGATCGTCAACCTGGCGGTAACGGCCTGGCTGTCGATTCGGCTGCTGATCGGGCGCGCACCCGTGTCGCGCCTGGTGCGCTGGCAGACGTCGTACCTGCCCGTGTTCGCCGTGTGGGCGGCGTTCGTCGTGCTCGCCCTGCCACCGCTCCTCGGCTTCGCGTGATCGGAGTGCGTCGAGGGGGACGGGACCTTCGGCCGTACTCGCGTTCGGGAACACCGCATAGCGTCGGGCCATGGACACATCTCGGTTGTGGCGCATCCTGCTGTTGGTCGTCTCGGGATTCAACGCGCTTTCGGCGGTGGTCGGTGGGATCGGTTTGATGACGCCGTGGTCGCTCGGCATGCCGACCTGGTGGATCGAAGACAGCGTGTTCACCTATGTGAGCGTCGGCCTGATCCTGTTGGTCGTGGTGGGCGGGACGCAGGGCTTGGCGTTCGTTCTGCTGTTGTTGCGTCGTCCCTACGCTATGTTCGCGAACGCGGTCGCGGGGTTCGGCATGGTGATCTGGATCTATGTCGAGGTCGCGTTGGTGCCGGTGTTTTCGCTGCTGCAGACGCTCTACATCGGCACGGGGATAGCTCAGCTCGCCCTCACGCTCGCGTGCCTGGGCGTTCTGCGGCGCGACGCCGGCGTCACGGCTTGGACGCGTCCCGGCATCCGTCGCCGCTCATGAGGTGGCGCGGGGGTTCACGGCTCGTCCCCGAGTGACCGATTCCTATCGCGCCGATACAGCGGCCTCAGCCAGCAGCGCGAAAGACGTCGCGCCCGCATCCGGTGTTCCGACCGATCGCGCTCCGTGAATGCGCGCCCGACCTTTTCGCGGTGACAGAGCAGCGCTGTCTCGGGCTGCCCGGGTCGCTGCCGCAGCCGCCGCCCCCCACGCGCTGTGGACGTTCTCACCCTCGTCGATCCGCTCCCGCAGCGTTGCGACGAACGGCACGATTGCATCCACCATGGTCTTGTCGCCCGGCTCTGCCCCTCCGCGTGCGACGATGGCGACGGCGAACGCACTGACGGCGGCCCCGACGGTCGTCGAGCTGGGCGCTTCCGTGTCGCCGACCACGGCGCCGGCGGCGACCAGCCCCGCCCCCCACAGCGCGCCGGATGTCCCGCCGGCGACCGCCGACCAACGCTCGCCCGCGAGCCGCAGCGCCGTTCCGGCACCCGCCCCGGCATCGACGGCGCGCCGCGCCGCCGCCAGCGCACCCTTGACACCGGCGACCATCCCGATTCCGTGGTCGCCGTCGCCCGCGATCGCGTCGAGGCGACCGAGTTCGTCCGCGGCGAGTTCGATGGCGGCGGAGGCTGTGCTCAGTCGATGCACGATGTCGCGCGCCGATCGGTTCGACTCCGTCGTGCCGGCGGCGACGCCGGAGTCGAGACGCTGGTCGATCGGGTAGTCGGGCTCCCGACCCGCTTCGGGGTCGAGCAGCGGCCGAGCGAGTGCGACCGAGTCAACGGGGTCGAGCCACAGATCCTCGAGCTCGGTATCCAGATAGGTGATGCTCACCGAGAGTCCCGCCATGTCGAGGCTCGTCATGTACTCGCCGACGAGCGGAGCCACGAGCTTCATCCCGGCTTCCTCGAGACGCTGACGCACGCGGGCGAACACCAGATTCAGTTCGTCGTACTTCGTCGTGCCGAGTCCGTTGACGACCACCGCAAGCCGCTGACCGACCTTTGCGGGGCGTTCCGCGAGCAAACCGTCGATCAGGACATCCGCGACTTCCGCCGCCGTTCCGATGTCCTGCTCGGCGATCCCCGGTTCTCCGTGAATGCCCATCCCGACTGCCATGCGGCCGACCGGGACGGTGAACAGAGGAGCCGGGGCGCCCGGGAGGGTGCATCCCGAGAAGGCGACTCCGAATGTCCTCGTCGCCTTCACGGCTGACTTCGCGACACGCTCCGCCTCGTCGAGTCCGCCTCCGCGCTCTGCGGCGGCGCCGACGATCTTGAGGACGATCAGACTGCCGGCGATGCCCCGGCGCCCCTCCGGTGCATCCGGCGTCCCGGACGCGATGTCGTCCGCGACGACGACGGTGCGCGCGTCGACACCACTCATCAGGAGTTTGTCTTGTGCGCCGCCGAAATGGAGGATGTCGCCCGCGTAGTTGATCGGGACGAAGAGGATCCCGCCCCCTTCGTCGGCAAGCCGGACGACGTCCAGGATCTGCTTCTCGGAGGGGGAGGAGAAGATGTTGCCGCAGACGGCTGCATCGACGAAACCGCGCCCCACCCAGCCGGCGAATGCGGGATAGTGCCCCGATCCGCCGCCCGCGACGATGGCCACCTTTCCGGGCCTTCGCACGCGCCTGACCACCCCGCCCGGCGCGGGCGCCACACGATCGGCATGAGCGGAGCAGAACCCGCGGAGGGATTCGGCGACGAACGTCGCCGGGTCGTTGATGAGCGGACTCAACTGGCGGTCCTCCTCTTTCTCGTGTTGGCGTGCCGCGCGTGAGCGGTCACTCGAATGGGATATCGGTGATCGCGTCGCGCCGGTGGAAGCGCCAGCACCCGTCCTCACGGATGTAGTGGTCGTCGTAGTGGCCGATCTTGGTGAGCCGAGGGTCACCGTCGGCGCTGACGGTGAAATACAGCCACGTCGAGGTACCGGTCCCGCGGTCACCGTCGACCTCGATGAGCGCGTTCGCCGTGGCGTGGAAGTCGGAGCCGACCTCGTTCGTCAGCAGATTACCGCTCATGCCGTCCACCAGAGCGCGAATCGCTGCCCGCCCCGTGGCCTGCAGCTCGGGCGTGCACCAGAGGGTGCCGGCCTCGGCGAACAACTCCGCGTAGGCCACGACGTCCTTGCCGTCCAGCGCCTGCTTGTACGCGGCGGTCAGTCGTCGGATCTGCTCGATGTCCTCGAGTCGTCGAGCACGCGTCTCGGCGTCCATCGACGATCGCTCTGCGTTCCCGCGGTTCACCGCGGCACATCCACGTGCGCCGTACGCTTGGCGAACTTCCAGGCGCCGTCTTCGCGGACGTATTCATCCTCGTAGTGACCCAGCAGGATGATCTCGGGAGTGTCGTCCGAGCTGCGCCCCAGCAAGGTCCAGAGGCATTCGCCCGTCGCGGTGTCGCCGTCGAGCACGATCACGGGCTCTGTGACGAAGTGGACGGTTGTGCGCCCGGGTGCGGGCGGATTGGGAGCGAGCCGCTCCTCGAGCATCGCCCGAATGCCGCCCGGTGTCCGGGCGGTGCCCGTCCGTCCGGACCAGATGCCGTCGGCGGCGAACAGAGCCGCATAGGCCGCCATGTCCCGTCGGTCGAGGTGTTCTCGGTACCGGAACACCAGCGCGCGGATCTCGACGAGATCCTCGAGACGCCCGATTCGCGCCTCGGTCTGCGACGTCGCGCTCACGAGTCCCACCGATCCGGTCGGTGATACGGCAGTCGACACGACGCGACCTTCGTCTGCACCCGGTACAGCTTCGTCGTCATGGTGACGAACAGGGTCCGGAGGTCGGCACCACCCCAGACCAGGTTTCCCGCGACCTCCGGGGTGGGGAGGATGCCCAGCAGTTCTTCCTCGGGTGAGAAGATCCAGATCCCGTCGCGAGCAGTGCACCAGACGTTTCCGAGCTCGTCGGTCTTCATCCCGTCGGGATTGCCCGTGCCGGGTATCCCGGTGCTCCCCATGTCCTCGCAGACGATGCGCCCGCGCACCAGCGCGCCGTCGGTGGCGACGTCGAACGCCTTCAGATTCGTGCGGTCGTTGATGTACATGGTCTTCTCGTCCGGTGAGAAGCACAGGCCGTTGGGCTGCTCGAACTCGCCCGGTTCGACGACCAGTTGAACGGGCCCGCCACCGGGGGGCACGCGGAAGACCCCCTGGAAGTCGAGCTCGCATTCGCGCCCGACACCGACGGCCACCGGCCAGCGGCCGTAGTTGGGATCGGTGAAGTAGATGCTTCCGTCCGAGTGCGTGACGACGTCGTTCGGACTGTTCAGGTACTTGCCTCGATAGTGGAACGCCGGGATCTCCCGCCGACCGTCGGGAAAGATGCGCACGAGGGAGCTCGTGACCTGCTCGCAGACGAGGAGTCCGCCGCCGGGCTCGAACACGGCGCCGTTGCCCTTGAAATCCGGCGACTCCAGGAGCTCCGCGCCGCGCGCCTGCGTCCAACGCCACCGCGCGTCGCCTGGAATGTCGTGAAAGATCAGCTCGTCGGTGACGTCGTTCCACGCGGGTCCCTCGGAGAAGACGAATCCGTCGGCGAGCTGTTCGAACTCGGCGTCGGAGTCGATCAGGTGGTGCAAGCTCTCGCTGATGTGCATTGCGGTCATGGGTATGTCTTCCTTCGGTGATGTCTGAGCGAGCGCGGCCGGTGCCGAGCAGATGGGTGCCGCCGGAGCGATCTCGGCGATCGCGTCCGGCGACACCCGCCGGCACCGTCGAGCTACTCGACGAGGTCCTTGCCGGGGCCACCCGTCGTGGTGAAGAACTGGTCGAGGTACGACTGCGGGGCGAAGTCGTTCGGCGAGCCGAGCGGGTCCCCGAGGTCGTTCAGCGTTGCGCCCTCGGGCACGAGCGACTTGACGTTGTCCTTTGTGACCACGGGCACCTGGATCGGGATGTCCGTCACCTTGGGGCCGTTTCCGGCCAGTGTGTTCAGGAGGATCCGCATCGCGGCCCATGCCTGCTGGTTGCCGTTGTACGCGCTTCCGCCCGTGACGTAGCCCTCGTCGAGGTGGTCGGCGAAGTACGAGAGGTCGCCTGCCTGGCCGCCGACCATGTTCACGATGGGCACGTCGCGTCCGACCTGCTCGAATGCCTGGATGACGCCCTGGGCCATGATGCCGTTCTGCAGGACCCCGTCGATCTGGCCCGGGTGTGAGACGAGGAACTGCTGCATCGCCGTCTTCGTCGTCGCGTTGTTCCAGTTGCCGTTGATCTCACCGATGATGTTGAGGTCGGGGCACGCATCGATCATCGTCTTGATCTGGTCGTAACCGTAGGTCTCGGCGGCGGCGCCCTGCATGCCGCGAACCACCACGATGTCACCCTTGCCGCCGAGGGCCTTGATCGTTTCGGCGGTGCCGCCCGCGATGTTGAGCGGGTTGGCCGAGATGGCGTACTCGGACGGACTGGTGTTGCCCATGATGACCGTGGGGATGCCCGCCTCGCCGGCCTCCGTGAGCGCGGGTGCAAGCGGGTCCGCGGCAATCGGAAGCATGATGACGCCGTCGACGCCGTCGCGCACCAGCGATTGGAACCCGGCGATCTGGTCGGCGGGAGTCTGCGTCGCGGCGTCCGGCAGGATGCTCATCTCCAGCTCGCCTTCCACGAGACCGAGCTCTTTGGCCTTCTGGAACGCATCCTCCATGCCCTGGAACAGGTTGGTGACCCACGCGGAGTTGGGCGCGAACGAGCTGAACCCGATGCGCCACGGTCCGGGCTTGGCCTCCATGTCCGCGTAGGGGCTCACACGCACGGGACCCGGGTAGCCGCTGAACAGCTCCTTCGTGGCGTCGGTGAGCTCCGCGTCGGCGCCGTCGACGAAGTTGGGCGGGATGTTGGGCACTTCGCCGCACTCGCTGGCCATTCCGGAACTCGTGGGAGCACTGCTGCTCCCGACCGTCGCGCCGCCCGAGCCGCACCCGGCGAGGAGCACGGCGACGCCGGCGATGGCCACGAGAGCGGCCGGACGTAGTGCCCGCGTCTGTCGACGCGAGATGGACTTCTGATAGGACACCGTTGTCTCTCTTTCTCTTGTTTGTTGTGCAACGAAAGCTGCGTGCAGCTTTCGAGGGGATCGGGATGGGTCGAGTTCAGACGAGATCTCGGATTCGTCGCTCGCGTCCGTACAGGGTCACGGCGAGGAGGATGATGATGCCGTAGAGCAGCTGCTGGTCGGCCGTGTCGGCTCCGTGCCCGATGAGCACGATCATGAGGACCGACAGGAACAACGTGCCGATGACCGTACGGGTGTAGTCGCCAGGACCGCCGAACACCGTGCCCCCGACGACCACGGTCGCGACGGACTGGAACAGGTAAGGGTTGCCGAGCGTCGAGTCGACGCTGCCGGAGAACCCCGCGAGCAGGACGCCCACGAGGACGGACGCCACGGCGCTGAACGCGAACACGAGGGTCCACACCGTCCGCGTCTTCACGAGCGAGTTCTCTGCCGCCAGGGGATTGGCGCCGGTGGCGAGGATGTGCCGACCGGGTACCGTGCGGTGCAGGAACAGTGCGACGGCGATGATCACGACGACCCAGATCACGACCACCGGCGGGAAGGGGATGCCGAACGTGGACTGGATCGGCGAAGACAGCATCGAGAGCCACTGAGGTGCGCTGCCCGCGAGGGCTCCGCCGGTCTGAATCTGCATGGCACCGAGAGCGATCGCGCCCGTACCGAGTGTGACGACCAGGGGCGGAATGCTGAGTCGATGACAGATCTGACCGGCTGCGCCGCCGAGCAGGGTCGCGGCGATCACCGTGATGCCCAGTGCCACCCCCACGTCGACGTTGTAGATCGAACTGAGACTCGTGACCGAGAGTGCGCCGGCGACGATGAAACCCGATACCGACAGATCGAATCCGCCCATGATGATCAGCAGCGTCTGTCCGACGGATGCCAATCCCGCGAGCGCCGCCAGCACGAGGATGGACTGCAGGGCGGGGAAGCTGAAGAATCCGTCGAGTGTGACGGCACCGACGACATAGACGATGATGAGCGCAAGCACCTGCAGCACAGGGAATCGGCGTTGGATCGCTGCGGCCCGTCTGAGCGTGCCCGAGAATCCGGGCGAGGCGGTTCGCGACGCTGGTGCGATGGAGGAGCTCATGCGGATTCCTTCTTCTTGCGAGTCAGTTGCGCGCCGAGCACGACGGCAAGGATGAGCACGACGCCGTAGAGCAGCTGCAGCCAGGTGGGGTTGACGTCCAGCCCGCGCAGCAGACTCTGCAGCAAGTAGATGACGGCCGCGCCGAGCAGCGAGCCGAGCACACCGCCACGCCCGCCGACGAGCGAGGTCCCGCCGAGCGCGACGGCGGCGACGGCGACCAGGGTGTACGACGAGGACTGCCCCGCGTCCGCAGAGCTGACGAGCGCGACCAGGGCGAACGATCCGATCGCCGCGAAGAGGCCCCCGAAGACGTAAGCCATCAGCCGGACGAACGCGACGTTCACTCCGCTCGCGAACGCGGCGGCGTCGTCGCTGCCGACCGCGTAGAGCATCCTCTTGTAGGGGATGAACCCGATAGCGCCCCAGATGAGCAGCGGGATGGAGATCATGATGAGCCCGCCGGGAATCGGGCCGACCATTCCGGAGAGACTCGAGACCCAGCTCCCCGTCATGCTGACGGGGTTCGGGATGAACTTGAGATTCACGCCGATGAGGACGAAATACATCGCCAGCGTGACCACCATCGGCGGAACGCGCAGGAGCACGATGAGCAGTCCATTTATCCCGCCCATGACTGCTCCGACGAGCAGCACGAGGGGGACGGCTTCGATGCCGCCGAGGCCGTTCGGCACGAGGACGATGATGAACACGGCCGAGCAGAAGGTCATCAGCGGCGATATCGACAGATCGAATCCGCCGCGACCGCTGATGATCGAGGGGGTGCTCGCCATAGCGGCGATTGCGAGCGGGGCGAATGTCGCGAGCTGCTGGACCCAGCCGAAGTTCGGCTGGATGATCAGGTTCGCCACCAGCAGGATCACCGCGAGCAGCAGCGCGATGACGTAACTGTTGCGGCGCAGGAAGTCACGGACGCTGAATCCTCGGCGACCCGCCCGGGACGTGGTCAGGATGGTGTCGGTCATGATCGGGCGCCCCCCTGCATTTCTTCCGGATCCGCGAAGTACGCCGAGACCAGGGCGCTCCGGGACAGCTCCGCCGCGGGCATCTCCCGATAGAGTTCGCCCTCGCGGAACACCAGCACGCGGTCCATCAGGTCGACATGTTCGTCGACGTCCGTCGAGAGCATCACGACCGCCAAGCCTGCGGTCACCAGGGTTGTCAGCAGCTCGTAGAGGTCTCGTTTCGCGTTGACGTCGATGCCGCGTGTCGGGTCGTTGAGGAGGAGCACCTTCGGCTCTGCCGCGAGCCACCGTGCGATGACGACCTTCTGGGCGTTTCCACCGCTGAGCGTCGTGATGCGGTCTTCGGGATCGCCCAGCACGATCCCCATGCGCCGGACGTAGTGATCCAGTCGTCGAGATGTGGAGGCCGGTCGCAGCCAGCCCCCGACCGTGTCCTTGTCGAGGGTCGGCATGCCGAAGTTCTCGCGGATCGACATCCAGCCGAACATCGATTCGCGGCCGCGTTCGCGAGGAACGTAGGCGACGCCGTTATTCGAGGCATCCGAGATCGAGCGGATCGGGGATGTCTTCTCGCCGATGATGCGTTCGACATCGCCGCGCGCGGGACCCGTTCCGCGCAACGCCTCCAGAAACGCCTCCTGCCCGTGGCCCTCGAGCCCCGCGAGGCCGACGAGTTCGCCGGCCCGGATCTCGACGTCGAACGGCTCCCCTCCGGCGCGGAGCCGTAGCTGCTTCGCCCGCAGGAGCACGGGTCCGAGGTGGCGAGCCCGATCGCGGGCGCGCTCCCGTTGCTCGCGTTCACCCGTGCCCGACATGAGGGCTACGACCTGGCTCGGGCGCCAGTCTCCGCGCTCGAAGGTGCCGACGGTGGCGCCCGATCGCATGACCGTGATGCGATCGCCGATAGCCTCGATCTCGTCCATGCGGTGCGTGATCAGCACCACCCCCGTGCCCCGGGCGGCGAGTTCGCGCACGATCTCGAAGAGGCGGTCGCGGGTACCGACGTCCAGTGCCGAGGTCGCCTCGTCGAGGATGAGCACCCGCGGATTGCGCACGAGCGCCCGGGCGATGCAGCACGCCTGTCGATCGCTCAGCGAGAGGTCCTCGGCGGGCATCGACAGATCGATCGAGGTGCCGAGCAGCCGCTCGACCCACATCGAGGCGGTCGCCTTCTTCTCGGCGGACGAGATCCCCGCGCGGATGGGTGTCTCCGCCCCGAGCCAGATGTTGTCGAGCACCGAGCGCGCGGGGGCGACCAGGATCTCCTGGAAGACGGTGACGATGCCGCGTTCCTGCGAGGCCCGCGGGCTCCGGAAACCTCGGACGGCGGTCCCGTCCGAGTCGATATCACCGGAGTCGGGCTGGTGCACGCCGCTGAGGATCTTCACCAGTGTGCTCTTTCCCGAGCCGTTCTCGCCCGCTATCGCATGCACCTCGCCCGCGGCGAGTCGGAACGTGCAGTCGGTGAGCGCCTTGGTCTGCCCGAACGCCTTGCGGAGCGACTGCGTGCTGAGCAGCAGCCTCCGGTCGACGCCGGTCGCCACCGACGTCATGCCGTGATCCGGCCGGTGGTGGCGAAGCGCGTCGGCATGGAACCGGGGCCGGTGGCACGAGCTGGGTTCATCGTCATTCCAAACCTTCCGTGACGCACGCAAGCAGCGCGCCATCGCGTCGTCCGGAGTCAGCTTCGACTCCGGTGAAAGAGGTTGTCGCGCCGCTCTCCGGAATCATCTGCGACTCCGGAGGGCGATGCCCTCGCCCCATCGGGATGGGGTGTGCGTTCAGACTGCATCAGGCCGGTGGGCCCCATCAACACGGCGTTACTGAACAGGGACCTTTGCTTTCCTTATCGGCGCCGCGGGAGCCCGATCACGCGCTGGTGATCGGGGGTCGTCGCCGGGCGGACTCGCCGTGTGCTTGGAGCAGGGTCTCGGAGCGTTCCTGCACAGCGAACTCGATGAAACGCTGGGCGCGCGGCGAGAGCGGTGCGCCCCGTAGATACGCGAGCACGACAGATGTCGTCGGCATGGGCTCCTGGATCGACTTGGGAACCACTCTCGTGCCCTCATAGGTCACATCCGTGACGGGGCGCTGCATGAGGAAGCCGTAGCCGAGTCCGCGCCCGACCAGGCAGCGCACGAACTCGAAATTGCGCGTGCGCATCGTGACGCGAGGCTCGATGCCGATGCGCGAAAGCGCGGATTCCCAGTTCTGACTGCTCGGCGCGCTATCGAAGAGGATCATGGGCTCGTCCGCCAGGTCGACGAGGCTCACCTGATCGTCCTGCGCGAATCGGTGATCGGGCGGCAGCAGCACGTACGGTCGGACGATATCGATGACGATGCTGGTCAGATCGGTGGCGAGATGGTCGTCGTAGAGGATCGCGAGCTCGGTCGCGCCCTCTCGCAGGCCTCGCTCGAGCTCGGGCTGCGTGCCGTCCTGCACGTCCAGGGCGATGCCGGGTGCCTCGTCGTGGAAGCCGGCGATCAACGGAGTCAACAGCATGGCTTCGAGAGTGAAATAGCATCCGATGGGGAGCCTCCCGCTCAAGCTGCCCTTCTCGGTATCCATGCGTGTCTGGAGCATCTCTGCCGCAGAGAGCAGTTCGCGCGCGAACCTCAGGAAGTCGGTGCCGGCCGGCGTGAGGGACATTCCCTTCGTGCGCTGTCGGACGAAGAGCTTGACGCCGATTCCGCGCTCGAGCTCCGAAACAGAGAGGGAGATCCCGGGCTGCGAGGTGTGGGTCAGCTCCACCGCACGGCTGATGGATCCGGCATCCGCCACCGCGACGAAATGCTGCAGTTGTCGAATCGTGTAGCGAATCTCTTGCACCCCGGCAGTCTGTCATCCCCGCGGTTCGCGTCGACCTGTCGAAGAGTGGTATGCACCGCACACACAGTTTTCTTCGTGCACAGTATGGTGGCGCGATGGATCACGACGAAGAGATCTCGCGCTCAGCGATCGTTCCCGACTGGGTGCTGGAGGCCTCGCGCAACCGCCGCTATGGCGCGGCGAACGCGCGCGGCACGCTCAACCTGCTGGATGATGCCGCCGCGGCCCGGGCCGCGGCATGCATCGTGTCGGGGCGAACGATCAGCCTGGCGCGCCCGGTGCGTGCCGACGATTTCAACACCACACCCGAAAACCCCACGTTCGACCACAGGTCCGAGTACGTCGAAAGCCCGGACGGTCTGGGGTGGGGGCTGTCGCACCTCCGGCTCGATCCGCACGGGCTGCAGAACACCCATCTCGACGCGCTGAACCATGTCGCGGTCGGCGGGACGTTCTACGGCGGGCGCTATGTGAACTCGCGCGACCAGGGCGGCGTGGACACCCTGGGGGATTCGGGCATCCTCGCGCGGGCCCTGTACGTGGACATCCCGACTCTGCGGGGCACGGCCTGGGCCGACCGCCCCGTCACCGGGTCGGACATCGAAGAGGCGCTCGAGGGGGCCGGGGTGCGCGTAGAACCCGGTGATGCGCTCTGCGTCGACATGGGACGCGACCGCTTCGAGGCGCACGTCGGTCATCTGTTGGGAGGGCCCGGGACGGACGAGGACGCGGGCGGGGGACTGGCGGAATCTGCGGCACGATGGATCGCTGACCACCCCGTGTCGATTCTCGCCTGGGACATGTTGGACTCGCGTGACGCGAAGGAGGCGCACGCTTCCGCCCATATCCTCGGGTGGGCGATAGGCCTTCCGCTCGTGGACAACTGCGATTTCGCACGGCTGCGATCAGAGATCGGACCCGGCACGCGGGTCGCGGGAGCGCTGGTGTTGGCCCCCCTCGCGGTGCCGGGTGCGAACGGAGTCAACCTCAATCCGCTCATCCTGCGTTAGGCGCCCTCTGCCCGCGATGTGCGGAATCGCCGGGGCAGCCATTTGCGGAGCAAAAGCAGGACAACAGGTTTCGCTCTTTGCTCCCGGGGCGCACAGCCAGCACCCTGTGACTTGGCGGTGCGGATGCCGATGGACGGTGCGCTCACGCCTGGTGGGTCGCATCCGCACCCCAGATCTCGTCGAAGGAGACAGATGATGTCGAGCACATGGAACCCCCTGCGAGCGGTGTTCGCGCTTCCCCCGGAGGAGGTCGATCCCGCCGACTTCGAGGCGTGGCATGAGGGGGAGATGGATGCCCTGCTCCGCGTCGAGGGCGTCGCGTCGGGTCGTCTCTACGCCCTGCAGCCGAGCGTCGGAGCGGGCAAGACATCCCCGACGGTGTACACGTACTGCGGACTCTACGAAGTCGACGGCGACCACGCGGAGACCCTGGAGCTGATGGATGCGGTCGTCGCACGGGGCGAACGCCCGGACTTCATCGCGCGCACCCGGTTCGCCGTATACGACCTCGCGGCGATCGACGAGGTTCGTTCGGCACACACTCTCGATGCCGACAGTCTGTACCTGGTGTTCAGCGCCCCGCCGGAGGGAATCTCAACGGCCGAGTTCGAGGCCTGGTACCACGAGCACGTGCGCGAGAACGTCGAGATCGGGGAGTTGGCGGCCGCGCATCGTTGGAAAGCGCTGGCATCGCTGGTCGACCCGCTGCTGCCCCCGCACGCGACGCATGTCGCGACCTACGAACTCACCGCGGGCAAGGACACGATGAACAGGCTTCTCGATACGGCCATCGCCGAGGGACGGATCGTGCTGCCCGACTGGTTCCCGGGAATCACGTTCGGTTCGGCGCAGATCACGGCCCTGACCGATCGGCTGTCGGCGGGCTGAGCAGAATGCGGTTCAGGCCCGAAGGACGGCACGCGAGCGGAGCGAGCCGGCCGCGAGCCGATCGAGCACGCTCTCGGCGTCGGCCAGCGGGAATGCATCGATGACCGTACGGACTTCACCGGCCGCCGCGAGGGCGAGCACCTCGTTCATCTGCGCACGGGATCCGAGCATCGACTCGATGATCGTCTTGCCCTCGGCGAAGGTGATCGTGCCGAACGAGGCGATGACCCCGAGCACGACGGTCCCGCCGCGTTTGACGGAGGCCAGCGCCTGCTGCGCGACGGTGTCGGATGGCGCGAAGATGACCGCCGCGTCCATCGTCCCGGCCAGCTGACTCGCCGGATCCACCTGTGACGCATCGACGACGTGCTCTGCGCCGAGCTCACGCGCGACCTCGAGGTGGTCGAGGCCGCGCGCGACCGCGGTGACCTCGGCGCCGGCGAGTCGCGCGAACTGCACCGCCATATGGCCGACGCCGCCCAGACCGAACACGGCGAGCTTGCTTCCGGGTTTCAGGTCCAGCCGCGAGATCGCGCCGTAGGCCGTGATCCCCGGGCAGAAGAGCGGTGCGGCCGCCACGAGGTCCAACTCCGGCGGGACGCGGTACGTGTGCGCTGCCGTCGAGATCATGTATTCGGCGTAGCCGCCGTCGACCATCTCGCCGGTGATGCGCCGACGCAGGCAGTACTGCTCTCGGCCCGACGTGCAGTACTCGCACTCCTCGCAGGTCCACCAGAGCGGCTGCACTCCGACCCGGTCTCCGGGCGCGAACCCCTCGACATCGGGCCCGACTTCGGCGACCGTGCCGGTCACTTCATGCCCCGGCACGATCGGCGAGATCGCGGGCAGCCCGGCGCCGGCCCAGTCGCCGACGATCATGTGCAGATTGGAACGGCATACGCCGCAGGCGGCCACCCGGATCAGCAGCTCGCCGGGGCCGGGAGCCGGCGTGGCGACATCGCGCCATGCCAGGGGACGCGTGGAGAGGGGAGCGGGATGGTCGAGTTGCATGGCTTTGTGCATCGCGGGTGACGTCCTTCCGTTGTCTCACTGTGGATGTCACTGTGGACGCTAGGTCGCAGGGGTGCCGAGAGCAAACGACCTTTGCCGACCTGCTATATAGGTCATCCCAATACCCCCAGGCGTCGCGCTCGACGTGCCGTCGGCCGCCTGTGGATAATTCCGGATGCCTCCGCGGGCATCTTGCGAGGATGCCCTGGTGCCGTCCGCCCTCGATTCCGCCCATCGCGGCCCCGCTCTTCCTGCCGCGATGGCATCCATCGATGCGTCTCCAGAGCAGGTCGTGGCGGCGCGGGTGCGGGATCGATTGCGGGCGGAGCGGATCGATCCGGCCCTCGATCCTGCGGCCGCACATCGGTTCGCGCTCGCCGAGGTACGCAGGCACAACGATGTCGCCCTGGCCCGGGGCCTACCGCTCGTCGAGGACGAGGCGGCGTGCGTGCGCGGCGCGCTGGCTCAGGTCACGGGGTTCGGGCCGCTGCAGCCATACCTCGACGATCCGGGGGTCGAAGAGGTCTGGATCAACGCGCCCGACCGGATCTTCGTGGCCCGGGCCGGTGTCTCGGAGCGGATTGCGGTCCGCCTGACCGACGAGCAGGTGCGCGACCTGGTCGAACGGATGCTGCACCCGACCGGTCGGCGCGTCGACCTGAGTCAGCCGTTCGTCGACGCATCGCTGCCGGATGGCTCGCGGGTCCACGTCGTGATCCCCGACATCACCCGCCGGCATTGGTCCGTGAACATCCGCAAGTTCACGCCGGCCTACCGCGACCTCGACGCGCTCGTCGGGCTCGGGTCGCTCCGTCACGCCGATGCCGATCTGCTGCGCGGGGCGGTCGGTGCCGGTCGAAGCATCCTGGTCTCGGGTCCTACCCACGCGGGCAAGACCACGCTGCTCGCGGCCCTGATCGCCGCGTGCCCCGCGGATCACCGTGTCGTCACGGTGGAGGAGACGTTCGAGCTCGGCGTCGATGCGCCCGACATCGTCGCGCTGCAGGGTCGGCAGCCGAGCCTCGAGGGCACGGGCGAGGTGTCGCTTCGGCGCCTCGTGAAAGAGGCGCTGCGCATGCGGCCCGACCGTCTGGTCGTCGGCGAGGTGCGTGACGCCGAGGCGCTCGACCTCGTGCTGGCCCTCAACACCGGTGTGCCCGGCATGGCATCGATTCACGCGAACACCGCGAAGGATGCGCTGGCCAAACTCGCCGCTCTGCCCCTCCTGGCAGGCCGGAACATCGATTCATCCTTCGTCCTGCCCGCGATCGCCGCGGGCGTCGACCTCGTCGTGCACTGCTCCCGCGATGCCGACGGACGCCGTCGGGTGAGTGAGATCGCCGCGACGACCGGGCGCATCGTCGGGGGAGCGATCGAGGTCGAGCGGGTCGGGGGCGATACGTGACCTTCCTCTGGGGTGGGGTGCTCGCCGCGGGCCTGCTGTTCGCCATCGCGCCGTGGTTGTGGCCCAAGCGCCCCGAGCCACCGGAGGGCGCGGGAGCGCGTGCCGGGTCGAGCGCCCTGTCTCGCTTGCTCGAGGAGACGGGCATGTCGCACGTGCGACCACGCGTCGTCGTCGCCGTGTCGCTGCTGTTGGCGGCCATCGGTGCGGCGCTCGCCTGGCTGCTGCTCGGGGTGCCGATCCTCGCCGTCTGTGCGGCGCTGTTCGGTGGGGTGGCGCCGGTGCTGTGGCTGCGGGGTCGGCGCACCCAACTCATCCGCTCGCGTCGGGGGCTGTGGTCGGACGTCTGCGACCACCTCATCTCGGCTGTCCGGGCGGGCATGTCGTTGCCCGATGCCGTCGCGAATCTCGCGGTCTCGGCGCCGCCGCTCTTGCGTCCCGCGTTCGCGACGTTTGCGCGCGACATGGCGGCGTCCGGGCACTTCGACTCGAGCGCGCTGCGCCTCAAGGCCCTGCTCGCCGACCCGATCGCCGACCGCATCGTCGAGACGCTCCGGATGGCGCGGCACGTCGGCGGGACCGAGCTGCCCGGGGTGCTGCGGGCACTGTCGACGGCGGTCCGCGCCGATGCGGCCTTGCGAGCCGAGGTCGAGGCGCGGCAGTCGTGGATTCGCGGCGCCGCCCTGCTCGGGGTCGTCGCGCCCTGGGTCATCCTCGCGCTGCTGTCGTTGCGGCCCGAGGGGGCGCGCGCGTACGCGAGTCCGGAGGGAATCGCGCTCGTGGTCGCCGGCGGGCTGGTCTCGCTGCTGGCCTACCGGTTGATGCTCGGCCTGGGACGACTTCCCGAGCCGCGGCGGTGGCTCGCATGAACGCGGGAGTGTTCGGCGCCGCTCCGCTCAGTTCCCTGGCGCTCGCGGTCGTGCTCGGCACGGCGTTCGGGCTGGGCGCCTGGTTTCTGATCGCACTGTTGCCACGGTGGCGGGCGCTTCCGCTCGAGCGCCGCATCGCGCCGTATGTGCGCGACGTGACGGATCCCCGGGGCATGACCCCGTGGCTGACGACGGATGCCTGGGCGTCACCGACCATCGGACGTGCTTTCGCGGCAGCGGGCATCCGGTTCGCGGCACTCTTCGGCGGTTCGGCGACCATCGCGCGGAGGCTGGCGCAGGCCGGTCGTGCGGGTGGCGTCGAGGGATTCCGGGCGCGGCAGTTGGCGTGGGGCATCGGTGGCCTGCTCGTCGGCTCGGTCGTGCTGATCGGGGTGTCGCTCGCCGGGGGGTTCACCCCGGTCGTCGTGGCCGTGCCCGCTATCGCGGCGCTGGCGGGGGTCGTGCTGTGCGATGTTCTGTTGCAGCGCGCCGCCGCGGCCCGGCGGGCGCGGCTCCAGGAGGAGCTCCCGCCGGTGCTCGAGTTCTTGGGGTTGTGTCTCGCCGCGGGCGAGAGCCTGCTCGATGCGCTTCGTCGTGTCGGATCGATCGGCAGCGGGGAGTTGTCGCGCGAACTGGCCGGGGTCGTTCTCGAGGCCGGCACCGGGTCGTCGCTCGGCGAGTCGCTCGGGGCGCTGTCGCGTCGGCTCGAGCTTCCCGCCTTCTCTCGGGCCGTCGATCAACTCGTCGCGGCGCTCGATCGTGGTGCCCCGCTCGTACACGTCCTGCAGGCTCAGGCGCACGATGCGCGCGAGGCTGCGCGACACGAGCTGATCGAGCGGGCCGGGCGCTCCGAGATCCTGATGCTCGTACCGCTCGTCTTCCTCATCCTTCCCCTGTCCGTGATCTACGCCGTCTATCCGGGCGTCTTCATGCTGCGCCTCGGGCTCGGCTGACCGCTCAACGAAAGGACCGACATGTATGCAACAGCCGCCTCGACGATCACCCGCGGAGTGCTCGCCGCCCGCCGCCGCCTTGCGGACACCGTGCACGACGAGCGTGGTGACGTACCCGGCTGGGTATTGATCACGCTGATGACAGCAGGATTGGTCGTGCTGATCTGGGCACTCGCAGGACCGGCCCTCGGCCAGCTGTTCCAGCAGGCGATCGCGCGCGTCTCGGGTCTTTGACCCGCTGATGGCTCTGCGGAATCGCCGGCTCGGCGGCCTCGTTCTCGACTCGCGTGGTTCCGCGCCCGTCGAGTTCGTGCTCGTGGGGGTGGTCCTGACGGTTCTGACCCTCGCGATCATCCAGTTCGGCGTGGCCGTCTACGTGCGAAACGTGGTGCACGACGCCGCGGTCGAGGGCGCACACCGGGCGGCGCTCGCCGACACGAGCCTCTCGGAGGGTGTCGCGCGCACGCGAGAGATCATCACGAGGACGGTCGGCGGGGCATTCGCCGAGGATGTCTCGGCGCGAGACAGCGACCGCCTCGGGTACCCGGCGGTCGAGGTGACGGTGCGGACGACGCTGCCGCTGGTCGGCCTGATCGGTGTGCCGTGGGCGCTGGAGGTGAGCGCGTATGCACCCGCGGAGACTCTGGACTAGGGGGACAGTCCGGCGTGCAGGACGGTCGCGGCGGGGTTCGCTCGGGAGTGATGAGCGGTGCGCGCTTCGAGACGACGAGCGTGGCTCGGCGCCCCTCGAGTTCATCGTCGTCGGGCTGCTTCTGCTCGTGCCGTTGGTGTACCTGATCGCGTCCCTCGGCGTGATCCAGTCGCACGCATTGGGCGTCGAATCGGGGGCTCGACACCTGGCGCGGGCCATCGCGATGGCACCGGATACAGCGAGCGCCGATGCCCGCGCGGCCGCGATCCTTCGGACGACCGCCGACGAGTACGGCATCGACGCGAGCGGAATGGACGTCGGTTTCGCGTGCTTCCCGGCGGGCGGTGAGTGTCCGCGCGCCGGGGCGACGATGGTCGTCTCGGTGGCCGCGCGGGTGCCGTTGCCCCTCGTGCCGCCGGTCCTGGGTCTCGACCGAATCGCGAGCGTGCCCGTGTCGGCGACGGCTGTACACAAGGTCTCACGGTTCTGGCGGGCCGAATGAACGTCGCGATACGACGTATGCGTGACACGCTCACGGGCATCGCACGACGTGTCGGGCGCCACGGCTCCGACTCACACGTCGACCCGGATGACGAGGGCTCCGTCATGCTCCTGACCCTGGGATACGCGGTGCTCGCGATTGCTCTGATCCTGGTCGGGGCGAACGCCGCGAGCCTGTACCTCGCGCAGAAGCGTGTCGATTCGGTGGCGGATGCCGCGGCCTTGGCCGGTGCCGACGGGTTTGCGCTGGTACTGCAGGACGGTCAGCCGCGCGCGATCCTGACCGACGAGGGCGTGCGATCGCAGGCGAGTGCCCTGGTCGGTATCGCGGGGTCGGGGGTCTCGCTGGTGTCGGCGACGACGCCGGACGGCGTCTCGGCGCGGGTGACGGTGGCGGCGACGTGGCATCCGATTCTGTTCTCGGTGTTCGTTCCCGCGGGAGTCGCGCTCGACGCGACCGCGACCAGCCGGACAGCGGTCGATTGACGGGTCGCCAAGAGCCTGTCTTTGCATCGGGGCGCGGCCGGTCCAAGCTGGGCAGGTGAAAGCACGCCTGCCCGAACCATCCGGGTCCTCCGGTCGTGACCTCGCCCTGGCGATCGACATCGGGGGCACCAAGGTCGAGGCCGCGCTCATCGACCGCGGCGGGCGGCGGGTGCCGGGGTCATCCTTCCGCGAGCCCACCGGCACCACGATCACGCGGTCGGGGCTCGAAAAGGCGGTGCTGAGCGCCGCGACGCGTGCCTTCGAGGCCCGGCCCGCGGACGGCGATGTGATCGGGATCGGCGTCGGCTCGGCGGGACCGATCGACCTGGTCACAGGCACGATCGCGCCTCTCAACATGCCGGGCGCGGACGGGGCCGAGGTCCGCTCCGTCATCGGCGCGAGATTCGCACCCCTGCCAGTGCGGATGGCGCTGGATGGCAGCTGTATCGCGCTCGCCGAGTATCGCTTCGGCGCGGCACGCGGGGCGCTGAGCGCGCTCGCGCTCATCGTGTCGACGGGTGTCGGTGGCGGGTTCATCGTCAACGGCCAGCCGACTCTCGGCCGCAGCGGCAACGCCGGGCATATCGGTCAGCTGCGGTTACGCGAGCGCCTCGACGCGGACCCGTTCGCAGGCACGGTCGAATCGCTCGGCTCGGGACCGCGCACCGTCGCCTGGGCGCGCGAACAGGGGTGGGATGGCGCCACGGGTGAGGAACTCGCGGTCTCTTACGCCAGCGGCGACCCGATCGCCCACGCCGCGGTGCAACGCTCGGCACGCGCCGTCGGGGAGGCGATCTCGGGCGCGTCGACACTGCTCGACCTCGATATCGCCGTGGTCGCCGGGGGATTCTCGAACGTCGCCCGTGACTACGTCGACCTGGTGCAGCGATTCGCCGACGAGTCCAGCGTCCTGCCGTACGCCCGGCGCGTCCGCGTCGTGCCGAGCGGGCTGAGTGGCGACGGCCCGATCGTCGGGGCCGCCACGCTGGCGCTGTTCGCCGACGACTGAGCTCGCTCATGTGCTGCCCCGTAGCACCCCCCCCAGAGCGCGGGGCCTGGGGGTGTGGGGCCTGGGGGTGCGGGGCCTGCGTCAGCGCACGCGGGGGACGAACCGCGGCACGTACCGTGCGAAGGCGGCCGCGCCCACGACACCGATCACGCCGATCAGGGCCACCGCGCCTCCGATCGACCAGACGGCGGTCACACCCGAGACGAGCAGCGGGGTCACCGCGCCGCCCGCGTCGGTCAGCGTGCGCCACGAACCGAGGAACGGTGCGGGGTTCGACTTGGGCGCGACGTCCGCTCCGAGTGTGAGCAGGATGCCGCTCGAGAGGCCGTTGCCGACGCTCAGCACCATGGCGAACGCGGCGAACCACATCGACGCGTCGTCGAGGTCGTGCGTCACGGACAGGGCGAGGAACCCGCCGCCCATCAGCACCATCGACGGCAGCACGGCCCAGAGGCGCCCGAACCGGTCCATGATCTGCCCGCTGACGTAGAACAGGGCGAAGTCGATGGCGCCCGAGATGCCGACGACGAGTGCGATGGTCGAGGCATCCAGCCCGATCGAGAGGCCCCACAGCGGCAGCACGAGCTGACGCGCCGACCGCACGGACGACAGGGATGCCGCGGCCAGACCGAGCCGCACCAGCACGCCCCGGTTGTGCCACATCGTGCGGAGCACGCCGATGCGCTCGGATGTCGGGATCGCACCCGTGACGGCCTCGCCCGTGTCTTCCGGTTCGATATCGGTCCGCTCGACGCCGCCGGGCTCCGTCGCGTGGGCACCCGAGTCATCCATCTCGTCCCCGCGCGCCTCTTCGGCCGCGAGTCGCGCCTCGGGATCCGGGCCCAGCAGCACGAGCAGGGCGGTGCCGATCAGGCAGATGCCGAAGAACCAGAGCGTCGCGTCCTCGGTGCCGAAGATCGCGAGCAGCGCGGCGGCGATGAACGGGCCGACGAACATGCCGAGGCGGAACGTGCCGCCGAGCAGTGACAGGGCGCGGGCCCGGTAGGCGAGAGGCACGCGCGTGGTCATGAACGAGTGCCGCGCCAGCCCGAAGACCGCGGCGCACAGCCCGATCAGCAGGACGGATGCCATGAGCACCCCGATGTTCGGGGCGACGAGCGCGCCCGCCACACCGAGCATGGCGATCCCGAGCGCGATCGCCATCGACAGGCGCTCGCCGATGCGGGCGACGGCCCATCCGGCGGGCAGGTTGCCGACCAGTTGACCGACGACCAGAGCGGATGCCACGAGCCCGGCGACCGCGATGTCGGCGCCGAGTCGCGCCGCCAGCACGGGCAGCAGTGGCAGCACGGCGCCCTCGCCGACGGCGAAGAGCACGGTCGGTCCGTAGATCATCGGGGCGAAGCGCCCGAGCACCGCCGCGGTCTCTCGACGAGAACCGTCGCCCGGGGGAGGCGAGGGAGGGCGATAGGTCACGTGCATCCACGTTAGTCTGGACTGTCATGCTCGACTTCGATCTCTCCGCCGAAATTCAGGCCCTCCGTGCCACCTTCGCCGATATTCAGGCGGTGGTGGACGTCGACGCACTCCGGAAAGAGATCGAGCGGCTGAGCGATGCCGCCGGCGCGCCGGATCTCTGGGACGACCCGGATGCCGCACAGAAGGTGACGAGCGCGCTCAGCCACCGTCAGTCCGAGCTCGCGCGCATCGATTCCGTCGAGAGCCGCCTGGACGACCTCGAGGTGCTCGTGGGGCTCGCGCTCGAGATGGACGACGAGGAGTCCGCCGAAGAGGCTCGCAAGGAGCTCGCCGAGCTGACCGAGACGATCGGCCAGCTCGAGGTGCAGACGCTCCTCGACGGCGAGTACGACCCGCGGGGCGCGGTCGTCACGATCCGCTCCGGCGCCGGCGGGGACGACGCGACGGACTTCGCCGAGATGCTCATGCGCATGTACCTGCGCTGGGCCGAGCGTCACAAGTACCCCGTCAAGGTCATGGACACGTCCTACGCCGAGGGTGCGGGCATCAAGTCCGCGACCTTCGAGATCGACGCCCCCTACGCCTACGGCACCCTGTCAGTCGAGGCGGGCACGCACCGTCTCGCCCGCATCAGCCCGTTCGGTTCGGCCGACAAGCGCCAGACGTCGTTCGCCGCGGTCGAGGTCATCCCCGTCATGGAGGAGGCCGTCGAGGTCGATGTTCCTGAGGGCGACATCCGCGTAGACGTGTTCCGCTCGTCGGGCCCGGGCGGTCAGTCGGTCAACACGACCGACTCAGCCGTGCGCATCACCCACCTTCCGACCGGGCTCGTCGTGTCGATGCAGAACGAGAAGTCGCAGATCCAGAACCGTGCCGCTGCCATGCGCGTGCTGCAGACGCGCCTCATGCTGCTGCAGCGCGAAGAAGAAGCGGCGAAGAAGAAGGAGCTCGCGGGTGTCATCACCGCGAGCTGGGGCGACCAGATGCGGTCGTACTTCCTCTACGGACAGCAGCTCGTCAAGGACCTCCGCACCGGGTACGAGGTCGGGAACCCCGCGGCGGTCTTCGATGGCGACCTCGACGGGCTGATCGCGGCGGGCATCCGCTGGCGCAAGCGTCCCGTCGACGACTGAACCCGATCCATCCGCCGCGCCCGGGTGTCGCTCGGGGGCCACGGCGCGGACGCGCTTAGGCTCGGATCGCCATGATCAGGTTCGAAAGCGTCACCAAGACCTACCGCGGTTCATCGAAACCCGGACTCGCCGGAGTCGATTTCGAGGTGAAACGCGGCGAGTTCGTCTTTCTCGTCGGCGCATCCGGGTCCGGGAAGTCCACGTGCCTCAGGCTCGTGCTGCGTGAGGATGTCCCGTCCGCCGGCCGCGTCGTCGTGCTCGGCCGCGACGTCTCCACGCTCTCGAACGGCAAAGTGCCCTACTTCCGCCGCCACGTCGGCGCTGTGTTTCAGGACTTCCGGCTGCTGACCTCGAAGACCGTGTTCCAGAACGTGGCCTTCACGCTGCAGGTGACGGGTTCGTCGCGCGGATTCATCCAGCAGGCCGTGCCCGAGGCGCTCCAGCTCGTCGGACTGGCGGGAAAAGAGAAGCGTCTGCCCCACGAGCTCTCGGGTGGGGAACAGCAGCGCGTCGCGATCGCCCGAGCGATCGTCAACCGCCCGCAGGTGTTGCTCGCGGACGAGCCGACGGGAAACCTCGACCCCGCGACATCCATCGGCATCATGCAGTTGCTCGCCCGCATCAATGCGGGTGGCACGACGGTGCTGATGGCGACGCACGAGGCCGGCTTCGTCGACCAGATGCAGCGCCGCGTGATCGAGTTGTCGGCGGGCGAGATCGTGCGCGACGAGACGCACGGCGGCTACGGCGACAGGTCGCAGCTGCCGCGTCTGGCACCCGAGGTCACACGCGGTGCGGAATCGATCGCCGCCCTCACCGCCGTGCTCGAACTGCAGCAGCGCGTGGCCGCGGGTGATGCGGGTCCCGCGACCGGGCCGCTCGAGGTCGCCGCGACCGCCGTCGATCTGGTCGCCGAGGCGGTCGGAGCGGATGCCCTGGGTCGGTCGGCAGCGCATGCCGAATCGGCACCTCCCACCGAGGTCGCGTCGTCTGCCGCGGTTCACGAGTCCGCTGCTCCGGCAGGTGCGCCGGATGGTGGGGCCACAGGGTCGAGGGATGCCGCGTCCGTTCCGACCGGCTCGATGGCCGAGTACGACCTGGAGCCCTCGGCAGAGCCGCTCACTCCCGCTGATCCACCCGTGGCCGAACACGAGGCCGACGATGCCGAGCCGCCCCGCGCCTCGCTCACCGGGCCGATCGTCATCGACCTGCCCGACCTGCCCGAGGTCGGCATCGCCGATCGCCTGGGCCTCGGCGAACGCGATGAAGACGACACCGTGGGTTCGACCTCGTGAGGGTTCAGCTGATCCTGGCCGAGGCGTTCTCGGGCCTGCGGCGCAATGCCTCGATGGTCATCTCGGTCGTGCTCGTCACGTTCGTGTCTCTGACGTTCGTCGGCGCCGCGATCCTGATGCAGATGCAGATCGGAACGATGAAGGACTACTGGGCCGAGCGTGCCCAGGTCGCCGTCTATATGTGCACCTCGATCTCGACCGGCGCGACGTGCGCCGACGGCGAGGCGACGCAGGAACAGGTCGACGCCGTCAGCGAAGCGCTGGTATCGCCCGCGCTGCAGCCCCTGATTCGCGAGACGCGTTTCGAGAACAGGGATGAGGCATACGCGGCGACGATCGAGCAGCTGGGCCCGGAATACGCCGACGTCATCACACCCGACCAGGTCAACCAGACCTTCTACGTGAACCTCGTCGACCAGTCCCAGTCGGATGTCATCGTCGAGGCATTCAGCGGGATGCAGGGCGTCGAGCAGGTGCAAGATCAGCTGCAATACCTCGAGCCGCTGTTCCAGGCGCTGACCGTGGCGACCTATATCGCCGTCGGCATCGCGGGGCTCATGCTGGTTGCGGCGGTGCTGTTGATCGCGACGACGATTCGCCTGTCGGCATACGCTCGACGGCGAGAGCTCGGCATCATGCGACTGGTGGGAGCATCCAACCGTTTCATTCAGACCCCCTTCATCCTGGAGGGCGTGCTCGCGGCGCTCGTCGGCTCGGCCCTCGCGAGCGTCGCGATCTGGGCTGGCATCGAGTTCGGGGTCGAAGGCTACCTGCGCGATCGAGTCGCCTTCATCACCACATGGGTGGGTGCGGGCGAACTCTGGATCGTGATTCCGGTGATCATCGCGCTCGGCGTCGTGCTCGCAGCGCTGTCGGCGGGTTTCGCCATCCGGCGCTGGCTGCGCGCGTAGGCGCTCGGGACCCTTGCCCTGATAGACTGACCGGCTGCCGCACGGGCGGCACGGCAACGTCGGTTCGGCGCTGTCGGCACGGCAACGTCGGTTCGGCAACGTCAGCGAGGAACACCATGGTCAAGGAACGCGGGGAGAAGGTCGTCGCGACCAATCGTCGCGCGCGCCATGAGTACTCGATCGAGAAGACGTACGAGGCGGGTCTGGTGCTCACGGGCACAGAGGTCAAGTCGCTGCGGATGGGTCGCGCCAATCTCTCGGACGGCTACGCGTACATCGACGGCAACGAGGCGTGGCTCGACGCCGTGCACATCCCGGAGTATTCGCAGGGGCACTGGACGAACCACGCCACCAAGCGCACACGCAAGCTCCTGCTGCACAAGGAAGAGATCGTCAAGCTCTCCCACGCCGTCTCGGCCGGCGGCTACACGCTCGTTCCGCTGAAGCTCTACTTCTCGGACGGTCGGGCCAAGGTCGAGATCGCGGTCGCGAAGGGCAAGCGCGAGTTCGACAAGCGCCAGACCCTGCGCGAGCGTCAGGACAAGCGCGAGGCCGAGCGCGCGATGCGCACGAAGAATCGCCTCGGCGAGTAGATCTCTCCGCTACCGGACGACGGGTTCGGCTTCGGCCGCGGCAACAGCGCGGTCGGTGAAGGCCTGCTTGGGCACGAACGCGAGCAGAACGGCGGCGGCGAGGGCCGTCGTGCCGCACACCACCCAGACGGTGACGTAGCCCGCGAACGATCCGGCGGTGCCCTCGGCCGCGGCGCCCGTCGCGCCCTGGATGAGCGCGATGCCGAAGACGCACGACGCGATCGCGCCGCCGACCGTCTTGACCGAATTGGTCAGCCCCGTGGCGACGCCGGTCTGGGTGGCGGGGGCGGCGGATGCCGCGGCCGCGGGAAGGGCTGCGACCAGCGCTCCCGACCCGAAGCCGACGATGATCATGTTGGTCAGGACCTGCGCGTAGGTGTCGTGAAAGGGCAGGAACATCAGGAATCCGACGCCTACGAGGGTCGAGGCGCCCATGAGCGTCAGACGCGGCGTGATCTTGCGGGCGATGGGTGAGAACAGCAGGGCGCCGATGATCATCGCGATCAGGTACACGCCGATGATGAGTGAGGTCGTGAAGCCGGCCGTGCCGAGGCCGTACCCGTAGACCTCGGGGTCGGTGCGCGCGAAGGTCGAGAGCGGCGCCTGGGCCCCGAGGACGCTGACACCGAAGAGTCCCGCGGTGAGGAACACCGGGCCGAGGGCGGGGGAGCGGAACATGCGGACGTCGATGAGCGGGTCGTCGTGGCGCAGTTCCCACAGCGCGAAGGGGATGACGAGCAGGATGCCGAGGGCGACGAGGGCCCACGACAGCACGTCGCCGACGCCGTTGAGGCGCAGGAAGCTGAGGCCGCCCGTGAATGCGATCAGGGCGAAGGAGATGAGGACCAGCCCGACGGTGTCCAAGCGCCCGCCGACAGGTTCGGGCGATTCCTTGACCCCGAACAGGATGACGAAGAAGCAGAGGACGACGGCGATGGCCGGGATGAGCAGGACGACGGTCAGGGGGAGCGCATCGACGAGCGCCCCGCCGATGAGCGCACCGCTGATCGCGCCCAACTCGAGCGCCGCGACCAGGAGTCCCGCGGCACGGGCGGTGAGGATCGCGCGGCCCGGCATCGAGCGCGAGCGCGACCAGATCAGGGCGATCTCGAGCGGCAGCCAGACCACGTAGAACCCCTGCAGCGCCCACGCCGCGAGGAAGATGGCGAACGAGTCGGTGAAGGGCAGGACGAGGGATGCAGCGGCCGTCACGGCGGTCGACACCAGAAGCATCCGTTTGTGTCCGACCATGTCGCCGAGCTTCGCGAGCGCCGGCACGACCAGTGCCGAGAGCATGAGCTGCGAACCCTCGAGCCAGTTGACGTCGGCGTCGTGGATGTCGAGGTTGCGCGCGATGTCGGTGAGCATCGGGGTGTAGTACCCCTGCAGGATGCCGCTCGTGAACTCGACGAACGCGAGGAATCCGACGACGCTGGCGAGCGCGCCCAGCGCTCCGGCACGAGGGTTCATCGGTGCTCTCTCTGTTCGGGTGCGATCACTGTATCCGCTGCAGAAGGGTGCGGTGGAACAGCTCGCCGCGCTCGAGTTCGGCGATCTCGACCCGCTCGTCGACGCCGTGGATCGAGGCGCGTTGCGCGGACGACATCGCGAGCGGTGCGAACCGGTAGACGGCGGGGGCGAAGCGGTGGAAGTGGCGCGAGTCGGTGGCCGCCATCATGACGTAGGGCACCGTGCGGGCCGCGGGGTGAGAGGCGGCGACGGCCTCGGTGATGAGCGCGAACTGCGTGTTGTCGGTCGGGGATTCGGGCGATGGTTCGCTGCCCTCGACCACCTCGACCGTGACGAGCGGGTCGCCGATGCGGCGGCGCACACGGCGAACGGTCGCGGCTACGGTGGACCCGAGGGCGATCCGGAGGTTGAGGGTGACGGATGCCTGTGAGGGCAACACGTTCGCGGCGGTGCCGCCGTCCTGCATCGTCGCGGCGATGGTCGTGCGCACGAGCGCGGCCGGTTCGCCGCCGAGCGCGGCGAACACCTGTGCCGTTAGCGGGCGGAACCTCGACAGCACGCGCAGCAGGGTCCGTGCGGGCTGGGGTGTGCCGTCGGCGAAGAGTCCGAGCATCCGTGCGATCGCAGGTGGGGTGTGGGCGGGGAACGTGCGCGGGCCGAGCCGGTCGACGGCGCGTGAGACGCGTCCGACCGCGGTGAGGGTCGGGGGAGCGGATGCGTGGCCGCCGTCGCCTCGGGAGGTCAGGCGCAGGGTCAGGATCCCTTTCTCGCCGACGCCGACCATCGCCGCCTGTCCCGCGACGAAGGGCAGGGGTGCGTCGACGATCGCGCCGCCCTCGTCGAGGACGAGCCAGGGCACGATGCCGCGGTCGCGGAGGGTCTGTGCGATGACCCGGGCGGCCTCACCGAAGACTTCTTCGTCGCCTCCGAGCGAGATGTACACGTCGCGGGCGGGGGTGAAGCCCGCGGCGAGGAGGTTCTCGACGGCCTCCAGCGTGACGAGCAGGGGTCCCTTGTCGTCGAGCGTGCCGCGACCGTAGACCCAGCCATCCGCGATCCGTCCCTCGAAGGGCGGGAAGGTCCAGGCATCGCTCGGGTCGACGGGTACGACGTCGTAGTGCGCCATGAGGACGACGGGATGCTTCGAGCGGCTCGTGCTCGGCCATCGGAATAGCAGGCCGAAGTCGGTGATGCGCTCGAGTTCGAGGTGCTCATGGATGAGGGGGTAGAGCTCGGCGAGGAGGTCGACGAATGCTTCGAAGGCGTCCGGTCCGCGGCTGTCGAGTTCGGCGCTGACGGTCTGCAGCTGGATCATCCGGCTGAGGCGTTCAGGAATGCCGGGCCGGGGCGGGACAGGCTCGGTCGCGACGCTCATGGTGACACCCTAGCCATGGCCGGACGGTTCTCTGAGCTCGGCCGTGTGCCGTCCGCACGACGGATGCCTCGACACGCCGTGCCGGGGTGTGTGAGACGGCGTGTCACGGTCTTGGTCGTGCGGATGGCACGGCGGGGACGGCCGGTTTGCGTGTGGGGAGGTGGCCGGGCGAGTCAGCGGGCGGCGAACCGCGCTTCGACGCCGGCCGTGACCGTGATGTCCTGGGGCTGGAAGTCGAGGGTGGGCGAAGCATCCGTCGCCATTGCCCGCATCATGCGCGGGCCGGGGTCGGCTTCGGGGCGTCCGAGCAGGCCGATGTCGGCGATCTCGAGCGGGGAGACGGATGCGTGGCCGATGGCGTTGGCGTAGGCGGTGGCGCGCGAGACGGCGGTGTGCACGGCGCGGGCGGCGACCTCGGCCTCGACGGTGCGGCGGGTGGCGGAGGTCAGTTGCCACGTGACGCCGTTGACCTGCACGCCCTCGCGTTCGGCGACGGCCGAGACCCACCACGAGAGGGCGGCGAAGTCGGTGAAGGTGGCGACGACGTCGACGCTCGCGTGGTGGACGAGGGGGAGCTGTTTGCCCTCGTTGTTCCACGGGCGTTCAGCCCAGACGTTCGCACGCTGGCTGGACCATTCGCTGACCTCGCCGGATGCCTGGCGCGCCGCGAGCTCTTCGCGGAGCGGTGCCGCGATGGCGGCGATGCGTTCGACGACGGGGCCGCGCTCGGGTCCGTCGCACCGAACGCTGAGGTGTACGACCCCCTCCTCGGGGGCGACGCGGGTTTCGTGTTCGCCGCGGACCGTGATGATGACGTCGCTCATGCCTGCGACTCTAGGCGTTCGGGCTGGATACGCGATGGGCGGTTTCGGCCGCGCGCTGTGACTGCGCAGCGTTGTGCCGCGTGTCTGGGCGTGGATTGTGGCATCGAGCTGTCACCGAACGCTCGATTTGTCGCTTGGATGCAGCGTTTTGTGACAGTTCGGTGGGCCGGTGTGCCCGTCTGGTCGGGCAGGGTCAGAGTGTGTGCGGGCTGCGCGGGCATTTCGACTCGCTTTGGTGGCTCAACGACCGGTGGGCGGGGTGGTGCCTAGAAGGGTGGTGGGGGTCCGGTCGGGGCGAAGCGGACGCGCGAGGGTGGGTCGTCGATGTAGATCGCGCCGGTCGGGCTGGTCCATTCGAGGACGCCGCCGCCGAGATTCCTGACTTGCCACGGGGTCGCGTGCTTGAGGGTGTGGTGGCGTCGACAGAGGTGATGAAGGTTGTGAGCACACGTCGTGCCGCCGTGGGCCCAGTCGTGGCCGTGGTCGATGTCGCAGCGGTGGGCGGGTTGGCGGCATCCGGGGAATCGGCAGTGTTCGTCGCGTGCGCGGAGGAAGCGTTTGAGGTCGGCGTTGGGGGTGTACCGGTCGACGGCGAGGATCCCGCCGTGAACGGGGTCGCTGAGCACTCGATCCCACCCGGTCGCGCGGCCCGCGAGGCGGCGGGCGGTGTCGATGTCGATCGGCGCACGTCCGACGAGTTCGGCCGGCTCGTCGCTCAACCCGGCGAGGGCGAGCGCGGGGACAGTGACGTGCACGATCGCCCGGATGGCGCCGAGCCCGCCGAACCCCAGCGACGGATCGGCGGCCGAGTCGAGGGTGGGGTCGTCTTGTGGCGCGCTGGTGAGCAGCATGTCGGCGAAGACGTCGGCGCGGAGCTGGTCGATCGTGCGCGAGTCGGGGGCGAGCTCGGGTGTGCGGTCAGAGGTATCGACACCCGCACCATCCGTCGTGGCGGCACCCGTGCCCCGGCCCGCGCTCGGATCCACGGCGGCGGGCCCGAACGACGCGCCCGGCTGAGCGGCGTTGCGGACGGCGCGTGCTTGCTGTGTGAGGCGGTCGTAGATGCCGTGGACGAGGGTGGCGGGGCCGATGTAGATGAGTTCGCCCATCCCGTCGGGCCGGTCGGTGACCGTGACCGCACGGTCGGCGCGGGCGTCGCGGTGCCGTTCGGTGACGGTGCGGGGTTGGAGGCGTTCGGCGAGAGCCTCGACCGCGGGGCGCAGGCGTGCGGGGGAGAGGTTCTCGGCCCGTGCGACCGCGTCGGCGGCAAACACGAGGCGGGCCTCGGGGTCCTGGATCGGCGTGCCCGCGTCGAGGATCACGCGCGCGTGGCCCACGAAGATCCGGCCCTCTTCGAGGGCTTCGAGCACCGGGGTGAAGTCCTCGGCGAGGACGACGGCGTCGTTGATCTGGCGTTGCACCGTCCGGTCGGAGGCGCGCACCGCGAGCGCGAGCTCCGCCGCGATCGAGCGCAGGTGCATCTCACGCTCCCGCGAATCCGAACGCAACGCCGCCGAACGGGATGCCGCGAGTTCGCCCGCCGTCGCGAGCAACCGAACCTCGGCCGCGTGGACCTGTGCTGCTTGTTTGCGCAACGCCACGATTCCCTCGACCAGACCGAGAACGGAGGCATCGTCGAGCGCCTCCACGTCCAGGGTCTGATTCGAACTCATGTTCGATACTCTACGAACGACCTCCGACATCCGAGGCCGAAAATCCGCGTATTCACGCGCCGAAACGAGGCATTCGCATGAGAGTTCTCTCACCTTCGAGCGGCCCCCACGGGGGTTGAGTGGGACCGGGTGTCCGCCAGTGCCCGCGGAAGTCGTTTGTGTTCTGTGTGGTGCGAGCCCGAGTTGCTCCGGCGGTGGCCAGGGGCCCGGCGAGGCTGTAAACTGAGATGCTCGGGTGTCGGCAAGACACATCCCGAGTGTGGAAACTCAACAGCGTGCGACAACGGCCCCTTCGAAAGAAGGACCATGGGGATGATCGGTTTCGACATCGCCTGCGAACCTGCGAGAAGCGGGCCGAGGATGCAGGGTTATCTCGTAAACGATCTCTGCAAAACAATAAGTGCCGAAACCAAGCGCACTGACTTCGCCCTCGCTGCGTAAGCGAGCCCGATAGTCCGTCAGACCGTGTGTGATCCCGACACGGACCCTGGCGTCATTTAGGGATCTTGCTGTGTGACGGCGCCTGAACGTCACGCGGGACTTTTCTCAGGCTGGGCTCGTCGACCTAGATGCTTGTGGCAAAGGTCGGAGCCGAGCAGAACGTCAGCACAAGCTACGCCCGTAGAAGGCGCAGAATCACAGTGATGGACGGGGGTTCGATTCCCCCCATCTCCACATTGGCCGTTGTCGCACGTTGGGGGGCCCGGCTCCCGCGCGCTCTATGCTCGCGGGGGCCGGGCTCTTTTTTGTTTACGGATGCGTCGGCCTCCGGTCGCTGAGCCTGCCGAAGCGGCCCGCCCGACCCACCTGACCCCCTCACGGAGCCCGTCATGCCCGACCCCCGTCGCAACCTCATCTCAACCGGCACCCTCTCGCTCGCCCCGGCCGAGGCGCCCGAAAAATGGGCCCTCCGCACCTCGGACGATGCTCCCGCCGTCGAGGCGCACTGGGGCGACTGGGTCCGTCTGGCCAAGCGCATTCTCGACGCCGACGCCCTCTCTCGCGAGCTCGAGGGTCGCGGCGATGCCTGGGATCTGGGTCATGCCGCGGGAGCAGCGGATGCCTCGGGCTCCGACACCCCGAACCCGTTCCGCTGACACGTCGGTAACGTCTCGCTATGCGCATCGTGGTGTCCGGAACTCATGCAAGCGGCAAGAGCACCCTCATCTCGGACTTTGTGTTGAGGCATCCGGAGTTCGTCGTTCTGTCCGATCCGTTCGAGATGCTCGACGAAGCGGATGACTCGCCGAGCGCGGGCATGTTCGCCGCACAACTGCGGATCGCGGCTCAGCGGCTCGGTGAACTCGCTCCCGCTGACGCGGTCATCGCGGAACGCGGACCGATCGACTTCCTCGCCTATCTTCTGGCGACCGCCGAGCTGACGGGTGTGCCCCTCGACGACGAGTTGCTCGCGCGGGCGGTGCGGATAACGGCGGCGGCGATGGCGAACGTTGACCTGCTGGTCGTGCTGCCTCTCGAGGCGCGCGATGGTATTCACGTGGGCAGTGACGAGCACCTCGCGTTGCGGGCTGGGATGGATGAGGTGCTTCGGGAACTTGTCGACGATCCGGATGTCGTGAGTGAGCCCGTCCGCACGGTCGAGATCGCGGGGGATCCCCATGCGCGGCTGGAGGCGCTGGAGGCGCTGGTGCTGCGGGTGTGAGCGGTGCGGGCTCGGGCTGGTCGCTTCGACAGTTCAGCGACCGCGGATGCGCCTGAGCGGCTGAGGATGCGCCGCGGCGGTCGCGGAGGTGCCACCGACCGTGGCGAGCCTTGGCCCGCCGGCCGCCCGTTCGCTCCGAAGGGCTTGGTCACTCGGGAGGGCCGAATCCCCGACATCCTCCCTCCCGAGTGACCAGATCCTCCCGAACGGACGACGGATGCCCGTGGTCGAGCGTGCCGCTGCGACAGGCTCAGCGACCGTGAGGTCGCGGCGTTTCGACTCGGGCTTTGCTCTCGCTCGACGACCGGAGCGCCAGGGCCGTCCAGGCCGTGAGCAGCAGTACGCCCGCCGTGCCGAAGCCGAGCCACGTCAGCGCGGCGCCCGGCCAACCCGTGATGAAGAAGCCTGCCAGCAGGGTTCCGAGACCCGGAGGGCCGACCACGACCAGCACAACGATCGTGAGCAAGGTGAGAAGGATCGCACGCACCGGCGCGTGACGGAACGTCGCGAACCCCGCAGCACCGCGGCCCACAGCGATGCCCGCAAGCACGATGATCGCAGCCACGACTGCGACCGGCGTGAGCCAGGTCGACGCGAGCGAAGCCAAAGCAACGGCCGCCACGACTGCGGCGGATGCGGCCGAGTCGGACCATCGCGGCCAGGCGCCACCCGCACCCGCGCCGAGGGCGGCGACGCGCAGCCGCGCGACGATCACGGCCAACGCCGCCACCAACGCAACGAACGACGCGACGAACAGCGCCACGAACAAGACCGTGAGTGACGGTCGCACGAACGGCGCCACGAGCGTCGCCTGCAGCAGCGCATTGCCGACGATCGCGCCGAGCAATACGGGCCACGAACGAGCCAAGAGCCGAGTCATCCGTTCCTCGCCGCCTCGTCGAGGACGTCCATGATCGAACCCGAGTACAGCTCATCGTCACCGACCGTCACCGTAACGACCGTCTGGTCATCGGCGGGGGAGAGGACCGAGATGTCGGTGCCGTCCGCGGTCTCGCCCTGACATGAGACCTCGCCGGAGGGCGCCTGCGCGCACACGGGCGCCGTCAGGATCTGCACGTCGGCATCGAGCAGCACGTCGATCGCCGCGTACCGGACCTCGGCCAGGTGATTGCCGCCGACCGGAGCGATCGCCGCGATCTGCGAACAGCCCGCGAGCAGCAGCGCGGCAGCCAAGACCACGGGCGCCCACGCTCGCCGCGCGCTCACAGGCCCCTCGCCGTCTCGTAGGCGACGAGTCGAGCGTGCTCGGTCATGTGTTGACTCTCGAGCGCAGCATCCGTGATCGTCGACAGATCGAACGGGGCCCGCAGCAGCAGCTCGGTGTTGCGATCGAGCGGCGAACCCCGGCGCATCATGGGCGTCTCGGCCCAGTCGTTCGCGGCGAACTCGCGGCTGCGCGATGCGAGATCCGCGACACTGCCGCTCGTCCCCGGCACGGCCGGCGAGGCGTGATCGAGCACGGTCGTGAACAGCGACATCGTGCCGTCGCGGTTGTCGACGATCTCGACCACCTGCTGCTGCTGCGGAAAATCGATGCACGAGGCCGTCGTGATCTCCCAGAACCCGCCCGTGGGAGACGTGTGGGCGAGGATCTGGTTGAGGTGCGTGTGCCCGTTGAGCCATCCGATCACCACCGGATACTTCAGCAGCAGATCGACGAACTCCTCGGCGCCGTACAGGACCTCGGTATCGCCCGGACGCTGCGCGCGGTTCTCGAGCGTCAGGCTGTTGTGGTGGCTGAAGATCAGCACGAGCTTCTGCTCGGTCTGTGCCCTCTCGAGTTCGCGTTCGAGCCATCGGAACTGCGCCCCGGGCACCGCACCATCCGGACCCGCGACCTGGTTGCAGGTGTCGAGACCGAACGCGCGGATGTGCGGGGTCAGGTCGGTCTGCCACCACGTCTCGCCGGTGTCGAGGTTGTGCTGCGTGAACCCGTGCCCGATCGGCCCCGGCGCCGACTGGGTCCGGAAGTGCTCGGCCATGAACTCGCGCTGCTCGAACAGGTACCGCTCGGGGTTCGCCGTGACGCTGCGGAAACCGGGGCGTCCGAGCGCGAGGCCGAGCGCGTCGACCGCCTGCTGGAACACGCTGCCGCTCGACGAGTAGCCGTTCAGGATGCTTCCCGCCGTGCCATCCAGCGTGTACGACTTCTGTCCGCCGATCGCCATGGCGTGCAGTTGCGGGCTGAGGTCGAACGTACCGAGCAGGAGGGTGTCGTGGTTGCCGTACACGGCGTACCAGGGCGCCGGAAGGCCCACGGACTCGACGGGCTTGGCGATCGCCTGCGCGAGCAGGTCGGGCAGGCGCGGGAAGCCGTAGTCGCCGAACGCTCCGCCCGCCGGGTCGCCCGGACGATAGGCCCACGTGGCATCCGCCCACGCCTGCACGCCCTGGAATGCCCTGCCGGAGCTGGCGGGGACGACGGCGAGGCCGTCCATCAGGTCGATGTACCAGCGCAGCTCGAGGTGCGAATGCATGTCGGCGCTGTCGCCCGTGACGATCGCCGCGCCCATCGGGGCGCCGGTGAGCGGGCTGTAGCGGGCATCCGAGAACGCCTGCACCATCGCGGCCGTGGCGTGTGGGCTGAGGGGATCGTGCGGATGGAACGCCGAGCCCCACGCCGAGTGGTCCTGCACGATCATCGGCTCGATGCGACCCGGCGACTGGGCGTCGATCACGTGCAGGTCGGACAGATGCCCCATGTAGAGCAGCGACCGGCGGCATGCCTTGCGCGCCATGCTCGGGGTGGCTCGCAGCACGTCGAGCCGGGGGATGTACGGCTCGCCCGGGCCGGTCGTCAGACCCCGGTACTGACCCTTCACGATCGAGCCCTGGCGGATCGTCTGCAGGAGCGTCGTCGGGATGTCGGTGGTCCTAGCCGCGGCCGCTCCCGCCGCGAGACGCGGCGCGAGCACGTCGATGCTGAGGCCGGTCGCGGCGGCGAGCAGCGCGCTCTGAAGCAGGAACTGTCTGCGTGACAGCACTCGAGCCATCCATTCGGGTCAAATGGGGCGGGCGTCCGGGTGCGCTCGCGGCACGAGCATATCGTTCGCGCGCGGGTCGAGTGGGGCGCTTCGACAGGCTCAGCAACCGTGGGGCTGCGTTCGCTCAACGACCGGGGTCCCTTCCACGGGCTCGGGGACCGCGGCGGAAGTCGGGGAAGCGCGAAATTCCCTATACGCATAGGTTGGATGGCAGGGCGTGCACGCGGCAGGCCTGAAGAAGGAGACCCACCCGCATGGATCTGTTCGCCCTCATCGCCCTCGCCGTCGGCGCCGGAATCGTCTTCGTCGTCCTGATCATCGTGCTGATCCTGTTCCGCCTCTGGTACCAGGTGCCGCGGGCGGACGAGGCCATCGTCATCGTCGGAAAGAAGGCCCGCGACAGCACCGAGGGCGAAGCCAACAAGATGACCGTGATCAGCGGTCGCGGCGCTCTCGTCAACAAGCTCACGCAGCGATCCGACAAGGTCTCGCTCCGATCCCGCCAGATCAAGTTCGAGCCGACCGCGCAAACCATCAACGGTGTCACGATCGACCTCACCGGCGTCGCGCTCGTCAAGATCGGCTCGACGCCCGATCAGGTGCGCCGCGCCGCGGAACGCTTCGCGTCGCAGGACGAGGCCATCGTCATCTTCACCACGGAGCAGCTCGAGGGTGCGCTGCGTGGGGTCGTCGCGAAGCTCACGGTCGAACAGGTCATGCAGGACCGTCAGAAGCTCAGCGACGAGATCGCCGAGGGCATCTCGGGCGACCTGCTCGCGCAGGGGCTCGTGCTCGACTCGTTCGCGATCCAGGGCATCACCGACAAGAACAACTACATCTCGGCGCTCGGTGCGGTCGAGGTGCAGCGCGTGCGCCGTCAGGCGGATGTCGCCGAGATCGACGCGCAGCGCGAGGTCAAGAAGCGTCAGCTCGCCGCCGACGAGGCGAACCTGATCGAGCAGACCGCGCTCGACAAGAACAAGGCCGCGGCTCTCTCGGAGGTCGGCCGCGCCAACGCGCTCGCCGAGCAGTCCGAGAACCTCGCCCGCGCCGAGGCCGAGCAGGGCGTCCTCCTGCAGGAAGCCAACAACACGCAGGCGCGCCTCGACGCCGAGGTCAAGAAGGTCGCCGACGCCGACAAGTACAAGCAGCAGACGGATGCCGAAGCCCAGGCGTACCAGCAGCAGACCGCGGCCGACGCCGAGGCCTATAAGCGCCAGAAGAACGCCGAGGCCGAGCGCAAGGTCGCCCAGGAGCGCGCCGACGCGGAGGCCTACGCCGTCAACGCGCAGGCCAAGGCCCGCGAGGCCGCGGCGTCCGCCGAGGCCGCGGCGGTTCGGGTGCAGGCGGAAGCCGATGCCCTGGCCGTGCGTGTGCAGGCCGAGGCCGAGGCCGAGTCGATCCGCCTGCGCGGTACCGCAACGGCCGAGGCGATCGCCGCCGAGGCCGAGGCGCTGCGCGAGAACCAGGATGCGATCCTCGCCAAGGAGATCATCGGTCAGTTGCCGCAGCTGATGGCCGAGTTCGCCAAGGGCTACCAGAAGATCGGCAACATCACGCTGGTCGGCGGCGACACCGCGGGGACCCACATGGCGCGCGAGCAGTCGACCAGCCTCTCGGCGACGTTCGAGAGCGTGAAGGCCGCGACGGGTCTCGACCTGAGCGCGATCATCCAGGGGCAGGCGCTGGGGCGCGGAATCGCCGAGGGGTCGGCGGGCGCGCCCGTCGCTGCGCCCGTGTCTGCCCCGGGCGGGTCGGACGCCGCCGGAGCCTGAACCGCAGAAACCAGCTGCTCGATCCCGGTCGGACGGAGGCCCGTGGACGACATCCAGATGGCCCGGATCGGGGCGGGGAGTGTCACGCTCCACGATGCGCGACGCAAAGCACGCCGGACCGTCGACCTCGAGCCTTTCGAGATCGGGGTGTATCCCGTGACCGAGGAGCAGCTGGCCGAGATCCTGGGTGAGACATCCGTCCACCCCCGGCGCCCGGCGGTCGAGGTGAGCTGGCTGCGTGCCATCCGATTCTGCAATGCAGCGTCGGAATGGGAAGGCCTCGACCCCGCGTATTCGTTCGAGGGTCAGGATGTCTCCTGGCACGTCGATTCCGACGGCTACCGTCTGCCGACCGAGGCCGAGTGGGAGTTCGCGTGCCGCTCCGGGTCGACCGGTGCGCACTACGGACCGCTCGCCGAGGTGGCGTGGACGAGCGGCGATGGGACGGCGACCCCGCAGAACGTCGGCGGCAAGCTGCCCAACCTGAATGGTCTGTTCGACACCCTCGGCAATGTCTGGGAGTGGTGCTGGGACCTGCTCGACCCCGCCCGCTACGCCGACTACCGGGTGTTCCGCGGTGGCGGATTCGCCGACGACGCGTGGAGCGTACGGGCCTCGACCCGGCGGGGTGGGCCCCCGCGGGCGACCCACGAGGACGTCGGGTTTCGGCTCGCGCGTGGCGGATTCGACGCGGTGGATGCCGCGCAGGGATGGTCCGCCGCGGTCGATCGCGAGCGCGGCGACCCGGACGGGCCCCTGCCGTCGGGCTGGACCCCACTCGGTCGGTGAGTTCGGCGCCGCCCCCTCTCGTCCGCGGCGGGCGGCCCCGGCGTACATCTGAAAGGAACGTTGGGGCTTGTGAGCCCGGATGTGGCCGAAACGGCCCTCTGAGCGCTCGTCGTTCCTTCCAGATGTACGCCCGGGCGCGGAGGATCGCGCCTCAGCCGAGCAGGGTCTCGCCGATGTAGCCACCCGCCGCGCACCCGGGAGGGACCGCGAACACCGCCGAACCGACGGGCGTTGTCCACTCGTTCAGGAGGTCCAGGTCGGCGAGGCGACGCTGGATCGGCACGAACTGGCGGTCGACATCGGCCTGGAACGACACGAAGATCAGGCCCGAGTCCGAGATCTGACCTGCGGGCGGGGGATCGTCGTAGTTGTACCCGCGCCGAAAGATCCTCTCGTCCGGATTCTCGCTGCGTGCCCGGCGCAGGTGCGAGAACTCGGGGATGACGGGAAACCCGATCGCGGTCTTCGCCTCGAAGTCGGGCTCGTCGAACTCGTCCGTTCCCGTCAACGGTGCACCGTTCGAGAGGTACCGCCCCACGGACTGGTCGCGGCCGCTGCGGTCAAGGCGGTCCCACTTGTCGAGGTTCATGTGGGTGCGGCGCAGCACCATGCCGGTGCCAGCCGCGAGCCATCCGTCGCGGTTCCACACGATGCGGTCGAACTCCACGGTGCCCGGCGACGGGTTGCTGGTGCCGTCGACCTGCCCGAACAGGTTGCGCATGGTCGTTCCCGGCTTGACGGTGCCGTGCGCCCGCCGAAATCCGGTCTGCGTCCACCGGACGGTCGCGAAGCTGCGCGCGTCCTTCAGCAGCATGCGCGTCGTGTGCGCGACGGTGAGCGGATCGTCGGCCGCAACCTGAACCAGCAGGTCGCCATCGCCGAACGCCGGATCGAGCCGATCGATCGCGAAGGCGGGCAGGGGCCGCAGCCACGCGGGCGAGGCTCCGGCCGCCCGCGCGACGAAGCCCGGGCCGAAGCCGAACGTCACGGTCAGGCGCGCGGGCGCGACCGAGAGCTCAGGCTCAGAATCGGCGAGGGCCGGGATGCCCTGGGTCAGGCGGGAGGCATCGTCGGTCAGGATCCGCATGAGCCGACCGAGGCTCGGGCGATCCGTCTCGGGAAGCAGATCGAGGGCCACGAAAGTCGCGTGACTCTGCGCATCCGTGTCGATCCCCGCCTGATGGGCGCCGTGGAACGGCACCGTCACCTCACCGTTCAGGGGAACGCTGGCCGCCCCGGCCGCCCCGGCGACCGCGTAGTCGATTCCGATCGCCGCGGCCGCGCCGACCCCGACGACAGCCCCTCCGAGGAGGAACTGCCGCCGGGTCGAGCCGGGACGACCGGGACGTGCATCCCGGTCGGGCGACATCAGTTGCCCATGTCCATGTCTTCGTCGCCCTCGTACGTCTCGTTCGCGCCCGAGTAGTCCTTGACGGGAGCGGTGAACTCGAGCGTCGAGTCATCCGCGAACGTGAGGGTGACGGTGACGTCGTCGCCGGCGACGAGAGGGGCGGTGAGGTCCATCAGCATGATGTGGTTGCCGCCCGGCTCGAGCATGAAGGATACGCTGGCGGGGATGACGAAGCCGCCATCCTTCTCGCGCATGACCATCTCGCCCGAGTCGTTCTCGACCGTCTCGTGCAGTTCGATCATGCTCGACGCCTTCGTTGTCGCGGACACGACCGTCACGTCTTCTGAGCCGGTGTTCGAGAGCTCACCGAAGGCGGCCGACATTCCCGCGTCGGCCGACTTCACCCACGCGTCGGTGATCGTGACGCCGTCGGCTTCGGTGGCAGCGTTCGTGGATGGGGTCGTCGCGCAGCCCGTCAGGGCGAGAGCGGCGATGAGTGCAAGCGCGCCGAAGCGCGCATTCGTACGAGTGATCACAAGAGACCTTTCGGAGATTCGACGGCCGTCACGTCGACGGCGTGTCGGTGCCGCCCGTGCGTGACCGGCGGCGATGAATGAAGAAGGCGAGCGCGACGACGACGGCAGCTATGGCCGCTCCGATCGCGCCCACGACCAGGACTCGCGCGAGTCCCGGCTCTTGTGTGATCTGGCTGTCTGCCTGCGCGTTCGTCTCCGCGGTCGGGCCCGTCGCCGCGTCCGATGCCACCGGCTGTCGGACGATCGGAGCGCCGTCACCGACCGTGAAGGGGATGACCCCACTGATCGGATGCCCGTCGCCCGAAACGACCCGCCAACGCACCTCATAGCCGTCAGCGGGCATCCCCTCGGCCATGTGCGCCGAGACGACACCACCCTGTACGGCGATGTCGCCCGTGACCCAGTCGCGGTCATCAGCGTCGACGACGATGATTACCGCTCCCAGGGTGAGGACGTCGGCCGAGAAGGTCAGCGAGACCGACGCGGGTGCTGTGCTCAAACGTTCACCCGACGCGGGCGTGCTGTCGAGCAGCTCGTCGTGGGCCTGCGCAGTCGGAGCCGCGCCGAGGACGACGACGGCTGCCGTGAGCATCGCCGCAGCAACGGTTGCGGTGCCGCGCAGGATTGTCTTTCGCGAAGACATGCGTTCCTTCCCCGTCCGCGCGGTCTCGATCATGAGGGGTGCGCGGACGTCGCCACGGATCATCCGCGGCACGTGATGGACGCGTCGCCGCTCTGTGCGGCGACGTGCAGAAGTCAGATCACGGGGAGGGCGGGTGGTCCGCGCCGCGACAGCGACGACGCGGAATGGTCGAGCGGATGCAGCAGAACCATGCGACGCGCGCGCGCGGGCGCGAGGGAGGGATGCTCCGGCGTGGGCGTTTCGAGAACCGTCACGAGACGGCCGAGCCAGCTTCGGGCGTGCCGGGCGAGGTCGTGCAGGCGCCGCAGGGCGCGCTCGCCGCGGTACAGGGCGGCAACCGTGACCGCGGCCGCGAGGGCGTGGGCGAACCACATGGTGGAACCCGCGGCGAGAGCGGCGGAGGTGCCCGACGCCGTCAGGGGCGCGGCCGTCGCCATCGTGTTGAGCGTCGTGTCGAGCGCCGTGTCGAGCATCGCGGCGTGGTCGTGCACGTGCCCGGTTGTCACCGCGGCGCCGGGAGTCGTGCCGAGGACGAAGAGGACGTGGAAGAGCGCCTGACTGATCACGACCGCGATCGACAGGCGCGTGAGCGAGAGAACTCGGCCGGCGAGGAGCGTGCAGACCATGACCGAGAGGATCCACGGCGCCGCGATCCCGAGTGGACCAGGGACCTCGCCGCCACCCGACACGTGCGAGACCAGCGCGACGAATGTCGCGATCGTGGCCGCGCTCGCACCCCGGAGGACGCGAGTCGATCTCGAACGTGGCACGGCTCTATTGTGCCCGCAGTCGTCGTCCGTGCAGGGCACGGTCCCACTCGCTGGGGTCGCAATGCTCCCTTCGACAGGCTCAGGGACCGTCAGGTCTGGGTTCGGACAACATGAGGCCGGCCGCCGAGGGGGTCGAAGCGACCCGCTCGAGAACACTGCTCCGCGACGCGAACATTCCGGAGTTCGCACGTGTCCCCCGAATGGGCTACAGTGTCCTCCGAACGGTGGACGAGGCCTCTGAGAGCCTGTCCGCCGGGTGGGGGACAGAGCGAGAATCCCCATGATTCCGGCATGATTCCGGCTCTTGACGGCCGCGTGAACGGTGTCTGGGAGCGAGGGTCGCGTCGTGCTACGCGCCGCCGTCGAAGAAGACCTCCTGGCCTGGTGATTCGTTGTTCGCGCCAGATATATGCGCCCAGAGGCATCCGTTTCGATCGTGTAAACACCCCCGGTGCCTTCTTGCAGGTCGCTTCAGCCTGATCGAAGACTCGAGACAGAGAAAGTCAGCACCAACCCCCAGCGCCGCGGGACGCAAGCACCTATTCGAGGGGGCGGAATGTTCATCTTTTTGCTGCAGGTCAGGCACATGCTCGAGGGGTATCCCGAGCTGTACCTGTTCGCGGTCTACTCGTTCCTGATCTGGGGCCTGTGGTTGACGAAGCTTCTGATCAGCCAGCGCTATCGGCCCTTCGCCGAGCGGCACGAGGCCACCACGAGCGTGATCATCCCGGTGGTCGACGAGCCACTCGACCTGTTCCGCGACGTCCTCGGGCGCATCATCGAGCAGGAGCCCGACGAGATCATCGTCGTGATCAACGGCGCTCGAAACCTCGGCCTCGAAGAGGTGTGCGCCGAGTTCGCCCCGAAGGTGCGCTGGGTGCACACGCCGATCGCCGGCAAGCGCAACGCGGTGAAGGTCGGTGTCGAACTGTCCCAGTACGAGATCTCGGTGCTGGTCGACTCGGACACGGTCTGGGCGCCCGGAACCCTCGAAGAACTCGTCAAGCCGTTCGGCGACAAGCGTGTCGGCGGCGCGACCACCCGCCAGCGCATCCTCGATCCCGAGCGCAGCTGGATCACCCGGTGGGCCGACTGGCTCGAGAACACCCGATCGCTGTACTCGATGCCGGCACAGAGCGTTCTCGGCCAGGTCGGCTGCCTCCCGGGCCGAACGATCGCGTTCCGCCGAGACATCCTGGTCCGCGTCATGGACAAGTTCATGAACGAGAAGTTCATGGGCGTGTTCCTGGAGATCTCGGATGACCGCACGCTCACGAATCTGACCCTCAAAGAGGGCTACCGCACCGTCTACCAGCACACCAGCCTCGTCTACACGGACGCCCCGCTGAAGGTGAAGAAGCTCTACAAGCAGCAGCTGCGGTGGGCGCGCGGCAGCCAGTACAACACGCTGCGGATGCTGCCGTGGATGCTCGGCCACGCGCCCCTGCTCACCATGTTCATGGTGATGGACATCGTGCTTCCGTTCCTGCTCGCCGGGGTCATCGGCGGCTGGATCTACCGCGCCGCGGTCGGCGAGGGGCACAACTTCTATGTCGCCATCCTGAACGAGTTCGGCATGAGCTCGGGGCTGATCTGGGTGGTCGGACTGATCGTGCTCTCGTCGGTGCTCAGCATGGCGATCCGCCAGCTGCGGCACCTGGCCGAACGCCCGAGCGACTTCCTGCGGCTGCCGATCTTCATCATCACCTCGACGGCCTTCCTGATGCCGATCCGCCTCATCGGATTCTTCCGGATGGGTCACGCGAGCGGCTGGGGGACCCGAGCGGGTGCCTATGCCGGTGGTGCGGCGCCGACGAGCGACGATGAGCTGCTCGGAACGGACCCCGAGAGCGACCGTATGCATCAAGAACTCGCGAAGCTCGGCATCGAGCCCGACGGGACGGATGCCTCGTCCCGGCGCTCGCCCTCCGCCCCGCAGACGGGACCGACCTCGGTCCCGTACGGCCCCCTGCGCCGCGGTGAAGAGGGCCAGGTGATGGTCGAGGCGCCGACGCGGGTCGCACTCCGGCAGGACCGGGCTCGTTCGGCAACCGGGCCCACACCCGTGAGCGCCGAGGCAGCAACCGTCACGAGCACCGAGGTGGCCGCCATCGCTGAGAGCACCGCGGGGAGCGCCGCCGAGATCGCGCCGCCCCGGCGACGCCTGAACCCCAAAGCCGCCTGGCCGTACGTGATCGGCCTGGCCATCTTCGCACTGGAGGCGATCTTCATTGTCTAGCGGACCCCGTAGCTGGTGGGCGGCCACCCCGAGATCCGCCCGAGGTGCGGCCCTGGGCGGCGCCGTCCTGATCCTGGCGCTGAGCGTCACGAGCGCGGCCGTCTGGGCGAGCCCCGGTGCCGGGCCCCGCCCGCTGACGCTCGAAGAGCAGCTCGCCGCGAGCGAGGCCGAGAAGGCCGCGCTGCAGGCACAGCTCGACGCGGCCCAGGCGGCCGCCGAGCGCACGGCGACCCCGAAACCGTCCGCCACCCCCACGGCGGCGCCGACCCCGACGCCCACCCCGACCCCGACCCCGGAGGAAGAAACGGAGCCCGAGGGGCCCGACCGGGTCGTCATCTACCGCAACGTCACCTCGCCCGTGCAACCGCGGCCCGTCGCGCCTCCGCCGGCTCCCGCCGCCCCGAGCGTCGCACCGGTGACCGCGCCCGCGCTCGAGACCCTCCTGAACCCGACGCAGCGGCACTTCGGCATGTACACGGCCCAGGCGCCGTTCAACTTCGCGACCTTCGACGACGCGGCGCTCAAGGCGGGCACACGTCAGTCGATGGTCGGATACTTCGGAGGCTGGGATCAGACCTACCGCGGCGACGCAGTCACGCGGGCCTGGGAACGCGGTCTGCTCCCCATGCTCACCTGGGAGTCACGGCCGATCGCCGCGCAGAACGACGCGGTGGAAGAGCCCGACTACTCGCTGCCGCGGATCCTCGGCGATCCCGCCAATGGTGTCCCCGGGGCGTTCGACGACTACCTGCGTCAGTACGCCCGCGACATCGTGGCGACCGGACTGCCCCTCGGCATCCGTCTCAATCACGAGATGAACGGCATCTGGTACCCGTGGTCCGAGACCTTCGGCAACGGCAGCGCGATCAACGGCAACCGGCCGGGCGACTACGTCGCGGTCTGGCGGCACGTGCACGACATCTTCGAGGCCGAGGGCGCCAACCAGTTCGTGATCTGGACCTGGGCGCCCAACATCATCAACAACCTGCCGAGCCGCAACAAGTCGGTCGAGTTCCTCACCGCCCTGTACCCGGGCGACGAGTACGTCGACTGGATCGGAATCTCCGGATACCTCCGCCCCCCATACGCCTCGAACCAGCAGTTCACCTTCGACTACACGTTCGGACCGACCCTCGCCCAGCTGCGCCAGATCACCGACAAGCCGATCATCCTGGCCGAAATCGGAGCATCCGAAACCGGCGGAAACAAGGCCGCCTGGGTGGCCGACGTTCTCGACGCGTTCACCCGCCCCGAGAACTCGGACCTGATCGGACTGTCGTGGTTCAACCTGGCCGTCACCACGATCACCGGCGGCGAACGGGTCACGAACGACTGGCGGATCGACTCGCGCGCCGACTCGCTCGAGGCCTTCACGGCGGGGATCGCCGATCCCGCCGCCAACTTCTTCCTGAAGCCCTACTGATCCCGCACGTCCGCCAACGCAAAAGACCCGTTGCATCCATCCCCGGAATCCCCGCCCCGCAGCATCCATCCGCTGAATCGCCCCGGGTTTAGTGGAGGGCGAGTTCTCCCAGCGCCGGCTGGTGCTGGGAGTTGATCTCACGGTAGTACTCGTTCTCTTTCTCGATGGGTGTGAGGTATCCGATCGAGGAGTGCAGTCGGTTCTCGTTGAACCAGTGCACCCAGGACAGCGTGGCCAGTTCCAGGTCGTCGGCGCTGCGGAACGGGCCGTCGATCTTCACGCACTCGGTCTTGTAGAGGCCGACGACGCTCTCGGCGAGGGCGTTGATGCTCCTATATCTGTCAAGCCGCGATTTGGAGGGGTGGTCGGGCTTCGCGGATGGGGCGCATCGCGGCCCAGAGTTCGCGGGCGAGAAGACGTTTCAGACACCGGATGATCTCGGACTTCGTCTTTCCTTCGGTGATCCGGCGGGCGACGTAGGCCTTAGTGGGTTCGTGGTGCTGCATGCGAACGATGACGACACGGTAGAGTGCGGCGTTTGCTTGCCGGTGACCGCCCCGATTGAGCCGGTGTCGGGTGGTCATCCCTGACGATGCAGGGATCGGGGCGACACCGCAGAGCCGGGCGAACGCGGCCTCCGAACGGATCCGTTCCGGATTGTCGCCGGCAACGATCAGCATCTCGGCCGCGGTGTCAGGACCGACCGCAAAGGCTTTCGCGAGGTCGGGAGCGATCTGCGCGGTCAGCTCTGCCAGGAGCTTCTCATGCCCGGAGATCTCGGCATCCAGTACTTCCCAGCGACGGGCGATCGATCGTAACGTGTGCTTGGTCGACGCGATGATTGTGGTCACCTGGCCCGGACGAAGCGCCGCGCAGCGATGGATGAGCGCCATCTTCGATAGCGGTTGCAGCTCCTGACGCAGATCGTCGGGGGCGTTCACGATGACCTGCTTGAGGCTGATCATCGCGGATGTTCTCGCCTTGACGGCGACGTCCTTGGCGACCTTGATCTGACGGATCATCTCCACTGTTCCATCGGCTGACTTCGGGATGGCCGTCGCCAGGCCCGCGAGGACTGCCCTGGCTGCGTTCTCGGCATCGATGGTGTCGGACTTGCCTCGTAGTCGCCTGTCGCGACGGTCCGTTCTCATCACCTCCAGCGTCCCGATTCCACGACGGCGCACTGCGCCGGCCAGGCCTGCACCATAGGAACCGGTGCCTTCGATCCCGAAGGTGAGTTTCCCGCCGAACGATTCGCCCCAGTCGATCAGCTGGCCGTAGCCACCGGAATCCGCCGCGAAAGATCGGCGATCCAGGACCGCGCCGAGCTCATCGATCGCGACGGCGACGTGGACGTGTTTGTGAGTGTCGACGCCGACAACGACTCGACGGTGAGAGGGGACTTGCTGCATGCTCATAGTGCTCGCTCCAACCAGATCAGGACAGGGTGAGTGACACTGGCCGGTCGGGTGGACGGGACTGTGATGGGACTGTTGCGATCAGGCTCCTATGAGGTCACGCCCGCCCGGCCAGCACCACGAGGGTGATGCGCCTCCTGACGGACGACAGATCAACAGCAAGGACACCCAGACTTCGAGGTCAGTCGTCAGCAAGA
>NZ_PQBR01000012.1:0-31638 GCF_002911615.1 Microbacterium sp. CJ77 | reverse complement strand
CTTCTTTTCTCGTGGGCTCGGAGATGTTTATAAGAAACAGGTGTCCGGGTTGACCCCGACGCGCTGCCCGATCCGGATCACTGCCTGATTCACAGACAACCCCGGATCCTCCTTACGCGCCTCCTGCACGAGCCTCATCGCTCGCTCCCGCAACTCCGGCGGATACTTCCTCAAAGCTGGCATAGTCCTCATCCTCTCGGGATTTCAGACCCTCCACGACACCCGGGGCGATTCACGCCGTATCCCCGCCCCGCTCCACCTTCCCCAGCTCGAGGAGTGCATCGTGAAGATCATCCCCACCCGCCCCGTGCACGCGGTTCCGCCGCTGCCCACCGACGACTTCGACGCACCCCTGCGCGTCAGCGTGATCGGCACCGGATACCTCGGCGCGACCCACGCCGCGGCCGTCGCCGAGATGGGCTTCGACGTCATAGGCGTCGACACCGACCCCGCGAAGGTCGCCGCGCTCGAACGCGGCGAGGTGCCGTTCTTCGAGCCCGGCCTGCCCGAACTGATCTCGCGGCACGTCGCCACCGGCCGCCTGCGGTTCACGACGGACCTCGCGGCGGCGGTCGCGGCATCCGATGTCCACTTCATCTGCGTCGGTACGCCGCAGCAAGCATCGAGTCACGGAGCGGATCTGCGATTCGTCGATTCCGCCACGCGGCAGGTGGTGGAGGCCATGACGCACGACGGTCTGATCGTCGGCAAGTCGACGGTGCCGGTGGGAACCGCGTCGCGGCTGCGGACGATGCTGACGGAGACCATCGCGCCGGGCATGCATGTCGAGCTGATCTGGAACCCCGAATTCTTGCGCGAGGGGATGGCGGTCGAAGACACCCTGCGCCCCGACCGCATCGTGATCGGCGGGGCGTCACCGTGGGCCGAGGACCGGCTGCGTCGGCTCTACGGTCCCGCCATTGCGAACGGGGCGCCCGTCGTGACCTGCGATCTGGCGACCGCCGAGCTGGTCAAGGTGAGCGCGAACGCATTCCTGGCGACCAAGATCTCGTTCATCAACGCGATCGCCGGGTTGTGCGAGAAGGCCGGAGCGGACGTCGGTGTTCTTGCGGATGCGATCGGGTACGACTCACGCATCGGCCGCAAGTTCTTGAACGCCGGGCTCGGGTTCGGCGGCGGATGTCTGCCGAAGGACATCCGTGCCCTGATGCACCGAGCCGGCGAACTCGGCGCCTACTCGACGGTCATGTTGATGCAGCGGGTCGACGAGATCAACATGGACCAGCGCCAGCGAATCATCGACATGACCCTCGGCGCGGTCGGGGGCTCGGTGTTGAACACGCGCATTGCGGTGCTCGGGGCGGCGTTCAAACCCGACACGGACGACGTTCGCGACTCGCCGGCGCTGAACGTGGCGGCGGCGCTACACCTGCGCGGGGCGCACGTCACGGTCTACGACCCGGCCGCCGGGGGCACGGCCAAGCGCCTGTTCCCGACGCTGTCGTATGCCGACGGGCTCGAGAACGCGGTGCGCGGTGCCGACGTCGTGCTTGTGCTGACGGAATGGGACGAGTTCCGTCTCGCCGACCCCGACGTCGTCGGTGACCTGGTGTCGCAGCGGATCATCGTCGACGGGCGCAACTGCCTGCCCGAAGACGCCTGGCGTGAGGCGGGGTGGGACTACCGCGCCCTCGGGCACGCGGTTCCGGCCCCGATGCCGATGACGGGCTCGATGCGGAAGATCGAGGCCGCTTAGCCTGCGGTGGGGCGGACATCCGAGAGGTCCGGTGGGGCTGATGTGGCGTTTTCGGTGCCCCCGGGCCCCGTTCCGCACCGTCGTTCCTCTCGGATGTCCGGCGCTACGCTGACGCCGACTCTCGCGTGTCCAGTTGGACGCGTACGTGCGGCAGGAATTCCCGCGGGATCACCGCTGTGGCGACGAGGTCCGGTGCGAGTCGCACACCGACCGCGTAGACGAACGGGTCGGTGTCGATCTCGCACGCGGCCGTCTCGACGCCGTTGACGACGAGGAACGCGGAGCGGTTGATCGACGCCTCGGTCGCGCGCCAGGAGCCTTCGTGTGCGGGCCGCCCCATGTCCAGCCCGAGCTCTTCGCGGAACCGGTTCATCAGGATGTGGTTCGTGTGGTGCACGAGCTGGTATTCGAGTGTCGAGTGTTCGCTCGATTCGCGATACCACGACGTGCGAACAGCCTCCCAGAGCATGGGATACCGCATCCGCTCGACCATATCGAGCAGCCAGACCGGTCGCGGCCACGGCGGTTCGACATCGAGAGAGGCCCGCGTCTGGTCGTCCAGTTCCGCGAGGTTCGCGGGATCGTCGCGGTCTTCGGGGTTGCGCCACAGCGTGTAGCTGATGCTCACGGCCTGGTGCGAGTGGCCGCCGCTGCCGCCGGTGCCCTCCATCCCCAGGCCGTCCCAGTCTTCGAGGGTCGGCTGGGGCACGAGCCCCATCACCGCGAACGGGAGATCCCGAACGCGGGCGGCCTGTTCCAGCCGCGGGTCGGGCGCGTCTTCGGGAAGGTGTCCGGTGAACTGCACCCTTCGAGCTTGAGCCAGCGTCTCGGGGCACGCAAGGCCGAGGGCACAGATCAGGCGGGGCGCTCGATGACGAGCAGACCCTCTTTGGTGTCGGCGACCGCGACCCAGCCGTCGCCGAACAGGAACGTCATGCCGTAGCCGTCGTCGTCGGTCGCGACGGTCGTGTCGGGGTTCTCGGTGACGTACACACCGTCGGGCGTCTCTTCGGCGACCCAACCGCCGTCGGTCAGTTCGGTCTGCGCTTTTTCGGCGTCGGCGGGGTCGATTCCGGCCCAGCCGTAGATCTGCACGCTCGCGGTGACGGCGCCCGCAGCACCCCAGATGCACCACAGTCCGTCGGGGAACTCGCGCGAGCCGATGCGGAACACATCCTCCTGCGCTTCCCAGCCGGCCTCGACGAACGCCGCGACGACGTCCGGTGCGATCAGGGTTTCGCAGGTGAGATCACCGGGGCGCACGACGGGCGTGATCTCGGTGGGGGTCGGGGTCGGCGTCGCACTGGGCGCTGTGCTCGGTGGCGGCGTGGTTGCTTCGGCATCCGGGGTCGCCGCGCAGCTCGTCAGCGCCAGGGCCGCGACGAGCGCCGCCGCGCCGATGACCGTGCGAGTGCGGGGAACCGCGCGAGAGCGAGTCATGGTGTCCAGATCAGCCGCGCGGGGTGGGGGAGTGGACGAGATCGAGGAAGTCTTGGTGCAGGATGCCGTTGGTCGCCATCACCGAACGTGCCGAGAGGGTCTGCTCGCCCTCGAACGACGTGACGCGCCCGCCGGCCTCGCTGATGATGGGGACGACGGCGGCGATGTCGTACTCCTGAACGCCGAATTCGGCGACGAACTCGAGGCGCCCCTCGGCAAGGAGCATGTAGGGCCAGACGTCGCCGTATCCGCGGTCGCGCTTGACTCGGCGGGTCAGCGCGATGAGGGCGTCGAGGTGGTCGGTCTCATCCCACTGCGCGATGCTCTGGAAGCTCACGCTGGCCTCGTCGAGGGTGTCGACCGACGACACCCTCAGCCGGCGCTCGCCGCCATCGGGCGTGTCCGTCCAGGCCCCGAGGCCTTCGGCGCCCCACCAGCGGCGTCCGATCGCGGGGATTCCGACGACGCCGACGACGGGCAGACCATCGACAGCCAGTGCGATCAGGTTGCCCCACATCGGGATGCCGCGGACATAGTTGGCGGTGCCGTCGATCGGATCGATGATCCACTGGCGACGGCTATCGCCCGTGGTTCCGAACTCTTCGCCGAGGATCCCGTCGCCGGGCCGTTCTTGCGCCAGGATGTCTCGGATCGCCCGCTCGGCAGCCAGATCCGCCTCGGACACGGGCGAGGCATCGGGCTTCGTCTGCACGTGGAGGTCGACGGCATCGAAACGCGCCATCGATGCGGCGGCCGCGGCATCCGCCAGTCGGAGCGCAAGGGAGAGGTCATCGGCACGCGTCGGATCGGCGTGCGCGACGCCGGGGAGGGGCGACGTGGGGAAGGTCACGGGCCCAGGATACCGGGGCTTGCCTGAACGATTCGCGAGTGACGTAACCGTGATGGTAATGTTGACCCTCGGTTCGCCCGGCTCCACCTGGGCGGCCTTTGCACCTCTAGCTCAATCGGCAGAGCAACTGACTCTTAATCAGTGGGTTCTGGGTTCAAGTCCCAGGGGGTGCACTGGGAAGCCCTGATAGATCTCGCCATCTACCAGGGCTTTTCTCATGCGCGGGTGGGCCCGGAGCGGCCGTGGTCAGTCTCCGGTCGACAGACGTTCTGGATCGCCCGCTAGGTCGGTCGATTGGCTACTCCGATCACCGCGGCAAGACCGCGTCGCCGCCGTGCCATCGCGCCTCCCGCCGGTCGGTAGAGCAGGAGGTCAGGGCTTGAGCAGCACCTTGATCGCGCGGCGCTCGTCCATCGCGGCGTAAGCCTCGGCCGCCTCATCGAGGGGCAGCGTCAGGTCGAACACGCGACCCGGCTGGACGACGCCGTTCCAGACATCCGGCAACAGCTCTTCTATGTAGTTGCGGACGGGAGCGACGCCCCCGCGCAGGCCGATGTTCGCCCCGAAGAGCGATCCCACGGGCACCGAGTTGCCCTCGGCGGGAACGCCGACGAATCCGACCGTGCCGCCGGGGCGCGCCGTGGCGATGGCCTGGTCCATGCTCTCGGGGGTGCCGACGCATTCGAGAACCGCGTCGGGTCCGATGCCGTCGAACAGGGCCTTGGCGGCGGCGATCCCCTCGGCGCCGCGCTCGGCGATCACGTCGGTCGCGCCGAACTCGCGACCGAGCGCCTGACGGGATGCGTGGCGAGACATCAGCACGATGCGCTCCGCGCCGAGGCGCTTCGAGGCGAGCACGGCGCAGAGCCCGACGGCGCCGTCACCGATCACGACGACCGTGCTGCCGGGACCGACCCCGCCGGATAGGGCCGCGTGGTGACCGGTGCCGAAGACATCCGACAGCGTCAGAAGGTGGGGAATGAGGTCGTCGGAGGGGTACTCGGGGGTCTTCACGAGCGTCCCGTCGGCGTGCGGCACGCGGACGTATTCGCCCTGGGCTCCGTCGGCGAACCCGCCGAAGTGATCGCGCGAGCCCCACCAGGAGTGCTCGAGGCACGACGTCGAGACGCCGTTGCGGCAGTTCACGCACGTCATGTCGCAGTCGTAGAACGGTGCGATGACGAAGTCGCCGACCGCGACGTTCTCGACCTCGTTGCCGAGCGCCTCGACCACTCCGACGAACTCGTGCCCGATGCGCGAGCCCGGCTTGGGGGTACGCACGCCGCGGTAGCTCCACAGGTCCGAGCCGCAGACGCACGCCGCAACGACCCGGACGATGGCGTCGCGACCCGAGCTGAGTACGGGGTCGGGGACTTCTTCGACTCGGATGTCTCGGGCAGCATGGATCGTCGTCGCGCGCATGATCTCAGCCTACGGCTCGGGTGCGGCAGGCGGCAGGGATGCTGTGGCCTCGCTCGCCTGCCCCCACCGAACGGTCGCGACTCGCCGTGTGGCCGCGATGTTGCGCGGCGAGTCGCGACCGTTCGCGGTGGATGGGCGGGGTCAGCGCCCGGCGGCGGCGATGCGGGTCGAGAGCTGGTGTGCGTGCGCGAGCAGCGTGCGGCCGAGGCCCGCCAGGCGGTCCGGGCCGAAGCGGAACTCGACCCCCGTCAGGCTCAGCGCCCACTCGGGGTACCCCGCGCGGTTGAACACGGCCGCCCCGACACCCCAGCTGCCCTCGACGATCAGCCCCGGGTTGACCGCGTAGCCGCGGTCGCGCGTTTCGGCGAGGCGCGTGCGGAGCGGTGCGAGGCCGTGACTCGCGCCCCATGATTCGTCGAGGTCGGGGCGGCGCTCGAGGTAGGCGTCGACGTCGGCCTCGGGCAGGAAGGACAGGATCGCCAGCCCCGCCGAGGCGACGCCGAGGGGAAAGCGGACGCCCTCGCTCAGCACGAACGAGCGGATGGGAAAGGCCCCTTCTTCGCGCAGCAGGCACACGGTCTCGTCGGCTCGCCGCACCGACAGGAACGCGCTCTCCTCGGTCTTGACGGCGAGTGAGCGGACGATGTCGCGGGCCAGTGTCGTGATGTCGTACCGGGCGGCGGCGACCGTCCCCATCAGATACAGTTCGGGCCCCGGCATCCATCGCGCGCTCCGCTCGTCCTGATCGACGAGGCCCTCGGCTCGGAGCGCCGACAGCAGCCGATGTGCCGTCGAGCGCGACAGGTCGGCGCGACGTGCGAGGTCCGCGGTCTGCGCTCCCTCGGTGCCCGCGGCCGTGACGAGGCGCAGGAGGTGCGCCGCGCGGCCGATGGCCTGGGCGCCGGGAACCGTGCGAGTGTTCATCATGTGGACGCTAGCCGTCGGGTGAGCCACATCGCAAGGCATTTCTTGCGGTCGGTGGAGCCGAGAGACAAGCTGGAAAAGGGAATGGGCTACGGATGCCCTCGACGCACCGTGACCGGATCGTGGACACAGCGGTCGGGTCTGGCCACATTCGCGAACGTGCGACAAGGGAGTGACGCGTGATCGACAAACAGGTGACGACCCCGGCCGAGGCCGTGGCGGACATCCCGGACGGCGCTTCGCTCGCCGTCGGAGGGTTCGGGCTCTCGGGCAATCCGATCGCCCTGATCGAGGCGCTCCTCGCGCAGGGCACGACCGATCTCAGCATCGTCAGCAACAACTGCGGCGTGGACGACTGGGGCCTCGGCGTGCTGCTGAACGCCCGCCGCATCCGCAAGATGACGTCGTCGTACGTCGGCGAGAACAAGGAATTCGAGCGGCAGTTCCTCGCCGGTGAGCTCGAGCTCGAGCTCACCCCGCAGGGCACGCTCGCCGAGAAGTTGCGCGCGGGCGGATCCGGCGTCGCGGCCTTCTACACGCGAACGGGAGTCGGCACGCAGGTCGCCGAGGGCGGGTTGCCCCGCCGGTACGACGGAGCGGGCGGGATCGCTGTGGCGTCACCGACGAAGGACGTCCGCGTCTTCGACGTCGCGGGTCAGTCGCGCGAGTACGTGCTCGAAGAGGCCATCCTGACGGACTTCGCCCTCGTGCACGCACGGAGAGGTGACCGCCACGGCAACCTCGTGTTCAACAAGGCCGCGCGCAATTTCAACCCGCTCGCCGCGATGTCCGGGCGCGTCTGCATCGCCCAGGTCGAAGAGCTCGTCGAGCCCGGCGAAATCGACCCCGATCAGGTGCATCTTCCGGGTGTTTACGTGCACCGCATCGTCGAGGTCGGGACCGACATCGAAAAGCGCATCGAGCGTCGCACGGTGCGGGCAACCGGCTCGGAAGGGAACTGACATGCCACTCGATCGCCTGCAGATGGCCGCGCGTGCCGCCGCCGAGCTGACGGATGGCTCGTACGTCAACCTCGGGATCGGGCTGCCGACCCTGGTGCCCAACTACGTGCCGGATGACGTGACCGTCGTGCTGCAGTCCGAGAACGGCATTCTCGGCGTGGGGCCGTACCCGGACGATGCGGATGTGGATCCGGATCTGATCAACGCCGGAAAAGAGACGGTAACGACCCTGGCCGGGGCGTCGTTCTTCGACTCGGCCACGAGCTTCGGCATGATACGCGGCGGCAAGATCGATGTCGCCGTGCTCGGTGCGATGCAGGTCTCGCGTACCGGTGACCTGGCCAACTGGATGATCCCGGGGAAGATGGTCAAGGGTCCGGGAGGCGCAATGGATCTCGTGCACGGAGCGGCCCAGGTCATTGTGCTCATGGAGCACGTCGCGAAGGATGGTTCGGCGAAGATCGTCGACGAGTGCTCGCTGCCCCTGACCGGGCGTCAGGTCGTCGACCGAATCATCACCGACCTGGCCGTGATCGACGTGACGCCCGACGGACTCGTGCTGGTGGAGGTGGCACCGGGTGTGACCGTGGCCGAGGTCGTCGCGGCGACCGAGCCGCACCTGACCGTTTCGCCCGCACTGGAGGAGAACGCATGAGCGCCCTGCCGCAAGAACACATGCCGCACGAGAGCATCGAGCCGGACGACATCGTCATCGTGGCCGCAGCCCGCACGCCCCAGGGGCGGTTGAAGGGTCAGCTCGCGTCTTTCACGGCGCCCCAGCTCGGCGGCTTCGCCATCCGCGGCGCGCTCGAGAAGGCCGGGATCGCAGCGGATGCCGTCGACGCCGTCGTGCTCGGGCAGGTGCTGCCCGCCGGGTCGGGCCAGAACCCCGCGCGCCAGGCGGCGCTGGCCGCGGGGATCGGATGGGAGGTGCCCGCGTCATCCGTCAACAAGGTCTGCCTGTCGGGTTTGACGGCAATCATCGACGCGGCACGCATGATCCGGGTCGGCGACGCGGATGTCGTGGTCGCGGGCGGCATGGAGTCCATGACCCGCGCCCCGCACCTGCTGATGGGATCGCGCGACGGATGGCAGTACGGCAGTGTCGAGGTGCTCGACCACATGGCCCTCGACGGGCTCACCGACGCGTACGACAACGAGAGCATGGGCGCGTCCACCGAGCGCCGCAACGACCGGTTCGAGGTGACGCGCGAGCAGCAGGACGCCGTTTCGGCGCGCTCGCACCAGCGTGCCGCAGCGGCGACCGAGGCGGGCGTGTTCGCGGACGAGATCGTGGCGATCGACGTGCCGCAGCGGCGGGGCGATGCCGTCCGCGTGACGGCGGATGAAGGCATCCGTCCCGAGACGACGGTCGAGACGCTCGGGCGCCTGCGGCCCGCGTTCGCGGAGGGCGGGTCGATCACGGCGGGCAACTCGTCGCAGATTTCGGATGGCGCGGCCGCTGTGGTCGTGACGCACCGCGCCCACGCCGAGGCGCGCGGGTGGCCCGTGCTGGCCGTGATCGGGGCGAACGGGCAGGTCGCTGGGCCGGACAACTCGCTGCACGCGCAGCCCGCCCGGGCCATTGCGAAGGCGCTCGAGAAGCAGGGACTGACTCCCGCCGACCTCGACATCGTCGAGATCAACGAGGCGTTCGCGGCCGTGGTCGTGCGTTCCCAGGCCGAGCTGGGCCTGGCCGACGACGTCGTCAACGTCCACGGCGGGGGCATCGCGGTCGGGCACCCGATCGGAGCATCCGGGGCGCGGCTCGTCGTGCACGCGGTGCACGAACTCGGTCGTCGGGGGAGCGGCACCGCCGCTGTCGCGCTGTGCGGCGGCGGGGGCCAGGGCGAGGCGCTGATCCTCACGCGCTGAGCGGCGCGCGCTGAGCGGCACGCCGAGATCGCCGCCTGTTGCCGACTCCGCTACTCACTTGCGGTGGATAACCGGCGTACTCGGCGCGAAGGGGCGGGCTCGGTGCACGTTGCGGGATCGGGCGGACGCCGGGTTACCTGTGCAGGCGCTTCTTCAGAAGCTTCTGCTCCTTGCCGTGGACGGGGGAGTCGTCCGCGATGACATGGCCGCGCGACGCACGGTACGTGTCGACGATCGCGCCGATCGCGAGCGTTGCCGTGATTCCCCAGCTGATCCAGGCGAGGGCCTCGCGCCAGGTGAACTCACTGTCGCGGGCTCCGCGCAGCAGCGTGATGCCGCCGGTGATGGCGGAGATGATGCCCGTTCCGAACAGGTACTTGCGCATGGTCCCACGCTACCGAACGTCACCCGGGCCGCGCTCGCGGTTGACATTTCGCCGCCGGTGCCCGAAGCATCCGCCCGTTTTTCCGCCGCGCCGCCCGTTTTGTCGCCCCTGCGCAGCGTCCTCCCACCTCGGAACACCCCTTCCGCCGCGAAACACCTCGGGTCTGGGGTGCCTCGCCGCAAGAGGGGTGTTTCGGCGAAGGGGGCGGCGGACGGATGCCGGGGGCCGGACGCCGGCGCGGAACGGATGCGTCGCCGAGGTATGCCGACACGCCAGATACCCTGGAGGCAGCACGCATGCCCGTCCCGATGCTCGTGAGAGGCCCCCGTGACGACCGACCTGCCCGACCGCGCCGACTTCGTCGTCGTCGCAAATCGACTGCCCGTCGACCGCGCCGAGGACGGCGAGTGGCGGCGGTCGCCGGGTGGCCTCGTGACGGCCCTGGAGCCGATGATGCGGCGCGCGGACGGTGCGTGGGTGGGATGGCCGGGCCAGGCGGACCTGGAGCTCGAGCCCTTCGAGTTCGAGGGCACGCACCTCGTGCCGATCTCGCTCAGCGCCGACGACGTCGAGCTCTACTACGAGGGCTTCTCGAACGACACGATCTGGCCGCTCTACCACGACGTGATCGCCGCGCCCCGGTACAGCCGCCTCTGGTGGGAGTCCTACGTCCGCGTCAACCGGCGCTTCGCCGAGGCGACCGCGGCCGTCTCTGCCGAGGGGGCCACCGTCTGGGTGCAGGACTACCAACTGCAGCTCGTGCCCAAGATGCTGCGCGAGCTTCGCCCCGACCTGACGATCGGGTACTTCCACCACATCCCGTTCCCGGCGTACGGGCTGTACTCGCAGCTGCCCTGGCGCAAGCAGGTGCTCGAAGGGCTGCTCGGCGCGGATGTCATCGGGTTCCAGCGCGTCGCGGATGCCGGCAACTTCGCCCGCGCCGTGCGTCGTCAGCTGCGGTACGACACCAAGGCCTCGGGGATCTCGGTGCCCATGGGCGACGGCCGCACCCGGATCGCCCTCGCCAAGGCGTTCCCCATCTCGATCGACGCCGAGTCGTACGCCGAGCTGGCCCGCTCGCCCGAGGTCCAGGCGCGGGCCGCCGAGATCCGCGAGGGGCTCGGCAACCCGCGCAAGATCCTGCTCGGAGTCGACCGGCTCGACTACACCAAGGGCATCCGCCACCGCATGAAGGCGTTCGGCGAGCTCCTGACGGACGGCAAGCTCGACACCTCCGACGTCACGCTCGTGCAGGTCGCGAGCCCTAGTCGCGAGCGTGTCGTCGCGTATGCCCAGCTGCGCGACGAGATCGAGCTGACGGTCGGGCGCATCAACGGCACGTTCGACACGATGGGCCACACGGCCATCCGCTATCTGCACCACGGCTATCCGCGCGAAGAGATGGTCGCTCTTTTCCTCGCCGCCGATGTGATGCTCGTGACGGCCCTCCGCGACGGGATGAACCTCGTCGCCAAGGAATACGTCGCCTCGCGCATCGACAACCGCGGCGTGCTCGTGCTGAGCGAGTTCGCCGGGGCCGCGGATGAGCTCGGCAGCGCGCTGCAGATCAACCCGCACGACATCGAGGGGCTCAAGGAGTCGATCATGCGCGCCGTCGAGATGCCCGGCGCCGAGCAGGGACGCCGGATGCGGTCGCTGCGGCGTCGCGTGTTCGAGCACGACGTCGAGGCGTGGTCGCAGAGCTTCGTCGCCGCGCTGGATGCCGCGCGTCGACGCGACCGGGGCCCCGCCCCGAGAGAGGTTGCACCCGCATGAGCGAACGCGAACTGAACGATCTGCTCGGGCCGCTCGCCGCCACGGAGAAGCTGCTCGTCGCTCTCGACTTCGACGGCACGCTTGCGCCCCTGATCGACGAGCCGATGAAGGCTCGGGCGTTGCCGGCGTCCCAGGACGCGGTCGCCGATCTCGCCGCGCTTCCCGACACCTTCGTGGCATTCGTCTCGGGACGGATGCTCGCCGACCTGCGGGTGATCGGCGAGCACGACGACGAGTCGCCGGTGTATCTCGCGGGTTCGCATGGCGCCGAGTTCTGGTACCCGGCCTCCACTGCCACCCCTCAGCGTGAGGAGAGGACTTCGGCGGGGGAAGAGGACGCTGAGGTGGGACGAGTCCTCTCGCCGAGCCGAACTCCTCGTACCGAGCAGGCGGCGGAGCAGGGCGCCGAGCCGGACGACGTGGATGCCGACGCTGTGCGCGCCGTCGCCGACACCATCGTCGCCGACATCGAGGGCGCGTGGATCGAGCACAAGGCCCTGGGTTTCGCTCTCCACACGCGCTTGAGCACGGCCGAGGATGCCGCGCGGGCGACGCACGAGATCGACGCGCTCGTCGTCGAGCGGGCGCCGGGATGGCGGCGGCGCACGGGGCAGGACATCCTCGAGTTCTCGTCGAGCCACGCGGGGAAGGATGCCGCGATCGCCGCTCTGCGCGAGCAGACGGGTGCGACGGCCGTGTTCTTCGCGGGGGATGACGTCACGGACGAGGATGCGATCGCGCACCTGACCGAAGGCGACCTGGGCGTGCGCGTCGGGCCGGGGGAGACATCCGCCCGCGTGCGTGTCGCAGACGCCCAAGAACTCGCCGGAGTGTTGTGGACCCTGGCGCGGATGCGGGCGGCACAGCAGGAATAGACTCGGGGGATGGCTCCGTACGACCCTTCCGACAGTTCCCCCGTCGATATCAAGCCCCGCTCCCGGGTCGTCACCGACGGCATCGAAGCGACCACCTCGCGCGGAATGCTCCGCGGCGTGGGCATGGGCGACGCCGATTGGGAGAAGCCCCAGATCGGCATCGCGTCGAGCTGGAACGAGATCACCCCCTGCAACCTGAGCCTGGACCGCCTGGCTCAGGGCGCGAAGGAGGGCGTGCACGCCGGCGGCGGCTACCCGCTGCAGTTCGGCACGATCTCGGTATCCGACGGCATCTCGATGGGTCATGAGGGCATGCACTTCTCGCTCGTGTCGCGCGAGGTCATCGCCGACTCGGTCGAGACCGTCATGATGGCCGAGCGCCTCGACGGCAGTGTGCTGCTCGCGGGCTGCGACAAGTCGATCCCCGGGATGCTGATGGCCAGCGCCCGCCTCGACCTCTCGAGCGTCTTCCTCTACGCCGGGTCGATCGCACCGGGCTGGGTCAAGCTCAGCGACGGCACCGAGAAGGACATCACGATCATCGACTCGTTCGAGGCGGTCGGTGCCTGCCTGGCCGGCAAGATGAGCGAGGCCGACCTCAAGCGCATCGAGTGCGCCTTCGCGCCGGGCGAGGGTGCCTGTGGCGGCATGTACACGGCCAACACGATGGCGTCCGTCGCCGAGGCCCTCGGCCTCAGCCTGCCGGGTTCGGCCGCGCCGCCGTCGGCCGACCGCCGCCGCGACGCGTTCGCGCACCGCTCGGGCGAGGCCGTCGTGAACCTCCTGCGCCTGGGCATCACGACCCGCGACATCCTGACCAAAGAGGCGTTCGAGAACGCGATCGCGCTCGCGATGGCCCTCGGCGGTTCGACCAACGTCGTGCTGCACCTGCTCGCGATCGCGCGCGAGGCGGACGTCGACCTCAGCCTGCACGACTTCAACCGCATCGGCGACAAGGTTCCGCACGTCGCCGACATGAAGCCGTTCGGCCACTACGTCATGAACGACGTCGACCGACACGGGGGCATCCCCGTCGTCATGAAGGCGATGCTCGACGAGGGTCTGCTGCACGGCGACGCCCTCACGGTCACGGGCAAGACGCTCGCCGAGAACCTCGCCGAGCTGAACCCCGACCCCGTCGACGGAACCGTCATCCACACGTTCGACAACCCGATCCACGCGACCGGCGGCATCACGGTGCTGCACGGTTCGCTCGCTCCCGAGGGTGCGGTCGTCAAGACCGCCGGCTTCGACGCGAGCGTCTTCGAGGGCCCCGCGCGGGTGTTCGAGCGCGAGCGTGCCGCGATGGACGCGCTGGAAGAGGGATCGATCGCCCCGGGCAGCGTCCTGGTGATCCGTTACGAGGGCCCGAAGGGTGGCCCCGGAATGCGCGAGATGCTCGCGATCACCGCCGCCATCAAGGGAGCCGGGCTCGGAAAAGATGTACTACTCTTGACGGACGGACGATTCTCAGGCGGCACAACCGGCCTCTGCATCGGCCATATAGCACCCGAAGCGGTGGACGCAGGTCCCATCGCCTTCGTGCGCGATGGTGATCTGATACGGGTCGATATCGCAGCTCGCACTCTCGACCTACTCGTCGATGAGGCTGAGCTCAGCTCCCGCCGCTCTGGCTGGGAACCGCTGCCCCCGCGCTACACCCGAGGCGTTCTGGCCAAGTATTCCAAGCTCGTGCACTCCGCCGCGGAGGGCGCGGTCACGGGATAGCCCGCGTCCGAAGGATGCGGCGTTTCGTCGGTCCTCTGCCGGCGAATCATCACAGTCATTCCGATCGCAAGGATTCTCACCATGCCCGCCGAATCTGCCACGGCCATTCCCCGGCCGCCCGCTCGCACCGCGTCCGCGCCCGTGCTCACGGGTGCGGAGGCGGTCGTCCGCTCCCTCGAGCTGCTCGGCGTCACCGACGTCTTCGGGCTGCCCGGTGGAGCGATCCTGCCCGTCTACGACCCGCTCATGGACTCGACCGCCCTGCGCCACATCCTCGTGCGCCACGAACAGGGTGCCGGTCACGCTGCCGAGGGTTACGCCTCGGCATCCGGACGCATCGGCGTCGCCATCGCGACGTCGGGCCCGGGCGCGACCAACCTCGTCACGGCCATCGCCGACGCCTACATGGACTCGGTGCCGATCGTTTGCATCACGGGTCAGGTGTTCAGCACGCTGATGGGCACGGATGCGTTCCAGGAGGCCGACATCGTGGGTATCACGATGCCGATCACGAAGCACTCGATCCTGGTCAAGCGCGCGGAAGACATCCCGGCCGCGATCGCTTCGGCGTTCGAGATCGCGGGAACCGGTCGTCCCGGTCCCGTGCTGGTCGACATCACGAAGGACGCCCAGCAGAACGAGGCGCCGTTCATCTGGCCGCCGAAGATCGACCTGCCCGGCTACCGCCCGGTGACCAAGGCGCACGGCAAGCAGATCCAGGCTGCGGCGCAGCTGCTCGCCGCCGCCAAGAAGCCCGTGCTGTACGTCGGCGGCGGGGTGATCCGCTCCAAGGCGTCGGCCGAGCTGCTGCGTCTCGCCGAGGCGACGGGTGCGCCGGTCGTCACGACGCTGATGGCGCGCGGGGCATTCCCCGACTCGCACGAGCAGCAGCTGGGAATGCCCGGCATGCACGGCACGGTGCCCGCGGTGCTGGCGCTGCAAGAGGCCGACCTGCTCGTCTCGCTCGGCGCGCGCTTCGATGACCGCGTGACCGGCAAGGCCGCGCTCTTCGCCCCGAACGCCAAGGTCGTGCACGTCGACATCGACCCGGCCGAGATCGGCAAGATCCGCGCCGCCGATGTTCCCATCGTGGGTGATCTGCGCGACGTGCTCGTCGACCTCGAGGGCGCCTACGCCGCCGCGGCGGCCGAGGCGGAGCCCGACATCTCGGAGTGGTGGTCGTACCTCGACGGTCTGCGCGAAGAGTTCCCGCTCGGCTACGCGCCGACGACAGATGGCCTGATAGCGCCGCAGTACGTCATCCAGCGCATCGGCGAGCTGACCGGCCCCGAGGGCATCTACGCCTCGGGTGTGGGACAGCACCAGATGTGGTCGGCGCAGTTCATCAAGTACGAGCGTCCGAATGCGTGGCTGAACTCCGGCGGCGCCGGCACGATGGGCTACTCGGTGCCCGCCGCGATGGGCGCCAAGGTCGCCGAACCCGAGCGTGTCGTATGGGCGATCGACGGCGACGGATGCTTCCAGATGACCAATCAGGAGCTCGCGACCTGCACGATCAACAACATCCCGATCAAGGTCGCGATCATCAACAACTCCTCGCTCGGCATGGTGCGCCAGTGGCAGACGCTGTTCTACAACAGCCGCTACTCGCACACCGACCTGAACACGGGCCACGACAGCATCCGCGTGCCGGACTTCGTCAAGCTCGCCGAAGCCTACGGATGCCTCGCCATCCGCGTCGAGAAGGAAGAAGACGTGGACGCGGCGATCAAGCTGGCGCTCGAGACGAACGACCGCCCGGTCGTGATCGACTTCGTCGTGAGTGCCGACGCGATGGTGTGGCCGATGGTGCCGCAGGGCGTCAGCAACAGCTTCGTCCAGTACGCGCGAGAGCACTCGCCGGCGTTCGGACAGGAGGACTGACGATGAGCAAGCACGTATTGAGCCTCCTGGTCGAGGACAAGCCCGGTCTTCTGACCCGTGTCGCGGGGCTCTTCGCCCGCCGCGGCTTCAACATCGAATCCCTCGCCGTGGGAGTCACCGAGGTGCCGGGTCTGTCGCGCATCACGGTCGTCGTCGACGTCGAAGAACTCCCGCTCGAACAGGTCACCAAACAGCTCAACAAGCTGATCAACGTGATCAAGATCGTCGAGCTCGACTTCGCGACCTCCGTTCAGCGCGAGCACATGCTCGTCAAGGTACGCGCCGACAACGCGACGCGTTCGAACGTGATCGAGGTCGTGAACCTGTTCCGTGCCTCGGTCGTGGACTACTCGATCGACGCCCTCGTCATCGAGGTGACGGGCGATCACGGCAAGATCGATGCGTTCCTGCGTGCCGTCGAACCGTTCGGCGTGAAAGAGCTGGCGCAATCCGGCCTGCTCGCCATCGGTCGCGGTGGTAAGAGCATCACCGAGCGCGTCCTGCGCGGCTGACCCGCGACGTCCGACTTCACAAAACCCGCAAACAAGGAGAACCACACGAACATGGCCGAGATCTTCTACGACTCCGACGCCGATCTTTCGCTCATCCAGGGCAAGAAGGTCGCGATCGTCGGCTACGGCTCGCAGGGACACGCGCACGCCCAGAACCTGCGCGACTCCGGTGTCGAGGTCGTCATCGCGCTCAAGGAGGGGTCGAAGTCGGCTCCCAAGGCCGAGGAAGACGGATTCCCCGTCAAGTCGGTCGCCGAGGCCGCCGAGTGGGCCGACCTCATCATGATCCTCGCGCCCGACCAGCACCAGCGCGGCATCTACAAGAACGAGATCGCCCCGCACCTGAGCGCGGGCAAGACCCTCGCGTTCGCGCACGGCTTCAACATCCGCTTCGGCTACATCGACGCCCCCGAGGGCGTCGACGTGATCCTGGTCGCGCCCAAGGCGCCGGGTCACACGGTGCGTCGCGAGTTCGTCGCGGGTCGCGGCATCCCCGACATCATCGCCGTCGAGCAGGATGCCTCGGGCCAGGCTTGGGACATCGCCAAGTCGTACGCCAAGGCCATCGGCGGCACCCGCGCCGGCGTCATCAAGACGACCTTCACGGAAGAGACCGAGACCGACCTGTTCGGTGAGCAGGCCGTGCTCTGCGGTGGCGTCTCGCAGCTCGTCCAGTACGGTTTCGAGACCCTGACCGAGGCCGGCTACCAGCCGCAGATCGCGTACTTCGAGGTACTGCACGAGCTCAAGCTCATCGTCGACCTCATGTGGGAGGGCGGCATCGCCAAGCAGCGCTGGTCGGTCTCCGACACCGCCGAGTACGGCGACTACGTCTCGGGACCGCGCGTCATCGACCCGCACGTCAAGGAGAACATGAAGGCCGTTCTCGGTGACATCCAGTCGGGCGCGTTCGCCGAGCGCTTCATCGCCGACCAGGACGCCGGAGCCCCCGAGTTCCTCGCACTGCGCGAGAAGGGTGCCCAGCACCCGATCGAAGAGGTCGGTCGCGAACTGCGCGCCCTCTTCGCGTGGAAGCAGCAGGACGCCGATTACACCGAGGGCAGCGCCGCGCGCTGACCTCGCTCTCTGAGCCGAGCACGCTCGGATTCCAGACCAGTCGTCCCACCAGGCTCGGCTGAGCCCGGCCGTCACACCCCCGCAACCCGGGGTGTGACGGCCGGGCCTTTTCGTGTGTGCGCAATGCGCTGTTCACGCCGCACGCACCGGACGGATGCGGGGCGTTCAGCCGCGACCGCCACGCTCGGGGCGTGCTCCGCCTGGCGAAACGCCGCTCCGCTCACCTGTCCGCTCTCGCGCTCGGTCTCGGCGTCCTGACGCTGTCGGTGGGGGCGGTCACTCCCGCGGCGTCGGCGCGGGAAGCATCCGCCGTGCCGGCACCCGCGACATCCGCGGGTCGCGTCGTGATCTCCGAGGTCGCTGCGGGGTCGTCACGGTCGGACGCGGACAGCTTCTTCGAGCTGCGGAACATCGACGATCACGCGATCGATCTGACCGGGTGGCAGGTGTTCCGCTGTTCCGCACAGGGGCTGCGGTCCAACTACTCGCGGCCCGAGTCCGATCTCACGGGGGTCGTGCTCGAGCCAGGGGCCATCGCGACCGTCACACGCATCGGCGTGGAGCTCGGGGGAGCGCAACCCGACGGGCTCTTCACGCAGCAGTATGCGCCCACCGGGTTCGGCCTGATCCTCACGAACGCCTCGGGCGAGACCGCCGACGCGATCGCGGTGTACCCGACCGAACCGTGGCCGACCGAGAGCGAGTGCAGTGAGAACGGCAACGTCCCCGCATCCCTCGCGTTCGCCCTCGACGAGTCCTGGCAGCGGGTGCGCGACACGGGCGATGTCGCCGTCGATTTCGTGCGCGCCGACGCGACACCCGGGACGTCGGACCTCGGGCGTGTGACGAGCCCGAGCGGGGTCGTGGTGATCGACGAGATCGCCGCGGCCGGACCGGCGGGGTCGGACGACGATCTGATCGAGCTGAGTAACCCGGGAGCGGAGAGCGTCGATCTGTCGGGGTGGACGCTGTATCGCTGCGCGCGTGACGGCACCCTGTCGGACGCCACGGCCCAGGTGGTCTTCCCCGCGCGCACGACCCTCGCGGCGGGCGAGCGACTGGTCGTGAGCAGCCGGGGCGAGGGCGACGCGACCGCGGCCTTCACATCCCGGACGTCGCTCGCGGACACAGTGTCGGGGACATTGCTGGTGGATGCCTCGGGTCGGCGCGTCGACGGTGTCTCGGTCTCGAATCATCCGGACACCGCGTGCCAGACGGGTGACGAGAAGCTGGCGTCCGTGCTGGACTACCGCGGCGGCGAGAGCTGGCAACGCCACCCCGCGACCGGCGAGTGGCTGATCGCCACGCGCACCCCGGGACACCCCAACGCGCGCACCGATACGCGCCTTGCCGGCCAGACCGTGACCTACCCGGCGACGCCGTCCGTTGCGATCAGCGAGATCGCGACCGACCCCCTGATCGACCCCGCCGGCGCCGATGCCGCGGGAACCGAGACGACACGGCACCACCTCGTCGAACTCGGCAACTATGGCAGGCGTGCCGTCGACATCGGCGGGTGGCGCCTGGTGGCGTGCGGCGACGACGGCTTTCGGGAACCCGACGACTTGGTCGTGATCGAGCCGGGCACCCGCATCGAGCCGGGGGGAACGTGGGTCGCGGCGCTCGAGGGAACGGATGCCGCGGGCACAGCCCAGGCGCGGTTCACGGCCGAGTTGGACTTCCGCGGCGCGGGCGTCTGGGTAGAGGACGCCTCGGGCGTGCGCGTCGACAGCGTCGGGATCTTCCACGCCAACGAGATGGACCACTCGATCGAGCGGTACAGCCCGTGCACGAAGGGCATGCCGCTTTCGACATTCGTGGTCGACCGGATCGCCGGAGAGACGTGGCAGCGCGCCCGGTTCACCGGTACCGACGCCGACGACTTCGTGCACGCGGGTGCGACGCCCGGCTCGCTCGACGAGCGTCCCTGGATCGAGACGGGCGAGCTCACGCCCGCCGCCGCCGGGAGGATCGCCGCCGTGCGGACCGAGACCCGGATCGCGGCCGTGTCGTCCCGTGCCGCGGAGAGCGTTGCGCCGAGCGCGCTCACGGGCGACGCGGCGACGATTATCGAGGCATTCGCCGGATCGAGCGAAGACGGCCCGCTGACGCAGCGGAGCGCGCCCAACGAGCAGCGCGTCGTCGACCCGGCACTCGTGGCCGGCCGCGACGATGCGTGGGCCTATCCCTATGTGCGTCTGCGCGTCGCGATGCCCGAGGCATCCGCCGTCGTCTCGTGGGCGGGCTCCGCGACGGGTGCGGCGCCCGTGCGCCTGTCGGTGTGGGTGCCGCGGGCGGGCACCTGGCGGAGCCTCGACGAGGCCGAGGCGGCACGTGAGGGCGGCACACACGAGATCGTGCTGTCGGGTGAGGTGCGCCCCGGTGAGGTTTCGGCGGGCGTGGCCGAGATCCTCGTGCAGGTCGTCCCGGCGCGTGCCGCGACGGACCGCACGGGCTTCGCCGATCCGGAGGACTACGACCTGGCGGTCAGCCACATCACCGACACGCAGTACCTCTCGGAGGCGTACCCCGAGGTGTACGCCGAGCAGCTCGCGTGGATCCGGGCCTCCGAGGAAGCGCGCAAGATCTCGTTCGTCGCGCACACCGGCGACCTGATCCAGAACTGGGTCGACCCCGACCAGCAGCAGCCCCGTGCCCGGCGCGAGTACGAGGTGGCGTCGACGACGCAGGCAACGCTCGACGCAGCGGGCATTGCGAACAGCGTTCTGCCGGGCAATCACGACAACAAGCGGGGCGTGACGAACGACCTGTTCAACGAGTACTTCGGACCCGACCGGTACGCCGGTTCGCCCTGGTACGGCGGATCGATCGCGCCCGACGACAACAGCGCCAACTTCACCCTGTTCGAGCGGGCGGGCGCCCGGTTCCTGGTGCTCTCGCTGCCCTACGGCTACGCGGAGCGCGAGCTCGCGTGGGCGGAAGAGGTCGTGTCGCAGAATCCGGATCGCAACGTCATCGTGGCGACGCACGAGCACCTGTCGGCGACGGGCCAGGACAACCCGCCCTCTCGTTCGTCCAGTTCGCGCTGGCTGTCACGGGCCGATGAGCTCTGGACGCGGGTCGTCGCCCCCCACCGGAACGTCGTGCTCGTCCTCGCGGGGCACTTCCACGGCCTCTCGCGCATCGACACCGCGGATGCCGGTGGTATCGCCGGGCACGCGGTCACCGAGCTCCTCGCCGACTACCAGGAGTTCCGCACGCACACGGGTGAGCGGGCGACGGGCTTCCAGCGCCTTCTGCAGATCGATCTGGCGGGCGGGACCGTGCAGGTGGACACGTTCTCGGCCACGCTCGGCGAGCACGCGAGCTTCCCCTACGACTACGAACAGGCCGTCGCCGACAACGGGCACGACACGTCCGGATCGAACGCCCGTCCCTGGCGCATCCTCGACCACGGACTGCAGAACCGGTACACCGCCGCGGACGACGACTTCTCGGTGCGTCTGTCGTTCCAGTTCGACAAGGCCGTGCAGACGTCGGCCGTGATGATCTCGGCGCGCTGAGCGGTTCCCTGTCGAGCGGTCGTGCGTCGCCTACCGTGAGTGGATGCGCTTCTTCGACCGCGACCCGAACCGCGCCCCTCGTCGGGCGAGAGGCGTTCTCGCCCGACTCGTGCTGACCATGGCGCTCGTCGTCGGTCTGGGAGCGGGCGGAGCGGTCACTCCGGCCGCGGCGTACGACGAGGACACGATCGTCGCACTCGCGAACGACGCGCGAGCGCAGAACGGGCTCGGCGGTCTGGTTCGGAACGGCTCGCTCGACGCCGTCGCGCTCACCTGGGCGAATCAGATGGCCGCGAACGGCTCGATCTCGCACAACCCCGCCTATGGCTCCCAGATCCCGGGCGGGTGGCGCGCCGCTGGCGAGAACGTCGCCCAGGGCTACGGGAGCGGGGCGGGCTTCCACAGCGGATGGATGGGATCGGCGCCGCACCGCGCCAATATCCTCGGCGACTTCACCGACATCGGCACGGCGCTCATCGAGGCGAACGGCACCACCTGGGCCGTTCAGGTCTTCGCGAATTACCCGGGCAGCGGACTGCCCGCGCCGGCCCCGCCCGCTCCCGCGCCCGCGGCCCCCGAGCAGGCCCCGGCAGCTCCCGCCCCGGCGACCCCGGCCGATCCAGCAGCCGACGCCGCAGCGGCAGCTGCTGCTGCCGACGCCGCTGCTGCCGAAGCCGCGGAGGCTGCCGCCGCTGCGGCCGAGTCCGCGGCGACCGCCACGCCTTCGCCCGCGCCCTCGGCCCGGCACGCAATGACCTCCGCCCCGACGCCCGGACCCCAGGCATCCGAGTCGTCCCCGATTTCGGGCCCTGCGCCGTGGATCGGCGCGGGAGTGCTCCTGCTCGTGCTCGCGAGCGCCGTTCTTGCGTGGTTCGTCGCGCGGTTGCTCGTGCGGCGCGGCCGACGTCGTGCTGCCGGTCCTCACGTCTGACTCTCGCGCTGGTCGTGAGCCCCGCAGAAACGGGTCGTCGCCGGGCTACTCTGGGGACATGCCGCGACGCGACGAAGACGCCCTGAGCTGGGACGGCGACGACGACCCCACGCTCGAAACGGGAGTGCCGGCAGCGCCGGATGACGACGCCGCCCCGGTGCCGCCCGCATCGCTGCCCGAGGGATGGACCCCGCTCGGTCGGGGGAGCGAGTCGGTGACGCACTCCGGACCGACCGCGTCCAGCACCCCGCCGCCCCTGGCGCCGCCTCCGCCGGTCGCACCGTCCGCGGGCGCCGGAGACGGACCCTCCGCCGCGACGTCGACGTCGACGGCGTCGGTGACGTCCGGGACGACGGAAGAGTCCGCGGCATCCGAAACGTCCGTCGCCACGGCGGACGAGCCCGAACCCGAGGGCCTCGGCACAGCGGCCCTCGTCTCGATCGGTGTGCTCGGCGGCGTATACCTGCTGTTCGCGATCGGCTGGCTCGTCGGCGGACTGCGTCTGCAGGGCCGGTATCAGGTGCTCGTGACCGATTCGATGTACCAGGGTGCGCTCTGGCTCGCGACGGCCGCGCCGCTGATCTGGTTCGCGACGACGATCTTCGCCACGCGCAAGACCCGCGCGTGGGTGCGCTGGCTCTGGCTGTCGATCGGGGTTCTGCTGCTCATCCCGTGGCCCTTCCTCATGATCGGAGCCGTGGGACGATGACGGATGCCTCGATCCGCGTCACGCGGACGCCCACCTGGATTCTGGTCGCGATCGGCGGCTTTTTCGCGCTGTTCTACGCCTACGCGCTGTGGCAGGCGGTCGGGAATACGATTCAGGCCGCCCAGATCGGTCTCAACGCGCTCGGTTGGTTCATCTGGATCTTCGCGATCCTGTTCCCCGTCCTCGCGTTCGCTGTGTCGTTCGCCCTCAGCTACCGGTGCGGCGCAGCGGTCTATGCGCTCGTGCTGCTGACCGGGCTCGGGCTCGTCGCGGTCTTCTGGCTCAACGTGATCGCCTACACGAGCCTGAACACGAGCGCCGTGGTCGGCTGAGGCACCCGCGCTCCGTCACGCGCGATCGAGCACCGTCACGCGCGATCGAGCACCGTCAAGCGATCGAGCACCGTCACGCGCGATCGAGCACCATCAAGCGGCGTCACGCGCACGGAGCGCGTGCCGGGAGCCGATAGGCTTTTTCTCGCCTCGCCCCGTTGTCTTGCAGGCGTGCGGCGCGGCCCACAAGACTCCCGCGCGCGAGCACGGGGTCGAAGAACCGCCACGCGCTCGCGCGCGGACATCACCGCACGCGAGCGCGCAACACAGCGCAACACGAAGGAACACCGTGACGAAGCCCGTCGTCCTGCTCGCCGAAGAACTCTCGCCCGCCACCGTCGACGCGCTCGGTCCCGAGTTCGATATCCGCCGCGTGGATGGGACGGATCGTCCCGCACTGCTCGCCGCCCTCGCCGACGCGAGCGCCGTGCTGATCCGCTCGGCGACGAACATCGACGCCGAGGCACTCGCCGCGGCCCCCGTGCTGAAGGTCGTCGCGCGTGCCGGGGTCGGACTCGATAACGTCGACATCAAGGCCGCCACCGCCGCCGGTGTCATGGTCGTGAACGCGCCCACCTCGAACATCGTGTCGGCCGCCGAACTCACCGTCGGCCACATCCTGAGCCTGGCCCGCAACATCCCCGCGGCGCACGCCTCGCTCGCGGAGGGTCAGTGGAAGCGCAGCAGCTTCACCGGCACCGAGCTGTACGAGAAGACCGTCGGGATCATCGGCCTCGGACGCATCGGCGCGCTGATCGCGGCCCGTCTGCAGGCCTTCGACATGCGCGTCGTCGCATACGACCCGTATGTCACGCCCGCGCGTGCCCAGCAGCTGCACGTCGAGCTCCTGCCGTTCGAAGAGCTGCTGCGCACGAGCGACTTCGTCACGATCCACATGCCGAAGACGCCTGAAACGACGGGCATGATCGGCGACGCCGAACTTGCGCTGATGAAGGACACCGCCTACGTCGTCAACGTCGCTCGCGGGGGACTGATCGACGAAGACGCCCTGCACCGCGCCCTCTCGGCCAACATCATCGCGGGCGCCGGGCTCGACGTGTTCGTCGACGAGCCCCCGAAGAACTCCCCGCTGCTCGCGCTGCCGAACGTCGTCGTGACCCCGCACCTCGGTGCCTCGACGGACGAGGCTCAGGAGAAGGCGGGTGTCTCGGTCGCGCGTTCGGTCAAGCTCGCGCTCGAGGGCGATCTGGTTCCGGATGCGGTCAACGTGGCGGGTGGCGTGATCGATCCGTTCGTCCGGCCCGGTATCGCGCTCGTCGAGAAACTCGGCCAGGTGTTCAGCGGGCTCGCGCACGCGGCGCTGACGAGCCTCGACATCGACGTGCGCGGCGAGCTCGCGGCCTACGACGTGAGCGTCTACCGCCTCGCGGCCCTCAAGGGGATCTTCACGAGCATCGTCAGCGAGAACGTCTCGTACGTCAACGCACCCCTGTTCGCCGAGCAGCGCGGTATCGAGACGCGCCTGCTCGTCGACCCGGTCAGCGAGGATTACCGCAACGTCACGACCCTGCGCGGCACCCTGAGCGACGGCACCGTCCTGACGGTCGCCGGAACCCTCTCGGGCACTCGCATGGTCGAGAAGATCGTCGGCATCAACGGGTACGAGATCGAGGTTCCGATCGCGAAGCACCACATCGTGATGCTCTACACGGACCGCCCGGGGATCGTCGCGATCTACGGCCAGAAGTTCGGCGATGCGGGCATCAACATCGCAGGGCTCCAGGTCGCCCGCAGTCAGCGCGGAGCGCAGCTTTCGGTGCTCACGCTCGACTCGCGCGTCCCGGACGAGCTGCTCGACGAGGTGCGCGAGGCGATCCAGGCCGACCTGCTCGTGCAGCTGGAGATCACCGAGGCCTAGTTCGCCCGGATCGACCCTCCGCGAGACGCGTCTCGACTCGTCGCCGCGTTCGGGCCTCCGGCATCGGTTCGTCGTCACGCGTTGGTGCAGAGGTTAGCGATGGCTGCGTCGATCCGTGGCGCGGATGCGCGGGTGTGTAGCCATCGTGTTGCGCGAGACCCCGCGAGGGAGGGGGAGATCAGAGACCGGCGGATGTCTCGACCAGGGCGATCAGCGCATCCATCTCCGCGCCGCGGGGGACCGGGCCCGGGATGTTCCCGCCCGCGAGGGCGTTGTTGAAGTAGAGCCCGTCGCTGACGAGCATGACCAGGTCGAGTGCCGCGGCATTCCGTGTGTGCGGTCGCAGTGCGTCACCCCAGCGCTCGCGCACGAGGCGTAGGGCGGCGCTCGCCGAGACGTTGCCGCCCTGGGCGAGGCGTGAGGTGGCGAGGATCGCTCGATCGAGGGGGTCGTTCTCCATGACGGAGTTGCGCAGGAAATAGGCGATGGGGCCTTCCGCCGCGGTCGTCATGGCCGTGATGTCGTCGGTGACCAGGGCGTCGAGCCGGTCGATGACACCGGACTCCAGGGCGTCCTTCGATCCGAAGTGGTAGAGCAGCCCACCCTTCGAGACCCCGGCGGCGCGCGCCGTGGCATCCATCGTCGCGGCGCGCTCGCCCTCGTCGATCAGGATCGCCTCGAAAGCGTCGAGCACGCTTTCTCGGGCCCGCGGGGGTCGACTCATGCGCTCGATCGTACCCAGTGGTCGCCCAGCGAAATATCGCGCATGTCTGTTACTATACCGGCTGGACGGTTTACTTACGGAACGGATCATGGCTACACAGATTTCGGCGTCGAAGCACGCTGGCACGACTCCGCTGGCGACGAGCGGCAAGGCAGGACCCCGCGCGTGGGCCGCGCTCGCGGTGCTCATGCTGCCCGTGCTGCTCGTCTCGGTCGACAACACGGTGCTGAGTTTCGCGCTGCCGCAGATCGCGCTGCACCTCGAGCCGACGAGCGCTCAGCAGCTCTGGATCGTCGACGCCTATCCGCTAGTCCTCGCCGGCCTCCTCGTCACGATGGGCTCGCTCGGCGACCGCTTCGGGCGCCGACGGCTGCTGCTGATCGGGGCAACCGGATTCGGTGTGCTCTCGATCGCCGCCGCCTTCGCCCCCTCGGCGGAATTGCTCATCGCCGCCCGTGTCGGCCTCGGCTTCTTCGGCGCGATGCTCATGCCCGCGACGCTGTCGTTGCTGCGCACCATCTTCCGCGACCGCGAACAGCGTCGCCTCGCAATCGCCGTCTGGGCCGCGGGATTCAGCGCCGGGATGGCGTTGGGCCCGATCGTCGGCGGGTTCCTGCTCGAGCACTTCGCGTGGGGCTCCGTGTTCCTGCTCGCCGTGCCCGTGCTGCTGCCGTTGCTCGTGCTCGCGCCGATCCTCGTGCCGGAGAGCCGGGACCCCCACCCGGGCCGCATCGACATCCTGAGCATCGTCCTGTCGCTCGGCGCGATGGTTCCGTTCGTCGCGGCCATCAAGTCGCTCGCGGTCGACGGTTTCACGGGCCCGGCCCTGCCCCTCGTCGGGCTCGGTGTGCTGGTCGGTGTGCTGTTCGTGCGTCGTCAGCTGCGACTCGAGACCCCGCTGCTCGACATGTCGCTGTTCCGCCGCGGCGGATTCAGCGGCGCGATCCTGGTGAACCTGCTGAGTGTCGTCGCCCTCGTCGGCTTCCTGTACTTCGTCGCGCAGCACCTGCAGCTCGTCCTGGGGCTCAGCCCGATGGACGCCGGCATCGCGCTGCTTCCCGGCCTCGCTGCCATGATCGTGGCAGGTCTCGGTGTCGTGCCGCTGGCGCGTCGCCTCGCGCCGCGCGTGCTGGTTCCCGCCGCCCTCGGGCTCTCGGTCCTGGGGTACCTGATCGTCGCGCTGACGGCGGGGGATGGCTCGCTCGCCATGCTCATCGTCGCCTTCATGTCGCTCGGCGCCGGTGTCGGCATGGCCGAGACCGTCTCGAACGAGCTGATCCTCTGGAACGCTCCTTCCGCAAAAGCGGGCGCGGCATCCGCCGTCTCCGAGACGGCCTACGAACTCGGCGCGGTGCTCGGCACGGCGATCATGGGAGGCATCCTGACGGCGTATTACCGCGCCAACCTGCTGCTGCCCCCGGGGCTCACGCAGGACGCGGCGGATGCCTCGCGCGAGACGCTTGCCGGCGCGATGGCCGCCGCTCAGGACCTTCCCCATGCGATCGGTGAGTCGCTGCGCAGCGCCGCCGCGCACGCGTTCGACGGGGGAGTCGTCATCACCTCGCTGATCGGGGCACTGCTGATCGTGATCGCCGCGGTGATCGCGGCCACTACCCTGGGAGCATCCCGTCCCTCTGCACCCCAGGAGCAATCGAGCAATGTCGCGCGTCGTGAAGCTGGCACTCATACCCGGTGACGGGATCGGACCCGAGGTCGTCGCCGAGGCCGAGAAGGTCCTCGACGCGGCCGTCGAGAAGACGGATGTCTCGTTCGAGAAGACGCGATTCTCGCTCGGCGCCGCGCGGTTCCTCGAGACCGGCGACACCCTGACCGACGACGACCTGGCGAGCATCGCGTCGCACGACGCGATCCTGCTGGGCGCCGTCGGGGGAGTGCCGGGCGACCCGCGGCTGAAGAACGCCAACATCGAGCGTGGGCTGCTGCTGAAGCTGAGGTTCGAGCTCGACCACTACGTCAACCTCCGCCCCTCGAAGCTGTACCCGAGCGTCCCGGGGCCGCTGTCCGACGCGGGCGAGATCGACTTCGTCGTCGTCCGCGAGGGCACCGAGGGTCCCTACGTGGGCAACGGCGGGTCGCTGCGCACCGGCACACCGCACGAGGTCGCGACCGAGGTGTCCGTCAACACCGCGTTCGGCATCGAACGGGTCGTCCGGTACGCGTTCGACCTGGCCGAAAAGCGCGCGAAGAAGGTCACCTGGGTGCACAAGACGAATGTGCTCGTCTACGCCGGGTCGATTTGGCAGAGAATCGTCGCCGATGTGGCGGCGGAGCATCCGGATGTCGCCGTAGACTATCTGCACGTCGATGCGGCAACGATCTTCTTGGTCACAAACCCGTCCCGCTTCGACGTGATCGTCACCGACAACCTCTTCGGCGACATCCTGACCGACCTGGCCGGTGCGATCACCGGCGGCATCGGTCTCGCCGCCTCCGGAAACATCAATCCGGACGGCGCGTTCCCGTCGATGTTCGAGCCCGTCCACGGATCGGCGCCCGACATCGCGGGGCAGCAGAAGGCCGACCCGACGGCGGCGATCCTCTCCGTCGCCCTGCTGCTCGAGCACCTCGGACTCCCCGAGGCGGCCGACCGCGTGACCCGCGCGGTCGAGGCCGACATCGCGGACCGTGACGGCGGCTCCCGCACGACAAGCGCCATCGGCGACGCGATCACAGCTCGGCTGTAGCCTGAGAACTTCGGGATACCCGGCCGGCTTCGCGATGTCGCTCTGGTGATGACGCGCCGCCCCATCTTCGATCGGCAGGACTGACATGACCCTTATCGACAACCCCGGCACGGGGAGCGACCGCGACGCCGGACTCGCGCCCCTGCAGTTCCTCGTCTCGCGGAACCTCCAGGCCAAGAGCGCCGAGCAGCGCTCGAAGATTCTCGAGAATCCGGGCTTCGGCGTGCACTTCACCGACCACATGGTCGACATCTGCTGGTCGGTCGGCGGCGGCTGGCACCGTCCGCGCGTCCAGCCCTACGGTCCGATCAGCCTCGACCCGGCCGCCGCCGTGCTGCACTACGGCCAGGAGGTCTTCGAGGGCATCAAGGCGTACCGGCACGCGGATGGCTCGATCCACACGTTCCGGCCCGACCAGAACGGTCGTCGGCTGCAGCGCTCTGCCCGTCGGCTCGCTCTGCCGGAGCTGCCGGTGTCGTACTTCGTCCAGTCGCTCGAGGAGCTCATCAAGGTCGACGGCGCCTGGGTTCCGGATGCCCCCGACCAGAGCCTGTACCTGCGCCCGTTCATGTTCGCGAAGGAGGCGTTCCTGGGTGTTCGGCCCGCGAACAAGGTCAACTACTACGTGATCGCCTCGCCCGCCGGCGCGTACTTCACGGGCGGCGTGAAGCCGGTCACGATCTGGCTGTCGGAGGACTACGCGCGCGCGGGCAAGGGCGGCACGGGCGCGGCCAAGACCGGCGGCAACTACGCCGCGAGTCTGCTGCCGCAGTCCGAGGCGTACGAGAACGGCTGCGACCAGGTCGTGTTCCTCGACTCCGACGGCAACGTCGAAGAGCTCGGCGGTATGAACATCGTGTTCGTGTACAAAGACGGCACGGTCGTGACCCCGATGTCGGATTCGATCCTCGAGGGCATCACCCGCGACTCGATCCTGCAGCTCGCCGAAGACCGGGGCCACAAGGTTCAGGGTCGCGCGGTGTCGCTCGCCGAATGGCGTGAGGGCGTGGCATCCGGAGACATCGTCGAGGTGTTCGCCTGCGGCACGGCCGCCGTCGTCACGCCGATCGGCGGGCTCAAGGGCCGCACCTTCTTCGATGAGCAGCCGACCGGATCGCTCGCGCTGTCGCTGCGCGAAGAGCTGACCGACATCCAGTACGGCCGCCGCGAGGACAAGCACGGCTGGATGCTGCGCCTCGACGCCTGAACGGCAAACCGTCGACAGTAGGCTGATCGGGTGAAGATCGTACGGTTCAGCCACGAAGAGTCCATCCGCTACGGCATCGTCGACGAGGCCGAACTGGTCGTGCTCGAGGGTGACCCGATGTTCGCCGGATTCGGTACGACGGGCGAGCGCGTGCCGCTCGGCGAGGTATCGCTGCTCGCGCCCGTGATCCCCCGCTCGAAGGTCGTGTGCGTCGGCAAGAACTACCACGACCATGCCGCCGAGATGGGTGGGGAGGCTCCCGCGGAGCCCCTGCTGTTCCTCAAGCCGAACACCTCCGTGATCGGGCCCGGCGACGCGATCGTGCGGCCGCCCCAGTCTTCGCGCACGGACTTCGAGGGTGAGCTGGCGGTCGTGATCGGGCGCATCGCCAAGAATGTGCCCGCGGCATCCGCTCTCGACTACGTCTTCGGCTACACGCTCGGCAACGACGTGACCGCCCGCGACCTGCAGAAGAGCGACGGGCAGTGGACGCGCGCGAAGGGGTTCGACACGTTCTGCCCGCTCGGGCCCGCGATCGAGACCGACTTCGATCCAGCCGAGGCGACGATCCAGACGCGTGTGAACGGCGAGGTCAAGCAGAGCGCGCCACTGACCGACATGATCCACTCGGTCCCCGACATCATCGCCTACGCCTCGGCCGTGTTCACGCTGCTGCCGGGCGACGTGATCCTGACGGGCACGCCGGCCGGCATCGGCCCGGTCGTCGCCGGTGATGTCGTCGAGGTCGAGATCGCGGGCCTCGGCGTGCTGCGCAACCCCGTTCGCGACGCGTAGGTCGCCGTGACATCCGAGGCGGGCGCCACGCTCCCCACCGATATCGGTGCCGTCCAACGCCGCACGGTCCTCGTGCTCGCGTCGGGTCAGGTTCTCGGGGGACTGGCGCTCGGCGCAACGATCTCGCTCGGCGCGCTGCTCGCGGCGGACATCTCGGGCGACGATGCGCTGTCCGGCCTCGCAACCGCGTCGCTGACGCTCGGCTCGGCCGCCCTCGCGGTGCCCCTCGCGGCACTCGCGCGGCGTCGGGGCCGCCGCATCGCGCTGTCGTCGGGCATGCTGATCGCGCTCGCGGGCGTCGCGGTCGTCATCGCGGCGGCATCGCTCCGGCTGTTTCCGCTGCTGCTCGTGGGATTCGTGCTGATCGGGTCGGGCACCGCCGCCAACCTGCAGTCGCGGTTCGCCGCAGCGGACCTGGCGACGGACGCGACGCGCGGTCGGGACCTGTCACTCGTCGTCTGGGCGACGACGATCGGCGCGGTGCTCGGTCCGAACCTCGTCGGCCCCGGGGAGGCGATCGGCGCGGCCCTCGGGATGCCGACGCTCACCGGCCCGTACGTCTTCACGATCGGGGCGCAGCTGCTCGCGATCGCGCTGTATCTGCTCGCGCTGCGGCCCGACCCGTTGCTGCTCGCGGCGCGGCTGCGCGACGCGGTGTCGAAGGATGCGCGGACCCGGGCCGTGATGCATCCGGATCGTCCCCGCGTTGCGCGCTTCGCGATCTTCGCCGTCGCCGCGAGTCACGGCGTGATGGTCGCGGTCATGGCGATGACGCCCGTGCATCTGCTCCACCATGGCGCGACGCTGACCGTGATCGGGCTGACGATCAGCCTGCACATCGCCGGCATGTACGCGCTCAGCCCCGTGTTCGGCCTGTTGGCCGACCGGCTCGGCCGACTGCAGACGATCGCGGTCGGGCAGGCTCTGCTGCTGGCATCGCTGCTCACGGCGTGGCTGTGGTCGGAAGTGTCGGCGGCGGTGACCGTTTCGCTGATCCTGCTCGGGCTCGGCTGGAGCGCCGCGACCGTCGCGGGGTCGGCGCTGCTGACCGAGGCGACCGCGGAGCCGCTGCGCACCCGCAGGCAGGGTCGGAGCGACTTGGCGATGAACCTCGTCGGTGCCGCGGGCGCGGTCGGCGCGGGCGTCGTGCTGGGCTGGGTCGGCTACAGCGGGCTCGCGCTCGTGGCGATCGTCGCGGTCGTGGCCGTCGTCGCCGGACTCGGGGTGGTGTGGCGGGAGTCGCGGCGCGCGACCTGAGCCTGGGCATCCGATCTGCTCTGCTCGTGTGAGCGGCGGTTCGCGTGCTCGTGCGGGTGGTCCTTCGCGGCATCCGGTCGTCGCGGGTGCGCGGCGGGCCGCGTGCACGACGTCGCTTATCTGCTCGGCGCGCGGCGGGTGGGCCCGG
>NZ_PQBR01000011.1:0-54760 GCF_002911615.1 Microbacterium sp. CJ77 | reverse complement strand
GGGGCGGGGGCGCGGGGGGGGGGGGGGGGGGCGGGGGGGGGGGGCGCGCGCGGCGGGGGGGGGGGGGGGCCCCCCGCCCCGCCACTCGCGCCGGACCCGGGCCCCCGCCGCGAGTAGGCTGGGGTCGCCATGTCTGACGCCCCCGCATCTGCCCCATATCCCACCACGACCGCGACCGGAGCGGACGTGCGCGTGCGCTTCTGCCCCTCGCCGACGGGCCTTCCGCACGTCGGTCTGGTCCGCACCGCCCTGTTCAACTGGGGGTACGCGCGTCACCACGGCGGCACGATGGTGTTCCGCATCGAAGACACGGATGCCGCGCGCGACAGCGAGGAGAGCTACGCACAGCTGCTCGACGCGCTGCGGTGGCTGAAGATCGACTGGGACGAGGGTGTCGAGGTCGGGGGACCGCATGCTCCGTACCGGCAGTCGCAGCGGCACGAGATCTACCGCGAGGTGCTCGACAAGCTCATCGCGGCCGGCGCCGTGTACGAGAGCTACTCGAACGCCGAAGAGATCGATGCCCGCAACGAGGCCAACGGTCGCGCCAAGCAGCTCGGCTACGACAACTACGACCGGAACCTGACCGACGAGCAGAAGGCCGCGTTCCGTGCCGAGGGCCGCGAGCCCGCTTGGCGCCTGCGCGTGCCGGACGAGGACGTCACATACGAGGACCTGATCCGCGGCGAGGTGACCTTCCCGGCCGGATCGTTCCCGGACTTCGTGATCGTCCGGGCCGGAGGCATCCCGCTCTACACGTTCGTCAACCCGGTCGACGATGCGCTCATGGGCATCACCCACGTGCTGCGCGGCGAAGACCTCATGCCCTCGACCGCGCGCCAGCTCTCGCTCTACCGCGCCCTGATCGACGCGGGCGTGACGACGTTCATCCCGCGCTTCGGACACATGCCGCTCGTGCTCGGCGACGGCAACAAGAAGCTCTCGAAGCGCGACCCGCGCGCCGACCTGTTCCTGCAGCGCGAGAAGGGGTTCATCCCCGAGGGGCTCCTGAACTACCTGGCCCTGCTCGGCTGGTCGCTGTCGCACGACCGCGATGTCTTCTCTCTCGACGAGTTCGTCGCGGCTTTCGACATCGTCAACGTCAACCCCAACCCGGCCCGGTTCGATCAGAAGAAGGCCGAGTCGATCAACGGTGACCACATCCGGATGCTCGAACCCGCCGATTTCGCGGAGCGCATCCTGCCGTACCTGGCGTCGGCGGGTCTGATCTCGATGCCCCCCACAGCGCGGGAGGCCGAACTGATCGAGGCATCCGCTCCTCTCGTGCAGGAGCGCATTCCGCTGCTCGGCGACGTGCCCGGGATGCTCGGGTTCCTGTTCGTCGACGAGGTGACGTACGACGACGACGCCCTTGCGGGGTTGCCCGAGAACGCGAACGAGGTGCTGGTCGCCTCGGTCGGTGCGCTCGAGCTCGTGCCCGAGTCGGAGTTCCGCGCCGCGGCCATCCAGGAGGCCATGAATTCGGCCCTCGTCGAGGGGCTGGGGCTCAAGCCCCGCGTCGCCTTCGGACCGCCGCGCGTGGCTCTGACGGGCCGCCGCGTGTCGCCGCCGCTGTTCGAATCGATGGAGATGCTCGGCAAGGCGGAGTCGATTCGTCGCCTGGGCGCGCTGGTCGAGCACCGCGCATAGGCGGGGCGGTTTGGAAGGGCCCTCGCGGTCGTCTAGACTGGATCGTCGGCACGGTTTCGATCGTGACCGGTGGGGTATGGTGTAATTGGCAACACGGCGGTTTCTGGTTCCGTTGTTCTTGGTTCGAGTCCAGGTACCCCAGCAAGCAAGGCTCTCGATTTTCGGGGGTCTTTTTTGTTGCCGCCCCTGACTGCCCTGCGAACGGACGCGACACGCCGTGTGGCTCCACTGCCGACGGCGTGTCGCGTCCGTTCGCGGGCGTGGGCGTGGGACACGGGTGCGGGAAACGGACCGCCCAGGGCTCAGCTGCGGGTCGGCGCCGCGCCGAGCACGGCGTCGAGCAGGCGCTCGGCGTCGCCCGGCTCGATCGGGGCGCGGCTCAGCGCCCGCAGCAGTACGGCTCCGATCAGAGCCTCCGCGAGCTGTTCGACGGGCGCGCCCTCGGGCAGGTTCGGCGCGGTTCCGATGGCGCGCGACAGCCGGCCCGACACGGACTCGGACCCCGAGAGGCTGTCGCGCAGCCGGCGCCCGATCTCGGCATGCTCAGCGGCTGCCGCGATCAGAGAGCGCAGGATCGTCTCGCCCTGGGCCGACTCGAGGAGCGCGAAGACCTCGCCGAGCCAGGCGGTGAGATCGCGACGGATGTCGCCGGTGTCGGGGAGCAGCAGCCGCCCGTCGAGCAGCTTGCCCTCGAGGAGGCACTCCGCGACGACCGCGCCCTTCGAGGGCCACCAGCGGTAGATCGTCTGTTTGCCGACTCCGGCCCGGGCGGCGATGCCCTCCATGGTCAGGTGGTCGTAGCCGCGCTCGGCCAGGAGGCCCGCGGCGGCGTTGAGGATCGCGAGGCGCGCGGCTTCGCTGCGGACGGGGCCGCTCCGGGGAAGCGTCATGATCGATCCTCAGGTTAGACGAGACGGTCCGTGTTATCTTATCGGTGCCGATCGATGCGGAGCGGGCCTCATCGATGGGGCACGCCTCCGCGAATCTGAGGGAGAGTCGTGGCCGAACTGTTGCACCGTCTGGGATCGTTTGCCGCTCGACGGGCCTGGACCGTCATCGTCAGCTGGTTCGTCATCCTCGGCATCGCCGTCGGCGGCTTCCTCGTCGGGTTCGCGGGACTGAGCTCCAGCTTCGACATCCCGGGAACGGCGTCGGGCGACGTCATCGCCGAGCTCGAGGAGCAGCTGCCCGACTTCAGCGGCGCCTCGGGCATCGTGGTGTTCCACACCGAGGACGACGGCGCATTCACCGACGAGCAGCGCGCCGAGATCGCGGAGCTTGTGGAGTCGGGCCGCGACCTGCCCGATGTCTCCGACGTGATCGATCCCTTCGCGACCGATCAGCAGCTCACCGACCAGCGCCAGCAGGTCGAGGACGGGCGGACGCAGCTCGCGGATGCGCGGCCTCAGGCGGAAGCGGGCGAGGTACAGCTCGACGCCGGTCAGGCGCAGCTGGACGCCGGTCAAGCACAGCTCGACGCGGCGCGCTCCCAGCTCGAGGCGCGGGGATTGCCGACGACGGCGCTCGATGCCCAGCAGGCGCAACTGGATGCCCAGCAGGCGGTCATCGACGACCAGCGCCAGCAGCTGACGGACGGCCTCGCCACGATCGATGAGAACGAGGCCGAGCTCGAGCGGGGCGCCGAACTGCTCTCGTTCGCGGACGGCATCCGCGTCGTCTCGGAAGACGGCGCCACCGCGATCGTCAATGTGCAGTTCTCCGAACCGCGCCTCGAGCTCGCACAGGAGTCGAAGGACGCCGTGATCGAGCACTTCGAGTCCGAGCCGATCGAGGGCGTCGAGGTGGCGTTCTCGACCGACATCTCGCAGGGCGTCCCCGAGATCCTGGGTGTCGGCGAGGTGGTCGGTGTGGCCATCGCGGCCATCGTCCTCGTCGTGGTGCTGGGCTCGATCCTCGCCGCGTCCTTCCCGATCGTCACCGCCCTGGTCGGAGTGGCGATCGGGGCCATGGCGACGCTGTCGTTCTCGGGTCTTGTGCAGATGGCATCCGTGACCCCGATTCTCGGCGTGATGCTCGGGCTCGCGGTCGGCATCGACTACTCGCTCTTCATCATCTACCGGCACCGGCGGCAGCTGCTCGAGGGCGCCGACGTCCACGAGTCGATCGGACTGGCAAACGGCACCGCGGGCAACGCGGTCGTGTTCGCGGGTGCGACGGTCATCGTCGCGCTGCTGGCGCTCAACATCACGGGTGTGCCGTTCCTCGGTGTCATGGGAACGGCCGGCGCGGTGAGCGTCGCGGTCGCGGTGCTGATCGCCGTGTCGCTCACCCCCGCCCTGCTCGGGCTCGCGAAGTACCGCATCCTGAGCAAGCGCGCTGTGGCACGGGCGCGTGCGGCGGATCCGGATGCCGTGGCTCGGGCATCCCGGTCCGTACGTCCCATGTCGACCCTGCGTGCCGTCCTCACGGTCGTCGTCGCCACCGTTGCGCTGCTCGTCGTGGCGATCCCCGCGCTGTCGATGCGGCTCGGCCTGCCCGACGGCGGGTCTGAGGCCGCGGATTCGTCCGCCTATCGGGCGTTCACTCTGACGGAGGAGTCGTTCGGCGCGGGCGCGAACGGGCCGCTGCTCGTGACGGCGTCGCTGCCGGCCGGACTCGACGACGACGCAGCTCTCGACGCGCAGCTGAGCGTCGCGCGCGAACTCATGGCTCAGGAGGATGTCGTCGCGGTCGCGCCCGTCGCGCTCTCGGACGACAATCGGCTCACCGCGTTCCAGGTGATCCCCGCCGAGGGGCCGAGCAGCACCTCGACCGAGACGCTCGTGCGCGACCTGCGCGATGTGCCCCCGATCGACGGCGACATCACGCTCGGCGTCGCCGGGCAGGCCGCGATCAACATCGATATCTCGGAGGGGCTGGCGGATGTCCTTCCGCTCTACCTGCTCGTCGTCGTCGGCCTGTCGTTCCTGATCATGGTGATGGTGTTCCGATCGCTCCTCGTGCCGCTGATCGCGACCGCCGGATTCGTGCTCTCGCTCTTCGCCACCTATGGCGCGGTGACGGCGGTCTTCCAGTGGGGATGGTTCGGCGAACTCTTCGGCGTGCACAACCCGGGGCCCATCCTGAGCTTCCTGCCGGTGATCCTCGTCGGCATCCTCTTCGGTCTCGCGATGGACTACCAGCTCTTCCTCGCATCCGGAATGCGTGAGGCGTGGGCGCACGGGGCGCCGGCTCGGCTCGCGGTCGCGCAGGGCTTCCGCGCCGGTCGCTCGGTCGTGATCGCCGCGGCGCTCATCATGGTCGCGGTGTTCTCGGGCTTCATCACGTCCGAGTCGGTCATCATCAAGTCGATGGGACTGGGGCTCGCCCTCGGCGTGCTCTTCGACGCGTTCGTCGTGCGGATGCTGCTGATGCCCGCGCTCATGCACCTGCTCGGTCAGGCGGCCTGGTGGCTGCCGCGCTGGCTCGATCGCATCGTGCCGAACGTCGATGTGGAGGGCGCGGCCCTCGAGCGCCGGCATCCGGTCCATCACGGGCACGTCAGCTGATTCCTTCCGAGTTGCGACGCCGTCGATCCATCCGCGAAGTCCTCTGATGCGAAACCTGGCGGTGGGACGCGGTCGCTCAATAGAGTGTGCATTCTCGGGGTCATGCGCCCTGAGGCATTCGTAGCCCCGTACCGATCGTGCGAACACGGGAACCTCACGGATGCTTCGCTCCATTGCTCCGAGGGAATCGATGTATTACGCAACTGAGATGGATCCGGGATTCGGCCTGCTGAGCTTCTTCGTCGCCGTGCTCGTGTACGTCTACCACGCGCTCACGCTGATGTTCATCTTCCGGAAGGCCGGGCTGAAGGCGTGGCCCGCCTGGGTGCCGCTCTTCAATGTCTGGCGGCTGCTCCAGCTGGGCGGTCAGAAGGGGTGGTGGGTGCTCGTCGGACTCATCCCCGTCGTCGGGACGATCGTGTACCTCGTGTTCTTGATCATCGCGGGGATCAACATTCAGACCGCCCTCGGCAAGCCGGGGGTGTTCTACCTGCTCGCCATCTTCCTCACGCCCGTCTGGTACGGCATCCTGGCCTGGGACAGCTCGACCTGGCAACCGAAGCACAACCCGGTCGTACCCCCGTCGGGGTACGAGGGCGCTCCCGCGTGACGGGTCTGGCTGCGGTACTGCTGCTCGCAGGCGTGGCGATCGCCCTTCTCAGCCTGATCGTCGTGCACCTGCTGCCGACCGGCCTGAACCCGGTGCGCGACCCCGTGAGCCAGTACGGCATCACCTCCTACCGCGGGTGGTACTGGTCGGCGGCGGGCGGCGCCGCAGTGGCGGGGATCGGTGGGGTGCTGTTCTTCGCTCCGACCGGCGGCGTCATCTCGACGGTGACGATCGTGCTGCTGGCGGTGTTCGCCGTCGCGCGCGCGGCGATCGGCTTCTTTCCGATGGATGCCCCCGGCTCGGGCCGCACGGGCACCGGCCGGACCCACAACCTTCTGGCCACGGCTGCTTTCGCCTCGGTGACGGCCGCCGCGTTCACGGGTGCCGGAGCACTGCACGATGCAGGATTTCCGGATGCGTCGGCCTGGTCGACCGCGTGCGGTGTCGTCATGGCGGTCGGCGCGATCGGCGTGCTGATCACCGCCCGCCGGGAACGACTGGGGCTCTTCGGCCTGACGGAACGGATCATCTACCTCGGCTTTCTCGCGTGGTTCGTCCTGCTGGGGGTGCTCGCGCTGTCGTAGTCGGCGACCCGCGACCTGTCGGTCTCGCTAACGCATGTGGGTGAGGACTCCGTCGCCGTCTAGCCGCAGCTCGGCCGTCAGGTCGAGCCCGTCGAGGAACGCGCGGTCGTGGCTGACGACGATCAGCGCGCCGCGGTAGGCGGCCAGCGCCTCGGTGAGCTGAGCGACGCTCGGGATGTCGAGGTTGTTGGTCGGCTCGTCGAGCACCAGCAGTTGGGCGGGAGGGGCGGCCAGCAGCAGCGTCGCGAGCGCCGCGCGGAACCTCTCACCACCCGAGAGCGAACCGACCGGACGGTCGGCCGCGGTGCCCCGCAGCAGCAGCCGGGCGAGCTGGTTGCGCAGCTCGGCGGCCGGTACTCCGGGGGCGGCGGCCTGCACGTTCTCGAGCGCGCTCCGGGCATCGTCCAACCCGTCGAGTCGTTGCGAGAGGTACCCGACACGCTCGACCAGCGCCTCGGCGCGCGCCCGGGCGACGTCGGCGGGGGCGTCTCCGGACGGATGGTCCGAAGCATCCGTTCCGCGCAGCAGGCCCTGCAGGAGCGTGGTCTTGCCGACGCCGTTCGGGCCCGTCAGGGCGATGCGCTCCGGGCCCTGCACGAGCACCTCGCGTCCGTCGCCGCCGACCAGGCGGGCGATGCGCCGCGTCCGCGGTACACCGGGATCGGGGAGCTGGATCGAGATGCGATCGTCCTCGCGCACGCGTGACTCCGCCGCATCGACGGCCGCGCGCGCATTCTGGACCTTGTCGTCGAGGATGCCGCGGCGGTTGCCCTGGGACTTCTCCGCGGAGTTGCGGCGGTCGTTGACGACGGCCTTGACGTACTTGCGGTTCGCGGTGTCTTTGCGACCCTGACGCTCGCTGTGCGCGATCTTCTCTTCTGCCTGCACGCGCTGGCGCTTCTCGGTCTTGAGCGTCTGCTCGGCCGATCGCAGGGCGCGCTGGGCCGCCTCCTGCTCGGCCGCGACGTGCTGCCGATAGGCGCTGTACGGCCCGCCGTAGACCGACAGCGAACCCGCGCGCAGTTCGGCCGTGCTGTCCATCAGCTCGAGCAGGGCGACGTCGTGGCTCACGACGATGAGGGTGCCGCGCCATCCGGCGACCAGCTCGTACGCCCGTTCGCGGGCGTCGGTGTCGAGGTTGTTGGTCGGCTCGTCGAGCAGGGCGATATCGGCGCGGCGCAGCGAGACGCCGACGAGCGCGGTCAGCATCGTCTCGCCGCCCGAGAGGGTGTCGGCGGGTCGGTCGAGGTCTTCGACATCGATCCCGGCGGCGGCGAGGGCGGCGACCGACCGAGCCTCGACATCCCAATCGTCATCGACCCGATCGAACAGGTGCTGCTCGATCGTGCCGCCCTCGATCGCGCGGATGGCGTCGAGGGTGCCGCGCACGCCCAGCAGGTCGGCGATCGTGCCGTGCGGGATCAGCGCCAGGTTCTGGGGCAGGTAGGCGACGACTCCGTTGGCGGTGACACCGCCGCCTGTGGGCACGATGTCGCCCGCGATGATGCGGAGGAGTGTCGACTTGCCGACGCCGTTCAGGCCGACGAGGCCCGTGCGGCGGCGGTCGAAGGCGCCCGAGACGTGGTCGATGGCGGGGGAGCCATCCGGCCAGGCGAAGGTGAGGTCGTGAAGCACGACGGAAGGACGAAAAGCGGGCATGCGGGTCTCCGGTATGTGTCAGGGGGCGCTGACACGGAGCCGCAGGGGAGTGCGCGGGTCGGTCAGCGATGTACGCCGGAACCGTTACCCGTCATGACCCATCCTTCGATTCGCTCCCTCTCACACGCGGCCGGAGTGCCGCAGGAGCGCGGCAGCCAGTCTGCCACATGACGGCACGGTCGGTCACCGAGCCCGCTCACGCACGCTCACCCCGCGCGAACGGACGCGACACGCCGCTCGGCCCCCGTGGCCACGGCGTGTCGCGACCGTTCGCGGGGTCGTGCGGGTCACCCGAAGGGGCCGCCCGGCGCGAACACCCGCTCCGTGAAGCGCTCGCCGATCACGCGGTGCGCCTGAGGGGAGGGATGCAGGCCATCGAGCAACGGCATCGCCGCCGCATCCTCTTCGCCATACAGGTCGGTGCCCTCGACGAAATGCAGGTTCGGGTCATCCGCTCGCCTCTGAATGACATCGCGGAGCGCCTCGCGGATGACCCGCAGCGTCAGACGCCCCTGCGCCGTGTCGCCCGGGGTGCCGGTCGCGACGAAGCGCACCTGACCCGTGCCGAGGGATGCCGGGTCGATCGCGCCGGGCCCCGGGGTGTCTTCGTGGATGCCGGCGAAGAGCGGCGAGATCAGCAGCAGGGGCGCGTCCGGGTGGCCGTCGCGGATCGTGTCGAGAAACCCGTGGACCGCCGGCACGAAGACCCGCAGGTGCATCGCGTCGAGGTTCACGACGTTGATGCCGAGCTTGACGCTGACGATGTCGGCGGGGGTGTCGCGCATGACCCGGGCCAGGAAAGGATCGACGAGTGCGCTCCCGCCGAAGCCGAGGTTGTGGAGATTGACGCCCGCGCGACGGGCAGCGATGGCGGGCCAGATCTCGCTCGGCGCCGTGGCGTTCGAGCCCTGACTGATCGAGCTGCCGTGATGCAGCCACACACGGCCTCGCTCTGGGTCGGGCCGGATCGGCGCGTCGGATCGGAGGGATACGAGTTCGATCGACTCGTTGTGCGGCAGCCAGATCTCCACGCGACAGTCGATGCCAGGCAGGGTCACCGTCGTCGTGTGCGGCGGACCGGCGTGCGGGGTCATCGATCCCGTCCGCAGGTCGACGTCGATCGCGTCGCCGCCCGTGAGCTCGTCGCTGACGACGCGCGATCCCTCGATGAACACGTCGATCCTCCCACGCGGACGGTCGGCGCCGAGATACACGACGCGGGTCGGGTGCGTGACGAGCTCGAGAGTCGCGGCGGCTGTGCGGAAGACGATCCGCGTTCCGGAGGGTTGCGCCTCCATCGACATCAGCTGACCGTCCGCGAACCGCTCGCGCACCTCCGCGGGCAGACGGTGAGGGGTGACCCCGTGCGCGGTCTGCTCGAGGTCGGCGGTGCCACGGAAGAGGTCGGGGGAGAGGGTCGTCTGAATCACGGAACGTTAACCTACACCCTGTAGGCTGGAAGTAACGGGTTATAGGAGCGTCAGAGACCGGGAGGAGAGCGAATGCCTCGAGCACATCTCACCGCCGCTGACGTGGTGTCGGCCGCGGCCGGGATCGCGGATCGCGAGGGCTTCGACGCCGTGTCGGTCTCCGCCGTCGCGCGAGCCCTCGACGTTCAGCCGGCGAGCCTGTATTCGCACGTCCGCGATCGGGCAGCGCTGCTGGACGGCATCCATCGCCTCGCTCTCGCCGAACTCGCGGACCGCGTCGGTGCGGCGATCGCCGGCCGCGCGGGACGTGACGCGCTCGTCGCGCTGGCCGATGCCCACCGAGACCTTGCGGCCGAGCGACCCGGCGTCTGGGCGGCGCTGCAGCGGCCAGCCGGTCCCGAGACCGTCCGCTCGACCGAAGCGGCCCGCGTGGCGTCGCTCATGCTCGCGGTTCTGCGCGGCTACGACCTGCCCGAGTCCGCGCTCGTGCACGCCACGCGTTTCGTCGGCGCGACGATCAACGGATACCTCGCGCTGGATCGCTCCGGCGCCTACAGCGGACGTGACGAGTCGACGGATGCCTCGTGGTCGTGGACAATCGACGCCCTGGATCGAGCACTCCGCGACGCTGCGGGATGAGCGATGTCAACCCCATACGCTTCGCCCGACGTGAGGACGATGCTCGATGCATGAGCACCGAAAACAACAAGATCGACGGACCCACCGGCAAGCCGAGCCAGGCCGAGGGCGCCGACCCCGACCAGCCGGAGGGCTCGCAGGCATCGGAACCGCTGCCCGCGGAGGGCCACCCCTCACCCGCAGATGGCGGCGAGCTCGACGAATGAGGTCGGGTTCCGGGCGCTGACGCGCGAAAGGACGCAACATGCCGTGTCGCCCGGCGGCGCGACGGCGTGTTGCGTCGGTTCGGCGCGAAGCGGAAACCGGATCTGCGGCGTTGCAGTCGGGGTTGACCCCGATTACATCGCGGCGCCGGTATAGGAGTACTTCACGAACACCTCGGACGCGATGCCGGCCTCGTCGAGCACACCCTGCACGGCGGTGAGCATGTACCTCGAGTCCCACCCCATGTAGAGGAAGTTCGACTCGTCGAGCGCGTCCCAGTGGCCGTTCCACGCCTGCTCGGGATAGATCGGCCCGCCGCGCCGCGTGCTGAAGGCGACGACGTGCTCGCGCCCGTCGGCCCACAGGCGTTTGAAGATGCGGTTGAAGAGGTACTTGATGTCGTAGACCTCCCAGTGCTCGCCACGGTACTCGACGTACTCGAACTCGCGCTCCCACCCGCGCGGCCAGCCTCGGCGGCGCACCGCGTCGAGGATCGGCGTGAGCCCGTCGTCGTCGATCGCGATCACCTGGGGGCGCGCCCAGATCTCCACGAACGCCTCGGTGAGCGCGGCCGTGCGTGCGGTGATCGCGGCCGTGCCCCATGCCGGCGCGTCCGCGAGGGCGGTCGTGAGGGCGAGGCGGCTCTGCGGGTAGATCGTGTCGCGCTTTTCGGGGAAGGATGCGTCGAACCCGCGCTCGGCGAGCGGCGTCTCGATCAGTGTCAGGTTGCCGAGTGTCGGCGCGAGCGCACGGTGGCTGTTCTGCTCGTCCTCGCTGTAGTCGGCCCACGCCCGCTCGCCGTCGCCCGTCCAGGTGTCGGCGGGTGCGAGCGGGAAGACGTGCTCGACGTCGAAGCCCTCGAGGCCCGCGCCCCCCACTGGCGCGACGCCCGCGAGGCGACCCAGAACGTATGCCGCGTGGGGGAGTGCGCCGTACTTGAGCTCGACGCGGACGCGCTCGTTCGAGGGCATGATCCGCGCGATCGCCCGGACCAGGGCATCCGCTCCGTCCTCACGGGCACGGCAGAGTCGGGCGACCAGGCGATCGTTCGACAGGCCCGAGATCGTGCGGCGCAGCAGCAGCGACTGGATGTTCTCGAGCGTCGCGATCAGCTCGACACGGTCGGTCGCGCCCTGCGCGTAGTCGCGGTACGCGCGCATGACGAGCGGGTACATGCCGCGTCCGAACGTGTTGATATATCCCAGTTGACGGGCGATTTCGGGATCCGGTTCCTGCGTCGGGTCGAGCAGGATGCGGTAGATGTCGGAGTAGTCGCGCCACTCCGAGGCATCCGCGCGGAGCGTCGCGAGGTCGAGGCGCGGGAAGCGCTGCCGGAAGGCGTCGTACACGCTGCGCTCGCCCGCGACGGCGACCTCGCGGCCCGTGGTCATGACCAGGAAATGGCGCCAGAAGCTCGCGATCGCCTCGCCCGTGTTGCGCTCGATCGGCACCCAGTAGGCGTCCTCGATCTCGCTCTGCTCGGCGTGCGACAGGCCCATGAGGACGTAGTTGTGGATCAGCTCGTGGTCGCGCAGGGGCTCGCCCGTGGAGTTCAGGCTCTCGAAGATCTGCTGCGCATTCGCGCCCGCGCCCAGCGTGATCGACACGTGCTCGAGCTTCTGCAGGCCGCGCCAGATGCGGGGCACCTCGTCGAGACGGACCTGGCTGCGGAAGAAGGCGTAGTTGTCGTCGAAGCGCGACTCGCGGTAGGCGTGCTCGGGTCCGCGGCGGTCGAGCACGACGCTCTCGAACACGCGGGCCCAGGCCCGGTGCGGCCGCAGTTTGGTGCGCTCGGGGTCGTCGGCCCGCACGAGCACGCGCTCGAGTTCGGCCGCGAGCTCGGGGTCGACGTCGCGGACGGTGTGGTGCAGGGCCGCGACCAGCAGCATGAGCGTCGTGATGCGCTGCTGCCCGTCGATCAGCACAAGCTCACCCGCGGGGGCGGATGCATCCGGTTCCGCGTTCTCGTCGGCGCCCGGGTCGGCGCTCACGGTCGAGAGGATCGAGCCGATGAAGTGCATGCTGCGATCGTCGAGGTCTGCGACCGCACGGATGTCGCCGAGGAGCTGCTCGCAGCCGCCGATGTCCCAGCGGTACTGGCGCTGGTAGACGGGGACGACGATCGTGGTGTCGGGCGCCGACAGCCAGGCGACCGTGTTGACCGCGATCGCGTCGACGTTGGTGGCACTGCCCATGTGTTCTGCTTCGCCCCCTGATGCCTCGGAACCGCGGGGGCGAACCACCCGCGCGGTCCAGTCTAGGCATCCGTTCCACCCGCTCCGTTATTCACGGCCGGGGCTCCGGGGGCGTTCAGGGGCCGGAGGTAGGCTTGCCTAAGTTGGGCCTGTTAAAACGTGCTGGCCCTCTGACGAAAGGCATGTCACCTTATGGGTTACATCAAATCCGCAGCGCTCGAAGAGACCGGCTATGTGGTGCTCGACTCCTACAACCAGGAGCTCGACCCCAAGGAATGGCTCGACATCGAGTACAACGACTGGAAGTCCTCGGGCGACACGCGCTTCGCGCCGCTCGCGAGTGCATTCGGCGACATCGAGTGCAACGGCTTCTGGAACCACAAGCCGCCGCGCACCGACAAGGACGGCGTCTGGATCGACTCACAGACCGAGAAGGCCCCGATCCTCACGCGTCGCGCGCAGGAGCCGGGTGCGAACGTCGGTCGTTGCCGCGTGATCGAGCTGCAGCCGAACACCTACGCCGACTGCCTCTACAACCTGCACCAGGACGACAACAACCGCCTGAATCCGGACGGCACGGGCTGGGTCGTCCGCGGATTCTTCAACCTCACCGACGACAAGACGAGCTACTTCGTGCTGCGCGACAACCGCACCGACCCCGAGGGTGAGGTGCGCATCGCCCTGCCAGCCGGCGCCCAGCTGATCGTCGACACGCAGCGCCTGTGGCACGCCGCGACCCACCCGGGCACCGAGCCGCGCTACTGCCTGATCACGTCGTGGACGTCGGGCCCCGAGCTCGACGCGTACATCGAGAAGTACAACGGCAAGCCGCACGTGCCGAACTTCGAGGTTCCGCAGGACGAGCTCGACGCGGGCCAGGCCGAGCAGACCCGCCGTCTCGCCGCGCGCGCCGCTTTCTATGCCGCGAAGGGTCAGGCCGAGAAGGTCGTGATGAGCGAGGCCTGAGCCCCCCGCATCCGTTCTTCGGCGCCGAACACCCCTCGCGCGACGAAACACCCCTCGACATCGGTTTCGATGCACGAGGGGTGTTTCGCTGTCCGGGACGGGCGGTACCGGACGGGACCCGATGCCCGGGACCGGATGCCCCGCGCCGGGCTTACTCGTACCGGAGCGACTCGACCGGGTCGGCGCCCGCGGCCCGGGCCGCGGGCAGGGTTCCGGCGAGGAAAGCGATGCCCATCACGATCAGGATGACCGTCGCGATCGACACGGGGTCGAACGCCAGCAGCGTGAGACCCGGCAGGTCGGCGAGCAGCGTGTCCGCCAGTGCTGAACTGAGCGCCGTGCCCGCGAGGATCCCGATGCCGGCGCCGATCGCGCTGCCGAGGAACCCGATGAACACCGCCTCGAGGCTGAAGAGCGCGAAAACCCGCCCCGACCCCATGCCCATGGCCTTCATCAGGCCGATCTCGCGGGTGCGCTCCTGCACCGACATGTACAGCGTATTGACGATGCCGAAGCTCGCCGCGAGCAGCGCGATGATGGCGAACGCGTTCAGCACCAGCACGATGCCATCGATGATCGCGGTGAAGGTGCCGAGCTGATCAGCGACCGTGGTGCCCGTGTACCCCTCGGCCTCGAGCCGATCCTTGAGGGCGTCGATCTCGGCCGTCGAGGCATCCGGATCGAACCAGATGCTGGCCTGGGCGTAACGTTCCTGGTCCGCGGCCGGAACCCCGATGTTCTGGAAGGCGACCAGCGCATCCGTGAGCGCCTGGTTCGGGGTGACGGTGGTCGTCGGACCCGAGAAGGTCTGCTCGGACACGCCCGTGACGGTGGCCTCGACGGTGTGCGACTGGCGTTCCGCATCCGTGATCCCGAACGTGACGGTCTGGCCGATCGCCGACGCGGCGTCGTCGAAACCGAGTGGTTCGACGAGCGACACGGGGATCGTGACCTCGGGGGCGCTCGAGGCATCGTCGGGTTCGGCTCCCGCCGCGAGCTGGATGGTCTGACCCGCGACGAGCCGGCCGACGCCGGTGACGTACGGGGTGCCGTCGCCGTACTGGATGTAGTCGGCGTTCACCGAGATGGTCGGCGCGACGCGCAGCACGCCGTCGATCGCGGCGAGCGCGTCGAGATCGGTCTGGTCGAGGGCGACGACGGTGCTGCCGGGCGCGGATGTCGGGCCCGCCGAGATCGCGTCGGGGTTGTACTCGATCGGACCGCCGCCGGCCGCCACGCCGGCCCCGGAGGGCTGCGTGACGGTCATCACATCGGTTGCCCCGATCGAGCTGACGGTGTCGTCGATGTAGCGGTTGATGCCCGTGCCGAGCCCGTTGGTGAGCACGAGGGTGAACGCCCCGACGAAGATCGCCAGGATCGTGAGGGTCGTCCGAACCTTGGAGCGGAAGGTCTGCGAGACGGCGGTGCCGATCAGGTCCGAGGTCTTCATGCTGCCACCTCCTCGTTCTCGACGATCAGGCCGTCACGGATCAGGATGCGCCGGTCGCAGCGCGCCGCCAGGTCTTCGTCGTGCGTCACGACGATCAGGGTGATCCCGTGTTCGCGATTGAGCCCGAACAGGATGTCTTCGACCACCGCACCCGTGTTCGAGTCGAGATTGCCGGTCGGTTCGTCGGCGAAGATGATGCGCGGATCGTTGACCAGGGCACGGGCGATGACGGTGCGCTGTTTCTGTCCGCCCGACAGATCGAGAGCCTTGTTGCGGGCCTTGTCGTCGAGTTCGAGCTGGGCGAGGGTCGCCATGGCGCGGCGCTTGCGTTCGCGGCGGCCGACCCCGGCGATCTTCATCGGCAGCATGACGTTGTCGAGCACGGTCGTGCCCGAGGTCAGGAAGAACTGCTGGAACACGAACCCGAAGGTGCGGTTGCGGGTGCGGTTGAGGGCCCGGCCCCGCAGAGTGCGGGTGTCGGTGCCCTCGAGGTCGATGCGTCCGCTCGTCGGCTGGTCGAGAAGCGCGAGCAGGTGCATGAGGGTCGATTTGCCCGACCCGCTCTTGCCGAGGATCGCGACGCTCTCGCCCTCGCGGATGTCGAGGCTGACGCCGCGCAGGGCGTCGAAGCGATTGGCGCCGCGTCCGTAGGACTTGTGGACGTCGGTGACCGAGATCAGCGGGGCGCTCATCGGGTGTTCTTCCGGGTGTGTGAAGTCATATCCCCAGCGTCGTGGTCGCCGGGCGGCGGCGCGTCCCCCGGGCGGATGCATCCGTCTACCGCGTTCGCGGTATGCGTCCTGCGCCCTCGCGGTACGTGCGGTGCCGCGTGGGTACGACGCGCGCGGCGACCCGGCACGCCACACTGGTCTGATGAGTCGCATCGGGGATGACGGGGCGTGGGCGATCCCGCGTCGCCGCCCGCCCGTGTGGGTCGGCGACGTCATTGCGGCCCTGTTCGTCGTGGCGGGAGCCTTCATGCCCTTCCCGGCGCACGAGTTCCGCGCCGACAGCCCGCTCGTGCTGGTCGTGGCGCTGCTGCCCGCCGTGCTGCTGCCGCTCCGGCGTCGCTGGCCGCTGTCCATCCTCGCGGCCTGCCTGGCGTGCTACGGCGTCGCCGCGTTGCTCGGCACGATCGCGCCCGGTGTTGTGTTGGCGGCGGCGATCGCGATGTTCGGCGTCGCGACCCGCTCGACCCGGCGCCGCACGCTCATCGTGACGGCGGTGGCCGTTCCGGCCATCCTCTCGCTCAGCATGCTCGCCGCGATCGGCAACGTATTCGACCCGCGCACGTTCCAGTTCGCCTTCGTGCTGGGGTTCGCCGCGGCGGCGGGGGACGCGACCCGGTCGCGGCGCGAGTACATCCGCGAGATGACGGAGCGCGCGCTGCGCGCGGAGCAGACGCGCGAGTCCGAGGCGCTGCGCCAGGTCACGGAAGAGCGGCTGCGCATCGCCCGTGACCTGCACGACGCGGTCGCGCATCAGATCTCGGTCATCAGCCTGAACGCGGGCGTGGCCTCGACGTCGCTCGAGACGCGTCCCGAGAAGACGCGCGAGGCGCTGGCGAGCATCCGCCGGGCCTCACGGGCGGTCCTGGCCGAGATCGGTGATCTGCTCGAGATGCTGCGGAGCGTCGAGGGCGATGGGAACGAGGCATCCGTCCGTCCCCCGCAGCCGGGGCTCGAGCAGCTGGACGACCTGATCGCGCGTTTCCAGGAGACGGGTCTCGAGGTCGGCGTGCGCCGCGAGGGCGATCTGGCCGCCGTGCCCATGCCGATCCAGAGGATCGCGTATCGCGTGGTGCAAGAGGGACTCACCAACGCGCACAAGCACGGGGCCCTGCATCGCGCGCACGTCCTGTTCGAGGTGGGGCCCGACGCGCTGCGGGTGGTCGTGACGAACCCGGTTCGGGGCGACGAGCCCACCGCCGACGCCGACCGACGAGCGGGGCACGGGCTCACCGGCCTGCGCGAGCGCGTCACGGCGGTGCGGGGCACGGTGCAGGCGGGTTCGACACCCGGCGGGTACCGGCTCGCGGCGACGCTGCCCCTGGGGAGCGACCTGCCCCTGGGGAGCGACCTGCCCCCGGGGAGCGACCTGCGTTCCACGGAAGAACCGCGCGCGACGACCGAGGGGCACACATGACGATCGAGACACCGGATGGCACGGGGCGGGCGATGACGTCCGTGCTGATCGTCGACGACCAGTCCCTCATCCGCTCCGCCGTGCGCGACCTGCTCGAGAACGAGCCCGACATCACGGTCGTGGGCGAGGCATCCGATGGCTCCGTCGCGACGCGGATCGCCGGTGAGCTGCGCCCGGACGTCGTGCTGATGGACATTCGGATGCCGGTGGTCGACGGTATCGCGGCGACGGCCGAGATCTGCGCCGACCCGGCGCTCGCCGAGACACGCGTGCTGATTCTGACCACGTTCGAGGAGGACGAGTACCTCGTCGCGGCGCTGCGGGCCGGGGCGAGCGGCTTCATCGGCAAGGGCGCAGAGCCCGAAGAGATCGTGCGGGCCGTTCGTGCCGTGCACGCCGGGGATGCCCTGCTGTCGCCGACCGCGACGCGCGCGTTGATCACCCGGTACGTCCTGCCCGCGTCTGCGTCCGGCGAGCCCGGTGCCGTGCCGCCCGAGTTCGAGCATCTGACCGAGCGCGAACGCGAGGTGCTGCTGCTCGTGGCTCGGGGACGCTCGAACCAGGACATCGCCGAGGACCTGTTCATCTCACCGCACACCGCGAAGACCCACGTCAACCGCATCATGACGAAGCTGTACGCCCACGACCGGGCACAGCTCGTGATCGCGGCGTACGAGAGCGGGCTGTTGACGCCCGGTTCGTGATCCGGGCCCGCTTCGCGAACGCCCCACACCCCCCCCCGGCGCGACGAAATACCCCTCGACACGGGGTTTCTCGTTGCGTGAGGGGGTCTTTCGCCGTCGCTGGGCTCGCGCCCTCTTGTTTTGTGTTGTTTTGAGTTGTATTGTGTGGGAAACGTTGCGGGCAGACGACCGCAGCTCACACGAACGCAGCTTCTCGAAATGCCGTGACCGAACCAACGGGGGTCGACTCGCATGTACGCAACGGAGCGCCAGATCGCGATCGAGCGCCAACTCACCTCCCGGGGACGCGTGTCCGTCGTCGAACTCGCCCGTACCTTCGACGTCACCACCGAGACGGTGCGGCGTGACCTCGATGCCCTCGAACGCGCCGGAGCCCTGCGCCGTGTACACGGGGGAGCGGTGGCCTTGGATCGCACGAGCACGGTCGAGACCGCCGTCGCCGAACGCGGCCTGCAGCGCGGCGTCGAGAAGACCGACATCGCCACCCGCGCGCTCGCCGTGATCCCGACCGGCTTTCGCGGTTCCGTGTTTGTCGACGCAGGCACGACCACCGCGGCTTTCGCCCGCGCACTCGGTGACCACCTGCGGACGGTCGGGGCGACGGCCGAGATCGTCACCCACTCCGTTCCCATCGCGGCCGAGCTCGGGGCCCGCGGCGACCTGGCGCTGTCGGTGATCGGCGGGCGGGTCCGGGGCCTCACGGCTGCGGCGGTCGGATCGTCGACGGTGCGGTCGATCGAGGCCCTGCGTCCGGACGTGGCCATCATCGGCACGAACGGCATCGCCGCTCCCTTCGGGCTCAGCACCCCCGACCCCGAAGAGGCCGCCGTCAAGCAGGCGATCGTGGCCTCGGCCCGCAGGGTCATCGTGCTCGCCGACTCGAGCAAGGCGGGCGAGGAGTACCTCGTTCGTTTCGCCCGGCTCGAAGACATCGACGTCGTGGTGACGGATGCTCCGCTCCCCGAAGATCTCGCCGATGCCCTCGCGGTTGCGGGCGCGGAGGTGTGGCTGCCGTGATCGTCACGCTGACCGCGCATCCCGCGCTCGACCGCTCGATAGCGCTCGACGCCCCGCTGCGACCGGGTGACGTCCAGTCCGGTGCGCCGGGACGCGAGGATGCCGGCGGCAAGGGCATCAATGTCGCCCGGGCGATCTCGGCGGCGGGTCAGGATGTGCTCGCGGTCCTGCCGCTCGCGTCCGACGATCCGTACGCGGCGATCCTGGCGGCATCCGGGGCCTCGGCTTCTGTCGTGCCCATCGGCGGTCATGTGCGGGTCAACCTGACCCTGACCGACCCGGCCGGCGTCACGACCAAGATCAACCTGCCGGGTGCAGTGCTCTCGCCTGCCGAGTCGGCGCAGATGATCCGGTCCGTCGTCGAGGCGTGCGAGGGGGCCGACTGGCTCGTGCTCGCGGGTTCGCTGCCCCCGGGTGTGGACGATGACTTCTACGTCGACGTGATCGACGCCGTTCGCGAGCGCTGGGGTGCGGGCGCGCCCCGCGTCGCGGTCGACACGTCCGGTGCGGCCCTGAGTGCTGTCGTCGAGCGGGGACGGCCGGACCTGATCAAGCCGAACGAGGACGAACTCGCCGAGCTCGCCGCCGTGGAGCTCGACACGACGGCCGGGGCATCCGATCTGATCCACAGGGTCGTCGCGCTGGCGAGTTCTTTCGTCCCGGAACGGGTCGGCTCGGCCCTCGTCACTCTCGGCGGCGATGGCGCCGTGCTGGTCGACGCCGACGGCGCCTGGGCCGGCACGCCGCCGCCCATCACGGTGGTCAGCACGGTCGGTGCGGGCGACAGCTCGCTTGCCGGGTACGTGCTCGGCGACCTGGCGGGCCTCGATGGGGCCGGAAGGTTGCGTCGGGCGATTCAGTACGGAGCGGCCGCGGCATCCCTGCCGGGATCGCAAGCGCCGACGCCCGCGGATCTTCCCACGGGACTCGTCGACGTCGTTCGCGTCGAGTCCTGATCGCGCAGGCCGATTCGGACCCGCTCGTCTCGCACCAGTTTCACCGCAGTACTTCAGCACTTTTCGCAACACCGGCCATAGGAGGTCACGCAATGTCAGAAGCAGGAATGTCCGCAGCGGGTACGCCGCAAGCGGGCCCGCCCACCATCACGCCCGAGCTCGTCAGCCTCGACGTCGATCTCGGGCTCGACAAGGCCGCGGTCATCCGCGCCCTGGCCGAGCGTGTCAACGCGCAGGGCCGCGCGACCGACGCGAGCGCGCTGTTCGACGCCGCCTGGGCGCGCGAGCAGACCGACGAGACGGGGCTTCCGGGCGGCATCGCCATCCCGCACGCCAAGACGGCGGCCGTGACGATCCCGTCGCTCGCGTTCGCGCGCCTCACGCCGGGCGTCGACTTCGGCGCCGATGACGGACCCGCCGACCTCGTGTTCCTGATCGCCGCACCCGCGGATGCCGCCGAGGCTCACCTCGCCGTGCTGTCGAAGCTCGCGCGCAATCTCATGCAGGACGACTTCACATCGGCGCTCCGCGCGGCGAAGACGGACGAAGAGGTCGTCTCGATCGTGCGCGTCGCGATCGGCGAGGAGGATGCTCCGGCCCCGGCCGTCGCTCCCAGCACCGAAGACGCCGCCCCGATCGCCGAGCCCGCCACTGTCGCGCCGGTGACCGCCGAACACGGCCCCCGCCCGCGCATCGTCGCCGTCACGGCCTGTGCCACGGGCATCGCCCACACCTACATGGCCGCCGATGCCCTCGCCGCAGCGGGCAAGAAGGCCGACGTCGACGTGATCGTCGAGCCGCAGGGATCGAGCGGCTACAAGGCCCTCGACCCCGCGATCATCGCCGGAGCCGACGCCGTGATCTTCGCGGTCGACGTCGACGTTCGTGAGCCGCAACGGTTCGCGGGCAAGCCGGTCATCCGCACGACGGTCAAGCGCGGCATCGACCACGCCGACGCGCTCGTCGCCGAGGCGGTGGCCGCGGCATCCGATCCGACCGCCGACCGCGTGCCCGCTTCGAACACCGACGGCTCGGCCGCCACGGCGAGCACCAGCACCGCGAACGAGTCGGTCGGTGCGCGCATCAAGCGCTGGCTGCTCACGGGTGTCAGCTACATGATCCCGTTCGTCGCGGGTGGCGGTCTGCTGATCGCCCTCGGCTTCTTGCTCGCGGGGTACGAGGTGACGACCTTCGCGTCGACCGTCATCATCGAGAACTCGATCGTCGACCTGCCCGAGGGAGGCCTGGGTCAGTACCTCGGCTCGGTCGCCTTCGTGATCGGTGCGACCTCGATGGGCTTCCTCGTGCCCGTGCTCGCGGGCTTCATCGCCTTCGCGATCGCCGACCGGCCGGGCATCGCGCCCGGTTTCGTCGCCGGTGCCGTGGCCGTTCTGATGGGTGCCGGCTTCATCGGCGGCATGGTCGGTGGCGCCCTCGCCGGATTCATCGCCTGGTGGATCGGTCGTCTGCCCGCGCCGCGCTGGCTGCGGGGTCTGATGCCCGTCGTGATCATCCCGTTGCTCGGGTCGATCTTCGCCTCGGGCCTCATGGTGCTGCTTCTCGGTCGTCCGATCGCCCAGCTCGTCATCTGGCTCTCGGACTGGCTGAACAGCCTCACGGGTGCTTCGGCGATCGGCCTCGGCATCATCCTCGGACTCATGATGTGCTTCGACCTGGGTGGCCCGGTCAACAAGGTCGCGTACACGTTCGCCACGGCGGGTCTCGCGGCCGCGTCGACGAGCGACATCTACTCGGCGCCGTACCTCATCATGGGCGCCGTCATGTGTGCCGGCATGGTGCCGCCGCTCGCGATGGCTCTGGCCTCCACGATCCTCGCCCGCCGCTCGTTCACGCAGGTCGAGCGCGAGAACGGCAAGGCCGCGTGGCTGCTCGGTGCCGCCTTCATCAGCGAGGGCGCGATCCCGTTCGCGGCGGTCGATCCGCTGCGCGTGATCCCCGCCTCGATGCTCGGTGGAGCGGTCACGGGTGCGCTCAGTATGGCGTTCGGCGTCTCGTCGCTCGCCCCGCACGGTGGCATCTTCGTGTTCTTCGCGATCAACCCGATCTGGGGCTTCCTGATCGCGCTGGTCGCCGGTGTGCTCGTCGCCGGGTTCGCGGTCGTCGGTCTGAAGAAGTGGGTCCGCAAACGCGAGCCGGTCGGTTCGGTCTCGTCGGTCGGCGCGGTTCCCGTCGCGGCCTGATCGGACACGGCAGAACGGATGGCTCCGCCCGAGATCGTTCGGGCGGAGCCATCCGTTCGCGTATGGGGAGTGTCGCGCTAGGACGTCTGCGCGTCGTCGCCGTGGGCTCGGTCGCGGCGGTGCACGAGTGCGCTGAGGGGTTGGGCGAGCGCGAGCAGGAGAAGGGGCCACAGGCTCGTGGAGGGGAAGACGATCGCGATGAGCAGCGCGAGCGCCCCGAGCGGCACCGACAACCAGTCGGTCCAGGAGGTGCGTACGGGTGGAGCGTCCGGTCCCCGAAGGCCGCGGCGCACGATGATCGTCTTCTGCAGGCGGATGGCGACGATGGTCGCGAGGATCGTGGCGATGTAGATCCCGGAGCCGAGCGCGGTGGTGTCGGAGGTCTCGACGACCATCACGGTCGGCAGCGGCAGGAAGGCGATCGCGGCGACCCAGAGCAGGTTCGCGTTGATGAGGGCGGGCGTGGTGGCGATGACGTCGATGTAGACGCGGTGGTGCATCTTCCAGAACGACGCGATGAGCACGAAGCTCAGGGCGGCGGCGAGCAGGCTGAGGGCGTTGTCGTGGAAGAAAGCGGCCGCGGTCTTGGTGCGGTATTGCTGTGCCGTGTCGATCAATGGCAGGACGATCAGGGTGATGGCGATTGCGACGACGGCGTCGGTGAAGGTGATGAGGCGTTCGACGCCGCGCTCGCGTGATCGAGCCGTGTGTGCTGCGGTAGGCGTCTCCATGCCCATATTCTGGCGGCTCGGGACCGCCGGACCCGTGCGCCACGGGCGCGAGAGGTCACTTACGTCTCGTATCCGGTTCCGGTAGGGGCCATATGCGAGGTCGCGCGGATGATGGGGTCAGTTCTCGAACGTGACGTCGACCGTGTAGCCGGCCAGGTCTTGGTCGACCGGCAGCTCGAAGGTGGTGGGGCCGAGGTCTGCCGTGCAGGGTCCTTCGGTGTCGCTCGAGATCGAGAGCGACACTGTGTCGTCGGTGATCTCGTCGATTTCGGGGATGTTCGGGCAGCTGCTGGAGCCGAGCGTGGTCACGACCAGGTAGCCGTCGGTGGCCCAGGCCCGCACTTCGGGGCCGAGGGGGTCGGGGGTCTCGTCGATGCCGGTGACGACCAGGGCCTGGCCGGTGAGGGTCGGCTCGCCGCGTACGCCCCCGTGGTCCGGCTCTGATTCGGCGCATGCGCTCAGCGCGAGTGCCGCGACCGCGAGGCCGGCCGCTGCGAGACCGACTCGTCGTATGCGTGCGTGGCGAGGCATCCGGTTCTCCTAGATGTCGATGGATTCGCCCGGGTCGAGTAGCAGGAATTCGCCGCCGCCCTGGGCGGTGGCCCACTGCAGACGGGCGCGGTGCATATCGCGTCCGACGACCGAGAGTGTCATGTCGTGGGTGCCGAAGGCGCGGTGGGGCGCCACGGCGAGGACGAAGTCCATGGCGTCGCCGATCTTGAGCCAGGGTGCGCCGAGGGGTGCGGCGAGCACCTTGACGGCGACGCCCTCGGGGACGGCGTAGGAGTCGCCCGGGTAGTAGAGGGCGTCGTTGACGAGCACACCGACGTTCTGGATCTGGGGGATGGAGCTGTGGATGATCTCGTGTGCGCCGCCGAAGAAGCGGAGGGTGAAGGGTTCGATCACGACGGTGTCTCCGGGGCCGATGACGGTGATGTCGTAGTCGGGTGCGGCGGCCGCGACGCCTTCGGGTCCGTAGATGGGGACGCCGGGGGAGGCTTTGCGGATGCGGTCGAGTTGTTCGGGTGTCCAGTGGTCGGCGTGCTCGTGGGTGAGGACGACGGCGACGACGCCGGTGAGGTCGGGGAAGGGGGTGCTGAGCGACCCCGGGTCGATGACGAGCGAGCGCCCGGCTTCTTCGAGGAGGAGGGCGGCGTGTTCGTTCTTGGTCAGTCTCATTCCTGAAGTCAACCGTTCCGGATGTCCCCGGGCAAGCGTCGTGCTCCGGCGCGCGCGTGATTTGTCGCCCTCGTTCTGCCGTGGCATACTTGTACGGTTGTCTTGTGAGGCCCCATCGTATAGCGGCCTAGTACGCCGCCCTCTCACGGCGGTAACGCGGGTTCGAATCCCGCTGGGGTCACAAACAATAAAATCCCTCGGCTTGCCGGGGGATTTTTGTTGTTTGCGGTACCTGCAGGACGAGGTCCCGTCACCCGCGGGTGGGCCCACGCCGCGGAGGCTCCGCGCGCCGCGACGCGGCGTGTGGAGGAGCGGTGGGGGCGAATCCCGCCCGGCCCTCCGAGTCCTAGCGGGGCGCTCGATGAGCGCTCCGCGTCACTCCGTAACGCATCAAGTCCGATGCGTCACGACGAAGCGGTGCGAACTATCGGCGATCGGGACTCGTAGACTCCTCCGGCCCTAACGACCGCCCGTCGACATTCTGGTCGCCCACAGCGAGAAGCATTCGCTCATTGCGTGCGGCGACGAAGTCGAGCTGACGACTCCGGAACAGCTGGTACGCCACGAGCGAGTCGGGGAGGGCAGGCCCCGCGTATCCACTGAATGGCAAGTAGAACTTCACCGCTCCCTTCTCGTCTACGAGATCCTGAAGCAAGAAGAACTCGACGTAGCCAGAGAATTCACCGAACAGAGCGAAGAAGCTGCTGTATCGGTGGTGGCGTCCGGCAAGGTGGTGTACGGATCGGGTGACCGTGTCGCTGCGGACGTAGCGACGGTCACCGCGTGATCCTTCGAGAGAACTCTTCACATCCATCTCGAAAGGACCCCGACGATGACCGTCTCACCCCACGATATCGACCCTGCCCGCTTCCTCGAAGACCACCTCGCGCAGGCGTCTCCCGATCTGCTGCGGGAGATGCTCGGCACGTTCATCAACCAGCTGCTATCCGCGGACGCGGACCAGATCTGCGGCGCCGCTTACGGCACGATCAGCGACGACAGGGTGAACCGTCGCAACGGTTACCGCCACCGCGACTTCGACACCCGCGCCGGGACCATCGACGTGAAGATCCCCAAGCTCCGGCAGGGCACCTACTTCCCGGAGTGGCTGCTGGAACGCCGCCGCCGCGCGGAGGCCGCACTGACCACCGTGGTCGCGACCAGCTACCTCCTCGGCGTGTCCACCCGTCGGATGGATGACCTGGTGAAGACCCTCGGGATCACCGGGCTGTCGAAGTCGCAGGTGTCGGAGATGGCGCGCGACCTTGACGAGCAGGTGACCGCGTTCCGCACCCGGCCGTTGGACGCCGGCCCGTACTCGTTCGTCGCCGCCGACGCGCTCACCATGAAGGTCCGCGAGGGCGGCCGGGTCGTGAAGGTCGCGGTGCTGGTCGCGACCGGCGTGAACGCCGACGGCTACCGCGAGATCCTCGGTCTGCAAGTCAACTCGACCGAAGACGGCGCCGGCTGGCTGACGTTCTGGCGCGACCTCGTCGCGAGAGGCCTGACCGGCGTGAAGCTCGTCACGTCCGACGCACACGCAGGTCTGGTCGCAGCGATCGGCGCGACCGTCGGCGGGTCCTGGCAGAGGTGCAGAACCCACTACGCGGCGAACCTGATGAGCGTGACCCCAAAGTCCTCGTGGCCATGGGTGAAGACCCTGCTGGGCACGGTTTTCGACCAGCCCGACGCGGAGTCCGTGCACGCCCAGTTCGACCGCGTCCTGGACGCGCTCGAGCACAAGCTCCCCAGGTCGTTCGAGCACCTCGAGGCCGCACGTGAGGAGATCCTCGCGTTCACCGCGTTCCCGAAGAGCATCTGGCGGCAGATCTGGTCCAACAATCCGAACGAACGCCTCAACCGGGAGATCCGCCGCCGCACCGACGTCGTGGGCATCTTCCCGAACCGCGACGCGATCATCCGGCTCGTCGGCGCCGTCCTCGCCGAGCAACACGACGAGTGGGCCGAGCAACGCCGCTACCTCGGCCTCGACGCCCTCGCCGCCGCACGCCGCGTCGGCGAACCCACCACAGAGGAGGTGATCGAACCCGACCTTCGGGCCCTCACAGCCTGACCTCGACACGAGGGATCACACGATCACCGATACACCACGTCCCAGGACTTGACCGTATCGGTCCAGTGTCTCGCTCAGGGGGCTTGTCTCTTTCGCGTAGTGGCGACGAATCGCTTCGAGTGTCAGATCGAACCGATCGCGGATGAGCGGATGTGTGCCGCGAGCCTGGTTGATGGTCTGTCGCCGATCGATTCGATTGCGCGGGAACACGAGTCGGCCGCCGATCGTGCCCCCTTGGCGATGCCAGTTGGAGTTCGATTCGGCGCCCATTGCGCTGTAAAAGGCAGGCAGGGAGCCTCGGTTCGAGTTCGCGAGAGTGTCGCTCGAGAGTACGAAGTCTTGGAGCGTTGTTTGGTAGCGAAGCACGTGGACGGCGCCGACCTTCTCCGGCACCAGATCCAGAAGTTGACCGTCGGGAAGCGGTTTGCTCCACAGTCGACGGTGGTAGCTCTGCAACAGGGGACTGTAGAGGTCCGGGTCTCGACCACCCGAGTCGGATTGGAAGTCGGTCGAGACATCAAGCCGGGCTTCGATCATCCCTGCAGGGTAGCGCGGGACGCGCCCAGGAATCCGAGGATGTGACGCTGTGATGCGGATCAGAGGAACGGCTCGAGTCGCCGCGCGATCGCCGCCCCGAGGGGGATCGGCACAGCATTCCCGATTTGACGCGCGATCGCTGTCTTCGTGCCGACAAAGCGATGCGTGGAGGGGAAACCCTGAAGAACAGCGGCCTCGTAGTGCGTGATTGCGCGATCTTCGATCGGGTGCAGATAGCGCCCCTTTTCCGGCTTGAAGAACTCGGTCCTGATCGTCACCGAGGGCTTGTGCCAATGGAGCCGACCCATCACATCGCCGGAACCGCTTGTGTGCCCCCGCCAGCATGGGGCGAGTAGCTCGTCGGGAAGGTCAAATCGGTTTCCGCCGACGGGGATCGCGCGGAATCTCCTCATCGAGACGTCCGAATAGTCCCTGCCGATGTGAAGCTCGAACGGCCGGAAGGCGCCAGGTAGCTCGAGACCGAAGTACGACTTCGTTCGGGAGTCCAAACGCGTCCCAGAGACTTCCCGGGGGATGTTCTTAAAGGCCTCCGCGACCGTACGATGCCTGCCGATATGCGTCGGATCCGGCATACCGACTGCAGGGAGGTCGCGGTGGCGTCCGATGAGTATGGCTCTCTTACGCGCCTGGAAAGCACCGTAGTCCGCCGCGTTGAGGATGTCCCACTCGAAGGTGTAGTCGCGCAGTAGCCCGTCGGGCTGGGTTGACTCACTGAAATCGCGGAACTGCTGCGATTTCGCGAAAGCCGCCACGTTTTCGACGACGAAGTACTTGGGCTGCGCGCGAAGGATCGTGGCTGCGTATTCCTGCCACAGATAGTTTCGGCGATCCCCAGCGTCGCGCTTGCCGAGCATCGAGAAGCCTTGGCACGGTGGCCCACCCACGACCACGTCCACCGCAGGTGTGTCTTCTTCTTTCAGCCATGTCTCGATCCCGCCTCGGTATACGAGGTCGGATCCGAACGTCGCAGCGAATGTCGCAGCGGCGGAGACATCGAGTTCCACCGCGCGGTTGACCCGATAACGCGCCGATGCCGAGTGGAATCCCGCCGTCAGGCCGCCGGCGCCAGCGAAGAGATCGAGTACCGAGATGGAGCGGGTCGCAGGTGAGGTCGACGTCGGATTATCGACGTGCGCCAGCGCCTGCGTAGTCATCGGATCAAACCTACTCTGGAGAGGAGGAGGATCAGCGGATGCCGGACAGCGATTCGAAGGCGGGCCGTTCCCGGACTGAATCCTGGGCGAGCACGCCTGGTTCGCGGGCGTCGATGCAGGCCAATCGTGGCCGCGACACGACGCCGGAACTTGCGGTTCGGCGTCGTCTTCATGCGATGGGCCTCCGCTATCGGGTTTCGGTGGGTCCGGTGCCGAATCTACGTCGAACTGCAGACATCGTGTTCACCCGAGCGCGCATCGCGGCCTTCATCGACGGATGTTTCTGGCACGGTTGTCCGGAGCACTATCAAGCCCCCGTACGCAACGGCGACTTCTGGCTGGCCAAGCGAGAGCGCAACCGGGAGCGGGACGCCGAGACGGATGCGGCTCTCATGGCCGCCGGGTGGACGCCGCTCCGCTTCTGGGAGCACCAGGTGCGTGCTGATCCTGCACTCGTGGCTGCCACGATCGCCGCAGCTGTGCGCCGGTCGATAGCCTGACTCCATGGCTGACAGATCTTCTCTCAAAGGCTGGGTGCTCGACGCACTCCGCGAGCTCGGTGGCGAAGGCAAGATCGTCGAGGTCTGCAAGGTCGTCTGGCGCGATCATGGAGACGAGCTCACGCCTTCCGGCGATCTGTTCTACACCTGGCAGTACGACATCCGCTGGGCGGCCCAGCACCTGCGCGACAACGGCTACCTCGTATCGGTGCAGAAGCGTCGTGACGCGCCGTGGGTGTTGAGTGAGCTGGGTCGAAAGACCGATACAGATGCCGCGGCAGAAGCCGTTGCGCGTCGCTGACGCTCAGCTCAACAGCAGAGCGCTCGGCGCACCCTTCCAAGTCACGACGAGCTCGTCTCGCGCACGGCTGGCGGCGACATACAGCAGCGAGCGGAACTGTCTGTCCTTATCGGGTTTGTCACCTTCCGGCACCCCCTTGTACGCCCACGGAGGCGGGAACGAACCGTCTGAGACATCGAAGAGCACCACCCGCGAGAATTCCAGTCCCTTTGCGGTGTGCATCGTCATCGCCACGGACTGGCCACCGGTGACCCGCGGTTGGGTGATCAGCGCGACCGAGACACCTCGCTGTGAAAGACCCTGCTGCACCTTCTTGGCGGCGGTGTTGGATGCGGCGAGCACGGCGATCGTCTCGGCTCCGATGCCTTCCTCCTGCCACCGCGCGAGGTCGGCGGCGATGAGGTCGAGCTGCTCCGCATCCGACTTCGCGGCGTGCTTCGACGGCTTCGGGCCGCTCCGCGCCGACCGGTATCCCGCGGTGGAGACCTCGAGGCCCTCGGCGTCCTCGTACTCCTCGCCTGCGAGCACCCCGAGGGCGAAACGCAGGTTCTCGAGCGTCGTCCGGTAGTTGAGCGTGAGGCGGCGCGACCGCCCCTGGATCTTGATGCCGTAGTGCTTGAGCACCGTCGGTCGGCCGTAGATCCGCTGGTGGCTGTCATCCGCGATGAAGAGGTCGTTCGGACCCTCGTGCGCGATCGCGCGCATGAGCTTCCACTTCGCCGGTTCCAGGTCCTGGCCCTCGTCGACGAGCACATGATCAGCGAGGACGGTCCCGCTCGTCGTCAACCAGTGGGCGCCGATGGCGGCGATCTCGCCGTAAGCGAGCTGGTTCGCGATCCGCTGGTCTTTGCGCATCTGCTCGACGACGGCCCAGACCGACGCCCGCTTGCCGCGGTCGAGGGCAACCCCGCGGCCTGGACGCCGCACCGTGAAGTAGGCGTCGGCATCCACGATCTCGTGCGGCAGCACGACCTGTGCGTACTCGTCATCGAAGAACGGCGCCGACTGGAGCGCGATGGGCAACGCGGCACCGGACTGAGTGATCGCCGATGACCAGTCGGGCTCAGCCGGCGAGGCGGTCCTCTCACACGTGGAGCCGATCGTCGCGAGAGCGGATGCCCCGAAGTCCTCTCCCGCACGGAGGCGCACCTCGGCCGCGAGTTGATCCACGCCTCGCACCAGAATCCCGGCGTCTCCAAGTCTCTCGGCAATCGGAACCGTCGGATCGAGGCGCTCGAGGTCCCGCCGCAGATTCTCGGCAAGGGCGCGGGTGAACGTCGTGAGGATCACCCGCGCGCCCGCGTTCGCCAGCGCCAATCGGCGAGCCCGGTGCAGCAGCACGACGGTCTTGCCGGTACCCGCGCCGCCACTCAGTCGGAATGTGCCGGAGTAGTCCTTCTCGACGTACTCCCTCTGCTCGGGGTGGAGGAACACCCGCCACGCGCCGAAGTCACCGTCTTCGATGATCCGGCGCAGTTCGTCGCTGTCGGCGGCGTACGTGAACTGCATCCGGGAGGCCGGATGCTCCAGCGCCGCCAGCACCTTGGTCGCCTCGTCGGCGTCGGGAGCGATCTCCACGGGTTTGTCCAGACCGAGTTCAGCCCTGATGACGTGCAAAGCTTCCCGCGCGGCCATCGACAGCAGGACTTCCTGCTGCCAGGGGGTGTCGAGTTGCTCCGCAAAGGCGAGCACGGCGTCTTCGTCGGTCAGCTCGAACGCCGCGTCGGCGAGTTCCTGGGGAAATCCGAACTGCTCGGTGAGGTCGGTGACGAAGTATCCGAGTTCGATGAACAGCGGCTTCGACGCCGAGGCGACCGGCGGAGTGGATTCGGCGGCGGGAGCAGACACGTCCGGTTCATGCGCCGCGATGGCTTCGCGCAACTCGAGCACACCGTTGACCGGGTTGACGTGGAGGGCGAGGTTCTTGGCCTTCTCGGTGCCCTCGTCGTGGTTCCACGTGCCGGCGTAGATGTAATGGGTGTCACCCTGCGGGGGATCGATCCGGAACAACACCGCCCGAAGGTGGATGTCGACGCGTCCCGTGCGCGCGCGCGAATCGACGGATCCGTTGATCGGCTCGATGTGGAGACCGGGTGTGGCGTCGCTCTCGCCGAGCTTCTCCAGGAAGGTCTGGATCTTCGCCTTCACGTCGTTCCCGTGCTTCGGCTGCTTCTTCGCAGCGATCGTGATCAACGGCATGTCAGGTTCCTCCGATCAGAGCGGTCACATCGGCGGCGAGGTTCACGGACTTCGGGTCGATGAGGGTCCAGCCGTCCGATTCAAGCATCTCGTGCTCGCCGTCCTGCAAGCCAAGCGCGATCGCGACCCGCGGCTTCGGCCATGCAAAGGAGAGTGGGATGCCGCCTGCCACCTCCACGCCCATCTCAGGCCGCGGAACGGCGGCTGCGGCGAGTTGCTCGATCACCGCGAGTTCGCCGTCCCTGGCATGCTCCGCCAGGGCCGTCCACTCCGCAGGGAGCTCGACGGAGCTGGTTGCAGAGGGGACGGCGGACACGGTGGCGAGTCGCGACCTCGTGGTGATCTCGACCCCCGACATGTCGCCGCGCCACCCCACGATGTTCGAGAGGTGCAACCAGAGCCGCCATGCGCGATCGAAACCGGTCGCACCAAGGGCGTCGTCGCGATCGTCGAGTACCAGGGCGAACTCGGTGGTGCCCTGTTGCTTGAGTCGCGTGGTCGACACGAGAGGACCGTAGGCCGTGACCCAATCGGGGGCGGGGACCGCCGACTTGGGCAGTCCCTCGGTGAACACCCGCGCGGCGCGCTCGAGCGCGGACTCGGCGCCGAACGGCGTGGACACCGCGCCTTGCTTGAGGATCATCGGCAGCACCCTCGCGACCGTGTCGCGACGTTTGGCCTCGTCGACTGGCCTCTGCATCCACTCCATGAGCAGCGTGACGGGGTCGACGGTCAACTTGCCGAGCTGCGAGAGGGGAAGCTGTGCCTGCGCGGCCACCTTCTCCGCCCACGCCGGGACGAACCAGGATGCGTCCAGGTGGTGGCCGGTGAGATCGGCCCATGTGACGGCCACCACTCGATACCCCAGACCGCGCGCGGCGCTCCGCTTGTCGGCGTCGTCGCCGAGCCGGTTGTGTCCGACCGTGGCGTGGAACGCCTTGCCGTCGGTGTAGATCGCAATGGGTTCGGCGCCGCCGCCGAACTGCTCCAGGACGAAGTCGGGCTGAGTGGGTCCGAGGGGTACCTGGGGCCGCAGCATCCAGATCCGGGCGTCACCCGGGAACGACACCTGCACCTTGTTGCCCCAGTCGCCGGGGATCTCCTTCACAGTCCCGCCGAGCGCCTTGGCACGCTCGATGATCGTCTTGCGGAAGAGCTGTTCGATGACGGACTCGCCGAGCGGAACCCCGGGGTCCTCGTCGGTGACGTCGAAGTGCGATGCGGCCACGCCCTCTGAGACGTCGAGAAGCTTCGCGAGAGCCTGTTCAGCCGACGCACGAGACAGTGTCGACGTTCCGGGAGCGAAGGGCAGAAGGCAGCGGTGGCAGGCGGTGCGCTGCTCGTTCTGGCACTCGCAGTCCTTGAGCACATTCCATGCCGCGGTGAGAATGCCGCGCAACCGCGTCGGGTCGGCGAGTTCAGCGAGATACCCGGTCCCGCCGGGCACGGTGTCGTGCACCAGCAGGGCTTGGGCGGTGCCACCCTCGTCGCCGCTGAGTGGTTCGGTCACCGGGCTGATGCGTAGATGATCGGGGTCTCCGCCCATCGACTCGCGGAGTCCGAGCAGCACGGCGGCGCTGAGACTCCGGACCACGACGCCGTCGCCGAGCGTCAGTGCGGGCGGCAGGCGGAGGAAGATGCCCTGCGTGACCAGCGTGCGCGTGAGCGCGAGGGTGACCGTCTTCTCCGACGCCTGGTCGCGGCGGGGGCACCACGGACGATGGTCGCGCCGGTTGTTGCCGCCGGCCTGCGAGTCGAGCTGGCCGCACGTGTCGCACACGCGGAACAGGGGACCGGTGACCTCAGCGCCGGCCAGCAACCTGCTCGGGCCGCTGCCCGAGCGCTTTCCGACGTTGATCCAGCGGATCGTGAGGTCCCTGGCGTAGGTGACGCCGAAGCCCGTCCCCTGGTCATACCAGCGCCGGACGATTCCCGCGGGGTCGAGGTCGGCCGCCACCTTCACGGTGAACGCCGTGCGTCGACGGTCGTCACTGCGGTCTCCGATGACCGCTTCGTCCCGTCGCGCGACGGCCGACACGGTCTTCAGTTCGGCGACCGGCATCCGCTGCGCGGCATCGCCGATGCCCTTGGAACGACACCGCGGGCACTCGGTGACGACGCCGTCGGCGACACGCTGGGCGAATCCGCACTCGGGGCAGAAGGTCCAGTCCTCGACGGCCTCGCCACCGGGGCCGAGGTCGACGGCGTCGACGGGGATCTCAAGCCCCTGCGCGTAGAAGTACGAGCCGGGGGCGAGTTCGTGGATCGCGACAGCTGCGCCGCGCTCGTAGGCGTAGGTGTCGTCGTGCCACTCGGACGTGTCGGGGTCGATCCACGACACGGCGGCATCGAGGCGTACCGAGTCGTCGAGCAGTGTGTAGTTCGGCAGCAGTCCGAAGCGCTCGAGCGCGCTGATCCAGTAGCCCTCGGTGAGCGCCGTCTGCTGGGCACGCAGCATCCGATCCGCCGCCTGTGCCGCGTGGAAGGCGCCCTTCGCGTCGCTCTCGACGCCGAGCGCCGCCGCCTTCTCGAGGTCGGGGAGCGCCTTGCCGATCTCTGTACGCCGCCGGGTGACGGTCTGCAGCTCGACGTTCCAGCGGTGCACGGCGTCGCGGACGGATGCCGCGAGCTCCGATGTGCCGGGCTCTCCGGACGGAGTGACCCACTTGCGGAGGCGGTCGGCGGCCGCCGAGCCGAGATCGGGGAACGTTCCCAGGAACGCCTCGACGAGGTCGGAGGCGTTCGCGTCCGCGAATGCGACGGCATCGCCGAGGAACGAGCCCGACTCGCTCGTCTTCAGCACATCGCGTGCCTTCTGCACGGTGTCGGCTTCGGCGGAGCGACGGTCGAGGATCGACGCGAAGTACTGGCGCCGCAGGATCTCCTGGGCGTCGACGAACGTCGCCGGGGCGCGCACGGCGCCGTTGATCACCGACAACGGGTCGCCCATGCGGGGGAGCTGGTCGCCGCGCCCGGTCACCGTCGCAACCGACAGCGCGTTCCCCGTGAGGCGTCCGGCACGCCCGACGCGCTGCAGGTAGGACGCGACGGTGCGGGGGAGACCCGCGAGCATGACTGTCGACAGGTCCCCGATGTCGATACCCATCTCGAGTGTCGGCGTCGCGACGAGTACGTTCGGCGCCGAGGGGTCGCCTGACGACGCCTTGAAGCCTCCCTCGTATTCGAGGCGCAACTTCGTGTCGAGCATGCTTGTGTGTTCCCGCGCGACGACGCGCCGCACCGAACCCTTGTCGTAGAGCGTGCGATAGTAGTTCTCATCGTCGATGTGCAGAAGTGTGAGGTAGCCCGGGCACCGTGCCGATACGCAGGGGCCACGGTTGAGCTGGAGCACAGCGTCCGTCGTGCCGGTCACCGGGTTGCGGCACACATCGCACTCGAGGCGAACCGGTTCCGCTCCGCGCCCGTTGAAGCTGACGGGCTGCACCACGATTGCCGACGGCGGCAGCAGATACGCCGTCGCCGCACCCCCCGACACAGGATGCGAGCGCAGAACACCCGTCCGCTCGAGCTCGGCGAGCAGCGCCGAGGTGAACCGCACCCCTTCGGTCGGCGTCGAGCCGAGCACCTTCCTCGCCCAGATCGCGTACCAGCTCTGGGCGGAGGACACGACGTCGAGGTGTGTGCGCCTCGCGTCGTCGCCTGTCGGAGCGTGCGGACCGACACGCGGGTAACCGGGAGCGTCACGGCCCGGTGGGAACGCCGGCATCCCGACCCCGCGCGGTCGGCCGCCCCAGATCGGCCAGCGCTTGCCGTCTTCCTCGATGTAGCGGGTGAACCACTCGTGGCCTATCGCGCCGCGATCGCGCATCCGCTCGAGCACACCGCGCACCCACCGCACGACGACCTCATCCGGGCTTGATGCGGGCACGAGGCCGTCGATCCGCCCGTCGGCCGGTGTCTCGTCGAGCACCTTGCGGCCGGCCGCGCGCATCGACGCCTCGGTCGTGGAGACGGATGCCGCGAGGCTTCCGGTCAGTTCGAGCGTGCGTCCGACGCGCGACTGCAGGCCGAACTCCATTGCGAGGTCGAACTGCAGGCGACGCTTGACGCGCGTGAGCACAGGCGCCGGCACGCTGCGGAGCATCGGCGCCTTCCAGAACTCGATGAACTCGTCGCGGTCGACCAGATCAGGCGGGAGCAGGCGGTAGCGGGCGTCGGGGTCGTCACCCGCATCCTGCACGAGGAGGTTCGCGATCTCGTCGAGCGGCGCCGAATCGTCGGCGACGGCGTGACGGATGGCGTTGCGAAGCGCGAACGCATGTGCGCGGCTCTGCACGAAACCGGCGCGGTGCGCGGCGTCCTGCACGCTGTCGGTGAAGACGAGCGCCTTCTTCTCGGCGCGGTCGAGGTCGGGGTCGCCGAAGAGCGTCGTGACGACCACCGAGAGCATGGTCGCCATCGCACTGCCGAGGAATCGGATGCCGTCACGCCTACCGCACGCCGGACACAGGTCGTCACGCGAGTCGTCGTCGACGTCGCCCGTGGTCAGCGCGAGCACGGGGAGCGCGGTGCTCTCGTCGGCGTCGGAGGGCGGAGCTGTGAGGAGTGCGCGATGCTCGTGGTCGAACCAGGAGAGACCCTGCACCGGGTCACCGCTGAGCGAGGCGTCGGCCTCGAACGGAGCATGGAGGAGCGCGCGGAAGCGACTCTTGGTGTCGCGTGCCGCGTGGTCGCGGCGGATGTCGTCATCGGTCGCCGAGAGTTCGTTGCCGACTGGTGCGAGCTGGACGCCCCACCCGCTGCGCCCGCAGTGCCGGCAGTAGACCGCGGGGAACCAGTTCGTTTCGACGGAGTCGTCGTCACCCGGTGCGACGAGGCCGTCATCGGCCCAGTGGAACCGCGCCGTCGAGGCGGCGGCGCGGTCGATGCGCGTGAGCTCGCGGATCCACAGGTGTAGGTCGATGGACAGCGCTCGTCGCCCGAGTCGTGCGCGCACATGGCTCAGCATGGCGAGAACGCGCGTGAGGAAGACGTGTCGCTGGGCGCGACGGCCCTCGTAGGTCTCTGTGACGCCGAGGCCGGCAGGGAGGAGTTCGTCGGCCAGTTTGTCGAGACCGATCGCCCTGTCGGCACGCTGGGCGATCGCCTGCACGAGGTCATGAGAGGCGACGGATGCCAGGAGGTCGTCGTCGGAGACGCTCGACCAGTCGACGTCTGACCCGTCGGTGAACAGCAGCCCCAGAACGGTGTGGGCGAGGTGCGCGGCCGAGGTGGCGTCGGTGTCGGGGGAGAGTTCGGCGATCGCGGAGACCAGCGCGTTGTCGGCTTTGCGGGGCTCACCGCCCTGCTGCGTTCCCGACGCAAGCGCGGACTGCACCCAGGTGCGGACGGACTGGCGGGTCTCGCGCACGACGCTGTCGGCAGCGAACGGGACGCCGAACACCGTCTCGGCGAATGCGAGCATGCGCGCGGGATCGCCGTCGTCGCCGAGGGTCGCGCTCGTCGCCACTGGAGTCACGTCGCCGAGCGGACCGCCGGCGGTCGGCTCCGGTGATCCTGCCGGGCGCAGACGTCGCAGCGTCAGGCCGAGGCGTCGGAGCAGCATCGCGACGTCGGTGCCCTGAGCGCCGTCGTAGGTGTGGAACTCGTCGAGCACGAGGTATTGCAGGCTCGTCGCGGCCGCCGCGAGCAGCGGCTGGTCGGTGCTGCGAAGCAGCAACTGGTCGAGCATCTTGTAGTTGGTGAGGAGGATGTCGGGGGGCTCCGACCGGATCGTGTCCCGGTCGTTGATCAGGCCCTCGGCGGTGACCCGTGTGCGGCTCCGCCCTGCCGTTTCGCCGGTGTAGATCGCGGCGCGGACGCCCTTGAGCGCGTCGTGCCCGCGGATCAGCTCGGCCAGGCGACGCGACTGGTCATTCGCGAGGGCGTTCATCGGGTAGAGGATGAGCGCCTTGAGCCCGGTGTCGCCCGCAGCCTTCGCGCGGATGACGTGATCGAGGATCGGGTAGAGGAACGCCTCGGTCTTGCCCGACCCGGTACCGGTCACGACGAGGGTCGGCAACGGGGCAGCCTTGATCGATCCGTCGGGCTGCTCGCCGAGGTTCGCCGAACTCAGGCGCCGGAACGCCTCGGCCTGGTGGCCGTACGGAGTGTGTCCCTCGTACCAGCCGAGCGCGTCACGCCACCCGTCGTCGGCCGCGCGGAACGGTACTCGCGCACGGACGTACGGCCCGCGGAAGATCCCGCCGTCGGCATCGCCCAGAAAATCGCGCAGTGCGCGTTGCGCCTCGTCGTCGGACAGCGCGAACGTCGTCGTGAGGTAGTCGACCAGGCTCGATCGGATCTGCGCGGCCTGGTGTGAGGGAAGTAGCTCGCTCACGTAGGCTCCTGCAGCAGCCGCTCGAAGTGTGCGTACGCCCGCCGCATGTTGGCTTCACGGTCAAGCGTGACGAACGGAAGCTCGTAGTGGTATGTGTTGCCCCACGCGTTCGTCGCGGCGCGTTCGTCCTCCGATATCGCGTCACCCTTCAGCTGCCAGACCTTCAACACTTCGTTCGGGACGAGACGGCCGTTCGCGTCGTAGTGATAAGCGTTGCGATCGTACCCACTAAGCACAGGGAACTGCGTCCGGTAGATGGTGCACAGCTCCTCCGCGGAGATGCCCAAAGACAATGCCGCGATTGCGTCGATCTCGAGCTGAGCTTGCAGGCGATCAGCTGCACGCCGAAGAGGGACAGCCATTGACCACTCCGGCGGCACGTCGCCGAGAGCTGGCCGACCCCGGTATTCCAGTCCTCCCGACCACGTTTCGCGTTGGAACGCGTCATCGAAGGCCTCTTGCCACAACGCTGCATATGCGCCGGTCAGCGCCTGTAACCGAAGGGTGCGAAGGTGCGCGGCCGTTCGGAGGCGGCCGGAATAGTGCGCCGGGATTCGCCTGAGCGCGGCAAGCCCGATTCCGTTCTTGAGTGAGCTCCGAATCGTGAGATCGGAGAGCAGCGTGGTAGTTGCCGTAGCGGCGTCCAGGAGGTCGGGAATGGAGCGGGGCACGCCCACGCTGGAGATGCCGTGTACATGCGACGCACCCGGAGGAATGAGCGCGGCGAATAGGGTTCGAACCCCTGTGTTTGTTGCCATCGCGCGCCACGCCAGACGGTAACACGCGCGGGCAGGCAAGTGTTCGGCGCCCCAGTGGGCATACGAGGCGTCGTACTCGCTCCTTCGCCCCGCCGGTTTGTAGCTTGTGGTCGGGAGGAAACCGGCCGACATTGCCTCGAGGTCCACGCTTGACCAATCGCGTTGATGAAGCATCGTCGAGTTCGGGCTCTTGTAGAGCGGGTTGCCCACGTGGATTGAGGCGCCCTGAAGTATTGCGGATTCCCAAGAGTCCACCTGGCCCCACTCGACGTCGAAGAAGCCCTTGGCGCGGTCGTTCTTCTCGTGCCACCCTGCCGAAAACTCGAGCCCGAGCTCGCCGAGACGCGGCGCGGAACTCAGCTTCGCGAGCACGTCGGACGTGGCGCGGTTGACGGCGTAGACCATCCGCGTGCGGGTGACCGGTGTCGACCCCTCCTCCAGGAGCGCGTGCCATGACGTGAGGGTGCCTATGTCGACGCGCGTAATGCGGCTGCGATGGGCTCGCAGGTCCCACACCCCTTCGTCGGTCTTAAGGCCAGGCTCCGGCCCCGTTCCCTCATGCCGCAGCGACCCGATGACGGTCTCGGGATGGTAGAGGTTGGTTGCCATCGTGAAGTTGGGGTCCTGCGCAGCGCCGTAGACATGGACTCCATAGCTCACCAGGTTGTGGACCTCGAACAACGACAACTCGTTGATGAACTGCCAGTGCCGTCGGAGCCGCCGGTAAGTCGCTTCGCGAAGGACCCCCGCCTTCTCATCGGTGAAGTGGGTTTCAGGATGGATAAGCGCAACAGTCCCACGCGGGGACAGATGTGCCCAGGCTTGTTCCATGAAGCAACGGTAGAGATCCGGCTGGAGCCCCGTGAGATATGGGTAGTTGACAGGTGAGCCGACGAATGCCGCGGTTGACGCCACGTCGCTGGTCCCATTGACGAGGAGGTCGCGTATGCCGTCGAGAAGCAGCGTCTGGTCCCGCTTCGCCTTCACCTGCGCCTGTGTGGGTTTGACGGCGAGCTGCCACCACGGATCGCCCTCCGCGAGCAGCGCGTCCACGTCGGAACGGGGACGCACCCACGGTGGATTGCCTACCTGGAGGTCGAAGCCGCCGCGCGCGAAGACTCCGGCGAAGTCGAGCTCCCAGTGGAAGAATCCGTTCGCCGCGCTCACCTCGCGCGCGACGCGCAGCCAGGGGAACTGCGTATCGAGCTCGCCACTCGACGCAGCACCGGCGTAGCCGAGATCGACGGCTTCCGCGTCGGCGAGGTTTCCCCACATCGTCGGCAGCCCGAGCGTTTGCGCGCCCTCGCCGCCGCGACGCGGTTTGGCCTCGGTGTGGCGGCCCAGCATCGCCTCCAGACCTTCGATCCACTCGTCGAGTGTCGGCGGCGTGATAGCTCGGGTGACAGTGTCGGTGAGCGGCCAGAACCATAGCGCACACCAGGCATCCATCACCCGACGTAGCCGCTGATACGCGCCGTCGGGGTCCTGAAGGAACGCCTCGATATCGGCGCGTGAGATGACGGCGTCACCGTCATCGGTCATCGGGCGGGGGTCATGCCACAGCGTGATGTCGCGGCTGACCTGTGCCTCGGCGATTTCCAGGCGCCGCAGTGTGAACTGCCACAAGGTCTCGACGCGGTGGGTGAGCGCGGTCAGGCGCTTGAGCTGCGCGTTCGTCGGCTTGCGTCGGATCGCACTGCGCCACGCCCGCAGGGCGGCGTGCGCTTCGGGCGCGAGCTCCTTCGCTTCCTTGGCATCGACCGCAGACGCCCATCCGTCGGCCGGGAGGAGGAAATGGTGGATCTTGCCCGAGATCGCACTCCCCACACGTCCCTCGTTCATATCGTCAACGAGCGTCGACACCGGCACGTCAGTGGGGGTGTCATTGAGCCAGGCCTTGTCGGTGACCTGCTTCTGCGTGTACACCGCGCGGCGCGCTCCGATGAGGGAGTTGCCGCGGCGTAGGCGCAGACCGAACCACGGCGCCTTGAGTCCGTCGACCATCGTGTCGAGCCACAGCGAGATCTCGGCGAGCTCGACGGCGGTCGCGTTGAGATCGACGCCGTACACCTGGTGCAGGGCGATCGCCGCCTTCGCCTTCTGCAGCTCGCGTGGGCGCTCATCGGGGTCAATGCGTTCGCCGGTCTCGTGCTCGCGGCGGTCGAGGTACTGCTCGGCGAGCTGCCGCACCGCTTCGATGGCGAATGCGCCCGAACCGAGCGCGGGCTCGCACACGGTCAACCCGAGGATCTCTCCGGCGGTCGTCCGGTGGCCATCCTGGTCGAGCAGTTCTTCGAGCGCCTGAGACACGACGAACTTCGTCAGAACCTCAGGCGAGTAGTACGACGCAGAGGTCTGCCGCTCACGGCCGGAGAGACGGAACACGAACTCCCCGCCGCTGTATCGGCGCGGCTTCGATTCACCAGTGATCGGGTCGGTGAGGCGCACGTAGTCCTTCTCAGCGATCCCGTCTACTCGTGACACCGGGACCACCCACGAGCCCTTCGACCCTTCTCCGCCGGGCGCGACTTCGAGGAGCGGCTCCTTCGCGAAGAAGCCCGTGTACGACATGAGCCCCTCGTACACCGCTCCGAGCTGGTTGATGCCGAGGTCGGCATACGAGATGAAGCCCCGGTCGCGGCCCTTCTTCACCTGGTTCTCGCGGGTGAGCAACAGAAGCTGCAGCACCCGCTGGAGCGCACCGTCGCCGAGCCCGACCTCGTCGATCAGGGACGTCGCCGCCCTCGCGAACAGATCCGCGTTGAGCGGGTTGAAGGTGAGCCCTTCACGCAGGGTCTCGTTAGCCTCGTGCTGAACGCCGGCGTCGTGCCCCGCATCCACGAGTCGGAAGAGGGTCGCGAGCGAGGAGTACAGGTGAGTTCGGTGGCGCGACTCCTCGCCCAGTTCCACGAGCACGAGTTCGCGCAGACGGTCGAGGCCGTAGCCGAGCGCGTACTCCGGGGCGCCGACGGGCAGCACCTTCATCTCGGGCGACGCCTCGGCGTAGAGCAGGAACAGGATGCGGTAGAGGTAGCGCAGCGACTGGCGCGCGAGCACGTTCGCGTCGCTGTCGGGCAGCGGGTCGAGCCCCTCGGCCGTGCGGCGTCGGACGACCTCGTTCGCGATGATCTCGATGGACTCGCGCACGCCCTCGCGGAGGTCTTTCGAGACGCCGACCGTGTGCTTGACCGAGTCGTCGAGGGTCTCAGCCCACCACGTCGTGCCGTCGACGTCGGGCAGCACTGTCTCGCTGCTGAGGACAGCTACGGCGCGGTCGAACTCGCCGGCCCGCTTGGTGTCGTTGCGGTCGAGCACGAGCTGCAGGTCAAGAGCCAGGTAGCGGCCTTCGGCCCACCGGTCGCGCTCGGCGAGGAGCGCCCAGGTGCCCGACAGGACGACGGCGAACGCAGGGGTGTCGTCGCCGCTGAAGAGGTACGAGAGACAGCGGGCGACCGAGGTCACCGCGTCGGCGTCTTCGGGGGTGAAGGGCCTGAGGAGGGTCGCCGCGTCCTTCGCGAGGAGGTCGGAGAGGTCGTCGACCCGCCGTGCGCGCACGACCGCCCCCGCGGGCGAGTCCGGGGTGTCGGCGGGCGCGACGATCGTGACCGGACCGGTGACCGTGCGGTGCCAGCGTGCGTCGGCGTAGCCGAGGGCTGTGGCGAGGGGTGTGAGCACGGCGGAGTCGTATGCCGCGGCATCCGTCGTCTCACTTGCGAGTGCAGTCAGCAGGTCGCGTCGCACGGTGGCGAGGCGAAACGACGGCGTCTGCTCGCCGTCCTTCGCGCGCTCGTCCCACGACTTGCGGAGTGTCGCGACCCGGGACTGGAGCGACTGCTTCGTCGACTCGGTGTTGAAGTAGTGCTCGCTGATCCAGTCTTCGCCGACGACGAAGGCATCCGATGCCATTCTCAGTTCTCCTCGGGGACGATCACGAGCAACGGTCGGGCGAGGCGCCGCGCGGGCAGCATCGTCCGTGCGATCTCGGCCTCTTCGCGCACGCGGCGGGTGCGCTCGCGGACCTCGGCGCGCTGCACGAGGTCTCCTGAGGCATCCACCCACTCCTGCACGCGATCGGACCACTCGCTCACGCGGCGACGCACGTCTTGTGCTGCGGCCTCGGACGTCAGGCGCAGGTGCTCCTCGGCGGCGTCGACGGCCGTCGGGATGAGCTTCTGCAGGTCGTCGACGTCGGCGACGGGGGAGGGGTTGCTGCGGTCATGAGTGACGCCGAGCTCATCGAATGCCTCGGCGGCATCCGCGAAGGGCTGGACCGACGTGCCGGACACGGCGACGAGGTTGGTCGCGATGACCTGGCCGCGCTCGTTTGTAAGTGACCCCAGGACGAGGACCGTCGGTGCGAAGACGTCGCCGCGCACGACGAAAACCTCATCTCGGCCGAGGCGGGCGAGGGTACGGTCGCCCGCCCAGTCGAGCACCGGGTGCAGCGGGCCGAGGTAGTGTGCCTCGGGCCACAGACCCTTCTGGTTCGAGCGGTCGTCGCGGGCTTCCTTGAGCGAGGCCTGCGCGAGCGTGGGCGTGATCGCGAGCTTCATGTCGTCGACGACCCGGCGGTCGGCGAGATAAGCCTGGGGGAGCACCGAGAGGCGCTGGCGCAGGTCGTCGGTAGGGCTGAGTTCGACGAGTCCGTACCCGGCGTGCTCGCGCCACTCGACGCCGCCCGCGGCCTTCGATGCGGCAGGGGTCTCGAAGACTTCCTCGAGTGCCGCGGCCAGGTAGGCGGAATCCGACGGGAACAGCCCCGTGGTGATGCGCTCCGACACGGTCACCTCGGTCGCGGTGTCGGCGTGGTGATCGGCCTCGTCGAGGATGAAGCTCAGCCACGGGTCGTCGTCGTTCGCGGCGCCCGCGTCGGGGGTGGGGATGACGTCTTCGAGTGACTTGCCCTTGATGAGCGCGTCTTCGACCGCTCTTTCCTCGGCGGCGACGCTGTACGTTCCCATCAATGCGCCCGCGTCGCCGAGGGCGCCGTGCGCCTCGTTCTCGCGCTTGACCAGCGCCGTGAGCACGCGCACGTCGCCCGCGAACTTCTCGTGACTCGGGCGGAGGAGGAGCGTGGTGATCTGCGGTGAGTGGCGCTGCCCGTAGCGGTCGATGCGGCCGTTGCGCTGTTCGATGCGGATGAGACTCCACGGGATGTCGAAGTGGACGAGCTCGTGGCACTGGGCGTGGAGGTTCACACCCTCCGACGCGATATCGCCGGTGACGAGGATGCGGATCGGGCTCGACGAGAGCTTGAACGACTCGACGACCTCTTGCTGCTCCACGTCGGAGAGGCCGCCGTGGAGCACGGAGACCTGCTCGGGCTTGAGGCCGAGGTGCGCCTGGAGTTCGCGTTGCAGCCAGAGGAGCGTGGGGACCCGCTCGGAGAAGACGACGGCGCGCATGTCGGAGGCCTTCGAGACGCCGATGCCCTTGAGGTATGAGACCAGCTTGCCGAGCTTCGCGGACGTGCCGGCCTCGCTCGCCTGGGCGAGCACGAGGAGTCGGTCGAGCGCCTCACGCTCGCGCTGCTGCCCGTCGGTGCGCTCGTCGCCGAGCGTGCGGATGCGGTTGCGCACCGACTCGACCAAGGCGGGAGGGCTGGAGAGATACGCCTTCGCGAGCGTCCACGGGAACAGGCCCTTGTTCTCACCCGAGTACGGGCTCGTGCGCGATGCGGGGTAGAGCCAGACCTCCGCGAGCTCGTGGGCCACGGCATCCTCTTCCGGCGATGCGTCGACGAGCAGGTGCTGCAGCTCCTTGCGTTCGGCCCAGTCGTCGCCGACCTCGCGCGCGACCTCGGACGAGTGGCGGTGGCGCCGCACGACGAGTCGGTCGAGCGCTGTGCGATCGATGTCGCCGTCCGGTCCGACTGCCGTGGGCTCGAGTAGTCGGACGAGCTCGGCGAAGGACTCCTTGCTCCCGTTGTGGGGGGTGGCCGACGCGAGGATCAGCGCCTCGGTGTTCGGCGCGAGCACACGGGCGAGCGCATTGTTCTGGGTACCGGAGCCGGTGAGGTTGTGCGACTCGTCGATGACGACGGCATCCCACTGGTGTTTGCGCAGGTGGTTGAGGTAGCGGTCCTGTTTGAGGGTGTCCATCGAGATGATGACGCGCTTGTAGAGGCTGAACGGGTTGCGGGTCGCCGGCAGCTTCTGGCGGACGCGCTGGATGCCGACCGAGTCGAGGCGTACGAAGGGTAGGGCGAAGCGCGTCCACATCTCGAACTGCATCTGCTCGAGGACGTGCTTCGGCGTGACGACGAGGATGCGTTCGCCGCGACCGCGGCGAACGAGCTCGGACAGGATCATTCCTATCTCGATCGTCTTGCCGAGACCGACGGTGTCGGCGAGCAGGATGCGGGGTCGCAGGTTGTCATTGCTCAGCGCCTTGCGGACGGCGGAGCGCTGGTAGCTGAGGGCGTCGGTGAGCATCTGCGTCGAGACCGAGAAGCGGCCCTCGCCGAGCGGGATCGGCGTCTTTCGGAGCGTGGACTCCAGCCACAGCCGGCTGCGGCGGTACCTGGGAGAGTCGTCGGCGCGGACCTTCGTCCCGCGTGGGTCATAGGGGACGATCTCGTCGAGGTGCTCGTAAAACGCGGCGCGTGTATCGCGGACGAGCTCGGAGAGGCCCGTGACTTCGATGAGGAGGCCGTCTTGGGTGGGCGATGCGTTGGTGACGAGCCAGTCGGCGTCGCGGACGCGCACGAGGGAACCCGGCGCGACGTCGAGGCCCTGCCGAGGGTCGGTCGCCTTCGTCACCACTCGCTCACTTCCCGGCCACCGGTGCGGCTTGACGGCGGACTCTACTGATCGTAGCCACCTGTTCTGCAGGCGCTGCGCGAGAAAACGCCACTATTGAGTATGCATGGATTGGAACCAATAGATGAGAGCGTTCTCACTTTTCCGTATGCTCGCGAATGGATGCACCGACGCAGCCGCATAGCCGATGTCGGAGGTCATCCGTAACGTCTGTCGGCTGGGCTCGCGGCTCAGCGTGGACCGGACAGGTCCGCTGTTCGGGAGGAGAACAGAGATGAGTTGGCCGCAGTTCATGGATCCCGCTCTGCAGGGATACATCGAGGAGCGTCAGGCAACCGCGCTCAGGACGTACGAGAACGATCCCGATCTGCTGCTGGAGCATGTGCGGCAGGAGGACAGTTTTCGTACAGGGGGGTACGGGACGCGGCAGATCAGCGAGCTGCTGCAGAATGCGGTGGACGCGATCGGTGCGGGCGCGTCGACCGGCATGGTCGAACTGCGTCTGGCCGATGGTGCGCTGTATTGCGCCAACGAAGGGGCTGGATTCACGCGTGACGGTGTTCGCGCCGTCACCTACGCGTTCCTCAGCACGAAGCGCGGAGAGGAGATCGGTCGCTTCGGTCTGGGCTTCAAATCGATCCTCGGCATCACCGATCACCCGCAGATCTACAGCCGCAGCATCAGCTTCGAGTTCAACGCGCCGGATACCGCTGAGCTTTTCGCCGGTGTCCCCGCTGAGGGGAAGCGCCTGCCGCTTCTCCGCATCCCGACGGTGGCCGATCCCGCACGGGCAGCGGACGAGGATCCGAACCTCGCCGAGCTTATGTCGTGGGCGACGACTGTGGTCAAGCTCCCACTCGTCCGTGAGGGTGAGCGACTTCGCAATGAACTCGAGAAGTTCGAGGTCGAGTCGTTGCTGTTCTTCAAGCCGCTCGACCGGCTAAGGATCACGATCCAGGAGGCACCCGGAGCCACGCCGATCTCGCGCGATTTTCTTCGAGAGGGTCATCCTGACGCAGGCGAGGTACGCCTCATCGTTTCGGGCTCGGAGCCGGTGCGCTGGCTTTACGCGGAGCGCACGTATGAGCCGACGATCGATGTGGCGTCAACGTTGCCCGAAACATTGCGCCGGGCATCCATGACCGTGTCCTATGCAGTGCGACCCGAGGGCCGTGCAGGCGTCGGTCGGTTGTGGGCGTGGTTCCCGTTGATCGACGAGACGACGGCGAGTGGCATCTTCAATGCGCCGTGGCAAGTCAACGATGACCGGACGTCTCTGATTCCAGGATCGCCATTGAACAAGGCGATGCTGGGCGTCGCGGCGGACCTGTTCCTCGACGTCGTCACGCGCGCCGCCACGCCCGCCGATCCGGCAGCGCATCTGGACCTGTTCCCTGCGCGCGGGAAGGAGGCGAGGAGCAATGCCGACAGATTCCTCTCCGTCGCGGTTCCCGAGCGGGCGACCCGACGTCCGATGATTCCGGACACGACGGGTGAGCTTAAGGTCCCGGCCTACTTTGAGCGGGTGCCCGATCTGCAGAAGACGCCGATCACCCCGGGCGCGGCCCGCGCGTGGCAGGAGCGCGCTCCGCGAACGACCATGCCGCATTGGCAATGCTTCACGACAGCGACTCGGCGCCTCCGGCTGAGGACTCTACTGGGCGGGACTGACGAGGAGCGTTCGACGAAAGAAAGCGGAGTGGCGGCGTGGCTCGAAGAACTCGCTCGGGCCGGCGCGCCCGACGATGTCGAAGCTGCGATCTCGATTGCCGCGGCGCTGACGCCCGTTTCCGCAGAGATGAAGATGGCCGTCGGCTCAGCTCCGGTCGTCCCGCTCGACGGCGGCGGGTGGGCGCGCATCGACGCCTGCGCTGCGGTGCTGCTACCGCTTGACGGTGCCGATGTGCCCATGGGTGTGCGGACAGTTCGGTCTGACATCGCGAAGCACGGGACGGTCGCCGACGACCTCAAATCTTTGGGTTTCCGAGTGGTTTCTGCAGACGAAACAGCGTCGGCCCTCGCGCACGATGTGTCGGACCGCTGGCAGGAGGATCAATGGTCGCGGTTCTGGGACGTGCTCGGCAGCGCCACCCCGGCAGTCGCTATGGCAGCCATCCAGCACGCCCGAGAGCGTGGCGTGGACATCCTCGTCCCTACCATGGCCGGAGGTTGGCGTGCTGCGCGTGAGATCGTCGCAGACCCGGGTTTCGCGAGGGCCGTGCCAGCGCGGCACTTCGACAACGCGAGGGTGTCCAGCGTCGCGCTTGTACGGGCGGCCGGGGCGATGGAAGCTCCGGTTCGAGGCTACCGGCTCGACCGTGACTCACTCCGACCTCTGTATGTCTCGGCGGTGGAGAACATGGCACGTGCACACCTGAAGCGCTCGGGTTTCAGCGATGTGCGCGTCGTAGTGCCCGAGGGCGATGGGGTGGGGCCTCTGGACGTCCTCGCCGACGAACTGACGGATCAAGAGCGGGTGTTCTGGTCGCGGGGCGTGCTGAGGATCATGCCGAGCCGCGAGATCACCCTCAAGGTCCGGATCGCATCGGGAAAAATCGCCGAGATCCCGGTATCCAGTTTCGAATGGTGGGCGGTTCGCAACTACGGCCGGCTTCTCACCACCCAAGGGGTCGTTCCGCCAACCGACGCCGTCTCGTCCCGGCTCCAACGTTTCGGCGCGTTCTTGCCCGTTGTGGCCGACGCAGAGCTCAGCGTCGTGCTCGGACTGCCGAGTGACCTCGCCGCCGTCCCTGCTCGACAGCTGTCCGCGTTCCTCGCCGTGGAGGGGTACACAATCGGCGCGGCCAGCGCGGATGCCTTCACCGATCTCGTCCGGGTATGCGCATCTCGCCCCGACGTGTTCGTTCCGGACTTCATCCCGGCTGTATCGAAGGGGACGGTGACTCTCACCCCGCGTCGTGAGGTCGCAGTCACAACCAAGCCGGGCGATGCCGCCGCCCTCGACGAAGCGTCAGTCGCATACATCCCGACGGACGGTGACTACGGCGAGCTCATTTCGCGGTGGGAGCTCCTCACCGCGGGCGATGCACTTCAGCAGTCACTTGAAGTCATCGGCGTCAGTGAGTCCACTCCCGTGCTCGACATCTACCCGAGCCTTCAGGGACGCGTGACGGCTCGGCTCAGCAGGCAGAAGGTCGCCCGAGCGGAGTCAATCTTCCGCGTTCTGCAGAGCATCCACGGCGTGTCTAGGCGGCGGCTCCATGCGGCGAAGCAGGACGGCGTCGTGATCGTCGATTCGTCTCTGGACGCGGAGCAGGCGCTTGAGCATCTGTCCCGCACGCTGGATCTGGGACTCACGGCCGACGATGTCAAAGGCGTCTTGCGCAACGACGAGGACGCGCGGCGAAGCGAACTCATCGAGCGCGCCCAGGTGGCGCGGAACAATGAGTCTCGTCTTCTCATCCTCGTCGGAGCAGACGTCCTCCGGCAGCGCCTGCCGAACGGACTGCTTCCGGCCGTCGAGTCTCGCACCGGGCTGCTCGGCGATCGGGAGGTCGCCGAGCTCTTCCTGCAGGTGCACGGCCAGGACGCAGTGCGCGCGCTCCGGGAGGACCTGACGGGAGTGGGCGTGCCCGTCCCTCGCCAGTGGGACGGTTCGTCCGCTGCGCAGAGCGCGGTCAAGCTCCTCGGGTTCGACACATCGTTCGCGGGTACACGCGAATCGCACCCGCCCTCGGTCACCCAGGTGCAGGGGCAGATCTTCCTCAACGAGTTGCACGACTTCCAGGCTGCGCTCGCCGAGCAGATCACCGAGCTCGCCACCACCGCTGATCCTGCGAGGAAAAGGGGACTCCTCTATCTGCCCACCGGCGCCGGAAAGACCAGGGTCACCGTCGAGGCGCTCCTCAGGCTGATGAAGGCCGGAGCCGTCGAGTCGCCGCTTCTCTGGATCGCGCAGAGCGAGGAACTCTGCGAGCAGGCAATCACGGCCTTCACCGAGGTCTGGCGGTGGATCGGCGATGAGCGCCCACTCGACATCAGTCGCTTCTGGTCAGGTCACGAACTCGATGAGTCGAACGAAGAGTTGCAGATCGTCGTCGCCATCGACGCGACGCTGCTCAGCCGGCTCGGTGAACCGCATTACGGGTGGCTGACCCGCCCGGGCATGGTCGTCATCGATGAGGCCCACACCGCGGGGACGAAGACGTACACCGACATCCTCCGCAACCTCGGACTCACGGCAGCGCGCACCGAAAGGCCCCTGTTGGGGCTGACCGCGACCCCGTTCCGCGGCCGCAACGAGGAGCTCAACCGACGGTTCGTGGAGCGGTTCGGATCGAACCGGCTCGAGCGCTCGATGTCAGCGTGACTGAGGTGGAAGATGAGGACCTCGGTATCAACATCACGGGTGCATTCGGCTGGGCACCTCAGTCCATGGGGGTGTCGTTCGTCCACTCGGGAGATGTCATCGCCGTTAACCTCCGTGCAGGTCTCTACGCGAAGGTGGACGGCGACGAAGATCACTGGCAACGTCGGCAGCTGGCCGAACGCGAGATGGTCGACATCACGTCAAGTGGCAAACGCGAGGTACTCGACGGGCGGGCGCGCCTCTCGTGGCGGTCTCGTCACCACGCGGGCAAGCGACTTACGACGGTCTCGTTGTCGAACGCCCGAGAGGTCGCAGCGGGCGAGGCGAAACGGCACACGGACTTGTGTCTGTTCCAGGCCTCGATGTCGTGTATTGACGATGGTGGGCTGTCGCCCTACCCGCAGGGTGATGTCCACGCGTCCGCTGAGGACCGCGAACTTGCGTTCCGCTATCGCAACAAGCCGTCGTTCGCGATCGGGCACGGAGTCGCTGTGGACTGGTCCCCGACCGAAGCGCCCACGACCGTCACGACCACCGTCCTTCCTGAAGCTGAAGTCGGTGCCATTCGTGCCAAGGCAGGGTCCGGCGACGTCTATCGGATGCGATGGCTTGCGGACGAGTCGGTCCCCGCCGAGGCCTACGCCGCCGGCCTGGCACGGGTGGTCGTGGACTATCGCGCCTGGATCACCGAACAGCGTCTCGAAGCGCAGAGGACGACAGGTGTGTTCCGTGACCTCGCGGCCGACATCGTCGACCGTCAGGAGCGAGCCGCCCGGCGCATGGAGGAAGGGATCGCTCTCCTGGAACTCGAACCCGCTGTCCTCACCGCGTTCCGCATGGCGAACACCGCGATGAGATGGCAGATGCTCCGCCAAGGGCGATTGGTGGAAGAGGACGTGCGTTACGGTGCGCGACTCGACGCCGACCGTGGGGATGACGAACCGCAGTGGCGGCCTTTCCAGTTGGCGTTCATCTTGAGCGCCCTCGCGTCGACCGTGGATGAAGACCATGTGGACCGCGAACTCGTCGATCTCATCTGGTTCCCAACCGGCGGTGGCAAGACTGAGGCGTATTTGGGGCTTGCGGCGATTGAGATGATCAGGCGCCGCCTCGTCCGTGGTTATCACGGCGGTGGGCTCGCCGTTCTCACCCGCTACACCATGCGGCTCTTGACGGCTCAGCAGTTCCAGCGCGCCGCGACGCTTATCTGTGCCCTGGAGCTCATGAGGGCAGACGACGAGCGGTTCGATGAAACCCCGGAGTTCTCGATCGGGCTCTGGCTCGGTAACACCACCACGCCGGGGACCTACAAGCAGGCGCAGAAGGAACTTGGGGTCGTCAGAGGGCAGAGCAAACCGGAAAATCCGTTCCAACTCCTGGATTGCCCCTGGTGTGGGCACCCGATTCTCCCGCCGCGGCACACATCGAAGGACGGCGCCTACGGAGTGCGGGCATCGTCGAGCTCGTTCGAGTTCTTCTGCCCGAACGACGTGTGTCCGTTCCACGACGAGCTCCCCGTGCAGGTGGTGGATGAGGGGCTTTATGACTGAATCGGCCTGACTTTCGTTCCGTTCTTCAAGCAAGGATGGAACACGATGAACAGGAAGTATTCGCCGGAGATGCGTGAGCGGGCGTTGCGGATGCTCGCGGAGACGCGGCCGTCGCACCCGACGATGATGAGCGCGGTTAGGCATGTGGCTGGGCTGCTGGGGATGAGCCCGGAGACGTTGCGACTGTGGCAGCGCCGGGCCGAGGTCGACGCCGGTGTCAAGCCCGGGCTGACGACGGACGCGGCGGTGGAGATCAAGCGGCTGCAGAAGGAGAACGCCGAACTGCGCAAGGCCAACGAGATCCTCAAGGCTGCGAGCGTGTTTTTCGCGAAGGAGCTCGACCGCCCCTGACCGAGATGGTCCGGTTCATCGATGAACACAGGGATCGTTTCGGGGTCGAGCTCATCTGCCGGGTCCTCAAACCGGCAGTCCAGGGCTTCCTCACCGCGCGCGGCTACCGCGCCGCTGTCAGCCGTGCGGCGTCAGCGAGGCAGCTGCGCGACGACCTGCTGGTGCCGGAGGTCGCTCGCCTACATGCGGAGAACTACGGCGTCTACGGACGCCGGAAGATGCACGCACTCATGCGGCGGCAAGGGTGGGAGATCGGTCGCGATCAGACCGAACGGCTCATGCGGCTCGCCGGGGTGGAGGGCGTGAAGCGGTCCAAGCGGATGTTCACGACGAAGTCCGACCCGGCAGCGGAGAAGCCGAAGGATCTCGTGCAACGCCGGTTCACTGCCCCCGGCCCGCGCCGCCTCTGGGTCGCTGACGTGACATACGTCGCAACATGGTCCGGGTTCGCGTATGTCGCGTTCGTCACCGATGTCTATTCGCGTCGCATCGTGGGCTGGAACGTCGCAGCCACGCTCAAGTCCGACATCCTGCCACTACGGGCGCTCGATATGGCCGCCTGGGACGCCGGCGGACGCCTCGACGGCCTGGTTCATCACGCCGATCACGGATCGAACTACCTCGCCGTGGTCTACACCGATCGGATCGAGGAACTCGGCGCGAAACCCTCCACCGGGACCGTCGGCGACTCGTTCGACAACGCCCTCGCGGAGGCGGTCAACGGTCTCTACAAGACCGAGCTGATCCGTCAGCGCGGCCCCTGGCGAACCGTCGAGCAGGTCGAGCTAGCAACCCTTGAGTACGTGTGGTGGTGGAACAATCAGCGCCTCCACGGCGAGCTCGACATGCGCACCCCGATCGAGGTCGAAGACGCGTACTACGCTGACCTGGAATCAGCCAATCCGGCACCTGCTGGACAAGGCTCCCGATAGGAACGAAAGTCAGGCCGATTCAGACAGCCCCCCGACCATGCTGGTCGCCACCGTAGACAAGCTCGCCCGCCTCGCGTGGATCAAACAGGGCGCGAAGCTCTTCGGCACCGGCGGTGTCTCTGATCCCCCGTCTCTGGTCATTCAGGACGAGCTGCACCTGCTGTCCGGGCCACTCGGGACCATCGTCGGGGTCTACGAGGCGGCTATCGGTGCGCTTCTGCGGTGGCGCGGCACTGCGCCGAAGACCGTGGCCTCGACGGCGACCACCCGCGCGTCAGTGCAACAGGTGCGCGAACTGATGGCGAAGAGGGTGGAGTCGTTCCCGCCGTCGGGGCTGGACGCAGACGACAACTACTTCTCCGAACCCGATCCGGAGTCGCCTGGCCGCCGCTATCTCGGCATCATGCCCCAGGCGCACACGCCGTCCTGGGCCGTCGGTCAGCTGTCGGCCGAACTCCTGAACGCCCCGCAGGCGGCCAACCTCATCGGCCCTGCGAAGAACGCCTACTGGACGCTGGTCGTGTACCACAACAGCCTTCGCGAGTTGGGCCGCACCGTCACCATCCTCCGCGACGACGTACCGTCGAACCTCGTCCGCCGTGAGAAGTCCGAAGGATCAGCCCGCTCTCTCGGCTCCGACGGGGTCCACGAGCTCAATGGCAACGTCGACTCGGCAGAGCTCATCGCGCTCCTGCAACGTCTCGAGAAGGGGCCTGAAGATTCGCAGGTGCTCGATGCGCTCGCGACTACCAACATCATGTCCGTCGGGATCGACGTGAGCCGGTTGGGTGTGATGCTTCTGAACGGACACACCAAGACGACGTCGGAATACATCCAGGCGACGTCCCGAGTCGGGCGTGGAAAGACACCGGGGCTCGTCGTCACGATGTTCCGCTCAGGCAAGCCCCGTGACCGATCGGTCTTCGAGTCGTTCGGCTCCTATCATCAGGCCTACTACCGATTCGTCGAACCGTCCAGCGTCGCCCCGTGGTCCCTCCAGGCGCGACGTCGGGCTCTCCGCGCAGCGCTCGTGATCCTCGTGCGACACGGCGCGAATCTGTGCGACAACAGCGACGCGTCGATGTTCGACCCTGATTCGGCGGGAGTCAAGAAGGCCGTGAAGTTGCTCAAGGATCACGTCGCGGTTGCCGACGTGCGGGAGAAGGGTGCCGTGGCACGAGAGATCGATGACGCGGTGCTCGACTGGGTGGACGCGCGAAACCGGGTTCAACAGGAGGGCAAGAAGCTGCTCTACCAGTCGCGTGATCAGGACGAACGTCTGATGAGGCAGTTCACCGATCCGGGACGCGGATGGCCCGTGATGAACTCGATGAGGAACGTCGACGAAGTGGTGCGAGTGCGAGCGAACGGAGAGCGTCGTGGTTGAACCGGTGGTGAAGACGGTGCGTGCGTCGGAAACGGTCTCGCCATACGGTCCCGGTGCCATTGTGGACATCCTTGGCCAGTCGTTCATGGTTCCGACGGGGGACAGGTGGCCGTCGACCAAGGTGCGGCGCGCCGTGAACTCTGACCGTCTCGCCGAGGCTTTGGGCGTCGACGATCTGTGGGCGGCGCCGACCACGCACACCCCAGAGAACCAGAAGACCCCCGGACTTGAGTTCGAGCGGTTCCCTTCGTGGCTGTTCTGTCAGGTCTGCCGGCGCATGATCCAGTGGACCCGTTCGATGGAAACAGGCGGAATCCCCATCTGCAAGGAGACCGGGTGTGACGGGCGTCTGGTACCGATGCGCTTCGTCGCCGTGTGCACGGCGAAGAGCCATATCGCGGACATCCCCTGGGTCGACTGGCTCCACAGGGGCTCAGACGGCGACTGCAAAGCGCCCGACAAACTGCGGTTCCAGTCGGCGGAAGGTCGCGCCGAGGGCCTGAGCAGCCTGCAGGTGAGTTGCGAACGATGCGGCCGCCGTCGATCGCTGGGCGAGCTGCGGAGGGACGTCTTCGCCGTCGAAGGCTTCACCTGCCGCGGGAAGCAGCCGTGGGAGCGCGATTGGGGCCTGTGCGGCAAGCCGATCGATCCGCAGCAGCGTGGCGCAACGAGTCTCCACTTCGCTGACACGATGAGCGCGATCGACATTCCCATCGTCGACAGTCGGGATGAGATCGACCTCGAGAAGCTTCGCGGGCACGCGTTCTTCACCGCGTTGCGCGCCGCGACGGACGAATCGCAGCGGGTGATGTTGTCCGGTCAGATCGCCGTCGACACCGGCATCCCGGTCGCCGCGGTTTTGGCGCACGCCAACCCGCCGGGTGACGGGGGGATCACCGACATCCGCGCCACCCGCAGCAGCCTGCAAGCGGATGAGTATGAGGCGTTCGTCGCCGCCATCTCCGAACGCTCACCGGTTGCGGACTTCCAGACCCGCGCCGTCAAATTGAGGGCCGACCGTGGTGATGTCGGCGACAACATCGCGCACTTGATCTCCGACGTGGTCCTTGTGGACCGGCTGCGGGATGTGCGAGCCGTCATCGGGTTCCGCCGGTATACGCCCGACGCGGAGCTCGTGTCGGCTGTGCCGTTCTCTCCTCACGAGCGCAAGTGGCTGCCCGCCATCGAGGGGTATGGAGAGGGCGTCTTCCTTCGATTCTCCGAGCAAGCCGTGCGTGCCTGGGCAGCTCAGGATGCCGTGCAGAGTCGCGGGTCGACTGTTCTGAGCCATCAGAACGCATCCATGCTCGGCGGGCGCCTCCACGTGGTGTCGCCGGAATACATGCTCCTCCACACTTTCGCGCACCTGCTCATGCGCGAACTGACATTCGGCAGTGGCTACACCGCTGCCTCGATCCGCGAGCGGATCTACTGCGAATCAGACGGCGACTACGGCGTCTTCATCTACACCACGTCATCGGACATCGAAGGAACGTTGGGCGGACTTGTGCGACAGGGCGAACCCGATCTGCTTGTCGATGCGATCGTCCGGGCTTTGGAGCAGGCCGCCTGGTGCCCGAACGACCCCGTATGCATCGAGTCGGAGCCGCAGAGCATCGACGGCCTGAACCTTGCCGCTTGCCACGCCTGTTGCCTGGCCCCCGAGACGTCGTGCGAATCGCAGAATCTTCTGCTTGACAGGGCGCTGATCGTGGGAAGTGACCGAGGTCAAGTCC
>NZ_PQBR01000010.1:0-35731 GCF_002911615.1 Microbacterium sp. CJ77 | reverse complement strand
CGTCGTGTTGCTCGGCGAGGACGGCGCCGACGAGCCGGATGATCGCGTCGCGGTTCGGGAAGATGCCCACGACGTCGGTGCGGCGGCGGATCTCCCGGTTGAGGCGTTCGTTCGGATTGTTGGACCAGATCTGCCGCCAGATGCTCTTCGGGAACGCGGTGAACGCGAGGATCTCCTCACGTGCGGCCTCGAGGTGCTCGAACGACCTGGGGAGCTTGTGCTCGAGCGCGTCCAGGACGCGGTCGAACTGGGCGTGCACGGACTCCGCGTCGGGCTGGTCGAAAACCGTGCCCAGCAGGGTCTTCACCCATGGCCACGAGGACTTTGGGGTCACGCTCATCAGGTTCGCCGCGTAGTGGGTTCTGCACCTCTGCCAGGACCCGCCGACGGTCGCGCCGATCGCTGCGACCAGACCTGCGTGTGCGTCGGACGTGACGAGCTTCACGCCGGTCAGGCCTCTCGCGACGAGGTCGCGCCAGAACGTCAGCCAGCCGGCGCCGTCTTCGGTCGAGTTGACTTGCAGACCGAGGATCTCGCGGTAGCCGTCGGCGTTCACGCCGGTCGCGACCAGCACCGCGACCTTCACGACCCGGCCGCCCTCGCGGACCTTCATGGTGAGCGCGTCGGCGGCGACGAACGAGTACGGGCCGGCGTCCAACGGCCGGGTGCGGAACGCGGTCACCTGCTCGTCAAGGTCGCGCGCCATCTCCGACACCTGCGACTTCGACAGCCCGGTGATCCCGAGGGTCTTCACCAGGTCATCCATCCGACGGGTGGACACGCCGAGGAGGTAGCTGGTCGCGACCACGGTGGTCAGTGCGGCCTCCGCGCGGCGGCGGCGTTCCAGCAGCCACTCCGGGAAGTAGGTGCCCTGCCGGAGCTTGGGGATCTTCACGTCGATGGTCCCGGCGCGGGTGTCGAAGTCGCGGTGGCGGTAACCGTTGCGACGGTTCACCCTGTCGTCGCTGATCGTGCCGTAAGCGGCGCCGCAGATCTGGTCCGCGTCCGCGGATAGCAGCTGGTTGATGAACGTGCCGAGCATCTCCCGCAGCAGATCGGGAGACGCCTGCGCGAGGTGGTCTTCGAGGAAGCGGGCAGGGTCGATATCGTGGGGTGAGACGGTCATCGTCGGGGTCCTTTCGAGATGGATGTGAAGAGTTCTCTCGAAGGATCACGCGGTGACCGTCGCTACGTCCGCAGCGACACGGTCACCCGATCCGTACACCACCTTGCCGGACGCCACCAGTGACCGAGTTCGTGGCTACTTCTCGCCCGTGCTCGATGCGCTTCTCGGACAGCGGATTCGATGACAACTGAGGTCGGGAAAAGATGGAGGATGATGCCGTGAGTGACAAGCCCATTCTGTTGTTCCTGCACGGCGTGGGAACCGGCGATCCGGACGGGCACTGGAAGGTGCGGCTCTCGGAATCGCTCAACCGCATCGGATACCCAGGGCTCGAAACAGTGAAGGTCATCGCCCCCCGATACGCCCATGCGCTTAAGGGGGCCGACGAACCTGAGACCGTTCCGCCCCTCATCGGCAAGCCGCCGACAGGTGATGCAGCGAGACAGAACCGGAGGGAGTTCGAGCGCCGAATCGCAGCGATCGAGTTTCGGCTCGGAAGCCAAGATCGCGGTCCCGGTTTCGTCGGCGGCGACGCCCTCGTGGACTTCGCCATCGCGGTTCCGTTCTTCGAACAAGCTCGCAACTACCTCAATGATCCGCAGATCCGAGCACAGGTGCTCAACCGCATCCTGAGCAAGCTCCCCGATCACGGACGCGTCGTGCTGGTCGGGCACAGCCTCGGATCCGTCATAGCCGCCGACCTCGTGCGGCGGCTGCCTTCGGGCATCGAGGTGGTCGGGATGGTGACCGTCGGCAGCCCCTTGGCGAGCGCGAGCTTCGGAGTGGACAAGCTACGCGAGACCCTGCAGGAGCCACCGACGAACCTCGCGTGGTGGGTGAGCTTTTGGGACTGGTACGACCCCGTCGCGGCGCGACGAGGGGTTTCCTCCGCATTCCCCTGGATGATCGACTTCCAGGTTCGTACCCGCGCGCTCGGCCCGGTGGCCCCTCATTCGGCCATCGAATACTTGAGCCACGACGTAGTCGCGGAGGCCGTGGGGTTCGCCCTGTTCGGGTCTCGATCCAAGGAACTGGCTGCCATCGAGTCCAGTGTCGACGTTCAGCTGAATACGGCGGAGAGCTTCGCGCTGCTCGCCCTGCGGTATGCCCACCTCATCAAGATGAGGCTGGATGGAGACAGACGCGACCGCTTTGCAGGTGCCCTACGGAGCGTTCAAGCGATGCTCCTCGATGCGCTGAGGGCGAAGCGCGAAGAATCGCAGCGCCAATTACCGCCGGCACTCGCACGTCTTGCCTTCGACTTCTCCGATCCGAGCGCGATGGCGCTCGAGCCGCTGCCGTCTCGCCACCTCTCCAAAGAAGAATCGGTGGTGCAGCTCACCGTGATCGCGTCAGAGAACGTCATCCTGCCATTCGAGATCAACGTTCCCGACGACATCAAGCAGAAGGCGATGGAGGAACTCGCAGCTGAAATGGGTCTCGGTAGCGTGTTCGGAGCGGACGTCTTCCGAGCAGCCAAGCTCGCTCAGGACGCGCTCGGCGGGAGTCGCAGCGTCAATTGGGTCAAGTGGGGCGCTCTCGGCGCGGGCGCCGCGGCTCTCGCCCTCGCTACTGGCGGTTTGGCGTTGGCCGCGGGCGCGGGGTTGGCCGGTGCGGCAGCAATCACCAGCGCTCTCGCCGCGTTCGGGCCAGGAGGAATGGTGGGCGGCCTCCTCACCGCCGGGACTTTGGTCACTGCGGGTGGTGGCGGCATCGCGTTCGGACTCGCGAGTCCCGGCACGAACGCGGCGACGCTGGAGGCAGTCGTGTCCCGACAGCTCACGGCCGAGATCCTCCGCAAGATACAGGGTTTGCCGTCGGACCCATCGGTATGGCGAACGCTCGTCGTGATGGAGATGGAACTCCGGCGAGAGCACGAACGCTACGACGAGTTCTCAGATGACACTGCTCCGTCCATCAAGGAGCTCAGAACCAAGATCGTCACCGTCGAGCGCGCTCTCATCTGCATGCGGTCCTTCGGAATTGAGCCGGGAATCTCAGCGGAGCCGGAGACTGCACCCGAGGATCCGGTACGTGATGCCTGGTACCGGCGGGTCATGCCGACTGGGCGGAGAACCAGTACGAGCGCCGAAACGGCGCGAACGGATCCCTGACGCGCGTTCTCTCGGAAATCGCGTCCACGAGTCTTCGATGCCGGGCCGACGCCACGCAAGGTCCAAGCGCCCGTACGATCCTCCGACCGACCCCCGGCAGACCGCGATCTACGACTCGTTTTCGCACGGCATCCCCAACCGGCGTGGGTGCTGTGATTGCGTCCGAGTGGGACCCCGACACCGGATGCCACCGCGCTCTCGGTGGCATCCGGGCCGTGGGTGCGGTGGTGGAGCCACCTACTAGCCCCACACGGCGTAGTAGGTGGCGATCAGGAACGCCGGCACCGCGAAGTCGATGAACAGGATCGCGGTGTTATTGATGGCGAAGTTGCGGTCCCTGATCATGGAGCGGATGTGGCCGATGCCGCATCCGACCCGGAAGATCGCGTTGATCAGGATCACGGCGAGCGCGAAGTCGGGCCCGTAGCCGCTCGCGAGCAGCGCGACAATGCCCATGGCGAGATCGGCGAAGCCGACCTCGAGCTCGTAGGGGCTCTTGTCGAAGCCGATGGTCCGTGAGATCCGACGACCGAAGAAGACGTGCGAGATGCCCGCGCCGACACCCGCCCACCCGATGAGGTAGACGATGGCGTTGGCGAGGAGGGTCTGACCCCAGTCATCCTCGACGCCGCCGGCGAACTGAAGGATCGTGGCGCCGATGAACAGGATGACGCCAATGAAGGGCAGCAGACCCCCGACAACAGACCCCCTGCGGGATCGCGGGGTCTGGACGATGCGGGTCGATTCGGTGGTTTCCATTTCTGTCTCTCCTCTGTGGCTGTTGGGTGTTTACGCGGCGGATACCGGGGCGGGAAGCTCGACGGCGTCGTACTGCTCGACGTACGTCTCGCCGAAGCATCCGTAGTACGTGCACGTGCGCTCGGTGGTGTCGACCTCGTAGCGGATGACGCCGGCGTTGAAGCTGGCCTCGACGAACTGCGGGAACGTGGTCTCGCCTCGTTGGTCGGCGCGGAGCGCGGCGATGAGGGCGGCCTCGTCGAAGGGCGGGACGACCACCGGCTCGGTGTGCAGCAGCGCTCCGGGTCGCAGCACGGCGCCCTCGGCGGTGACGAACACCATCGACATCGACGGCACGTCGAAGTAGTTGCGGGTGATGCCGGCCCGGCGCATGGCCTCGGCGAGGTGGGGGAATCCGCCCACCTTCGGGCGGACGGCCGCGCCGTAAGCGGTCGCCGCGGTCACTGTGTCGATGAGTTCGGTCATGGGTTTTCTCCTTTTGCTCCGTGGAGTCCCCGGCCGTCTGTGCGGGGATCGACATCAGTATGTCCACATGACACCTATGAGTCAAGATATGAATGAAGAGTCAGGATGCGACACGCGTGCCGAGTGGGTAAGGTCATCGCTATGACGGACGAAACCGACGTGGAGCGGCTGTACTCGGAACTCTTCGAGGCGGCCGGAGCCGGGCGGCGCCTCGGTGAAGGAATCGCCGCGCGAGCCGGGCAGACGCAGGCTCGGTGGCAGACGCTGTGGACGATCGGCGCCGGATCACTCACCGTGCCGCAGATTGCCCGGCGCCTGGGCGTGAGTCGTCAGCACACCCTGCGGTTGACGAATGATCTCGCACGCGAGGGCTTGGTCGAGTTGGTGCCCAACCCCGACCACAAGACGTCGCCCCTGATCGAGCTGACCCCGGCCGGTCAGGAGACCCTCGCCGAGATCAACACGGCCGCGGGGGAGTCGAACCGGGCCCTGCTGCGGGAGCTGTCGGAGGACGACGTCGCCCAGTTGCGCTCCCTCCTGCAGCGCTTCACGGCGATCGTGAAGTCGAGCGAGGCCGGGTAGCGTCAAGTCTCGGGTTACGCCGTTTGCCCAGGAACTTCCGGACTATCGCGAGGAATCGACCTGCTCGGCCGACGTTAGCCACTCAATCAGGCCGTTGAAGAGCTGCGCGTATCCGGGCCACTCCTCGCAGAATGCAGGGGGAGCCCAGTGAGGTGAGCAGTCGCTCGTGAACACGGCCGATCGGCCACGTCCATACCGGCCCACTACGACGAGCGGGTCGCCATCGATCGTTGCGAGCTCGTCCGCTCCATTCCGTAGCACCGTCTTGTTGTAACCGAGCAGGAGTGGCCACGGTTCGGACGCGCCCCCGAGCGCGGGATGATCGGGATCCGTCACGACAGGGAGAGCCCCGGCAGGCCGCTCGACGCGATCATCGGCATCGATCAGGGTCACCGGCAGCACCTCGCCTATACGCGTCCTCGCGTAGGCGGCCCGGCCCTGGAAGCCGGAGAACGACAGGTAGCCGCCTATCATCACCAGCCGTCCGCCGGCCAGCACCCACTCAACGAGTTCGGCGATGCGGTCAGCGCCAGGCAAGGAACGTTCGAACACATCCGGCGATAGCTGGAGCGAGTTCGCGCCGATATCCGACAGGACGACGACGTCGAACTTGTTCAGCTCGTTTCTGTCGCTCGGGAAATCGGTCGGTACGAGGTGCGCCGGCATATGGACGACTTCATGGCCTCCGCCTTCGAGCGCAGATCGCAGCTGCCTCACGCCCTCGGTGTACGAGTTCGCCGTGAACTCGTCGACGCCCTTGATGTGCGTCGTGGTCGTGATCCAACTCTCCCCGGCGATGAGGATTCTTGCCATTGCTCGGCCCTTCAACGATGGAGTTGCATTCGGAGCGGAAGCTCCGGGATCGTGACGCTGTGCGCCACTTCGACAGGAGTGTCGTCCGCGGCGAAAGCGACCCGCCGAATGTCGATCAGGGGACATCCGATCTCCCGGTGGAGAAGCTTCGCCTGCTCCGCAGTCGCCAGCACCGACCGCACGAACTGCTCAGCCCACGTCACCTCGACACCCGCACGTTCCCGGAGGGTCCGGTACAGCGAGCCGTCGATGAGGTCTTCGCGAGCGATCATCGGCGCCAGGAGGAGCGGAATCCAGGACTCCTGGATCGAGATCGGGGCGCCATCGTGGATCCGCACGCGAACCAGGTTCACGACGGTCTGTCCCTCACTCAGACGCAGACTCTCCCGCACCGACTCGTCCGGTTGGGTCACGACCCGTTTGGTCACCTGCGTCTTGATCGACCCGTGAGCCACTCCGATCTCGTCCTCGTAGGGTCCCAGACGATTCGTTTCGCGCACCATGTGACTCGGGGTCGCGACGAATGTGCCGGAACCGTGGCGGCGGACGACCAATCCTCGGGATTCAAGCTGCCCGAGAGCCTGCCGTACCGTCATGCGGCTGACACCGTACATGCTCGCCAGCTCTTGCTCGCTTAGGAGACGATCGCCGGAACCCAGTGTGCCGGCGGAAATCTGCTCGGACAGGTCCTGGCTGATGGCCTGGTAGCGCGGGGCTTGTGTCATGGTCACTCAGGCTAGAGCATCTGTTCGGGACCGGGACCAGCGCCCTCGAGCGGAGCCGAGGCCCACCCGAGGAGCGTGCGCTCGCCGGTGGCCTTGTCTGCCCATACCTCGCACTCGAGGCGCCCGTCCGTTGTGACACCGAGAACACGGCCGGAGACGGAGAACGTCTCGTCGACGAACAGCGGATGGGTGTATTTGAGGTCGAGTTCGCCCCCGTTGAACCAACTGGGTCCGAAGAACCCGACCATGAGTTGGACGAGTACGCCTGATTGCTGGAATGCCTGCACGATCGTGCGGTCGAGACCCGCGTCGGCCGCGCGCTTTCGACTCGTGTGAACGTTCATGAATCCATACCCGCCCCACGAGAACACGACGAGCTGATTCTGACTGAAGTGCGTGGTGAGCGTTGGCAGGGGGGAGCCGGGCGGAAGATCGGCGTGCGCATGTTCGGCAACGGGAAGCGCCGGATCTGCGACACCGATCACGGTACGGGTTCGCTCCGTCGCGTCGGAGGTCCCCTTACCGGCGACGTCCCCGGGAACGGTCCGCATGATCTCCTTGCCGATGTAGTAGATCAGCTCTCGACCGTCAATTCCCGTGGCCGTGGCCTCGAGGGTGACGAAGCCGTGCCCGCGCTTGACGTACTTCTCGACATAGGCTCCGCCGACGGTGACCTCCTCGCCCGGTCTGACCGGCGAGGAGAACCTGAGGAACGCGTGGGTATGCAGTCCCTGCGCGGTGTTGCCGTCATACCCCCGGTAGAACATGAAGAGCAGGTCGTTCGCGAGCGTCATCGGCGGTGCAATAGGACCACCGAACGGTGAATCCCGGTAGTACCAGGCCGCGTGGTCCCCGAGGGCGTACGTAGTGTCGTCGATCAGGTCCTGGGTGACCCGGAACGTCACGGTTCCGAAATCCTCGGGCACTGTGATCAGCTCGTAGAGCGCTTCCTTCAGTTCGGGATTGAGTGCGCGATGGTCGGTCATCCGATGACTCCTGTCGGGTGCAGTTCGCGGATTTTCCAGTCGTGTGCCGGTAGCACGATGTCTGCCTCGCGTTTGACGCGCGCATAGGCGGCGACGAGATCCGGAAGGTCCCAGAAGGAGCCTTGCGGCCAGTCGAGCTCGAGGTTCCGGTAGTTGTACATCAGATCGCCGGCAATGCACACCCGGCCCGCATCCGTATCGACCATCACAGCCATGGACCCCGGGGTATGCCCGCCGACGCGGATGAGATCGATGCCCGGCTCGAGCTGCAGATCGCCGTCGATGATCTGCAGACGATCTTCGATGGCCTTCACCTTGTACGCGTATTCCGGGTAGTAGAACATCCCGAAATTCGGCGGTGTGAGGGCGTTCGGCAGTTCGTCACGCTGGACGATGAAGCGTGCATTGGTGAAGAGTTCGTTGTTGCCGATGTGATCGAAATGCAGATGGGTCAGGATGACCGTGTCGACGTCCTCAGGCCGAAGACCGAGTCCGGCCAGCTGGATGATGAGATCCTGATCATCACCGCGCCTGGTGACGAAGTCGACGCCGTACCGGTGCTGGATGTTCGCCACTTCATCGACGTCACCGAGGCCCGTGTCGACGAGGATGATCTCGCCGGCTCCCTGAATGAGCCAGACCGGGACGGGCACCATCACCCCCTCCGTCACCGATCCGTCGCGCCTGTGAATGTCCTTCCGGAACCCGAACGGATACCGTTCGTGATCCGGAAGATTCGGGGAGATTCCCGCATTCAGCAGCGACACGGACAGAGAGCTTTCCAGTTCTCCCGTGACGATGTGGTGGATCCTGATGCCCATCCCGATCACTCCTCTTCTTGCCTAGTAGCCGGTCTCGTCGGCGCCGTACTCCGCGACGTAGGCATCCCACATCTCGGGCATCAAGAAGTGCTGTGCACCGTCGACAGGGGCCGGAATGGAGTCCGATTCGAGGAAATATTCATTGCCCGCGTCCCAGGTCGTCTTCCAATATGCGATGCCGTCAGGCTCGAGGATCCACTCCTTCGCCTGCGCGGCGTTCACCGCGTGGAGTTCGAGTGTCTGCCAGAAGCTCTTCCACCCTTCGACGGTCATACCGCCTGCAGCCTCTTGGTTGAGAGCAGTCGTGATCAGTTCGGCGCAAGCGTCTTCATTCGCATCGCAGTATCGGATGGTTCGGAACATCACGTTGATGAACGAGAGCACGACGTCCTGGTGGGTGCTCGCGAAATCCCTCTTGGTGACGATCCCGTTGATCTCGGGCGCGGAGAGGTCCGGACCCGAGATGCCTACGAGCATCCCGGCGTCGACGAGCGTCTGCCGCTGCGGGATCCCACCGAGATAGGCATCTCCCGTTCCGGCGAGAAACGCCGCGAGGCCGGAGTCGGAGTCGAGGTCGATGAAGTTGACTTCGCTCTGGGCGATGCCCACCGAGTCGAGTGCGGCGATGATCTGCTTGCCCATGTCGGTGGAAAGGGTCGTCACGACCTCTTTTCCCCGGAGGGACTCGAGGAAGGCGGTCCGTGCCGCGTCGTGATCGAGTCCGCCCTTTTCCAGCTGCGCGACGGTCTCGAGCCCATCCGGGCGGATCATGAGAGCGGTGCCTTCCGTGAACGGGTTGTACCCGAATGCGTACACGAGGTCGGGGTCGGTGTTCGCGACCGCGATGACACCGGTGGTGTTCTGGATAGCCATATCGACGTCACCGGAGACGACCGCCGTCATCACGTTGTTCCACGCCAGCTTCTTGAGTTGCAGATCGATGCCCGCCTCTTCGAACCAGCCTTGATCCATCCCGACAAGCGTCAGGTAGGTGTCCTGATAGGGGGTGATCCCCAGCGTGACTGTTTGCAGTCCGTCGCTGGTGCCGGCGTCAGATCCTGACGCGGCGCAACCACTGAGGGCGATCGCTGTCGCTGCGATCATCGCTGACGCCATCGTCAGCTTGCGTGCTCGTGACATGCAGGTGTTCCTTTCTTGGGGTGAACCCGACGCACTGTGCTCGGGCGAGTCTGAATCAGTTCGGTGTCCACCGCGTGAGCAGGCCGCTCACCCGCGAGATCACCGTGTCGAGCAGGACAGCGATGATCGCGATGACGATGGTGCCGAGCAAGACGACGGGTGTGTTCAGGGTCCGGCTCGCTTGCATGATGAGCACGCCGATGCCGGCGTCCGCACCTTGGAACTCGGCGGCGACGATGACCGCGAACGCGAGAGCGCTGCCGATCCTGAACCCTGACAGGATCTCCGGAAGGATCGCCGGAAGCACGACGGACCGGTACAGGCGCCCTTCCCTCGAGCCGAGCGAGCGTGCTGCCCGCAGATAGACAGGGGGCACATTGCTCACCGCGACCGTGGTGTTGACGACCATGACCATGAAGCAGGAGAGTGCCCCGAGGAAGATCTTGCCGCTGTCTCCGATCCCGAACCACAAGATCACGAACGGTATCAACGCGATGGGCGGAACCGGGCGCACAGCCTCGATGATGGGGAGCAGCGCCGAGTAGAGGATGCGGCTGCGCGACATGGCGAGGCCGGTGATGACGCCGAGCACCGAGCCGATGCCCCACGACACCACGACCCGGGCAAGGGTGAGCCCCGCGTCCCCGAGGAGTTTCCACTGTAGCGTCGTAACGGCGACCCAGACCGACTCGGGCGACGGGAAGTACAGCTTGGCGATGATGCCTGTTCCCGTGGTCAGGACCCACCACAGGATCAGGACCGCAAGCAGTACAGAGACCGAGATGATGCGCGACGCGCGCTTACTGAGCCCGTGTCCACGTGATCGTGCCGGGCTTCCCCCCTCGAGGGATGGGGGAGTGATGGGAGATAGGTGCTCTGTCGTCGTCATGATTGAACGTCCCGGAGGCTGTGCGAGATGGTGGCTCTGAGAGCCTGGAATTCGATGGAGTCCCTGAGGTCCAGATCCCGGTCCTCACCGAAGGGCACGTCGACCACCGAATGGATCCGGGCCGGTCGCGGAGTCATGATGACGACCCGGTCGCCGAGGAACAGCGCTTCTTCGATGTCGTGGGTGACGAAGACCACGGTGCGCGGATCCGCCTTGGTGATCTGCCGCAGCGACAGCCACATCGACTCGCGTGTGAACACGTCGAGCGCGCCGAACGGTTCATCCAGAAGGAGCACCTCGGGGGTGTTCGCGTAGGCCCTGGCGATGTCGACGCGCTTGCGCATGCCTCCCGACAGTGCCTTCGGATATGAGGACGCGAAGTCGCGAAGTCCGACTAGGCCGAGGTAGTGGTCGATGTGGTCCGCGCGGGCACCGCCGCTCAGCTTCTGTACCTTCGATCCGAAGCCCACGTTCCGAGCCACCGTCATCCAGGGGAAAACGGCGTCGGATTGGAAGACCACCGCGCGGTCGTCTCCCGGGCCGATCACCGGCCGGTCGCCGACCCGCACCTCGCCGCTCGACGCCTGTAGGAACCCGGCGATCAGATTCAGCACAGTCGTCTTGCCGCAACCGCTCGGACCGACGATGCAGACCGTCTCTTTGTCGGCGATCTCGAGCGTGGCGTCCTCGAGTGCGAGTACTCGGTTCTTGCCGGAGTAAAACTCCTTGCGTACCGAAGAGAGTGTGATTTTGCTCACTGCTACCTGGTTTCCGTCCTTGGGTACCGTGCACGCACGTGTAGCCGACCTCGTCGTCGAAACGACTCTACCAACATCTAGACGTCTAGTCAAATTTGGCGGACTCGACCCACGCCTGAAAGGCCTCCTCGAATTGGGAGCGAAGGTGCGGGCGCGGCGCGATCACGGTCGTCGGCCGAGCGAGGTGGGCAGCCACCTGAACGGACTCGTGGAATCCCGCAACGACGAGTCCGATCAGCCCCGCCCCCTCAAGCGACGCGTCGGGATCGCTGCTGACGCGAACCTCCCGACCGAGAACGTCGGCACGCAACTGCGTGAAGATCTTCGACCGCGACAGTCCTCCCGCGAGAACGATGGTGGCGTCGGTATCGGGGTCGAGAACGTCAACGGCCTCCCTGACGCAGAATGCCGCTCCCTCTACGGCGGCACGGAAGAGCTCCGCAGGCGCGCGGTCAAGACGCGCCGAGACGGTCGTACCTGTCGAATCCGGCTGCCAGCGCGGGAAGCGGGCGCCAGACGTCCAGGGAAGCACGGTCGTACCGCGCGCACCGATCGGCACCGCATCGATCACCTCGCCGTAGCTCGCCGCGTCCGTGAAACCCAGCTCGGCGGCCCATGCCGATACGGCGCCGCCCGTGAGGCCTGTAGCTCCGCCGATGCTCCACGCCGATGTGAGCGGAGCTGCGTTCAGCACGGCTCTCGGCGGTGCACCCCGATGGCTCGTGATGAGGCGCGAGAGCACGTCGGTCGACCCCGCGATGTCCGCGATCGCATCGGTGCGTCCGCCGAGTACCGCGAGCGCTCCGAGCGAGCCGTCCGGTCCGCCTGCAGCAACGAGCGTTCCCGGCGGAATCCTCAGTGTCTCGCCCGCGGGTGTCGTGACCTCACCGGCGATGTCGATGGCTTCGAGTTGTGGCGGGAAGAGGGCCGGGTCCACGCCGGCGGCCGTGATGGCATCGACCGACCAGGCACGTTCGCGGACTGCACTTGCGCTGGTATAGCCGGCCGTGGTCACGTCGGTGACCACGGCGCCCGTCAGGCGAGCGATCAGGAAATCCTTCGGCGACACGATCCATCGAATCGTCGCAGTCTCGGCGGGTCGTGTCTCGGCTCGATGAAGGTACGCCGCAAGCCCGCCACCGGTGAGCGACGGGCGACCCGCTTGCGCGAGGAAGTGCGACGACATCACGCCCCACCGATTCGTCAGCTGCGAGATGCCTCGAGTGTCGGCCCAGCTGGTCGCCACGCCGACCGGCCGGAGATCGTCGTCGAGGAAGACCTGTCCGATGTGCGCCGAGATTGACACCACGGCGACCTCGGCGAGAAGCGCGGGGTCTATTCCGTTGATCGTCGCGACGACGTCCGCCCACAGTGCGGCGGGTGAGAAGGTGTCCCCGGTCTCACCGATCGGTCGCGTCCGCCGTGACGTAGCCATCCGGGATCCGGACTCGGTCACCACCGCCGCCCTGACTGCGGATGTCCCGACATCGACCGCGAGAACCGAACGACGGGTGAGCACTCAGATCGCTCCTGCCTCTCGGAGCCGTTCTATCCGCTCGGCGGAGAAGCCGAGCACGCGGGAGTAGACGTCGTCGTTGTCCTCCCCGACGAGCGGAGGCGCCTTCCGGACCGTCGGTGCAGACCTGTCCATCTTGATCGGGATGCCCGGAATCTGCAGCGGCCCGAGGGTCGGATGATCGATGTTCACGATCATCTCTCGCGCCTGGATCTGGGGCGATGCCGCGACCTCGGCGACCGTGGAGATCTTGGAGTACGGCACGCCCGCGGCGTCGAGTTCCGCGCCGATCGTTGCGGCAGACCGGGTCTTCGCCCATTCGGCGATGTAGCTCTCCAACTCACGGGCATGCTGCATCCGTCCCGGGACCGTCAGCAGCTCCGGCCGCTCAAGCAGATCGAGGCGACCGATCGCAGCGCAGAGTTTGGGGAACAGCGGATTCGTGCCCGCTTGAATGTAGACCGAGCCGTCAGCGCAATCGTAGACGTTCACCGGTGCCGTGAGCAGGTCGCGGTTGCCGCTGCGGGGCATGTCCATGTCCAGCATGAGGTGTGCGATCAGCCGTGTTCCGAGCATCGCGAACATCGAATCGAGCGATGCGACGTCGACCAGCTGTCCCTCGCCCGTGCGTTGATGGTGCACCACGGCGGCGAAGCAACCCAGCGCCGCCTGGTAGCCGGTCGTGTAGTCGGCGACATAGGTGCCGGCGAGCATCGGCTGACCGTCTTCATCCCCGGTGATGCTCATCAGGCCGGATGACGCCTGCGCGATCGCATCGAACAGGGCCCGCCTCGAGTCGGGTCCGGTCTGGCCGAAGCCGGAGATCGAGACGAGGATGATGTCGTCGTTGAGCTCCTTCATCCGCGAATAGCCGATGCCCATCTGAGCGAGGGTCCCGGGTCGGTAGTTCTCGACGACGATGTCCGCCCAGCGGATCAGATCCTCGAGGATGGCCAGCGCCTCCGGATGACGGGTGTCGAGGGAGACACCGTACTTGTTGCGGTTGTACAGCATCGTGTACACGCTCTCGCCGCGGTAGTAGGGCTGATGGTGCCGTGCATCTTCGCCGCCAGGCCTTTCGACCTTGATGACCTCGGCGCCGAAATCGCCGAGGATCTGGGCACACGTCGGACCTGCGATGAATCGGGACAGGTCGAGTACGTTGTATCCGTCGAGCGGAAGCGACGAGGTGGTTGTCTCCATGCCTCAATCCTCTCGGGAGAACGGCGTGAATGCGGGGTATGTCCACGCATTCACGGATCGATCCAGAACGACATCAAGAAGTACCGGTGTCGATCCCTCGAAGGCCGCCTCCACCTTCTGCGCCAGTTCGCCGAGATCGGTCACGACCTCGCCACGCACACCCATCCCGCGCGCGACCGCGCCGAAGTCCACCGAGGTGAAATCGACCCCGATCGTGCGTCCGTCGAAGTGCAGTTCCTGTTCCTGACGGATGTTGCCGTAGCTGGAGTCGTTGAGGACAACGATGCAGACGCGACCGCCGACTCGGGCCAGCGTCTCGAGCTCGCCGAGGCTCATGCCGAGCGAGCCGTCTCCGATGAGGGCCAGCACCGGGCGCTCCGGATCGATCAGCGAAGCCGCGATCGCCGCGGGCAGCGCGAAGCCCATGTTGCCGAACCCGACCGGCTTGATATAGGTGTTCGGCTGGGTGACTGTCCATAGGAACGACCAGACCCCGGGGTTGCCCGCGTCAGGGATCAGGAGCGTGTCGTCGGGCGAGACGGTGCGGACCGCACGCACGACGTCGGCGGGGGAGACGGTGCCACCGGCGCTGGTGGGATCCTCGGAGAGTGCCCACCACTTCACTTCGGCGGCGGTGAGCTCCGCGATCCACCCATCTCTCGCGCGAGCGGATGCGTTACCGCGATCGCCGATCCCGTCGATGACCGATCGGCAGAATGCCACGAGGTCCCCCGGCACGCCCGTCGTGCGGTCCGCGTAGTAGCGCCCGATCATCGTCGGATCCACGTCCACGTGGACGACCTCGGGCAGGTCGAGGCGCCAACGGCCGGTCGATACCGCATTCAGACTGTTGCCGAGCGCGATGACCAGGTCGGATTCAGCGATGACTCTCGTCGAAAGGTTCGTGCCCATGCGGCTGACCGCACCGAACACCAACGGGTGCGTCGTGGGGACCGCGCCTATCCCGTTGAATGTGGTGACGACGGGAACGTTCAGCACCTCGGCAAGCGCGAGGACCGCTTTCGCGCCGTTCGAACGGTTGCCACCGTTGCCGACCCAGATCGCGGGGCGTTCCGCGTCGAGGATCTTCTCGATGACAGACTCGATGACGTGCGGTTGAGGCCCCGGCCGGTTGCTCACCCAGGCGCGTGCGGGGTGCACTGCGGGGACGACCGGCGGGTTCTCGATGCGTCCTTCGATGGTGTCGCGGGCGAAGTCGAGATGCACCGGTCCGGGATTGCCTGTCATCGCATTGATGTACGCCTCTTCCATCGTCTGTTTGAGAGAGGATGCGTGGGCGATCAGCCGGCTGTACTTCGTGAACGGCTTGAACATCGACACGTGGTCGGCGTTCTGGGCATCGTCCTTATGGATGTTCTCGCCGTTGTTGTTGCAGGTCAGAATGAACGCGGGACTCGAATCGCGGAACGCACCGCCCACGCCCGTCAGGAGATTCGATGCGCCGGGGCCCGTCGTTGCGATGCACGCCGCTGGCTTGCCCGTGAGGCGTCCGTAGGCGTCAGCCATGACCGCAGCCGCACCCTCGTGACGTGTGTGCGTGAATTCGATGTCGTCCGCATCGATGATCGCGTCAGTGATTGCGAGCGTCTGCCCACCCACCACGCCGTACACCTGCTCGATGCCGAGCGATCGCAACATCTGCACAACGAGTTGGCCGCCGGTAATAGAAGTGGTCATTGTCGTCCAATCAGTTCAGGAGTGCGTGAAGCCACCCGAGCCGGACCGTGCCACAGATGCGGAACGTCGTCGTCTCGCCGTCTCACCGCGACCACTGTCAAGGCGACTAGTGGTCTATACGACTATACCACAGAGCGCATGTCTCGGACATCGATCGACTCGATGAGTTCTCACTCCTGCCGCACTTCCCGGCGATCGTGAGTCGAGCGAGACCGACTGGCGCCGCCCTCGGTCTGGTCACATCGACAGGTTCCGTTACCGTCGACCGAAGAGGGCGCGTCAGGCTGAGCGCTCCCGAGCCTTCACGGCAACCACCTGGCCGATGAAGATCGCTGCGGCCACCGCGGCGGCGACGACGACCGTGAGCGGGTCATCCTGGATTTTCAGGATCGTGAAGGGGATCAGGATCGCGAGGTCGAGCACGATCGTGAGCACCGGCAGCCAGCGCACCGCGTGGATCTTGTCGCGCAGATGCCGGATGACGCCCCACTGCACGGCGATGTCCATCGTGAGGTACAGCAGGGCACCCGTCGAGGCGATCTGCGTGAGGTCGAGGAACGCGGTCGTGACGATCGCGAGACCCGTCGTGATGATGAGCGGCTGGCGGTGCACCTTCGCGGGCAGCGCCGGCGCCTGGCGCATGTCTTGCAGCATCGCGTAGAGCCGCGACACGGAGTACAGGCTCGCGAGCAGCCCCGAAACGGTCGCGACCACCGCGATCGCCACCGTGATGCCCACGCCCCACGAACCGAACAGCGGCTCGGCCGCCTGCGCGAGCGCGTAGTCGCGGGCGTCGGCCGCGCCCTCCGCGCCGATGCTCGAGGCGACCGAGATCGTGATGAGCAGGTACAGGGCGGCGCAGATCGCGAGTGAGATCACGATCGAGCGGGCGATGTTCTTCTTCGGGTCGCGGATGTCGTCGCCCTGATTGGTGATCGTCGTGAAGCCCTTGTAGGCCAGCACGCACAGGGTCGTGCCCGCCAAGAGCCCGAACACGTCGGGTGCATCGCCCGAGGCGTGGGCGAAAAGTCCGACGCCCGCGACGGCCGTGCCGACGATTCCGGCGATGGCAAGGACGGCGATGCCCAGGATCTTCGCCACGGCCGTGGTGATGGCGGATGCCTCGACCAGCCGGTTGCCGAGCAGATTCACGATCGCGGCGGCGGCGATCACGACCACGCCGAGAAGCGGCACGAGCACGACCGAGTCCTGCAGCCCGAACGGTCGGAGCAGGTAGGTGCCGAACGTGCGCGCGAGCAGGCTCTCAGCGACGACCATCGACACGTACATGAAGAGCGAGAAGGAGCCGGCGATCACACCCGGGCCGTAAGCATCCTTCAGCAGCATCGCGATGCCACCCGAACTCGGGTTGACGCTGGAATATCGGATGTAGGAGTAGGCGCTCGCGCCCGCGACGATCGCGCCCAGCAGGAACGCGAGGGGGAACCAGTCGCCCGCCAGGCCGGCGACCTGGCCGACGAGCGCGAAGATGCCGGCGCCGATCATGACGCCGGTGCCGAGCGAGACCGAGCCGGCGAGCGAGATCCGAGCTTCGTCGTCACTCATGCGTGTCTCCCCGCTCGCTGCGTACGGCAACCGGATACCCGGCGCTGGCGTCGGCAACGGTAACGGGGCGGCCGGGCGATTCGCGCGGCCTTGACACGATCCGCTTTCCTTCTCTGCTGCGTTCTGGGCTGGTGTGCTTCGCGACGTCGAGCGCGTCCGGGCGGAGGAAGGACCGTCAGTGAACGTCCATGCCGGAGGCCGCGCCCTCGGCGATCAACAGCCGACTCACGAGCGAGGTCAGCGCATCCTGATCCGCCGCGGGCAGGTGAGCGAGCAGGCGTGAGATCTCGCGTTCGAAGTCGGCCTCGCCTGCGGCGATGCGCGCGCGGCCCTCCGGGGTGAGGCGCACGTGCACGGCTCGTCCGTCTTCGCTGGACCGCGTGCGCTCCACGAGGCCGCGTTTCTCGGCCCGGTCGACCAGGCCGCTGATGCTCGACTTGTCGAGGCCGAGTCGCGCGCCGAGCTCGCTCATGAGGGGCTCGCGGTCGCGCAGAATCCCGAGCATCCGTGCCTGAACGGGGGTCATCCCGTGTGCGGTGGACTGCCGCTCGAGCACACCCTGCACGAGGAACGTGAGTTGCGCGAGTCCGTCGGCTGGCGAGAGTTCGGCGTCGGGCATGGACTCACCCTAGCAAGTAGTACGTGCCGCGTACTACTATGGTTTGTATTACGAACTACCTGGGAGGATTCTTCATGGTCCACGCATCAGCCGCCGTCGTCACGGACTTCAGTGCGCCGCCGCGCTACAGCCCGTTCGAGCTGCCCGAACCGCGCGATGGGCAGGAAATCGTGGACGTGCTGGCGGCGGGCCTGCATCCGCGCGTGCGTTCCGGTGCCGGGGGAGCGCACTACACGAGCTCGGGTCGGCTGCCGCTGATTCCGGGCATTGACGGTGTGGGGCGTCGAACGGATGGCGCGCTCGTCTACTTCGCCGTCGACGACGACCAGTACGGCACGATGTCTACGAAAGCGCTCATCGACTCTCGTCGTTCCATCGCCCTCCCTGACGACGCCGACGCGGTGAAGCTCGCGGCCGCGATGAATCCGGCCATGTCGTCGTGGGTGGCGTTGCGTCGCCGCATCACCTTGCCATCCGACGCATCCGTCCTCGTCCTGGGTGCGACGGGCAACGCCGGGAGTATGGCCGTTCAGATCGCGCGGATGCTCGGCGCCGGTCGCGTCGTCGCCGCCGGCCGTGATCGAGAACGTCTCGAACGACTAACGAGGATCGGCGCCGATACGATCGTCGCGCTCTCGGGCGACGCGGAAGCGACGGACGCGGCTCTCGCGGCGGCCGCAGCGGATGTCGACGTCGTGCTCGACTATCTGTGGGGCTCGCCGACCGAGCGAGCGATCCCAGCGCTTCTCACCGCTCGCAGTGACCGCAGTCGTCCCCTCGACTGGATCGAGATCGGATCGGTCGCCGGGCCGGACATCTCGCTCCCGTCCGCAGCGCTGCGTTCCGCTCACCTGCGCCTGGTCGGTAGTGGCCAGGGGTCGATCGGGGCGCGCGACTACCTCGCCGAGCTGCCCGCGCTCGTCGATGCGATAGACCAGGAACTCATCGATGTCTCGACCCGGACGGCGCGACTCGCGGACGTCGAGCAGGAGTGGGGTCGTCCCGAGGAGCCGGGAGTGCGCACCGTGCTCGTGCCGTGAGCCGTGGCGATAGCCGCGCTTCGCTCTTGCTCGAAGGTCGGACTGATTGCGCACGAAGCGAGCGGTTGGCGGTCGGCGCATCCGGCGTATCTCTCGACCGGCGGTGCGCGGTCGCGGCCCCTCGGTCTTCGACGTCGCGCGGGTTCGAGCGTGACCTCCGGTGAGCTCAGTGGCCGGGGTGGGCTCGGCCGCCGGGGGCCGTGTCGGCGCCCCAGCGTCCAAGCGCGTTGATGACCTCGCGCAAGGCGTGCCCACGGTCGGTCAAGGCGTAGGCCCGGGTGTTGTGCCGGAGGGGCAGGCGGGTCAGCACACCAGCCTCTTCCAGCTCGCGCAGGCGGGTGGCGAGGATGTTCGTCGGCACCCCGAGGTCGCGTTGCAGGTCGCCGTAGCGCTGCGGCTCGTCGAGCAGGCGTTCGACGATGAGCAGCGCCCATCGAGCGCCAACGATCTCGAGGGCTGCGGCGAGGTCGCTCACGCGGTCGCGGCGGCGTCCGGCTTCATCCAGAACGGGGAGTAATGGTAGCCGTCGGGGTCGTCGAACTGGCGCTGATACATGAAGGGGTAGTCGTCGGTGTCGCCGATCCGCCCGCCCGCGGCCCCGGCGCGCTCGACGAGCTCGTCGACCGCCTCGCGGCTGTCGAGGTCGAACGAGACCGTGACCTTGGAGGGTGTGTCGGGTCCGCCGATCAGGTCGTCGGTGCCTCCGACGCTCGCGTACATCTCGCGGCTGCCGAGCATGACGTATTGCTCGGGCGCGATCGCGAAGCACGAGACGTTGTGATCGGACATCTCGGCGTTGAGGGTCCATCCGAGAGCGGTGTAGAAGGCGGTGGCCCGGTCGACGCTCTCGACCGGGCAGGTGATGAAGAGGCTCATGCGGTGATACTTGCAAAATGCAAGTGCGACGTCAAGGGGTGTTCTCGGCGCGTTTCGATTTTCCGCGCTCAACGAGTGGCAGGGGGCTTGTGCCGTCGCGCGGTCAGCCCAGGGCGCTCGCGAGCTCGTCGTCGCTCGGCTCGACCAGCACGATTCCGCCCGCAAGAACGACCACGGGCGCACGCGTGCTGCCGCTGACGGATTCGGCCCGCTCCCGCGCGTCGTCGTCGGTCGTCACGTCGAAGTAGTCGTACGCCACACCCCGCGCATCCAGGAGTGCTCGCGATCGTGCGGTGTCCGCGCACTCGGGCTTTCCGTAGACCGCGATGTTCGGGTCGGGCTGCGTCATGACTCATCCAATCGGTAGGTCTTCGTCTGCGATGCTCGGTTGCGCGACAGCCCGAGGATACCTCCGACCTTCGACCTACCGCCGCGCGAACACCCCGCCCGGGTCGTGCGCGGCCCGCACCTCGTCGAGCCGCGTGCGCTGGTCGGCGCTCCAGGATTTGGCGAAGGCATCCGGAGCGTTCGCGCGTCCCACGAAGTTCACCAGCGGAGTCGGCGCGTGCCACGTCGCGGTCGCGTCGAGCACCGAGCGTGCGGCGGACAGTCGGACCTCGTCGGTGAGCGTGGGCACCGGCGCGGCATAGACGTTGAGCAGGTGCTGCGTGGAGCGGCCACCCACGGCATCCGGTTCGGTCGCGTGCAGCGTCGCCCCGCCGATCGTCCGGATCTCGACGGCGGACAGGGGCAGGTCGACGTCGAGGCCGCCGGCGGCGAGCAGGGCGTCGACGGTCGCCTGCTCGAGGGTCTCAAGCGACGCGGTGCCGTTGGCGACGGGCATTGGCGCGGTCGGGTCGGCATGGATCGACCCCACCTGCGCGTAGGGCAGCACACCGACGGTGTCGAGCAGGGGCGTCGCGACGGCGCGCAGGGGAGCGAGCTGCGCCTGGGCGGCGTCGAGCGTGTCGAGGCTCGCGAAACGCACGTGGGCGACGTGCTTGCCGCTGAGCGCCGGCGGCAGCGCGGGGGAGTCGGGAAAGCGCAGCAGCGCGATCGAGGTCGTCGTCGAGTCGGGCAGCGCGGGCGCCCAGGCGGCGTACGCGCCCAGGACATCGGATGCCGCATTCGCACCGAAGTACACGCCACCACCCACGATCTCGGCGTACGGCAGCAACTCGACCGTGACGGCCGTGACCACGCCGAACCCGACCTTGCCGCCGCGCAGGGCCCAGAACAGGTCGGGGTGCGCGTCGCGTGACACGGTGATCGGCCCGTCGGCGGCAGTCACGACCTCGAACGAGCGCACGTGGTCGGAGCTGAACCCGAACGAGCGGGCGAGCGGGCCGATGCCCCCGCCCAGCAGGTATCCGACGACGCCCACGGACGGCGTCGATCCGCACGGCGCGGCGAGCCCGTGCGCGGCGGCGGCCGCGACGACCGGTGCCCACGAGCATCCGGCACCGATGCGGACCGTGCGCGCCGAGGCATCCACCTCGACCGTGTCGAGAGCGCGCAGGCTGATCGCGGCGCCCTCGGTGAGCGGCTCGAGGCGGCCGTGGCCGGAGCCCAGCGCGGTGAGTCGCGTGCCCTGCTCGGCGGCGACAGAGACGGCGGATGCCACGTCGTCCGGCGTCCGCGCATCCACCACGACCGCCGGCGCGACTTCGACGCCCAGGTCGAAGCCCGCCACGGCATCCGCGTAGCCGGCGTCGCCGGGGGCGAGCGCGACCGAGACGCCCGCGCGGCGGAAGGCGTCGATCGTGCTCACCGGAGAGCCTCGGAGGGCTCGGGCGAGACGGCGGCGATGTGCTCGGCTGAGACGGCGGCGATGTACGCATCGATGTCGGTCGGGTGCTCGGCGTCGGTGATCGCGGCGATGTACCCGTCGGGGCGCACCAGGATGGCGCCACCGCGCTCGTCCAGACCGTAGCGCGCAGCGACCCGTCCCTCGGGGTCGGCGAGGGCGCCCGCTTCTGCCGTCGGGGCGACCCGGATGGTCTGCGCCCCGGTCGGCGCGGCGACGTCGGGGAAGGTTCCGGCCTCGTCGGCGACCAGCACGAAGGCGTATCCCGATCCGCTCGGATCGCGGTGGGCCAGGGCCGGCCACAGCCCGACCTCGTCGACGGCGCGGACGGGGTCGCCCGCCCGGACGGGACCCCGGTGGCCCGATTCGGCCAGGGGCGCGTACCGGTATTCGACGGTCATCTGCTCGATCTCGTTCGCCATCGAGTGCCGCGCGAGCGGCATCTTCAGTGCCGCCTTCATCAGCAAATTGCGCGCCTCGCGGGCGAAGGGTGAGCTGAGGGTGCCCGCGTGCGTCAGCGCCGTCGTGAATTTGATGACCTCGGCGGCCACGGGGTGGCGCTCGTCGTGGTAACTGTCGAGAAGCTCCTCGCTCGCGCGGCCCTGTACGGCGGCCGCGAGCTTCCAGGTCAGGTTGAAGGCATCCTGGATGCCGGTGTTCATGCCGAGCCCGCCCGCGGGGGAGTGCACGTGGGCGGCGTCGCCCGCGAGGAACGCGCGCCCCGTGCGGTAGCGCGGCACCTGCGCGTGGTGGATCTCGAAGATCGTGAGCCACCGCGAGGACTCGATCCGGACGTCCATCTCGCGCTCGTCGACCGACTGCTGCAGCCACTCGAGAGTGGGCTCGCGGGTCTCGGGGGTGTCGGCGGGGATCTGGCAGATCACGCGCACGCGCTCACCGGCCATCGGGAACAGCATCCCGACGGCGTCACCGGGGGAGAAGAAGATGTGGAACGACTGCTTCTCGTGCGCGAAGTCGGCGTCGACGTCGCCCATGAGGAACCGCTCGCCCTGGAAGACACCCTCGAGCTTCAGGCCCAGGCTGTGCCGCACGGCGCCCTTCGCGCCGTCGGACCCGACGAGCCACGCCACACGCGCGACCTCGGTCGTGCCGTCGGGGTGGGTCAGGGTCGCGCGTACTTCGCTCGCGTCCTGCTCGAGGCCGGTGTAGGTCACGCCCCGCTCGATCTCGACGCCGAGCGACGAGAGACGCTCGCGCAGGATGCGTTCGGTGTCGGTCTGCGGGATCGTGATCGAGTACGGGAACGGGCTGTCGATCGTGTCGAAGCCGACGCGTCCGAGGATCGAGCCGTTCGCGTGCATCTGCGCACCGGTCGTCCGCACGCCGGTGGCTTCGATCTCGTCGAGCACACCGAGCTGGTCGAGGAGTTCGAGGGATCGCGCGTGCAGCACGACCGCCCGGGATTCGTCGGTGGGCTCGGGAAGCTTGTCGATGATCCGCACCGCCACACCTCGCCGTGCGAGGTCGACCGCCGCGACCAGTCCGACCGGTCCGGCGCCCACGACGAGGACGTCGGTCGGCAGTTGTGTGGATGCTTCGTCGAGCATCGTGCTCTCCTGTCTGGGTCGTGCGTTCGCGCGCGGGACTCCGCGTGCGGGGTCCGGCGGGATGGGTGGTGTCGGATGGGGTGGTGCCGCCTGTTTCCGCGCGAAATCCGCTCGACGGGCCGTATTTTTGGTTACTGTACCAAAACAGGGATTTTCCGGGAAGAGACATGTGATGCCAGACCGTCGTGAAGCGCTGCTCGACGCCGCCATCGCCGTGGTGCGCGAGGGCGGCTATCCGGCGCTCACGCAGACCGGGGTCGCGGCGCGGGCGGGGATGACCCAGGGCCACCTGACCTATTACTTCGCGACGCGCAGCGACCTCGTGCGAGCGGTCGCCGAGCGCATCGTGCAGAACCAGTTCGCGCTGTTCGACACCCGCGCGCTCCCGCGGTCGGTCGAGGAGGCGGTGCAGAACGTCACGGCGTTCGCCGTCGCGACCGAGACCACGCGCGCCCTCGCCACGCTGATGCTCGCCGCCGACGCCGAGCCGGTGGCGGGCGAGGCCTTCAACACGCTCGCCTCGGGGATGCGGCAGCGTGCGACCTACCTGCTCGCCGCGTTGACCGGCGACGTCGAGGGGCCCGAGGCCATCGCATCTCACGCCCTCGACGGCAGACTCCTGCACGCCACGGCGGTCGGCGCCGCGGTGCTCACGCTCGCGGAGGGCGCGAACGCCGACGACGCCGAGACGGGACGGATGCTCGCGCGCCTGCTCGAGCTGCTGACCTCCGGTGCGGGCGAGCCATCCGAACCATCCGATCCAGACGGCGCGTGACGCGCCCCGATCTCGTCGGAGTCCACAGATGAGCCACGACGACCACGCGCTTCCGCTCAAGGGTTCCACCTACGGCCCGCAGTACGCGGGCTGGACGCCCACGGCCGTCGCGATGCAGGGACTCGGCGATCGGGCGCTGCTCGACCAGTTCATCGACGTCGGCGACGGTGTGCGCCTGCACGCCGACGTCTATCTGCCGAAGGGCGAGGGTCGCTATCCCGCCGTCGTCTGCTTCGCGGGCTACAGCACCGAGGGTCACACGGCGGGGCTGCCCACGGGCACGAACGAGATCGGCTCGCCCCCGGTGTTCACCGACCGCGGCTACTGCCCCGTCGTCGTCGAGCGCCGCGGCATGGGGCGCTCGACGGGCGAGCAGGTCGTCTTCTTCGATCCGCAGGACGTGGATGATCACGAGAAGGTCATCGCCTGGGCGGCCGCGCAGCCGTGGTGCAACGGCGACGTGGTGCTCTTCGGCACGTCGTACTACGGGATGGTCCAGCCGCTGGTGGCCGCGCGTCGGCCTCCCGCGCTCCGGGCGTTCTTCGCGAACGAACTGTGCACCGACTTCTACCGCCACCTGGTCGCGTTCGGCGGCGTGCCCGGGCTGATCTTCCTGAACCTCTGGATGGGCGCCAACTTCACGCGGGAGAAGTACGACGAGCGCATGTCGGAGGGCCGCAGGGCGCTCATCAGTCACGTGACGAACGGGATGCTGCATCCGCTGCTCGAGAAGATCGTGCACAAGAACGTGAATCGCATGTTTGCCTCGTTCATGTCGGCCATGCCGGTCGAGGCGGTGCGCCGGATGTACGTGAACTGGGTGTTCGACGGCAAGACCCGCGAGACCTCGACGATCCCCGAGGGTTCGACGGGGGTGCTCGGGCAGATCGAGGTGCCGTTCGTCGCCGTGCAGAACCTCGCGCACTTCAACGTGCACCAGTTCGGCACCTACGACCTGTTCGAGAACGCGGGCACCCCCGACGACCAGAAGTGGATGATCGTCGGGCCGGCGCAGTACGACCTGCCGGTGTACGAGTGGCAGGGCGAGGCGCTCGCGTTCTTCGACCACGTGCTGCGGGGAACGGACAACGGTTACGCGCGTCAGCCGCACGTGCGCTACTGGGTCGACGGGGCGGACGAGTTCGGCACCGCGAGCGCGTTCCCGCCCCTCGACGGCACGCTCACGCGCCTGTACCTCGCCTCGGCGGGCGAGGACGAAGCCCTGCACCGGCTGACACCCGAGCCCGCGACGGCGTCGACGAACACGTGGGTCGCCGTGCCGCTGGGCCTGCCCGTCATCGGCGGACTCGACGACGTCGCCGTGCAGTCGCTCGGCTACGAGATCTCGTTCGACCGCGACATCCGGCTCGCCGGCCCCGTCACGGCCAACCTGCGGTTCAGCTGCAACGAGATCGACTCGTACGTCATGGCGCGGCTGTCGCGCATCGATGCGCAGGGCGATCGACACCACCTGTCGATGGGAGCCATCCGGCCGGCGGCGCCCACGGAGGATGCGGCCCGCTCGACGCGGAACGAGATCGCGATCGACTCGGGGCGGCGCATCCCGCTCGTCCCCGGCGAACCCGTGACCCTGCGCTTCAGCCTGACCCCGGGCCCCACGCACCTGAAGCCGGGGGAGAAGCTGCGGCTCGACATCGCGAGTCGGAGCGACCTGCTGAGGCTCGACCCGAGCCAGGGCTACGGCCACTACGACCTGCCCGTGCCCCCGTACCTGTGCCGGAACACGGTGCACATGGGGGACTGCAGCTGGATCGAGGTCACCGAGGTTCCCCTCGCCGCGCCATCCGTGTGACCGGCGAGGGTCCCCGCGTCCCGCAGCGCTCCCGTGACACGCGTGTGCGGGCCGGCGCCCGGAAGCACCGACCCGCACACGATCCCGACGAGCTCACGATCCTTCTCAGTCGTGCACGGCGTCCTCCGCCCGGACCCGCGTGCGACGCACGGTCGCCCATCCGAGCGAGGCTGCGCCGAGGACGAGGATCACCGCGGCGACTCCCAGAGCCTCGAGATTCGCTCCTCCGCCGGTCACCGCCAGCGAGGATGCCGCCGAACGGGGTGCGGCGGCGGAACGGGGCACGCCAGTGTCGGCTCGTCGCACCTGGATCGTGACCTCGGCGGACGAGGGCAGGTGCTCCGCGCTGCCGAGGTACTCCAGTCGAAGCCTGTGGATGCCCGGCCGGAGGTTCTCGACGGCGAGCGTCGCCGTTCCCTCCTGCACGTCGGCCCGCACGAGTTCCGTGTCGCCCTCGAGCACGCGCATCGTGCCCTGGGGCACGGCGGCCGCGCTGATCCGGGTCGCCGTCGCCGCGACATCCGCGTGGATGACGACACCGGAGTCGCCCACCACGCGAGCGTCGCGGACGGTCACGACCGTGGCCGCGCGTGCGTCCGGCGCGCTGGGCGGCTCGTACTCGGCCGTTCCGGTGACGGACGGATCCGTCGTCAGCGTCGCCGTGAAGGTCCGCGATGCCGGGTTCAGCTCGTCCAGCTCGACCGTCCACGACGAGCAGTCCGCGGCGGGGAGCACGCGGTCGACGATGTCGCTGCTCGTCAGGGCCACGTCGCAGCCGAAGGACTGACCCGTCGGTACGCCGTAGACATCGAGCGCTTCGACGTCGACGACCGGAGCCGACGGATCGGCGGGATCGATCGTGACGTCCAACGACGCGGGGGCGGCGGTCGGGACATCCGTGTAGACCTGGAGCCCGACGAGCTGGAAGCGGTAGCCGTCATCACCGGCAGCCTCCGGCCCGAGCTCTGTCACGAAGACCCGCAGGTAGCGGCCGGTCGCGGCCTCGTCGAAGACGTACGTCCGGGCACCACGGTCGCCGGTCTGGTTCGTGTAGGTCTCGACGGTCGTCCAGGTCGCCCCGTCGTCGGAGACGTCCACGCGGAACGACTGGGGGTACCCCGCGCCATCGACGTTCGCCGGGTCGGTCGCCGTCGTCGAACGGGGGACGAGGATCACGCCGCCCACGCTCTGCTCGGCGCCGAGGTCGACCGACACCCAGGCCTCGGCGTCCTGCGTCGGTGAGGCCGGGTCGGTCGTGAATCCGTAGTGACCGACTTCGCTCTGCATGTTGCCCTGGGTGAGGTACTGCGCGGACCATCCGTTCGCCTCGAACGAGCTGCTCGCTGTCACGGTCTTGCCGAGCGCGAGATCGTTCGCACTGACGTTGACGGGAAGGGTGGCCGTTGTCGTCGAGTACGCGGGATCTCCCGAGTAGGCGGCCTGGATCGTGTGCGTGCCGAGCCCGCTCAGGGGGACGGATGTCTGCGCCAGCATGGCGAGTCCGTCTTTCACCGTCGCCGAGCCGAGCGGGATCGGGGAGGAAGCGTTCGTGACGTCGCTGAAGTCGACGGTTCCCGTGGCATCGTCCGGGAGGGATGCGGCGACCCAGCCGATCGACCCTCCCTCGGGGACGGACGTGTTCTCGATGGCGACGTTCATGGTCGGGACCGGCTTGTAGGTGACGAACACCTCGACCCATCCGTTCGGCGGGTAGTCCCATCCGTTGGTCGAGAAGTCGACGCCGGTTGGTTCGATCGAGGCGCCCGTGACGAGTGAGTCGACCATGGACGAGCCTGCGCCGCCTCCACCGCCGGCCGAGACGCCCTGAGCGCCGCCCCCGCAGGCACCGCCTTTCACGCCGCCGCCGCCGCCTCCGCCGCTCCCGCCGAGGTCGGTGCCTCCGTGGCCCGACTCGCCCTCACTCGTGGCCGCACCCGCGGCGGCACCGCCACTGCCTCCGAGAGGTCCGACCGTGCCGTGATGCCCGTCCTCGCCTGTCCAGCTGCCCTCATACCCTGCGTTGCCGCCCAGCCCGAAGTGGTCGGGGTCGCTGCTGGATCCACCCGCGCCGCCCCCGCCGCCCGCGACGGCGATCGTCGTGGTCACGCCTCCGCGCACGAGCTGTATCGTCGTTGCGCCGCCACCCGCACCACTCGTGCGTTCCTCCAGGCTGTCCCAGGCGCCGTTGCCGCCGCTCGCTCCGAGACCGCCCCAGCCGCCGAGGGGCGGGTGCGGGTTGCTTGCGTCATCCCAGCCGCTCGCGGGCTCGCCTGCGGCGCCCACCGAGATCAGAAGCTCGTCGCCGGGCTCGAGTGTGATGGTGCCGGTGACGAGGGCGCCCCACGATCCGCCGGAGGTCGTGTAGCCGCCGCTCGGCCCGCCGCCGCCACCCGCGGCCTCGAACTTCAGAGAGGCCATGTTCGGCAGCACCGTGAAGGTCTGCACCGTCTCGCCGTCGACCTGGAAGACCATCGAGTCGGCGGCGGTCGCCGCAGAGGGGCTCGACACGACCGCGGCTCCGGCGCAGACCAGGCCCACCGTCGCGGCCGCGGCCATCGCGCGCAGACTCTTGCGTGGTCGAGTGGGGATCAGTGATTCTCGGGGGTCTCGATGGGCGTTCATGCCAGCTCTCCTCTGTGGGTATGGGGTCGGACGGTGCTGCCGGGTGAGGCGCCTCGTGCGCCATGAGGACAGTGCACGGAGCCGATCCAATCCGTCTCCAATCCGCGTGGAGGAGAGGCCGCCCGTTCGGGAGGGAAGGTGGCTACACTCCTGACTGCCCGACTCTCTGGGGATGCGCTCGGCTACCCGGTGCCGACTCCGAGCCGGCGGTTCAGCGAGAGGATCGGGAGTGCCGACGATCGCCACGTCAGCCGGGCCCGTGGAGTACCGCGAGAACGGTCGGGGGATGCCGCTGCTGCTCCTGCACGGGACGCCGGGTGGCTCCGATCAGGGCGTCGCGGCGGCCCGCGTGCTCGGACTCGACGCCCGAGTCATCGCCCCGTCTCGCCCGGGATACCTCGGAACCCCGCTGTCCGTCGGGCGGACGCCGATCGAGCAGGCCGACGCGATGGTCGCCCTATTGGACGGGCTCGAGGTCGACCGTGCCGTCGTGCTCGGTGTCTCCGGCGGCGGGATGACCGCCCGCGCGCTGGCGGCGCGTCACCCCGGCCGCGTCCGCGGTCTCGTGCTCTGGTCGGCGGTCGGTGCGCCGATGCGGATCCCGGCGTGGCCGCTGCTCCACGGGCCGTTGTCGTGGCGCGCGGTGGGGGAGGCGCTGCTGCGGAGACTGCGTCGGTCTCCGGGGCTGCTCGTCGGCGGGGCGCGTGACGCGAGATCGGTGGACGCCGCCCTGGCGATCGCCGAGACGGTGTTCCCGATCGGCGATCGCCGCGACGGTCTGGCCAACGACGCCCATCAGGCACGACGGTTCGATGTCGGATCCGCCTCGAAAATCACGGCACCCGTGCTCGTCGTTCACGGAACCCGGGACCGCAACGTGCCGTACCGCCACGCGACCCGCGCGATGCAGTCCCTCCCGCACGCCCGCCTCGTCACGGTGCCGGGAGCGAACCACTGGACGAGTGCCGGTGACCCCGCAGCCGCGGCCGCACTCGCCGCGTTCCTCGCCGGCCTCGCGGACGGTGGCCGGCCGCGTCCGTGAGCGGCATCGCCCCCGTCGTTGGAGCCGCCTTGGAGGGCGACCCGCAAGAGTCGTGGGGTTCACCCGAGGAGGCACTCATGCGCGGACCCACGATCGTCGACACGAGCGACACGAGCGACACCGACGGAACCATGCCATGAGCGCGCTGGCCGTGTGGACCTACCCGGACACCGCGGGGGCGAGGCGCCTGGAGAGGTGCCTCGCCGACGGCATCCTCGGCGACGTCGTCGTCACAGACGGCGTGGTCGTCACCTGGTCCGGCGGACGTGCGTCGGCCCAGGTGCGCGAGCTGCAGGGCGTGGCGCGCGTGTGCAACCTGGGCGCCGCGTTCTGGGGCATGTTGTTCGGGATCGTCGTGTCGGGCCCGGAGCTGGCGATCATGGTCGGATCGCGGCGGCGCGCGCTCGACGACTCGCTCGAAGGCGTCGGTGTGGATCGGGACACCCTCGTCGCTCTCCGACGACGACTGCAGCCCGGAGGCTCGGCGGTCGCGGCGATCTGCGCCGAGTCCGTGGCATCCGTCATCGGGTCGGCCAGCCCCACGCCAGCGGGTGGGACCTCAGTGGGTGGGGCGCGGCCCACGCCCACGGACGCGGCAGAGCTCACGATGCGGCCGCTCACCGTCGAACAGGAGCGGGCACTGCGCAAGGTCTTCGCGGTGTGAGAGATGCCGCGCGGTTCGTCTGTGCTCTACTAATGCCATGCGGGTGCGCGACCTCGGACTGCTCACCGTCGAGGTCGACGGGGTCGAGCAGCCGTTGCGCGGACGTCGCCCGCAAGTCATCCTCGCGCGCCTGGTCGTGAGTGCGAACCAGCGCGTCACCGCGTCCGAGATCCAGGAAGCCGTGTGGGGCGATGACGTCGTCGACCACACGTCGACGCTCGAGTCCCACATCTGGCGGCTGCGGCGGGTGCTCGAGCCGCACCGCCCGGCACGTCAGCCCGCGCAGGTTCTGATCACGGATGTCGAGGGGTACCGGCTCCTCGCGCGGGTGGACGAGGTGGACTCGCTCCGTTTCGAGCGCGAAGCGGGCGAGATCCGCGAGCTCAGCGCATCGGCCGACCCCGAGCGCGTGCTGCAGCACTGCGACGAAGCGCTCGCGCTCTGGCGCGGAAAGCCGTTCGACCCCGCCTCGGACGAACTCTGGGCCGGCGCGGCGGTCGCCCGGCTTCAAGAGATGCGGACCGAGGTCGCGGCGACGCGCGTGGACGCGCTCGTCGACCTCGGCCGAAACCCGCAGGCGCTCGCCGACCTGGAGTGGCTGATCGGCGACGCGCCGCTGCACGAGCGCTTCTGGACGCAGCGGATGCTGGCGCTCCACCGTGCCGGCCGCACCGATCGGGCGCTCGAGGCCTACCAGCGCATCCGCACCCTGCTCGATGACGAGCTCGGACTCGAGCCGGGGGTCGAACTCGATCGGCTGCACCACCGCATCCTCGATCAGGATCCGGAACTCGTCGCGCGGCCCGCGGTCGTGGCGGTCCCCGCGGATTCCACACCCCCGCGCACGCCACTGTCCCGCACGCCACTGTCCCGCACGCCACCGTCCCCCATGCCACCGGCTCGCACACCACTCCCGCGCCGGACGACCCCGCTGGTCGGCCGGACGGGCGACCTGGGTCGGGTCTCGCGCCTCGTGGTGGGTCATCGACTCGTCACCCTCACGGGCGTGGGCGGGTGCGGCAAGACCCGCCTGGCGCTCGAGGTCGCACACACCCTCGCATCCGACTTTCCCGACGGTGTGTGGTTCGTCGATCTGGCGACGATCGACGACGACTCCCTCGTGGCCGAACTCGTCGCATCCACCCTGCGACTCGCTCCCGGCGTCGTCGGTTCCGCCGTCGATTCCACGGTCGACTACCTTCGCCGGCGTCGGGTGCTCCTCATCCTCGACAACTGCGAGCACGTGCTCTCGGGCGCGGCCGCGTTCGTCGAGCAGCTGGCGGACGACGAGGCGCGCTGCGCGGTGCTGATGACCAGTCGCGAGGCAGTCATGTTCCCCGGCGAAGTGATCTGGACGCTCGGGCCTCTGCCGCTCGAAGCATCCTCCGACGAGGCGGCGGCGCCGGCTCTGGAGCTCCTGCTCGCCCGGCTCTCGGAGGCCGTCCCGGAACTCCCGATCGACGAGCACGTCCGCGGCCAGGCGGAACGGCTCTGCGCGGCCGTCGACGGCCTGCCGCTGGCGATCGAACTCGCCGCAGCCCGCGTGCGCACCGACGGTCTCGCCGCCGTCGTGGAGCAGGCGTCCAGTGATCCGAGTCGGCTGAGGCGCCTGCGGAGCACGACCGGTGCGCATCACGACAGCGTCGGCGACGCCATCGAGTGGAGCTACCGCACCCTCAGTGCCGACGAGCGGATGCTGCACCGCCGCCTGGCAGCACTCCCGGGACCTTTCACACCCGACGTCGCTGCCGCTCTCGCATCATCGCCCCGTGGGACGATTCCGACGCTTTCCGCCGATGCCGTGCCGGATCTACTGTCGTTCCTCGCGCACCGCTCTCTCCTCGTCCCCGTCCCGCCGGCGACTCCCCGGGGTCGTCTTCGTTTCCGCCAGCTCGCGACGGTGCGAGCGCACGCCCGACGCGCGCTCACGGTCGAGGGCGAGACGGCCGCCATCGAGGACGCCCGCGACGCGTGGGTGAGAAGCCTCGTGGAGCGTCGTCCGAGACTCTTCGGTGCCGACCCCGACGCGTGGTACGACGCCGTCGACGACGACTATGACGCGGTTCGCGGGACGCTGCATCGGGTGCTCGTGGACGAGCCGAAGCCCGCGGGTGCGGCCCTCGTCACCGGGCTCGCCGGGTACTGGTACCTGCGCCGTCGACTGGTCGAAGGTCTGACCTGGCTGGAGCTCGCCGATGCGCTTCGTGGCTCGGACGGCGTCGACCCCGTCGATTCCGTCGATCCCGTCGATGAGGCGGGAGTGCACTGCGCGCTCGCCGTTCGTTTCGTGCTGCAGGGCCGCACGGATCTCGCTCATCCGCATGTCGAGCGGGCGCGTGGCGGGATGGCGGTCTCAGATGACCCGCGACGGTCGGCGGACCTGGCATGGGCGCTCGCCGGACTGGCCTACGCGCTGCTCACCGGCTCGGAGCGGGAGATGGTCGCAATCCTCACCCGCGACATCCGCGGAGCGGCCGACGCGACGCACGACGCGGAGCTCGCCGTCGTGGCCGACGCGTTGTCCGCCACGATCGCCGTGCCCCCGGATCCCGAGGCCGTGGAGGCGGTCTACGAGCGCGCGATGCAGCAGGACAACACCTTCGCCGCCTCGATCTGCGCGTCGTTCTTCAGTATCTACGCCCTGCTGACGCGGGATCCGGCACTCGGCGAGGTGTGGGTCGGCCGCGGCCGCGAACTCCACGAGCGGGTCGGGGGCCGGGCATTCAGCGGTTTCGACGAGAACCGCGCCGACTTCGCCGCGATGGCGGCGAGGTACACCGACGCTGCGAGGCTCTACGGCGCATCCAGCGCGGCGGCATTCCGAGACGGAACCGTATGGCCCCGGCAGCAGGCGACACGCGAGATGCTCCGCCGGACAGAGGAAGCGCTCACCCGCGAGGAGTTCCTGCGGGAGTGGCGCGCGGGCGAGGACTCGCACGGCGGATAGCGGGGTGGGGTGCCGCGGCGCGGCGGTGGCGTCGTGGTTGCGTTGCGGCGGTGTCGTGGTGGCGTCGCGGGTCGCGGGTCGCCGGTGCGGGTGCGGTTCAGCGCGCGAGCGGGCGAATCAGGTCCTCGGGAGCGGGGAAGGGCACCGAGTAGGAGATCTGCGGGGCGGTCATGTCGCCGTAGTCATCCTTCTTGACTCGGATGCCGGAGGTGGAGACTTCGGCGATCCGGACGCGGAGCCAGTCGCCGTTTTCTAGCCGGAGTTCGTAGGGGTTGGCGAGGTATCCGATGCCGAGCGCGTCGAGGGTCTCTTCGGCGTGCATCCAGTCGACGGCGTCGGTGCGCGGGCGGCCCAGCAGGTCGATCGCGACGAATCCGTCACCGACGGGTTTCATCCATCCCACGCGTTCGCCGTCGTCGGCGCGACGGTGCTCGATCCAGTCGGGTTCCATGCGTTCGAGGGTAGCGAAAGTGCCCGTGCCCACCGTCTCGCCGTGCGCGTTCGACCAGCCACTGTTGCGTGGTCGCTTCGGGACTCTGTGACCCGCGTGGTCAGAACGGGATGAGCTCGAGCGGGTCGAACTGCAGCTCGTCGAACTCGATGTCGTCGGGGTCGAGCTCTTCGGGTGTCCGCATCGCTGTCGTGGGGATCGGGTCGTCGGGTATTTCGTGTTCGGGGTCGGGGGCGAATTCGATGGTGCTGATGGGCGTGTCGGTGTAGGTGCGTCCGGTGGGGCTGGTCCATTCGAGTACCCCGCCGGGGTGTTGCCTTACGGTCCAGGCGGTGTTGTGTTTGAGCGTGTGGTGTCCCTCGCAGAGGTGGGCGAGGTTGCGGTCGCAGGTCACCCCGCCGTGGGCGTGGGCGAGGGTGTGGTCGATGTCGCAGCGTTTGGCGGGCATCCGGCAGCCCGGGAACCGGCAGTGCTGGTCTCGGACGGTGAGGTGTCTGCGCTGGTCGTGGTTGGGCCGGTAGCGGTCGACGGCGAGGACCTGGCCGGAGATGGGGTGGGTGAGGATCCGGTCCCACCCGGCCGCCCCGGCGGTGAGCATGCACGCCGTTTGTGGGTCGATGGGGGAGTGCCCGACCAGGAACGCTGTTTCGTAGGGGTCGGTGATCCGTTTCTCGATCAGCGACATGACGGGGACGGTGATCTGAACGGTGGCGCGGATCGCGCCGAGGTCGGTGGGTCCGCCGTCGTGCGCGGTGGGAGCGGCGGTGAGGAGCAGGTCGCCGAAGATGTCGGCACGGATCTGATCGGTCGTTCGGGCATCGGCGGCGTTCGCGGGCCCGTCGCCGCCGCATCCACTCGGGTCGGTGTCGGTGCCCGTTTCGCCGCGGCGGGCGTCGATGACGGTGCGGGCCATTTCGCTGAGCCGGTCGTGGATGCCATGTGCGACCACGGCGGGGAGGAGCGCGCGAAGCTCAGCAACCCCGTCGTCGAGGTCGGTGACCCAGACGGCGCGGTCTTCGACCGCGCGGCGGTGGCGTTGCTCGAACGTGGTTTCCGCATACCACTCCGCCCGCCGCTTCGCGAGCGGTGTCAGCCGCGTCGCGGACTGGGCGCAGGCGATCGGGAGCACGTCTTGTTCGAACTCGGCCCGCATCTCCGGCGTTTCGATGATGGCCCCGGCGGTGACGATCGCCCGGACGTGCGCGGCCGAGATGAGCCCCGCAGCCAAAGCGTCGAGGGTGAGGGTGTCAGATCGTTTGTGTAAGGGGTGTCTGCTTCTTATGGAAGGACGACGCTGATGACCATGATCGACAAAGAAGCTCGAGCGGAGCGACGGCGGCGGCAGGAGGAAGGCGCCAGACGGCTGCGTGAGTCGGGGGTGCTGGATGATCTGTTCGCGAAGATTGATGCTGGCGAGGTGCAGCTCGATGGCAGGGACGGGTTGATCCAGCAGTTGATCAAGACGGGCCTCGAGCGTGGTCTGGGCGCTGAGCTGACCGAACATGTCGGTTACGAGCGTGGTGATCCCGAGGCGCCGCTGCATGACAACTCCCGCAATGGTTCGTTCCCGAAGACGGTCTCGACGGTCGCTGGCGATGTCGAACTCTCGATCCCGCGGGACCGGAACGGGACGTTCATCCCGAGGCTGGTGCCGGTCGGTCAGCGTCGCCTCGGCGGGTTGGACGAGATGATCGTGTCGCTCTATGCCGGCGGAATGACGGTGCGCGATATCGAACACCACTTGGCGTCGACGATCGGCACCGAGATCAGTCGCGAGACGATCTCCAAGATCGTCGACGAGATTTCCGACGAGGTCCTTGCCTGGCAGTCTCGGCCGCTGGAAGCGTTCTACCCGGTCATCTACTTGGACGCGATCGTGGTGAAAGTCCGCGACGGCGGACACGTGCGCAACAAGGCCGCTCACATCGCGGTCGGCGTCGATATGGAAGGCGTCAAGCACGTCCTGGGCATCTGGGTGCAGCAAGCCGAGGGCGCGAAGTTCTGGGCCTCCGTCTGCGCCGAGCTCGCCAATCGCGGCGTCCGCGACGTGCTCATCGTCTGCTGCGATGGGCTCACCGGCTTCCCAGAAGCGATCGAGGCGACCTGGCCTGAATCGCTCGTGCAGACCTGCGTCGTTCATCTGATCCGAGCGTCAATGCGGTTCGTCTCCTACGGGCAACGCAAAGCCGTCGCCGCCGCGTTGAAGCTGATCTATCAAGCCCCCGACGCGGACGCGGCGAGGGCAGCGCTGGAGGCGTTCGCGGCCTCCGATCTGGGTCAGGGCAATCCGCACACGGTCGCCGCGTTCGAGAACGCGTGGGAGCGGTTCACCCCGTTCCTGGGGTT
>NZ_PQBR01000001.1:0-54743 GCF_002911615.1 Microbacterium sp. CJ77 | reverse complement strand
GACGCGGCACTCACGGTCGGTGTCCCCGGAGCATCCGATCGCTGACCTCTTAGGATGAGCGGATGCCCCAGGCGCCACGGCAGATCAACGGATCGAGCGACAGCGGATCGAACCGATGGCGCGGGTGGTGGGCGACGCTGTCGGAGGCGATCGATTCCCGGCTCTGGCCCGTGCCCGTCACAGCAGTCGTCGTTGCGGTCGCCCTCGGCATCGTGCTGCCACGCCTCGATGTCATCGTCGACCCGGGACTCCCGGACGCGGTCGACTCGGTCGTCTTCAACGGAGGTGCCGAGACCGCCCGCACCGTCCTCTCGTCGATCGCGGGGTCGCTGATCACCGCGACATCGCTCACGTTCTCGCTCACGGTCGTCGCGCTCCAGTTGGCGAGCAGCCAGGCCTCGCCCCGCGTGCTCCGGCTCTTCGCCCGTGATCGTCAGGTGCACTGGACGCTTGCCGCCTTCCTCGGGACCTTCGCCTACTCGCTCACCGTGCTGCGTTCGGTTCGCTCGGAGGACGACGACATCGCCGAGTTCGTCCCCCGACTCTCGGTCACGCTCGGCTTCGTCCTGACGCTCGCCAGCGTGATCATGCTCGTCTTCTTCCTGGCGCATCTCGCCGCGCAACTGCGGGTCGAGACGATGCTGAAAGAGATCCACGCCGAGACCGACGGGACGATCGATCTGATAGACGGACGCAATGCCCGCGCCGCGGCCTACGACGGTGCAATCCCGATGACGCCGCTCCGGCAGACCGTGCTGTCGGCGTCGAGTGGCTTCATCACACGACACGATCACGATCTGCTCGTCCGATACGCGGCCGAGCACCGCATCGTGATCGAGGAGCTGCATCGCGTCGGCTCGAACGTGGTTGCCGGCACACCCCTGGCGCTCTGGTGGGATGCCGATGCCTCCGACGCCGGCAGCGATGGAACCGACCGAAAGCGGATCGACGAAGAGGATGTCGCGCACGCCGTGCGAAAGGCGTACCCCATCGGCTACGAACGCACGTCGGCGCAGGACGTCGACTTCGGCGTTCAGCAGACGCTCGACATCGCGCTGCGCGCGCTCTCCCCGGGAGTGAACGACCCCACGACCGCCGTCCACGCGCTCGGTCACCTGAGCGCGATGACCGCGCGAATCGTCACGATGTCCCCTCTGCCCGCGGGTCTTGCCGGGCCGGACGGTGAACTCTGCGTCGTGACGAAGTCCCGGAGCACGAAGGATGCCCTGGACGCGTCATTGACCCCGATACGGCACTATGGGGCCGAGCATCCTGCGGTCGTGAAGCGGTTCGTCCAGGCGGTAGCCGAGCTCGCGCTCACCTGCACCGACTCCGCCGCCCGCGCGGCACTCGTGGCACAGCTCGAAGCTCTCGACGAGCAGATCCGAGCGACAGCGGCAGATCCCGCGGGCAACTCCGAGCTGCTCACCCTGATCGCCGAGGAGCGCGTGCGGCTGCAGACGTCACCGGGTTCGCGGGGCTGAGCCCCGGGCGCCCCCGGCGGGTGCCACCTACGATCGAGGGATGAACACCACTCCCCTCGTCCTCGTCGCCAATGCGGGCGACGGATCGATCAGCGTCTTCCGCCTCGCTGGCCGCGCGCTCGAGCGGCTCGCCGTCAACGACGGTCTGCCGGACTGCTCGACGTTCGTGGTCGATTCCGCCCGCAGCCTCGTCTATGCCGGTGTCAAGGGCCGCACGCACGGCGAACCCGCCGGCATCGTGACGCTCGAGCTCGACCGGACCACGGGACGTCTGACACCGCGCAGCCGCATCGACGTGCCCGACGGCGGCATGAACTACCTGTCGCTCGCTCGCGGGGGCACCGCTCTGCTCGGGGCGTCCTACGGGGGCGGCTACGGGATCAGCTGCCACGTCGAGGACGGAGTCGTCGGAGAACCCGTCGGGCGCATCGCGTTCCCGAACCTGCATTCCGTGCTGGCCGACGGCGACGGTCGATTCGCCTACTTCGTCTCACTCGGCGCCGACCTCGTCGCCCAATACGCCCTCGATGACGAGCTGCACCTCATCCCGCTCGACACCGAGACGGTCTCCGCGCCCGAAGGCAGCGGCCCCCGCCATCTGGTTCTGAGCGAAGCGCAGGATGCCGTGTACGTCGTCACCGAGTTCTCCGGCGAGGTGCTGTACTTCGCTCGGGACACGACGACCGGGGAACTCGCCCTGCGTGGCGCGACATCGGTCGTCGATCCCGCAAGGGGACTCGGACACAGTGTCCTCGGCGCCGACCCGCGCGAGAACCACTTCATCTGGGGAGCCGACCTGCAGTGGGGCAAAGGTGAGCGGATGCTGTGGACGTCCGAGCGCACCGAGAGCACCCTGGCGGCCTCTGCCGTCACCGCGGCGGGAGTCGTGTCCGTGCCCCGGATCTTCCACGAGACAGAGCCGCAGCCCCGCGGGTTCGCGATCAGTCCGGACGGGTCGTTGCTGGTCGCGGCGGGAGAGCTGTCGACGACGATCTCTCTCTACGCCGTGGACGAAGACCGACTCGAACTCCTGCAGCGGGCCGAGACCGGAAACGGCGCGAACTGGGTCAGATTCGCGTGAGGCGCGGCACGCTCGCCGGTGCGGAACCGCACCGTCACACGTGAACGACACCGTCACACGTGAACGACACCGTCACACCTCAACGACACCGTCACGTCCGAAGCTCGCGCTCGATCGCCGCGACGTCCTCGGCCCGGCACATGATCGTCCCGGGCATCATCGCCGTCGCACACCCCGCCGCCACGGCGGTCCGGAATGCGTCGGCGATCGGCTGCCCCTCGGCGAGGCGAAGGATGAGTCCCGCCAGAAAGGCATCGCCCGCTCCGACAGCGCTGGCGACTTTCACCTTCGGCGCGGGCAGGCGCAATGTCGCATCCGCCTGGACCAACAGGGCACCGGCGGATCCCAGGGTGAGGGCTACGACCTGCGCGCGGCCGCCATCGACGAGTCGCTGGGCGACGTCGATCTGTTCCTCCGGTTTCAGCTCGCGCCCCGTTCCGGCGAGCTCGGCGAGTTCGTCGCGGCTGGGCTTGATCATGAACACGCCCTCGGCGAGCGCCTTCACGAGGGGGCGCCCTGCGGCGTCGACCACGAGACGGATGTCGCGGCCGACGACCATCCGTGCCAGCGCCGCGTAGAAGCCCTCGGGCACACCGGGCGGGAGGCTTCCGCTCGCCACGAGATACCCGCCATGCGGCAGGTTATGCGCTACGGCATCGAGGCAGGCGCCCCACTCGTCGTCGCCGAGAGTCGGCCCCGGCATCACGAAGCGGTACTGATCGCCCGTAGACGTCTCGTCGACCGTGAAGCTCTCCCGCGTATTTCCGGTGATGGAGATCACGGAACCGATGACCCCGGCGGCGTTTGCGAACACGCGATAGGCCTCGCCGCTGGGTCCCCCGAGGGGGTATATCGCTTCTGAGCTCCCGCCGAGGTTCCGTATCGCGCGAGACACGTTCACCCCGCCCCCGCCCGGATCGAAGCGGGCCGGACCGCATCGCAGCTTGTGCTCGGCCACGACGCGGTCGACGGAACTCGTCACGTCGAGCGCCGGGTTCATGGTCAACGTGACGATCGGCGCAACCACGTGCGATCCCCTGTCATCACTCACGATGCCACTCCTTCATCCGACGAAAACGAATCACCGATCAGACCGGCGACTGTCGACGAGAGAGGCTCACCCAGGTCTCGACGACCGTGTCGGGATTGAGGGAGATCGAATCGACGCCCTCTCGCAGCAGCCACTCCGCGAAATCCGGATGATCGGACGGTCCCTGACCGCAGATGCCGATGTACGCTCCGCGGCGCTTGCAGGCTTCGATGGCCATCGAGATGATCTTGAGCACGGCGGGATCGCGTTCATCGAAGGTGGTCGCGAGCAGCTCCGAATCGCGGTCCAATCCCAGGACCAATTGGGTCATGTCGTTCGACCCGATCGAGAAGCCGTCGAAGATGTCGAGGAAGTCGTCGGCGAGGAGCGCGTTCGACGGGATCTCGCACATCATGACGACCTCGAGCCCGTCCTGTCCCCGCCGCAGGCCGTTCTCCGCAAGGAGATCCAGCACGGCGCGCCCCTCGGACACCGTCCTGACGAAGGGGACCATGACCTTCACATTTGTCAGGCCCATTCTGTTGCGCACGTAGGCCAGTGCTTCGCATTCGAGATCGAAACAGGCACGGAAATCTGCCGATGCATAGCGCGATGCACCGCGCCATCCGATCATCGGATTGTCTTCGACGGGCTCGTAGTCGGCGCCGCCCAGCAGCGTGGCGTACTCGTTCGATTTGAAGTCGCTCAGCCGCACGATGACCGGCTTGGGTGCGAAGGCGGCCGCGATCATCGCGATGCCCTCTGCGAGACGCGACACGTAGAATTCACGGGGCGACCGGTAGGCGGCGGTCCGGTCATCGATCGCCGCTCGCAATGAGGAACGCAGCCGGTCGTGTTCGAGCAGGGCACGCGGATGGATGCCGATCTGCTCCTGGATGATGAACTCGAGACGCGCGAGGCCCACCCCGTCATTGGGCAGTTGTGACAGGGAGAACGCCTGATCGGGCGTTGCGACGTTCATCATGATCTTCACGGGGATGTCGGGCATCTGGTCGATGACGACCTCTTTCTGCACGAACTCGAGCAGTCCCGAGTAGACGGTTCCCCGGTCGCCGTCGGCGCAGACGACGGTCACCTCGGTGCCGTCGGGGAGCGAGTCCGTCGCGTCCGTCGTCCCCACCACCGCGGGGATTCCGAGCTCTCGCGCGATGATCGCCGCGTGGCACGTGCGTCCGCCACGGTCCGTGACGATGGCCGCTGCCTTCTTCATGATCGGCTCCCAGTCGGGGTCCGTCATGTCGGCGACGAGGACCTCGCCCGCCTGGAACTGCCCCATCTGAGTCGGATCGGACAGTCGACGCACCCGGCCGCTGCCGATCTTCTGGCCGATGGCTCGCCCGGCGGCGAGGACCGTGGAACGCTCACGCAGGACATAACGCCGGATGACGTTCGCATCCCCGCGGGAGACGACCGTCTCCGGCCGGGCCTGCAGAATGTACAGCTTTCCGTCGATGCCATCGCGCCCCCACTCGATGTCCATCGGCCGACCGTAGTGGGCTTCGATGGCGAGACCCTGCCGTGCCAGCTCTTCCACATCGGCGTCGCCGATGCTGAATCGGCGACGATCGGCCGGCTCGACATCGCGTGTCGTGATCGACGCGCCCGCGTCGGTAGCGGTGGTGTACCGCATGGCGACCGCTTTCGCTCCGAGCTGCCGCTTCACGATGGCCGGGCGTCCCGCCCGAAGCGCCGCCTTGTAGAGGGAGAACTCGTCGGGGTTCACCGCACCCTGCACGATCGCCTCGCCCAGGCCGTACGAACTCGTGACGAGGACGGCGCCATCGAACCCGGACTCGGTGTCGACGGTGAACATCACCCCAGACGCCCCGAGATCCGTCCTGACCATTCGCTGCACGCCCGCGGAGAGGGCGACATCCGCGTGGGCGAAACCCTTGTGCACGCGGTATGCGATAGCACGGTCGTTGTAGAGAGAGGCGAAGACGAGTTTGATCGCGGCGATCACCTCGTCCACCCCGCCGATGTGCAGAAAGGTCTCTTGCTGCCCGGCGAACGAGGCATCGGGGAGGTCTTCCGCGGTCGCGGAGGACCGCACGGCCCATGTCACGGAGGCCGGGTCGGGTTCCGCCGCGAGCAGGAGGCCGAACGCTGAGCGGATTGCTTCCTCGAGTTCGGCGGGGAGAGGCTGATCGGCTATCCACTGGCGAATGTCATGCCCCACTCGCGCCAAATCCGCCATCTGCGCCACATCCAGCCCGTCGAGCACCGTCTGGATGCGCGCGCTCAGACCCCCCTGCCCGAGGAAGGCCCGATAGGCGTCCGCGGTGGTCGCGAACCCCTTCGGCACTCGCACACCGGAGGTCGTCAGATGCGAGACCATTTCGCCCAACGACGCGTTCTTGCCGCCGACCTGCGAAACATCGCCCATCCCGATCTCGTCGAACCACAGAATGCTGGTCATCGCATCACCTTTCGCACTCGCAAAGCATGGATCCGGAGGCCATTCGCCTTCTTTCGCGCACAGCCCGACCGGTCCTCAATCCCGTTCGAGCTCGGGCGCGAAGTGCGGGATGGGGACGGGCTTCTTGCCGCGCGCATCCGCGCCTCGCGCCCGGGAGGTCGTGGGCGTGACCGGGTCACCCGCGTGTCGGACCGGTGCGGTGGCCTGTGGAGGAGCGTCGGGAAGACGCCTGCGGAACCGGCGCCCCGTGATCACGGTCGGCGTGATGCGGATGAAATTGTGCTTGCCGGTCGGGCTCCACGACGTCAGCTCGAGGACGCCGGATTCGTGAATTTCGGCATCGACGTCGAGGCGGTGAGCGGTGCCGCGGACGATGACACTCCAGCGGTACGCCGCGAGTTCGCCGTCGACCTCGAATGCCGCAGCAGGGTTGGCCGCGATATCGATGAGCTTCGAGCCCGGCGCCGACCGGATGAACACATTTCCGTTGTGCACGAGATAGTTCACCGGAAAGACGTCTGGCATGCCGTCGGTTCCATCCAGCGCCAACCTGCCGAGTTCACGCTGCTCAAGGAGCCGCCAGCACTCGGCCGTCGTGAGCTTCTCGACGAGCGCTTCTCCCGGATCCGCGATGTCGCGACGCGAGTTGTCCTGCGCGTGCGGGTTGATTTCGGAACTCGGAGCGCCCGCGTCCCCCGCGCCCGCTCCTGTCGCGAACCGAAGTCCTGTCCCGTTCATGGTGCGCTCCCCTCTCTGCAGTTCCACTACACCTCCGAAGCGGGGGCGACAGCAGGGGCGAAGGTCCCACGGAGTGCGGGGAAGATCGAGCGACCCGAACGTCGGCGGACGCACACGTCGGGTCGTCGGTCCCGCGGCGCGTACGGCCTCAGCCGAGGGTGAGCACCAGCGAGCCCGAGGAAGCACCGGCGCGAAGATCGCGAACGGCGTCACCCGCTCGGGCCATCGGGTAGGTCGTGACCGACGCCGACAGGCGAAGGGCCCGCGCCACGCGCAGGAAGGTGTCCCCATCCGCCCGGGTGTTCGCCGTCACCGTGCGCAGGTCCCTTTCCCCGAACAGGTTCTGCTCGTACCGCATAGCGGGGATGTCCGACATGTGGATGCCGGCGAGCACCACCGTGCCACCGCGGTCGGTCGCCTGGAGCGCGGCCGGGACCAACTCTCCGGCGGGCGCGAAGATGATCGCCGCGTCCAACGGGACCGGAGGGCGCGTCGTCTCTGCACCGACGAACGCGACGCCCAGCCGACTGGCGAGGTCACGATTGGCGGCGCCGCGGGTGATCGCGTACACCTCCGCGCCCCCGGCGATCGCCAGCTGGGCGGTGATATGGGCGCTGGATCCGAACCCGTACAGTCCGAGCCGTCCGCCGGGCGGCAGGTTCGCTCGGCGCAGCGCGCGATACCCGATGATTCCCGCGCAGAGAAGCGGTGCGGTCTCGACGGGATCGCAATCCGACGGCAACGCGTAGACGAACGATTCGGGTGCCGTGGTGAACGGCGCGTACCCACCGTCCGCGTCCCATCCCGTGTACTGGGAAGAAAGACAGAGGTTCTCGCGTCCCTCGCGACACCAGCGACACGAGCCGCACGTGGCACGCAGCCACGCCACCCCGACGCGCTGTCCCACCGTCAGCCGCCGGACCACCGGCCCGACCCCGCGGACGATCCCCACGACCTGATGACCGGGGATCACCCCCGGGCGATGCACGGGGAGTTCCTGGTCGATGACGTGCAGGTCCGTGCGGCAGACGCCGCACGCCTCGACCTCGATCAGCACCTCTCCGGCTGCGGGATCCGGGATGCTCCGCACGGTCGGCTCGAGCACGCCCGGCACCGCGCCCGTGCACCATGCGGTCATCGTCGTCGTTGCCATGGGTTGCCTCGTTCCGGACACGGTCCTGTCAGTGCGGATCCGGGCGACTCACAACCCGGTCGGCTCGGTCTCGTACTCGGCGACGTCCGGCACACGCTCCCGGTGCAGGACCCGCAACGCCGACGTCTCTTCGAGCCAGATCAGCGCGTCATATCGATCGCCCATGACGGTCGGCACGTAGTTGCTGCCCTCGCGGTCCGGGTCGTACACGACACCGATCGCCCGATGACCCCGCCGCTCGGTCAGCCAGGGGCGCGCCCGCTCGGTTCCGAAATCGAGGACGGCAGGCGCACCGAGCGCCCGGTGCAGGAGCGCTTCATGGCTCCCCTCGCGTGCGGGAGGGGTGCGCATCACCTGCTCGGGCGTGCCCCATTGCGCCCCTGCCAGCACCTCGCCCCGATACCCCGCCATCCCGATCAGGAGAGTCGCTCCTGCTCCGTATCGCTGGCGCAGCAGCTGCCCGACGTTCACCATTCCCTCGGTGGCCATCGAGGTCGCACGCGCATCGCCGACATGGGTGTTGTGCTCCCAGATGATGCCTCGCGACGAGGGACCGAGGTGCTGCGCGATACGGTCGATGGTGTCGATCATGTGGATGTCGCGGATGTTCCACGATCCGCGGTCGGTGCGCACCATGGCCCGGTAATAGCGTTCGGCACCCACCGCGATCGCTGCGTTCTGCTCGGCGTCGAAAGCATCGTCGCCATCCGTGCTCGTGTGCCGACGGACGGCCACGAGCAGGTCGACGACATCGTCCTCGCAGCTCGTCGGCACCAGCCGGGTGCTCCACGCGTAGCGGTGCGGATCTTCGCCGTACGGCGTGAAGCACTGCCACGCGCGCATCGCGTCCGGCAGGGCTTCGGGGGCGTGCTCGCTCAGCCACGAGATGATCCGGGTCAACGAATCCCACAGGGAGTAGACGTCGAGCCCGTAGAATCCGACGCGACTCGCCGCAGGACGATCGGCGTTCCATCCGTGCAGCCAGTCGAGGAAATCGGCGACCTCGACATTGGCCCACATCCACGTCGGCCAACGCTCGAAACCGCCGAGCACACCGCGCGCATCCAGGTGCTGGTCCGCGAGACCGCGCACCCAACGGTCGATGCGCCAACAGTCGGGCCAGTCCCCCTCGACGCCGATCCAGGTGAACCCCTCTTCTTCGATGAGGCGTCTGCTGAGGCGTGCACGCCAGTCGTAGTACTCGTGCGTGCCGTGGGACGCCTCCCCGATCGCGACGAATCGCCGCCCCCGGCTCGTGCGCACGATCGAGTCGAAATCGTCTGCGCCGCGCAGTGGGCGGGTGAGGGCGCGGATGTCCACCATCAATTGCTCATCCGTGTGCATCATTCGTTCGCACCGACCAATCGTTCACGGGCTTCGACGAGCAGCTCGACCACCTCGGCATCGGACGTCTGACCGAATCGGCGGTAGTGCTCACCCACGGCACGGAAGGCATGCGGTTGGAGCAGACAGATGACGTCATCCGCACCCTGCACCCGGCGGACCGCATCCACGCCGCCCACAGGTGCTGCGACGAGCACACGAGCCGCACCGTTTGCTCGAGCGACCCGGCAAGCCACGGACGCCGTCGCGCCCGTGGCGATCCCGTCGTCGACGATGATCGCCGTGCGACCGGCTAGCTTCACGCGGTCGGAATACGGACGCAACGCGGCAGCGCGGGCGGCGAGCGTGTGCTGCTCCTTCCGCGCGACGGCCTCAATCTGCGCCGGGGTGATGCCGAGCGCAGTGATCAGTTCGTGGTCCAATACCCGCGCGCCGCCTTCTCCGATCGCCCCCATCGCAACCTCGGGTTCGAACGGGACGCCGAGCTTGCGAACGAGGATCACGTCCAGTGGCGCCCCCAGGGCAGCAGCAACCTCGGCCGCGACGGGAACCCCGCCGCGCGGCAACCCCAGCACCACGACGTCATCCCCCCGGAACTCCTTCAGCCGAGTGGCCAGTCGCCGTCCGGCATCCTTCCTGTCCTCGAATTCACTCGTCATCGTGACCCTCCCCTCCTGCGACCCTGTCACGGGGCGCGCCCAGAGCGACGCGCTCCAGATGCTCGGGGACGCGCGCGCGCCAGCCGAGCTCGTGGTTGATACGGACGCGCAGGATGTCGGCGGCGGTGGCTTCCCCGTGGACGACGAAGGTCTCGCGGGGCGGCCGCGTCACCGCTCCCATCCACGCCAGAAGTTCGTCGGCATCCGCGTGAGCGGACATCGAGTCGATGCTGACGACCTCCGCCTCGATCGGGACGTCGGCGCCGAAGATCCGAAGGGTGCGCGCACCGCCGAGCAGCGCCGCTCCGCGGGTACCGCCGGCCTGAAACCCCGTCAGCACGACCGCGTTGCGTCGATCGGGTCCGTATGCCTGGAGGTGGTGCAGAATGCGCCCTCCCGTCAGCATCCCGCTGGCCGAGATCACGACCATCGGGCCGCCGCGCAGGTTGAGGAGCTTCGAATCGTCCACCGAATGCACCGGTGTTGCGATGGAGTACACGCGCTCCAACTCGGCCGAGTCGATGTGGTGTTCCGCCGGGTGGCGGCGATAGACGTCTGTCACATCGATCGCCATCGGGCTGTTGAGATAGATCGGAACATCGGGAATCTGCCCACGGTCGCGCAAGCGGGAAAGATGCAGCAGGACCGTCTCGGTTCGTCCGACGGCGAAAGCCGGAATCAGCACGACTCCGCCGCGTCCGGCCACGCGACGGATGACGTCGCCCAGAGCGGCCTGCGGGTCGTCCGCGGAATGGCGGCGATCCCCGTACGTCGATTCGGTCACCAGCACGTCGGCGGGTTCCAGCGGATGCGGCGGCCGCATCAGGGGGTCGTGGGTTCGGCCGAGATCACCCGTGAAGTGGACGGTCCGCCCGCCCAGGGTCAACCGGACGCTCCGCGCTCCCAGGATGTGTCCGGCAGGGACCATGCGCACCTCGACATCCTCGGTGATGCGATGCGACTCGTCGTCGGTCAGCACGCGGAACGACTCGAGAGAGCGCGTGGCGTCGACGGACGTGTAGAGGGGGCGGGGGCGTTCGTGCTTCGACCAATGGTGCTTCGCGGCGTGGCGCGCTTCCTCCTCCAGCAGGTGGGCGCTGTCCAGCAGCATGATGCGGCACAGTTCCGTCGTCCCTTCGCTCGCGTAGACCGGACCGCGAAATCCGTCGCGCACCAGTGCGGGCAGGTAACCGGAGTGGTCGAGGTGCGCGTGCGTGAGAACGACGGCGTCGATGGACGACGGTGGTACCGGAAACGGCGCCCGGTTGCGGTCGCGCAGCACCTTGTACCCCTGGAACAGCCCGGAGTCGACCAGCACCCGGGACCGTCCGCTGGTTACGAGAAAGCGGGACCCCGTGACGGTGTCGGCCGCGCCGAGGAACTGCAGCGTGGGCTCGTGCGACCCGTCTGTGGCCGGTCCCGTCGCTTCTGACGTGTTCACGTGTCCGCCAGCTCGAGCGCGAGCCGCTCCCCCCATGCGCGGGCGCGCTCTACTTCGCCGACAACGATGGGCCCCTCATACCCCTCGACGAGGAAGCTCTCGGGCTCGGTGACGGTGAACCCCAGCCGCCGGGCGAGACGCGTGGCGCTGCGTGAGGCTGCCCCGGGGAGAAATGGGATGTCCACGCGCGTGTCGAATCCGACGAACGACTGCGGATGACCGCCTTGGGGAAGAGCCTCCAGCCAATCGCGGATCCCCCTCCCGAGATCGCTGTCCGCGGCGCCGCGCTCTACGGCGTCCTTGCGTGTCGACGCGCGCGACATCGAGAAGGCGTGGGTGGGACCCCCCACCACGAGCACGTCCGTCTGCGGCGGCACCTCGGCCGGCGCATCGACCACATCGGTGACGGTCACGTGCGCATGGGCGGCGAGACCGGCCGCGATCGCCTGAGCTATCTGGCCCGTGTTGCCGAACATGGTCTCGTAGACGACCAGAACCTCCATAGCGACCCTCCCACCACTCGATGCGCTCCACCTTCGTCCTCCGCGCAACGACCTCCTAGGGTCATTGGTCCCGCCAGCACGTCAGACACGCGGATGATGCCAGACCCGATTCCGAACGCAGGACTTCCGACCTACCCGAACATCGGGTGGCCAGGAATACTGCAATCAGCGAGCAGAACGGAAGCGAGGTCGCCGTGAAAAGTACGATCGATGGTCACACCTGGGTGCTGAACGAAGACGAGTGCTGGAATCTGCTCTCGCGGAATGTGCTGGGCCGTCTCGGCGTGATCGTGAGCGGAAAGCCCGACATGTTTCCCGTCAACTACGTCACCGACGGACCGTACGTGTTGTTCCGGACAGCACCCGGCACGAAGCTCGCCGCGCTCACCAAGAACCCGGACATCGCTTTCGAGGTCGACGAATTCGACGATGACAGCGCCGCGAGCGTCGTGCTGAAGGGGACGGCCAAGCGTCTCGACCTGCAACGCGAGATCGACGCTGCCGAGGAGCTTCCGCTCGCGTCGTGGCTTCCCACCCTCAAGTACCGGTGGGTTCGCGTCGTCCCGACATCGATCAGCGGGCGCCGCTTCGAGCGCGGACCGGAGCCGCCTCGCTACGTCACCTCCGTGAGGGACGCCTGAGGCGACACCTCCCTCGCCCTGGCGTCGACGGTCGCGCGCAGCGCCCACAGGATGGAGGCGAGGTCGACGGCCTCCTGCAGCCACGCGCCCAACAGTGCCGGGATCGCGCCGAAGGCCGCGACCACCATCAGGATCAGACTGAGCGCGACCCCGATTCCGATGCTCTGCATCGCCACGGCGACCGTCCGGAGGGAGATCGACCGCGCGCGCAACACCCCTCGCAGGTCGTCCACGAGCAGCACGACGTCGGCGGAATCGCTTGCCGCGGTGGCGCCCGCAGCTCCCATCGCGATGCCGACGTCGGCGGCCGCGAGCACGGGGGCGTCGTTGACACCGTCACCCACCATCGTCAGGGGGCGTTGGGGCACCTCCGACATCACACTGAGCTTCTCTTGGGGCGTGCACGGCGCATGCACTTCCGCGATCCCGACGCCGCGTGCGACTCGTTCCGCGGCGGCGTGTTCGTCGCCGCTGAGCATCAGCAGTCGCAGGGGAGGGCGGACAGCACGCAGCTTCGTGATCACCTCGGCCGCTTCCGGCCGGGCGCGGTCCTTCAAGACGAGAAGACCGGCGAGGTGCCCATCCGTCGCAACGTATACCGGCTGCTCCCCGGCCTCGGGCTCGAACTCCGGGAGCGAACCGCGAATCATCGTCTCGACGAATGACCGCTTGCCCACCACCACAGTCCGCCCACCGACGACGGCGACCGCACCCTCACCGGGAAAGTCCTGGGCGTCGGCGATCGGAAGAAGCGGCTCCCCCAGATCGTGTGCGGCGGCGACGATCGCGCGGGCCGAGACATGGGGGGATGTCTGTTCCACGGCGGCCGCCCACAACAAGAGTTGACGGGGGTCGACTCCCGGGACCGGCCGCGTGCCGACCACGTGCGGGGAACCCGAGGTGATCGTCCCGGTCTTGTCGAATGCGACCGCGCGAGTCCGCGCGAGCTGTTCCAGGGCGCCGCCGGTCTTCACCACGATTCCGCTGTGTGCCGCGCGGCTCATCCCCGCGATGAACGCGACAGGGGCGGCGATGATGAGCGGGCACGGCGTCGCAACGACGAGCACCTCCGCGAAGCGGCTCGGCTCCCCCGAGATCCACCAGGCGGCACCGGCGATCGCCACAGCGGTGAGGGTGAAGGGCAGCGCTATCCGGTCGGCGAGGCGGACCATCGGTGCACGGCTCCGGGACGCAGCCTCCACGAGCGCGACGATCTGCTGATATTGGCTGGCCGAAGCGGGCCGGATGACTCGCATCTTCGCCGGAGAGGCGCCATTCACGGCACCACTGGGCACCTCATCGCCGACGCGGAGCTCCTTCGGAAGGGGCTCGCCCGTGAGGGAAGACTCGTCGAACACCCCCTGAGCATCGAGCAACTCAGCGTCCGCCGGGACGACCTCCCCCGACCGCACCAGAATCGTCTCACCCGGCGACAGGACATCCACGGATACGATCTCGACAGTGCCATCCGGACCCATCCGCGCCGCCTGCGTCGGCGAACGATCGATGAGCGCGCGCAGGTCTCGACGCGCGCGATGTGCGGCATAGTCTTCCAGGGCCTCGCCGGTCGCAAGCATCATGCCGATGACGAAGGCGGCCCACCATTCCCCCACGGCGAGCGCCGCGACGACCGCGATCACGGCGAGCACGTCCACCCCGGCCGAACCCGAGCGGATCGTCCGCACGGCGGACATCGCCGCTCGCGCGGCCATGAGGGCGGCATAGGCCGCCGCGAGCCAGGGCGCCACGAACGCATTGCCGCTCAGCGCGAGCACACCCGCTGCGAGGGCTACGGCCGCGGCCACGAGCAGATAGGGATAACGCGCCGGGAGTCTCACGAACGACCATCGAGATGACACAGGCGACCTCCGGTCGGGTCGAGTCATGGGAACTGCATCGTGCGGCACCACAACACGACGATTCTCCTCTCCCCTACTCGGTAGTCTGCACGCCTGCAGTGAAGCTTGCGCGGGCAAGTGCGATGGCGACGGCCAAGAGACCGATGGTGGCGACGACGTAGAGCACGTAGCACGCGACGACGACGATCCCGAGTACTCCACCTGCGCCCTGCCCCACACCTGTCAGCGTCGGCAGCCAGGTGACGCCCGCCAGCAGGAGCGCTATGACGCCGAGCAAGAGCCCGACGATGAGGACCATCCGCCGCAGCAGAAGACTCGCGGTGAATACGCAGAGTCCGCCGACGATCGTGACGACCGACAATTCACCCGGGATGAGCCAGTCGAAGTGGAAGCCCCCCGTCGTCACCAACCCCACTGCGGCGAGGATCATGGGCGCCACGAGCGGGACGCCCATCATGACGACGCCCACCAGGACCGTCGCGCGGGCGACCGCTCGCCATCGTGCTGTCATGAGGCCACAGTTTCAGTGAGACGCGGGCTGCTCGACGTTCGAAGCCGGCAGGACATCGGCGGTGTGGTAGGTGAAGACGAGCCGCGCGGGAACCTCACCGTTCAGCACCTGCTCGACGCATTCGTTCACCTGCTGGAGGTCACGGGCCTCGCTGATCACCCGTGTACGCCCCGCTGCGTGCAACGCGAACACTTCGGCGAGATCCTGACGCGTCCCGACGATGGAACCGATGATGCTGATCCCCTTGAGCACCGTATCGAAGATGGGTACCGTCAGCTGGCCATCGGCCGGCAGAGAAACCAGCACCAGGCGACCGCCGCGATTGAGCGATTCGAACGCCTGACCGAAGACCGACGGGGCGACGGCCAGCGCGATCACCACATCCGCTCCGCCCAGATCGCGGACGGCCTTCACAGCATCCGTCGACCCGGCATTCACGACGTGATCGGCGCCGAGGTCCGTCGCAAGCTCGAGCTTGTCGTCGGTGACGTCCACCGCGATCACTTTCGCGCCGACGAGACGCGCGTACTGAACGGCGAGGTGCCCCAACCCGCCGATCCCGAACACGACGACCGTCTCGCCCGGGGTGACGTGCGCGTTCTTGATCGCCGCGTACGTCGTCACTCCCGCGCAGGTGAGCGGGGCGGCATCCAACGCCGTCACCTCAGCCGGTACCGGTACCGCGAAGCGCGCGTCGGCGAGCATGTACTCGCTATAGGCACCGTCGACCGCGTAGCCGTTGTTGTACTGCTTCTCACACAGGTTCTCTCGGCCGTCCACGCAGTACCGGCATTCGCCGCAGGCGTAGGCCAGCCAGGGCATCGCGACGCGTTGGCCGATCGTGCGGTTCGTGACTCCCTCACCGATTCCTTCGACGATCCCCACGCCTTCGTGCCCCGGCACGAGCGGCAGACCCGGTTTCACCGGCCAGTCGCCGCGCATCGCGTGAATGTCGGTATGGCACAGACCACAGGCTTCGAGCCGGACGAGGACCTGTCCCGCGCCAGGCTGGGGGATGTCGCGCTCTTCCAACCGCGCAGGCTCTCCGAAATCCGTCACCACTGCAGTTCGCATGATTCCTCCCGGGCCGTTTGCTCGATCTTTTCGCGCACGACACGGAACGGCCGGGCCGAAGGTCCCACGGTGTCGGTGCGGCGGGTTCCCGGGACGTTCGGCCTGTCGGTGAGCCCGACGATCGGTGAATCTGAGAGCGCGAGCTCATCGGGAGCGCGAAAGCGAAAGCGAAAGGGGAGGGTGATGGGCGAGAGCCGCCGTAGCGTCCAGGTCGTCGAGAGAAACGGCGCGTGGGGGGTGTTCTTCCTGCTCGCCTATATCGGCGCGGCGATCTACTTCATCTCGCACTCGGACGGATCTTTCTGGGCCGTCGTGCTCGGCCTGCTGCAGGCCATGGTCTGGCCCGTGTACGTGATCTATCACGTCCTGGCCCTGCTCGGTGCGTGACACCCGCCCGGTTCGCCGGAACTACGGACGCTCCGCGCATCTCGGGGTGGAGTATGTGGAGCCACCTAAGGGAATCGAACCCTAGTTCGCGGGCTCTTTAGAAACACGCTCGATCAGAAACTGCGGATTCATGCGGTTCCTCCATCGGGTTCGATCACTCTGTTCAAGCCAGATCCGAATAGCTCGTGGGCACACTGTGGGCACGAGCGCTTACCCGACCGCCCCCGCCGCCTCACCAGCAGGTTTGGCGGCACGGCCTAGCCGAGCAGCGCAACCCCGAAGCCAGCGACGACGGTCCGTACTTCGGCGAGGTACCGCTGCGCCTGCTCAGTGAGCGGGATCGCGGAGTGGCCGATCCATCCGATCTCGATGCGTTCGTCGACGTCGAGCGGCACGGCGACGATCTCCGGGTCGAGGTCGTCGCTGATGATGCCCGTCGAGATCGTGTAGCCGTCCAGCCCGATCATGAGGTTGAAGATCGTCGCTCGGTCCGAGACCCGAATCTCTTGTTTGCTCGACAGGGTCGAGAGGATCTCTTCGGCGAAATAGAACGAGTTGTTCGCGCCCTGATCGAACGTGAGCCGCGGCAGATCCGCGAGATCGGCAAGCGTGACGCTCTTCCGAGAAGCGAGGGAGTTCCTCCGCGAGATGAAGATGTGCGGCTCGGCAAGAAACAGCGGATGGAACGCCAGCCCCGAATCCCGCAGCAGCTTGTCGATGACGTTCCGATTGAAGTCGTTGCGATACAGGATGCCCAACTCGCTGCGGAGCGTTCGAACGTCCTCGATGATGTCCCAGGTGCGGGTCTCGCGCAGCGAAAACTCATACTCCGCCGCTCCACTGGCCTTGACCATCCGCACGAACGCGTCAACGGCGAACGAGTAGTGCTGCGCCGACACACCGAGAAGGCGCCTCAACGGCGGCCGGCCGAGGTAGCGCTGCTCGAGCAGCCCGACCTGCTCGACGACCTGCCGGGCATACCCGAGAAACTCCGCACCATCGGCGGTGAGCGTCACCCCGCGGGCGGAGCGGAGCAGCAGGCCACGACCCACCCGCGTCTCGAGCTCCTTCATCGCCGCCGACATCGTGGGCTGAGAGACATAGAGCAGGTCGGCGGCCGCGCTGATCGACCCCTCTGCCGCGACCTCGATGAAGTAGGTCAGCTGCTGCAGTGTGATTCCGCTCGAGTCGCGCGCCATAGGCAAAGCCTATAGGGATGCATAGCTGCGGCGAGTTTCTCGATATGCGCACGCCGACCGCACGATTAATGCATCGACGTCCGCACGGCCGATATCCGGCCGATCAGCCACACGATTGGCCACTCATGGCGAACGACATCACGTTCAGCATCACGACCACCCGCTTCGACGAGAACTACGCGCCCTCCGACACATCCCGCATCACCACGAACTTCGCCAACCTGGCCCGGGGCGCGAACCGGCGACAGAACCTCCGCAATGCCCTGGCGATGATCGACCAGCGATTCAACGACCTCGCACACGAGGACAACCCGAACGGCGACCGCTACAGCCTCGAACTCGAGATCGTCTCGGTGGCCTTGCAGTTCGCCGACGACAGCGAAGATCGGGAGTTTCCGGTGCTCGAGGTCCTCGACGTCCAGATCGTCGACCGATGGACGGGTGAGCGCCACCTCGGGATCATCGGCAACAACTTCTCGTCCTACCTGCGCGACTACGACTTCAGCGTGCTGCTCCCGGCGGTGAACGAAGGGGCGACCGGGCTCATCGTGCCGGACGACTTCGGCGACCTGCACGGCAAGCTGTTCCAGCGGTTCCTCGACTCCCCCGCCTATCAGGAACGGTTCCGGGCGGCGCCCGTGATCTGCATCAGCGTTTCGACGACGAAGACGTATCGCCGCACCGACATCCAGCATCCGGTTCTCGGTGTCGAGTACAGCCAAGACGCGTTCTCGTTAACCGATGAGTACTTCGCGAAGATGGGGCTGCAGGTCCGATACTTCATGCCCCTGGGCTCCGCGGCGCCGCTGGCGTTCTACTTCCGCGGCGACCTGGTCAGCGACTACTCCGACCTGCAACTGGCCGGCACGATCAGCACGATGGAGACGTTCCAGAAGATCTATCGACCCGAGATCTACAACGCGAACTCCGCCGCCGGGCGCGTCTACCGACCGACCCTCGACCACCACGACTACTCGCGGACACCGATCGCCTACGACCGCGTCGAACGCAGCCAACTCGCGATCACGCAGGGGAAGTACGCGGAAGAGCACTTCGTGAAGCCGCACAAGCACGCGCTGGAACAGTGGGTCGCCCTCTCGCCCGCGCCCGTCTCATGAGCACCGGAAAGTCATCGATCATGCACACGCTCTTGCCCACCTCCATCGTCGGCAGCCTGCCGAAGCCTTCCTGGCTCGCAGAACCCGAAACCCTCTGGTCTCCGTGGCAGCTGCAGGGCGAAGCGTTGGTCGAGGGCAAGCACGACGCACTGCGGATCGCGGTGCAGGAACAGCGCCGCAACGGCATCGACATCATCAGTGATGGCGAACAGACCCGACAGCACTTCGTCACGACCTTCATTGAGCACCTCGACGGGGTTGACTTCGAGAAGCGCGAGACCGTACGCATCCGCAATCGATACGACGCGAGCGTGCCGACCGTCGTCGGTGCCGTGAGCCGCGAAAAGCCCGTGTTTGTCGACGACGCAAAGTTCTTGCGTCAGCAGACCGATCAGCCGATCAAGTGGGCACTCCCGGGCCCGATGACGATGATCGACACCCTCTACAACGCCCACTACACGAGCCGCGAAAAGCTGGCATGGGAGTTCGCAACAATCCTCAACCAAGAAGCGAAAGACCTCGAGGCCGCGGGCGTCGACATCATCCAGTTCGATGAGCCGTCGTTCAACGTCTTCTTCGACGAAATGGAGGAGTGGGGAATCGCGGCGCTGGAGCGGGCCGCTGAAGGACTGCGCGCCGAGACCGTCGTGCACATCTGCTACGGCTACGGCATCAAGGCCAACACCGATTGGAAGGCGACCCTCGGGTCGGAATGGCGACAGTACGAGAGGTCGTTCCCGCTCTTGCGGCGCTCGAGTATCGACGTCATCTCGCTGGAATCCCAGAATTCCCGCGTCCCGCTGGACCTCATGGAGCTGATCCGTGGCAAGAAGGTCATGCTCGGCGCCATCGACGTGGCGAGCGAGACGATCGAGACCGCGGATGACGTCGCCGACACCCTCCGGAAGGCTCTCACGTTCGTCGACGCGGACAAGCTCATCCCGAGCACGAACTGCGGCATGGCGCCGCTATCTCGCGACGTGGCCCTGGGGAAGCTGAACGCGCTGACGGCGGGTGCGGACATCGTTCGCGCGGAGCTCGCGGGAAGCGGGATCTAGCTCGCGGCACTTCTGGAGGCGTCCGCCGACATCTCGCGTCATACGCGCGTCACGGTGCGTAATCGGCAGGCTTGTCGGTGAGCTCTCGGCCTAGCTTTGCCTCATGACCGACTTCTTTGATCGTGAGGCCGACCGCGCCTACACGCGCGTGTACAAGGCCGAAACCCCCGACATCCTCAAGGCATGGGTTGACTTTGACGGAGCCGTTTTCGCGGCTGAAGGGCGCGAGATCCCGCTGAAGTATCGCGAGCTGATCGCTCTCGCCGTGGGCATCACGACGCAGTGCGCGTATTGCATCGACGCTCATGCACAAAAGGCCGTTCATGCGGGTGCAACCCAGGGCGAGCTTGCCGAAGCGGCGTGGGTAGCAACCGCGATCCGCGCCGGTGGCGGGTTTGCGCATGGTCGCCTGGCCTTCAAGCTGGCGGAGGGCTCATCCGCCGCTCACAGCCACTGACAGAGCCCTTGCTAGAGGCTGGATCCCGGGTTCAGGATTCCGCGCGGGTCGAGCACCGCACGGATGCTCCGTTGGAGCGAAAGCACTTCGGGTCCGAGCTCTCGGGCCGCCCACGCGCGCTTGAGTCGACCGACGCCGTGCTCGGCGGTGATCGTGCCGCCGAGCTCCAGCGCCAACGCGAAGATTCGGTCGGCGGCGGCCTGCGCGAGCGAGGGAACAGGCGCCCCCGCCGGCGCGTGTTCGGTGACGATGATCGGATGCAGATTGCCGTCGCCGGCGTGCCCGAAGACGAAGATGCGCACCCCCTCCTCCGCCGCGATCATTCCGATCCTTCGCACCGCTTCCGCAAGGCGCGACCGCGGCACCGCAATGTCTTCGATCAGCGGTCGCCCGATCGCTTCGAGCGCGGGGAGTGCGCGTCGACGGGCGAAGAGCAAGCGATCGGCGTCGGCCTGATCGACAGCTATCTCGATCCGGGATGCGGCACCATCGAGTGCGGCGGTGACGACGTCGAGTTCTTCCTCTGCACCGAATCCGTCGGTCTGTGCGATCAGGAGCGCCCCGCCCCGTGAGCGCAGATCGGTTCCTTCCAATGCGTCGATAGCGGCCAGGGTAGCCCCGTCCATGATCTCGAGGACCGCGGGACGTGCCCCGGAGCGAGTAATCGCTGTGATGCCCCGGGCCGCGAGCTCGATGTTGTCGAAAAAGGCCGAAGCTGTCGCTGTCCGCGCGGGACGGGGAAGCAGCCGAAGCGTAGCCCCGACGACGACTCCCAGGGTGCCTTCCGACCCGGTGAACAATCCCACGAGGTCGTAGCCCGTGACGCCCTTGATCGTGTCGCGGCCCGTGTGGATCAGTGTGCCATCGGCCAGCACGACGTCGAGCGCCAGAACGTGATCGCGGGTCACTCCGTACTTCGCGCCACGCAGTCCGCCAGCGTTCGTGGCGACATTGCCGCCGATCGTGGAGATTCCGACGCTTCCGGGATCGGGCGCATACATGAGCCCGTGGGCGCCGGCCGCCGCATCGAGATCGGCGGTTATCACTCCCGCCTCGACACGCGCGAGTTGTTCGTTCGGGTCGATCGAGATGATGCGGTCGAGCCCGGAGAGGTCGAGCACGACGGCATCGGCTACTCCGACCGCGCCGCCCGCGAGCCCACTTCCCGCGCCCCGGGGGACGATGGCTGTACGGGTTTGGTTGGCCCACGCGAGCACCGCGCGAACGCCCTCGACCGAGCGGGGCTGGACGACACCGCGAGGCGCGACCGCTTCGGGCCATCCGGATCGATCTACCGATGCCGCGAGGAGCACTCCCGGGTCGTCGTAGATGTCGAAGATCACGTCCCGGCTCACCGCCCCCTCTGGCTCTCGCGCGCGCCGACGAGAAGGTCGTAGTCGAACTCGATCGGCAAAGCGATCTCGTCGGGGCCTCCACCGCGGGCGCCGAGCGCGCCGAGAGTTCGCGCGACGGCGGCGTTCAGGGGCGCCTCGGCGCCGATCGATCGAGCGATACGGGTGATCTCGCCGCTCAGAAAGTCCACCTCGTTGCTGGTGCGGCGAGCGAAGCTCTGCCACGTCGAGAGCCGACCGGGCGTGTGGCCCGGGACATCCCCGATGGAAAGTCGTACGTCATCGATGGGAGGCGGCGCGACGGCGAGCCCCGCGGCCTCGAAGATCGATCGCGCCTCCTCGACGAGCGCCGCCTCGGCGCGTTCGGCTTCGTCGCGAGAGGCGGCGAAGACATCCACGACATTCCGCAGATTCGCGATCAGCTTGCGTCGCTTGGCCGCGGCGATGTTAGGTTCGACCGCGGTCGCGAATCCCGCCTGAGCCAGGGCTGCTCGATGTCGCTCTTCATCGCCGGGAAGCGAACGGGGATAGCCGCCGATCCAGGCAGCCCCGATCACCGGGTACGCGGGTGAGACGATGACGCCCGGTTCGAGGTGGCTTGCCGGTATGCCGAGCGAGACGCCGAGAACCGTGTCGAAGCGACGTAGCGCGACGCCTTCGGCCCAGAGTCCGTTCTGCAGCGTCAAGATCGGCAAATCGGCGACAACACCGCGCTCGTCGGCGAGCGGAACCCAGGCGATTGCGGCCACGGCAGCCTCGGCATCTTGCGCCTTCACCGCCAGCACGATCGTGTCGGACGAGGTCGGAGCGGCGGCCTGAATATCTTCGACCACGTTCACACGGATGAGGTCGTCGCCGTGAGGACGACGCACCCGGATTCCGCGCTCGCTGATCGCGTCGAATGTCACCCCTCGCGCGAGAAGTATCGAGTGCACACCGGCGAGAGTCCACTGGGCCGCGAGAAGGCCTCCGATGGCCCCCGCCCCCACCACGATGTAACGACTCACGGGATGACGACCTCTCTCGACGCAAAATCCGATCTCAGACGCGCGCCGGGCACGGCGCTGAGGAGCGCCTTCGTGTACTGGTGCTGGGGCGCACCGAGGACGGCGGCGGCGGCTCCGGTCTCCACGACGCGTCCGCGTTGAACGACCGCGACCGTGTGCGCCACCTGCGCTACGACCCCGAGGTCGTGGGAAACGAGCACGTAGCCCACACCGAGGTCCTCCTGGAGTCGCGCGAGCAGGCGAAGGATCTGGTCCTGGACCGAAACATCGAGAGCCGAGACGGGCTCGTCGAGATAGATCAGTTCGGGTTGGATCGCGAGCGCGCGGGCGATCGCGACGCGTTGGCGTTGCCCGCCAGACAGTTCTGCAGGGCGCCGGGTTGCTGCATCCCTCGGCAGTCCCACCAGATCGATGAGATCCGCCACCCGCGCGCGGCGCTCGGCGCGACTGCCGATTCGGAAGGACGTGAGCGGCTCGGCGATCGAGCGTCCGACGCTGAATCGGGGGTCCAGCGCGGCAAACGGATTCTGCTGCACGAGTTGGAACCGCCGACGAAGTGGCCGTGCGGCGCGCCAATCCAGCGCCGTCAGATCTTGTTCGGCAAAGACCACTCGTCCCGTCGTGGGCAGCTCCAGTCCGAGCGCGATCCGCAAGAGGGTCGTCTTGCCCGACCCCGACTCACCCACGATCGCGAGCGTCTGTCCGGCGTGGGCCGCGAGCGTCACGTTGTCCACCGCTCGCACGGTCGGCTCGATCGATCCACGGGGAAGGGAGAAGTCCTTCGTGACACCCTCCCAGCGCACGATGACGGGTGTCTCGGCGACCGCTCGTTGTGGCGCAACCGCTGCGGACAGGCCCGGAGCGGCGGCCACGAGGCGCCGAGTGTAGGGGTGCCGCGGCGCGGCCAGTACATCGAGGGCGGGGCCCTGCTCGACGACCTCGCCATGTTGCATGACGATCACCCGGTCCGCGCGGTCTGCCGCGACCCCGAGGTCATGCGTGATGATCGCGAGCGCGATCCCCCTCTCGCGGACGAGGGCGTCCAGATGATCCAGGATCTGCTTCTGCACGGTGACGTCGAGCGCGCTCGTCGGTTCGTCCGCCACGAGCACATCGGGATCTCCCGCAAGGGCAATGGCGATCAGCACGCGCTGCCGCAGGCCGCCGGAGAGCTGGTGGGGGTACTGCCTGGCGCGTGTCACCGGATCATCGATGCCCGCCTGCGTGAGCGCTTCGACGACGGCGACATCGACGAGAGGCCGCGGGACGCCACGTAGCCGGACGGCTTCGCCCACTTGGTGACCCACCCGCTGCGTCGGATTGAGCGAAACCGTCGGATCCTGCGGCACAAGACCCACAACACGCCCCCGGATACGGCGGGCGGTCCGTTCGGATGCCCCGGCGAGTTCGACGTCGGCGACACGCGCGGAGCCTTCCACAATGTGTCCCGACGAAGGCAGCAGCCCGAGAAGCGCGAGCGCGACGGTGCTCTTTCCGGATCCGGATTCGCCGACGATCGCGACACGCTCCCCCCTGTCGATATCGAGGTCGATACCTCGCACCGCCTGGGTGACACGGCCGTCGCGGCGATATTCGACTCGTAGATCACGGATCTTGACGACCGAGCTCGTCATCTCTGGACCTCCTCGAGCGTCTTGGAGAGGTGATTGAGCGAAAGCACCACAACGGCGACAAAGAGACCGGGGATCAGCGAGACCCACGGCGCGGTAACGAGATAGTTTCGGCCGTTCGCAATCAGAGTTCCCCACTCGGCGGCCGGTGGCGCGGCGCCGAACCCGAGAAAGCTGAGCGACGCGACCGCGAGGATGGCGACACCGATGTCGAGCACGGCAAGCACCATCACAGGCCCCCACGAGTTCGGGAGGATGTGCGTGATCAGGATGCGGGTCCAGGAGGCACCCCCCGCGCGCGCTGCCTCTATATAGGGGAGAGTCCGCACGCGAAGGACTTCGGCACGGGTGGTGCGCGCGAAGCCGGGCACTATTCCGATCCCGACCGCGATGGCGACAGGGATGGTTCCGAACCCGAGGGCCGTGACGATCGCCAGCGCCAGGAGCAGCCCGGGGATCGCCAGGAACACATCCACGATCCGCATCGCGATCGAATCAGTGAGGCCGCCGACGAATCCCGAAAGCACACCGAGAGTCAGCCCGACGACGAGCGCCAGCCCGACAGCCAGCGCTGTGGCCGCGATCGTCAGAGCAGAGCCGTGTACGACCCGCGAATACAGATCTCGCCCGAGTTCGTCCGTTCCGAACCAGTGCGTTGGGCTGGGAGGCAGCAGCCGATCGAGCGGCGCGGTGGCCGTGGGGTCGTAGGTTGCCAGAAGCTGCGGAACGACCGCCGAGAGAACCGCGAACAGGATGATTCCGAGGGCGAGGATCACTCCGAATCGCCGTGGCAGAGCACCCACAGGTCGACGTGTTCGAGCGAGCGAGGCGGTGGGCGCGGCTGCCGCGGGTCCGCTCGGGACCGCGTCAAAGTCGGTGGTGGGCGGACTCTCGAGCACAGTGACTGTCATGCGCGGCTCACATTCGGGGTATGGCTGATCCGGGGATCGAGCAAGGGGTAAAGCAGGTCCACGATCAGGTTGACGACGACGAACGCCCCTGCCGCAAGCACGACGATCGCTTGCACGACCGGCACGTCCTGCGCGAGCACGGACTCCTGCGCGAGCCGCCCCAGGCCGTGACGCGAGAACACTGTTTCGACGACGATCGACCCGGTCACCGTCGCTCCGACGAGCAAACCCAAGATCGTCAACGTCGGCAGCGCCGCGTTGCGGAACGCGTGTCGCAGCTGCACCGACCAGCGACTGAGTCCCTTGGCGCGAGCCGTCGCGATGTAAGGCTCGCTCAGGGTGTCGTCGAAGCTGCGGATGAGCACCTGGGCGAGCACCGCCGACGTCGGAATGGCCATCGTGATGGCCGGCAGAACATAGCTGGCGGGCCCCTCGTTTCCCATTGCAGGGAACCAGCCGAGGGTGAACGCGAAGACCTGGATGAGGAGGAGGCCGATCCAGAACCCGGGGACGCTGACGCCCACCGCCGGCACGCGCCGAAGAATCGCGGCGACAGGTCCCCGCGGCAGCCACGTCGCGAAGAGTGCGAGGGCGACCCCGAAGACGAGCGCGATGAGTACCGCGAACGCGCTCAGGATCGCGGTGGGCGGCAGCCGGTCGGCGATCAACTCGCCGACCGGCACCTGCTTGGCGAACGACACCCCGAAGTCGCCGCGAAGCGCTCCGAGGAGCATGCCGAGGTACTGCTCCCACACCGGTCGATCGAGGCCAAGCCTCGCCGCGGCGGCCTCGCGCTGCTCCGGGCTGAGCGAATCGATCTCGACGTTGTTGGCGGCCAACTGCAGCGCAACCGGGTCGCTCGGGAGCAGGTAAAGGATGACGAAGGTCACGGTATACGCCGCCCAGAGAACGACGACCGCCTGACCGATCCGTCGGAGCACGTACCCCGTCATGTCACTCCTCGGACTTCCAGATGTCGTAGTACGACAGGAACGACTCGCTGGTGAACCGGAACCCGTGCACCCCTGGGGCCGTCGCCGCGTACTGCACGCGCTCGAAGATGGGGAAGGTGACTCCCTCATCGACCAAGACCTTCTGGAGCGCGTCGTACGGCGCCTTCTGCCCCTCGGCAGTCGTCGCGGTCAACCCTTCGTCGAAGAGCGATTGGATCTCGGCCGCGGTTTCGGGGGTCGCAACGCCGTTCGCGAAGGCCTTCGATGACGCGTAGCGGGCGTCGATGATCCACTGGATGACAGAGGGCTCGGCCCGCGTGTAATACGTGACGAGAACGTCGTAGTCGCCGTTGGAGATGATCGATGCCCGCTCCGCGGCCTGGTAGACCCGCAGCTCGAAGTTGATGCCGACCTGCTTGAGCTGATCTTGGAGAAGCACGTCGCCCGGGGATTCGGCCGTGATGGGCTGCACGATCGTGAGGGTCTCACCATCCTTCTCGCGATAGTCCTCACCGTCCTCGAGCACCCAGCCGGCATCCTCGAGGATCTCGGCGGCACCCTCGGGGTCGTATGCGAGCGCCTCGGTCTGCGGCTCGAAGAACGGAGTCGTGGAATTGAACGCACCTTCGACGACGGGGTAATCGGCGCCGTAGATCGTCGCCGCATAGGTCTTGCGGTCGATGGCCTTCTGCAACGCCTGCCGCACAGCGCGGTCGGCGAGAATCGCCCCGTCAGCGGTGTTCGCGAACAGGCTCTGGGACACCCCGGGGAGAGGGCGCGACTGGACCGTCGCGCCGCTGGACCCAAGCAGTGTCCGATCCTCGGGGGTGAACGGGTTGCGTGGCCACGCGACGTCGCTCGCCCCGCTCGCCAGATTGCCGACGCGGACGCTGTCCTCAGCGACGTAATTGATGCGGACCGCGTCCAGATACGCCTCGCCCTGGTGGTCGTTCAGGTCGCTGGCCCAGTCGTACCCGTCGCGCTTGCTCAGATCGATCCCCTCCCCCGGTCGGTACGAGTCGAGCACGAACGGGCCAGAGCCGACCACGTTGCCGAGGCACCGCTCCTCGGGCGTCGCGTCGTACGACGAGGGGGCCAGGATGGCCAGGTTGGTTGTGGAGGTCCCCTGCAGGAAAGACGAGTTGGGGGTCGAGAAAGACACCTCGACGGTGTCGTCGTCGACGGCGGTCGCCGCCTCCAGACCCGCGACGTACACACCTCCATAGGCCCCCGGTACCGCCTGGATGGTCTCGAGCGCGCTCTCGAAGGTGCGCACGACGGCGGCAGCGTTGAGCGGGGTGCCATCCGAGAACGTCACGCCGTCGCGCAGGATGAAGGTGTAGGTCAAGCCGTCGTCACTGACACTCCAGTCCGTTGCGAGCCACGGCACGAGCTCACCCGTTTCGGGGTCCTGGTCGGTCAGGGAGTCGGCCACATTGCGGATGACCTGCCGGTGCTCGATCCAGTAGGTCTGGAACGGATCGACGCACGCGAAGGCTGCGTTGTCGGGCCAGAACTCGAGCGTCAGCTCGCCGCCGGCGACAGGCTCTGCGTCGGTGGTCGGGGCGGGGCCCGCCTGTCCCCCCGCGCAGGCGGTGAGGGCCAGGGTGAATACCGTGGCGGTGGCGATCAGCGGCCATCGGAGGCGATGAGTACTCATGGTGTGGTCGTGCCTTTCTGCTGCGTCAGGACTGAAGGATCGAGCGGCCCGTCGCGAGGAGAGCCGCATCGTCTTGGGGTGGGTGGGGGCGCGCGCACAGAACGTCGCGCAGATGCCGTTCGAACGGCAGCGACCGGGTCAGCCCCGCGTTGCCGATCGAGGCGACGAGCGTTTCGACCGCGCTGATCGCGGCGCGCGAGGTGATCAGCTTGACCAGGCCGAGATCGGCCGGGTTGGCGCGTCCCGCGTCGATATCAGCGGCGACGGCGGCGAGGACGAGTTCGGCCGTACGGATCTGCGCGGATGCCTCACCCGCCGTGGACTGGATGCGCTCCAGTGTCGCGATCGGACGCCCGAGCGAGGTCGGCACCCGCTCGCGGGCGAACTCGCCGAACGCGGCGAGCGCGGCGCGCGCGACCCCGACGTAGAGGGCGGGCACGCCAACCGAGTACGCGCCGGGCAGAGTGGGGTTGTTCGGGACCGTGCCGACGGGGGCACCCGAGAAGTTCTCGAACGGAACCTCGACACCGTCGTAGATGACGTCGTGGGTCGAGCTCGCCCGCATCCCGAGGTGATCCCAGGTCGGCACGACCGTGACCCGCGGGTCATCGCCGGGGACGATGACATGCCCGACGCGGGGTTCGGCCTCGTCGGTGACGACCCAGACCAAGTGGTACGCCAGACCCTCGGATCCCGTCGCGAACCCTTTCCGCCCCGAGACGGACCAGCCACCGGATGTTCGATGCGCCGTCGTTGCGGGCAGCCCGCCCCGGGCTGGAGCCCCGAGCTCGGGTTCCGCCCGCACGGCGTTGAGCAGCACCGGGCGCTCCGCGGACTCGGCGAGCACCCGCGCGTACAGGTCCTCGGGCCAGAACGGCGCCGCATCCTGCACGGCGTGCTGTGCAGCCGTCATCGCCACGAGCAGCGCGACGGACGGGTCACCCTCGCCGAGCGCGAGGTAGACGTCCACGGCCTCGCGGGCCGACAGCCCGCGTCCCCCGTATCGGCGCCCGACCGTCGCGGTCAGTAAGCCTGCGTCGTGCGCTGCCTCGACCCCCGGCCAGGGGAATGACCCGTCGAGGTCGTGGTTCGGCGCGTGTGCGGCGAGCGTGCGGGTCAGCGCGCTCAGCTCGAGCGGCGTCAGGCGCGGCTCGCCGAGGGCGCGCCCGGTTGTCGTCACGGCGCTCACGCGCGCACCCCCTCCGTGATGGGCGGCTGGGCGACGACCTCGCCGCGGACTCCGGTGGCGGCACGGTGCGCAAGCTCCTGGCGCACGAGCGGCAGCACGTATCGTCCGTAGTCGATCGCGTCATTGAGGTTGTCGTACCCGCGGATCGAAATGAGGTCGGCACCGAGGTCGACATAGTCGAGGATCGCCGCGGCGACCGTCTCGTAGCTGCCGACGAGCGCGGTCGAGGCACCGGCGGCGTTCGTCACCTCGGCGGGCTTAGTCCAGAGCGCCCGGTCATGCACCTCACCGCGAGCCGCTGCGTCGAGCAGTCGCTGTGACCCGACGTTCTGCGGGCGCGCGCTGTCGTAGTGGCGGAAGGGAACGAGGCCGGCGTTCGCATATGTCTCGGCGACACGAGCAACGTGACGATGCGCCTTCTCCCACGCGAGTTCGTCCGTCTCGGCGACGATGGGGCGGAACGTCACCCAGATGCGCGGCTTGTCGGCGCGACCCGCCGCGACGGCCTCCGAGTTGACGCGCTCGATCTGCTCGCGCGTGTCGGCGAGGGGCTCCCCCCACAGCCCGAAGATGTCACCCACCGCACCGCCGACGCGGTAGGCCGCATCCGATGAGCCTCCGACCGAGATCGGGATGGGCGCAAACGGGGCGAACCCCGGGCCGAAATCGTCGAACCGGTAGTAGCGACCCTCATGGCTGAACGATCCGGTCTCGGTCCACGCACGTCGGACGATACGGATCCACTCTTCCGAACGGTCGTAGCGTTCGTCCTTGCTGAGGTAGTCGCCCTGCCGCGCCTGCTCGGCATCGCTCCCCCCGGAGATGATGTGCACCACGGCCCGACCGTCCGAGATCTGGCTCAGGGTCGCCAGCTGTTGCGCAGCAACCGTCGGGTAGACCGTGTTGGGTCGCACGGCAACGATGGGGGCAAGCCTCTCGGTAGCAGCCGCGACAGCGGTTGCCACCACGAACGAGTCCGCGGACGAGCTGCCGTAGGGAACGAGGGTGTAGTCGAAGCCCGCGTCCTCGAGCACACGCGCATAGCGACGCACGTACGCGGGATCGAGCGGGCGGCCACCCTTCAGCGGGTTGAGCTCGTCGCCCGGGCGGGTGTTGATGGCACTGATGAACTCGACGGTCATGACTGGTTCTCCTTGACAAGGGGCGCACCGGCGCCCGGGTGTGATCCGACGGCGACGGGGCGATCGGGGTGGTTGGACCATTGGCTCCACGAGCCGGGGTACAGCTGCGGGGCGTATCCCGCCAGGGTGAGAGCGACGAAGGCGTGGGAGGCCGTGACCCCCGAGCCGCAGTACACGCCGACCGGCGCGTCCGGTCGAGCACCCGCCCGGGCGAAGCGCGCGCGAAGCTCTTCCGGGTCGAGGAACCGCCCATCCGGCCCCACGTTCACGGTCGTGGGGACGTTGATGGCACCCGGGATGTGCCCCGCCCGCGGATCGACGGGTTCGGCATCTCCGCGGTACCGCTCCTCGGCGCGCACATCGAGCAGAACCCCGTCCTGCCCGAGGGCCGCCGCCTGATCGATCGTGAGCCGGGGCAGTCGCCCGGGGGTCAGGGTGATGTCGCCGCGCGGCGGGTCGACGAGGCCGTGCTCGAGCGTGCGGCCCGACGCAGTCCAGGCACGCAGCGACCCGTCGAGGATTCGCACGTCGGACACACCGGCGTCGGTGAGCAGCCACCAGGCGCGGGCCGCTGAGAGCGACTTCAGGTCGTCGTAGACCACCACCGTGTCGCCGGTTCGCAGTCCCCAACCGCGGGCGGCGGTCTCGAGCCGGTCCAGCGCAGGGAGGGGGTGCCGCCCATCGCGCGGCGTGCCGTGCTCCGCGAGCTCGGAGTCGAGATCGACATACACGGCGCCCGGGATGTGCCCGGCGAGATATTCCGGGCGACCGTCCGGACGATCGAGCCGCCAGCGGACGTCGAGCACACGCAGGGGGGCTCCGGAGGCGAGGAGCTCAGCGAGCTCAATAGCGGAGATGAGAATGTCGGACATGGTTCTCCTAAGAACGGGCGCAGAGCAGACAGGCGAGCGCCGATGAGGCGGATCAGGACGGCTAGCGGGTGGAGGTGCTCAACACCCGCGCATCATGCGCATTCGACGGACCAGCGAGCTCCCGACACGCACGAAGCGCACGGACGAAGCGGCGGCGAAGATGCCCGTGCTTTCCATGTCATGCCTCTCGCGGTGATGCGCTGGATACGTCGTGTGGTCAGGTTAGGGACGCCGTCGACCGAGCGTTGCCGCGACGTCCCGATTGTTTCGGCACGTTTCACGCCGCGAGCCATCCCGGACTCTCCAGCACCTGCCGCGGTTCGATTTCCGCCTTTCCACCTGGGATAAAAGTTCGAGCTCGGAATGAGCTGCTCGCTACTCCTGGATATCGCTCTGTCACCGATTGCGACGAAAGATGACAGCGATTCTGCGATCGGAGCGCCCGTGCTCGCGTTGACCGACGCCGAAACAGTACTGTCGGGTCCCACCCGCTCCCGCATTCACGGAACGGCGACGACAAGGAAGGCTGTGTCCCCCGATGAACCCACCGTTAGAGATCTGGCATGCAGGTTTCTTGGGGAACACCGCAGTGTTGTATGACGGCGCGTTTCACAGCTCTCGTCGCGCGCGGGATGCCCGCGTAGTGTCACCCGAAATACCCGACACGGAACGCCGCCATGACAACATCCCTCGATCCCGCCGCGGGCTTCGCAACCCAGCAGCTGCACGCAGGTCGTGAACCTGGAGACCCCCACCAGGCACGCGCCACCCCGATCTACCTGACCGCCGGTTTCGCCTTCGACGACTTCGACCACGCGCAGGGAGCTTTTTCGGGCGACGAGCCGGACTTCATCTACTCGCGTCACGGCAATCCGACCGGCGAATCCGTCGAACGTCGCCTGGCGGCGCTCGAGCGCGGGAGCGAGGCGATGCTCGTTGCGAGCGGGCAGGCCGCGACCGCGAACGCGCTGCTGGCGATCCTGCACGCGGGTGACCATCTCGTCTCGTCCGGCACGATCTACGAGGGCACGCGCGGCCTGTTCCTCGAGCACCTCTCGCGGTTCGGGATCACGATCGACTTCGTGGACGATCCCACAGACCTGGATGCCTGGCGCGCGGCTGTCACTCCAACCACACGCGCCTTCTTTGCGGAGTCCATCTCGAATCCCAAGAACAATGTCCTCGATATCGCCGCCGTGGCCGAGATCGCCCATTCGGTCGGCGCTCCGCTGATCATCGACAACACCCTCGCCACCCCGTACCTCTTGCGCCCGATCGAGCACGGCGCCGACATCGTCGTGCACTCCGCGAGCAAGTTTCTCGCCGGGCACGGCAGTGTGCTGGGCGGGTTCATCGTCGACGCCGGCACGTTCGACTGGGGTTCGGGCGCGTACCCGCACCTATCCGAAACGCGGGCGATCGACGGCCTCACTCACGTCGAGCGCTACGGCAGGCGTGCCTTCGCGGGATTCCTCCGCGATCTCGCGGTTCCCCGCTTCGGTGCGGCGCCGTCGCCCATCAACGCGTTCCTGATCGAGCAGGGCATCGAAACCCTCTCGCTGCGCGTCGACCGACAGTCGGGCAGCGCGGCGCAGATCGCGCGTTTTCTCGAAGCGCAGCCCGAGGTCGAGTCCGTCGACTACGCCGGACTGGAATCCAACCCCAACCACGCCACCGCATCACGCTACCTGTCCCGAGGATTCGGATCGGTCTTCGCTTTCACGCTCCGGGGCGGCGAGACAACGGCCCGGCGCTTCTACGATTCGCTGCGCCTGTTCACCAAGATGACCCACCTGGGCGACGTCCGTTCGCTCGTCATCCACCCGAGCACAACGACCCACAATCTGCGGACCGAAGAGGAGCAGCGACGCGCGGGCATCTCCCCGTGCCTCATCCGCCTCTCTGTCGGCATCGAGGACGTCGACGATCTGATCCGAGACCTCGCCGGGGCCTTCGCAGCCACGCGGGACGTCTCCGCCGATGCTTCTGTCCCCGCCGTTTCGAGAGTGGCCTGACATGCCCCGTCCGCAGCACTTCGGATGGTTCCTCTCGCGCGGTTTCGGACCGCAGGGATGGGGCAGCCCGGCCTGGGACTGGGGCTACGAGTGGCAGCGTCCCGCCCTGTATCAGCAGTCCGTGCGCGAGCTCGAACAGGCGGGCCTCGACCTCGTGATCATCGAGGATGCTATCTCGGCGGGTCTGCCCGACACCCTTGATCTCCGCGTTCGCGGAGCCTACGGCGGACCCAAGCACGACCCCGTCGCGCTGACCCCGTACCTGCTCAGCACGACAGAGCACATCGGGATCGTGCCGACCGTGAACGTCGCGTCCTACCTGCCATACGTTGCGGCACGGCAGTTCGCCTCGCTGCACCACCTGAGCGATCACCGCGTCGGCATCAATGTCGTGACGGATGTCGGGAGCGCCCGTCATCTCGGCCTCCACCCGATAGCGCACGACGCCGCCTACGACCGCGCGGATGAATGGACCTCCGGCCTGCGCGAGTTGTGGCGCAGTTGGGGCGAGGGGGCACTCGTCGCCGACGCGTCGACCGGGCGCTTTGCCGACGCCGCCCACATCAACACCGTCCAGCACCGCGGCGAGTACTTCGCATTCGACGGGCCCCTCAACGCGATCCCCTTCGCGGGCGGTGACCCGATCATCGTCTCGCCCGGTGGCTCGCCGCGCGGAATCGAGTTCGCGGCGACACACTCCGACGTGCAGCTCGCGCTCGCGAGTCTCGACATCAACCCGGTGCGCAGCTACCGCGAGAAGGTCGGGGCGGCAGCCGCCCGACAGGGCCGCGAGGGACGCATCCGGACGCTGTTCGTGTTCAAACCGCAGGTGGTGTCCAGCGTCGAGGAGGCAGAGCGGATCGTCACGGCGTCGCTCCACCCATCCGAGGCGGAGTTGCGCCAGATCGCCCTCGGGCATTCGTCCGACCTCGAGACCGACCTGACACGGCTCGACCTCGACAGCCCCCTCGATCCTGCAATCTTCGGTGAGCATGTGTCCCGCGGCTCGATCTCGTGGCTGCGCGGCGGGTTCGAGTCCTTCGACGACGTTCCGCTCCGAGAGATCCTCACCCAGCACGCCCGCAAGGGCCGCATCACCGATCGGCGGGGCTATGTCGGTACGGCCGAAGAGATCGCTGACTTCATCGAGGAGTTGGGGGACGATGCGGGCAACGACGGCTTCATCTTCTCGGGCGACTTCCACCCCACGACGATCCACCGCTACCTCGACGAACTCGTGCCGGTGCTCCGGCGCCGCGGCATCCTGCGCCGCGAGTATGCGACCGGCGGTGCACGGGCCAACCTCTTCGATTTCTGACCCGCGTCGGCACGAATGTGCCGTCGTGTTTCGGGCGCGCTCGCGCCCGCGAGAGGACTGGTGAGAATGGGATCATGACTTCCCCCGCGCATCCGCCCGCGCATCCGTTCGACGCGCTGACGCGCGCGCGGCTCGATCGTCCCGAGAGTCGCAAGTGGAGCCTGCACGCGGGCAAGATCGGTGCCTGGGTGGCCGAGATGGACTTCGGAACCGCCCCCGCGATCGCGGAGGCCCTCGCGCGCGCGATCACCGACGGCACATTGGGGTACCTGTCCCCTCCGCTCGCTGCCGCCGTGGCCGACGCCACGGCGGAATGGATGTCTGCCGAGTACGGCTGGGCTGTGGATCCCGCCCGCGTGCACTCGGTCTCGGACGTCATGGCGGCGCTCGGCGTGGCGATCACCGAGTACTCCCCCGCCGGATCTGCGGTCATCGTTCCGACGCCGGCGTACATGCCGTTCCTGACCTACCTGCCGACGATCGGGCACCCGGTGATCGAGGTGCCGGGGGCCCTGATCGACGGCCGATGGCAGCACGATCTCGAGCGCATCGATGCCGCGTTCGCGGCGGGCGCCCGCACCCTGGTGCTCTGCAATCCGCACAACCCGACCGGGACCGTCCTCACCCGCGATGAGCTCCTCGCGATTGCCGCGATCGTCGAGCGTCACGGCGGCCGCGTGTTCGCCGACGAGATCCACGCACCGCTCCGCTTCGACGGACGCCCGCACATCCCGTACGCGTCGCTCTCACCCGAGACCGCGGCACACACGGTTACCGGCACGAGCGCGTCGAAAGCGTGGAACATCCCGGGACTCAAGGCCGCTCAGCTGATCACCTCCAACGACGCAGACCAGCAGGCCTACCGCCGCTTCGGCTTCGCCGTGCAGCACGGGGCGTCGACCCTGGGGGTTGTCGCTTCGACCGCCGCCTACCGGGAGGGCAAATCCTGGCTCGACGAGACGCGGGCATATCTCTCGGACAGCCGCCTCCTGCTCGCCGAGCTGCTCGCGACACACCTGCCCGGCGCGCGCTATCGTCCGCCCGAGGCGACGTACATCGCGTGGATCGACACCGCCGCCCTGGACATCCCCGATTCTCCAGTCGCGTTCTTCCGCGACCACGCCAACGTCGTGCTGACGGACGGAGCGCTGCTGGGAGCCGGGTACGAGAGATACGTTCGCCTCGTCTTCGCCACGCCCCGCCCGATCCTCGCGGAAGCGGTCGGCGCGATGGGCGACGCCTGGCGTGGCTTGCACCGGTAATGCTCGGCAACAAAACGCGACGGCTCGCCGGAGGGACTTAGCCTCGAGAAATGTCAGAAGCCAGCCTGCCGATCCTCGACCTCTCGCTCCTCGATCAGGGGGACGCTGCCGCGGCGCGATTCCGCGACGAATTGCGTGCCGCAACCCACGACGTCGGGTTCTTCTACCTGACCGGTACGGGCGTGAGCCCCGAGCTCGAGCAGCGACTGCTGGAAGTCTCTCGCGGGTTCTTCGCGCTGCCCGAGGCCGACAAGCTCGCGATCGAGAACGTGACGAGCCCCCACTTCCGTGGTTACACGCGCGTCGGCGGCGAGCGCACCCAGGGACACGTGGACTGGCGTGAGCAGATCGACATCGGGCCCGAGCGCGAGGCGATCACCGACCCCGAGGCGCCCGACTTCGCGCGCCTGATCGGACCGAACCTGTGGCCCGCCGCACAACCCGAGCTGCGCGAGGTCATCGACGAATGGCACGAGCACCTCACGGGAATCGCCCGCAAACTGCTCCGCGCCTGGGCCGTGGCGCTCGGCGCACCCGAGACCTACTTCGACGAGCACTTCGGTGAGCCGTCGACCCTGATCAAGATCGTCCGTTATCCCGGCAAGGACGACCCCGAACCGCAACAGGGAGTCGGCGCGCACAAGGACTCCGGCGTCTTGACGCTCCTGTGGATCGAGCCGGGCAAGGGCGGACTTCAGGTCGAGCGCGACGGTGCGTGGGTCGACGCGCCGCCCGTCCCGGGTGCCTTTGTCGTCAACATCGGCGAGCTGCTCGAGTACGCCACGCAGGGCTACCTCAAGGCGACGAATCACCGCGTGATCTCGCCGAAGTACCCCGACGAGCGCATCTCGGTGCCGTTCTTCTTCAACCCGGCGCTGGATCGACGGCTGCCGCTCATCGAGCTGCCGGACGAGCTCGCCGCCGAGGCATCCGGAGTCACACAGGATCCCGCAAATCCCATTCACGCGCTGTACGGCGAGAATGCGCTCAAGTCACGCCTGCGCGCGCATCCGGATGTCGCGGAGCGCTGGCACGCGGATCTGGTTGCGGAGCGGGCGGCAGCGGCCCGCTAGGCGTGGTCGAGGATTCGCCGAACTGACTCGGATGTCACGGCTCGAGGCTTCGCGTACGGCTGGACGGTGACGTCCGCGACGAAAGTCACCGCGCGCCGTGCTGCCTACCGCGAGTCCGCACCCAACCGCGTGAGACGTGCCGCGTGTTTTGCGTGGGCGGCGGCGTGCCCGAGAAGGGCCGCCAACACAGTCACCAACGCCGCGGCACCAACGCCCCAGCCGATGTGCACCTGAAGCAGCAGAGCACCGATAGCGGCACCGGCGGCGATCAGCACGATCGCGGCGAGCCGACGGAACCACGGTTGACCGGTGCCCCCCGCGAGCCGCGAGTCGGCCGCGAAACCGGTGATGGTCGACGTCACCACGACCGTGGTGACGTCCTTGACGGCGATATGCCGAGCCGTCGCCGCCTGGATGCCCATGCTCGCGGCCAGGAAGAACGTGATGAGGTACTCCCACGGCTGGGGTGGCGCTCCGTCCGTGACGAAGAGGCTCACCGCGAGCGCGGCCTGAACCAGCCCGACGACCGCAAAGAGCCACGTGGTGCGCGTCGTCCAACCCGCCGCGACCGGACGGAGCACCCGTCCCCCGACCACGGCGCCGAACATGAAGGCGAACAGAGCGAGCAGGGGGCCGATCCAGGGCAGGTCATCGGCGCCCGCGAGCGCCATGCCGAGGATGACGACGTTCCCCGTCATGTTGCCCGCGAAGACTTTGTCGAGGCCGAGATAACCGACCGCGTCGACGATGCCGGTCGAGAATGTGAGAGCCAGCATGAGCGCCAGATGCAGGCGCTCGGGAGCGGATCGAAGTTGGTTGAGCACGGGATACATCCTGTCGATTGCTCTGCGGGCGGGGTCAGCTCAGCGCCCGACGGCGTAGCCCTGCATACCGCGCGCGTTGGCTGCCGCAATGACCATCCCGTCGTCGCGGAATCCCGCGGCGCTCAGTCTGCCGAGACTCCACGCGGGAGCCACGACGACATCATGACCGCGATCGCGCAGCTCGTCGAGCGCCGCGTCTCCCACAGTCTGTTCGACGACGACGCCCCGCGGTTGGAAACTGCGCGGGAAGAAGGACGAGGGCATATGCGTGGAGTGCCATGTAGCCGCGTCGATCGATTCCTGCAGATTCATGCCGTGCGAGAGCAGGTTCAGGAGGAAGGTTACGGTCCACTGGTCCTGCTGATCGCCGCCCGGCGTCCCGAATGCCAGATAGGGGGCACCGTCACGCAGCAACATGCCGGGACTCAGGGTCGTGCGCGGTCGCTTGCGCGGCGCGATCGAGTTCGGCAGTCCCTGCTCGAGCCAGAACATCTGCGCTCGGGTCGGCAACGAGAAGCCGAGCCCCGGAATGGCCGGTGAGCTCTGCAGCCACCCCCCGCTCGGAGTCGCGGCCACCATGTTTCCCCAACGATCGACGACGTCGAGGTGGCAGGTGTCGCCGCGGACCACCCCCATGCTCGCGAGCGTCGGCTCACCCGTACCCGCGGCCGCATCGATCGGCGCGTCGAAGATGGATCTGGACAGGTGCGGTTCGTGCCCGCCCGGCGACCCGGGGCGCAATTCGCCCGATGACTCCTCGGTCACGAGCTGTGCGCGGCTGCGGGCGTAGTCGTCGGCGAGGAGCGCGTCGAGCGGGACGTCGACGAAGTTCGGATCGCCGTAGAAGGCCTCGCGATCGGCGAACGCGAGCTTGGCGGTCTCGGTCACGGCATGGATCATCTGCGCCGAACCGGGTGCGCCGATGTCTTGATGGGCGAGCATCGCAAGTTGCTGCAACAGGACGGGCCCCTGGCCCCACGGCCCCGTCTTCGCCACGGTCACACCGCCGAACTCGATCGTCGTCGGGCGCTCCCAGGTGGGCTCCCATTCCGCCATGTCTGCGCCGGTGAGCAACCCCGCGTGGTCGGAGCCGGTCGAATCGCGGACGGGTTGGCGCATCCACGCGTCGATCGCGTCGGCGACGAAGCCGCGGTAGAACTCGTCCCGTGCGCGCGCGATCACGGCCTCTCGACTGCCTCCGCCGGCGTTCGCATTCACCACGATCCGCTCCAGGGTGTCGGCCAGGAGCGGATTGCGGAAACGAGCCCGCGGCACCGGTTGCGTGCCGCCCGGCAAATAGATCTCGGCCGACGTGGTCCAGTGCTCCGACAAGAGCGAAGCCACCGAAGCAATCGCGACGGTCGCGTCGGGGACCAGGGGGTACCCGTGGCGCGCGTACTCGATCGCGAAGCGGGTCACCCTCTCCAGCGACAGCGTGCCGTGGCGCTCGAGCATGCTCATCCAGGCGCCGAACGATCCGGGCACGACGGCAGCGAGATGACCCGTTCCGGGAATGGCGCCCAGCCCCAGATCGGCATAGGCCGCTGCGGTGGCGGCGGCGGGCGCCGGTCCCTGCCCGCACAAGACCCAGGGCTCTCCGCCGGCGACATCAAAACCCATGATGGGTGTGTCGCCGCCGAGGCCGTTCAGGTGCGGTTCGACGACGTGGAGCACGAGTCCCGCGGCGACGGCGGCATCAAACGCGTTGCCGCCCTCTTCGAGGACAGCCATCCCCGAATTGGACGCGAGCCAGTGCGTGGACGCGACCGCGCCGAACGAGCCCACGATCTCGGGGCGAGTGGTGAATTGCATGACACGGTCCTTCTGGAGTGCCGACAGGCGGCCACCGGCTGAAAGCGGGAACTATCCCGAGACCGTATCGTATACGAAACGTGCTCCGTGCACGCCTCGGCGATCAGTGGGTCGTGAAGCCGTCGTCACCACCCGTGTCGTGCGCACCAGGCTGCGTCGCGGCACGCCGCACGTGCTCGGCCATGAGACTCTCCGCGCGATCGGCATCACGCGCCTCGATCGCGTCGTAGATGTCGCGATGGTCACGCCAGAAGAACCGGTTGTCGACCGGGATGGAAGCCGTGTTGATCCATTCCGAACGCGCAGACAGCTGGTGCACGAACCCACCGAGCACGCTGTTGCCGCTCGCCGATGCGACGGCATCGTGGAAGCGCGAGTTCAGTCGGTGAAGCCTGTCCATCTGCCCGAGATCGATGGCGCGGTCACCCTCGTCCAGGATCTCCCTGATCGCTGCAAGATCGGCATCGGAGCGCTGGGTGGCGGCGAGCCGGGTGGTGTGCGGCTCGAGCACCGCCCGCGCGGTTCGAACCTCGTGCACGACCCGTTCGGTCAGATTCATGACGGTCGGGGAACCGAAATGGCGCAGCTCGACGAATCCCTCCGCGGCCAGCGCTCGCACAGCCTCGCGAATGGGCACACGAGACACGTTGAACGCCGATGCCAGCGCGGGTTCTGTCACCCGCGATCCCGGGGCGAGCTCGCCCCTGATGATCATGTCGCGAACGGCATCCACCAGGGCGGGGCCCCGCAGAATCGTCTCTTCAGGCATCGGCCCCCTCCTCGATCGATCGACCCCGATCGTATCCAGCCCGAGCCATTCATCGACGCACCGCCGAAAAAACATCTTGCCTGGCGGTCGGTGCCGGCGATACAGTGACGCAACTTCGTATACGAAGTGACCCGAATATTGCACCTGCAGAGTCGCTCGTGAGAATCACATCGCGTCGCCGCCTGCCCTTCACACACACCAACAGCAAGGACGACACCAAGAGCACGTCACTCAGAGCGGCCGCACTCGTAGCGGTCAGCGCCATCGCGCTGACCGGCTGCGTCAGTACGGCTGCGCCATCCACCGACAACAGCACGGCGGCCTCGGACACCATCCTCCTCGGCGCCGTGATGGCCGAGACAGGCTTCATGTCCCCCTTCGACACCCCGGCGTTGAACTCACTCCGCATCGCGATCGATGAGCTCAACGGAGCCGGCGGAATCGACGGCACCCCCGTCGAGCTGCGGGTGATCGACACGGGTTCGGATCTCGAGAAGTACGCGCCGTCTGCACAGACGCTCATCGATGCCGGCGCGAAGGCGATCATCGTGACCTGCGACTACGACATCTCAAGCCCGGCGGCGCTCGTGGCGGAGCAGGCCGGAGTTCTGAACGTCTCCCCCTGTGTCGGCGACACGATCTACGGCCCCCGGGGCGGACTGGACATCGGGTTCTCGTTGGGCAACGCCACACCCGGAGAGGCCAGCGTGATGGCGGAGTTCGCTGACAGCAAGAGCTGGACGAACGCCGTCTTCCTGACCGACACATCGCTGAAGTACACCCAGAGCCAGTGCGCCATCGCGCGCGAGCGGTTCCTCGAGCTGGGCGGCACCGAGATCGCGGGCTACGACTACGTACAGGGCGAGAACATCAGCGAGGCCGTCTCGAGCATCGCCGCCGGCCCGGCCCCCGACGTGATCTTCAACTGCGGCTATAGCCCGGGCGGCGCACAGGTCGCGAAAGACCTGCGCGACGGCGGCATCGCGGCCCCGATCGTCTCGGGCTTCGGCATGGACGGAACGTTCTGGCTCGACTCCATCCCGGGCCTGACGGACTACTACGTGGTGACCTTCGCTTCCACCGCCGGAGACGACCCCGACCCCGCGGTCAACGATCTCGCGACGGTCTACGAGCAGACCTACGGCGCGCGCCCCACCGTGGGGAGCTTCGTGACCGGTCCCTCCACGCTCGACGCCATCGTCACGGCGCACGAGGTCGCTCAGAGCTGGGACGGAAAAGCGCTCGCGGACGCGTTCCTGACTTTCGACGGCCTCGAGTTGCTGGCTGGCCCGACGACCTTCACGCCGGAACTCCACGTGAACGTCGACCGCCCCCAGCGCGTCCTGGTGGTCGAAGACGGCGCCCTGAAGTTCGTCGAGCGACGCGCACCCGAGAAGGTCATCCTCGGTGACTGATCGTCTCGCCCCTGGAGCAGGCCGCGGAGGCGGCCTGCTCCAGGGGCATGGGATCACACGCTCATACCGCGGGGTGAAGGCGCTCCAGAACGTCACGATCGATGTCCCACGCGGGCGAGTCACGGGCCTGATCGGGGCCAACGGTGCCGGCAAGTCGACTCTGGTCAACATCCTGAGCGGGTACGACCGTCCGAACGGCGGCGGGGTCTTCATCGACGGCGGCGAGCTGCCCCGGGAGAGCGCCGAGCGGCGCACTCGCCGAGGGATCGCGCGCACGTTCCAACACGGTCACCTCTACCCGCGGCTGACCGTCCTCGAGAACGTGACGGTCGCCGCCCTGGCCTGTGGACTCTCGCGACGAGAGGGACGCTCACTCGCGCTGGCACTCCTCGCGGAACTGCAGCTCGAAGAATGGGCGATGCATGACGCCGACCACCTGCCGCACGGGGTGGAACGACGTCTCGGCGTGGCCAGGGCGCTGGCGACACGACCGAACTGGGTGCTTTTCGACGAACCCGCGGCCGGACTGAACGATGGCGAGGCCGAGCACTTCAGGGACACGATGCGCGCCCTCGCGACTCGCGGACTCGGCGTGCTGCTGATCGACCACAACATGCCACTCATCTTCGGAAGCTGTGACCACATCTTCGTCCTCGGCGCCGGACTGAACGTCATGGACGGTTCACCCGACTCGGTGCGCACCGACCCCCGCCTCGCAGCGTCGTACCTGGGCAACGCCGCACAGCAGATCGCCGAAGGAGCCGAGCATGGTGTCGACTGAATCGCCGCGGATCCTTACCGTCTCAGACCTTCGGGTCTCGTATCGCGGCGTGCCCGCCGTGTCGGGCGTGAGCTTCCACATCGATGCCGGCGAGCTCGTCGGGATCATCGGACCCAACGGCGCCGGAAAGTCCTCGACCCTGCTCGGCATCGTCAACGCCGTGCGCTCGGATTCCTCCGAGACCAGCCTCGGCGGCGTCGACCTACGTCGCATGCCACCCGAGCGCGTGGCGCGAACAGGACTGGCCCTCGTGCCCGAGGGACACCACATCTTCGGGCGACTCTCGGTGCGCGACAATCTGCGTCTCGGCTCCACGGCCCGGCGCGATCCCCGCGGCCTGGAAGAAGACCTGAAATGGGTGATCGAGCTGTTTCCCATCCTCGATGAGTTCGCGAATCGCCCCGCGGGGCTCCTCTCCGGCGGTCAACAGCAGCAGCTCGCGATCGGCCGTGCCCTGTTGGCGAACCCGATTCTCCTCGCACTCGACGAACCCTCTCTCGGACTGTCACCGACCGTCGTCGACACAGTCTTCGCAGCCATCGCGCGCATCCGCGAGCGCGGCACGGCGGTGCTCCTCGTCGAACAGCGAGCACAGCAAACGGTCGCGGCCGCCGATCGCACGTATGTGTTGAACGACGGGCGGATCGTGATGGACCTGGCTCCCGCCGACGCGGCCGACTCCGCCCTCCTGATGAAGGCCTACCTGGGATCATGATGCCCCTCCTGCAATCACTTTTCGACGCCGTCTCCGCGGGAGCCGTCTACGCGCTCGCGGCCCTCGCCATCGGTTTGGTCTTCGGCGTGCTGCGACTGGCGAACTTCGCCATCGGCGAGATCATCACCGGGTCGGCCTACGCTCTGATCCTCATCTGGCCCTTCTCGTGGCCGCTGGCGCTGGTCGCCTCGGTGGTCGTCGCCGTCGCACTATCTCTCCTGATGGATGCTGCTGTTTTCCGGTGGATGCGCTCACAGTCGCCGGCGACTCTCCTCATCGCGAGTTTCGGCCTGAGCATCCTGCTGCAGCGGACATATGACGGCATCTTCGGCACGAACGTCCGAACGGCATCCGTCGCTCCAGCCCTGACCACCTCGGTGACGATCGGCGGTCTGCGGATCAACCTGCTGGCGGTCGTCGCCGTCGTTCTGGCCGTCTGCCTGCTGGTGGGGGTGGGGCTCTTCCTGTCGCAGACGCGCGTCGGGCTGCAGGTGCAGGCCGCAGCAGCCGATTTCCGGATCGCGCGCATCCTCGGCATCCGATCCGGGGTCGTCATCTCCCTCACCTTCGTCATCAGCGGGGTACTCGCCGCCGCCGTTGCCTTCGTCCTGACCGCGCGATCCGGTGCCGTCGACCCGACTTTCGGCGTCCAGGCCACGCTGTTCGGTCTCATCGGCGCCGTCATCGGCGGCCTGAACCGCCTCGGTGGCGCGGTCGTCGGTGGGTTCGCCGTGGGCTTCGTTCTCTCACTCTTCACCGCCTGGCTCCCGGGCGGGCTCAACGATTTCCGGACGGCGTTCGTATATCTGCTCGTCATCGTCGTGCTCGTGATCGTCCCGAACGGCGTCTTCGCCGGCCGTACTCTCAAGGAGCGCGCATGACCATCGCCCAACCTGCTCGTAGCTGGATGCCCCGCTGGGTCGTGCCGTCCCCCGCCGTGGATCTGTGGACACTCGTCGTGCCCCTCGTCGTCGTCTGGTTGTTCTCCGCGTTCGCGAGCTCCGTCTCGCAGTCGGCCGCGATCGACCTGAGCTACGCCCTGGCAAACCTGATGATCGTCGTGGGAATGTGGACGTTCATCGGCAACAGCGGCGTTCTCTCCTTCGGCCACATCGCTTTCGTCGCCGTCGGCGCCTGGACGATGTCGCTCCTGACGATCAGCCCCGTGGTCAAGGCGTCCGTCATGCCCGAGCTCTTCCCCTGGCTCTCGGGTGCTGCGGTAGCGCCGCTCATCGCCCTGGTGATCGCGGCAGCGGTCGGCGGACTGCTGGCCCTCGTGAGCGGTCTCGCTCTCATGCGACTGCACGGGCTGGAGGCGGGCATCGCCACGTTCGCCCTCCTCGGCCTCGTCGTCCAGGTGCTCACGTACTGGAGCAGTGTGGGGCCGAAGTCAGGTCAGTCCATGACAGGCATCCCCCAGAGCTTCGACCTGCAGACGACGCTGTTGATCACCCTCGTCGTCATCACGATCGCCTGGACGTACGGAAGATCACGGAGCGCACGGATGCTTCGCGCATCTCGCGAGAGCGTGGTGGCCGCACCCGGGTCCGGCATCCGCATCACCCTGCATCGCGTTGTCGCGTTTGCCCTCTCGGGCGCACTGGCAGCCATCGGCGGAGCCGTGTGGGCACAGACGAACCGGGTCGTTCAGGCATCCCAGTTCTCATTGGATTTCACGTTCACCACGATGGCGATGCTGGTGATCGGAGGCATGCTCTCACTCTGGGGAGCCGTGGTCGGAACACTTCTGATCTCCACCCTCGATCACGTTCTCGGCCTGCTCGAGGGCGGTCTGCACATGGGGGGCGTCATCGTGTCGCTGCCCGCCGGCAGCCGCCTCATCGTGGTGGCCGCCGTCCTGGTCGTCGTGCTGATCCTGCGCCCGTCCGGCATCACCGGCGGCCGGGAAGCTCGCTGGCCGCTCCGGCCTCAAAACCCCTTCGCATCGTCTCTCCCAGGAGTGAAATGACTGTCGACCCGCCCATCCTGATCGCCGAACTGCTCAGGAGCATCGCCTCGAGCCGGCTGGAACTCGTCGACCTGACGAGCACCCTCCGCGGATCCACGCCGATCATGACGCTGCCCGACCCGTTTGCGAGTCAGAGCGGCTTCGTCCTTGAGCAGCTGAGCCGGTACGACGAGCACGGGCCCGGCTGGTATCACAACAACATCCACACCGGCGAGCACTCCGGGACACATCTTGATGCTCCGATCCACTGGCTCAGCGGCAAAGAGGGCCGGGATGTCGCGAGCATCCCCCTCGATCGCCTGATCGGTCCGGCCTGTGTGATCGACGTGCGAGAACAGGTCGACGCCGATCCCGACTTCCTGCTCCAGCGGCATCATGTCGAAGAGTGGGAGGCACGGCACGGGCAGTTGCAACCCGGCAGCTGGCTGCTGTTGCGTACCGGATGGGACCGATACTCCGACGACCAGGAGGCTTTCGTGAACGCCGACGAGAACGGACCGCACAGCCCCGGCGTCTCGGGCGAGTGCGCGCTGTGGCTCGCAGAAGAACGCCCCATCTCGGGTTTCGGTGCCGACACTCTCGGTATCGACGCCGGTCGCGCCGGTGAGTTCGACCCGCCGTTTCCCATGCACAACCACCTGCTCGGCCACGACAAGTACGGGATCACCTCGCTTCAGAACCTGAGCAGGCTGCCCGAGACCGGGGCACTGTTGATCGTCGCACCATTGCGTATCGAAGGCGGCAGCGGCAGCCCCGCACGCGTGATCGCGCTCACCCCGGCCGACTCGGCGTAGTCGGTTCCCGACCGATTCAGCTCCCCGCCCACCACACAGCCGGCTCGCACACTCCAGCATCCCTACGAGCTCGCGGATAACGATATTGAGGAGAAGTCATGGGCATGTTCGCACATAGGGCGATCGAGACGGTCGACGAAGCTCAGCGCAGGGCCAAGAAGTTGTTGCCCCACGATGTCTACACCGCGCTCGAGGCCGGCAGTGACGGCGGCGCGACGATGAAAGAGAATCTGCGCGCTTTCGAAGAGATCGGCATGATCCCCCGCATCGGCGCCGCGATCCCGACGCGCCTCGACCTGTCGGCGACATTCATGGGGCAGCCGATCGACCTGCCGGTGGTGATCGCGCCCGCCGCGGCGCAGGCGATGCACCCCGACGCCGAGATCGGCGTCGCACGGGCAGCGCAGCGCGCCGGCACCGCGATCGGTCTGAGCAACTTCGCGTCCGTCGCGATAGAGGACGTGACGCGTGAGAATTCGAAGTCGTTCGCACACGTGTACTGGTCGGGCGGTCGCGACGTCGTCGCGGACCGCATAGAACGCTTCCGGCAGGCCGGGGTCAAGGGCCTGATCTTCACGCTCGATCTGTCCGGCGGACGTGTCGCCTACCAGCCTCGCGACTGGGGCTCGCCGGTCTACCCGGACCGCCTGAACTTCGCCGCTCTCCTCAGATACGCGCCGATGGCGATCGGCAACCCGTCCTGGTTCCTGCGCTACGCGAAGCGTCGCGTCATCCCGGGATTGAATGCTCCGAACATGAGCCGACGCGGAGGTCCGGTTCCGACCCTGGTCGGCGGCCTCTACGAATGGATGGACACGGCCATCCCCACGTGGGAGGACGTCGCCTGGCTCCGTGAGCTGTGGGGCGGCCCGTTCATGGTGAAGGGTCTGGTGGCGGCCGACGATGCGCGACGAGCGGTCGATGCGGGCGCGACGGCCGTCGGGGTCTCCAACCACGGCGGCAACAACCTCGACACGACTCCTTCGCCTCTGCGGTTCCTTCCCTCGGTCGTCCGCGCGGTCGGCGATCAGGTGGAGGTCACATTGGACAGCGGCGTCCGTCGGGGCACCGATGTGCTGAAGGCGCTCGCGCTCGGTGCATCAAGCGTGATGATCGGACGGCCGTGGTTCTACGGCCTCGCCGCCGACGGGGAACGCGGTGTATATGAGGTCCTCGAAACGTTCCGCGGCACGATCGAGCGAGCGCTCGTCGGGTTGGGCAAGTCCTCGATCCGCGATGTCACCGTCGACGATCTGGTGATTCCAAACGGGTTCATCCTCGACCCGGCACCGGAGTCCGCACGCGCGAGCCGCGCTGTCGCGCAGGAGAAGTAGCGGCGCTCGCGGCAGCGCGGTCGTCCGCGGATGCCGAGCTTCGCGTCCGACTTCGCAATCAGCGATCTGGTTCGCGCGTCGTAGCGTTGGGCCGAGGTCGGGGTCGGCGATTCCTGTCGCCCTCGAGGTCGCTCGGGCTCGAGAGCGTGCCGCGGATGGCGGTGGCCGCGGCGACGAGAGGCGAGACCAGGTGCGTGCGTCCGCCCGCGCCCTGACGTCCTTCGAAGTTGCGGTTGCTGGTCGAGGCGCACCGCTCCCCCGGAGCGAGCTGGTCCGGGTTCATGCCCAGGCACATGGAGCAGCCCGCGAACCGCCACTCGGCGCCGAAGTCCGTGATGATCTTGTCGAGCCCCTCGGCCTCGGCCTCGAGCCGCACCCGCGCCGAGCCCGGCACCACCATGACGCGGACGCCGTCGGCCTTCTTGCGCCCCCGGATGATCGAGGCGAAGGCGCGCAGGTCTTCTATGCGACTGTTCGTGCAGGAGCCCATGAAAACGGCATCGACCGCGACATCCTTCATCGGCGTCCCCGCCTTCAAGTCCATGTACTCCAGCGCCCGCTCGGCCGCCACACGCTCATTGGAGTCGGCAATATCGGCCGGGTCCGGCACGACGTCACTGAGCGACACACCCTGACCCGGGTTCGTCCCCCACGTCACGAACGGTTCGAGCTCGTTCGCATCGAGGAACACCTCGGCGTCGTACACCGCGCCCTCGTCGGACGGGAGCGTGCGCCAGTAGGCCACCGCATCCTCCCAATCCTGACCCTGGGGGGCGTGCGGCTTGTCTTTGACGTAGGCGAAGGTCGTCTCGTCCGGGGCGATCATGCCGGCGCGGGCCCCGGCCTCGATCGACATGTTGCACATCGTCATGCGGCCCTCCATCGAGAGGGAGCGGATGGCGCTGCCGCGGTATTCGAGCGCGTAGCCCTGCCCGCCGTTCGCACCGATCTTCGCGATGATCGCCAGGATGATGTCTTTTGCCGTCACGCCGGGCTTCAACTCGCCCTCGACCGTGATCGCCATGGTCTTGAAGGGCTTGAGGGGCAGTGTCTGGGTCGCCATGACGTGCTCGATCTCGCTGGTGCCGATGCCGAATGCCATGGCACCGAACGCCCCGTGGGTGCTCGTGTGCGAGTCACCGCAGACGACGGTGATACCCGGCATCGTCAGACCCAGCTGCGGGCCCACGACGTGCACGATCCCCTGCTCTTTGTCGCCGAGCGAGTGCAGCCGCACACCGAACTCCTCCGCGTTGCGGCGTAGGGTCTCGATCTGGGTCCGGCTCGTCAGGTCCGCGATCGGCTTGTCGATCGCCAACGTCGGGGTGTTGTGATCCTCCGTCGCAATCGTCAGATCCAAGCGCCGCAACGGCCGCCCCTCAGCACGCAGACCATCGAACGCCTGAGGGCTCGTCACCTCATGCACCAGGTGCAGGTCGATGTAGATCAGGTCCGGCTCACCGTCATCACCCTTGACCACGACATGGTCATCCCAGACCTTCTCGGCCAGGGTGCGCGGTCCGCGCGACATCGCTCCAGAGAGATCTTCGGACACAGGAATCCTCTCGGTTATGTGGCTCGCGAAGGGCCTTGTCCGTACAAGGCCGGGCGCTCACGCATCTTCACCACCGTCGGCGAGCCGGTCCGCAAAGCCTCGATGCACGCATCCGTCGCGGCGGCGGCGGCGTACCCATCCCAGGCGTTCGGTCCCGTGACGACACCGTGCAGTGCATCCTCTGCCCAGGCGGTAAGTTCGCGACGATACGCATCCCCGAACCGCACCGTGAAGTCCTTCTCACGGACCCCGCTCGTCCGGAAGTCCAGACTGACCGCGGTCACCGGTGCGTTGGTCAAACGCGCCACGCCCTGACGTCCCACGACATCGCAGCCGATCTCGTATCCGTAACCGGCGCGCAAGAAGACCTCGGCGTACACCATGGCGCCGCGCTCCGTGCGGAAGGAGAAGAACTGCGGGTCCAGCCACTCATCGAGACCGGAACGACCTCCCGTTCCCGTGACGCTGACCTCGGCGATCTCGTCGTCAGCGAGCCAGCGGGTCGTATCTACTTCGTGCACGACGGCTTCGGTCGTGTGCATCGCCGAGGTGAAGTACTCCGGAACGTCCGCCGCGCGGTGGACGTACTGCAGCGCGACGATTTCGCCGAGGTCGCCTGTCTCTACAGCGGCTTTCAACTCGACGAAGGCCGTATCGAAGCGGCGCATGAACCCGACCTGCACGAACCGCCGGCCCGCCGCGATCTCCGCATCGATGATCAGCTCGCAGTCCGCACCCGTGAGCGCGAGCGGCTTCTCGCAGAAGACCGGTTTGCGATGTTCGATACAGGCCAGCACCAACGACAGATGCGACGCGGCGCTCGAGGCAATGGCGACGGCATCCACATCGTCGGATGCGATCAGCTCTTCCGCGCTCCGCGCGACCCGTACATCTCCGGGTAGGCCTTCGGCGATCGCGTGAGCCCGGTCGAGGTCAAAGTCGGAGACGGCTACCAGCTCCCCCAGGGCGACCGAACGGGCGATCGTCGCCACCTGTTCGGACCCCACCATACCGAGGCCGATTACACCGATGCGGAGTCTGTTCATGTGTTCCTCGTTTCCGTGACCTGTCACAATGTGGACCACCCTTCCGGGCGGCTGTTGTCGAACTACTCGACGCCGGGTGTCTCAGCCCACGGTCGGCGGTGCCGCCGCCGCAGGTGGGCTGGACGCCTCCGGCCCGTCACCGTCCCCCGTCGCGCGCGCCCGCGGCCGCAATACCTGGAACTCGTTCGACCCGAACAGCCCCTGCGGTCGGAGCGCAAGGACCACGATCAGACCGATTCCGAGCGTCAGCGCCCCGAACTCCGGCATGCGCGGCAGCTGCAACCCGAACAGGAACAGCCCGCTCTCTACCTGACGCGCCAGCTCCTGCCAGATCGCGACGATAGCCGCACCGACGATCGCTCCACTGATGCTGCGCACCCCGCCGATCACGGCCATGATCACGACGACGATCGCCGGGTCGATGCTGAAAGTCGTCGGCGAGAATGCCGTCAGGTAGTGCGCCCACACCGCCCCCGAGGCTCCGGAGAGGAGGCCTCCCAACAGGAGAGCCGGCATACGCACCCGAGTAGGCGAGAGTCCGGAGGACTCCGCGGCAACGGCGTCGTCGCGCCCTCCGCGAGCCTCCAGGCCCCACCGCGAGAACTTGAATGCCGTGCCGATGAGGGTGATCGCGACCACGGTGAGCCCGGCGACCGGGATCGTCGTGTCGTAAGGCACCCCCGGAAAGACCATTGCCCCGCGCGTGATCGCCGGCGTCTCGCGCAAGAGATCGGAAACGATGAACATGAGCCCCAGGCTGACGACCGCGGCGGCAAGTCCCGATACCCGCACGAGCACCGGCCCCGCGATCGCCGCGACCACGGCGCCCGCGAGTCCACCCATGAGCACGCTGACCCCGAAGCTCACCTCGACACCCGCGAGCCACTCGGGCAGATCGGGCAGAAGACTTGTCCGCGACGCCACGGGGACGGTCAGAACCCCGGAGACATAGGCGCCGACGGCGACGAAAGCGAACTGGCCGAAGAAGATCAGGCCCGTGTTGCCCATGATCACCTGCAACGAGACCGTCAGGCAGACGAAGACCAGACCCGAGACCACGATGGCCTCGAAAGTGCCGCCGGTGGCGGCGTCGATCGCAAACGCGATTGCCACCACGACGAGTGAGATTGCCGTCGGCCCGCCGACCGCGCTGGCGTATCCCCGCGAGGTCTGCACCCTGTCGGGGAAGAACATTCGTGATCTGCTCATTTCGTGGGCACCACCTTGCGTTGAAGGAGTCCGTCCGGTCGCAGCAGCAAAACCGCGATCAGCAGGGTGTACGTGAGGGCGCGCGTGAGGCCCTGAACGTCACTGGGCAGATATGCGGCCATGAACGAGTCCACGAGTCCGAGCAGCAGCCCGCCCAGCACGGCGCCGCCGATGTTGCGCAGCCCCCCGAGGACGAGCGCAACGAATGCAACCATCGTGATCTCGAGGCCAGACCGGGGGGTGACGCTGCCAGCCTTTGCGTACCAGAGGAAGGATGCGATGCAGGCCAGTACGCCCGCGATCACGAGAGCCGTGGTGACGACACGTCGGGTGCGCACGCCGACCAGGGCGGCGGTCGACATACTCTGTGCCGTCGCGCGCATCTTCAGGCCCAGATCTGTCGCGCGCAGGAGGATGAGAACCCCGCCAAGTGCAACCAGCGCGACGCTCAGGCTCGTCAGGCTCGCGGCGCTGATTCTCAGATCGCCGAGGACTATCACTCCGCCGGACCAATCCGGGGCAGGGTAAAGCCGCGGTGCGTCACCGAAGAACAGGACCGCGGCCGCCTGCAGCACGAGTCCGAAAGCGAGCGACTTCAGCATGAGGACCTCGCTTCCGGCCGGACTGCCAACGAGGAACGTCAGCCGCCCTCCAACCACCGCGATCACGACGACGATGGCCGTCGCGATCAGGAGCGCCGGCAGGAGGGGTATGGCTGCCGTGAGGCTTACCGTGATCGATGCGGCCCACATGACGAGCCAGCCATGCGCGAAGTTCGGGAAGGACATGACCGCGCTCACGACGGCAACACCGACCGCGAGGACGGCATACACCCCGCCCTGGGAGAGACCGTCGAACACGGCCTGTAAGAACTGAATCACTCTGCCATCGCCTCCTCGCCAAGGAGCGCGGCGGTGAGAACCCGTTCGTCCTGGAGCATCTCCGCTCCCCCAGACATGACGATCTCACCGCCGCGCATGACAACGACGTGGTCGGCCAAGTCCACGAGCCGCAGAGGTGACTCCTCGATGACCAGGAGCGACACACCGTTCTCTGTGAGCGCGCCGAGGATCTCGTACACCGAATCCACGATTGCTGGCGCAAGACCCATCGACGGCTCGTCCACAATCAACACCTGCGGCGCGGCCGCGAGAGCGCGCCCGATCGCGACGATCTGCTGTTGGCCGCCCGAAAGCGAACCCGCCCGGCTGTTACGAAACGCCGCGAGCGCAGGGATCAGCTCGAATACGTCCTCCACGGCAGCCTTGCGAGCCGAAGCGGGACGCGTGAGCGCGCCCATGCGGACGTTCTCGGCGGCCGAAAGGCTCGGGAACACCTCGCGTCCCTGCGGGCAGAGCACGATTCCGAGCCGACAGCGTTCCTGGACGGGCATCTTCGTGATGTCCGCCCCCTGGAAGGTAACTTTTCCCGAAGACGGGATGACTCTCCCCGCCACAGCGGATGCGAGTGTCGTTTTTCCCGCGCCGTTCACGCCCGTCAGCGCGGTGACCTGTCCGGCGCCGAGAGTCAGGCTCACGCCGTGGAGAACGGTGTCTCCCGATCCGTAGCCGGCAATCAGATCCGTTGCTTCAAGCACTGGCATGTCGCTCTCCCAGATAGCACTCCAGCACTTGCGCGTCCTTGAACGCTGCGGCCGGGGTTCCGTCGAAAATCAATTGGCCCTGGCGAAGAACGAGCACCCGCGAGCAGACCCGCGCGATGAGGGCCATGTCGTGGTCGACCACCAGAGTTCCGACCCCGCGCGACGTCAGATCCGCGATGATCCCGGGCAGTCGCTGCCGTTCGGACAGGTCAAGACCGGCCCCGGGCTCATCCAGCAGGACGTACCGAGGCTCGCCGTTGAGGACCCTGGCGAGTTCGACCCGACGTCGGTGACCCCAAGAGAGGTCACCGACGCGGGCGTCCACGTCGTGCTCGAGGCCGAAAGTGCGGGCGATGTCCTGGACGATCGCTTCCGAGCCTCGGCGCCAGCCACCGGCCAGCCGGGCAGACATGGCGATGTTCTCGCGAACGGTCAGATCCTCGAACAACCGGAGGTTCTGAAAGTTCCGGGCCAGCCCCGCTTGCGCCCGCGCCCGCATCGAGAACCTCGTGACGTCCTTGCCCTCAAAGGCGATCGATCCTTCTGTGGCGTGTAGCAAGCCGGACAGGCAGTTCACGAAGGTGCTCTTGCCGGACCCGTTGGGACCGATCAGGCCGGTGCAGACGCCCTGCGCGAGATCGATCGAGACGCCCGACAGGGCCTTGAGCCGCCCGAACGACATCCCCACTCCCCGCGCCGAGACGACCGCGTGGGCGTCAGCGGACAACGTCGATCACTCCCCGTCAGTGAGGTTGTACGAGCCAACCTGCTCGAAAGCACCCTCCGGCGTGAATCCCACGACGACGTTGCTGCCGAGGATGTGGCCGTCCTTCCACTCGTAGACCGTGCGCATCGGCAGTTCGACGTCTTTCTGAGCGAACAGGGCCTTCTCGATGGCCGCTCCGTCCGTGGAGTTCGCGGTCTTGATCGCGTCGAACAGTGCCCACATCGACCAGTACGACTCGACGGCCTGGTGGATCTCCGGGTAGGTGCCCGTCTTCTCCTTGTACTTCTCGACGTACGCCTGAGCAGCTTCGCTGACGTCCTCGCCTTCGGTGTAGGCGCCGGCGGTGTAGAAGACATTGTCCGTGTGACCGTCCAGCGCGTCGACGATGTTGCGCGTCGCCCACGTCGCGTTACCCACCACGGGGGTCTCGACTCCAGCCTTTCGAAGCTGGGCGATCATCGTTGGTGCGTCGGGGTACTGGGTGGCGAGCAGGATCATCGGGTTGTCGGCTTCGCCGACCGAGCGCTTGATATCGCTGATGACCGCCGAGAAGTCGGTCTGACCCGGCTTGAGGACCGAGCTGCCCAGGTCGTCCATATCGTCCCCCGCATCTTCGCGGAAGAGACGCTCGACGATGGTGAAGTACGAATAGGCGTCGTTGGTGACGTAGTAGACCGAGTCGTACCCCTGCTCCTTCGCGAATGCCGCCGCGGTCTTGCCGTTGAGGCTCGCCATGCTCCCGCCGGTGGCGAAGAGCGCTCCGACGCCCGGCGCGTAGTCATCTTCGGACGACCCCGCCATGCTGAAGATTCCCTCTTTCTGGGCGACCAACGCAGCCGGCGTGCCGAGGCCCTCGCTGTTGGGCGGAAGGAGCACCTCGGCGCCTGCGGCGATCAACTCGCTGGCGACCTGCCTGCCGACGGCGGGGTCGGATTTGGTGTCCTGTGTGACGAGCTCGATTTCGCAGCCGTTGATTCCGCCCTCGGCGTTGATCTGTTCGACGGCGAGCTCTTCGGCGTTCGAGCCAGCCGTGTCGTAGAACGCGAACCCCCCGCTGAGCGCCTTGGCAGAGCCGAGCGTGATCGTGCCGTCTGCGCACAGTTCGCCCGAGGCGTCGGGCGCGGCGTTGTTGCCGCCGGAACCTCCGCTGCAGCCGGCGAGGACGAGGCTGAAGCCAACCACGCCGGCGAGGGTGGCCTTCTTGCTCCAGGACGCGATCTGTGAGTGTTGAGTGTTCATGTGTCGACCTCGTTCTTGTTTGCCACTGTCGTGGTGTGCATTGTGAAATCCCGGCGGCCTCGAAGAGCAGGAGCCGGCGATCGCGTCCCCCGCTGTGCGGACGACGATCGACGCTGTGTTCTGCCTGGCTGATGAGAACCGACGGATGGACGGGCTCGACGCCGCCTCGGGCGAGGGACAGTCGATTGCTGCGTGTACGTCACCGGCGATGTGTCGCCGGGTGTAGCCGGGTGGTGCGGTCTGGCGAAAGCAGGCTCGGACTATCGGGCACGGCGCCATCAACGACTCCGCGCTCTGCCACCAACCCGATCTCGGATCGATCGAGGAGCGATAGCCCCGGAGGCCGCCCTCCGTGCTCGATGCCTCGTGAGCAGTCGATCGGGGAGTTT